>NZ_MSCJ01000001.1:1488534-2977068 GCF_002954615.1 Photobacterium angustum | reverse complement strand
ACTGAACTCGGTAACCGCTTGCGCCGTTGTCCGTGTCAGTGGGGTCGTAGTATAGAGAGTTCGATCACATTAGCAAGGGCTAAAGTGAAATAATTCTGACATATTTAACCACACGAACAAATAACGATCAGAGTGCTATTGATTGACTACAATTCGCACGTCTATTTAGTTACTCTTGGTTAAAAATCCGTCCCCGATACAGGTATTACTATGACTTCCTCATTACGTAGCTATAAAAATATTCATCCAACACTGGGAAATAGTGTCTATGTTGATCCATCTTGTGTTTTAGTGGGGGATATTCGCTGTGATGATGATAGTAGTATTTGGCCTTTAGTCGCTGCGCGTGGCGATGTGAACTACATCACTATCGGTAAACGCACCAACATCCAAGATGGTACAGTGCTTCATGTCAGCCGTATAAGTGAAGGTAATCCTAAGGGGTTTCCTCTTATTATTGGTGATGATGTGACAGTGGGGCATAAAGCGATGTTACATGGTTGCCAAATAGGACATCGTGTTTTAGTGGGTATGGGCGCGATTATTTTAGACGGGGCTGTTGTTGAAGATGATGTCATCATTGGTGCAGGCAGTTTAGTTCCACCAAATAAACGTTTAGTGTCGGGCTTTTTATATGTTGGTAGCCCTGTTAAACAAACACGCCCATTAACGGAAAAAGAAAAAGCATTCTTACCTCGCTCTGCTAATAATTATGTCATTTTAAAGAATGAATATCTTTGCGACCTATAGATAGAGATAAAAACGAAAGGTAAGCCTCATCTTATGATAGGGCTTACTTATTTGTTTGTACTTTTACTCGATAACGATATCGCCGTCATCATCAAAAGATTCGTCTTCAATCATCACTTCAGCCAACTCTTCAAGATCAAAACGCATTGAAGAAAATTCAGCGAGGATATCAGCTTCGTTATTTAAGGGTTTACCACTGTGCTGTTGTAGCCAGTTTAAGGTTACCCAACAGATGATCAGTGCGCCGCCTTGCTGAGCAGGGAAGTTAACGGCTTGTCGAACAGCATCCCATGATTGAATATCTGAAAATAGAATATCTTGGTTCATTACTTTTACTCTTGTAAAGTTCGGCGCAACTCACGTTGTACTTGTTTAGCTCCCGGACGAAGCCCGCGCCATAACATGAAACTTTCCGCAGCTTGCCCAACGAGCATCCCTAACCCATCTAACACTTTAACTGCGCCATGCTCTTTTGCCCAACAATTAAAAGAGGTTATCGCTGAGCCATAAACCATGTCATAGCACGTGGTATTCGTACCAATCACCGTTGGTGATATCATTGGCACATCCCCAGATAAGCTGGCTGACGTTGAATTGATGATCACATCAAAGGTTTGGTTTTCAAGTTCGGCTTGCTCTAGTGCAACAACATTACCGTAAGAAGAAAACAGCTCTGCCAATTGTTTTGCTTTGCTTACTGTGCGGTTGGCTACAACCAATTGTTTAGGTTGCTGTGCTAATAATGGCAAAATCACACCACGAGCAGCACCACCGGCGCCTAACAATAAGATGCGTTGATCTTTTAATTCGACCTGTTGATTGATCAGATCTTGAACAAGGCCTTCACCATCAGTGTTATCACCTAATACACCGCCGTCATCCAATTTCTTAAGTGTATTTACGGCACCAGCCAAGCGAGCACGTTCAGTTAGCTTGGTCGCATATTGATAAGCTTGCTCTTTAAATGGCACCGTAATGTTACAACCTTTACCACCATCATTAAAAAACATATCTGCCGCTTGCACAAAACTATCAATGGCAACAAGTTGACTGGTATATGTCATCTGTTGACTCGTTTGACGGGCAAATAATGTATGAATGAATGGAGATTTACTTTGTCCGATTGGGTTACCAAATACGACGTACTTATCCATATACTAATTCTCTCTTTATATTAAGAAGGCTCTATCACTCCGTGATCTGAGCTCAATAATTGATTACCACTCTCGTGGTTTTAAATAATCTTGATACAGTCGCGCTTCTGCTGAATTGGGCTCTGGTTCATAGCAGTACTCCCAACGTGCTAATGGTGGCATCGACATTAAAATAGATTCCGTTCTTCCGCCACTCTGTAAACCAAACAAAGTGCCACGATCATAAACCAAATTAAATTCGACATAACGTCCACGACGGTATAACTGAAACTCCCGTTCACGTTCACCATAGGGTAGATAATAACGCTGTTGTACTATCGGCATGTAGGCATTAATAAAACCATTACCTACCGCTTGCATATAAGCAAAACTTTTATCAAATCCCCATTGATTGAGATCATCAAAGAATAGACCGCCTACACCGCGGGTTTCATTACGGTGCGGTAAGAAGAAGTATTTATCACACCATGCTTTGTGCTGTTGATAAACATCATCACCAAACGGCGCACACAACTGTTTAGCTGTATCATGCCAGTGTTGGCAATCTTCTTCGAAAGGATAGAAAGGGGTAAGATCAAAGCCACCACCAAACCACCAAACCGGAGCTTCACCATCTTTTTCTGCGATAAAGAAGCGAACATTGGCATGAGAGGTTGGCACATAAGGGTTGCGAGGGTGAATAACCAATGACACGCCCATCGCTTCAAAACGACGACCTGCTAATTCTGGGCGATGTGCTGTTGCAGAAGCTGGCATTTCAGCACCATAAACATGAGAAAAATTCACACCTGCTTGCTCGAAGATTTCGCCATCACGTAATACACGACTACGACCACCGCCACCTTCTTCACGCTGCCATTGGTCTTGTTCAAACGCGACGGTTGTTTCTTGTTGCTCTAATGCTTGGCAAATACGATCTTGTAAATCCAACAAAAAGGCTTTAACTGCACTTTTATCTACTTGGCTATCCATACTCTTTATCCCTTACCCTTGACGGAAGATATTGCCATTAAGCGCATCACGTATCTCGGAAGGATTGGTGCGTCCGCCTGTTTCACCTTGCAGGATTGCAGCTAAACAATGTCCTAACTGTTGTTCAACTTCTTGCGCTGTTCGGCCAGGCTCTTGGCCTGTTAAATTTGCGCTGGTTGAGGTGATTGGTTTACCAAACTCCAAACATAAGCGTTGCACGAGTGGATGATCACTCACACGTACCGCAATCGTGGTAAATTGCCCCGTCAAAAACGAGGGAACATTAGGCTTAGTCGGCATTACCCAAGTCACAGGTCCTGGCCATGTTGCCATCACGGTTTGTTTTTGTTGTTCGGTCAATTGGCTTTCATCAATATATGACAGCAGCTGATCGTAATTAGCCGCGATCAAAATTAAGCCCTTTTCAACTGGGCGTTGTTTGATCGCTAATAGTTTTTCAACCGCTTCTTGATTATCCGGATCACAGCCTACACCAAACACCGCTTCGGTTGGGTACCCGATCACTTCACCTTGCTTTAAGGCCGCGACAACTTGAGCAAAATTCTCCACAGTATCCTCATTATTTGTTCAGCAAATATTGTTGTTTTACTTTCTCAATTTCATTCTACCTACTCCTTAGTCACAACTCCATGCTAGGTTATAAGACAGTCAATATTCACGACGCAAACGTTTTCCTTTGAGCTAAATCACCGTATAATGCAGCCATCAACACGATGTTAAGTTATGACCTGAAGGAGAATGAGATGAAAGTTGGAATTATCATGGGTTCAAAATCTGATTGGCCAACCATGCAACATGCGGCTGAGATGCTTGATCGTTTCAATGTTCCTTATGAGACAAAGGTCGTTTCGGCTCACCGCACGCCACATTTACTAGCCGAATACGCTGAAAGTGCACAAGAGCGTGGCATTAAAGTGATCATCGCAGGTGCTGGCGGTGCAGCTCACTTACCGGGGATGACAGCGGCTTTCACTAGCGTGCCTGTATTAGGCGTACCAGTGCAATCACGTGCACTAAAAGGAATGGATTCATTACTTTCTATCGTTCAAATGCCCAAAGGTATTGCTGTTGGTACCTTAGCAATTGGTGATGCAGGGGCTGCCAATGCAGGTCTATTAGCCGCACAAATTATCGGCACTCAAGATGAGCAAGTACTGGCCGCTATTGATGCTTTCCGCAAAGAGCAAACAGAAACGGTATTAAGCAACCCAAATCCAGCAGAGGATGCATAATGAATAATGTGCTAGTCCTTGGTGCTGGCCAACTTGCCCGTATGATGGCACTGGCTGGCGCTCCTCTTAACATCAATGTGATCGCTTATGATGTAGAGAGTGATAAAGTGGTTCATCCTCTTACCCAACAAGCAATGTCGAACTCGCTCGTTGAAGCGATTAATGACGTTGATGCGATCACTGCCGAGTTTGAACATATTCCTCACAATATTTTAGATATTTGTGCTGCCAGCGAGAAGTTCTTCCCAACGCCAGAAGCAATCAAAGCCGGTGGCGATCGTCGTCTAGAAAAAGCGTTATTGGATAATGCTGGCGTGCGCAATGCTAAATACCATGAAATCACTGAACGTGCAGATCTTCTTACTGCAATTGAAAAAATCGGGTTACCGCTGGTTTTAAAAAGTGCATTAGGTGGCTACGACGGTAAAGGGCAGTGGCGCTTAAAAGAAAGCGCACAGATTGATGATATTTGGCCTGAAATGGCACAATGTATTGCTGATTCTCCTAATCAGGCTATTGTTGCTGAGCAATTTATTCCTTTTCAACGCGAAGTATCATTGATTGGTGCCCGTAATCGCAGTGGTGATATTCAGGTATTTAACTTAACTGAGAATGTCCATACTGATGGCGTACTGAGTTTATCAACTGCTATTGTGGGTGATTCACCACTGCAAGCGCAAGCCGATAACATGTTCCGTGCCGTCGCTAATAGCCTTGATTATGTCGGCGTGTTAGCTATCGAGTTTTTCGATCTCGATGGCGAACTACTGGTAAACGAAATCGCACCACGGGTTCATAACTCAGGTCACTGGACGCAACAAGGTGCAGAAACATGTCAGTTTGAAAACCACTTACGCGCAGTATGTGATTTTCCTCTTGGTTGTACTCAAATAACTCGTCCAAGTGCGATGATCAATATCTTAGGTTTAGATAGCGTCCCTGATGCGGTTTATGCCCAAGAAGGTTGTCATGTACACTGGTACGGTAAAGAAAAACGAGCGGGACGTAAAATGGGGCACATCAACGTGTGTGCGGATACACCAGAGCAATTGCAGTATCGTTTGATCATGTTATCAAGCTTACTGGATAAGAACGATTTCCCCGCATTGCCGCGTTAATATTTACTCCAATTTAAAAAGCCTGCGTCTGAGCAGGCTTTTTTTATACTGTTTTATCAGCGTTCTCAGGATCTTGATAAGCATGGCACTTTCTATCTGCACATTGCAGTTTCACACAACTGGCTAATTTTTTTTCAATTAACAAACCAAAACCACATTGTTGACACGTACCGACAACGGGTTTGTTATTCACCGCAAAGCGACAGCTTGGATACTGATCACAGGCATAAAACACTTTACCATAACGGGACTTACGCTCAGTTAAATGGCCTTTATGACATTCAGGACATCCAACATCGGTATTCTCTGCTTTCTTTTCCGTTGAGGCTAAATAGTGACAAGCAGGGTATGCTGAACACCCAATAAACATCCCATAACGACCTTGGCGTAATACCAATGGACTCTCACATTCAGGACAAGGCATATCGAGCTCTTTCACTACATGTCCATCGTTGTGATTTAATGGCTGAATATAGTCACAACTCGGATAATGATCGCAACCAAGAAAAGGACCACGCTTACCAAATCGCATCACTAATTCGCCACCACATTGTGGGCACGGTGTATGTGATAACGCCTGCTCATGGGCAGAGAACAAAGGTGGATTATTGGTTGTCATTACTGCTCGCTTAAAAAGGAATATCGCGTTTTACACGCTATCGCGACAAATAGCATAGATACAATAACGGGCCACTTTAAGGCCCGCTAACTTTAATGCACTGCACCGTCTTCCGCACCGTATAGCAACTCTTCCATCTGGCTATACGCTGTTTCATTACCGGGGGCATTAAACAGCACCATTAAGATAATCCACTTCAAATCATCTAATGAAAATTCATTGGTATCGAGCTCCATGATCCGATCAATCACCATTTCACGGGTATCGGCATTTAGCACATGGATTTGCTCAAGATACATCAAGAAACCGCGACAAGTAACATCCATACGGATCATCTCTTGCTCGGTATACACACGCATTGATGTTGCTGCGCAATTATTTACATAAGGAGTATGTTCAGTTTCTTGTAACGCTGCGAGTTGTTCCAACCAATTAAGCGCTTTATAAATATCATCTTGATGGAACCCAGCACGAATTAACTCTTCGGAAAGTTCATCTTGATCAAACATCAACTCAGCATCACTTTGGATGTAAGTTTCAAACAGGTACATAAGAATGTCCATCATGACTAGCTCCTCCTCGTTCTGACATAACCACCAGGTACTGCACTGACCAAGCCCAGTAATTCCAACTCTAAAAGTTGGGTTAATACTTCATGGACAGGCTGTTCACAGCGTTCAGCAACTACATCTACGGGTGTTGCTTCGGTGCCTACGTTAGCCAACAGAGCTGGAAATGGCAATTCTTCATTTTCAGGTTGTGGCAAAGGCAAGCCTATTTGATTATTTATTGCGCACTCAGTTAAGGTTCCGACTTCATTGAAGATATCTGCGGGGCTTTCTACCAGTTTAGCACCAGATTTTATCAATGCGTTACAGCCTCGACTTTGCGCATTATAGATAGAGCCGGGAAGGGCAAAAACTTCTCGCCCTTGTTCTAGCGCATAACGCGCAGTAATCAGTGAGCCGCTTTTTTCTGCCGCTTCAACTACCAATACGCCTGTCGACAAACCACTGATCACTCGATTGCGACGCGGAAAATTTTGTGGGCGAGGTTTTTCATCAGGCCAAAACTCTGAAACTAATGCACCTTGCTCTACAATCTCATTCGCTAACTGACGATGGCGAGCAGGATAAACCTGATCTAAACCAGAGCCTAATACCGCAACGGTAGCACCGCCGGACTTCAACGCTCCTAAATGGGCTTGTCCATCAATTCCTAAAGCAAGTCCACTAGTAACCACATACTCCGCTTGCCCTAGTGCATAACCGAAATTAAATGCTGCCTCTCGACCATCAATGGAAGCGGCTCGGCTACCAATAATCGCCACTTGTGGTTGAGCTAAATAAGCGGCCTCACCGCGGACAAATAACAGTGGCGGTGGAGATGATATTTGTTTAAGTAAATAAGGGTAGGCAGGAGAGTCTAGAGTCAAAATATGTTGATCTGGGTGTTGCTGCCAACGCAACGCTTGATCTATACGTTGTTGATTGGGTGAAGTAATCGCAGTGGCTTGTTGGTGAGTTAAACCCAACTGACACAATTGCTCAAATGAAGAACCAACACATTGTTGCGCCGAAACATGACGCAAGAGTTTATTGATGCGATGACCACCTAAATACGGGGTCATCGCTAATACTAACCATGGGTAGAGTGATTCACTCATTGAGATCTTAACGCGTTGGTGGAACAGCAATAACACCCGGCTTGAATGGTTCTAAACTTTGCATCACCACAGCTAAGCTAAAGTACTCATAAGGACGAAGCACCATTAATTTACCCACAGAGACGTCTCCCAACTGGGTAGAGCCAGCTAATGGATTATCTTTATAATGGTAACTGCCTTTTTTACCTTGAACTTTGGCGCCTTGTTTATATAAATCAAATACAAAACCTGATTCCACACCATCTAAATGCCCACGATCTAATACCACAACATCAAAGCTAGAAATGTAGCTACGCCCTTCAAGTTGCCCGATCACATTTGCTGTCATCGACTCTGGCGGTGTTGAAGGTGAAAACGATAAGTTAGGCTCTCCGCTCACTAATAATGGTAATAAAATATCGTTTTGACTGATTTCCTGACGGTAAGTATCAACCCGTAATTGACTGGTTTTATCATCGGCTGCAGTGACGGTTAAATCGGCAATTTCCTTTAATGTCATTACCTTTGCATCAACTTCAGGATTTGCCTCCGTTGCTGAATCATTACGTGTAAACGATTCTTCAATACGGTAAGCACGCCATTGTGTTGTTGGTGCTAAAGGCTGATCTGCCCATACAATATCACCGACAGACAAGTAACCACGCTCGTCGCTTGAGCCTAACACTTGTGGTTGTGTCTTGGCCGACTCATGGCTGATCAATTTATTTTCAGCAACATATTCAAGCATGAGATAGCCAGGTAGCGTCGTAATAGGATCACGTATCACGCGAGCTTTCGGAGATAATTTCACGTGTTTTTTCAAACTTAACTTCGGCTGTCCGTTGACCCAAATAAGATGAAGACGATCGCCAGGGTAAATCAGGTGTGGGTTTTTAATGTAACTGTTCTTTTCCCATAATTGAGGCCAAGACCATGGATTTTCGAGAAACACGCCAGAGATATCCCATAACGTGTCGCCTTTTTTAACAATATAAACATCAGGCACATTATTTCGAAGTAATGGAGCTGGCGCGGCAAAAAGTGAGGGGATAAAAAGCATAAAGCTTAGAATAATGCCCAATGGCTTCATGAGATCGCTTCCTTGGATAACACAACACATTACAAGGCTCCGCCTTGTAACAGATAAAATACGTTTATTGTCTCAGACTGGCATTAGCCTATTGATATGTCGACTTTTTAACAAAGAGCAAAAAGCGCTTTTCGGTTCACGTCACTATTTATAGATAACTGTTGCAACTCAATAGCGTCAAGTTTGCTTACGGCTAACACTAATCACTTTGCCAATAAAATACTGACGAACGCTTTTTCATTCTTTGTCTTTCACCTATGACAAAAAATTCGGTACTGTTATTTGATCTTTAAAATGACTAGAATTAGACCAACAGCGTTTTATTTTTTAGTTTCCGTTAACGAATTCGAGTCCTTATGTCTGTATTACACGTTCTAACCTTTCCTGATGAACGCCTACGTACTGTAGCTAAACCAGTCGAAGCGATAACACCTGAAATCCAAACAATTATCGATGATATGTTGGAGACCATGTACGACGAAGAAGGTATTGGCCTCGCAGCAACACAAGTTGATATTCACCAACGTATTGTAGTGATTGACGTATCAGAAGAACGTAACCAACCTATGGTACTAGTGAACCCTGAAATCACTGAAGAACACGGCGAAGATGGTATCGAAGAAGGTTGTTTATCAGTTCCTACCGCGCGAGGTTTTGTACCACGTGCAGCAGGCGTAAGTGTTACTGCGCTGGATCGTGACGGTAAAGAATACAGCTTCAAAGCTGATGGCTTATTGGCTATTTGTGTACAACATGAATTAGATCACTTAGCTGGCAAGCTATTTGTTGACTATTTATCACCTTTAAAACGTCAGCGCATTAAACAGAAACTAGAAAAAATTAAACGCCATAACGCAAAAAACTAATTATTTAGAGGTTACCTTGAGCAAACCATTACGCATCGTTTTTGCTGGTACTCCTGACTTCGCCGCCCGTCATTTGGCGGCGTTGTTGTCTTCACAGCACCAAGTTGTTGCTGTTTACACTCAACCTGATCGCCCAGCTGGTCGTGGTAAAAAACTAACGGCAAGCCCAGTTAAAAATATCGCGCTTGAACATGATATTCCGGTTTATCAACCAGCTTCATTACGCAATGAAGAAGCACAACAAGAATTAGCTGCCATTGAAGCAGATATCATGGTTGTGGTGGCATACGGCTTATTATTACCGCAAGAAGTATTAGATACGCCACGTTTAGGTTGTATTAATGTACACGGTTCTATTCTTCCACGTTGGCGTGGTGCAGCGCCGATCCAACGCTCTATTTGGGCGGGAGATACTGAAACTGGCGTAACTATCATGCAGATGGATATCGGCCTCGATACAGGTGACATGCTAAAAGTGGCAACCTTGCCAATTGAAGCGTCAGATACTAGCGCTACCATGTACGAAAAATTAGCTGATCTTGGCCCTGATGCCTTAATTGATTGCTTATCTGATATTGCTAATGGCACTGCCGTAGCCGTTAAGCAAGACGATGAGCTAGCGAATTACGCCAAGAAGCTGAGTAAAGAAGAAGCGTTTATTGATTGGACAATGGATGCTGCTGCAATTGAACGCTGTGTTCGTGCATTTAACCCGTGGCCAATGAGTTACTTCACCGTTGCTGAGCAAAACATCAAAGTTTGGCAAGCGGTTGTTGAAGCTGACAATCAAGGTAAAGCACCTGGTACAATTTTATCTGCTGATAAGCAAGGTATCTTAGTTGCGACAGGTAATGGCGCATTGCGCTTATTATCGCTTCAACCACCGGGTAAGAAAGCGATGACAGCAGCAGATTTGCTTAATTCTCGTCGAGAATGGTTTGAATCTGGCGCTCAGTTATAAATATCAAGGCCAGTGTTTAGTCACTGGCTTTTCTTTTTAAGTTCCACATTGTTATCGCCAGCACTAACGGCGAGTTCAGGAAACAGCTATGAATGTAAGAGCCACAGCGGCCAAAGTTATTTATCAGGTCGTCGATCAAGGGCAGTCATTATCCGCCGCACTTCCTGCTGCGCAACAAGATATCAGAGAGCGTGACCACGCTTTATTGCAAGAGATCTGCTATGGCGTACTTCGCTGGCTTCCTCGCTTAGAATCTATTACCCAAGCGTTAATGGATAAGCCGTTAAAAGGTAAGCAACGCGTATTCCACCACTTAATTTTAGTGGGCTTATATCAACTCGGGTACATGCGAATTCCAGCACATGCCGCAGTAGCTGAAACAGTAAATGCAACGAAAACACTTAAAAAGCCACAACTTCGCGGGCTTATTAACGCTATTTTACGTAATTATCAGCGTCAACAAGAAACCTTAGATGCGCAAGCTATCAGCCATGATGCGGGTAAATATGGTCATCCAAGCTGGCTATTAAAGTTATTAAAAGAAAGCTATCCCGAGCAATTTGCTGATATCTGTGATGCGAATAACACCAAAGCACCGATGTGGCTACGTGTTAATCGCCAACACAATACTCGAGATGCCTACCGCGCTTTATTAGATGCCGAAGACATTGCAACCGAGTTACACCCACAAGCCGCAGATGCGCTACGTTTAGTTTCGCCATGCGATGTAACTCAACTTCCTGGCTTTAGTGATGGCTGGGTCTCGGTACAAGATGCTGCCGCTCAGTTAGCGGTGGATTATTTACAGCCTAAAGCGGGTGAATTAATTCTTGATTGCTGCGCAGCCCCTGGTGGTAAAACAGCCCACATCATGGAGCATGTACCATCAACCAAAGTGGTTGCGATTGACTGTGATGAAAATCGCCTTAAACGTGTACACGAAAACTTGGCACGTTTGAAGCTTGATGCAACCGTATTATGTGCTGATGCCCGTTACCCAGAACAATGGTGGCAAGGTGACAAATTTGATCGTATTTTGCTAGATGCGCCATGTTCAGCGACGGGGGTTATTCGTCGTCACCCAGATATTAAGTGGCTACGTCGTGGCGAAGATATTGCGGCACTGGCAACACTTCAAGCAGAGATCTTTGACGCAATGTGGCTGCAATTAAAACCGGGCGGTACGTTGGTTTACGCGACATGCTCTATTACGCCACAAGAAAACTGCGATCAGGTAAAAGCGTTTTTAGCACGAACGTCAGATGCGACATTAATTGGCAGCGATCCAGCGAAACCTGGTCGTCAAATTCTGCCAGGTGAAGAGTCGATGGATGGTTTTTACTACGCTGTACTGACAAAAGCAGAGTAATCATTGTTTAAATAAAAGCGGAACTTGCTCTCAAGATTCCGCTTTTTCATATTTTATAACGCCGATCAGAACGTTGTACTTACAGCTGATCTCTACAGGCATTTACATCAGGCATAGACTATGAAAATTATTATTCTCGGTGCCGGACAAGTTGGCGGCACCCTTGCTGAAAACTTGGTTGGTGAGAATAACGATATCACTATCGTTGATAAGGATCCCGAGCGTCTGCGTGAACTGCAAGATAAATACGACCTCCGAGTTGTACAAGGCTTTGCCAGTCACCCTCGTACGTTACGAGAAGCAGGGGCTCAAGATGCTGATATGTTGGTATCTGTCACGAACTCCGATGAAACAAACATGATCGCATGTCAAATTGCGTTCTCTCTTTTCAATACGCCTAACCGTGTTGCTCGTATTCGTTCACCTGAATATTTACGAGAAAAAGAACAACTGTTTCAATCTGATGCAGTTCCTGTTGATCACTTAATCGCCCCAGAAGAATTGGTGACCGATTACATTGAAAAACTGATTGAATACCCAGGCGCATTACAGGTTGTTAGCTTTGCAGAAGAGAAAGTCGGTCTTGTTGCGGTAAAAGCTTACTATGGCGGTCCACTGGTTGGTAATGCATTATCTGCATTGCGTGAACACATGCCACATATTGATACCCGCGTAGCGGCGATTTTCCGTCAAGGTAAACCGATTCGTCCACAAGGTACCACGATCATTGAAGCTGATGATGAAGTCTTCTTTGTCGCCGCAAGTAACCATATTCGTTCAGTAATGAGTGAACTTCAGCGCCTAGAGAAACCTTATAAGCGTTTAATGATTGTTGGTGGTGGTAACGTTGGTGCTGGTTTAGCTCGTCGTTTAGAGCAAAGCTACAGCATTAAACTGATTGAACGTAATCAAGAGCGTGCTGAGAACTTGTCTGAAATGCTACAAAATACCATCGTATTTTGTGGTGATGCCTCAGATCAGGAATTGCTAAGTGAAGAGCATATCGAGCAGATCGATGTCTTTATTGCGGTTACTAACGATGATGAAGCCAACATCATGTCAGCCATGCTTGCTAAGCGTATGGGCGCAAAGAAAGTAATGGTGCTTATCCAGCGCGGCGCTTACGTTGATTTGGTGCAAGGCGGTACGATTGATATTGCGATTTCACCGCAACAAGCGACAATTTCAGCGTTATTAACCCACGTGCGAAAAGCCGATATCGTTAATGTATCATCATTGCGTCGTGGCGCTGCAGAAGCCATTGAAGCAATCGCTCATGGTGACTCCAGTACCTCTAAAGTAGTTGGTCGTGCAATCAGCGATATTAAGTTACCACCGGGTACCACAATTGGTGCTGTTGTCCGTGGTGAAGAAGTGTTAATCGCCCATGACCGTACTGTCATCGAGCAAAACGATCACGTGGTGATGTTCCTTGTTGATAAGAAGTACATCCCTGATGTTGAACGCCTCTTCCAACCTAGTCCTTTCTTCTTGTAACTGATCATGGTTAATTATCGTCCCATACTGTTTGTACTAGGGTTAGTGCTGTCTAAGCTAGCCCTGTTCATGTACGTGCCGACATTAGTCGCTTTTTTTACCGGTACAGAAGGGTTTATTGATTTCGCCACCGCGGTGCTGATCACCCATTCTGTTGCCTTTTTATTTTTAACTTTAGGTAAAACCCCAGAGTTTAAACTTAGTGTGCGAGACATGTTCTTGATCACGACCTTAGTTTGGACTGTCGCCAGTGCTTTTGCGGCCTTACCTTTTGTGTTTATTAATCACATTAGTTTTACCGATGCTTACTTTGAAACCATGTCAGGGATCACCACAACGGGCTCTACCGTCTTAAGTGGTTTAGATGATATGGCACCCAGTATTTTGCTGTGGCGATCAACACTGCAATGGCTTGGTGGGGTTGGCTTTATCGTGATGGCAGTAGCTATCCTCCCGATGCTGAACGTCGGTGGTATGCGTTTATTCCAAACCGAATCATCAGATTGGTCAGATAAAAGCTCACCTCGAACCAAGAGCGTTGCGAAGAATATTGTTAATGTTTATCTCACGTTAACCTTGCTCTGCATTATCTCGTTTATGTTTGCAGGGATGAATACATTTGATGCCATTAACCATGCTTTCACAACCATTTCGACGGGCGGTTATTCCACTTCTGATGGTTCCATGAATCACTTCTCGCACAGTGCACAATGGGTTGCTACGTTTTTCATGTTTGCTGGCGGCTTGCCATTTTTGCTGTTTGTCCAAGCCTTGAAAAAACGCCATCCAAAAACCTTATTTGGTGATGCTCAAGTAAAAGGCTATGCCTTGTTTGTGACCGTTGCCAGTTTAATTGTGGCTGCATGCTTGTTCTTCAATAAAGATTATTCGTTGATGGATTCGCTGCGATTATCATTTTTCAACATCATTTCTGTTGTGACAACCACAGGTTTTGGCTTGGGAGATTTCACCGCATGGGGACCATTGCCGAGTATTATTTTCGCCTTCACTTTATTGGTAGGCGCTTGCTCAGGGTCGACCAGTGGCGGAATAAAAATCTTTCGATTCCAGATTGCATTTGCCTTACTACGTAAGCAAATTATGCAATCTATCCACCCATCGGCGCTATTTGTCCAACGCTATAATGACAGACCTGTCACTGACGATATTGTGCGCTCGGTTGTCGCATTAGTATTGACCTTTATCATGACCATTATCTTCATTGCTGCGATATTAGGTCTGCAAGGGCTTGATCCCATCACCAGCATTACAGGTGCTGTTACCGCTGTTGCTAACGTAGGACCGGGGATGGGGAGCATTATCGGTCCAACAGGTAACTTCGCGAGTTTGCCTGATTTATCAAAGTGGACCTTAAGTTTAGGTATGTTGATGGGACGTTTAGAAATTTTGACTGTGTTAGTAGTGTTTTCACCTGCATTTTGGCGAGACTAATAACACTAAAAACAAAAAGGGAGCGCATTGCGCTCCCTTTTTTATCCATTACATCGCGATGATCTACATAGGTTTGACGTAGAAATAAATCGCACAAAAATGGCAAATAGATCCACCTAATACAAATAAATGCCAAATTGCATGGTTATACGGAATGCGTTTATTGACGTAGAAAATCACCCCTAGTGAATAAATCACGCCGCCTAAAGCAAGTAACACTAGACCACCAGTCGATAAAATAAGTGCTAATTGATAAATCATAATTAGCGATAGCCAACCCATGGTTAAATAAGTGATCAGTGATAATTTCTCAAATCGATAAACAAATGCAATTTTGGCAATAATACCGATTATCGCCAGTCCCCAAATCACGCTCATCAAACCAATGGCTAATGGCGTACGCAAAGAAATCAATAAAAAAGGCGTATAAGTACCAGCAATAAGAAGATAAATCGCACAATGATCGAAAGTTTTTAACGCGCGTTTCGCTTTAGGGGATGAAATCGAATGGTAGAGAGTAGAAGCTAAATAGAGCAATATCATACTCACCGCATACACGGTATAGCTGATAATACTTAACGTATCAGCATTAACAGAAAATGCTTTCTCAAGTAGTAAATATAACCCAAACAAGCCAAATAACAGCCCGATCCCATGGCTTATACTGTTCGCAACTTCTTCTGCGACTGAGTACCCTTGTTCAGTTGTCACCGATTTGCTCATCACTCAACTACCTCACGCTAACATGACATTATGCTGCTATAACTATACCGCTCAGCTTACACTTGTAAGCTGAAAATAAGCAAGTCAGGAATCGTGATATTTATAATGATGAGATAAAAATATGTGTAATAAAAACGGAGTGCTCGTGATAGATAAGCGATACTCCGTTAATTATTATTTTTGCAGTAGTAACAAGGTGGCTTGTCGAGCAGCATCTGGATCGCGAGCAACAATGCCATCAACGATTTGTTGGTGAGCATCAAGTTTTAAAATACGTTCACGCGTAACAACACGGAAGTAGTTTTCAAATACCGCTTTAAACAAGTTACCAAACGGACTAATAAAATGATTTCCTGAGGAAAAATAAATCAGTTGATGGAAACGTGTATCGACTTCAATCCAACGTTCTTGATCAAAGTTATCGCCCATTTCATGCATTTCACTCAACAGCTCTTGTAGCTCTTTACGCTCTTCATCTGTTGCATGAATAGCTGCTAATGCTGCCGCTTCTGGCTCTAGCATCAAACGCGCTTGTTGATATTCCTCTAATAATTCAGAATCGGCATCAAAATCTAACCAAGCCAGTAAATCTTGATCAAGATAGTTCCAATTCTTTTTCGGCATCACGCGTGTACCAATACGTGGCCGAGGCAACACCATTCCTTTGGCAGCCAACATTTTGATTGCCTCACGAACAGCAGTACGGCTTACACCATACATGTCACCTAATTCGACTTCACCCGGTAAAATATCACCAGGCGCTGTTTCTCCCGCCAAAATACGACGACCTATAGACTCAGCTAATCGATAAGATAAGTTTCGGTTGGCAACAATGCGTCGCTGCTCTTGCTCCATACATCCTCTCCAAAGGCTTCTTTTATAATGTAGTTATTCCATAAGATATCTGCTGTGTAACACAAACATCGTATTACAACATAAACGGATCTGAATACAGCAAGCTAAAGCACTTTTACTGCCCTTTTTTTTCAGCATGCTGAATCATCCATCTTAATGCTTCAATCTTAGCATTTTAGCGGCTACTTTTTACTCGACTTTTAAAATTGCTATTGTTATTCTCGGCGCAAACTGATTAACAACCAAGCGATATACTGATGGATGGGGTAAACCCAGTAGGGAATTTTCCCTTCAGCGATCAGCTTGCTAACATCTGGCCATGGACGAGCCTGACAACAGGTGATTTATGCGACCAGCATCTCCCGTCAGGTATGTAAGTACCCCTCGTAGCCCTTCACGCCTTCGTGCAACGGCTCATGCTCCACATTTTAAAACGAAACAGACAGCCGTTGTTGAAATTTCATTAACGAATAACGATATAAAATTAAAGCGTGATGAGTTAGACACGCAAATATTGCCATCAATCGCCAAGCAAAATATCGCGTAATGATAATAAAACGATTGAAATAAAGCAGCTTCGGCTGCTTTTTTTACTTCGTTTTGTCATTACAGCGCCATACAACAGATTGTAACCCCGTGTGCTTTGTTATAATTTATCCCTATTAAAACTATGACAATTTGATCGTAATAACGATTACTCAGCCTCAACTACGGAGTCACTATGAAAACGCATCGCGTCAATGAACTCATCGAACTACTTCACCCTGAATGGCAAAAAGATCCTGATCTAAATTTAGTGGAGTTTTTATTAAAACTGGCTGAAGAAGCGAAGTATAACGGCCCATTAGAGTCACTCACTGATGATGTACTGATTTATCACTTGAAGATGCGTAACAGTGACAAAGACGCTATGATCCCGGGTCTTGCAAAAGACTGTGAAGATGATTTCAAAACCGCCATCTTACGCGCTCGCGGCATTATCAAATAATATCGCTATTATTTAACGTTGAAAGCCAGTGAAAATTCACTGGCTTTTTTATGCCCAAACTACCAGTTTCAGCACTGATTTTAGGCCTAATCATCGCCTTACGTTACAATTATGTGATTAACAAAGCGTGATACATATTAATAATTAGCACTCAGCACCGATAGTCGATTTATTAGTAGCCTTCACTAAACTAATGACAACACATATTAGCTAGGGGGATAAACCTGCCCCTTAATTCTTGTTATCTCAAGATTAAGGTAAACTGCTGCCTTAATTTCCGTCTTTAAGGCTGTTCCATGGAAAAAAACGACTTTTGTTTTTCAACTCTCACGCCTGATTTACTGCTTGATGCCTTAGATAGCATTAATGTTCGTGCAGAATCAGGATTACTGGCTCTCAATAGTTACGAAAATCGGGTCTACCAGTTTAAAGCGGAAGATGGGGCTCGCTATGTCACCAAATTCTATCGCTCAGAACGTTGGAGTGATGAGCAAATTGAAGAAGAGCACCAGTTCACACAGGAATTAGCTGACAATGAAATTCCTGTTGCCGCGCCTCTAAACATCAATGGAAAAACACTACATACCTTTAATGGTCATCGTTTTGCTTTATTCCCAAGTGTCGGCGGTAGACAATTTGAAGTTGATAATTTTGACCAATTAGAATGGGTCGGTCGCTATTTGGGTCGTATTCATCTAGTGGGACAACGCCAGCCTTTTAAGCATCGTCCAACCATGGGGCTAGATGAATACGTCTATCAGCCTCGAAAATTATTAGAGCACAGTCAGTTTATTCCCGATCACCTTAAGAACGTCTTTTTTGCCGATCTTGATCTACTGATTAAAAACCTCGAACAGCATTGGTCAACTGATTGGCAAGCGATTCGTCTTCATGGCGACTGTCACCCTGGTAATATTTTATGGCGTGATGGTCCGATGTTCGTCGATCTTGATGATGCCCGTAATGGTCCTGCTGTCCAAGATTTATGGATGCTATTAAACGGTGAGCGCGCCGATCAACTCGCACAGCTGGATACTTTACTTGAAGCTTATGGTGAATTTGCAGATTTTGATCAACGTCAATTGCAACTAATCGAGCCTTTACGCGGTCTTAGAATGGTGCATTATATGGCATGGTTAGCAAAACGCTGGCAAGATCCTGCATTTCCCCGTGCATTCCCTTGGTTTGCTGATGCAAAATACTGGGAAGGGCAAGTGCTTGCATTCAAAGAACAAATTGCCTCTCTGCATGATGCACCATTACAACTCATGCCACAGTGGTAAACACAAAAACGTATTAACATAAAAATTCAGGTTATATTTATAACCGTGATAAGGATAATCAGGGAGTTATATTAATGTTCAAGAAGTTACTCACGCTAGCTAGTGCAGCGTTACTATCATTTTCAGTGCACGCTGCAAAATTTACTGAAGGTGATTACTACAAAGTTCTCGATCTACCAAAATCTGAAACCCCCATTGTGACTGAGTTCTTCTCTTTATACTGTCCGCATTGCTACCAGTTTGAACCTATGATCAAACAGCTAAAAACAAAGCTACCTGAAAATGCAAAACTACAAAAAATGCATGTTTCATTCATGGGTGGCCCTATGGGTAAAGTGATGAGTAAAGCCTTCGCGACCTCTGTGGTATTAGGTGTTCAAGATAAAATGGTACCGGTGTTCTTTAACCGTATCCACACCATGAACAAACCACCACGTAATGAAGAAGAAGTGCGTCAAATTTTCATTGATGAAGGTATTCCTGCGGCTGAATTTGACGGCGCATTTAATAGTTTTGCCGTAAATTCAATGGTGAACCGTTATGATAAAGCCTTTGAAGATGCAGGCCTAACTGGTGTGCCAGCAGTTGTGGTTAACAACAAGTACCTTGTTCAAACCGGTAAAATCAAATCGGCAGACGAGTACTTTGAGTTAGTAAACTACTTACTGAAAAAGTAATCTCATCTAAAATAAAAAAGGGCAGTGATGCCCTTTTTTATTATCCAAATAACTGACACTTTTCTTATATGACTTGGCTATTAATCTGCTTAAGCAGCCTATCCATTGAGCGATAGCCTAACGCTTCCGCTAAGTGCCCTCGAGAAATATCAGGCTCTCCTGCCAAATCCGCTATTGTACGTGCCACTTTAATAATCCGATGATAAGCCCGTACCGATAAACCTAACTGATGAAGCGCATTTTCTAAAAATGCCGCATCAGCTTGTTGTAGAGGGCAATACTGTTCTAGCTCTCGCGTCGATAACAAGGCATTCACCTTACCACTGCGAGTCAACATTTGCTGACGAGCATGATCAACCCGAGCTTTAATCGTTTCTGTTGAATCACCTCGATCTCCCCCTTTAGTTAACGTTCCTCGGGGTAGGGCTGGGATCTCAATCGACATATCAAACCTATCAAGTAATGGGCCACTTAACCGACTTAAATAACGTAATATCGCCTGCGGGTTGGTACGTGTTTGGTTACCATCATAATATCCTGAAGGGCTTGGGTTCAGCGCACCGATCAATTGAAAACGCGCAGGAAACGTTGTTTTGCTGGTCGCACGAGAAATCACAATATGACCCGACTCTAATGGCTCACGTAAAGAGTCTAAAACTTTACGTTCAAATTCAGGCATCTCGTCTAAAAATAAGAGCCCATTGTGCGCCAACGATATTTCTCCCGGTTTGGGTACCGAACCACCGCCCACTAATGCCGCCATAGAGCTCGAATGGTGTGGCGTACGAAAAGGTCTTTTTAACCAATTCCCTTGATGTAACGATTGTGGTGTGAGTGAGGTAACAGCCGCTGTTTCTAACGCTTCTTCATGGCTCATCGGCGGTAATAAGTCGCACAATCTTGATGCCAGCATGGTTTTACCCGTTCCCGGAGGTCCTAGAAACAAAACATTGTGACCGCCAGCTGCGGCAATTTCTAACGCACGTTTACCTTGTTGTTGACCGATAATATCTTGCATATCTCGATCTAAAGGAGCCGTTGTTTCTTTAATCTGTTCACTAAAATTTAATGCTAATTGTTGTTGGCCACATAAATAACCACAAACGGCTAATAAACTGGATGCCGATTTATGAACCTCTTTGCCGACAAGGGCCACTTGATCGCCATTACTGTCAGGCACCACAAAACAACGTTTCGCCTTTAAAGCAGCTAAAGCGGCAGGAAGCGCCCCCTTTACTGGTCGTAACTCTCCCGATAATGCTAATTCACCAATAAATTCATGCTCTGCTAATTTATCTGTTGGAATCTGACCTGATGCCGCCAAAATACCTAACGCAATAGGTAAATCAAATCGCCCGCCTTCTTTAGGTAAATCAGCAGGGGCTAAATTGACAGTAATACGTCGTGATGGAAACTCAAAATTCGCATTAATAATTGCACTTCGAACCCGATCTTTAGCCTCTTTTACCGTGGTTTCAGGTAACCCAACTAATGTAAAACTTGGCAACCCGTTACTTAAGTGGACTTCTACTGTCACAGGTGGAGCCTGCACACCCACACAAGCTCGACTATGAACAATCGCAAGCGTCATGAACCATCACCTCACTGAGATACAAAAACATTTGTTAATGAAAAATTTATTTTTGGTTTCATAAGATGCCTGTAAATGCAGCTTGTTTGCTAAAAAAACCACAGTTTTTGCTTGTCATGCGATAGACGTCTGTGTTACCACTAACATATAGCAACAACTAGACAACAAAAGTTGGACAAATATACATGCGCTTAACAACATCTCTCGTACTCATTATTAATGTCATTGTGGTGATTATGTCACCGCAGCGGGGATTTGCTGGCGCAAAGTAGCGCAAAAGACGCAAACAAAAAGCCCCCGCACTGAGAAGTTCGGGGGCTTTTTTCAACAAATGGATTTGAGTAATCGTTATCATCTCAAATAGATCTCGCAAAGCAAGCAAGGAGCTGCGATGACAGGGGCAGAATTAGTCGTAAAAGCGCTGCATCAGCAGGGTATCAAAACCGTATTTGGTTACCCAGGCGGTGCCATCATGCCAATTTATGACGCATTATATGATGGTGGAGTAGAGCATATCCTCTGCCGTCACGAACAAGGGGCAGCAATGGCTGCTATTGGTATGGCTCGATCCACCCAAGATGTTGCTGTCTGTATGGCAACATCAGGTCCGGGTGCCACAAACCTCGTCACAGGACTTGCTGACGCCTTTATGGATTCAGTCCCCTTAGTTGCGATTACTGGACAAGTTGCCAGCACCCATATTGGAACCGATGCTTTCCAAGAAATGGATGTGATTGGAATGTCTTTATCATGCACAAAACACAGCTATCTGGTCACAGATATTAATGATCTTGCACCAACCCTTGCTGAAGCGTTTGTGGTCGCTAAAGCCGGTCGTCCTGGGCCTGTCATTGTCGATATAGCCAAAGATGTACAGCTTGCACAAGCGCCAACCGAATTACTACCTCCTATTGATCCACCTGCTGTTCCAACGGTTAATAGTGAAGCTATCACGGCAGCTCAACAGTTATTAGATCAAAGTCATCGTCCCGTAATGTATGTCGGTGGTGGGGTACAAATTGCCCATGCAACCGATACGTTACGTCAATTTTTAAGCCTTAATCCTATGCCTTCGGTCAGTACCTTAAAAGGTTTAGGCTCTATCGAACGCCATGATCCCCATTATCTTGGCATGCTTGGTATGCACGGCACAAAAGCAGCCAACCTAGTGGTACAAGAAGCGGATTTATTAATTGTGGTTGGCGCCCGTTTTGATGATCGCGTAACCGGAAAATTGGATACCTTTGCGCCACACGCAAAAGTGATTCATATTGATATTGATGCCGCTGAATTTAGTAAATTACGTCATGCTGATGCGCCATTACGTGGCGATATTAATACTATTTTGCCTCAGTTAGAGCTGAGCCAAGATATCAGCCGTTGGCTCACTCACAGTGAACATATTCGTAAAATTGGCAAATGGCGTTATGACCATCCAGGCGATCTGATTTACGCGCCATTACTGCTTAAGCAATTGTCAGATATGATGCCTGATAGCAGCATGGTATCGACCGATGTTGGTCAGCACCAAATGTGGGCCGCACAGCATATTCAACCTCGTGAGCCACAAAACTACATTACATCAGCCGGCCTTGGTACGATGGGATTTGGTTTACCTGCAGCAATGGGAGCCAGTGTTGCCCGTCCTGATGATCAATCTATTCTGATCTCTGGTGATGGCTCATTTATGATGAATGTACAAGAGTTGGGAACGTTAAAACGTCGCAGTATTCCCGTCAAAATGGTACTTATCAATAACCAACGCTTAGGTATGGTACGTCAATGGCAATCGCTATTTTTTGATGGTCGCCACAGTGAAACCATCCTAGATGATAATCCTGATTTTGTAATGTTAGCTAAGGCATTTGATATCCCAGGAAAAACCATTACTCGCAAAGAAGAAGTGGCTCCTGCACTGGAAGAAATGCTCGCCAGTAAAACCGCTTACTTATTGCATGTGTTGATTGATGAAGAACAAAATGTATGGCCACTGGTTCCACCGGGTGCTGCAAACCAAGATATGCTGGAGAACACCTAATGGAAAGATATTTACTCAACATTACCGCTAATGATAAGCCTGTATTACTTGAGCGAATTTTACGTGTGATCCGCCATCGTGGCTTTATCATAAAAAAAGTCGATGCAACACAAAATCATCACAGCAAGATAGCCAGAATCGAAATTATCGTAGATAGTACTCGTCCTATATCGACGCTTATCAACCAAATTGAAAAACTGTGGGACATCATCAGTGTAGAGACTTCCCCCCTGCAGTTACTGGATTAAATTTTAGAAAGGAATTCAACATGGCAAATACAGCAGATTACATTTGGTTTAACGGTGAGATAGTGCCTTGGGCTGATGCTAATGTTCACGTTTTAACTCACGCAATGCACTATGGCACTTCAGTATTTGAAGGGATCCGTTGCTACAACACGCCGAAGGGCCCTGCGGTTTTTCGTCATGAAGAACACATGGTACGGCTAAAAAATTCGGCAAAAATTTATCGCTTCCCGATCCCATACAGTTGCGATGAACTAATGGAAATTTGCCGTGAAACGATCCGAGTAAATAAACTCGATTCTGCTTACATTCGCCCATTGGGTTATGTGGGTAATGTTGGCCTCGGCGTTTGTCCTCCCGTTGATACAAAAATGGATTTGATTGTTGCCGCTTTCCCTTGGGGCTCTTACCTAGGTGAAGAAGCACTAGAAAACGGTGTCGATGCAATGATTTCTAGCTGGAACCGTGCAGCGCCAAATACTATTCCAACTGCTGCAAAAGCAGGCGGTAACTACCTATCATCACTACTGGTTGGTAGCGAAGCACGTCGCCATGGTTACGCAGAAGGGATCGCATTAAGTGTTGATGGTTATCTATCAGAAGGCGCTGGCGAAAATATCTTTGTCATTCGTAACGGCGTTCTTTCAACACCACCAACAACTAGCGCAATTTTACCGGGCATCACTCGTGACACTATTATGATCCTAGCTAAAGAACGGGGTTATGAAGTACGTGAAGAAAACATTGCTCGTGAGGCACTTTACCTTGCCGATGAGATCTTTATGACAGGAACCGCCGCTGAGATTGTACCTGTGCGTAGCGTTGATCAAATTACCGTAGGTAAAGGTAAGCGAGGCCCTATTACCAAAGAGCTGCAAGCCGCTTACTTCGGTTTGTTCAATGGTGAAACAGAAGATAAATGGGGCTGGTTAGATTACGTTTACCCACAAAAATAATTGCCCTTCATAACCAAACCAACACATACAAAGCTGTCGCTAATACATTAGCGACAGTGCTCTAAAAAGGATTTTCTGTTATGCCTAAATACCGTTCAGCAACCACTACCCATGGCCGAAATATGGCTGGCGCTCGTGCCTTATGGCGCGCAACTGGCGTTAAAGATGAAGATTTCGGTAAGCCGATTATTGCCGTTGTGAACTCGTTTACCCAATTTGTTCCAGGTCACGTCCACTTAAAAGATCTCGGTCAATTAGTCGCAAAGCAAATCGAAGAAGCGGGCGGTATTGCCAAAGAGTTTAATACTATCGCCGTTGATGATGGTATCGCGATGGGTCACGGTGGGATGTTGTATTCACTACCATCTCGAGAACTCATTTCAGATTCTGTTGAGTACATGGTGAATGCCCACTGTGCCGATGCGATGGTATGTATCTCAAACTGTGACAAAATCACCCCTGGAATGTTAATGGCGTCACTTCGCTTAAATATTCCGGTTATTTTTGTTTCTGGCGGACCAATGGAAGCAGGTAAAACCAAGCTTTCAGAGCAAGTGATCAAACTCGATTTGGTTGATGCAATGATCCAAGGTGCCGATCCTAAAGTGTCAGATGAACAAAGTGAGCAGATCGAACGTTCCGCCTGTCCTACCTGTGGTTCGTGCTCTGGTATGTTCACGGCAAACTCAATGAACTGTTTAACCGAAGCATTAGGCTTAAGCCAGCCGGGTAACGGTTCGATGCTCGCAACACACGCAGATCGCGAGCAGCTATTTATTAATGCAGGTAAACGCATTGTGGCACTGACAAAGCGCTACTATGAGCAAGATGATGAATCAGCACTGCCACGTAACATTGCCAATAAGAAAGCCTTCGAAAATGCGATGGCATTAGATATTGCAATGGGGGGATCAACTAATACCGTTTTACACCTTTTAGCCGCAGCGCAAGAAGGTGAAATTGATTTCACCATGACCGATATTGATCGCATGTCTCGTATTGTTCCACACCTTTGTAAAGTTGCACCATCAACACCGAAATATCATATGGAAGATGTTCACCGAGCAGGTGGCGTTTACAGTATTTTAGGTGAACTTGATCGCGCAGGTCTTTTCCATAACGATTGTCACAATATTCTGGGTGAAACCTTTGCCGAAAGCTTCAAACACTACGATATTAAAGTAACGGATTCAGAAGAAATTAAAACGTTCTTCCGCGCAGGTCCTGCGGGTATCCGCACCACGCAAGCATTTTCACAAGATTGTCGTTGGGAAACCCTTGATGATGATCGAGAAAATGGCTGTATTCGTAGTAAAGAGTTTGCCTTTAGCCAAGATGGCGGCCTTGCTGTACTGTCAGGCAATATGGCACTTGATGGCTGTATTGTTAAAACCGCAGGTGTTGATGAAAGTTGCTTAACCTTTACAGGTCCTGCCGTTGTGTTTGAAAGCCAAGATACCGCTGTTGAAGCGATTCTTGCCGGTAAAGTGAAAGCAGGCGATGTCGTGGTTATTCGTTATGAAGGACCTAAAGGTGGCCCTGGTATGCAAGAAATGTTGTACCCAACCACTTACCTTAAATCTATGGGTCTTGGCAAAGAGTGTGCATTGATCACAGACGGTCGATTCTCTGGCGGTACCAGTGGCTTATCTATTGGTCACGTTTCGCCCGAAGCAGCAAACGGTGGCACGATTGGCCTGATCGAAAATGGCGACATTATCGCAATTGATATTCCAAACCGTAGCATTGAACTAAATGTCGATGATGCAACCCTCGCGGCACGTCGTGAAGCAACAAACCAACGCGGTTGGAAGCCAGTTGATCGTGAACGTCAGGTTTCTTTTGCCCTAAAAGCCTATGCCAACCTAGCCACCAGTGCAGATAAAGGCGCAGTGCGCGATAAATCTAAACTAGAAGGATAATCACCATGAGCGAAGTGAAACAGGCCACGGATGAAGAGCTACTTAGCGGAGCCGACTATCTTCGCAATATCCTTCGAGCGCCGGTTTATGAGGTGGCGCAAGTCACTCCATTACAAAATATGTCTCGTCTGAGTGCAAGGATTGCAAATCAGATCCAACTTAAACGGGAAGACCGCCAACCGGTCCACTCGTTTAAGTTACGCGGCGCTTATAACATGATGTCGCAACTGACTGAGCCGCAAAAAGCCGCTGGGGTGATAGCTGCCTCTGCAGGTAATCATGCGCAAGGTCTTGCTTTATCAAGCCAGAAACTCGGTGTTAAAGCCACGATTGTGATGCCACGTACTACACCTGATATCAAGGTGGATGCGGTACGTAGTTTTGGTGGTGTTGTCGTACTGCATGGCAGTAACTTTGATGAAGCGAAAGGCTATGCTGAACAATTAGCACAACAACACGGCTATACCTTTATTCCGCCTTTCGATCACCCTTCGGTGATCGCAGGGCAAGGCACTATCGGTATTGAATTAGTCCAACAAAACGGTCATTTGGATTGTGTTTTTGTACCCGTTGGTGGTGGTGGTTTAGCCGCAGGCATTGCGGTATTGCTAAAGCAATTATTACCTGAAATTAAAGTCGTTGGTGTTGAAGCTGAAGATTCGGCTTGCTTAAAAGCGGCCCTTGATGCGGGTAAACCTGTCTCGTTAGATCAAGTGGGTATGTTTGCCGATGGGGTTGCGGTTAAGCAGATAGGCATAGAGACTTTCCGTTTATGTCAGCAATACCTTGATGATGTTATCACGGTCAGCAGTGATGAAATTTGCTCAGCAGTAAAAGATATTTTTGAAGATACACGTGCGATTGCGGAGCCTTCAGGAGCACTTTCTCTTGCAGGACTAAAAAAATATGTCGAGCTGCACCAAATTCGCGACCAACAACTTGCCGCTATTTTATCAGGCGCAAACTTGAATTTTCATGGCTTACGCTATGTTTCAGAGCGTTGTGAGTTAGGTGAAAAACGTGAAGGGTTATTAGCTGTTACGATCCCTGAACGTCCGGGTGCTTTTCTTGATTTCTGCCATTTGATTGGTGGTCGAGCAGTAACCGAGTTTAACTACCGTTATAACGATGATGCGCTGGCCAATGTTTTTGTCGGTGTGCGTTTAATGCAAGGCCAAGAAGAACTTGATGGCATTATAAAAGATCTGCGAAAAGGCGGATATCCGGTGGTCGATTTATCTGATGACGAAATGGCGAAAGTCCATGTTCGTTATATGATTGGGGGTAGACCATCTAAACCACTTAAAGAGCGTTTATATAGCTTCGAGTTTCCTGAATACCCAGGTGCGCTTATTCGCTTTTTAAATACCCTTGGTTGTCATTGGAATATTAGCTTATTTAATTATCGTAATCACGGGGCCGATTATGGTCGTGTTTTATGTGGCTTTGAACTTGAAGATAAAGATTTACTGTCATTTACTAGCCACTTACGTGAACTGGGTTATCAATGGAAAGACGAAACAGAAAATCCAGCCTATAAGTTTTTTCTTGCTCAGTAATGAGCCTCCATAACAAAAAAAGCAGCGTAATCGCTGCTTTTTTTATAACAATCAATATGATTAACGACTGTCTGAAACATATTCAAGGCAACAGGAAATCAAATTAATATTTTGTTCGATCATTCTTTGGCGTAAAGGAGAAGGTACCTGCGCATACATTACCGATAATCGATTGATATCACCATATTCGGGTGTATTGTCGTCTGAAATAAACCAATGCAGAGGACGCCCTGTTATCTTAGCTATCTTCATTAGCATTAATATTCTAGGCTCTGTTTTCCCCGATTCCACATCAAGGTAAGTTTGACGAGCAACACCTAACTGCTTAGCCATACTTACTTGAGTGATCCCTTTCCATTCTCTCGCTTCTCGAATCTTTTGTGCAATATGCGCTATTTCTGTCATTGCGTTATTAATCTCACGCTCAACACTATATTCACTCATCATCGACATTTATACCGCACTCAACACATAAACTTTACTTAAACTATTCTTCGACCAAATAGATGTCTATGGGTACTAGCACAGAAATGTGATGCGTCATGTTCACTGCCAGCAAAGCTAGACAATAAAAAGATAAGGATGAACAGTTAAGTAGACACAAAAGAGTATCTTAATTCAGGCTACTTATTTTTATGTGTTAAAGCACGAGTGTATTCCGCCATGAAACTCGCTAAGTTAATACATTGCTGCAAAATAACGTGACGAGCAGAATGTGGTAAACGACTAAAAAATTGCAATAAGCGATCAATTTCTTCCTTGTACTCACTTTCTAAAATTTCTATCCCCTCATCACCATAAACAAACCAAGTTAATGGTCGCTCGGTGATCTCAGAGATCTCAGACAATAATCGTACTTTAGGCTCTGTTTTTCCGGTTTCTAGATCAAGATACGTTTGGCGAGCGACTTTTAACTGCTGGGCCATATGTACTTGGGTTAATCCTTTCCACTCACGAGCCTCTTTGATCCTAGCGGCAATCTTTGTCTTTGGCTCTGTCATACACCTTCTCCAATCAGATAGTGAAGAACGCTTCACTATTTGTTGCAGTGCAGATGATGAGCCAATTTTTCAATTTTTTTAATGCTTACTATTCAATAAGATAAAATCAAAGCAGACTTTTATTCTTAATTTGAATCGCACATCGTATGGATAATCAGGCATTTTTTTATTTCGCAACACGATAAACCTTAACAAGAATGCCGATAAAAAAAGACGCAAGTTGCGTCTTTTTTATTTTATATTATTCAACAGTCACGGCTTTGGCTAGATTGCGAGGCTGATCGACATCAGTCCCTTTAATTAAAGCCACGTGATACGATAACAACTGCATAGGAATGGTATAAAAAATCGGTGCGATGATTTCGTCCACACTCGGCATGGTCATAATTTTCATGCCGTCGGTCTCTTCAAACCCTGCTTCACTATCGGCAAACACATACAGTAAGCCACCTCGAGCACGTACTTCTTCAATATTGGATTTGAGTTTTTCTAATAAATCATTGGTAGGAGCTACCACGATCACAGGCATTTCAGCATCAACTAACGCAAGTGGACCATGCTTTAATTCACCCGCCGCATAAGCCTCTGCATGAATGTACGAGATCTCTTTTAATTTAAGTGAAGCTTCAACCGCAATAGGGTAGAACTCACCACGACCTAAAAATAATGCGTGCTGTTTATCACTGAATTCTTCAGCCAATAGCTCAATCGGCTTATCAAGCGTTAATGCTTTCTCAATAAAGCTTGGCAATTGCTGTAGTGAATGAACAATCTTTTCTTCTTGCTCATTATCAATCGTACCTTGCTGCTTACCTAACGCAGTTACAAGCATTAATAACGCGACTAACTGCGTAGTAAACGCTTTAGTTGATGCTACCCCAATTTCAGCCCCCGCGCGGGTCATAAAAGCTAAATCAGATTCACGTACCAAAGATGAGCCTGCAACGTTACAAATTGTCATCGCTGCCATATAGCCTTTTTCTTTTGCTAAACGCAGTGCCGCTAAGGTATCTGCCGTTTCACCTGATTGAGAAAGGGTGATCAATAAGCTATTTGGACGGGTAACAAATTTGCGGTAGCGAAACTCAGAGGCGATTTCAACATCACAGCTAATTCCTGCAATAGATTCAAACCAGTAACGTGCCACCATGCCTGCGTTATAGGAGGTACCACAAGCAATAATTTGAATATGCTCAACATGATCAAAGATCGTTTTCGCTTCATTACCAAAACTTTCCAAGATCACACGATTGTTGCGTATCCTACCTTCCATAGTATTAATCAAAGCACTTGGCTGCTCAAAGATCTCTTTTTGCATGTAGTGACGATAATGACCTTTATCCGTATCATCATGTTGAATGTTAGATTCGGTGACTTCACGTTCAACCAACTCGCCTTGTTGATTAAACACCCGAATATCACGACGGGTGACTTCGGCAACATCACCTTCTTCTAAAAACATAAAGCGACGAGTCACATTCAGCAAAGCCAATTGATCAGACGCAATAAAGTTTTCACCCACACCCAAACCAATCACCAACGGGCTACCAGAGCGTGCAACAACCAAACGTTCCGGATCGCGACTATCCATTACTACGGTACCATAAGCGCCTTCCAGTTGAGCTACAGCTTGCTTCACAGCGGCTAATAAAGAATCGGCAGTTCGCAGTTCCCACTCAACTAAATGTGCAATCACTTCAGTATCGGTTTGAGAATGAAAAACATAACCTCGTTGTTGTAATAGATCACGCAATGCTTGGTGATTCTCAATAATCCCATTATGAACAATCGCTATATGCTCACCAGAGATATGAGGGTGGGCGTTAGCTTCTGAGGGTTCGCCATGTGTTGCCCATCGTGTATGCGCGATCCCCGTTCCGCCAATAACTTGCGTTTCATTAACGGCATGGGCTAAGGCTTGAACTTTCCCCATACGTCGTAAGCGTTGTAATTTAAATTGTTCATCAACAACGGCAAGACCAGCTGAGTCATACCCGCGATATTCTAATCGACGTAAACCTTCGACTAAGATCTCTGCTACATCACGTTGTGCTACCGCACCTACAATCCCACACATAACTGCTATCCTTTACAACTTGTTATTGTTCACTACAGGCACGAATCACTCGCACACCCTGTTGTTCTATCGCGACAGTATCAGCATCACTCATGCCATCATCGGTAATTAAAGTATCGATCCCTTGCCACGCTAACTCTAAATTCGGAATTTTTCGTCCAACCTTACAAGACTCAATCATGACCACCACCTCACGAGAGACTTCCGCCATCACTCGACTTAATCCTGTCAGCTCATTAAAGGTGGTTGTGCCACGCGTGATATCAATACCATCAGCACCAATAAACAACTGATCAAAGTCGTATGAACGCAATACAGATTCTGCAACTTTGCCTTGGAAGGATTCTGAATGCGGATCCCATGTACCGCCCGTCATCAATAAGGTCGGTTCATTTTCAAGTGCATTTAGTGCATTCGCGACTTGCAAAGAATTAGTCATTACGACTAAGCCTTGTTTAGTGCTTAGTAGGTTAATTAATGCTGCTGTTGTACTACCACAATCAACGATAATGCGATTGTGATCTCGGATTTGATCAGCGGCAGCAATCGCAATCGCTAACTTTCGCTCTGAAACTTTCTCTTCTAAGTCAGTTGCAACTATTTCGCTCGGCATAGCAATAGCGCCACCGTATCGGCGTAGTAATAAGCCAGAACTTTCTAACGCTGCAAGATCTTTACGAATTGTGACCTCAGAGGTCGAGAAGTGACTAGCAAGTGTATCCACACTAACTTCGCCTTCAATACCAACCATAGCTGCAATAGCATGGCGACGTTGTTGTGTATTACGTTTAGACATAAGTTTTGAAATGATAGATTAAGTTTCGATTTGAAACTTAGTATAGCGTTTTAAAAATTAATCGATCAATAACAAATATGCAGATTCGGTATAATTTTTCTCTCGAAATAACTATTGGAGTGGAAAAAGCTAGAGGAATATAGTGGTGATATTAGGAGATAAAGAATAAAAAAAAGCAGGAGAAACTCCTGCTTTAAAAATGATAACGTAATTGAAAATTACTTCTTGGTTGGGCGTTTCCAGCCTTGAATTGTTCGTGCTGGTGCGCGAGTGATCACTAACTCACCTTCACCGACATTACGATTAATCGTAGCACCAGCACCAATGGTTGCACCGCTTGCGACTTTAACAGGAGCGATAAGTTGAGTATCTGAGCCAACAAACACATCATCGCCAATTTCAGTTTTAAATTTGTTCGCACCATCGTAGTTACAAGTGATAGTACCGGCACCGATATTGACGTTAGCACCAATCTCAGCATCACCAAGGTAAGTCAAATGACCCGCTTTAGAGCCTTCACCTAAGCGCGTTTGCTTGATTTCAACAAAATTACCCACATGCGCTTGAGTTTGAAGCTCCGTACCTGGACGTAAACGAGCAAATGGACCGACCGTACAGGCTTCACCTACCGTCGCGCCATCAATCACACTGTATGGGCTGATAATTGAGTTATCATCTATCTCACAGTCTTTAAGCACACAACCGGCGCCAATCACGACGTTATCACCAATACTAACGCTGCCTTCAATCACCACGTTAACATCAATTTCAACATCGGTACCGCATTGTAATTCGCCACGTAAATCAAAACGAGAAGGATCACGTAACATCACACCTTGCTCTAATAAACGCTCGGCTTGTTGAGCTTGGAAAGCTCGCTCAAGGCGCGCTAACTGAATACGGTTATTTACACCTTCAACCTCAATTGGGCTAACAGGGTGAACAGCTTCGACTGCACGACCTTCATCATGGGCAATCTCAATAATATCGGTTAGGTAATATTCACCTTGCGCGTTATCATTTTTAAGCGCCGCTAACCAACGCTTAAGATCACCGCCATTAGCTACCATGACACCTGTATTGATTTCTTTAATGAGCTTTTGCTCTTCAGTGGCATCTTTTTGCTCTACGATCGCAACTACGGGGCCATTACGACGCACAATACGCCCGTAGCCGCTCGGATCATCAAGAACAACAGTCAGTAAGGCAATGCCACCGTCAGGCTGAGCATCAAGCAGGTTTTCTAACGTTTGTGCACTAATTAGTGGCACATCACCGTATAAAATCAGTGCTTTTTCATCATCAGCAAGGTTCGGGGTCGCTTGATTAACCGCGTGCCCTGTCCCTAATTGCTCGGCTTGTAGTACCCAATTGACTGACTCTTGAGCCAATACTTGTTGCATGGTGTCACCACCATGGCCATAAACTAAATTAATATTTTTCGCACCAAGATCATTACATGTGTCAATCACATGTTTGACCATCGGCTTTCCTGCTAAAGTATGAAGCACTTTTGGCAAGTTAGAATACATACGGGTGCCTTTTCCCGCAGCTAAAATCACAGCACTGAAGCTCATGATGGGATGTCCCTCTTGATGCATAAATTTGTTATTTAGTTGGTATTGTACCGTCAAGTTTTACTGGGTTTAAGCGTAATTATTTAATTCTCACTAAGAAATAACAGGTATACCTCGCAAAAGTCTTAATCGAAAATCATTTTTGTAATAATAAATATCCCCAAACAACATCAATCAGTAAGATTTTTAGCAATAAAAAAAGCGACCTTAATGGTCGCTTTTTATATTACTTTAGCGTCAGACTAGCGTGCGCGTTTAGTTAGTTCAATCACTCGAAGCTGAGCAATAGCTTTCGCTAAATCACTGGCTGCCTGTGCGAAGTCAATATCGCCATGCTGATTATGGATACGCTCCTCAGCTTGACGTTTAGCTTCTTCTGCTTTCGCGGCGTCTAAATCAACACCACGAATAGCTGTATCGGCTAATACCGTCACTGCAGAAGGCTGAACTTCAAGCATACCGCCAGAAAGATAGATTACATCTTCCTCACCACCTTGCTTGGTAATACGTACCATGCCTGGGGTAATAGCTGTAAGTAGTGGCGTGTGACCGGCATGAATACCTAGCTCACCTTCACTACCCGTTACTTGAATATTTTCAGCACGACCAGAGAACAGACGTTTCTCAGCACTGACTACTTCCAAATGGAAAGTTATCGCTGCCATGTCGCCTCCTAATTAGCTTACAGCTTCTTCGCGTTTTCTAATACGTCTTCAATCGCACCACAGTACATAAATGCCTGCTCTGGGATATCGTCGTATTCACCCGCTAATAAGCCTTTGAAGCTACGTAGTGTGTCTTTCAACGTTACGTAGATACCTGGGTCACCAGTAAAGACTTCTGCTACGTGGTAAGGCTGAGTTAGGAAACGTTCAATCTTACGTGCACGTGATACAGCTTGCTTATCTTCTTCAGATAGCTCGTCCATACCAAGAATAGCGATGATGTCTTTTAGCTCTTTATAACGTTGAAGTAGACTCTGAACGCCACGTGCAATGTCGTAGTGCTCTTGACCTACTACCAATGGATCAAGCATACGTGATGTTGAATCCAATGGGTCGATCGCAGGGTATAGACCTAGCGATGCGATCTGACGCGAAAGTACAACTGTTGCATCTAAGTGAGCAAAGGTTGTTGCTGGTGATGGGTCAGTCAAGTCATCGGCAGGTACGTATACCGCCTGAACTGACGTGATAGAACCAGACTTCGTTGACGTGATACGCTCCTGAAGTACACCCATTTCTTCTGCTAGTGTAGGCTGGTAACCTACTGCAGATGGCATACGACCTAGTAGTGCTGATACTTCAGTACCTGCAAGGGTGTAACGGTAGATGTTATCGATAAATAACAGTACGTCACGACCTTCGTCACGGAAACGCTCAGCCATTGTAAGGCCAGTCAATGCAACACGTAGACGGTTACCTGGTGGCTCGTTCATCTGACCGTAAACCATTGCTACTTTTGATTCTTCAGGATTTTCGATGTTTACAACACCTGCTTCCTGCATTTCAAAGTAGAAATCGTTACCTTCACGTGTACGCTCACCAACACCTGCAAACACAGATAAACCTGAGTGTTTTAGGGCGATGTTGTTGATAAGTTCCATCATGTTAACGGTCTTACCAACACCTGCACCACCAAACAGACCGATCTTACCACCCTTAGCGAATGGACAGATTAAGTCGATAACTTTAACACCTGTTTCTAGGAGTTCAGTTACGTTTGACTGATCTTCATAGCTTGGTGCTTCACGGTGAATAGCGTAACGCTCTTGCTCACCGATCTCACCACACTCATCAATAGGTTGACCAAGAACGTTCATGATACGTCCTAAAGTCGCTGTACCTACTGGCACTTCAATTGGGCGGCCTGTGTTTTCAACAGACAAACCACGACGTAAGCCATCAGAAGTACCCATAGCGATACCACGAACAACACCACCACCAAGTTGCTGCTGAACTTCCAGTACTAGTGTACCGTTCTCTTTCGCATCAACATGAAGGGCATCGTATACCTGTGGTACAGAGTCCTGTGGAAACTCTACGTCGACTACCGCACCGATGATCTGTACGATCTTACCTGTAGCCATCGTTAATCCTCTAAACTTATTAATTCTTTGCCTTAAACAGCAGATGCGCCAGAAACGATTTCTGACAGTTCTTGTGTGATCGCAGCCTGACGGGCTTTGTTGTACACAAGTTGCAGTTCATCAATCAGATCCCCTGCATTATCTGTTGCAGCTTTCATCGCTACCATTCGTGCCGCTTGCTCACTGGCAAGGTTCTCAACCACACCTTGGTACACTTGTGATTCGGCATAGCGAACCAATAGGGTATCTAGTAGCGGTTTAGGCTCGGGCTCATAAATATAATCCCAAGAATGGTTGCGCTGCATTTCTTCGTCTTCTGACTTAGGCAAAGGCAACAATTGATCAATCACTGGTTGCTGTACCATGGTATTTACAAACTGGTTGTAAACCACATACAGACGATCCAGTTGGCCTTCATCATATTTCTTCAGCATTACGCCAACAGTACCGATCAACTCATCAACACTTGGCGTGTCACCAAGGCCTGATACTTGAGCTGCTACGTTACCGCCGTAGCTATTAAAGAATGCTGTTGCTTTAGCTCCAATTAGCGCTAAATCAACATCGGCACCTTTATCTGACCATGTTTTAATATCGGTGATCGCTTTTTTGAACAAGTTAATGTTCAAGCCACCACACAAACCACGGTCAGTTGAAACAATGATGTAACCAACGCGCTTGGCTTCACGCTCTTCAAGATAAGGATGCTTATACTCGAGGCTACCAAGGGCGATATGACCGATCACTTTGCGCATAGTTTGTGCGTATGGACGTGATGACTCCATTGCTTCCTGCGTTTTACGCATTTTAGAAGCAGCCACCATTTCCATCGCTTTAGTGATCTTTTGCGTGTTTTTAACACTACCGATCTTGTTACGAATCTCTTTTGCGCCGGCCATCGTTACTCTCCGTTAGAAGGTGATCGCAAGCGATCACCAACCAATTACCAAGTCTGGGTCGCTTTGAAATCTTCTAGCAGTTTTGCAAACTGCGCAGCGATTTCATCGTTGTAAGCACCCGTTTCATCTATCTGAGCTACAAGCTCAGCAAACTGACCTTTCGCGTAAGAAAGTAACGCTGCTTCGAAATCAGCAAGCTTAGTTAGCTCAACATCATTCAAGTAGCCTTTTTCAGCTGCAAAGATAACAACCGCTTGCTCAAATACAGACATTGGCGCGTATTGTTTTTGCTTCATCAGTTCAGTTACTTTCTGACCATGATCTAGCTGTTTCTTAGTTGCGTCATCAAGGTCAGACGAGAACTGTGCAAACGCTGCAAGTTCACGGTACTGTGCAAGTGCGGTACGAATACCACCCGACAGTTTCTTGATGATCTTGGTTTGGGCAGCACCACCTACACGCGATACAGAGATACCTGGGTCAACAGCAGGACGAATACCAGCGTTGAATAGCTCTGTTTGTAGGAAGATCTGACCATCGGTGATAGAGATAACGTTAGTCGGTACGAATGCCGATACATCACCCGCTTGGGTTTCGATAATCGGTAGTGCCGTTAGCGATCCAGTTTGACCTTTCACTTCACCATTAGTGAATTTCTCAACGTAGTGCTCGCTTACACGAGAAGCACGCTCTAGAAGACGAGAGTGAAGGTAGAAAACATCACCAGGGAATGCTTCACGACCAGGTGGACGCTTAAGCAATAGTGAGATTTGACGGTAAGCAACAGCCTGCTTAGACAGGTCATCGTATACGATCAGTGCATCTTCGCCGCGGTCACGGAAGTACTCACCCATCGCACAACCAGAGTATGGTGCTAGGTATTGTAGCGCAGCAGCTTCTGATGCTGATGCTACAACTACGATAGTATTTTCCAGTGCGCCGTGCTCTTCCAGCTTACGAACTACGTTAGCGATAGTTGAAGCTTTCTGGCCAATAGCCACATACACAGAGTAGATACCAGAGTTTTTCTGGTTGATGATGGCATCGATAGCCATCGCTGTTTTACCAGTCTGACGGTCACCGATGATAAGCTCACGCTGACCACGGCCGATTGGGATCATTGAGTCAACTGCTTTGTAACCAGTTTGTACTGGTTGATCAACAGATTTACGATCGATTACACCCGGTGCAATTACTTCAACAGGAGAGAATGTCTCTGTTTCAATTGGACCTTTACCATCGATAGGCTGACCTAGTGTGTTTACAACACGACCAAGTAGCGCAGGACCTACAGGTACTTCAAGAATACGACCAGTACCGGTTACCTTCATACCTTCCTGTAGAGAAGCATAAGGGCCCATTACAACTGCACCTACCGAGTCACGCTCAAGGTTAAGTGCTAGTGCGAATAGTCCGCCTGGTAGTTCAATCATTTCACCTTGCATTACGTCAGCAAGGCCATGGATACGAATAATACCGTCGCTTACAGAAACGATAGTACCTTCGTTACGCGCTTCACTTACAACGTTGAAGTTTTCAATACGTTGTTTGATCAGTGCGCTAATTTCCGTGGAATTAAGTTGCATGCTCCAATTCCCCAAATCAAGACTGCAAAGTATCGCTCAGACGGTTCAATTTGCCCCGTACAGAGTTATCGATAACAAGGTCTCCAGCTCTAATTACAACCCCGGCAATCAGGGTCTCGTCTACACTGCAAGTCAGCATAACTTTACGCGCTAAACGCTGCTCAAGTTTCACGCTAATGGCATCTAGTTGATTATCATCTAAAGCAATAGCAGAAATTACTGTCGCTTCGATGGTGTGCTCATGCTCATGTTTCATCAGCATGAATTCATCACAGACATCAGGTAGCGCCTTAAGGCGTCCATTTTCAGCCATCACCTTTAGAAGGTTTTGACCGAATTCATCGAGTTGCTCACCGCATACTGAAACAAAAATTTCAGTTAGCTTATCCGCAGCAAATCCGCTATCCAGTACATCCTGCATAGTGTCATTTTTTGCTACTTCACTAGCAAAGTTCAGCATTTCTGCCCACTGTGCTAGTTGGTTCGTCTCGACCGCAAAGTCAAAAGCTGCTTTAGCGTAGGGGCGTGCGATTGTAGTCATTTGTGACATATGCTTGCCCCTTTAATTACAGTTCTGCAGTGACTTTGTTAAGAATATCGGCTTGAGCATCCACATCAATGGAGCGCTCAATGATCTTCTCAGCACCAATCACAGCTAGAGTTGCAACTTGTTTTCTTAACTCATCACGAGCACGATTACGTTCCGCTTCAATTTCAGCCATACCTTGCGCAAGGATTTTCTCACGCTCAGTTTGTGCTTCCGTTTTCGCTTCATCGATAATTTGAGCTTTACGCTTGTTTGCTTGCTCGATCAACTCGCTCGCAGCGCGTTTCGCTTCTTTTAGTTGATCAGAAGCATTCGCTTGTGCAAGGTCAAGGTCTTTAGCTGCGCGATCTGCGGCAGCCAAGCCGTCAGCAATTTTTTTCTGACGTTCTTCAATCGCTTCCATAATCGGTGGCCATACATATTTCATGCAGAACACCACGAAGAGGAAGAAAGCGATAGCTTGACCCAGCAAAGTTGCATTCATATTCACAACGCATCTCCTTTAAAAGGGTTGCTAGAGTCCATTTGCTACTTAATGTCAGCTTGAGACAAGCTGACATTACGATTTATTAACCAGCTAGCTGACCAACAAATGGGTTTGCGAATGTGAATAGCAGCGCGATTACGATACCGATCATTGGTACCGCATCAAGTAGACCAGCGATGATGAACATCTTAACTTGAAGCATTGGAGCCATTTCAGGTTGACGTGCAGCACCTTCAAGGAATTTACCACCTAGAAGTGCGAAGCCGATCGCTGTACCAAGGGAAGCAAGACCTACAATAATGCCCACGGCAATTGCAGAAAAGCTTAGTAAAGTTTCCATCACTATCTCCAGTTTATAGTTGTCGGCAAAACGCCAATATAATAAAAAATGTTACAAATAATCGTTAATGATTGTCTTCATGTGCCTGAGACAGGTACACGATAGTTAACATCATGAATACGAAAGCTTGAATTGTAATGACCAGAATGTGGAAAATAGCCCACGGTACCGAGCCTAGCCATTGAGCCCACCACGGCATTAGTGCCGCGATTAGGATAAACACCACCTCACCTGCAAACATGTTACCGAATAAACGCATACCTAGTGAAATTGGCTTCGCTAGTAGCGATACCACTTCAAGAAGTAGGTTAAACGGGATCATGATAGGGTGATTGAACGGGTGAAGAGCCAGTTCTTTAACAAAACCGCCAAGACCTTTCACTTTGATGCTGTAGTAAATCATCAATGCGAACACGCCTAGCGCCATTGCCATGGTGATGTTAACGTCAGCACTTGGAACCACTTTCATGTAAGGGATCCCAACACTTTGCGCGGCATACGGAATGAAATCGATAGGCACAAGGTCCATGATGTTCATCAGTAAAATCCAGCAGAAAATAGTTAGTGCTAACGGAGCTACAAGTGGATTGCGGCCATGGAACGTATCTTTAACGTTGGTATCAACGAATTCAACAACCATTTCAACAAAACATTGTACTTTACTTGGAACTCCTGATGACGCCTTCTTCGCTACTGAACGAAATAGCCATAGAAAAGCTAAACCGGTCAAAACAGAGAAGATAAGGCTATCTATGTTTACCGCCCAAAAGCTACCTTCACTCGCCAAGCCCAATTTATCAGTTGATAAGTTGGTCAAGTGGTGAGTGATATAACTTGCAGACGTTAGCGCTTCACCTTGCGCAGCCATAACTCATCCTATTTGTTGTTGTTAATGAATAAAACCGGTCCAAAAATATTAATACCAAGGGCCAGCAAATAGGTTAGTTTGAGGGGAACAAGTTCCACTCCCATATACAGGTAAGCAATGGCAAAAAGGATGACTGTAATAAGAATTTTAAGCACTTCTCCGCCATAAAATGACGCCATGACTAGCCGTGCATTCCTGGCACCACTAAACATGAAGGCACACATCGCGAAGACAGCATTGGCAATAACAAAGATGCCACCACCAATCAATGCAGAGATTCCCCAGTCAACATTGACAGCAAAAACTGCCGTTAATGCCGTTGCTATCACGACGCCAGATTGTAATAACAACAACCGTTTTGCCAATTGGCGTCCCGGTTTAGCTAGCGTCGATACCATGTATTCGTTCCTCGAGTCCATTCCTTTACACAATCCGTGCTTGGGAAAACAGCGAAAATTATACGGTTCATAAAATTGATTGCAATCAAATAACAGTAAAAAAAACAGTTAGATTTGACAACACTCTAACTTGATCACGATGATGTTAGTTTTTTAACAAAAATTGCATCTTTAACATCACATTTTATTCTCGAGCATTGCAAGAATCTGCTCTAATTTGTCTTGTTGATCAAAGTTGATAACGATTTTTCCTTTGCCACTTTTAGTTTGATTAATCGCCACCTTAGTGCCTAATTGTTCAGTTAGCCTATTTTGTAACAAAACAACATGTTCACTTTGTGATGCAGGTACTTTAGGTATTGATGGATTTAAAAGTGTTTTAACCAGTTTTTCAGCTTCACGCACGGTTAACAAATTATTGACAATTTTTTGTGCTGCAGCTAACTGTTGTGTTTCATCTAAGGATAATAAAGCCCTTGCATGACCCATTTCGAGTTTTTTCTGCTCCACTAATTGTTTAACAGGCTCGCTTAACTGGTTTAAACGCAATAAGTTAGAGACTGCTGCACGTGATTTTCCGACAGCTTCAGCAATTTGCTGGTGAGTCAGTGAAAACTCTTGCTGTAATCGTGCTAAAGCAACCGCTTCTTCTATTACATTAAGATCTTCACGTTGAATATTTTCAATCAACGCAATAGCTATTGTCGCGCGATCATCAACACTTTTAACCAAACAAGGCACCGTCGTTAATCCTGCGATTTTAGCCGCTTGCCAACGACGCTCACCGGCAATAATTTCAAAACTTTGATCGGCTAAACGACGTACAACAATAGGTTGAATGATCCCTTGGGCTCGAATCGATTCTGCAAGCTCCGCAAGCGTATCATCAGCCATCGATTTACGCGGCTGGAACTGACCCGATTGCAGCAGTTCAATCGCAAGTTCACGCAGTTCACTGTCGATGTTTGAAGTCGAAAGTGCTGTTTGTTGTTGGGTTTGTTGCTTGGCTTGTGCGACAGCACTGGTAGAAAGCAAGGCATCAAGACCTTTGCCTAGACCACGTTTATTAAAATTCATGAAAAGCCTTATGCGTCCTCAGAAGTCACCGTTTGTAATGCCAATTCATCACGACGGATCATTTCACCCGCCAGTGCTAAATAGGCTTTCGCACCACTAGAATACTTATCGTAATACATCGCAGGACGACCATGGCTTGGTGCTTCTGCTAAACGGACATTACGCGGAATAACAGTACGATACACTTTGTCGCCAAAGTGTTTTTTCAGTTGTTGAGAGACTTCGTTAGCTAATCTGTTACGAGGATCAAACATGGTGCGCAGTAAACCTTCAATTTTCAGTTCACTATTCACCACTGCAGTTAACTTGCTAATGGTATCCATTAATGCCGTTAAGCCTTCAAGAGCAAAATACTCACACTGCATTGGCACTAATACGGAATCAGCCGCTGTCATGGCATTAATGGTGAGTAAGTTTAGCGAAGGGGGACAGTCGATAAAAATATAGTCGTAGTCATCACGAACCTTGGCAAGTGCAGTACGTAAACGTACTTCACGGGCAAACACTTCCATCAATTTTATTTCAGCGGCAGTGACGTCACCATTGGCGGCTATCAAGTGATAGCCCCCCGTCGTTTCTTTTATAACAACGTCATTAAATGGCGTTTCCTCGACCAAAAGATCATAAGCGGTGGCATCAACTTGGTATTTATCAACCCCACTGGCCATGGTTGCATTACCTTGCGGATCAAGATCAACCACTAACACTTTACGTTGGGTTGCAGCCAAGGATGCTGCTAAATTTACACAGGTGGTGGTTTTACCCACACCACCTTTTTGATTTGCTACCGCTATGATTCTTCCCACAAGAAAACCTCAACAATTAATCCTTTGCCGTCAAGACTACTAGATGACGCTCACCTTCTAAATCAGGAACCTGTAAAGATTTCACTTCTATAACTGAGCACCATTCAGGCAAATCTGCCGCTTCTTGCTCGTTATATTGGCCTTTCAATGCGAGGAACTGACCACCTGATTTTGGTAGATGGTGGCACCAATTAACCATATCAGCCATTGAAGCAAACGCACGACTTAACACTGCATCAAAGCCATCACCCGCTTCAAACTCTTCAACGCGACTTTGTACTGGTGTCACATTGGTAATTTTTAGCTCATGGATCACTTGGCGAATAAAACGAATGCGTTTACCTAAGCTATCTAACAAGGTAAATGATTTATCAGGGCACATGATAGCCAACGGAATACCTGGAAGTCCCGGTCCTGTACCGACATCAATATAACTAGCGCCATCTAAATATTGGCTGACTACAATACTATCCATAATATGTTTAACTAACATTTCGTTAGGATCACGGACTGATGTCAGATTATACGCTTTATTCCATTTGTGCAGCAGTTCTACATAACCGATCAGCTGGTCAAGTTGCTGTTCTGTGACCTGCAGTTCAGTTTGGGCGATAAGTTGTACTAATCGTTGTTTCATTGTTTAGTCCTTATTCGCCTTTTTTTAATAAGCCGTGTTTTTTCAAATAAACCAATAACAGCGAAATCGCAGCAGGGGTAATACCTGAAATACGTGATGCCATACCAATTGATTCCGGTTTTGCATCATTAAGTTTTACCACTACTTCATTCGATAGACCTTTAACATTGCTGTAATCAATATCAAATGGCAGCTTAGTGGTTTCATGACGCAGGGATTTTTCAACTTCATCACGCTGGCGATCAATATAACCTTGGTATTTCACCTGGATCTCAACTTGCTCACGCGCTTCAATATCGTCAAGCGCTGGTGCAAATGTTTCGATGCTTGTCAGTTGTTCGTAAGTCACTTCAGGACGACGAAGAAGATCCTCACCACTCGCTTCACGAGCGATCGGTGCTTTAAGGATTTTATTTAATTCATCAACATGATCCGACTTAGGATTGATCCAAATATCTTTCAGGCGTTGACGTTCAAGTTCCATGTTTTCAATTTTTTGATTGAAACGAGACCAGCGAGCATCATCAACTAAGCCAAACTCACGACCCATTGGGGTTAAGCGTAAATCAGCATTGTCTTCACGAAGCAATAAGCGGTATTCGGCACGAGAAGTAAACATACGGTATGGTTCTTTAGTACCAATCGTTGATAGATCATCAATCAATACGCCCATGTACGCTTGATCACGACGAGGACTCCAGCCTTCTTTATCTTGAACTTGAAGCGCGGCGTTCATACCCGCCATTAAGCCTTGTGCTGCCGCTTCTTCGTAACCTGTTGTACCGTTAATTTGCCCAGCAAAGAACAGACCATCGATATATTTGTTTTCGAAGGTTTGTTTTAGATCGCGAGGGTCAAAGAAATCATATTCAATCGCATAACCTGGACGCATAATGGTTGCGTTTTCAAAGCCTTGCATTGAACGAACAATTTGCATTTGTACATCAAACGGTAAGCTGGTGGAGATCCCGTTTGGATATAATTCATTTGTCGTTAAGCCTTCTGGCTCAATGAAGATCTGGTGACTATTTTTATCCGCAAAACGCATCACTTTATCTTCAATTGAAGGACAGTAACGTGGGCCAATTCCTTCAATAACACCCGCATACATTGGGCTACGATCCAAATTATTACGGATCACTTCATGTGTGCGTTCATTGGTGTAAGTAATAAAACATGGGATTTGACGTGGATGATCCGACGACTTACCCATAAATGAAAATGTTGGAGTTGGGTTATCACCGTGCTGCTCTTCAAGCACACTGAAATCAACACTGCGCGCATCAATACGTGGAGGAGTACCCGTTTTTAAGCGATCAACACGTAATGGTAATTCACGTAAACGATCCGCTAGGGCATTTGATGCAGGATCACCAGTACGACCGCCACTGTAGTTTTCCATACCAATGTGGATCTTACCACCAAGGAAAGTACCAACAGTTAACACAACGGCTTTGGCATGGAACTTTAAGCCCATTTCCGTTACAACACCAACTGCACGGTGATTTTCAACAATTAAATCAGTAACTGCTTGTTGGAAAATCATTAGATTTTCTTGGTTTTCTAATACGTTACGAACAGCCGCTTTATATAATGCGCGGTCTGCTTGGGCGCGAGTAGCACGTACTGCGGGACCTTTCGATGAGTTCAGTGTACGGAATTGAATACCACCTTTATCAATGGCTTGCGCCATTAATCCACCAAGGGCATCAACTTCTTTAACCAGGTGTCCTTTCCCGATCCCGCCGATAGCTGGGTTGCACGACATTTGGCCCAACGTATCGATATTATGGGTCAACAGTAAGGTTTTTTGTCCCATTCGGGCTGCTGCCAATGCGGCTTCTGTGCCTGCATGACCACCACCCACAACGATGACATCAAATTTTTCCTGGTAAAACATGGAACTTCCTCAGGTATTTAAATAGCCAGTGAGTTAACTCGAGCAAAGGGCGGACATTCTATCCTTTTTCTGTGCAAGAGAGAATCTTTCATCAAGATCATTTGATCAGTTTAATTACGCTCTTTAAATATATATAAGATCTTTTTAAAGAGATCTTCTGTTAGATCTACTATTAGGATCGCATGATCGTGTGGATAACCGACAAATGATCCTAATGATCATGTATTTAAGGAGGATCATTTCTTGTGCAGGAGCTTGGATCTGATCGGGGATAGGCTGGGATCAAAAATGCCACTTATGCACAGGGGGAGGAAGCCATATAAGTTATTAAATGGATAACTATGGGTTGATCACCGTTTAGATCTATAGTTATCCACAGAAAAAAGATCGAAATAAGCTGGAAATTGAGTAACTATTGATGGTTTTTTAATCAGTAATTAAGTTTTTCCAGTTATCAAACCATACTTCAGCAGGTTCTTCAGGTACTGGTGTCTCTGAAACATCAATATCAAGACGTTCACCGATCTGGTTTGCACCTAAAGAAAGTAATAATCCTTCTATTTTCTTACCTGCCGCGCAGAAGGTATCGTAATTACTATCACCAAGCCCAATAACAGCAAATTTAACACCGCTAAGTGTGGGTTGTTGTTGAGTGAGTTGCTCTACAAATGGCAAAAAGTTATCAGGATAGTCGCCAGCACCGTGAGTTGAGCAAATGATTAGCCAGATAGTGTTTTGATCGAGCTCTGAAAACTCTGCTTGGTTGATGACTTCAACTTGGTGGCCATTATCTTCGAGCAATTCTGCTAAATGATCGGCGACATATTCTGCACCACCTAAAGTACTACCGGTAATAAGGCTAAGTGAGCTCATAGTTATCCTTTATATAGATAGAAAAAGCTAGAGCCTCTGAATTAGCAAAGATCTAGCTCGTGTTGATCGTTAATTTCGATGATTTTTATCATCAATTAGACTTTCTTTGCTGTAGGTTATCGCCATTTTATTCACTTATCTATGGATAACTGATATCCACCAGCAAATTAACTCTTAATTAAGAGGAAAATATGTGGGTATTTTATAAGAAAAAGTCGAGTTATAAAGTAGATAGAAGATCTTAGATTAGGGATCATATTGTTGTGGATAATATGATGCTAATGATCTTACCCACATGATCTTGATATTTTAATCACAGGCTTATGATCATAACAAAAAGGCCGATCCTGTCGTTTTATTATAAAAAGAGAGGATCTATTTTTTTCGTGGTGTCAGATAAAGTTTATCTGATTCCGGATGGCGACAAATAGTGATGTTATCTTGGTATAACTGATGTAATCGAGAAGGAGTTAATACATTATCTGGCGTATCAAAGGCAATTAATTCACCCTGCTGTAAAAGTAATAACTGATCGCAGAACTCAAGTGCAGTATTAAGGTTGTGAATTGCCACCAGCGCCGTTTTTCCTTGTTGGCATTGCGCTGCGAGGATATTCATTAACTCAGATTCATGGCCGATATCTAGGCTGGCTGTGGGCTCGTCCAGTAACATACAATCAGCGTTTTGAAGTAATAAACGAGCAAAGTGTACTCGTTGTTGTTCTCCTCCCGATAGTTGATTAAGTGGTTGATTTAATAGTTTTTCAATATTTAATTGATGGATAGTTCTATTAAACTCTTTGTCACTTATTGGGTTGCTGTGGCTATAGCGGCCGTAACCAATTACATCTTTGACTAAAAAAGCGAACGCTGGCTCTGTATGTTGGGGGAGATAACTCATGTGCTGTGCACGTTGTTGGTGACGATAACTGGAAAGTGTCTTTTCCTTGAGAAATATCTCGCCAGATGACGACGTCAAATAGCCCGCTAAACACTTTAATAATGTACTTTTTCCTGCACCATTTGGACCAATAATCCCAACCAGTTCACCTGCGCCAATTGTGAAATTGATATCGGTTAATAGCTGCTTGTTTCCTTGCTGAAAAGAAAGATGCTTGGCTTGAATGATCGTATTCATTGAGTTATCCCTTTGTACTGACTACGGATCAATAGGGCAATAAAATAAATGCCACCAATAACGGCGGTAATGATCCCTGTTTTTAATTCGTTAGGAGCGATCACGGTCCGCGCTAGAAGATCGCACAGTAATAAAAATAAGGCGCCGAAAATAGCTGAAAATGGCAATAAACGTCGATTATCTGGCCCTAAAATAAGGCGGACCAAATGCGGTACGATTAAACCGATAAAGCCAATTGGGCCTGCTACCGCAATTGCCATTGCGGTGAGTACGGTGGTTAATACGAGTAATGTGAATCGGCTGCGCCTGACATTAACGCCCATACCATGGGCATTTTGTTCACCTAAAGCCAGCAAGTTTAAAACTTGGCCATGTCGTAACAGCACGATTGCTGCAATAACAATGATTGGCGTGGGCCATAACAACTGTTGCCAGACGCGAGAGTCTAGTCCACCCATTGTCCAGAAGACAAATTCGCTGATCTCATATTGTTGTGCCGTCAGTAATACGCCCATGGTTAAGCCTCCTAGCAAGCTTGATACTGCGAGACCTGCCAAGATGATAAATAGCCCTTGTTGGTGAGATTTCGCCGCGAGCATATACACCAATAAAGCGCTAGTAAGTGCGCCAATGGTAGTGAAAAGAGGTAGCCAACCTATAGCTGTGGCACTGATCCCAGTGACGATGGCGATAACAGCAGCAAAGCTGCTACCGGCACTGATCCCTAAAATGTCAGGACTGGCTAAGGGGTTTTTAAATAAGCCTTGGCTACAAGCGCCTGCAAGGGCTAATGCACCACCAGCTAATATGGCGGCAAAAGCACGAGGGAGGCGAATATGGAGCACGATAGCATTGGCGAGTGGATATTGCTCCGCAGCAGCGTGGCTACCTTGGATGAGATAAGTATGTAGCAGACCTGTGAGATCTGTTATTGGGATAGAGACAGAGCCTAAGCTGAGATAGGCTATAACGGTAACAATAAAGATAACGCTCGTCAGTAACCATTGATAGGAGGTTGCTAATTTATGCATGGGGTTTGCCATAAACGTGATGGTTTAAATAGATAATGGCATCAACAATATACTGACTATCTGTTGAACGTAGTGCTTGAGGCAAACAGATCACCTTATGGTGTTTAATGGCGTTTAATTGTTGTAGTGAAGGATCGTTTAATAACTCCTTACGAAAGGTGTTACTGCTATCATTGGTATCTTTACCACAGGTTCCAGGAACAATAACGACATCAGGATTGATAAGTAATAACTGCTCTTTTGCCAGTGGTACTTGACCGTATTTATCCCCTTGGGTTGCAGCAATGGCATTGATTAAGCCAGCCTGCTCAAAAATGGTATTAATGGTTGATTGGCGGTTGCTTGATGCGCCCCATGGGGTGTATTCAACGGCGGTAAGTCGATGTTTGGGAATGACGACGTGTTGTTTTAATTTACGATCCATCGTCTCGACTAACTGCTGAGCGCGTTGGTTTTGATTAACTAATTTACCTAACATGAGAATGTTTTTTTCAATATCAGCTAATGTATATACGGTATTAAATACATAAACATTGATACCTGCTTGACGCAGGATATTCACTTTTTGTGGGTCGCTCCAATTGGCTGCAATCAGTAAATCTGGTTGGTTGGCAATAGTACGTTCAACATTGAGATCGAGCAGTGGGATCGTTGTCGGTAATTTATTGGCGATCAAAGAGTAAGTCGGATCGTTACTTAATCGACTTAAGCTGCTGATATGATCTGGTGGCAGTAATTCAATTAATACCTGATCACTGAACATACTTTTTGATGATACGCGCAATGGTGGATGGTCGAGAGAGACCATTTTTTGGGTCGCATCCATTACTGTTAGCGGGTAGGTTGTTGCTTGTTCAGCATAACTTGGGATGCTGAGTAGTAAAGCGGTGCACAGTGAAAAAGCATGAAAAAATTGGCGCATAATAGTCATCGAAAAGCATGATAAAGGCTGCTTGTCGCTCTTCCTTGGGCGAACAAAAGATGGCGTTCATAGTTAGCGATTTTGATTATGCTGTCAATTACAGTCGTGTATCACTCTGTTAATATCGCCATATTCGTTATCTTTAGGTGGTACCAATGACATTAAAGTTCTCAGGCGATATTGATGAGCTGGCTTATCCCTTTATCTTTGAAGACTCCCCCCTGTGTGATTTTGAAATTCTAACCGATGAGTTATGCACTTATACAGGGCTGGCATTATCTCAACTTGAAGAGGGGGAGATCCGCCAATCATTAGCATGGCTACAGCCATATATCTTCCATCTAAATGGCTCTATTCGGGGTAAATGCGGGATTTTTGAAGCTGATATCGAGAAACTAAAATCTGATTACCATCATTTCCGAGCGCAGGTAACAGATAACAATAAACGCTTTGTTTTGCCTCGTGGTGTAGGTTCGGTTGTGCTGTTACATCAGTGTCGAAGCTTAGCAAAGAAAGTGGTACGTCAATTAGTGTTAGTGGATGCTTCGGGAAAAAAGGTACCTGAAACCTTACCACGCTTTGCTAATTTGTTAGTGAACTACTACTTTGCCTTAACGCGGGTCTTGAACCAGCAAGCGGGAATAGAAGAGCCGGAATACATCAGTATTAATTATCCTAAAGCGCCGAAAAGCTAAGATAAAAAATAATAAAAAGCCTCATATATCATAGTAATATGAGGCTTTTTTGTTTCTGTTATTAATGGTTAGTATTTACTTACCAATACAGAACGAGGTAAAGATACGACCCAGTAAATCATCCGATGTAAATTCACCAGTGATCTCACTTAAGTGTTGTTGAGCAAGACGTAACTCTTCGGCAAGGATTTCACCTGCCATAAAGCCTTCAAGTTGCTCTTTACCTATAGCAAGGTGTTCAGCGGCACGCTCTAGAGCATCTAAGTGACGACGGCGTGCCATAAAGCCGCCTTCAGTGGTACCAGAGAACCCCATACATTGTTTTAGGTGTTCACGCAGTGCATCTACACCATCACCCGTACGTGCTGATAATCGAATTAAAGTTGGATTATTGGCATGACAGATACCCGCTTGTTCACCGGTAAGTTCTGCTTTATTACGAATGACAGTTAAGCCCATATCAGCAGGCAGACGCTCAATGAAGTCAGGCCAGATCTCTTTGGGATCGGTCGCATCTGTCGTGGTGCTATCAACCATAAACAGAACGCGATCAGCATGTGCAATTTCATCCCACGCACGCTCAATACCAATGCGCTCTACTTCATCAGAAGCTTCACGTAAACCTGCGGTATCAATAATGTGCAGTGGCATACCATCAATGTGGATATGCTCACGCAATACGTCACGAGTCGTACCCGCGATATCTGTCACAATCGCGCTGTCTTTACCTGATAGGGCATTTAACAGGCTAGATTTACCTGCATTAGGGCGGCCAGCAATGACGACTTTCATGCCTTCACGCATAATCGCGCCTTGGTTGGCTTCTTTACGTACTGCATTTAAGCGATCGATAATGCCATTTAAATCACCACCGACTTTACCGTCAGAAAGAAAATCAATTTCTTCTTCAGGGAAATCAATTGCTGCTTCTACAAAGATACGTAAATGGATCAAGGCTTCAACCAGTTCATTGACTTTGGTTGAGAATGCCCCTTGCAGTGATTTAAACGCACTCTTTGCCGCTTCTTCAGAGCTTGCATCAATTAAGTCGGCAATCGCTTCTGCTTGCGCTAAATCGAGCTTATCGTTCATAAAGGCGCGCTCTGAGAACTCACCTGGACGTGCTGCACGGATCCCGTCAATTTTTAAGATACGACGGATCATCATATCCATCAGTACAGGGCCACCATGACCTTGGAGTTCCAACACATCTTCGCCAGTAAATGAGTTAGGGCCTTTAAAAAAGAGGGCGATGCCTTGATCCAGTGCGGTGCCATCTTCATTTTTAAAAGGAAGGTATTCAGCGTAACGCGTCTTCAGCTCGCGACCTGCAACAGCTAGCGCAACCTCTTTGGCTTTAGGGCCTGAAACGCGGATGATGCCGACGCCACCACGACCCGGCGGTGTCGCTTGAGCGACAATAGTATCGATGTGTTGATTCATAACCTTGGCTTTGCTTGATAAAAACAGGGGAATTGTAAACTAGTGTTGCGTGTAACACCTAATTAGGCAAATAAAAAAGGTGACTAAAAAGCCACCTCAGTGCAAATATTCTCTTACTTCGTCTTTTTTCTACTGTGTAAGCCTTGTTGTTCTAATTTACGGAAAATAATGGTTTGCTGGATCAAGGTGACAATATTGGAGGTTAACCAATACAACACAAGTCCGGCTGGGAAGTACAAGAAGAAAACCGTGAATATTACCGGCATGAACGTCATTATTTTCTGTTGCATGGGATCGGTGACAGTAGAGGGACTATTCTTCTGGATAAAGAACATTGAGATCCCCATTAAAATCGGTAGCACGTAGTACGGGTCTTGCGCTGATAAGTTTTGGATCCAACCAAAAAAGGGCGCGTTACGCAGCTCTGTAGATAGATTCAATACGGTATAAAGCGCAATAAAAATGGGCATTTGTATTAGCAAAGGCAAGCAACCACCCAATGGGTTAACTTTCTCTTTCTTGTACAGCTCCATCATCTCTTGGCTTTGACGTTGACGGTCGTCGCCACAACGCTCACGCATCGCTTGGATTTTCGGTTGTAGCATGCGCATCTTAGCCATTGATGTGTATTGCGCTTTAGTTAGCGGATACATCAAGCCACGGACAATCAAGGTTAGAATAATGATGGCGACGCCCCAGTTACCCACGATGCCATGAATGAAGGCAAGAAGTTCATGTAAAGGACTGGCGATAAAGGATGACCAACCGTAATCAGGGAGTGCTGCTGTATTTAAATCTGGATTCATAATGTTGTGCCGAGCTCTACCATATAAAGATTAAATTTTAACCAATAATAATCGTATTAAAGTCCGAGTAATGCAAATAAAAAAGGCGACCCGAGGGTCGCCTTTTAGTGCTAGAGAAGATTACTTCGCTTTTTTACTGCTGTGTAAGCCTTTTTTCTCAAGGGCACGGAAAATAATAGTTTGCTGGATTAACGTCACGATGTTTGACACTAACCAGTAAAGTACTAGACCTGAAGGGAAGAACAGGAAGAAGAAAGTAAACATAACCGGCATAAAGGTCATGATCTTCTGCTGCATAGGGTCTGTCACTGTTGACGGACTCATCTTCTGGATAAAGAACATAGTGATACCCATTAAGATAGGTAGCACGTAGTACGGGTCTTGTGCTGACAAGTCATGGATCCAACCGAAGAATGGCGCGTGACGCAATTCAACTGATTCCATTAATGCCCAGTACAGTGCAATGAAGATTGGCATCTGTAGCAAGATAGGAAGACAGCCACCCAGTGGGTTAACTTTCTCTTTCTTGTACAGTTCCATCATCTCTTGGCTTTGACGTTGACGGTCGTCGCCTAAACGCTCACGCATTGCTTGGATCTTTGGCTGTAGCATACGCATTTTAGCCATTGACGTGTATTGCGCTTTTGTTAGTGGGTACATTGCACCACGAACAATGAACGTTAGGATGATGATTGCAATACCCCAGTTACCCACAAGGCTATGGATAAATGATAATAGCTTGTGTAGTGGGTTTGCGATAAACCATAGCCAACCGTAATCAACTGTTAGGTTAAGGTTCTTCGCCGTTGCAGCCATTTCGTTCTGAAGTTTAGGACCAACCCAAAGCGTTGCTTTGATTTCTTTACTTTGACCCGGTGCAACCGTTTCGATTGGCATACGAACACCAATGTAGCCGTTACCATTACTTGTGGTCGAGTAAACTTGAGACGTTTGATCTGCGCCATCGCGTGGGATCCAAGCAGAAACAAAGTAGTGTTGCATGATAGCAACCCAACCTTCGTTTGCAGCAACATCAAGGTTCTTATCCTTCATGTCGTCGAAACTGTATTTCTTGTACTTAGTATCGTTCGCTGAGTATGCGCCACCTAGGTAAGTAGGCATAGTTAGGCTACCGCCTGAATCACTTAGCTTATGGCGAAGCTGCGCATACATTTGTACGCTTGCTGCTTTATCAGTGTTGTTCGCAACGGTGTAATCAACGTTAACAGCGTAATCATTACGCTTAAGAACAAATGTTTTGGTGTAATTGATGCCATCTTTAGTGAATGTCATCGGTACACGTAATTCATTTTGCTCAGGACCCATTACAAAGTCTTTTGCTGTTACGCTGTATTGCGCACGGCCACCTTGTTGAGAATCAGCACCATTCGGGCCGATTAAACCTGATTGTGCAATATAGTCATGACCATCTGTATCGTTAAGCAGTACAAACGGGTCTTTTGAATCTAGTGTGTTGTTGTATTTTAGAAGTTTAGCATCAACTACATCACCACCAAGCGTATCGACTGTTAATTCCAGTACATCCGTTTTAATGGTAATTAAGTTTTGTGAGCTAGTTTGATCAGTTAGTGGCTGACCTTCAGCAGAATGTGACGGGATATCACTGCTTTGTGTCGATTGTTGCGCTACACCTTGGCTTTGAGGCTTAGGAGTTTTGTCAGCATTCCATTGTTGAAATAATAAGAATGAGACAAAAAGTAGGGCAATTAACAGAATATTACGTTGGGAACCCATAGTTAATGTTCTCTGTCGTTATGCTTAGTTGGCGGAACGGGGTCGTAACCACCGTCATTTAAAGGGTGACATTTTAATAGACGTTTCGCCGCTAACCAACAACCTTTTAACGCTCCATGCGTTTTTACAGCTTCGATCGCATATTGGGAGCAGGTCGGAGTGAAACGACAGCGTGGCCCAAGGAGAGGACTGATTGCCAGTTGGTAAAAGCGGACTAGTCCTACGACTAGCCACGCGAAGGGCGAGACAGGCGATGCCATAACTTATCTAACAACTTGAAGAGTTCTTCGTTACTCAACTCGTTAGCTGATTTCTTTGCAATCACTACGAAGTCTTTTGCTGGAAGCTGATGTTGTTTCAGACGAAAACTTTCACGCACAATACGTTTAAAGCGATTTCTATCTACAGCAGTTTTAATCTGTTTTTTTGGAACAGCCAGACCAAGACGGGGGCAGTTTAGTTCGTTAGAACGGGCAAGAATAGTTAAGTGAGGAGAGCCAGCACGATGAGCTTGCTGGAAGACAGTTTTATAATGTTCGGGAGTTAACAAGCGTAACTCCCGAGAAAAAGCGTAGTTCTTCAAAATAATCGTCGATGATTACTTAGAAAGACGCTTACGGCCTTTAGCGCGACGTGCATTGATTGTTGCACGACCGTTCTTAGTAGCCATGCGAGCACGGAAACCGTGAGTACGCTTACGCTTAAGAACAGTTGGTTGGAAAGTACGTTTAGACATTTTGTTACCTTAAATTAACTGATCAGTTTTTAAGTTCGTTACCAGTCTTTGACTTAAATTAGTCAAACACCTCTAACAAAGAGGCGGAATTGTAATCACTGACTAACAAAGAGTCAATAAATATACGTGTAACTGGCAACGGGCGCTGCATTATACTTTTTATTAGACGAACTTCAAGGATCCTTATTGGATCTCAATTTGTGTTAAGAACGCTTGTAGCCGTGGATCCTTGGGTTGAGTGAAGATCTGTTGTGGTGGTCCTTGCTCGACAAACTCGCCGTCAGCCATGAAGATCACTCTATCGGCGACTTCTCGGGCAAACTGTAATTCGTGGGTGACGATCAACATGGTTTGCTGTTGTTGAGCTAATTGTTTGATCAAGCTTAATACCTCATTTACCCATAGGGGATCCAAGGCTGATGTTGGCTCATCAAGCAACAATAATTCAGCATCTAATGCCATTGCTCGACCAATACCAATACGTTGTTGTTGACCGCCTGAGAGTGCTGCTGGATAAGCATTGGCTTTATCGGATAAACCAATATCGCTCAAAATGTCTAAAGCACGCGCTTTAGCTTGTTGTTTACTCTGGCCTTTAACGACTTCTAATCCTTCACTGATATTTTGTTGCGCTGTGAGATGATTAAATAAGGCGTAATTTTGAAACACAAACCCGGTTTGGCGGCGAAGAGCTAAAATCTCACTTTTTTTCGGCTGTGTGCAGTCAATCGTGGTGGTATTGATAGTGATCGAACCGCTATTAGCACTATCAAGGTAATTAAGGCAGCGTAAAAAAGTCGATTTCCCGGTACCTGATGGGCCTATAATTGCTACGATTTCGCCTTTTTGTATTTCTAAATCAAGGTTACTAAAGACGGTATGTTCACCAAACTGTTTGGTAAGTTGTTTGATCTTTATCATCGTACATATGCCCTGTCTAAACGGGTTTCAGCCAGTTGTTGTAAGCGAGTAAGCACTACCACCACTGCCCAATAAATCATTGCAACAGCCAAGAATGCTTCAAAAAATTTAAAGCTTGATGAGGCTTCCATTTGTGCTTTGGCCATAATCTCTGGTACGCCAAGCGTAAACGCGAGTGACGTGGATTTGATCATATCGATAAAATAATTCATCAACGACGGTAAGGCGATACGGGTGGCTTGCGGTAAAATAATACGCCGCATTGTTTGCCATTCTGTCATGCCAATCGCCAAACTCGCTTCACGTTGGCTTCGATCAACCCCTGTAATTGCTGCGCGAATACTTTCAGCCATGTAAGCGGCAAAATGCAGACTAAGACCAATCACGGCCGCGCTAAATGCATCTAGCCCGACCAAGCTTGGTATGATCTGTGGTAAGCCGTAATAAAGTAAAAAGAGCTGTACCAGTAATGGGGTACCGCGAAAGAAACTTATATAAAGCTGAGTCAGTGTATTGAGCAGTGGTAATTGATAAATCCGTATTAATGCGAGAATAAGGCCAACTACGAGAGCAAATATTGCGCCAATGGTTGCCATTAATAATGTTGTTGGTAGGTATTTCAACAATATAGGCATCAACGACAGCATGTAATTAAAATCAAAACCCATAATGGTGATCCGTTGTATTGAAGGTATGAAAGCGAAGAAAGAGCCACCATTGAGTTAAACGGTCAATGGTGGGATCGTTTTATTGGGTTATATCGTTATCGAACCATTTGGTTGAAATAGCCGTTAGAGTGCCGTCTTTGCGCATTGCTGCTAATGCCGTATTCACTTGCTGTTGAAGCAATTTACCGTGGGAGGTATTTAAAAACGGCCACGCATTTTCAATGGTTGCAAACGGTTGACCAGCTAACTGAAGCGGTAAGGGTTTATCTTTGATAATGGCAACGGAAGATAAACGATCCATAACAAAGGCATCTGTTCGTCCTAGTGCGACATCTTGCTCAATACCACTGTCATACGTCTTGATGTTGATTTGTTTAGCGTTAGGTAGATCTCGCAATAATTGCTCGTAGTTTGAACCAAGATTAACGCCAACGGTTTTATTATTTAAATCAGCTGTTGAGTGGATCGTATCATTGCCTTTTCTTACCACTAATTGTGCACCATCAATGACATAAGGCTGGCTAAATAAGAATTTGGCTTGGCGTTCTGGGGTAATGGTAATTTGGTTTGAAATTGTATCAATACGTCCTGTCTCTAATTGTCCAAACAACCCTGAGAAACTTGCTGTGACAAATTCAACCTTATAGTCATTACGTTTACCAATCTCATGCCAAAGGTCGACTTCAAATCCCTGTAATTTGTCGTTACTAACAAATGTAAAAGGGAAATAACGTCCAGACATACCGACTTTTACCGTAGTTGCTGCCATAACGCTGGTGGTAGAACATGCAAGCAGTGTTGTGGCAACAACTGCGGGTTTTATCCAGTTTTTCATTCGGTATTTACCTTTTATTCGTAGTGTTTTATGTGCGTAATAAATCCTACCTTGGCATTAAATGATAAAGATAATAATTTACAGTTATTTGAAATAACTATTTGTTTAATTGCTAGCATATTACCGTGTGTCATCATGTCTTTTCTGCATGATGTGAGCGAGGAAATTGATAGAAAAGGTTACCCACAATGAAAACTTTTCCCTGTGGATGATAATTGACGATGATAAAATGGTCATTCTTCAGTAAAAATACCATTTAACGGGGAATGAAAGACTTATCTTTGTGCTAGCTGTGTTAATATAGCTGTGGGTAATGGTGGGTTAATTTGTGCTGATCTTGCATGTTGTAGTGCGATCTATGTGCATAAGTTCGATCTTATTCACTGGATCTGCGATCTCTTTACTGGTGATCCTTGTTCAGCGAGTATAAAATTATCTTCCTTTTATGTTTTGTTTATTCAGTGTGGAGTCTACCTTGTCATCTTCGCTATGGTTGCAGTGCCTTCAACGCCTTCAAGAAGAACTCCCTGCGACAGAATTCAGTATGTGGCTACGTCCGCTTCAGGCTGAGTTAAATGATCATACTTTGACATTATTTGCTCCTAATCGATTTGTATTAGATTGGGTTCGCGATAAATATCTTAATAACATCAATCGTCTACTTAATGAGTTTTGTGGTGCTGATGCACCGAGCTTGCATTTTGAGGTAGGGAGCAAACCCGTTGCAGCACCGCCGCAGCCAGTTGCGCCACCCGTCTTTACTTTGCCAAAGTCAAAACCTGCGGTAGAACCTCAACCAGCCGTCCACCATGAGCCTGCGCCTTCTCCTGTGCAAAATGAGTCGCCAGGTGGTTACCGTTCTAACGTCAACCCAAAACATAATTTTAATAATTTTGTTGAAGGTAAATCTAACCAGTTAGGTTTAGCGGCGTGTCGTCAGGTATCTGATAATCCGGGAGCGGCGTATAATCCATTGTTTTTATATGGCGGTACCGGGTTAGGTAAAACGCACCTATTGCATGCGGTCGGTAATGCGATTGCTAACCGTAAACCGAATGCCAAAGTGGTTTACATGCATTCAGAACGTTTTGTGCAGGATATGGTCAAAGCCTTACAAAATAATGCGATTGAAGAGTTTAAACGTTATTACCGTAGCGTTGATGCATTATTGATTGATGATATTCAATTCTTTGCTAATAAAGAGCGTTCTCAAGAAGAGTTCTTCCATACCTTTAATGCGTTATTAGAAGGTAACCAGCAAATCATTCTGACTTCAGATCGTTACCCGCGTGAAATTAATGGGGTTGAGGATCGATTAAAATCACGTTTTGGTTGGGGCTTAACGGTGGCAATTGAGCCGCCAGAGCTTGAAACACGCGTTGCTATTTTAATGAAGAAGGCGGAAGATCATAATATTCGTCTGGCTGATGAAGTGGCGTTCTTTATTGCCAAGCGTCTTCGTTCAAATGTCCGTGAGTTAGAAGGGGCATTGAACCGTGTTATTGCTAATGCAAACTTCACTGGTCGTGCGATCACGATTGATTTTGTTCGTGAAGCATTGCGTGACTTACTAGCACTGCAAGAAAAGCTGGTCACGATAGATAATATTCAGAAGACTGTTGCTGAATACTATAAAATAAAGATGGCAGATATGTTGTCTAAGCGTCGTTCTCGCAGTGTTGCACGTCCTCGTCAGATGGCTATGGCACTGGCAAAAGAATTGACCAACCACAGTCTTCCTGAGATCGGTGATGCTTTTGGTGGTCGCGATCATACTACCGTGCTTCATGCTTGCCGTAAGATCGAGCAACTGCGTGAAGAGAGCCACGATATTAAAGAAGATTATTCAAACCTAATTAGAACATTGTCGTCTTGATATGAAATTTACCGTCGAACGCGAATATTTATTAAAGCCTTTACAACAAGTTGCTGCAGCACTTGGTGGTCGTCCATCATTGCCGATTTTAGGTAATATCTTGTTGAAAGTAGAAGAAGGTTGCTTGTCGATGACGGGTACCGATCTTGAAGTTGAACTTATCGCCAAGGTTGCCCTTGAAGGGGATTATGAATCCGGTACGGTTACTGTACCTTCTCGTAAGTTCCTCGATATTTGTCGTGGTTTACCAAGTAATGCCACTATCTCGGTGAGTTACGAAGGTGATCGCGTACTTATTCGTTCAAGCCGTAGCCGTTATACATTAACCACACTGCCTGCTGCTGATTTCCCAAATATTGAAGATTGGCAAAGCGAAGTTGAATTTACGCTTGAACAAGGCCGTATGCGTCAGTTGATTGATAGCACGCAGTTTTCAATGGCTAACCAAGATGTTCGTTACTACTTAAATGGTATGTTGTTTGAAACTGATGGTCAGCATTTACGATCAGTAGCAACTGATGGCCACCGTATGGCGGTATGTGCGATTGATACGGGTCATGAATTACCAACGAAGCAAATTATCGTACCGCGTAAAGGGGTATTAGAGTTGGTTCGTCTATTTGATAACCCTGAATCGTTAGTTAACATTCAAATTGGTAATTCAAATATTCGCGCGACAGTGAACAACTTTGTCTTCACATCTAAATTAGTTGATGGACGTTTCCCTGATTATCGTCGCGTTATGCCACAAAACAGCACTAAGTTTGTAGAAGCTGGCTGTGAAGAGATGCGTAATGCATTTGCTCGTGCGGCGATTTTATCAAACGAAAAATTCCGTGGTGTGCGTGTTAACTTGTCTAATGGTGAGATGCGTATTACGGCAAACAACCCAGAGCAAGAAGAAGCAGAAGAGTTTCTTGATGTTGATTACCAAGGCGATAGCTTAGAAATTGGTTTTAACGTGAGCTATGTGTTGGATGTATTAAACACTCTTAAATGCGATCAAGTCCGTTTGTCATTATCTGATGCTAATGCGCCGTCGTTAATTGAAGATGCCACTAACGATGAAGCCATGTATGTGGTGATGCCTATCAGACTATAGGTATGGCACTTACTCGTTTGATGGTGCACGACTTTCGTAATATTGCATCGTGTGATTTAGCATTAGCTGCTGGCTTTAACTTTTTAGTGGGTGCTAACGGTAGTGGCAAAACCAGTGTATTGGAAGCTATCCATTACTTAGGTCATGGGCGTTCGTTCCGTAGCCACTTAACGAGCAGAGTGATCCGCCATGAACAGGCCGAGCTGTTTATTCATGGTCGAGTGGTTGATAACCAAACTCAGTTAATGCTGCCGATAGGGATCAACAAAAAACGTGATGGGACAACTGACGTAAAAATAGCAGGGGAGTCCAATCAAAAATTGGCACAACTTGCTCAGATTTTGCCATTACAGTTGATAACCCCTGAAGGATTTGATTTATTAATCGGCGGTCCTAAATACCGCCGAGCGTTTATCGATTGGGGTGTTTTTCATGTTGAACCTAAGTTCTATCATGCATGGGCGCGCTTAAAACGATTAACTAAACAACGTAATGCCTTATTAAAAACTGCCCGCAGTTATCGAGAGCTCAGTTACTGGGATCAAGAGCTTGCCTTATTGGCAGAAGAAATAAGCGTGTGGCGTAAAGATTACATTTCTGCGGTAAAAGAAAAAGCCGCAGAGATATTTCAGGTTTTTCTCCCTGAATTTGATATTCAACTCGGCTTTTACCGAGGCTGGGAAAAAGAAACACCTTATGCTGAGTTGTTGCAGCGCAATTTTGAACGTGATTGCCAACTTGGCTATACCGTAAGTGGGCCACATAAAGCTGATTTACGGATAAAGGTTGCCGGTACGCCTGTTGAGGACGTGTTGTCTCGTGGACAACTGAAATTGATGGTGTGTGCTTTGCGCTTAGCGCAAGGTTTACACCTTACAGAAGCGACTGGCAAACAATGTATTTACCTTATTGATGATTTTGCTTCCGAATTGGATAGCCACAGGCGAGCGTTGCTAGCGCAACGATTAAAGGAAACGAACGCCCAAGTATTTATCAGTGCTATTAGTGACGATCAAGTTGCCGATATGCTTGATGAAAATGGCAAGTTGTTCCATGTGGAACACGGTAAAATAACCGCAGGATAATTAAAGCGAGAGTAACTCAATGTCCAATAATTACGATTCATCAAGCATTAAGGTGCTTAAAGGCCTCGATGCGGTACGTAAGCGCCCAGGAATGTACATCGGTGATACCGATGATGGTACTGGCTTGCACCACATGGTTTTTGAGGTTGTCGATAACTCTATCGATGAAGCTCTTGCTGGTCACTGTGAAGATATCATTGTTACTATCCATGAAGATGGTTCGGTATCGGTAAGCGATGACGGCCGTGGTATTCCTACCGAGATGCACGAAGAAGAAGGTGTATCAGCGGCAGAAGTTATCATGACGGTACTTCACGCTGGTGGTAAGTTCGATGATAACTCTTACAAAGTATCAGGTGGTCTACACGGTGTAGGTGTATCAGTTGTAAACGCCTTATCTGAAAAAGTAGAGTTAACTATTCAACGTGCTGGCCACATTTACCAACAAGTATACCGTCATGGTGTACCTGATGCGCCATTAGCTGTGATCGGTGATACTGAAAAAACCGGTACACGAATCCGTTTTTGGCCAAGTGAAGACACCTTTACTAATATCGAATTCCACTACGATATTTTAGCAAAGCGTTTACGTGAGCTTTCATTCTTAAACTCTGGCGTATCAATCAACTTAAGTGATGAGCGTGAAGAAGGTAAAGAAGATCACTTCATGTATGAAGGTGGTATTCGCGCATTCGTAGAGCACTTAAACCGTAACAAAACGCCAATTCATCCGAAGGTTTTCCACTTTGATAGTGAACGTGATGACGGTATCTCAGTTGAAGTTGCGATGCAGTGGAACGATGGCTTCCAAGAAAATATTTACTGCTTTACGAACAACATCCCTCAACGTGATGGTGGTACGCACTTAGCTGGTTTCCGTGGTGCATTAACACGTACGCTGAACTCATTCATGGATAAAGAAGGCTACTCGAAGAAAGCTAAAGCAGCGACATCGGGTGATGATGCGCGTGAAGGTTTAACTGCGGTTGTTTCTGTTAAAGTACCTGATCCTAAGTTCTCTAGCCAGACTAAAGATAAGCTTGTTTCAAGTGAAGTCAAAGCGGCTGTTGAATCTGCAATGAATGAAAAGCTGGCGGAATTCTTATTAGAAAACCCAAGTGATGCGAAAACCGTATGTAGCAAAATCATTGATGCATCACGCGCGCGTGAAGCAGCACGTAAAGCCCGTGAAATGACACGTCGTAAAGGCGCATTAGATTTAGCAGGTCTTCCTGGTAAACTTGCAGATTGTCAGGAAAAAGATCCTGCAGTATCTGAACTTTACATTGTGGAAGGGGACTCTGCTGGCGGTTCAGCCAAGCAGGGACGTAACCGTAAAAATCAGGCAATCTTACCGCTTAAAGGTAAGATCCTTAACGTAGAAAAAGCCCGTTTCGACAAGATGCTATCTTCACAAGAAGTGGCAACACTTATCACGGCAATGGGCTGTGGTATCGGTCGTGACGAGTACAACCCAGATAAACTGCGTTACCACAATATCATCATCATGACCGATGCCGACGTCGATGGTTCGCACATTCGTACGCTACTATTGACCTTCTTCTATCGTCAAATGCCAGAGCTGATCGAGCGTGGTCACATTTATATTGCTCAGCCACCACTTTACAAAGTGAAGAAAGGTAAGCAAGAGCAATACATTAAAGATGATGAAGACATGAACCAGTACCAAACGACATTGGCACTGGATAACGCATCATTGTTTGCCAATGATGGCGCACCAGCAATGACGGGTACAGCATTAGAAAGTCTTGTTACTCAATACAATGCGGGTATTAAGTTAATTGAGCGTATGAGTCGTCGCTACCCATCATTGATGTTAAATGAGTTTGTATATCAACCTCGTTTAAGTACAGAGATGATGGCTGAAGAAGCACAAGTAGAAGCATGGTTAACACCATTGATTGCTGCACTTAATGCTAAACAATCCGGTGAAAGTCAGTACAGCTTCGAAGTTATCCGTGATGAAGAAAATAATGTGTACCTACCTAAAGTTGTGGTTCGTACTCACGGTGTTGATCACGAATACTTACTAAGCTTTGATTTACTGAATTCAAAAGAGTACGCGAAGATTGCAGATCTTTCTGAAGCATTAAACGGTTTACTTGATGACACTGCGTTTGTTCAACGTGGCGAGCGTAAGCAAGCGGTTTCAAGCTTTAAAGGTGCATTGGAGTGGCTGAACAAAGAATCTCGTCGTGGTCTTTCTCTACAGCGCTACAAAGGTCTGGGTGAGATGAACCCAGAGCAGCTTTGGGAAACAACGATGGATCCAGAATCCCGTCGTATGATGCAAGTAACGATCAATGATGCGGTTGCAGCGGATGAACTGTTTACCTGTCTAATGGGTGATCAGGTTGAACCTCGTCGTAACTTCATCGAAGAGAATGCACTGAAAGTTGCTAACCTTGACGTGTAGCACAAACGTATAGTTTGGCTTTCAAGCTCAATAAAAACGCCGCTAGTGATAGCGGCGTTTTTTATTTATTCATATTAACTAAAAAGCGGTTATTCTGCGTAAGCTTTAGCGACTTCTTCTGCAATAATCGTAATACCACGCTGCATTGCTTCATCATCTTGGACATAGTTCATGCGTAAGCATTCATGGCTATGTGCCCACTCATCTTGTAATCCGATAAAGAAATATTCACCAGGCACGATCAGTACGCCACGTTGTTTTAAGCGTTGATACAGTACCTTCGTGGTGATCGGTAAATCTTCAAACCATAGCCATAAGAAGATAGCGCCTTCAGGTTTGTGAATTTTAAATCGAGGATCGGGGATAGCTTGGCGCAGTAATTCAACGGCGCGTTGCACCTTCTGATGATAAAACGGCTTAATCACGTTTTGGCTCAGTGGTAATAGTTCTTGCTGGTGGATCATTTTTGTTGCCACCGCAGGGCCAATACTACCAGGCGCTAAGTTGACGATACCATTGATGTTAGACAAAGCAGTAACCATAGCTTCATTGGCAATCACGATACCGCATCGGACACCGGGTAACCCAAGTTTGGATAAGCTCATGCACAGAATGGTGTTGTCATCCCAAAATGGTGTTACATCTTCAAAAATAATATCAGGGAAGGGTAAGCCGTAAGCATTGTCGATAATTAATGGGATCTGGTGCTCTTTAGCCAGTGCTGCTAAATGTTCAATTTCTTTATCTGTAAGTACATTGCCAGTCGGGTTAGTAGGACGAGAGGCGCAAATTGCTGCGATGCTGTCATCGATGACTAACTTGCTAAAATCGACATGATATTTAAAAAAGCCATCTTCCAACATGCTGATCGTAGGTTGGTACGAGATAAACATATCAGGGCTTAAACCAGCATCAGCGTAACCAATATATTCTGGTGATAAAGGTAGTAATATTTTTTTCTTTTTACCATTTTCAAATTCACCTGCCAGCAAGTTAAATAAACTGAAAAAGGCACTTTGACTGCCATTGGTTAAGACAATATTTTTCGCACTAATTTCCCAACCGTATTGTTGCTGTAACAGTGCTGCAAGCGCATCTAGAAAACGATTCTTACCTTGTGGGCCATCGTAGTTAGTCATCGATGCGGTAAGCTCACCAGTCGTTGCCATGTCTTTTAATAGCTCGGTAAAGTAGTGATTCATGGCTGGGATTTGCGCCGGATTTCCACCACCGAGCATGATGGCATTGGGATTGGTGAGTCCATCGTTGAGATCTTGCATTAATAGGGTGATCCCAGAGTCGCCTGCAAACTTATTACCAAAGCGCGAAAAGTCCATTACGTTTACAACCTCAGTGTCGATATTAGTTCTTGATGTAAGTGCTATCAATATGATGGCTTATTGAGCGTAACATAACGTATTGTCCGGTTCAGAGAAAGTTGAAATATTATCGGTTTGTGGTGGTCGGTGGTGTGGATTTTCTTGTATAGCAGAGAGGTTATATACGTATTTAATAAAAGTAAAAAAGTGTTCCACATGAAACAATAGATAAGATACAGCAGAATCAGGGTATAAAAAAACCACGCCGGAGCGTGGTTTTAGATAACGTTAACCAACCTTATTTTTGAAGTAGAGAGATATCTGCCACTTTCAAGAATTGGTTACGTAGTAGGTTAAGTAGTGCTAGACGATTAACTTTAAGTTTTTCGTCATCAGCCATAACCATTACGTTATCGAAGAATGCATCAACAGGCTCACGAAGTGAAGCAAGTTCTGTCAGTGCTGTTTGGTAATCGCCAGTAGCAAAAACAGGTTCAAGGGCTGTTACAACCGCTTCAACTTTTTCAGCTAGCTCTTTTTCCGCAGCTTCAACAAGTAGACTATTATCAACTGTAGTTGGTAGCTCACCGTCGAATTTCGCTAGGATGTTACCTACACGCTTATTCGCTGCAGCTAGTGATTCAGCTGCATCAAGCTCACGGAAGTGGCTTACCGCTTTAACACGCTTATCAAAGTCGGCTGGTTGAGTTGGGTGCATCGCAAGCACAGCTTGGATAACATCAATACTAAAGCCTGCATCTTGATACCATGCACGGAAACGGCCAAGCATGAACTCAATAACATCTGAATCAACGTTGTTGTTGGTTAGCTTGTCACCAAATAGTGAGTGCGCTTTAGCTACAAGATCAACTAAGTCTAAGTCGTAGCCATTTTCAACGATGATACGTAATACACCTAGTGATGCGCGACGTAGTGCGAATGGGTCACTACCTTTTGGTGCTTGACCAATACCGAAGATACCCACAATCGTATCTAGTTTATCAGCCATAGCAACTGCTGATGATACAGGTGTGCTTGGTAGTTGATCGCCAGCAAAACGAGGCATGTATTGCTCGTTAAGTGCTAGTGCAACATCTTCAGCTTCGCCGTCGTGACGAGCATAGTGCATACCCATTACACCTTGCGTATCTGTAAATTCAAATACCATAGATGTCATTAGGTCACATTTCGCAAGTAGACCAGCACGTTTTGCGTTAGTTACATCAGCACCGATCTTGTCTGCAATGTAGCCAGCAAGTTCAGTAATACGATCTGTCTTGTCTTTAATCGTACCCAATTGCTTTTGGAAAATCGCAGTCTCTAGTTGAGGCAGGCGATCAATCAACTTGCTCTTAAGGTCAGTATTAAAGAAGAACTCAGCATCCGCTAGACGAGGACGAACCACTTTCTCGTTACCCGAGATAATTTGGCTTGGATCGTTAGAGATGATGTTGGATACGAAGATGAACTTAGGCACAAGTTTGCCTTCCGCATCGTAGACAGGGAAGTACTTCTGATCACCTTTCATGGTGTAAACTAAAGCTTCAGAAGGAACCTTTAAGAATTCCTCTTCAAAAGATGCTGTTAGTACAACAGGCCACTCAACAAGAGAGGTCACTTCTTCAACCAGATCATCTTCAAGATCTGCAATACCGCCAACAGCTTCAGCTGCTTTTTTCGCATCAGCTAAAATGATCGCTTTACGCGCTTCATAATCAGCCATTACTTTACCGCGCTCTTCTAAGATAGCAGGGTATTGATCCGCGTTGTCGATAGTAAACTCAGCTTCACCCATGAAGCGGTGACCACGGATGGTACGTGCTGAAGCAACACCTAAAATAGTGCCTTCGATTAGCTCGTCACCCAATAGCATGGTCAGTGTTTTCACTGGACGGATAAACTGAGTTTCTTTATCACCCCAACGCATTGGACGTGGGATTGGTAGTTTAGCCAGTGCAGCAGCAGCCAGTTCAGGTAGTAGTGTTTGGGCTGGTTGGCCTTTGACTTCTTGCTTGAACAGTAACCATTCGCCTTTATCGGTAACCATGCGCTCTGCTTGATCAACCGTAATACCATTACCGCGAGCCCAGCCTTGAGCTGCTTTGGTTGGGTTTCCGTCAGCGTCGAATGCTGCTGATACCGCAGGTCCACGTTTTTCAACCACTTTGTCAGGCTGGTTTTCAGCAAGACCTGTTACTTTAAGGGCTAAGCGACGAGGAGCGGCATACCATTTAATACCATCATGAGGTAAATCTGCAGCTTTTAACTCAGCTTCAAAGTTAGCAGCAAAAGCTTCTGCTAGGGTACGTAGTGCTGTTGGTGGTAGCTCTTCCGTACCGAGTTCGATTAAGAAATTTTTCTGTGTCATGGCGATCCCTTACTTGTCTTTTTTACACATTGGGAAGCCAAGTGCTTCACGAGATGCGTAGTAAGCTTCAGCAACTTGTTTAGTTACGTTGCGGATACGCAAAATGTAACGTTGACGTTCAGTTACAGAGATCGCTTTACGTGCATCTAATAGGTTAAATGCATGAGCGGCTTTTAGAATACGCTCGTAAGCTGGCAACGGTAGTGGTTGCTCTAGCTCAAGTAGTTTGATTGATTCTTTTTCACATTGATCGAAGAATGTGAATAGGAAGTCGACATCAGCGTGCTCAAAGTTGTACGTTGATTGCTCAACTTCGTTCTGGTGGAAAATATCACCATACGTTACTTTGCCTAAAGGACCGTCAGTCCATACTAGGTCGTAAACAGAATCAACGTTCTGAATGTACATCGCAAGACGCTCGATACCGTAAGTGATTTCACCTGTTACAGGTTTACACTCAAGGCCACCAACCTGCTGGAAGTAAGTAAACTGTGTTACTTCCATGCCGTTTAGCCAAACTTCCCAGCCTAGACCCCAAGCACCCAATGTTGGGTTTTCCCAGTTGTCTTCAACAAAACGGATGTCGTGCACTTTAGTATCGATACCTAGTACTTCTAATGAGCCTAAGTACAGTTCTTGAATGTTGTCTGGCGATGGTTTTAGCATCACTTGGAACTGGTAGTAGTGCTGTAGACGGTTAGGGTTTTCGCCGTAACGACCGTCAGTTGGTCGGCGAGATGGTTGTACATACGCTGCTGCAATTGGTTCTGGACCTAGAGCACGTAAACATGTCATTGGGTGAGAAGTACCTGCGCCCACTTCCATGTCTAGGGGTTGTACAATAGTACAACCTTGTTGGCCCCAGTAATCCTGCAGCGCGAGGATCATGCCCTGAAAGGTTTTAATATCGTATTTCTGCATTGTCAGCTTCGCGAGATTAGTGGATTAAAAAGAGTAATAATCCAGTATACCTCGCCAACTCTGAGGCGAGTAGGGGCAGTGCGTGTTTTTTACACATCTGTGGGGGGATTTACCAAAATTCTTCCAGCTTTATCCTTTTTTATTTTGCATTAAGGGAATTTTTACATTCTTTTGATGCCTCATATACCGTTGTTGATTACAATACGCAAAAAGTATTATTGGGTTTAATAGCCTAGTAGCATAAATTTCAATTTTTTCGATTCTCGGATCGAGTATACGGATACTTAAAAAGATGGCTCAAATTCAAGCAATGGCATCTAAAAAGTGGGTGCGCGCTGCAGTACTTTCTGTTGTGGCTTCTGTAACTATGGCTGGTTGTTCAACAGTAAACCCATACACAGGTGAATCACAAACAGCGAAAGGTACAGGCGGCTCAATTATTGGTGCACTTGCTGGTGCTGCAATTGGTGTTGCTTCTTCAAGCAAACATGACCGTGGTAAAGGTGCTCTGATCGGCGCTGCTGCTGGTGCTGCACTTGGTGGTGGTATTGGTTACTACATGGATGTGCAAGAAGCGAAACTACGTCAGCAATTAGCATCTTCAGGTATCAGTGTTACCCGTGATGGTAATAACATCGTTCTTAACATGCCAAACGAAATTACGTTCGGTTTTGATCAGGCAAACTTAAATGATCGTGCGATGAATGCTCTGCATAACGTAGCGATTGTGGCTAAAGAATACGAAAAAACACAATTAAATGTATTAGGTTTCACTGATAGCAAAGGTGCTGCGTCTTACAATCTTCGCCTATCTCAAGTTCGTGCAGATGCTGTTGCTAACTACTTAATCCGTCAAGGTGTGAATGCTAACCGTGTGGTTTCTCAAGGTCGTGGTGAGTCTAACCCAATCGCATCTAATAGTACTGCGAACGGTCGTGCGCAAAACCGTCGTGTAGAAATTATTCTTTCTCCACTTGGTTAATTATTACGTTTAGTGTAATCAAACGGTGAGCGCTGGCTCACCGTTTTTGTATCTATCGAATAACACTTACCTTCATTTCTCTGTTAGAATTATGGCTCCTTTGGGGAGTAGCCTCTCGCACCTTGCGAGATAATTATCAACATAATCGAAGCAAAATCTTCGTGGTAATTATGATTTATCCAACGCGGTAAATTTGGCAAGACCAACGGCAAACAACACAAACCGGGGTGGGAGTGTATGTTTGCTATTGGTATCAATAATTCCCGCCCCAGAGAGTATGTTGTGAGTGTTTTAGCTGTTTCTATTACGTCTGTTGCTTTAGCCGAAATTGGTGATAAGACCCAACTTTTATCCCTACTGCTAGCCAGTCGATATCGCAAACCCTTTCCCATTATTTGTGCCATTTTTCTTGCGACGATCGTTAATCATGCATTAGCAGCATGGCTTGGTGTCGCTATCGCTGACTACTTAACGCCGAGTATTTTAAAGTGGGTGTTAGTGGTGAGTTTTATTTTAATGGCTGGCTGGATCTTAATTCCCGATAAACTCGATGATGAAGAAAAATTATCAAATCGAGGCCCTTTCATTGCCAGTTTTATTGCGTTCTTTATTGCGGAAATTGGTGATAAAACCCAAATTGCTACGACGATGCTAGGGGCGAAATACCATGATGCTCTAATGTGGGTTGTGCTTGGTACGACGATTGGAATGTTGTTGGCCAATGTACCCGTGGTTCTTATTGGTAAGTTATCAGCTGAAAAAATGCCGTTAGGACTAATACGTAAAATTACAGCTGCGCTTTTTGTTTTCTTAGCTGTGGGTGCTGCGTTTGGTATGTAGATATCACTGAATGTTTCATGTGAAACATGACGTTATTATCCTGCAGGAATAAGTGTTTTATTTCATTATGATGAAGTGTGATAGCACTATAAGAAGCATTAATTCCCTCATGCTAGAGTAAATGAAGTTATGTCATTTGTTCGTTTTGCTGTAATTGCAGGAGGGAGTATGGCTCAGTTTCTCGCGATATCGCTAAAAAGCCAATGTTGGTTATTTCACTTGGCATTGGTGCTAAATATCTTTGGTATGGTCTTAACGGATATGTGGCTTCCTATGGTAGTAGGGGCGCTTGTTACGTTATATCTGGCGTTAGATTCATTAGTCCGATTACGTTATGTTTTACCGCTTAAAAAAGAAATACGTGATTTGCATAATGAGTTAGTAGCACTTCGTCAAAAAATGAATGATGTGTAGTGTTCTTACACGTTAGAGAGAATGTGATAGTGATTAAAAAGGCAGCCTAATTAATGGCTGCCTTTTTTGTTCTTTTTCTTAGTATTTTTAACACCGCTTAATTAGTGCCTTTTTGGATCAAAAAGCGATAAGGAACGCTTTCTGTTTCTGCGGCAAGCAGTGTGTGATCCATAAAGCGGCAAAAACTGGGAATATCGCGGGTCGTTGACGGATCGTCAGCCAATACCAATAGGGTTTCGCCTTCGGCCATTTTCCTTACCGTTTTACGAACCATCATCACAGGCTCAGGGCAGCGTAGTCCTTGTGCTTCTAGGCTGTGGGTCGGATTATCAAAAATAGCAGTCATAACATACACATCTTATTAGTAAGTGGTAGATCATACTTATGGACAAGAATTAATCAATAACACTTGGCAAATCAAGATATACTGTGTAACGTAATTAACAAGTTGTTAACTTTTCTTTCTGAAGGATTAGGGGGAAGTAGTATGCTGACATCAATGGATAGACTAACAATTTATGCTGTACTGTGTTTTATCTCGTTCTGCACCATCGTGTTAACCAGTTCAAATGATATGGGCATTTTTGCTATCGGAGGCCTGTTTTCAGCGGCTCTTGGATTATGGTTTGAACTGACCAGCGATGCTGAATTAGAAGAAGAAAGCTAACTTATTCATAACCAACACCCATCATCTTGGGTTTTCCCGCGATTAAAGCGGGATTTTTTTTATCTATCCCCTCATAATATTGTCACATTTGATTAATTCCGAGTCCCTGAGAGCCTGATGGAACTAGAAGAAGTTTATCGTCGTGACTTAAATTTGTTGGTAGCACTGAAAGTTCTTTTGGATGAAGGAAGCGTTAGTCGTGCTGCTGTTCGTTTGAATTTAAGCCAATCAGCCATGAGCCGCGTGTTAGGTCGATTACGTGATTTATTACATGATCCCTTATTTACCCGACAGGGGCAGGCACTAATTCCGACTCAACGTGCATTAGAGATCAATGAGCAGTTAAATGACCCCTTGGAGTCGTTGCGTCTTTTATTAACGCCTAATGATTTTCAACCTAGCCAGTGTGATCAGCGGTTCAAAATTGCGACAACAGACTATGCGATGCAAACCATTTTACCTTTTGCTTTGCCGCGAATTTATCAAGAAGCGCCACATATCTCATTAGAGTTTGCACCACTGCAACATGATCACCTATTGGGGCAATTAACCAGTGACGGTTGTGACATGGCAATTTGTCGCCCTGTTGGAGATATTGATTCACTTTGTCATCAGCAACTTGGTTTAGTGAGTGTGTTTTGCCTGATAGCATCCGATCACCCGTTAGCCAATAAGCCATTAACGTTTGATGATTACCTGACGTACCCTCATGCGATGATTGCTATTAGTGATGGAGTTAAGTCATTAATTGATGATGAGTTGCGTGGATACCCTGAGCTTAAATTGGTGCTACGGGCATACCACTTAGAAGCCGCATTAGCGGTGCTCAAGATCATGCCGCTGATTATTACTGTTCCTGCCGATCTTGCGTATTTAGTCGCAGAACGTTATGACTTGGTGGTTAAACCGCTGCCGTTTGAGTTTAAACCTTTTGATTACTCTCTTATTTGGCACTCACGGTGTGAGCACTCAGCATCGCAAATATGGCTACGTAATATTATAAAAGAAGAGTGTAGTCGGCTGATTGATTCACGGATCCTTGATATGGGTTTAATAAAGTAGCGGATAACAAAAAGGCCAGCACAATGACTGACCTTCTTAGTTGGTGTGGGGTTATCGATTAAAGCTTGATAACGACACGACCTGTGATTTGACCATTAGTGATCGCTTCAGCACATTCTGCAACTTCTTCAAGTTCTACTTCGCGACAAGCTTGTTCAAAGTAGCTTGCTGGTAGAATTTCAGATAGACGTTGCCAAGCTTGTTGACGTTTCTCGAACGGACACATTACAGAATCAACACCTTGTAGGCGAACGTTACGAAGAATAAATGGCATTACTGTTGTTGGTAAATCAAAACCGCCAGCAAGACCACAAATAGCAACCGCACCATTGTAGTTAATTTGGCTCAATACTTTTGCCAATACTTTGCTACCAACAGTATCAATAGCACCAGCCCATAGCTGTTTATCTAATGGGCGAGCAGGCTCTTCAAATACGCTACGCTCAATAATTGTTGTTGCGCCAAGCTTTTTCAGTAGGTCGCCATTAACTTCTGCGCGACCTGTCACTGCCGCTACTTTATAGCCTAGTTGAGAAAGTAAAGTCACAGCAACAGAGCCAACACCGCCACTTGCACCTGTAACTAAAATTTCACCGTCTTCTGGTTTTACATCAGCATCAATAAGCGCTTGTACACAAAGCATTGCTGTTAAGCCTGCAGTACCAATCATCATGGCTTGTTTGCCATCGAATTTTTCAGGTAGCGGTACTAACCAATCTGCTTTTAGGCGTGCTTTTTCTGCCATGCCACCCCAGTGACCTTCACCGACACCCCAGCCAGTTAAGACAACTTTATCACCAGCTTTGTAACGGTTATCTGAAGACTCAGCGACAGTACCCGTTAGATCGACACCTGGAACCATTGGGAATTGACGAACAATGCGACCTTTACCGGTGATCGCTAAACCATCTTTGTAATTCAGTGAAGAGTAATCAACATTAATTAATACATCACCTTCAGGAAGCTCTGATGTTTCTAGCTGACGAATACCTGCAATTGTTTTTTTATCTTCTTGTTCTAGTACGAGTGCTTTAAACATAGCAATGCTCCGGTAAATTCATGTTCGACAGTGAATGTAAGATAAGTGTATATCGACTTTTAGTTATGAATAAAATGAAACTTAATCATGGTATCTATGTACACCTAGCATATATTCGTTGAAATCGTCTTTTATTTTTTAGGTAGATAGTCTGATTGAGTATATCGCTAATATAAAAAATAAATAGCGAGAATAAAAAAAGCTTACCGTGAGGGTAAGCTTTTTGTGTCAGTGGCGTGTCTATTATTCTACGCGTTCAAAAATGGTAGCAATACCTTGGCCAAGACCAATACACATGGTCGCTAAACCAAACTCAACGTCATGGCTTTCCATTAAGTTTATTAATGTGGTTGAAATACGAGAGCCTGAACAGCCAAGAGGGTGCCCAAGTGCAATCGCACCGCCATTGAGATTGACTTTTTCATCCATTTTATCGAGTAGGCCTAAGTCTTTTGCGCAAGGGAGCGATTGCGCTGCAAAGGCTTCATTGAGTTCTATCATTCCGATGTCATCGATGGTTAAGCCTGCTCGTTTAAGTGCTTTTTGAGTGGCAGGTACTGGGCCATAGCCCATAATCGAAGGATCGCAGCCTGCAACGGCCATCGATTTTACGCGCGCACGAATACGGAGCCCTAAATCACGAGCCTGTTGTTCATCCATTAATAACATAGCAGATGCACCATCAGATAATGCCGAAGAGGTACCTGCGGTAACCGTACCATTAACGGGATCGAAAACAGGGCGAAGCTGACTCAAGGTTTCTACGGTTGTTTCAGGACGAATAACTTCATCGGTTTCAAAGCGCTTTAAAATGCCATCGCTATCGTGACCTTCAGTGGCGAATATTTCGTTATTAAAACGTCCTTCAACTGTGGCTGCGTAAGCTCGTTGATGGGAGCGTGCAGCAAAGGCATCTTGCATTTCTCGACTGATACCATGCATTCGACCTAGCATTTCAGCGGTTAGTCCCATCATACCTGCCGCTTTTGCAACGGATTTTGATAACCCCGGGTGGAAATCAACACCATGGTTCATTGGTACATGTCCCATGTGTTCAACGCCACCGATAATGCATGTTTTCGCGTCACCAACCATGATTGCGCGGGTTGCATCATGTATCGCTTGCATTGATGAACCGCATAAGCGATTGACCGTTGTTGCACCAACAGAATGGGGAATGCCTGCTAAAAGCGCGGCATTACGTGCGACATTAAAACCTTGCTCTAAGGTTTGCTGCACACAGCCCCAGTAAATATCTTCAATATTGTTTGGATCGAGTTGTGGGTTGCGCTCAAGCAAACCTTTCATTAAATGAGCGGAAAGATCTTCGGCGCGAACGTTTCTATAAGCCCCAGCTTTTGAACGTCCCATCGGGGTGCGGATACAATCAACAATTACAACGTTATTCATAATGATATCCTCATCCTTAAGCGTTCAGGTTAGTGGTATGGTTATAGTACGTTTCGCCTTTAGTGGCTTTTTCTCGTAGTCCTTTTGGTACTTCATACAATGCACCTAATTCGGCATACTGATCGGCCAATGCAACATAATTGGCAAGCCCTAAGCTATCAAGGTAACGGAATACACCGCCTCTAAATGGTGGGAAACCTAAACCGTATACCAGCGCCATATCGGCTTCGGCTGGTGTGGCGATAATGTTTTCTTCTAAGCAACGCACCACTTCATTAATCATAGGGATCATCATACGAGCGATAATAGCATCGCTGGTAAACGCTGTATTTGGTTGGCAAACAGGGGCAAGAAGTGCCTCTGTCTTATCTGACACGGCTTTTTTCGGTTTACCTTTACGATCGATAGAGTAGCTAAAGAAACCATGGCCGTTTTTCTGACCGAAACGCTGTGCTTCAAACATCACATCAATGGCATCTTTACCATTTTTCCCCATACGATCAGGGAAACCTTCTGCCATGACCGCTTGCGCGTGATGCGCCGTATCAATACCGACAACATCAAGTAGATAAGCTGGACCCATTGGCCAACCAAACTCTTTTTCCATGACTTTATCGATTTGAATGTAATCAGCACCATCTTTAAGCAATAAGCTAAAGCCAGCAAAGTAAGGGAAGAGTACGCGGTTCACAAAGAATCCTGGGCAGTCATTAACAACAATTGGTGATTTACCCATTTTCGCAGCATAAGCGACAACGCGATCAATGGTCTCTTTCGATGTTTTTTCACCGCGAATGATCTCAACTAATGGCATGCGATGAACGGGATTGAAAAAGTGCATGCCACAGAAATTTTCAGGGCGTTTAAGTGATTTGGCTAGTAGGTTAATTGGAATAGTTGAGGTATTTGAAGCAATCACGGTGTCGTCGGTAACTTGGTTTTCAACATCAGCTAATACCGCCGCTTTTACTTTTGGATTTTCAACGACAGCTTCCACTACGATATCGACACTGTCTGCGCCAGCGTAATGTAAACTCGGAGTAATGGATGACAGAACGGAAGCCATTTTTAAACCATCAATACGCTTACGTTCAAGTTGTTTATTTAACAGCTTGGCCGCTTCATTCATGCCTAAGCTCAATGAAGCTTCAGCAATATCTTTCATTAAAACAGGCGTACCTTTTAGCGCTGATTGATAGGCGATACCACCACCCATAATACCTGCGCCTAATACCATGGCGTGCTCTGTCGGTTTTGCTGATTTTGACGCTTTTTTGGCTTGGCTTTTAATATATTGATCGTTTAAGAAAATGCTGACCAATGCTTGAGCAACATCGGTTTTGGCTAATTGAACAAAATGCTGGTTTTCGATCACTAATGCTTCATCTCGAGCGCATCGTGCGGCTTGTTCGATAGTCGCCACAGCAGCCATAGGTGCAGGGTAATGTTTACCAGCGACTTTGGCGACCATACCTTTGGCTGTCGAGAAGCTCATAGTGGCTTCTATTTTATTAAGCGAGAGCGGTGCTTGTTTTTGTTTTCGACGTTGTTGCCAGTCTAGTTTTCCTTCAATCGCACTTTTTATCATTGCCAGTGCGGCGCACTTCAAGTTGTCAGTTTCAACAACAGCATCAACCAGTCCCAACTTTAAAGCGTCTTGTGCTTTCTTATCTTTACCTGCGGTAATGATTTCCATTGCTGAATCAGCACCAATTAAACGCGGCAGTCTTACAGTGCCACCAAAGCCCGGCATGATCCCTAGCTTGGTTTCAGGCAGGCCAATACGCGCCTTGGTGTCAGCAACACGAAAATCTGTAGCGAGTACACACTCACAACCGCCACCTAACGCATAACCATTAATGGCTGAAAGCGTTGGTACTGGGAGATCTTCAAGCTTATTAAATATGTCATTGGCATGAGAAAGCCATTGTGAGAGCTCTTGCTCTGGCTTGGCAAATAGTCCGAGAAACTCAGTAATATCTGCACCGACAATAAAGGCATCTTTTGCAGAGGTAATAATTACCCCTTTTAAATCGGGTTGTTGATACAACGCATTTAGTGCTTGATTGAAGCTTTCCAGTGTCGAAATATTGAATTTATTCACTGGGCCTTGAGCATTAAGGTTGATCTCCGCAATACCATCTTCCAGATAGCTAACGGATAGGGTTTCACCTTGGTAAATCATGTTCTATCTCCATATGTTCCAGTCTACGCTGGATTTGGTTTGATTTAACTGGTTTGACCTGTTGTAGGTATAAGCTAAGTGTGAACCCTAAAAGAAACAAATTCAAACACTAATTTAAACATTTGTTTAACATTTATGATGAATGACTCAACTTCAAGACAAGGTGTGAGTTGACGCATGGCGTAATAACAGGGTGTTAACGACAGCACTATGAGATGGAGAGGAATGTGGTATCCTGCCTCCCCTTTATCATTAAGGCGTAAATAATGTCGAATTCTGAACCTTATCTTGTTCCTACGGCAGAAGTGATATTTGAAGAAGAGATCAAGAAAAGTCGCTTTATTACTTATTTAGCGCATACCCCTAATATTGATGCCGCGAAACAGTTCGTACAGCAAATTAAAGAGCGTCACCATGATGCGCGCCATAATTGCTGGGCATTTGTCGCTGGTCGCCCTAGTGACTCAATGAAATGGGGGTTTAGTGATGATGGCGAACCATCAGGTACAGCTGGTAAGCCGATATTGGCACAGCTAACAGGCTCTGGTGTTGGTGAAATTACCGCTGTTGTAACACGTTACTATGGTGGTATTCGTTTAGGTACCGGTGGGCTAGTAAAAGCTTATGGTGGTGGGGTACAACAAGCCCTAACATTACTCGAAACAAAAGAAAAAGTGATCACATCAATATTGCATTTGAGTTGTGAATATAATCAAGTGTCTTTGGTTGAAGCATTATTAAGTGAATACAATGGCACTCAGTTACATGCCGATTATGGTAATCAAGTCACTATGCAGATAGAGCTAGATAATCGTATAGTGGAAGAGTTTCGTGCCAAATTAACCAATCGTAGTGGCGGGCGCATCATTGCAGGCTCGGCTTCAGATACATAATCATTTCCATATAAAGGTGAGAGCCGCTTAGGCCATGCAATTTCGTTCAATTATTCGAATCGTCGGGCTATTGCTCGCGTTATTTAGTGTCACCATGCTTATCCCAGCACTGGTGGCATTGATCTATCGTGATGGTGCGGGTTTCCCGTTTGTCGTGACGTTCTTTATTCTTATTACGGGTGGTGGCTTATTGTGGCTACCAAACCGACAACATCGCCATGAACTAAAAGCCCGAGACGGTTTTCTTATTGTCGTCTTATTTTGGGTGGTTATTGGTAGTGCGGGTGCAATCCCATTTTTATTATCTAAAACACCTGATTTGTCAGTCGCAGACTCCTTTTTTGAATCATTTTCCGCGCTGACAACCACAGGAGCGACCGTTATTGTCGGTCTTGACTATCTGCCTAAAGCGATTTTGTTTTATCGCCAGTTATTACAGTGGTTTGGTGGTATGGGGATCATCGTACTTGCTGTCGCCATTTTACCCGTACTGGGTATCGGTGGTATGCAGCTGTATCGAGCAGAAATTCCGGGACCGGTAAAAGACAGTAAGATGACGCCGCGTATTGCTGAGACAGCAAAAACCTTGTGGTATATCTATCTTGCCTTAACCATTGCTTGCGCACTCGCATTTTGGTTAGCAGGGATGTCAGCTTTTGATGCTGTCTCACACAGCTTCTCAACTATCGCTATTGGTGGTTTTTCTACCCACGATGCCAGTATCGGGTATTTTAATAGCCCCACGATTAATATGATCACCGTGGTGTTTCTTTTAATTTCAGCATGCAATTTTTCTTTGCACTTTGCAGCCTTCGGTAATGGTGGCGTGCACTTAAGAACCTATTGGCGTGATCCTGAGTTTCGCGCATTTCTCGGTGCGCAGGTGATTTTATTTGGTATCTGTTTTGGTTTGTTACTTAAACATAGCCCTTATGATTCCTATTTTACGGCATTTGATCAGGCGTTATTTCAAACTGTATCTATCTCAACCACCGCAGGATTTACGACCACAGGATTTTCTGATTGGCCGCTGTTCTTACCTGTACTGCTTTTGTTCTCTTCATTTATAGGAGGGTGTGCAGGCTCAACAGGTGGTGGTATGAAAGTGATCCGAATCTTATTGCTTTCTTTACAAGGTGTACGTGAATTAAAACGTCTTGTTCACCCGCGTGCGGTTTACACGATTAAGTTGGGTAATAAAGCATTACCTCAGCGAGTCGTTGATGCTGTGTGGGGGTTTTTCTCGGCTTATGCCTTAGTGTTTGTGGTTTGCATGTTGGCATTAATCGCGACCGGGCTTGATGAGCTGACTGCATTCTCTGCTGTTGCAGCCACACTTAATAATTTAGGCCCCGGTTTAGGGGAAGTCGCAGTCCACTTTGGTGAAGTTAATGATTCCGCAAAATGGATATTAATTATTGCGATGTTATTTGGCCGATTAGAAGTCTTTACATTATTAGTTTTATTTACGCCGACATTCTGGCGTAACTAAAGGAGTACTTATGGAAAAGGTATTGTTGCTGCATTCGAGTTGTGAAGGGCAAACCAAGAAAATCTTAAATCATATTGAGCAACAATTAGGTGATCAGTACCACTGTGACTATATAGACATTCACAGTGAGCCCAATGTTGATTTTAGTTTGTATGATCGTGTGCTTGTTGGTGCCTCTATTCGTTATGGTCACTTTAATAAGAAACTGTATCGCTTTATCAATAAATACCAACAAGAACTATTACAATATAATGTTGCTTTCTTTTGTGTGAACCTAACTGCGCGTAAAGAAGGCAAAGATACGCCAGAGGGTAGCGCTTATATTAAGAAGTTCTTAATTAAGTCACCATGGCAGCCTGTGTTAATCGGCGTTTTTGCTGGCGCATTAAGATATCCCCGTTATAACTTCTTTGATCGCACAATGATTAAGTTGATTATGAAAATCACAGGTGGAGAAACGGATACGACGAAAGAAGTGGAATACACGGATTGGAATAAAGTGAGCGATTTTGCTGCGCAATTTAAGCAGCAAAGGAATGAAAAATAGAGTGTTGGTTGCTTTTTGATCTAAAGTGCTCTTTTTTAAAAGAAAAGTTAATTATTACTTGCTAAGCCCCATTTTGTCTCTATAATGCCGCCACATCGACACGATAACGGCTTCCAGTAAGGATTTCGGGAAGTGACGATAGGATGAAAGATTTAATAAAATAAGTTGAAAAAAGTGTTTGACACGGCAGCTTATTTCGCTAGAATGGCCATCCACTTCAACGAAACCCTGAAACGTTTAAAAGTTTTAGTTTCGCTGAAGATTGTTCTTTAACAATTTGACCATGCAATCTGTGTGGGCACTCGTTGAAAAGTTAAGTCGAAAGATTTATCAATGATACTAGTGACCAAAACGATAGAAATATCGGCACAGTCAATTCAAATATCCTAACTAGCTTCTAGTTAGCGGTATTTTAACAGTATTCATTGAGCCGGTCGAAAGACCAACAAAACTTTAATTGAAGAGTTTGATCATGGCTCAGATTGAACGCTGGCGGCAGGCCTAACACATGCAAGTCGAGCGGTAACAGATTGATAGCTTGCTATCAATGCTGACGAGCGGCGGACGGGTGAGTAATGCCTGGGAATATGCCCTGATGTGGGGGATAACTATTGGAAACGATAGCTAATACCGCATAATCTCTTCGGAGCAAAGAGGGGGACCTTCGGGCCTCTCGCGTCAGGATTAGCCCAGGTGGGATTAGCTTGTTGGTGGGGTAATGGCTCACCAAGGCAACGATCCCTAGCTGGTCTGAGAGGATGATCAGCCACACTGGAACTGAGACACGGTCCAGACTCCTACGGGAGGCAGCAGTGGGGAATATTGCACAATGGGGGAAACCCTGATGCAGCCATGCCGCGTGTATGAAGAAGGCCTTCGGGTTGTAAAGTACTTTCAGTTGTGAGGAAGGCGTTGATGTTAATAGCTTCAGCGTTTGACGTTAGCAACAGAAGAAGCACCGGCTAACTCCGTGCCAGCAGCCGCGGTAATACGGAGGGTGCGAGCGTTAATCGGAATTACTGGGCGTAAAGCGCATGCAGGTGGTCTGTTAAGCAAGATGTGAAAGCCCGGGGCTCAACCTCGGAACAGCATTTTGAACTGGCAGACTAGAGTACTGTAGAGGGGGGTAGAATTTCAGGTGTAGCGGTGAAATGCGTAGAGATCTGAAGGAATACCGGTGGCGAAGGCGGCCCCCTGGACAGATACTGACACTCAGATGCGAAAGCGTGGGGAGCAAACAGGATTAGATACCCTGGTAGTCCACGCCGTAAACGATGTCTACTTGGAGGTTGTGGCCTTGAGCCGTGGCTTTCGGAGCTAACGCGTTAAGTAGACCGCCTGGGGAGTACGGTCGCAAGATTAAAACTCAAATGAATTGACGGGGGCCCGCACAAGCGGTGGAGCATGTGGTTTAATTCGATGCAACGCGAAGAACCTTACCTACTCTTGACATCCAGAGAATTCGCTAGAGATAGCTTAGTGCCTTCGGGAACTCTGAGACAGGTGCTGCATGGCTGTCGTCAGCTCGTGTTGTGAAATGTTGGGTTAAGTCCCGCAACGAGCGCAACCCTTATCCTTGTTTGCCAGCACATAATGGTGGGAACTCCAGGGAGACTGCCGGTGATAAACCGGAGGAAGGTGGGGACGACGTCAAGTCATCATGGCCCTTACGAGTAGGGCTACACACGTGCTACAATGGCGTATACAGAGGGCTGCCAACCAGCGATGGTGAGCGAATCCCAGAAAGTACGTCGTAGTCCGGATTGGAGTCTGCAACTCGACTCCATGAAGTCGGAATCGCTAGTAATCGTGAATCAGAATGTCACGGTGAATACGTTCCCGGGCCTTGTACACACCGCCCGTCACACCATGGGAGTGGGCTGCACCAGAAGTAGATAGCTTAACCTTCGGGAGGGCGTTTACCACGGTGTGGTTCATGACTGGGGTGAAGTCGTAACAAGGTAGCCCTAGGGGAACCTGGGGCTGGATCACCTCCTTACCTAAAGACTTGCTGTTTAATGCAGTGTCCACACAGATTGCTTGGTAAAATAGTTAAAAGAAAAGTACGAAAGTGCTAATGAATGCTTACGCATTGATTAACGCTTTTTTGCGTTATGCTCTTTAACAATCTGGAAAGCTGACTAGTAAATTCAATCGATAGATTGATTTTAAAAAATGTTTTTATCTTCGGATAAAAACGAGTTCTCAAACAATACACATTCAAGTGTCTTGTATCGAGTCCGGCGAAAAACCAACGTTTAATACTTTCTTGATCGAAGTGTTAAACACAAACCTTGGTTGTTTGAACATACGAAACCTCTTGGGGTTGTATGGTTAAGTGACTAAGCGTACACGGTGGATGCCTTGGCAGTCAGAGGCGATGAAGGACGTATTAACTTGCGATAAGCCCAGAGAAGGTAGTAAAAACCGGTGACTCTGGGATTTCCGAATGGGGAAACCCACGTGCATAAGCACGTATCATAGTGTGAATACATAGCACTATGAGGCGAACCGGGGGAACTGAAACATCTAAGTACCCCGAGGAAGAGAAATCAACCGAGATTCCGGTAGTAGCGGCGAGCGAAACCGGATTAGCCCTTAAGCTAGTTTTGCGTTAGGTGAAAGTTCTGGAAAGTTCTGCGATACAGGGTGATAGCCCCGTAACCGACAACGCATTATCAGTGAAAACGAGTAGGACGGGACACGTGATATCCTGTTTGAATATGGGGGGACCATCCTCCAAGGCTAAATACTCCTGACTGACCGATAGTGAACCAGTACCGTGAGGGAAAGGCGAAAAGAACCCCTGTGAGGGGAGTGAAATAGAACCTGAAACCGTGTACGTACAAGCAGTAGGAGCCCACTTGTTGGGTGACTGCGTACCTTTTGTATAATGGGTCAGCGACTTAATTTTAGTAGCAAGGTTAACCGTTTAGGGGAGCCGTAGGGAAACCGAGTCTTAACTGGGCGAATGAGTTGCTAGGATTAGACCCGAAACCGAGTGATCTAGCCATGGGCAGGTTGAAGGTGAGGTAACACTTACTGGAGGACCGAACCGACTAATGTTGAAAAATTAGCGGATGACTTGTGGCTAGGGGTGAAAGGCCAATCAAACTCGGAGATAGCTGGTTCTCCCCGAAAGCTATTTAGGTAGCGCCTCGGACGAATACTACTGGGGGTAGAGCACTGTTAAGGCTAGGGGGTCATCCCGACTTACCAACCCTTTGCAAACTCCGAATACCAGTAAGTACTATCCGGGAGACACACGGCGGGTGCTAACGTCCGTCGTGAAGAGGGAAACAACCCAGACCGCCAGCTAAGGTCCCAAAGTTATAGCTAAGTGGGAAACGATGTGGGAAGGCTCAGACAGCCAGGATGTTGGCTTAGAAGCAGCCATCATTTAAAGAAAGCGTAATAGCTCACTGGTCGAGTCGGCCTGCGCGGAAGATTTAACGGGGCTAAGCTATACACCGAAGCTGCGGCAATGCAGTTTACTGCATTGGGTAGGGGAGCGTTCTGTAAGCCGTTGAAGGTGAATCGTAAGGTTTGCTGGAGGTATCAGAAGTGCGAATGCTGACATGAGTAACGATAAAGGGAGTGAAAAACTCCCTCGCCGGAAGATCAAGGGTTCCTGTCCAACGTTAATCGGGGCAGGGTAAGTCGACCCCTAAGGCGAGGCCGAAAGGCGTAGTCGATGGGAAACGGGTTAATATTCCCGTACTTCTTATAATTGCGATGGAGGGACGGAGAAGGCTAGGTGAGCCTGGCGACGGTTGTCCAGGTCCAAGTATGTAGGCTGATGGTTTAGGCAAATCCGGACCATCTTAAGGCTGAGATACGATGTCGAGTTACTACGGTGACGAAGTCATTGATGCCATGCTTCCGGGAAAAGCTTCTAAGCTTCAGATTATAAGAAATCGTACCCCAAACCGACACAGGTGATCAGGTAGAGAATACCAAGGCGCTTGAGAGAACTCGGGTGAAGGAACTAGGCAAAATGGTACCGTAACTTCGGGAGAAGGTACGCTCCTAGCGGTGATGAGACTTGCTCTCTAAGCTGCCGGGAGTCGCAGATACCAGGTGGCTGCAACTGTTTATTAAAAACACAGCACTGTGCAAAATCGAAAGATGACGTATACGGTGTGACGCCTGCCCGGTGCCGGAAGGTTAATTGATGGGGTTAGACTTCGGTCGAAGCTCTTGATCGAAGCCCCGGTAAACGGCGGCCGTAACTATAACGGTCCTAAGGTAGCGAAATTCCTTGTCGGGTAAGTTCCGACCTGCACGAATGGCGTAATGATGGCCACGCTGTCTCCACCCGAGACTCAGTGAAATTGAAATCGCAGTGAAGATGCTGCGTCCCCGCGGCTAGACGGAAAGACCCCGTGAACCTTTACTATAGCTTGGCACTGAACATTGACCCTACATGTGTAGGATAGGTGGGAGACGTTGAAGCAACCGCGCCAGTGGTTGTGGAGTCAATCTTGAAATACCACCCTTGTATGCTTGATGTTCTAACGTTGGTCCCTTATCGGGATTACGGACAGTGCCTGGTGGGTAGTTTGACTGGGGCGGTCTCCTCCCAAAGAGTAACGGAGGAGCACGAAGGTGGGCTAATCACGGTCGGACATCGTGAGGTTAGTGCAATGGCATAAGCCCGCTTGACTGCGAGAATGACAATTCGAGCAGGTGCGAAAGCAGGTCATAGTGATCCGGTGGTTCTGAATGGAAGGGCCATCGCTCAACGGATAAAAGGTACTCCGGGGATAACAGGCTGATACCGCCCAAGAGTTCATATCGACGGCGGTGTTTGGCACCTCGATGTCGGCTCATCACATCCTGGGGCTGAAGTCGGTCCCAAGGGTATGGCTGTTCGCCATTTAAAGTGGTACGCGAGCTGGGTTTAGAACGTCGTGAGACAGTTCGGTCCCTATCTGCCGTGGGCGTTGGATGATTGAGAGGGGCTGCTCCTAGTACGAGAGGACCGGAGTGGACGAACCGCTGGTGTTCGGGTTGTGTCGCCAGACGCATTGCCCGGTAGCTAAGTTCGGAATCGATAACCGCTGAAAGCATCTAAGCGGGAAGCGAGCCTCAAGATGAGTCATCCCTAGACCTTTAAGGTCTCTAAAGGGTTGTTGAAGACTACAACGTTGATAGGTCGGGTGTGTAAGTGCTGCGAGGCATTGAGCTAACCGATACTAATTGCCCGTGAGGCTTAACCATACAACACCCAAGGGGTTTTATACGGACTCCAAGTACACTTGAACGTGTAGAGAACACTAGTTAACTTTCCCAGATTGCTATTTATTGTCGATGACAATAAATAAAACCGAATTTGCTTGGCGACCATAGCGTTATGGACCCACCTGATCCCATGCCGAACTCAGTAGTGAAACGTAATAGCGCCGATGGTAGTGTGGGGTCTCCCCATGTGAGAGTAGGACATCGCCAGGCTTCAAATTTCAGATATTCGTTTTGAACTACGGATATCGGATAAAACGAAAGTTTTATCTCCGTGTGGAGCGGTAGTTCAGTTGGTTAGAATACCGGCCTGTCACGCCGGGGGTCGCGGGTTCGAGTCCCGTCCGCTCCGCCACTTTATTTAGACACAGTTAAGTCTTTAAAATAACTACAGGGGTGTAGCTCCAATTGGCAGAGCAGCGGATTCCAAATCCGCGTGTTGGGAGTTCGAATCTCTCCACCCCTGCCATCTTCAAGAAAGCCTCGTCAGAAATGACGGGGCTTTTTTACGTCTGTATGATTGTAAATTCCTACATTAAGAAAGCCCCACGATGAAGTGAGGCTTAATATGATGATCATTGATAATGATAAAAGTGACGTAGCCAACGCTCAGCTATCATTATTTCGTCATCTTCACATAATGATTGAATACCAGATTTAAATTGCGTGGCATCTTTAATTAGCTTTAATCCTGCAAGCATATGAGCCGCTTCAAATAAATACAGAGTAGGATCACCCATCCCTGTTTTAAAAGGTGTATTTGCTGATTCTCCCCCCGCAAAGAGATACACGCTGTATCCATGACGTGTCTTATATTCTTTGGTTAAACTATTAGTTTTAACTTCGGTGAGTACACCTTGTTGTAATAAATCAGGCAAGTGAAGTTCATCATCAGCAGAGGTAACCGTGCTTATAAACATTGGCTGTGAAAGTGCATCAATCATCTCAGGTGTAATCGATTGATTTCCTGTGCAACAAAACAGCATATTACAATGTTCGACTAAATATTTGATTGAGCAAGCTTGAATGCCATCACGAGGGAATTGAGTTAACCTTCTTGGGTCGATATCAGTAACATGAATATTGGTAATACCTTTAGCTTTAAGGTGCTTTATCACACCGCGCCCTAAATTTCCTGCACCGATCACGCCTGCTTTTAGAAAGCCTGAGTTATTGATTTTAAGACCAAACTCTTCTCGTAATATTTGATCAGAATAGTGAACAATACATTCAGAAGCTTCAAAATCTGCTGGCGCTTTGATACTCAGATGAGAAACAGTGACAAGAGGCTTAGGAATTGATTTATTAATATATTTTTGTAAGCCATTCGCGGTTAACTCAGTAATGCCAATACATTGTTCTTTGAAGGTGTCGCAAATATGTGTAATAGAGGACGAGAAATATCCACCGTGATCAAGAATAAGGAAAGGGGTGTCAGGGCTAATATGCTGGCGGATAAGCATCTCACAATGCTCAATATTTTTTAAGTAAGCTTTATTATTGTGAGTAGCAACAATATGACAACGTGGGATTTTCCTTATCGTTGTGAGTAGCTCAGGATTTGCACCGACAGTCGCATCTTTAGGAATAAAGATAAGTTTGTCAGCCAGTTCGGAAAGAACGTTAATATAGGGTAAAGAGCCTTCATAGCAATGCATGACAGAAAAAATCACAAGATTATTAGGGAGAACATATTCTTGTGAGAGTTTTTTTAGAAATTGATAACCATGATCAGCATAAAAATCAGCACAATATGAATGCGTTAATATTGGACTAGGCACTACTGTTGTTCCTTGAAAAATGCACTAATAAAACGAGCTAAAGTAAGTTATCTACATAGCTATCATTAAAAAGCTGTAGTAAAGCATGCAATAAAGGCTCTTGCTCACGGGACTGTTTACAGCATAAACCTAAACTCATCGGCTCTATTGATTCGGTGTTAAACCGTTGTACTTTATCACTAACAGGACTGTTATTAATAACAACATCGGGCGCTATGCCTACACCACAGCCAAGCGCAACCATACTAACAATGGCTTCATGGCCTGATATTTGGGCATAAATCGAAGGGGTTATTTTCTTTTTCTTAAACCATTTATCAGCACGGGTTCGCGCAGGTCCAGATTCTGGCAGTATAAAAGATAAAGATTTCCAATCTGGATCATAATTTAAGCTTTTTTGTAATGTGGGTGATGAGATTAATGGCCCAATCAACGACATCTGGATCTGATCAACTTCGATGTAAGTTAATTTAGATGGCAAGAGATCAGGTTTGGCGGCAATGGCGATATCGACATCACCAGATAGTACTTTCTCTATTGCGAGTGCCGGATCCCCTGTTTGAAGTTGAATTTCGATATGGGGATAAATGATGCGAAACTTATTTAATATATTCGGAAGGTGACTATAACTTGCAGTCACCGAGCAAAAGAGGGTTAATTTCCCTTGTAGTTGAGAATGATCTTCCTGTAATTCACTTTTTAATTCGAACCAATTACTCACAATTAAAGATGCGACGGGAAGTAATTTTTTTCCAGCTTGCGTTAATTCAACACTGCGATTATCACGCATAAATAAGGTTTGGCCTAACTCCTCTTCAAGACGCTGAATAACGCGGCTTAATGCCGAAGGGCTGATATGCATGGCTTGCGCCGTTTGGCTGAAGTTATGGGATTCACAAAGGTGAAGAAATAGTTGCAGATTTTTAATATTCATCATCCATGTTGCATAATTTGCAATTAGTTGTTGTGAATATAGCACTTTGCGCAACAAATTACCTGATCTACTATCAGCTTATTCGACAGTAAAGATGTCGACCCAAGGATATATTTTCACGGAGTTTGTTGTTATGGCTAATTATTTTAATACCCTGAACCTACGTCAGCAGTTAGATCAACTAGGTCGCTGTCGCTTTATGGATCGTGCAGAGTTTGCAACAGAAGCTGATTACCTTAAAGGTAAAAAAGTAGTGATTGTTGGTTGTGGTGCGCAAGGTCTTAACCAAGGTCTTAACATGCGTGACTCTGGTCTAGATGTCTCTTATGCGCTACGCCAAGCGGCGATTGATGAGCAACGTCAATCATTTAAGAACGCAAAAGAAAATGGGTTTGAAGTAGGTAGCTACGAGCAACTGATCCCACAAGCTGATTTAGTGGTAAACCTAACTCCAGATAAGCAGCACACGAATGTTGTTGAAACGGTTATGCCATTAATGAAGCAAGGTGCATCATTGGGTTACTCTCACGGTTTCAACATCGTTGAAGAGGGCATGCAAATTCGTAAAGACTTAACCGTTGTTATGGTTGCACCTAAGTGTCCAGGTACAGAAGTTCGTGAAGAATATAAGCGTGGTTTCGGTGTTCCAACACTGATTGCTGTTCACCCAGAAAATGACCCACAAGGTGATGGTCTTGAGATTGCTAAAGCATGGGCGGCAGCAACGGGTGGTCACCGTGCGGGCGTACTTGAGTCTTCATTCGTTGCAGAAGTAAAATCTGATCTAATGGGTGAGCAAACTATTCTTTGTGGCATGCTACAAGCAGGCTCTATCGTATGTTACGAGAAGATGATTGCTGACGGTATCGCACCAGAATACGCAGGTAAGCTTCTGCAGTACGGTTGGGAAACGATCACTGAAGCGCTGAAGTTTGGTGGTGTTTCTCATATGATGGATCGTCTATCAAACCCAGCTAAAGTAAAAGCGTTTGATCTATCTGAAGAGCTAAAAGATCTGATGCGTCCACTTTACAACAAGCACATGGATGACATTATCTCTGGTCACTTCTCTAGCACGATGATGGCTGACTGGGCGAACGATGATGCTGATCTTCTTGGCTGGCGTGGTGAGACCGCTGAAACACAATTCGAAAACTACCCATCTTCTGATATTCAAATCAGTGAGCAAGAGTACTTTGATAACGGCATCATTATGGTTGCTATGGTACGTGCAGGTGTTGAATTGGCATTTGAAGCAATGACAGCATCAGGCATTATTGATGAGTCAGCATACTACGAGTCACTACACGAACTACCGCTTATTGCAAATACCATTGCACGTAAGCGTCTGTACGAGATGAACGTGGTTATTTCTGATACAGCAGAGTACGGTAACTACCTATTTGCAAACGTAGCAACACCATTACTACGTGAGCAATTTATGCCGAAAGTAGCGACGGATGTGATTGGTAAAGGCTTGGGTGAGACATCTAATTTTGCTGATAACCAGAAGCTAATTGAAGTGAACGAAGCACTACGTAATCACCCAGTGGAAGTGATTGGTAAAGAGCTACGTGGTTACATGAAAGACATGAAGCAAATCGCTGTTGGCGGTTAATTTTAGCGTCGACTAAATAGAAAAAAGCCCGGTTGATTCCGGGCTTTTTAGTCTCTGAATTTTCAAATTAAGCGTTATCGCTTTTCGCTTCAGCATCAAGTTTTGCTTCAAGCTCTGCCATTTTTTGCTCAAGATCATTAAGCTTCTGGCGAGTACGAAGGAGAACCTGAGTTTGCACATCAAATTCTTCACGGTTCACGACATCTAATTTACCCAATTGCGCTTGGATCACTTGTCGTACTTTTTGCTCAACGTCATTGCCTAGCTCTTTTACTGGCTGTGGCATTGCGTCTTGAATTTGCTTAGCTACTTGCTCAAGCTTCTTTGGATCAAACATGATTCGCTTACTCCGTTGCGAGAATCGTTATTCTTCTATTGTAATCGTCGTACTAGTTAAAATAAAAGGGCGCGGAAGTTCCAGCGCCCTTTTTCATTTATTTATTACTTAGAAATGGCTATCTGTTGCATCGTCATCTTCAACGAATACAGGTAGTGGTTTGTGTTCGCTTGCTAGGAATGTATAGATAACTGGCAGAACAAACAAGGTAAACAATGTACCGATAGAAAGACCTGCCACGATAACGATACCAATACTAAAGCGAGAGGCAGCACCTGCGCCTGATGCGTAAAGTAGTGGGATCAGACCTGCAATCATCGCACATGTGGTCATTAGGATTGGACGAAGACGGATCTTCGCGGCTTCCATGACCGCTTCTAAGCGATTCTTACCATGGTATAACTGCTCTTCTTTTGCCACTTCACAAATCAATATACCGTGTTTGGTTATCAAGCCTATCAGGGTTATCAAACCGATTTGTGAGTAAATATTCAAGGTCGTTGCACCCCATGCCAGTGCGATTAACGCACCACAAATCGCAAGTGGAACTGACACAAGAATAACTAGCGGATCGCGTAGAGATTCAAATTGAATCGCAAGTACTAGGAAGATAACAGCCAATGCTAAACCGAAGGTTGCGTATAGCGCATTACCTTCTGTTACGTACTGACGGCTTTCACCAAGGTAGTTGTAGCTATAACCTTTAGGAAGAACTTTTGCCGCTTCGGTATTTAACCAACTTACCGCTTCACCAATCGATGTACCAGGAGCTAATACGCCACTGATGGTTGCTGCGTTTTGCTGGTTAAAGCTTGGTAACGTTGGTGGGGTTGATTTCACCGTGATGGTTACTAAGCTACCTAGCGGGATCAGATCGCCAGTATTGGTTTTTACGTAATAGTTGTTTAAATCACTTGGATTAAAACGATTCTTACGCTCAACTTGTGGGATCACTTTGTATGAACGACCTAAGATATCAACACGGTTAATATCACCGCCTGCAAGCATGGTACTTAATGTGTTACCGATCGATTGCATCGTTACACCATAAGCGCCTGCTTTGTCTTTGTTGATATTGATCTTCATATCAGCCGAGTCGTACTTCAAGTTGAGATCTGAGAATACGAACATCGGATTATCTTTCACCTTAGTCAGCATGTCAGATGCCACTTGGAACAAACTCTTAAAGTTATTCGGCGTGGTGATCACGAACTGAACAGGGAAACCACCGCCAGCACCAGGCAAGCTTGGCATTTGGAACGCAGCCACTGACATTTGAGGAATATCTTTGATTTTCTTCGCTACATCATTTGCCACTTCGGCTTGGCTTTGGTCGCGCTCACTCCAAGGTTTCAAGGTGGCTAGACCAAAGGCTTGGTTAGATGCAGGGATACCGGAGAATACCTGCGCGTATTCCACGCTCTTTTGATCGGTTAGCACCTTGTTAACTTGGTTCATGGTGTCTTCAATGTAATCCAAGTTTGCGTTTGATGGCGCATTACCTTGGAATACCACCACACCGTTATCTTCAGCAGGGGCCAGTTCACTTGGAATGAACTTGAATAAGAACGGCAAGCTCGCAAATGCACAGATTGCAAATACAATCACAACAGAGCGCATCTTCATGATGCCGCCTAGCATTTTTTCATAGCGTAGGGTGAGGCGATCAAGGAAGCGATGTACTGTTTGTTCAAATTTATTCGGCGCTGCATTTTCTTTCAGAAAGTGAGCACACATTACCGGCGATAATGTTAGTGCAATGATCCCTGAAATAAACACGGCTCCCGCGAGTGTTAATGCAAACTCTTTAAACAGCGAGCCTGTTAAGCCACCCATTAATGCGATAGGTGCGTATACCGCGCCTAGGGCGATAGTCATCGAAATAACCGGAACGGCAATTTCACGGGTACCAATAATGGCTGCACGGAAAGGGCTTTGTCCCATTTTCATGTGACGCTCAACGTTTTCAAGAACAACGATGGCGTCATCCACTACCAGTCCGATGGCGAGTACCATGGCCAGTAGCGTCATGAGGTTCCAAGAAAAACCAAACATTTGCATCACGAGGGCGACACCAACAAGTGATAGCGGGATTGTGATGATTGGGATCAGTACTGAACGTAGCGAACCGATAAACAGGGCTATCACCACCAATACAATTACTGCCGCTTCAAGGATGGTTTTAATTACCTCATGAATCGAGTCGTTAATCGCAATCGTTGAATCGTACATCACCGTCATTTTGATGGTGCTTGGCATGTTACGTTCAATGGTTGGCAGTAGTTTTAGTACATCGGCTGCAATGTCAATTGGGTTTGCACTCGGTGTAGCTTCAATGGCAGCTACCACGGCTTCTTGACCATTTGCTGTCGCACGGTAGGTATCACTACTTCTTGATAACGTCACTTTAGCGATGTCACCTAAGCGAGTGACTTGGCCATCTTTACTGGTAACAACCAGCTTTTCTAATGCTTCAGGGCTATTTGATTGTGTGTTAGCACTACCGTTATAAAGCACGAAGTCATTATTCGCTTGACCAACAGCAGATTGGTAGTTATTGGCTTTGAGTACTTGAATAACATCAGTTGCTGATAAGTTAAATGCCGCCATCTTTTGTGGATCTAACCAAACGCGAAGGGCGTAAGGAACACCACCGTACATATCGACTTTAGATACACCGTTAACGGTAAATAACTGTGGTTTAACCACTCGCTCAATGTAGTCAGTGATTTGACTAGAGTTTAGGCTCTTACTGGTGAAACCTAAGTAAAGCACACCTGTATTACTACCTGTTGATAAGGTAATAGTCGGATCTTGGGTTTCTGTTGGCAGTTGTGAGCGTACTGAGTTTACCTTCGCCAAAATATCAGCCAAGGCTGCATTTGGGTTGGTATTCAGTTTCATTTGTACCGTAATTGTCGACATCCCCAAGGTACTTTGGGCGGTGATGTAGTCAATATTATCGGCTTGGGCAATGGCTTGTTCTAAGGGCTGAGTAATAAAGCCCTGCATCAGATCGGCACTTGCACCGTAGTAAGCTGTGCTTACGGTTACTACGGTGTTGGTCATTTCTGGATACTGTCGAACCTGCATTTTGAAAATCGCCTGAAATCCTAACAATGCGATCATTAAACTGATCGAAATCGCGAGGACTGGGCGTCTGATAAATATATCAGTAAAGCGCATACTGAGTGTTCTCCAATTACAACAGTGGGGTTACGGCTGGAGCTTTAAGTGCATCATTTTCAACGACATGTACTAGCGTCTTGTTACTTAAACGGATTTGACCTGTAGTAACAATTTGCTCGCCAGCTTTGAGACCTGAAAGGATTCGCACTTGATTACCATGGTTTTGACCTGTGGTTATCACTGTTTGAATTGCACGTAATTTACCGTCTTGTTCTTTTAGTACGTATACCGTGTCACCGTATAAGGTGTAAGTAATCGCAGTTTGTGGGACGATAATTTGATCGGGAATAGTTGGTAAGATCACGCGAGCACGAGCAAACATACCACTACGTAATTTACCGCCACTGTTTGGAATATCTGCTTGAACTTGTATTAGACCTGTCTGGGCATTTACCGCAGGCTCAATCGCTGTGATTTGACCTTTGAAGTTAATATCTTGATAAGCATCGACATTGATATCTACTTCCTGACCAATCTTGATCTTAGAAATATCTGTTTGAGGAACCGTAAAGCGAAAACGCATGGTACGGGTATCTTCTAGACGAACAATTTGTGTGCCCGGTTGAATGTACTGACCTAAGTAAACATTACGTAAGCCAACTTCACCAGTAAAGGGTGCCACGATATCACGGCGTTGGATTGATTCTTCTAACGATTTGATTTGTGAGACAAGTGCAAGGTAATTGGCTTTTGCTTCATCAAGGTTTGATTTAGACACCGAGCCTTTACGATATAAATCTTGGTAGCGCTTGTAGGTAGCTTGTACTGCAGGTAATTTCGCTTTAGTACTTTCTAGGCTAGAGACTTCTACATTAGAGTTAATTGAGACTAACTCTTGACCAGCTTTAACATGTTGACCTGATTCAAATGCGATTTTACTGATCACACCTGAGGCTTCAGAAGTTAACGTTACACCTTGTACTGGTTCAATAAAACCAATCGCTTGAATGGCAGGATACCAGTTTTCGCCTTTGGTTGTCATCGCCGTTACTGGGTAGTTAGGCTCTGGCATGTTTGCCATGTACTCAGCAATTTTTTTCTGTTTGAACAAGTTGAAACCAATGACGCTCCCGAATAACAGGAGGACAAGAAGTAACACGACTATCCATTTTTTCATTGTAAAGTTTGCTCCGGTTTTACGCTATTAATGCAGAATGATGGCGTCCCACGAAGCATTGATTACTGCTTCAAGTTCGTCATCGTTGATCTGTAAACCACCATTGATTTGACGTCGAGCTAAGTTACAACTCGTCTCAAGGCTCAAAATACTTAGAACCTCGTTATCAATATTTTTAAACAAGCCGCAGGCTTTTCCTTCATTAAACATAGTTGCTACGGAAGAAAACAATTTTTGGCTTAAGTGCTTCTGCTCTTGTCTACTGCGACAAGGTAGATTTTGGAACTGACCCCGAATGATCAATGGGGCATCACCATTTAGAGTCATATGCCATAAATTAAGCCACATTGTGCGATAACGTTGCTTAATCGGCATGGTATCGACAACACCATGACTAATTTGAGCGGCGATATAACTTAAAATATGATCATGTAATTGGTTGAGTAAGTCGTCTTTATCGTTGAAGTAACGATAAATGGTTCCTGCTGCAACATTGGCTTCTTTAGCCACCATTTGCATTGAAAGGCCGTGAAAGCCAAACTCGGCAAGGAGTTTTTCTGTTGCTGCCAATATACGTATTCTTTTCTCATTCATAATAGTAATAATATTTGGGTGTGCAATGAATGAACGATCGTTCATTATTGTAGATAGTCGCCCTTGATACGCAAGTTTTTAATATAGCTTTTGCACAATATTCATTGATTATTCAGTTTAAGTTATGTGTCTGGTGAATGGTGGCTTTGAACTTATTTGCTAGGCGTTATAGGTATTGCTGCTAGAGGGAATTGGAAGTAAAAAAAAGCGCACACCCAAAGGCATGCGCTATTTGTTTTTCGGAGTAAGTATTACTCGGCTACTTGCTCTTTATTGTCAGTATTTTTCTTTTTGCCGCGGCTGAAAATACGTTCAACCACTACAAAGAATATTGGAATAAAGAAGATCCCAAGGAATGTCGAACTTAACATACCGCCAAGTACAGCAGTACCAATCGCATTCTTACCGCCAGAGCCAACACCGGTACTGATTGCCAATGGCACAACACCTAGACCAAATGCCAGAGATGTCATGATAATCGGGCGCAGACGTACACGAACGGCATGGAGTGTTGCTTCAACCAATCCAGCACCTTTTTCGTAGTACTCTTTAGCAAATTCGACAATCAAGATGGCGTTCTTAGTCGCCAAGCCAACTGTGGTTAATAGACCTACTTGGAAGAACACGTCATTTGGCATACCACGAGCGTTCATGGCCAGTAGTGCACCGATGATCCCAAGTGGTACGACTAATACCACGGCAAAAGGAACAGACCAGCTTTCATACAATGCTGCAAGTACTAAGAATACAACTAAGATAGATAACGCATACAGCATAGGTGCTTGGTTACCTGATAGACGCTCTTCATAGGATAAGCCATTCCACTCAACACCGAAGCCTGGTGGTAATTGTTTCACCATCTCTTCAATATCAAGCATTGCCTGACCTGTACTGTAACCTGCAACCACGCTGCCTTGAATGTTGACCGCAGGTGTCGCATTGAAACGCTCAAGTCGAGGTGACGCGTACTTCCATTCACCTGTCGCAAAGGCGGAGAATGGTACCATTTCACCTTTGTTGTTACGGACATACCAAGTATCTAAATCCGTCGGTTTCATACGGTATTGTGCATCACCTTGTACGAACACTTTTTTCACGCGTCCGCGGTCGATGAAGTCATTCACATACGAACTACCCCAAGCGGTACCCAATACCTGATTCACCGATTGAATATCAATACCGAGGGCACGAATTTTGGCTTGATCAATATTGATTTGGTACATCGGCGCATCTTCTTGTCCGTTAGGACGAACCCCAACAAGATTTGGATTTTGTGCCGCTAGACCTAATAACTGGTTACGAGCCGCGATCAGTTTATCATGACCTTGACCGCTTCTATCTTGGAGATAGAAGTCAAAACCACTGGCAGTACCCAATTCAATCACCGCTGGTGGTGCAAATGAAAATACCAATGCATTTTTGATTTGATGGAAATAAGCCATTGAGCGACCAACGATAGATTTTACATCCATCCCTGGTAACTGACGGTCAGACCAATCTTTTAATCCAACAAAGGCCATACCCATGTTTTGACCACTACCAGCAAAACTAAAGCCTGACACACTAAACACACTAGCAACGCTATCTTTTTCTTGATTTAGGTAGTAATCAGAGACTTTATCCATTACCTCTTGGGTTTGCTCTTGGGTCGAGTTAACAGGCAAAATAGCCTGACTAAACAAGATACCCTGATCTTCATCTGGCAAGAACGAGGTTGGCATACGCATGAAGATCCAACCAACGGCAACAGTTAGGCCTAGGAAGATAAACATCACGCGAATGGAGCGTTTGATCATCGCCGCAACGCCTGACTCATAACGTTTAGTCAAGTTATCAAAGGTGCGGTTAAACCAACCAAAGAAGCCTTTTTTCTCCCCGTGCTCTACCGGTTTTAGCATGGTTGCACACAAGGCAGGAGTTAAGATCACGGCCACCAAGACCGAGAGTGCCATGGCGGTAACAATGGTTATTGAGAACTGACGATAAATAACCCCTGTTGAACCAGACATAAATGCCATAGGAACAAATACAGCTGATAGGGTTAAGGCAATACCGACCAGTGCACCTGTGATCTGATCCATCGACTTACGTGTTGCTTCAACGGCATTTAAGCCTTCTTCATGCATTACACGTTCAACGTTTTCTACCACCACGATGGCATCATCAACCAGCAAGCCGATGGCAAGAACCATTGCGAACATGGTTAAGGTATTGATGGAGTATCCCGCCAGAGACAGCACCGCAAAAGTACCTAATAGTACAACGGGAACCGCAATGGTCGGGATCAAGGTTGCGCGGAAGTTCTGTAAGAATAGGTACATGATGATAAACACCAGTGCTACCGCCTCAAACAGTGTATGAACAACCCCTTCAATCGACTTTTCAACGAATGGCGTAGTATCGTACGGGTAAACCGCAGTTAAACCTTCAGGGAAGAAAGGTTTTAACTCTTCAACTTTCGCTTTTACCGCTTCCGCTGTCGCAAGCGCATTCGCGCCTGTTGCTAGTTTAATACCTAAACCACTGGCAGGTTTTCCGTTATAAAGTACTTGAACCGAATAACTTTCAGCCCCTAATTCAACACGTGCGACATCACTAAGGTGAACCGTTGCGCCAGAAGAGTCAGATTTAACAATAATGTTTTTAAATTCTTCTGGTGTTTGTAAGCGGCTTTGTGCGGAAACTGTTGCGTTCAGCTCTTGACCTGGCAGAGAAGGAGATGCACCAAGTTGACCTGCCGATATCTGTGCATTCTGCTCTTTAATTGCAGAAATAACATCAATACTAGTAAGGTTATATTTGGTCAATTTTAAAGGATCTAGCCAGATACGCATCGCATATTGTGCACCGAAAGTGGTGATTTCACCCACACCCGGAACACGACTCATAGGATCGGCAACGTTCGAACTGATGTAGTCCGAAATATCGTTTTTATCCATTGAGCCATCTTTGGAGTAGAAGCCGACAACCATCAAGAATGATGAGCTTGCTTTGTTTACTTTCACACCTTGTTGCTGTACTTCCATTGGTAACAGAGGCAAGGCAGATTGCAGTTTGTTCTGTACCTGTACCTGAGCAATATCAGGATCCGCTTCAGCATTAAAGGTTAGGGTAATTTGGGTATTACCAAAGCTATCACTAGTGGATGATAGGTAACGTAAGTTATCGATACCCGTCATACGTTGTTCGATAACCTGAGTAACGGTATCTTCCATAGTTTTTGCGTTTGCGCCAGGGTAGCTAGCGCTGATCACCACCGTAGGCGGTGCAATACTCGGATACTGCGACACTGGCAATTTGAGAATTGACAGTACCCCCGCAAGCATCACGATAATTGCGATCACCCAAGCAAAAATAGGGCGATCGATAAAGAAACGAGCCATATCTTATCTCTACTTTTGTGGTTGTGTGTTATTGGCTGTGGTCGGTTGAACCAAAGCGCCTGGACGAACTTTTTGTAGGCCATCGACAATGACTTGGTCACCATCTTTTAAGCCTTTAGTGATACGCCATTGGTTATCGATCACTTGCGCTGTCGTTACAAGGCGAGATTCCACCTTGTTTTCGGCATTAACAACCATGACCGTTGCTTCACCTTTACTATTACGGGTAACAGCTTTTTGGGGAATCATAATCGCTTTAGGATCGGTACCTGTGTTTAGCACTGCGCGAACATACATACCCGGTAGCAAAAGACCGTCGGGGTTTGGGAATTCAGCACGTAATGTGACTGAGCCTGTATTAGGATCAACGTTGACTTCAGAAAACTGTAATACGCCGTGATGAGGATAAACCGAACCATCTTCTAGGATAAGTTCGACATCAGCATTCTGGCTGGCTTGGAGTTCCCCTTGCTTTAATGCCGCTTTCAAGCGTAGTAATTGCGCACTAGATTGAGCAATATCGACATTAATAGGATCTAACTGCTGAATAGTTGCCAGCACTTGGGCTTGCCCAGCATTAACTAATGCGCCGGGAGTAACCGAAGATTGACCAATACGACCTGAAATTGGGGCTTCAACTTTGGTATAATCTAAATTGATTTTGGCTGTATTGACGTTTGCTTTTGCAACTTCAAGCCCTGCTATAGCGACTTTATAGGCTGCTTGGTTATCATCGTTAGTTTGTTTACTGAAAGCACCGCGTTCTACTAGCTTTTTACTACGAATTGCTAATGCTTTTGCTGAATCAAGCGTTGCTTGTGCCTTGGCAAGTTCTGCTTTTGCACTTAAATATGCAGCGTTATAAGTTGCAGAGTCAATGTTATAAAGGGATTGGCCTTTCTTTACATCACTACCTTCGGTAAAACCACGGTTTGTGATAATGCCTGAAACTTGAGGACGAACTTCTGCTTCTAAATAAGCTTTGCTTCGACCGGGTAATTCCACGCGGATTTCTTGTGGGTGAGATGTAATGGCTATAGTACCTACGGGGATACTTTTTGCTGCTTGTTGCGCAGTATTTTCTGCCGCATTTTGATCACAAGCTGTTACCCATAGTGCCATACTGACAACCATGGCAATTTTTGCGATTTTCCGCATGAAATCTCCTAATTTTAAGCAATATAACCGAGCGTAAATATCCAAATTTATGGATTTACAATAGAATAACCACTATTTACCATTTTGTAACCTATGATAGCCGTTTAAACACAGAACGGTTATTTTTGGCATAAAATAGAGTTTCTACCATGGAGTAACGTAGAAATTACTATTTATACCTATAGGGGATTGTTAATCATTATGTATGATTATTTGTGATTGGTCTGGGTTTAATTATTTGTCAAATGAATAAAACTCAGGTTTAAAGTGCATGTGTATGCATTTTTTTAAACGAGCGTCAGGATAACGAATGAAACTGAACCCAAGGCAAACAGAAGCAGTAAAATACGTTTCTGGGCCATGCTTAGTACTCGCCGGTGCAGGCTCTGGTAAAACCCGTGTGATCACTAATAAAATTGCTTATTTGGTACAGCAGTGTGATTACAAAGCACGCAATATTGCCGCGCTGACTTTTACTAATAAAGCGGCACGTGAAATGAAAGAGCGTGTAGGGCAAACATTGGGACGTCAAGAATCGAAAGGATTAATGGTTTCTACCTTTCATACTTTAGGTTTGAATATCATTCGTCGTGAATATAAGCATTTAGGCTTAAAAGCCAGTTTTTCACTGTTTGACGATCAAGACCAAATGGCGCTTCTCAAAGAGCTCACCGAAGATGAGCTTGAAGGTGATAAAGATTTATTAAAGCAATTAATGTCCTCTATTTCTAATTGGAAAAATGACATGTTGTCGCCCGCCGGTGCGGGTGCACACGCTCGTAGTGAGCGCGATCAATTGTTTGCGCATTGCTATGAAATGTACCAGCGTCAAATGAAAGCCTACAACGCATTAGATTTTGATGATCTGATTTTAATGCCCGTCTTGTTGTTGCGAGATAACGCTGAAGTGCGAAAACATTGGCAGAACCGTATTCGTTACCTGCTGGTGGATGAGTATCAAGATACCAATACCAGCCAATACTTATTTGTAAAACTATTGGTGGGTGAGCGTGCGCGCTTTACTGTGGTTGGTGATGACGATCAGTCTATTTACTCATGGCGTGGAGCGCAGCCAGAAAACTTAGGTTTGCTAAATAAAGACTTTCCTAGTTTAAAAGTGATCAAACTTGAGCAAAATTACCGTTCAACCAGCCGTATTTTGCGAACAGCGAATATTTTGATCGCTAATAACCCCCATTTATTTGAAAAAGCCCTTTTCTCTGAGATCCCTGACGGCGCGATGCTTAAAGTGATCACAGCGAAAAATGAAGAGCATGAAGCAGAAAAAGTGATTGGTGAGCTCATTGCTCATCGCTTTATGAATAACACCGCTTATAAAGATTATGCGATCTTGTATCGAGGTAACCATCAGTCACGTTTGTTTGAAAAGTCGCTGATGCAAAACCGTATTCCTTATAAGATTTCAGGTGGCACATCATTTTTCTCACGCTCTGAAATAAAAGACATCATGGCGTACTTACGCTTACTGACTAACCTAGATGATGACAACGCATTTTTACGTATAGTGAATACACCGCGTCGAGAAATCGGCCCAGTGACACTCGAGAAGCTCGGTACATACGCTAACATGCGTGGTAAAAGCTTGTTTGCCGCTAGCTTTGAGATGGGGTTAGAGCAACACCTATCAGGTCGAGGTTTAGAATCACTGCAACGCTTTACCCATTGGGTTAATCAATTAGCTGATAATGCTGAACGTGGTGATACGGTAGCTGCTGTGCGTCAATTAGTGCGTGATATTCATTACGAAGATTGGCTATACGAAACCTCACCAAGCCCGAAAGCTGCTGAGATGAGAATGAAAAATGTCTCTGATTTATATAGTTGGATCACCGCTGATTTAGAAGGCGATAACTATGATAATGAAGAGAAAACCTTAAAAGAAGTAGTGCAGCGTTTAACCCTACGCGACATGATGGAGCGAGGGGAAGATGATGACGATGCTGATCAAGTACAGCTTATGACGCTGCATGCTTCTAAAGGGTTGGAGTTTCCTTATGTGTTCTTAGTGGGGACAGAAGAGGGGATCTTGCCGCACCAAACCAGCATTGATGAAGAAAACGTTGATGAAGAACGTCGCCTTGCATATGTTGGGATCACGCGAGCACAACGCGAGCTAACCTTTACTTTATGTAAAGAGCGTCGTCAGTATGGCGAACTAATTAAACCTGAGCCAAGTCGATTCTTGTACGAATTACCACAAGATGATTTGGAGTGGGAAAGTGAGCGCAAACCCGTTTCTGCAGAAGAACGGATGAATAAAGGGCAAGCGCATATTGCTAATATTCGCGCGATGTTTAAAAAGTAATCCTACTAAATAGCGGCTATATAAAAAGAGGGTGAGCATTCATAATGCCCACCCTCTTTATTTATTATTGAGAAAAATTATAAGCCAGCAATCATGTAATTAATTGCGGCAACAATTTCTTCATCACTACAATCCATACAGGCACCTTTTGCAGGCATCGCATTAAAGCCATTAATAGCATGATCGGCTAACACATCTTTACCTTGGGCAATACGAGCAGACCAATCATCCGCATCGTCTTTTTTTGGTGCACCCATAACACCTGGAGTATGGCAAGAAGCACAAAAAGAATTATAAACGGCTTCACCATTACGAGGGCTGGCTGCTACTTCTACAGCAGGGGCTTCACCTTCAAGGTATAACGAACCTACAGGTTTAATACGTTCAGCAATAGCTTCATCTGTCATGTCGTTAGCAACTGCGGGAACAGCAATGGTAAATGTGGCTACAGCAGCGAATATAAACTGTCGAAAAGAAAAATTCATGGCGCTCACCTTATACTTCCAAATTGTATTTGTAGTTGCTGTTATCTTCACTCGTGGCTAATGTTGAAATAGTACGGCGAATGTTTTTAAAATAATTATATTGTTATACATTTGTTAGTATATCGGGTTGTACCGTAGGATCAAACTAGTGCGCTGTATTTGTATGATACGAATCAATAGTTATTTGAGCATAAAATCAGCGAGCGAAAGAAAAATGAAAAAAAACACTTGCCGAGAGGCGTTCTGATCCGTAATATTCACCCCCGTCGATAGGGCAAGGCGCCCGTAGCTCAGCTGGATAGAGCGTTGGCCTCCGGAGCCAAAGGCCGAAGGTTCGAATCCTTTCGGGCGCACCATTTAAATGGTCGTATTGGCGGAAGGTAATACATTGGTGGCTATAGCTCAGTTGGTAGAGTCCCGGATTGTGATTCCGGTTGTCGCGAGTTCAAGCCTCGTTAGCCACCCCATATTATAGAGAGTTGATACGTCAGCTTTCTGGCTTTTTAAAAGCCCGCTTGTTTATTCAAGCACACAGAATTAAGTCGGTGAATAGCGCAGTTTGGTAGCGCATCTGGTTTGGGACCAGAGGGTCGGGGGTTCGAATCCCTCTTCACCGACCACTTACAATGGTGGCTATAGCTCAGTTGGTAGAGTCCCGGATTGTGATTCCGGTTGTCGCGAGTTCAAGTCTCGTTAGCCACCCCATTATTTAGGTTATCTTATTAAGAGACCTTGGCCTTGTAAGCCTAAAACATTGTCGGTGAATAGCGCAGTTTGGTAGCGCATCTGGTTTGGGACCAGAGGGTCGGGGGTTCGAATCCCTCTTCACCGACCACCATTAAGAAAACCGTATCGAAAGATGCGGTTTTTTTTCGCCTATAGAAAAGTAAAAGTCGCTCAGTGTTATTGATTAGAGCGCCAAGGGGCGGGGGTTCCCTGATATTAGAACCTTGCTCTTCACCGACCATCATTAAGAAAACCGTATCGAAAGATGCGTTTTTTTTTCGCCTATAGAAAAGTAAAAGTCGCTCTGCGTTATTGATTAGAGCGCCAAGGGTCGGGGCTTGATAATAGAGCCTCGCTTTTCATCGATCCGAATTAAAGATCTATAACGTAATAGTTAGACTTTTTGGTGATAACCCTGATTTTATCTAGTGTTAAATATCAAAGGTATTGTAATTTTTCGCTTTTATATCTATTTATTTGAATTTTTATGGTTTTTGCTGTTATTTATTATGGATAAAGTAGCGTTTGTTATTATCGTGTAAATACATGTGTTTTTTGTTAGTGACAAATTATTCATATCTTGTTTTTTTGTTTTGTTTAGTAAGTGGTGGGTTTTCTATTTGTGCTCACTTGTTATTTCAGTGATTGTGGGTGTTTTGTATCGATTAAATATTTAGATGTATATTGTTTTACTGGTGAATTAAAGTGAATAATTATTCGATAGTTTGCATTCGTTATAGTTTTTTGCTTTGAAATGTTGCTTTTGTGTGAAATCTTTGACAGATTGATAGGCCGACATGCCATAGATGAATATTCTGGTGTGGAAAGGATTCAAGTTTTTATATTGGCAGGAACTGCCAAGCAATTGGGGTCGGTCATGGCTTTATTAGAAGTAAAAAACCTTCGGATAGAATATCCATCCCGCCATGGTGTTCATGCCGCGGTGAAATCATTGTCGTTTTCTATTGAACGCGGTGAAATTGTCGGCGTAGTGGGTGAATCTGGTGCGGGTAAATCAACCGTAGGCAATGCGGTGATTGATCTATTGAGTCCACCAGGGCAAATCGCTAATGGTGATGTGTATCTTGATGGAACAAAAATCTCAGGGCTAACGCCAGAGCAAATGCGTCAGGTACGTGGTGCTAAGATTGGATTTATCTTCCAAGATCCAATGACGTCGCTAAATCCGCTATTTACGGTTGAACAACAACTCACTGAAACCATTGTAACTAATTTACAAGTCACTCAGCAGGAAGCATATAAGCGTGCATTAACGTTGATGGAGCTGGTGGGCATTCCACAACCGGAATTACGTATTAAACAATACCCTCACCAGTTTTCAGGGGGTATGCGCCAACGTGTCGTAATTGCTATCGCGCTGGCAGGAGAGCCTGATTTAATCATTGCTGATGAACCTACAACAGCGTTAGATGTTTCGATTCAAGATCAAATTTTAACGTTGATCCGTGAGTTGTGTGTAGAGAAAAACGTTGGCTGTATGTTGGTTACTCACGATATGGGCGTTGTCTCGAATGTGACTGATCGCGTTGCTGTAATGTATCGTGGTGACTTAGTCGAACTTGGTACGACAGAGCAAGTTTTACACCGTCCAGAGCATCCATATACTCAAAGCCTAATTTCAGCTGTTCCACGTTCAGATATTAAATTACAGCGTTTTCCATTGGTAAATTATATCGAAGCGGCAGAAGAAACGCCGCCATTAGATGTTAAAAATCATTGGTTAGGGCAGCGCCAAGAGCAACGTGATTATTCAGGACCATTGTTGAATGTAGAGAACGTGAGTTTGCGCTTTGTGACCAAAGATTCTTTCTTTGAAAGTCGTCGTGAATATGTTCAAGCCAATAATGATGTCAGTTTCCAAGTCTTTGAAGGTGAAACTTTTGGCTTAGTGGGTGAATCTGGCTCAGGTAAATCAACAATAGCCCGTGTGATTGCTGGTTTATACCCACCAAATGAAGGTCGGGTGACATTTGAAGGGATGGATCTAACGGCGTTGAAAAGTGAAGCTGACCGTCGTCCTTTCCGTCGTCAAATGCAAATGGTCTTCCAAAACCCTTATACCTCGATGAACCCACGGATGCGTATCTTCGATATTATTGCAGAGCCTATCCGTTTTCATAAATTAACCGAGAATGAAGCACAAACCCGTCAAATTGTGCATGATTTATTGGATCATGTTGGGTTAGGACGTGCCTCTGGAGTGAAATACCCTCACGAGTTCTCAGGTGGTCAACGTCAACGTATTTCCATTGCTCGTGCTCTCGCAACACGTCCACGATTGTTGATCTGTGATGAGCCAACATCAGCACTGGATGTGTCTGTTCAAGCACAAATTTTGAATTTACTTAAAGATCTACAAGACGAATTGAATTTAACCATGTTGTTTATCAGCCATGATTTACCAGTGATCCGTCAAATGTGTGATCGCATTGGGGTGATGCAAAAAGGTACTTTGTTGGAAGTGGCGAAAACTGAACAGCTCTTTACCGATCCTCAACATGAATACAGCCAACATTTAATTTCACTGATGCCGGAGTTTAAAGGGATTAGTCAAAATGGATTAAAACGCGCTTAGTCCACATCAACAAACATTACTCGCGGGAGAGGTCCCGTGCATAAAGGAGTTATGCAATGAAAACCATCAAGAGCAAATTAGCCGTAGCATTGATTGCCGCGGGTTTAAGTTTTAGTGTCACTGCCGCAGAAATCAAACTGGGTTATGCCTCGGATCCTGTTTCATTAGATCCGCATGAGCAGTTATCAGGCGGTACGCTACAGCTATCTCATATGGTGTTCGATCCTCTTGTTCGTTTTACCCAAGATATGGATTTTGAGCCGCGTCTAGCTGAAAGCTGGGAGCGTGTTGATGATCACACGTTCCGCTTCAAATTACGTCAAGGGGTGAAATTCCATTCAGGTAATCCACTCACGGCTGACGATGTGGTGTGGACATTTAATCGTCTGCAAGAGTCGGCAGACTTTAAAAAGATCTTTGCCCCGTACTCTGAAATGAAAAAAGTGGATGACTACACGGTTGAGTTGATCTCGAAAGGAACCTATCCACTGGTTCTGCAAACCGCGACATACATTTTCCCAATGGACAGTAAGTTCTACACAGGGAAAACTGCTGAAGGTAAAGATAAAGCGGAAATTGCGAAACACGGTAACTCATTTGCTTCTACCAATCTTTCAGGTACCGGTCCATTTATCGTTACAGAGCGTGAGCAAGGGGTAAAAGTTGAATTTACCCGTAATGCGAATTACTGGGATAAAGCGTCAAAAGGTAATGTAGATAAGCTAACGCTATTGCCGATCAAAGAAGATGCAACACGTCTTGCTGCGTTGCTTTCTGGCGGTGTTGATATGATTGATCACGTTGCACCTAATGATCATAAACGTTTGAAAGAAGCAAAAGATGTTGATCTGGTGACACTACCGGGTACCCGTATCATCACGTTCCAAATGAACCAAAACAGCAATGAAGCATTGAAAGATGTACGCGTACGCCAAGCGATTGTACATGCGATTAACAACGAAGGCATCGTGAAGAAAATCATGAAAGGCTTTGCGACTACGGCAGGTCAACAGAGCCCAGCCGGTTACCAAGGTTACAATGCTGATTTAGTACCGCGTTACGATGTGAAAAAAGCCAAAGAATTAATGAAAGAAGCAGGCTATGCCGACGGCTTTACATTAACCATGATGGCACCGAATAACCGTTATGTGAACGATGCAAAAGTAGCGCAAGCGGTAGCGGCGATGCTGTCTAAAATTGGCGTGAAAGTCGATCTCAAGACCATGCCAAAAGCGCAATACTGGCCTGAGTTTGATAAGTGTGCGGCAGACATGATGATGATTGGTTGGCATGCCGATACTGAAGATTCAGCGAACATGACTGAGTTCCTAACCATGACGCGTAATGAAGAAACAGGTCAAGGTCAGTACAACTGTGGTTTCTACTCTAACCCTGAAGTCGATAAGTTGATTGAAGCGGCGAACGTAGAAACCGATCAAACCAAACGTAAAGCAATGCTACAGAAAGTAGAAGCAACGTTGTACAACGAAGCGGCGTTTGTCCCACTGCACTGGCAGAGCCTTGCATGGGGCGCGCGTTCAAATGTACACGCGGCCGATATTGTTAACCCAATGGAACAGCCTTACTTTGGCGATCTTGTGGTTGATGAAAAGTAAGTAATGTTATAGCGAAAGCGACAGTGCCGGAGCTTGCTCCGGCACTTTTTCAGGAAGAAAGAGAAGGGGCAGGGAATGTTTACGTTTCTGGTCAAGCGCCTGTATCAGGCACTGATAGTGATGTTTGTGATCAGTTTGGTGGCCTTTGCCATCCAAGATAACCTTGGCGACCCATTACGAGAGTTGGTGGGGCAATCTGTATCAGAAGCTGAACGACAACAATTACGTGATGATTTAGGACTTAACGATCCGTTTATCACCAAATACAGCCGATTTTTAGCGAATGCGGTACAAGGCGATCTAGGCACGTCTTATACCTTTAAAAAGCCTGCCACAGAGGTGATTTTAGACAAATTAGTTGCCACCTTAGAGTTAGTTTTTGGTGCCACAATTATTATTGTCTTGGTCTCTATTCCGCTTGGCGTGTACTCCGCGATTCATCCCAATAGTTTCTTAACCAAAGCCATTATGGCGTTCAGTAGTATTGGTATATCAATTCCCGTTTTCTTAACTGCCATTATGTTGATGTACGTCTTTTCTATTGAACTTGGTTGGTTACCTTCGTTTGGTCGAGGTGAAACCGCCAACTATTTAGGTTGGGAATCGGGGTTCTTTACCCTTGATGGCTTAAAGCACCTTGTGCTGCCATGTGTTGCCTTAGCGTCGATTATGTTGCCGTTGTTTATTCGTTTAGTGCGCTCTGAAATGTTAGAAGTGTTGAGCTCTGAATACATTAAGTTCGCGAAAGCGAAAGGGCTACCGATGAAAAAGGTCTACTACCAACACGCCTTAAAAAACACCATGCTGCCGGTATTAACGGTTGGCGGGGTGCAGATCGGTACCATGATTGCTTACACCATTTTGACTGAAAGTGTATTCCAATGGCCAGGCACAGGATTGCTGTTTTTAGATGCCATTAACCGTGTTGATACCCCACTTATCACAGCTTACGTGATTTTTGTTGGCTTGATCTTTGTTGTAACTAATACCATCGTCGATTTGCTCTATGGATTGGTTAACCCGACTGTAAACCTGACTGGCAAGGGAGAGTAAGTCATGAGTAATACACTAGCTGCACCAAGCCGTTGGGAGCGTTTTAAAAACTCCGATATTTTGTATTATTTTAAGAAAGACAAAGTGGCGATGGTGTGCTTCGCTGTCTTTCTAACGTTTGCCACCACGGCATTGTTTGCACCATTTATAGCGCCGAGTAATCCGTATGATTTAGCGTCGATAGATATTATGGATTCAGAGTTACCGCCATCATGGATGGAAGATGGTGATGAGAACTTCTTACTTGGTACCGACGATCAAGGCCGTGATATTTTATCGACCATGCTTTATGGTGCGCGTTTATCACTAACGATTGGTTTACTTGCTGTTGCACTGCAAATGACACTGGGGATCGTGATTGGCTTAACTGCGGGTTATTATGGTGGTCGTGTTGATAGTTTCTTGATGCGTATTGCGGACGTGCAGTTGTCATTCTCGACCATGATGGTGGCGATCATCGTTTCTGCGATTTTCCGAACCGCATTAGGTGCTGAAACCTATGCGCAATATGCGGTGATCATGTTGGTAATGATCATTGGTATTGCTGAATGGCCTCAGTATGCACGTACAGTGCGTGCTTCGGTATTAGCCGAAAAGAAGAAAGAGTATGTTGAAGCGGCAAAAGTCATGGGCTTTAGAGCGCCACGTATTATGTTCCGTCATATTCTGCCAAACTGTTTATCACCGATCTTAGTGATTTCAACGGTACAGGTGGCAAATGCCATTATGTCAGAAGCGGCCTTGTCATTCTTAGGCTTAGGTTTACCGGTAGATCAGCCATCATTGGGTTCACTGATCAGTATCGGCTTTAAATATATCTTCTCTGGCGCGTGGTGGATCACTGTCTTCCCAGGTATTTTGCTGGTGGTATTAGTACTGGTAATCAACTTGTTAGGTGATTGGTTACGGGACGTGTTTAACCCGAAGATTTATAAAGGTTAATGAGCTGACGTTTAGATAGTAAAAAGGCGACCTATTGGTCGCCTTTTTTGATTTTGTATTACTTGCTTGATGCTTTCCACTTTGTCAGAAGATCTCTTGCGAATGCTTCATTAGAAGCAAACATACCAAACATGTTTTTAACTGTGCTGTCTTCTGTGATCAGTAAATTACGATCTTTGGCAATGATCTTGAAGTTCATATCGTTATCGCCGTCTGGGAAATCGATAAATAGGTTATCGTTTTGAATTGCCCAACTAAGCTCCATTGACTCACCGTTTTCTTCAATCGTCACTTTATCAGTTGTAAAGCGCATTGTTGCTAACATTGGATCAGGGTTATAGGTTGTAGAGTCATCTGCAATAAAGAAGAAAGTCTTATTCGCAAAGGTTTCAGCATAAACAGCTTCTTTCTGACGCAGATCTTTCTTACTCCACAGGATTAGATCACCGTCATTTTGTGGTACAGCGAGTGAGACGTCTTGAGTCATGTAGATGAAAGTATCTGCTTCACCATCAGAAACGATAGCGTCACCGTTGATCGTAAATTCACCTGTCGATGTTTTACCTGTGTTGTAGCGTGTCATTTCTAGCGTGTTAGCAGAGATAACTTTTGCGTAATCAATACCTTCTTGAGTCGCATATGCTTTATTTAAGCTTACTGCCCACATTTCTTCGTTAACAGCAAAGTAGCTTGCAGTGGTGTAAATGGCTTTACTTACCGCTTGGCCTTTTTCATCAAATTCAATGTTGATGGTGTTCAAATCTTCTTTGTTGTTAATTTTTTCATCTAATATTTTGCTGATGTCAGTGGTTGTTTTAACGAGTTTGTCGGCATCGATAGCTGCAATGGTCGTTGGTAGTGAGGTTGTAATTGAACGCGCAATCGCATGCACTTTCTGTGCATTATCATCACTTTCTTTTTGTGCAACATAATCACCAGCAATGGTGTTAAGTGGCAGGTTTAGCTCATCTGCAAGGGCTTCTAATGTGGTGTCTTTTGTGTGTGCCATTGTAGTAAAAGGCGTCACTGAAATAGTGTTATTCTCAATATTATCACTTGCAGAAACGATGTATTGGAAGTCATTGCCTAACTTACCACTCTTATCTGAGTCACTAGTCACCGATGCTTTTGCTGATACTATGATATTGAATTTAGCATCTTCTTTGCTAATTTCAGCTTTACCGTTTTTGTCTGTCTTAACGTCTAACTGTTCATTAGTGTCACATACATTATTGTCGTTACGGTCAATACAGATATCTGCGTTGGCTAGGTAACCATCGATAGCTTGAATGGTGATAGTGCTAGTATCTGGCGTTGGTTGTTCAGTATCAGGCTTATCAGTGTCAGGAGTCCCAGTCTCTGGTGATGTATTTTCAATATCAGGTGTTGTTGATGTTGAAGATGAATCATCGTTACAGCCAGTAAGAGTAAGCGTCGCAAGAAGTGATGCTGCAACAATAGATAGTTTGAATTGCATTATATCGATTCCCTTTAAACAATATGCATGGTTAATAAGCCGTAAATAACATTAAAAACAGTTGGTTAGATTTGGCTTGTTGACATGTTTGCAATTGAGGAAAATAAAATCAATGGCAAAAAAGTGCTTATTCTTATGATGAATATTGGATTTTATAAAATGCGATGGAATTAACGAAATTGCTAGTTGGTGTTAATTCTAATGCCTTAGCTGTATCAATATTTTGATAATAAAAAAGGCGACCAATGGTCGCCTTTTTTATCAGTGAAACTCAAATTTTAGAACAGTAGGTGCGCCATACCTGCAATCACAGGTAAAGTCACCAGTGTACGAAGAATGAAAATTACAAACAGTTCCCACGCTTTTACAGGTACTTTACTACCAATTAATAGTGCACCAATTTCAGACATGTAGATAAGTTGTGTCACTGACATTGCAGCGATGATGAAGCGCGTCATGTCGCTTTCAATTGTTGATGCCAAAATAGAAGGCAAGAACATATCAGCGAAACCCACCACAATCGTTTTAGATGCCGCTTCCGCTTCTGGAATATGCAGTAGCTCTAAGAACGGAATAAATGGCATACCTAAGTAATCAAATAGCGGTGTATTTTCTGCAATCACCAGCGCGATAGTACCAATCGCCATCACGACAGGTAGTACGCCAAACACCATATCTACAGCGTTTTTCACGCCATCTAACGCAATTGCTGGAATACTTTTTACTTCAGCGGCTTTCTTTAGTGCTTGGTGTAAACCGTAAGAGAAAACGTTGTAACCTTGTGGCACATTTTCATCATGTTGACTCTCTGTTGTGCCATCAATGTAGATGTTTTTCTTACGTGATAGTGGCGGTAGACGAGGCACAATAATTGCCGCGACAAGACCTGCAAGGCATACCGTTAAGTAGAACGGTGCAAACATGTGCTCTAAGTTAACTTGCGCGATCACGACTAAGCTAAAGGTAATAGATACCGCTGAAAAGGTTGTACCAATAATGGCCGCTTCACGTTGGGTGTACATTCCCGATTCGTATTGCTTACTGGTCAATAATACGCCTACCGAGCCATCACCTAACCAAGATGCAATGCAGTTAACGGATGAACGGCCAGGCAAACCAAAAATCGGACGCATGATTCGAGTAAATAAAGTGCCGAAAAATTCCAGTAGACCAAAATTGAGTAGAAGCGGCAGTAGCAAACCGGCAAAAATAAATACTGAGAATAGAACAGGTAGTAAATCGTTTAATACAAGACCGCCTGTCGCGTCGTTACGAAACATCACAGGGCCAATATTAAAGTACGCCATAACAGCAAAAATAGCACCAAGCTGTTGAACCACAAACCACATTGCTGATGGGTTCATTAACCCGTTTAAAAAGCTATTACGGGTAATAAAACCCGGTTTAAACAATTTAGTGATGATAGACATAATCGCAGTAAAGCTAATTACTGCTGTCACAATAGAGGTTAGCGAGTTCTCAAAATGGCTTTGGATCGTTTTCGCTAAGATTGCGATAGGGATCGTAATATCACCATTAAAATTAATCGGTGCCATGAAAAGAAAGACGCCAATTAACGATGGGATAACGAACATTAGCCAGGTGTTCAAGGTGTTTTTAGGTGGTGCTACTGCTTGGTCATGCATCTTGATTTACAACCTACTGATAGAAACTGCCGAATAAATAGGAATACCCCCTATAGGTCCAGTGAGAATAACTATTCACTGGTTTATCATATTTAGGGAGGGAGAGATTACATTTTTTTAATAAAGCATGGAATAGTTGACTGGTAAAAAATGGTTAATTATGTAAATATTTTTTGATTTTATTCTAATGTTTATGTGTTTAGTAAACGTTGTGATTTAACAAATTAATAAAAATTAGGGCTTTATGACTATTATAATGTGATGGGTAGTTGACTCATTATTCTAGTGGTTCTAGAGACTCTTCTCATTTGCGCAATATTATTACTTATCTGTAATAGTGTTTTTGCTTTTGTGGGGATTATGTTTTTCTTTGTAATGGTTATAATTATGACATTAAACAATATGTTGTATTTATTGCTTTAGCTTAATTATAACGTTACCAATTTATTGAGGTTTGCTATGACAGAACAACATCATAATCATTTTCACGTTGGTCAAATTATTGAAAATCATCCATTTGCAGCGGGAGATGGTGCTGTTCTGGAAATGTTCCGCAATGATATGACGAATGTTGTTTTTATTGGTTTAGAGAATATTACTGAAGACGAACAACAACTACTTGCTGAGTCAGGTGCTGAGTTTGGTGTATTAAGTACTGAAAATGGCGGTTGTTTAGTGGTATTAAAACTCGGTGATCTAGCGTTTGATATTCAGTTTAATGCTGCGGTGATCCCTAATGAGTTTTTTGCACAACCCGCTGAAGATACAGCTTCATTAACATTAAACATGATGGCTGTTGATACACAAAGCAATGAAATGAAAGTGATCCGTGAGTTTTCATTGCCAGCAGAAGTTAGCCATAAATTAATTGATGTGGTTAACAAGCAGCGTGAAATCGAAGATGTGATGGCTGTGAATGCAGAAAACATGCATTTACTAAACACTATCAGCACTGAAGAGTTGCTAAAACAAATCACGCTTACGCAAATTCAAAGTGTGATTGCGCCAAGTTGTAGCTGTGGTCATGATCATCACCACCATCACTAATAAGTGAATAGATTTTAAAAAACACCGCTTTTACGCGGTGTTTTTTTTCGTCTCAATAACGCTGACTTTGTCGTGATTAAAAAACGTCAGGCCAAAGATTTATTTTGATTGGTAGATGTTTTTGTAGATATATAGCAAAAGGGCTTTGAACATGCCGTTCAAAGCCCTCTTTAAATTCTTTTTCAGTAAGGTATTTAATGCTTACTTATTGTTGCCGTTTTTGTATAGAGAAGAAAACGCAGGAGTGTATAGAGCAACAATTTTATTAACGATACGAGTCATGGAATTACCTATAAAAGATTAAGCTAGATTTTATGTACAACCATCGCCTAAACAATGTAACAACAGGCATTCGGTCGTGTTTCGATGCGCGCATTATAGATATTTTCGGATTATTGAAAAATGAAAAAAACTAGTGTTTTGGTATTAGTTTTTCTAATTTGAAAATGCAAAGATTGATTGAGTATTAAAAGGCTTCTAACACTGATATTGAGACCTGTGGTTGATACGATAAAGAGAATAAAAAAGGCGATGTATTTTGCATACATCGCCTTTTAATATTATCTCAGTGAGACAATTATCTCATGGTAACGAATTCTTCGCTGCCCGTTGGATGGATTGCCACAACGCTATCAAAGTCAGCTTTTGTTGCGCCCATCTTAATTGCAACACCAAAGCCTTGGATCATTTCGTCAACAGTGAAACCAATACCATGTAGACCAACCACTTTTTCATCATCGCCAGCACATACAAGTTTCATTTTACAAGGTTGACGATGGCTCGTTACAGCGGTGTACATAGAGGTAAAGCCAGACTTGTATACTTTTACGTTTTCTTCACCGTATTGCGCAATAGCTTCAGGCTCTGTCAGGCCAATCGTACCGATTGGTGGGTGACTAAACACAACTGTTGGTACGAGTGAGTAATCCATCTTCGCATCAGGTTTATTGTTAAACAAACGTTCAGAAAGTTGACGACCAGCTTTAACCGCAATTGGGGTTAACTCAATACCGCCTTCCATGATGTCACCGACACAGTAAATACCTTTCACATTCGTTTCTTGGTATTCATCGACTTTGATGTAACCACGGTCGTTGGTTGCAACACCAGTTGCTTCAAGGTTAATTTTATCTGTGGTTGGGTGACGACCAATAGCCCAAATCAGTACATCAGTATTGTGTGATTCACCGTTTTCAAAGTGCAGAGTGATAGAGCCATCAGCTTCTTTAACCACTTCTTTAGGCACTGAATGAGTGTGTAGTGTTGGGCCTTCAGCTGCCATTACTTCAACCAACGTTTCAACAATCAAAGGATCGAAGCTACGTAGTGGTGATTCTTTACGTACGAATAGGTGAGTATCAGTGCCTAGTGCGCTTAGTACACCTGCAATTTCAACGGCGATGTAACCCGCACCAATAATTGCAGTACGCTTAGGTTGTTCGTTTAACTCAAAGAAACCATTGGAGTCGATACCGTGTTCAGCGCCTGGGATCGCAGGAATTGTTGGCTCACCACCGACAGCAATTAAAATATGATCGGCTGTGTAATGCTCGCCATTCACTTCAATTGTTTTTGCGTCGACAAATTTTGCAAAGCCATTAATCACTTCAACTTTATTGTTACCCAATACGTTATCGTAAGAAGTATGAATACGGCTAATGTAAGCTTCACGGCTTTCAACCAGCTTGCTCCAGTCAAAACCTTTTACATCAACGTCAAAACCGTAGTCTTTAGCGTAAAGGTGCATAGCTTCAGCGATTTGAGCACCATGCCACATCACTTTTTTAGGTACACAACCTACGTTTACACAAGTACCACCGAGTGCTTTTGCTTCGATAATCGCAACTTTTGCACCATACATTGCAGCACGGTTTGCTGATGCAATGCCGCCGCTACCACCGCCGATACAGATGTAATCAAAATGCTTTGCCATGACTTTACTCCATTAATATTCGTTATATTCGTGACGAGCTATTGAGCTAGTGTAATAAAGATTGGGGTGCCTGACGAGGATTTAAAATCGGAAAATACGATTGATTTACCATTAAATCATCGAAAATTGAGATTGTGGCACGAATTATCTGGTACAGGCAGCATACACTGCCTGTATTTTAAAGGGAGGAAATATTGCCAATGGTTTATTCAGGCACAACCCATTCAACGGTGTGGTGACCATGATTAGGTGCAATGGCTTGCTGTAACCAAGGCAGAATGTCACGCATTTGGCTTTCTAGCTTCCAAGGTGGGTTGATCACAATCATGCCTGATGCTGTCATACCGCGCTCTTCACTATCAGGCTCTACACCCAGTTCAATTTGTAAGATTTTAGGGATATTTAAATCTTTTAAGCCTTGAAGCATGTTGTTGATAGTTTCACGATAAACCACTGGGTACCAAATAGCATAGGTACCCGTAGCCCAACGTTGATGGCTTTGCTTGATCGCTTTTACTACATCTTGGTATTCATGTTTAAGTTCGTAGGGGGGATCGATCAATACGACACCGCGACGCTCTTTAGGCGGAAGGCTAGCTTTTAAGCGGGCAAAGGCATCTTCTTTATACATTTTAACGTGGCGATCGCCACGAAATTCTTGCAGCAGTAATGGAAAATCACTTGGATGAAGCTCGGTGAGTACCATACGGTCTTGATCTCGGATTTGTGCGCGTGCCACTTTTGGGGAACCCGGGTAATAACGCAACTCTTCGCCGTGATTCAGATCTTTAATCGCTTCAATGTAACTCTGGATCGCTTCAGGGATATCATCACGTGACCAAATACGCGCAATACCTTGTTTAAACTCACCGGTTTTTTCGCTGCGCTCATCTTGCAGATCGTAACGACCTACACCAGAGTGAGTATCGTGATAGACGAAAGGTTTATCTTTTTGCTTGAGTGCATCCAGAATTAAGCTTTGAACAATGTGTTTAACCACGTCAGCATGGTTGCCTGCGTGGAAGCTGTGACGATAACTCAGCATGAAATCAATCTCTATCGGTATCTAAAGGAGGGGTTGTTAGTCGGTATTATCGTTAATTCTCAACTATTATCCAACCATGATGCGAACCTTTGCGCCTAACCGTGCGGTATCAACCCGTTATTACGAAGTATTTAGCGGCAAAATTGCAGCAAGGATTGAAATTCATCCATCATGGGCGCATGTTAATAATAAGATAAAAATAAAGGAAAAGCGTATGTCCAACCCATTATTAGCGATGACAGATTTGCCACCGTTTGCTCATATTAAACCTGAGCATATTAAGCCCGCGGTAGAACAAGCGATCGCAGATTGCCGTGAAAATGTAGAATCTGTGTTGATGGAAATGGCAGAGCCAACTTGGGAAACCATCTGTGCGCCTTTAGCTGAAACTGATGATCGCCTAGGTCGTATTTGGTCACCTGTCGGTCATCTTAATGGCGTGAAAAATAGTGCTGAATTACGTGAAGCGTATGAAAGCTGTTTGCCTCTGTTATCTGATTACAGTACTTGGGTTGGACAACACAAAGGATTGTACGAAGCCTATAAAGCGATTAAAGCGAGTGATAAATTTTCGTCGTTGAACAAAGCGCAGCAAAAGTCGATCAAAGACGCCTTAAAAGAATTTGAGCTATCAGGTATTGGCTTACCTGCACAAGAGCAAGCGCGTTACGGTGAGATCAGTAAACGTTTATCTGAGCTATCTTCAACCTTTAGTAATAACGTGTTAGATGCCACCATGGCATGGAACAAGGTCATTACTGATGTTGAGCAATTAAGCGGTTTGCCTGAATCGGTTTTGCTTGCGGCAAAAGCGAACGCAGAAGCGAAAGAGAAAGAAGGGTATTTATTCACCCTAGAAATGCCGTCGTACTTACCAGTAATGACATACTGTGATAACCGTGAACTCCGTGCTGAAATGTATGAAGCGTTCGGTACCCGTGCCTCAGATCGTGGTCCTAATGCAGGTGAATTTGATAACACTGAAGTAATTGCAGAAAAACTTAAACTGAGCCACGAACTGGCTCGCATGTTAGGTTTTAACAGCTACAGTGAAAAATCACTGGCGACCAAAATGGCAGAATCTACCGAGCAAGTGTTAGGTTTCTTAAATGATCTTGCTGATCGTGCGAAGCCACAAGGTGAGCGTGAGGTGGCTGAATTACGTGAATATGCTAAGAATGAATTTGGTATTGACGATCTACAGCCATGGGATTTTGCTTACTATTCAGAAAAACTAAAACAACATCGTTACAGCATTTCAGATGAAGAGTTACGTCCATATTTCCCTGAAAAGAAAGTGGTTGCAGGTCTCTTTGAAGTATTAAAGCGTGTGTTTGGTTTAGAGATCAAACAACGTGAAGGTGTAGAAGTTTGGCATGAATCAGTAACGTTTTATGACATCTTTGATAATAAAGGCAAACTTCGCGGTAGCTTTTATCTTGATCTTTACGCGCGTGATCATAAACGTGGTGGTGCGTGGATGGACGAATGCATGGTTCGTCGCACCCGTATTGATGGCACGTTACAAACCCCAGTAGCCTACTTAACTTGTAACTTTAACCGTCCGATTGGCGATAAGCCGGCATTGTTTACCCACAATGAAGTGGTGACTTTATTCCATGAAACCGGTCATGGTATCCATCACATGCTGACTCAAGTTGATGTAGCGTCAGTATCAGGTATTAACGGTGTGCCATGGGATGCGGTGGAGCTACCAAGCCAGTTCTTGGAAAATTGGTGTTGGGAAGAAGAAGCACTGGCGTTTATTTCTGGTCACTATGAGACAGGTGAGCCGTTACCAAAAGAAATGCTAGATAAGATGCTGGCGGCGAAGAACTTCCAATCAGCGATGTTTATTTTACGTCAGCTTGAGTTTGGTCTGTTTGATTTCACGTTATACACCGAATACGATCCAGAAGTAGGTGCACAGGTGTTAGATACTTTATTTAAAGTGAAATCACGTGTATCAGTGGTTCCAAGCCCAGAATGGGGACGTTTCCCACATAGCTTTAGTCATGTTTTTGCTGGTGGCTACAGCGCAGGTTACTACAGCTACTTGTGGGCGGAATTATTGTCTTCTGATGCGTTCTCACGCTTTGAAGAGGAAGGAATTTTCAATCCGCTAACAGGACAAGACTTCTTAACTTGTATCCTTGAGCAAGGGGGCAGTGAAGAGCCAATGGCGCTATTCAAACGCTTCCGTGGTCGAGAGCCTGAGCTAGATGCAATGCTGCGTCATAGCGGTATTACAGGTTAATGTAACACGTGCAGTGAGTGACTGAGGATGGTCACTTGCTGCATGCAATTAGTGTAGAGAGCAGTATTCATGGATAGATACGGGGTGATAGCTCGCCAGTCAAAAGGATTTAGCCTCATCGAATTGGTTATCGTGATTGTCATTTTAGGCATTCTTGCGGTCACTGCAGCCCCGCGATTTTTATCTATTTCATCAGATGCAACCAAAGCGTCGCTAAACGGCATAGCTGGTAGTGTGCGTACCGTGATTGATTTGGTGGAATACAAAGCCATTATGCAAGGCAAAGAGCATCAATATGGTGTAGAAGTTGATGTTGATGGTAATAAAATCTTTACCTACTTTGGTGTGCCGCGTGCTAAGTGGACAGCAGGTAGTGATCATGATGGTTTGATGACGATTATGACGCAGGATTTTAAGTACTTAGGCAACGCAAGTGGCTTTAGCAAAGATAAGGTTGAGACAACATCTTGTACTGATGCTGAATTTTGTGTGATTGATCAAATTCGCCCTGGTAAGGTGTTTCCTGAGACTGATGGTTGGTCGCTGGCAATTATACCGCAAGGTAAAACCCTGCAAGATAAGTGCTTTGCATATTATTCTGCCAAAATGGATGAAGCCACTCAGCAAGTGCTATCTAAGAAAATTTCTACTCAAGAAGATGGTTGTTAACACTGATATTTTCTAACACTAATTGAGATAAAGAAAAGGCTCCTAACGGAGCCTTTTTTGATCGAATAGAATGTTTAGTCTTGCGATGTCACGAGCATTGGCCAACCCATGTCTGTTTGACGGGTCGCTTCTTGGTGCAGTTCGCTTCGTGTCAGCGGGTTGTTGATCAACCATTTTGCAGGCAGTAGTAGGATTAGCTTTTCCCCTTCTACTTGCAGGTTAAACGGTGGTAAACAACGCGTATCGCGACGATGACATACAATCACGGCTATACGTAACAAACGTAATAAACGCGCCGCACTTTGTGCGGAGAGTGCATGTTGCTCAGGTAAGCTAGTCAGAGGTCCTGTGTAACGACGCAGGATTTCAGCCAGTAAATTACGCTGGGCATGGGTAAAGCCTGGAAGATCAAGGTGTTTAATTAGGTAAGCGGCATGTTCAGTGCTTTTCTTAAACTCAATACTTGCGCCTATTTCATGCAGTTTTACTGCCGCTTCCAAGATATTTTGAGCTTGTGGTTCAAGTTGCCAATTCGGGCATTGGCTTAACATCAACATTGCCATATTGTTGACAATATCGGCATGTTCGGTATCAATTTGAAAACGTTTCTGGACACTGTCTATGGTACGAGTGCATACATCATGATGGCGCATTTGCTCCATCATTTCATAAACCATGCCTTCACGAAGTGCGCCACCGGCTAGCGTCATAGATTCAATTTTTAATGACTCAAATAGCGCGATTAAAATTGATAAGCCACTAGGGAATACTAATGCGCGTTCTAGTGTTAAACCTTCAATATCAAGATCTTCTAAACGCTCGTATTGCATAGCTTGGCGTTGTAAGCGCTTAAGCTTTTGCAAGGTAATGATTTCATCCATTCCTTGCGCTAGCATAATTTCTTGTAGTGCTTGTACGGTACCACTGGCACCAACACAAGATTCCCAACCGAGTTCGGTATAGCGTTCAATGATCGGTTCAATAACTTCTTTAGCGCCATTAATCGCAGCGTCGAAGTTGGCTGATGTGAGGTAGCGATCTTTAAAGTAACGCTCAAGCCATGTCACACAACCAATTTTTAAGCTGGTTAAAGCGCTGCTATCAAATCCTTTGCCGATAATAACTTCAGTGCTGGCACCGCCGATATCAACCACTAAACGTTTATCACTACCACCAGAGGTGTGTGCCACCCCTTGATAGATAATGCGAGCTTCTTCTTCACCCGGAATAATACTGACCGGATAACCAAGAATAGCCTTCGCCTTGGAAAGAAATTCTTCTGCGTTCACCGCTGTACGTAAGGCGGCAGTACCAACGATACGAATGTGGTCGGCTTTGATATCTTGTAAACGTTCGGCAAAGAGAGCCAAACAATCAAGGCCACGCTGCATCGCTTCTTCACTGAGTACATTTTGGTTGTTAAGACCAGCGGCTAAACGCACTTTACGTTTGATTTTCGCGAGTGTCTGAACACTGCCATTTACTTCACGCACAATCCACATGTGGAAACTGTTTGAGCCGAGATCAATGGCGGCATAAAGCGGTGATACTGAATTTCTTTCCATAGACATACATTACTTATCGTTATTACGCAGGCTTGTTGTTTTGAGGCGGACGACGGCGATTATTGCGCGAACGTTGTTGCCCTTGACCTTGGCCTTGACGTTGAGTGTTACGGCGACCACCTTGACGAGGGTTTCGTTGTAGGCGGATCGGTGCTGGAAGATCGTCTAACAATGCTTCTGAGTCATACTTTGACTGTGGAATACCATGTTCAATGTAAGTTTCAATAGCGGTTAGGTTAATAGCGTACTCTTCACAAGCAAAACTGATTGAGTGACCACTTAGGCCTGCACGACCTGTACGACCAATACGGTGTACATAATCTTCTGCATCATCAGGTAGATCGTAGTTAAATACGTGCGTTACTGCAGGGATATGCAAACCACGAGCAGCGACATCGGTCGCGACTAAGATATCAACATCACCTTTGGTGAATTGATCCAAAATACGCTCACGTTTTTTCTGTGGCACATCGCCAGTTAGCAAACCAACACGATGACCATCAGCGGCTAAATGACCCCAAACATCTTCACAACGGTGTTTGGTATTAGCAAAAATAATTGCGCGCTCTGGCCACTCTTCCTCGATCAACGTTTGTAGTAAACGCATTTTTTCTTGGTTAGATGGGTAGAACAATTCTTCTTGAATGCGGTGGCCTGTTTTTTGCTCCGGCTCAACGACAACGCTTTCAGGGCTATTCATATGTTCAAATGCTAATTCTTTCACACGGTAGGACAATGTGGCTGAGAATAGCAGGCTTAAACGCTCGCTCGGTGCTGGCATTCGACGGAACAAGAAGCGAATGTCTTTAATAAAACCTAAATCGAACATACGATCGGCTTCATCAAGTACTACTACTTGAATGCTCGCTAAATCAATAACACGTTGCTTGTAGAAATCAATAATACGGCCACACGTACCGATTAAGATATCTACACCCTCATCAAGAACCGCTTTCTGCTTCTCGTAAGGTTCGCCACCGTAAGCGAGGCCAGCTTTTAAGCCCGTACTTGCAATCAGTGATGATGCATCATTATAAATTTGGATCGCCAATTCACGCGTAGGCGCCATGATAATGGCACGCGGTTGATCGGTTTTACGATGCGCAGGCGCAGCTGTCTCCAATAAATGGTTAAAAGTAGCGGTTAGGAAGGCAATGGTTTTACCCGTACCTGTTTGAGCCTGTCCCGCGATATCATGGCCAGTGAGCATAACTGGCAATGCCAAGGCTTGGATCGGGGTGCAATTATGGAACCCTTTATCATCCAATCCTTTTAAAACTAGAGGGTTTAACCCTAGCTCGGCAAATTTCCGCTCTGTGATGTGAGTCGTCTTCATTGCTATAGAATATCAGCTTAGGGTTGCAATACGAAACGTATTCCATTCAAATAGGGCAACGATTTGCTGGTAAAATAAGATCAGCTAACAAAATCAACTGTTGGAGTGGAAGATGAGCGACAAGATTGTGCAGCTTACAGATGCGAGTTTTGACACTGATGTAATCAATGCTGCTGGCCCGGTATTAGTCGATTTTTGGGCTGAATGGTGTGGTCCATGTAAAATGATTGCCCCTATTCTTGACGAAATCGCTGATGAATACGAAGGCAAGCTAACGATTGGTAAACTAAATATTGATCAGAATGCGGAGACACCGCCGAAGTTTGGTATTCGTGGTATTCCGACATTACTGCTGTTTAAAGACGGTGGTGTAGCGGCAACAAAGGTTGGCGCACTGTCGAAAACACAGCTTAAAGAGTTCTTAGACGCGAACCTATAAGTGCAATTATTACAAACCATGGACAATTTCTAAGTTGTACATGGTTTGTCTAACGTCTATGCTAGACGGATAGAACGTTTAGTGTTACCGTAGCGCACAGAAATTACATTTTCGTTCATTTCTTGACCAGGCCCTATTGGTCATCTTTATCTCAACTAATATAGAACCCCGATTTTGACAGACAAGAAACCCACCACTATGAACCTTACAGAATTAAAGAGCCAACCGATTTCTAAGTTGGTATCACTTGGCGAAAGTTTAGGATTAGAAAACCTTGCCCGCTTGAGAAAGCAAGACATCATCTTCTCCATTCTTAAGCAGCATGCGAAGAGTGGTGAGGATATTTTTGGCGATGGTGTTCTAGAAATATTACAAGATGGCTTCGGCTTCCTTCGTAGCGCTGATAGTTCTTACCTTGCTGGCCCTGATGATATTTATGTATCACCAAGTCAAATCCGTCGTTTTAACTTACGTACTGGCGATACTATTGCCGGAAAGATTCGTCCACCAAAAGACGGTGAGCGTTACTTTGCACTACTGAAAGTTAACGAAGTAAACTACGACAAGCCAGACAACGCCCGCAATAAGATCCTATTTGAAAACCTTACCCCACTGCATGCAAACTCACGTATGCGTATGGAACGTGGTAACGGTTCTACAGAAGACATCACAGCACGTGTTCTTGATTTAGCATCACCAATCGGTAAAGGCCAGCGTGGTCTGATTGTTGCTCCGCCAAAAGCGGGTAAAACAATGCTGCTTCAAAACATTGCCCAAAGTATTGCCCATAACCACCCTGAGTGTGAGTTAATGGTATTGCTTATTGATGAGCGTCCAGAAGAAGTGACCGAGATGCAACGCCTTGTAAAAGGCGAAGTGATTGCATCAACGTTTGATGAGCCAGCATCACGTCACGTACAAGTGGCTGAAATGGTAATTGAAAAAGCAAAACGTTTAGTAGAGCACAAGAAAGATGTTGTTATCTTACTTGACTCAATTACACGTCTAGCACGTGCATACAACACCGTAATTCCTTCCTCTGGTAAGGTATTAACAGGTGGTGTCGATGCCAACGCCCTTCACCGTCCTAAGCGCTTCTTTGGTGCTGCACGTAACGTAGAAGAAGGCGGTAGCTTAACTATCATCGCAACAGCACTAGTTGATACTGGTTCGAAAATGGATGAAGTTATCTACGAAGAATTTAAAGGTACAGGTAACATGGAGCTTCACCTTTCTCGTAAGATCGCTGAGAAACGTGTATTCCCTGCTATCGATATCAACCGCTCTGGTACGCGTCGTGAAGAACTATTAGCGAAAGCGGACGAGCTACAGAAAATGTGGATTCTACGTAAGATCGTTCACCCAATGAGCGAAACTGACAGCATGGAATTCTTAATTGATAAGCTATCAATGACGAAGACTAATGATGAATTCTTTGATGCGATGCGTCGTCAGAAATCATAATTCGCTGCACTGAGTCACATTTATTAAAAACGTCGCCCACGGGCGGCGTTTTTTATTGACAGAAATTACCGCATACTGAGATTGTATAGGCACGGATTGTGCGTATTTGACTTAACAAGGAGGTGTTATGTTACGACGATTGTGTGCGTTAAGCTTACTGATCGCGAGTGTATTACAGCCTGTTTCTGCATTAGAAGTGACTGAAGCGAAAATTCAGCATGTTCAAACAATGCCTCAATTTGTCGCGCATATTGAAACCCTCAAACCTTATTATGATCACAGTGATTTTCAGTCTTTGGAAATTTTACTCGATCAACTTCCCGCTTTGACACAAGAGGTTGCCCGCAGCCAATTAATTCAATATGCCAGTGAAGTAAAACAGCTTAATGCTGCGCGTATTGCATGGTTAACTATTCAAGCCGAGCGACAATCGCCGTTTACTATTACAGAACAAGGTGATGGCTATACGGTACAACGAATGGCTTTTTTCTACAGCAATCAAGCGAATGGCTTATTGCGTCAGTGGAAAAAAGAGCTGATCAGCCAACGTGCAACGGTGCAATTAGAACAAGGGAAATTGGCTTTATCAGAATGGCTTACAGGGGACTTAGAGCAACAACAAAAACGCAGCCAAGTGATTGTGCGTGCGATCCCACAATTATCTGATTCTGCCATTACTGTTTTAGTCGAGCAGTTTCATTCTGATCCACAGTTAATGTGGTTACCTGATAACAGTATTCTTGCCGTCCTTGCTGCTTATTCTGATGATAGTAAATTATATGATTTACTGTGGCGTCGCCGTACCGATCAATACAGCTTGGCGGAACTACAACGCTTATCTACTTCATCAGCTTCTGATTTTGTTGTTAGCCAGTTAATTGCAGCCACTTCAAATCCTTCACTCAAAGAGCCAGCTTATCGCGCATTGACGTCCTTTAATCCATTACCCGAAATGGCGAAATCGTTTTTGCAGATACAGTTAGGCGATCAGATTGAACGATCACTCATCACTCCTTATTTGATGAAACAAGGTCATGATCATTGGTTACAACAATTATTAGTAATCAGTACTGATCCTGATTTAGTCGCGCACATCAAAGAAATATTACCGACAGGTCAAATACCTCCAATAACTCGTAAATAGTCTTTGTTTTTATAAGGATTATGGCGTTTTTTTTCTCTTTTTTGTGATGAAATTAGCGCCTGTTGATGGGTGTTTTAGTGCGCACAACTGGTTATACTAGCGAAAATCATTCTCATCCCTGCGCCTCTATCTTTGATATTAAAGGCGTAGCTCAATCGTGGTATCAGATATGAAATTCAAGGATCTGCGAGACTTCATCGCCTATTTAGAACAGAACGGGCAGTTGAAGCGAATTAAGCAGGCTGTCGATCCAGATCAGGAAATAACGGAAATTAGCGACCGCACCTTACGTGCTGGTGGCCCCGCGTTATTATTTGAAAATCCTATTGGCTACGATATGCCGGTACTGGCTAATTTATTTGGTACCCCACAACGAGTGGCGATGGGGATGGGGCGCTCTGAAGTTAAAGAATTGCGTGAAGTCGGTAAGTTGTTGGCATATTTAAAAGAGCCTGAGCCGCCACGTGGTTTTCGTGAAGCGTTAGATAAATTACCGGCGTTTAAGCAAGTGCTTAATATGCCAGTGAAGCGTCTGCGCAATGCACCGTGCCAAGAGATTGTGTGGCAAGGTGATGACGTTGATTTAGATAAAATCCCTGTGATGAGCTGTTGGCCTGATGATGTTGCACCATTGCTTACGTGGGGATTAACTATCACCAAAGGGCCACATAAAAAACGCCAAAACTTAGGTATTTATCGCCAGCAAAAAATTGCTAAAAATAAAATCATCATGCGTTGGCTTGCTCATCGTGGTGGCGCGCTTGATTTACGAGATTGGATAGAAACCCATCCCGGTGAAAAATTCCCAATCACTGTTGCTTTTGGTGCTGATCCTGCAACCGTGCTTGGCGCGGTAACGCCTATTCCTGATACATTATCGGAATATGCCTTTGCAGGCCTACTGCGTGGTCGTCGAACAGAAGTAGTCAAGAGCCTAACCAATGATTTAGATGTGCCAGCGAGCGCAGAAATTGTGATGGAAGGTTATATTGATCCCGAAGAGTTTGCCGATGAAGGTCCTTATGGCGATCATACGGGTTACTATAACGAGAAAGAGCGTCATCACGTCTTTACCATCACGCATATCACAATGCGTAACGATCCTATCTACCACAGCACTTACACTGGTCGTCCGCCAGATGAGCCTGCGGTATTGGGTGTGGCACTTAATGAAGTCTTTGTGCCTATTTTGCAAAAGCAATTTCCTGAAATCACTGACTTTTACCTGCCGCCAGAAGGATGTTCATACCGCATGGCTGTAGTGACGATGAAGAAGCAATATCCAGGTCACGCCAAACGAGTGATGATGGGAGTGTGGTCTTTCCTGCGTCAGTTCATGTATACCAAATATGTCATTGTGTGTGACGAGAGTGTCGATGCGCGTAATTGGGATAGTGTGGTAGAAGCCATGACAACCCATATGGAACCAGTACGTGACACGTTATTTATTGATAACACGCCGATTGATTCCTTAGATTTTGCCTCTCCAGTGGTAGGTCTTGGCTCTAAGATGGGCTTAGATGCGACGGTGAAGTGGGACGCTGAACTGGCAAGTACACCAAGTGTTGTCAGCACATTAGATAAGAGCTTTGATATTGAAGCCGGTATTGCCAACTTACGCCAGCAATTTCCTGAAATCGTTGATATCTATTTACCGCCAGCAGCGGTTGATAACCAAATGGTTTTAGTCAGCATCACCAACACGGAATCTGGACAAGCACAGCGTGTGATGACTGGTCTTTGGGGCTTTATGGCGCAGTTTACTGATGCAAAATTTGTCATCTTGTGTGATCAAGACGTCAACGTCCGTGATTGGAATGATGTTATTTGGGCGATCACTACACGTATGGATCCAAGCCGTGATACGGTATTGATAGAAGCACAATTAAATGCGCTATCAGGTAGTGCATCATCGCAAACTACGCACCAAGGAAGCAAACTTGGGTTTGATGCGACCAATAAATGGCCTGATGCGATTAAACGTGAGTGGGGCAACCCAATCACTAAAAACCCAGATGTTGTTGCACGTGTTGATGCAATATGGCCACAACTAGGGATCGAGATCTAACTGTTTATCGCTATACTGAGCGATAGAGTTATTATTATTTATCGCTGATCGTTAGAGCTTGATCAGCCTGAGAAACTATTATGTACCAAGTACGCCTGTTGCCACATAACATCACCTTTACTGCGTCAACGCAGCAAACGGTATTACAAGCAGCGCTCGACGCAGGCATCGCTTTCCCCAATCGTTGTCAGGTAGGAGCATGTGCTATGTGCATGTGCCGCAAAACATCCGGCGAAGTGAGTTATCAGTTAGAGCCTATGCTCACAGAAAACGAACAAGCTGAAGGATGGATTTTTACCTGTCAAGCGATGGCAGAAAGCGACTTGGTGTTAACGTTAGACTAGAGGAAAACCATGTCTATCCAGTGTTTAGTAAAGTCAGTACAACCATTAGCCGCAAATACTTATCGTATATTGCTACAGCCTGAGCAGGCAATTGATTTTAAAGCCGGACAATACTTACTTGCTGTAATGGGTGAGAAAGATAAACGTCCTTTTTCAATTGCGAGCAGCCCTTGCCGAGAAGGTGAATTAGAGCTGCATATTGGCGCGGCAGAGCAAAATGCTTACGCACTAGAAGTTGTTGAAGCGATGAAAGCAGCATTAGACTGTAATGAGCCTGTGGTGATTGATGCTGCACATGGTAATGCATGGCTACGTCACGAAAGTGAGCGTCCACTACTGATGATTGCTGGTGGTACGGGCTTTTCTTATATCCGTAGCATGCTAGATAATTGCATTAGCCGTGGTTTAACCCAGCCTATTTTTGTGTACTGGGGTGGACGCAGTATTGACCAACTGTATGCCAACGATGAAATGCAGGCGTTAGCTGAAAAACATGGCAATATTACTTATGTGCCAGTGGTAGAAGAAGCACTGGATAACTGGCAAGGCAAAGTAGGTAACGTTTTAGATGCTGTTGCTGAAGACTTTGTTTGTTTATCTGCGTATGACATTTATGTTTGTGGGCGTTTTGAAATGGCAGGTGCTGCCCGTGAGCGTTTCTGCAGTGATAAAAATGCGCAAAGAGAACATATGTTTGCTGACGCATTTGCGTTTATTTAACGATTAAATGTTTAAACCAAAGCCAGCGTTAAACGCTGGCTTTGTTGTTTTTATAACAAGCGACTTATCGTTGGCTTTGCTGAACTTTGCGTTTCACCCACGTTTCATTTAGCCACAGTGAAAACATAATGATCACGCCACCTACAATCAAACGTGGATAGTCGACATCACGATTCCAAATCACAATGTTGACAATCAACCCAGCAGGTACCAGTGCATTATTCATGATAGCAAGAGCGCCAGCATTGACTAACGTCGCCCCTTTATTCCAGATGAAATATCCCAAGCCTGAAGCAACGACACCAAGATAAACCAAGATCCCCCATTGAGTATCGGTCGTCGGTAGCTTGTCGTTATTGCCAAACAATAAGAACATCGGTAACGCGATACAGATAGCACCAATGTAAAACCAGCCAAATACCGTATGTTGTGGCAACTCTGTGGTTTCTTGTTCGATAATTCGCTTATAGCCCACTTGCCCGATAGCAAAACACAGGTTTGCCCCTTGGACGATGAAAAAGCCGATAATAAAGTTTTGGTTGATGCCTTCAAACTTGATCACAGCAGCACCCAGTACAGCGATTGCTGCGGTGAGTAAATACCAAGGAGAAAACTGTTTATGGAGTGCATCGTAAATTAAAGTGACATAAATCGGTGTGAAAATAGTAAACAGTAATACTTCAGGCACACTGAGATATAAAAAAGATTGGTAGTAGAAGCAATACATGATCCCTAATTGGAAAGCGCCGACGATCATTAATTTGAGCGCTAATTTGGGATGGATGTGTTTAAAGCGTAAAAAAGGGATAAAAACTAGTGCGGCTAAACTGACACGAGTTAATACAGAAAACCAAGGGTCAACCTGACCGGCAAGGTAGACGCCAATTAAGCTAAAAGAAAACGCCCATAAAAGGGTGATGACAGATAAATATCCCATTACGCCAGCAACATCCATTTGAAAAATTAAGGATATTCAGTGTAGCGAAAGTTAATCTTGTCGCCTATGAAATATAGAGTAGAAAAGAACAGGTATGAGCAGCAGCCAACGATATTGGCTGCTGGATAAAGAGAGGTTATAGCAAGATTATTTCAGTGGAACCATTAATAAATCAACAGGTGTACGGCTTAGTAACTGGCGGGTTGATGATAGTATTTTGCTCCAGAAATCTTGATGATGGCCACAAATCACCAAATCGATATCCATGTTTTTTATCGCATGACAAATTTCTTCACTCAGATCACCGCTACCGACAAGGGTATGTGACACAGGATATTGTGCTTTTTGTGCCAGTTGATGAAGTCGTGTTTGCGCATCACTTTCAGCGCGCTCATGCATCTCTGCTAAATTAATATCAATGAGTCCGGTATATAAATCAGCGTAATCAACATCGATATGGATCAGAGACAATTTAGCATCGAGGGCTTTGGCTAATAGCGCGGCCTTATGGACTAATACTTCGCTATCGTCTGATAAATCAATGGCGGCAAGGATATGTTTATAGACCATTAACTGACACTCCATATTCATTAGGTGGCGTTCATATTAGCATTGAGTATGGGGCAAAAATATCGATTTAGTCGCATCTTATTGCGAAGTTAGTGGTTAATTATTTTTCAAAAACAAGTAAGCGTTTTTGCTTTTGATTTCGTACCTTGTGAAAAATAAAGAGAATTATCTCAGTATTTTTTTTCGTTAGTTGCATTCTAAACAATGCACAGTGACAATGTCTTGATTACACTTAAACAAACAGGAGTAGTGCAATGTTAGCCAAGGCTATGGTTGATAACCTAAACGAGCAAATCAACTTAGAATTTTTCTCTTCAAACCTATACTTACAGATGAGTGCATGGTGTGAGGATAAAGGTTTTGAAGGTGCTGCTGAATTTTTACGAGCTCATGCCGTTGAAGAAATGGAACATATGCAACGTTTGTTTACTTATGTAAGCGAAACGGGCGCGTTGCCAATTCTTGGCACTATTGAAGCACCAAAACACGAATATGCATCATTAGGTGATGTATTCCGTGAAACTTACGAGCACGAGCAATTAATTACTAAGAAGATCAATGAGCTTGCTCATGTTGCATTTACTACGCAAGATTACTCAACATTTAACTTCTTACAGTGGTACGTATCAGAGCAACACGAAGAAGAAAAATTGTTTAAAGGCATTTTAGATAAAATTGAATTAGTCGGTGAAGACGGTAAGGCGCTATTCTTTATTGATAAAGATTTATCCGCGATGGCAAAAGCAGAGTCTACATCTGTTATGGATTCACAAGCCTAATATTGATAGGGAGCGAATTCGCTCCCTTATCTCCCGGTGAGTGGAACCGCATTTTTTGGGAGAATATAAATGAGTAGTGATGCATTTCTTTTCGCACTTTTTTTAGTGGCAGTTGTTAATACGTCTCGTTACATCAGCACCTTAAGAACATTACTGGTGGTGATGCGAGAATGTGATCCTCTTTTGTATCAGCAAGTGGATGGACGCGGTTTTTTCTCTTCTCAAGGTAATGTCAGTAAACAGATACGTTTATTTCATTACATCCGCAGTGAGCAATATAAAAAGCATCATGATCCGGTCTTTATGGCGAAATGTATTAAAGTACGTAAGCTGTTTGTTCTCGCCAGTACCTTTATGATCACCTTTTTTATCGCGATTTTTGCGGTTGCCTTTCTTGGCTACTAATACTTCTTTCGACGGAGCACTAAGAACCTTGTTTTTAGGCTAGCTTTGCGCGGTGCCTGATGTTTAGTATGATCTCAATATAATATGACGGATAGGCTATATTGATAGCCTATTTTTTACGTATCGCTAATCATAGAGAAACAGAAACGTTATGGAAAAGTTCATATATTGGTGGTCGTCGTTAGAAAAGGGCGCATCTGTCGATTGGATGTATAACATCGGCTTATTATTATTGTTGAGCTCTGTGCTATGGGGTGGATGGATCTTACTGTCACGTCGTTTAGCTACGGTGGCAGATAAAAGTCAGTTTATTTGGGATGACGCATTAATCAGTGCGATCCGCGCACCCATTACTTTATGTATTTGGGTTTGGCCGGGCTTGCTGTCGATTGGCATATTAATTGATAACTTGACCAGCTATTCCAGCACATCATTATCGACTCTCCGTCATCTGTTGCTGATCTGGACCATTGTTTGGACGCTATTTCGTTTAATTTCCAATATGGAGCAGACCATATTGGAAAATCGACCACAGCGTGATGCGACAACCGTTAATGCGATATCGAAGATTTTGCGCTTAATCGTCATGGTGTTTGGCGGTTTAATTGCGATGCAAAATCTGGGCTTGAGCTTATCAGGCTTACTTACCTTTGGTGGTGTTGGTGGTTTAGTTGTCGGTATGGCAGCGAAAGATCTGCTGGCGAATTTCTTTGGCGGCATGATGTTATATTTTGATCGTCCGTTTAAGGTGGGTGACTGGATCCGCAGTCCTGATCGTCAAATTGAAGGTACGGTAGAGAAAATTGGTTTCCGTATGACCATTATTCGCACCTTTGATAAGCGTCCAATGTATGTGCCTAACTCTGTGTTTAGCTCGGTGGTGGTAGAAAATGCGTCTCGCATGCTCAACCGTCGTATTAAGCAAAGTGTCGGTTTACGTTATTGTGATGCTGCGGTAGTGGGTGATGTCGTGCGTGATATTAAAACCATGCTACAAAACCATCCAGATATCGATACTCGACAAACCTTGATTGTGAGCTTTGATACTTACGGTGCGTCGTCACTTAATATCTTGGTATATACCTTTACCAAAACGGTTGAATGGATTAAGTACAAAGACGTACAGCAGGATGTGATGCTTAAAATTGTTGAGATAGTACATTCGCATGGGGCAGATTTTGCTTTCCCAACCACAACATTAGATATGCCTGCAGCGGCATCTACGGCGTTGGCCTCTATTGAGCGTGCTCAGCAAGCTTAATAGGTTTGCTATCAGGATAAATTATTACGGTTGGTATTACGCCATTAGGTAGGTAAAATAGCCGCCGCGAGAGAGAAAGGATGCTAGCGACTAGCATCCTTTTTTCGTTTTTCCCTTAGTGTTTTTGAAAGGCAGATAGTAATTCATGGCAAATAAATACGATGTCGTCATTATCGGTGCGGGTGCTGCAGGACTGATGTGTGCAGCTGAAGCAGGTAAGCGTGGTCGCTCTGTATTGGTGGTTGATCATGGTAAGAAGCCGGGACGTAAAATTCTGATCTCAGGTGGCGGTCGTTGTAACTTTACCAATATGGATGTGGCCGCGAATAATTTTGTTTGTCGTAATCCACACTTTGTGAAATCTGCGCTATCTCAATACACCCAGTGGGATTTTATAGGCATGGTTTGCCAACACGGGATTGATTACGAAGAGCGCGATCATGGCCAGTTATTCTGCCTAGATTCCGCCAAAGACATTGTTCAAATGTTATTGTCTGAATGCGATATGCCTAATATCGCCCAACGTTACCAAGTCGATGTTCATAGTATTGAAAAGACTGAATCTGGATTTACTCTAGGGCTTAACACTGACACTGTCAGTTGTGAATCGCTGGTGGTTGCAACCGGTGGTTTATCAATGCCTAAACTGGGCGCAACCCCGTTTGGTTATCAAATTGCCGAGCAGTTTGGCTTGAAAGTGATCCCAACTACTGCAGGTCTTGTACCGTTTACGCTGCATGTTGAAGATAAAGAAGCGCTCGCGGATCTGTCTGGTATTGCTGTTCCTGCGGTCGTTGAAACTGAAGATGGCACTTCATTTAAAGAGAACTTACTGTTTACCCACCGTGGTTTATCAGGCCCTGTGATTTTACAGGTATCGTCATACTGGAAGCCGGGTCAGAAGATCACCGCAGATTTATTACCGCATTTAACCTTGGCTGACACCTTAAATGAGATGCGTGAAGCACATCCAAACCAAAGCTTGAAAAACTCGCTGTCTCGCTTACTGCCTAAGCGTCTTATCGAGGCTTTGATTGAGCGTGGTGATGTACAAGATAAACCGTTAAAGCAACTTAATCATAAAGAGCTGGCATTACTGAGTGAATACTTCCACCAATGGCAGATCGCGCCAAATGGTACAGAAGGCTATCGTACACCTTTATTCCTAACACACTAAGTTGTCAAAATCGGAGTTAAAACTTAATTTAAGTATATGTTCTATAATGATATTGCTTGATTTTTAAGTTTTTGTTTTTGATTGAAATAATGACAATTGGGTGGGTTCATGAAATATCATGTCCAAAACGGTAAACCAGGCTTTAACTATACTTGCGATCGTGGAATCGATCGATTTATTGAGCTTTCAACTTATCACCTTCAGCTTAAAGATAGAGATGTCTTATCAGAGCTAATGATTCTTTATTGCCAAGGCAAGAGATCTGCAACTTATGTGTCTTGGATTAAACGTATCAACAGTACACTCTATGCAGCATTAGAATATATATCCATAGATTGCCTACCAACTAACGCGACAGAGTGGCGCGAATTAGTGAAACAAGCGTATGCTAAAACACTAGTATCCCCAAACGACAAGGCGCTATCTACTCGTGTTGCTGAGTGGAATAAAAACCTCAAACCTTTCTTAGTGTTCTTGAAGGATCGAGACGTCATACCTCCCCACGTGATTATTCCTAGAATGAAAAAGACTGGTGAACTTAGTAAGAAAAGTAGCTTTAAGGCCGTGCTGATCGGTGAAAAAAAAGCGACTGAAGTTAAAGTTGATGACAACATTAACAATGTCTTAGTACCAATTTCTCTTTCTAGAAATGATGCCGAATACCTTGATGAGATACAGTTTGATTTGAAGCGTTCAAGGACTGTATTGCATGATTGCCTACTAAAATACTGGCAAGCTATTAAATTACATTATGACTTTGCTCAATCTTTGATGGAAGAATTCCCTAAAAAGCACCCCCAATTATTGGCTCGATATATAAATAGTGATCTCTATGACTTTTCTCATGACCGCAATGACTTAGGCAAAACTGGAAAACCAAAACCCCCGCGTAGGATACATATAGCTAATCCAACGTCATTATTTGGTTCAATGCTATTCATGTATGTAGTTGGTTCAGAATGCAATGGCATTTTTAGGATCCAAGACTTACCCAAAGCTAAACTACCCAGCTCACTATCAGATCGGGCATTCACGGTTAGATGCTTACCTAAGTTAGGTTTTGAATCTACTGATAATATCGATATTTCACATCGTTTTGATTGGTGTTTTGGTTATATTCGTAATGCTGATATTGGTTGTTTGATTGCACTATTAATGATGTTAAACCCCAAATTCACCTACATATCATTGTTGCAAGCTAAGGTTAAATATACAGATAATAAACCCCTATTGGAGCTTGATGACTTAGGAATGTCGTTCTCTATTACTAAAGCTCGCGCGTCAGATATGAAAAAAGAAAACCTTGATGATGTTAGCTTAGAGATAATTGAATTTCTTCATGAAATCCGCGAAAAACACCTACATTTAATAAAAAATAAGAAACAAGAAAACTTCCTATTTTTGGCTTACTCCCGAAAGAGTAAAGGACTAGTTAATCCTGACTCTTGTAAGGTGGATAAAATCATAACAGGAGCCGAACTTAAACGCTCAATTGAGCGAGGTCATAAGCAGATACACTTATCAAGTCACTTTCCTTCATTACTTGATGTTGGGTTAGGGCCGGATGCCATAAATCACTCTAAGATCCGAGCATCTGAGGGTGTCTTAGAGTGGTTCAGAACAGGCTCGATAGCTTCAGTTTCTCGAGTTTTGGGAAACACACAGAAAGTTGCTCTTAAGCACTATATTCCAGAGCCTTTGATCGCTAAATACAATACAAGATTAGTTCGACGGTTTCAGAATCTACTTATCGTGACAGCGACATTCAAGGAAGATTACTGTCTTGAGGCTGTCGATTTTAATTCTTGGCAAGAATTACACCATTTTCTTCTGACGCTTCTAGAAGACGAGGATAATAAAAGTCCTATTATTGAGTATTTACGTAGCCTATCTTCAGAAGGTGTAAGCCGTGAGGTGAAAGGAAAATTAGATATTCCTCTTTCTGAAAATGTTCTGACTGCACTATACCTATACCGACTAGCCGCACTAAATAGTTCGGTGAGTTCAAAGAGCTTATCCATAGTAGATGATACAACTCAGCTATCACCTCTTGCTTTTATTACACTTGCAAACCATCTCATCAATTACCTTCCGACAAGTAAAGAATCACGCATTAGTCAAATACACATAAGAGCCACCGAACAGGCAACCAAGCTATTGAATAAAACAAGCTGGGGCGATTTGTTTGTATCTAAAGGGAAAGAGCAATGAAGTCTATTAATGTTCATATCGGACCAAATCAAGCACATTTGAAAGCTGAAATTGTAGATTTTCTCTCGGCTTTCGATGCTATAGATAACCTTGTTTATACGGAGTACAAAGCTCGGTGGTTACTTTCGGATATTCATGCTGAAAAGTGGATTGTTAGAACGTCAAAAACTAGAAAAAACACTAAAGAGCGACTGAAAAAAACAGGAGAAATGTACCGTTATACTGTCAGTGTTAACTGGAATAGACAGTTGCCTGATGGAACAACCCTCACGGATACAGTTAACCAGCCTCTCTTATATCAGTTACAAAAGTGGTTCTTTTTAATAGTTGATGATCCTATTAACCAAGAAAGAATGGCTTCAAAATCTGTTCAAGATATGGGGACAAAAATATTAACCTTCGTCAACTGGCTGTATCTTCATAAAGACAAGTTTGAACCGAGTAGATATGGTTTTTCTAAATTATCACAATCAGATATCAAATTGTTTTTAAAGGAAGTGATATCTGGTGGCTCATTCGGCGCTCTTCGTTTTGGTCATCGTTTGATGGCTGAGATTGGTCTACATCTAGACTATTATGTTGATCCTTTGACGTTAGATGAAAAAACGATAAAAGAGTGCATTTCGTTTTTTGAAAGTAACGAGTTATATAGAGATAACGGCCACGGAAAAAAGGTGGTTGATAGAAAAAGTTTCTATAAAAATACCTCTCTCTCTACACAAGATGCCTATGGGCATGCTGGAACTTTGTTCTTTAGGCAATTCGAGCCGGATCTACTTGAGCAAAACAACCAGGTCTTATTGCCAGTAAATCAATATACTGACTTTCCATCTCACCGAACCCCACTGATAAAAGATGTAAGAGGAAAAACATATACAGATTCAGCAGCAGTAGCGATTGTTACGCTTTTCCGAAAAGGTTTCCAGTATTGGGATATGTTTAAAACCTTTTTACCAAATCCTGATGCAATAAGGATTGGAGAGCTTTCAGCCTACATTTCTAGGATATCGACACCTAAAAAGCACACACCTTGGATACCTTTAGAAACCAGTCTGCTTACTCTTAATAAGTCTATCGATATGATAATTAATCATGCAGATAACATCGTTCAGTTTTATGAGACTCTGTTAACAGAACTTGAGATTAAGGGGCACTTGGATAGAGACAGTAATTACAACTACAAAAAAATTGATGTATTGAAATCACTGCTGCCTAGTGAGATCAAAAACCACTTTAATATAGTGAGCTTCTCTCGTCTTGATGAAGAGTTTAAGGAGTGCTCAAAGAATAAAATGAATGGAGATCGAACCGGATTATCTTTTGTATGTCTCTTAGAGTTATTGAAAGCGTCTTGTTTTATTTTGATTGCGGGCTTGAAACCGATTCGCATGGAAGAAATTGTTCGCTTGCCATATAACTGTTTATTTCACAAAGAAGGAGACGGTTACTGGATGGTTCATTCTCTCATGAAGTCTGGAGTGAATGACCAACTTCCTGAAACAGCTAAACCTATCCCTAAGATTACAGCAAGAGCGATTCAGACCTTACAAAAACTCAACAAAATCACACAGAAATTTGCTTATGAAGTGAGTAAGCGGGAGTCGGGTTACCTGCTTTATCAATTAAATACAGGTTCAAATAATAGAATGGGAAGTATCCTCGGTTCAGATTTGATCATTGGAGCTCTGGAGCGATTTTGTGATTATTATCAGACGACTGTCGATGAGTATGGTCGACGTTGGTATATTAATGTTCACGAGATGAGGAAAACATTTTTACTGACATTCTTTTGGTCTTTTAAACATTCCTCAATCGATGCATGCCGATGGATCGCAGGTCATGCTAACTCAGAACATATCCTTTCTTATATTGAATCCAACAGTCCAGGCTCTGAAATGACAGAGATAGAAGCTGATTATGCTCGTCAACAAGTCACCTACTTTCATGAACAAAGTTCTTTACTTGAAATGAAAAATACGGAGGAGCTATATAGGCTTGTTTGTGAGCACTTTAAGGTTAAAGATTACACATCAATCCCTGAAGAAGATCTTGCAGCCTATATAGCGCTTCGTTTGAGAAAAGGTAAGTTTTCGATTGTTTTCTATAGTATTAGTGAGCGTAATGGTTTGATTGAAAAGGCAAAGGTTGCTTTCCAAGTAACCAAAGTTGATGAGGGGGAAAGTAATGTTAAATAACAAAGCTCAGTCAGTCATTAATCTATACAGTGAGATGAAAAAAGCCATAAATGACAATTCTAATACTTATACATGGCTAATCTCGAAATGTGATCGTCAAGAAAGCCTTGCCAATCTTAAGCGTAAGGGAAGAGGCATTGAAGGGATGTCTCTGAACTCCTTCAAGAAATATTGTACAGACTATATTCCATGTGAAGGGAACCTCAATGGTTATGAAGTCGTTGACAATCTTAGAAAGGAGCTAATAAAAACGCATAAAAATATCCCTTTAGAATCAAGTAATGAAGGACCAAACCTGACACCAATGGAGGAAGCGAAGCAACAAATTGATAACTTGCAACGCGACCAAGCTATTTTGGTTAGGGCTTATAACGACCTTAATCGTTTAGTACTTGATTTACTTGCAAACTCGAATGGAAATGCTCTTGAATATAACAAGCATAAAAACTTGTATGCAGATTATTTCGGGTTAGAGAAAGAGGTTGATAATGAAAAATAAAAGTCAACTATACACCTTTATTTCTGATATGGAGTTTCCTTCAATACTTCGTTTTGATGAGAGCTCTGGTGAAGTCTTAACAAATAAAGATATATCTAAGGGTATTTACCATTTTCGTTGGCCTGATGGAACAACTTGCTTTCCTGTTGAAATGTATCTTGCGCACTTAGTTTCTGAAGGTGCAGTAACAATTACTCGAGAAGATGGGGGGACAGTTGGCACTTATGCCTCTGCACTGTCTCATCTGGTCCGTTATTGTTATAAGAAGAACGTTGAATTTTGGGATCTAACAACAGTACACATCGATGAGTTAGTCAGTGAATTAGTTGCTGAAAAGAAATCGGATGGGTTAACGCGTGCACGTAATAACGACACTATTAGGCTTATAATTCTTCCTAAGTTTGTAGCTTTTCTTAAATGGCTTCAAGCAGAGCATTTCCCAACTCAATACATTATCGGTGTTGATAGACCAAAGCAAAGGTATCAAGTTAAGCTCAAAATAATTCAAAAAAGAGGCCGGGAAGGTCGAAATTTTGGACCGTCCGAAGTTTTCCTTACACGTTTACCAACTTCAGCCACAAAGCCAAAAACCGCTATTGCCGTCTCTGTCATAAAGAGGTTATGGGATACATTGAATTACGAAAAGGGTGTGATGCGGCTAAATGACCATTTACTTCAACTTTTTGACAAGGAAGACCAAGAAGCTCACCTTGATTATATGTACCACAGAAGGCGTATTCAGCTTGAATTGCTTGAAGCTACTGGATTGAGACCAATAGAACTTGTTCGAATTCCCTATAGTTCGAATGTAGAACACATAGAAAATGCAAAGATTGAAATTCCAACATATAAACGTGAAGAGGCACGATTTCGCATAATTCCCATAGAACGTAGTGTTGCTATGAGGATCGAGATTTTTATGTCAGTGCATAGAGATAAGTTCATCAAGAGGTTGATAAAGTATGAGCTTATATCTAGTGAATCTGAGGTGGATGATTTTATATATTTGAATTCAGAGACAGCTAAATCTGTAAAACAGTCTGCAGCTTATATGGATTTTAAGCGATTGAGCTTGAGAGCTGGTATCGTGACTAAAACCTGTCAAAGTATGTTTAGACATCGTTTTGTAACTAATATGGTTAAGCTACATCTTGTTTCTTTCATGGATAAAAACCCTTTGAAGAGCAATCATAATTTTAATGATAAAGATTATGAAACCATTCTGAAGAAAGTTGCTAGTTTCACTGATCACAAAGACCATAAAAGTTTGAACGAATATATTGATCTAGCTTGGGAGGAACTAGATGTCTTTGAGTATGCTTATCAAATGAAGAATTTACACTCACGTTTTAGTGCAATATCGAAACTGGTTAGTGATACTAGAGCGCAGATAAAAGGGCTAAATTACAGTGAGGCTGATTTAAAACCTATAATAAAAAACTTGAATGCGATTGAAGAAGAGTCGAACCTTCTAGTTGATAAGTGACTAGGCATGTTGATACCTGCGTGAGCTTGTTGCTGGTGAATGCCTTTTTCCGTACTATGTCGCTCTTTTATCACTCATAGCCCTGAGAGTCTTAATTTCATGTCAGCTATTCAGTCAGATGTTATTGTTATTGGAGCAGGCGCCGCTGGTTTAATGTGCGCAGCTAGTGCAGGTCAACGCGGGCGTTCAGTTCTTGTGCTTGATCATGGTAAGCGGCCTGGTCGTAAGATTCTTATTGCTGGAGGTGGGCGTTGTAACTTCACCAACTATGATGTCACAGCAAAGAACTTTTTAAGTCAAAACCCCCACTTTGTTAAGTCTGCATTGGCTCAATATACCAATTGGGATTTCATTTCGATGATCTACAAGCATGGTATTGAGTTTGAAGAGCGTGATCACGGGCAATTGTTCTGTGTTAACGATCATGACTCGAAAGATATCGTAAAAATGCTAATTAATGAGTGTGATGAAACTGGTAATGTGAAGTATAAGTACCAGTGTGAAATTACTTCAATTGAACGTGTAGCCGATAATAACTTTAAAATAGAGACTTCCAATGGAGTCTTTAATTGTAAGTCTTTGGTTGTCGCAACCGGTGGACTATCAATGCCACGTTTAGGTGCGACCCCTTTGGGTTGGAAAGTCGCTGAACAGTTTGGCTTAGGGGTTATTTCTCCTCAAGCAGCCTTGGTACCGTTTACATTAGATGGTCGAGAAAAAGGGTTAACAGAATTAACTGGAACTGCTCTCCCTGTCCGAATTACCTGCAACAATCAAGAGTTCCTAGAAGCTCTTTTATTTACTCACCGAGGTATCTCTGGCCCATCAGTATTGCAGATTTCTTCGTATTGGAACTCTGGCGATGTCGTTCAAGTTGATTGGCTACCTGATTTGAGTGCCATTGAGTTGATCGAAAAAGCAACAGAAAGCAACCCAGCACAAGAGGTCAAAACAACGCTGTCTAAAGTATTACCTAAACGTCTTGTCGAGTATTTTATCGAACTTAATGTGTTTGAAAATAAACCACTTCGCCAATTGAATAAACGAGAGATAGATAATATTAGCTCAGCTCTTCACTCTTGGGAAATTAAACCTAATGGAACGGAAGGGTATAGAACAGCAGAAGCGACCATTGGTGGTGTTGACACCAATTATTTATCGTCTAAAACAATGGAAGCTAGAGATATTCCTGGGCTTTACTTTATTGGTGAGTGTGTTGATGTGACAGGTCACCTTGGAGGTTTTAACTTCCAATGGGCTTGGTCGTCTGGTTGGGTTGCGGGTCAAAACGTATAGTAATTACTTTTCTTGGTATCTATTCTTGATGTAGTCGATAAGAGAATTCTTATCGGCTTTTGTTAGTTTGTCTATCAAGCAGACTAATTCAGCTGATTCTTCATCTTCGCAGTAAAAATAACTTACAGGCACACCCAGTTCATCGGCAATTTTTTTTAGCGTGCCTATATCCGGTGTATGTTTTCCTTTCTCGTATTGATTCATTCTTCCACTTGCAGAGCTTTCATCAATACCAATACATACCCCAAGCTTTTTTTGTGAGATTTTTGCTTGTTTACGTATCTCTTTGAGGCGTCCAGGGATTGGATTATTTGTTGACACTTACAATTCATAATTTACTAGTACGTTTGCTCAGATTTTCTTAGTATTATTGATTTATGTATACTCAGGAATCCTGAGTCTTTTAATTCTATGAGCTAAAAATGAAACCTTCAAAAAAAATTTGTGAAGTGATGTATAACTTATTGATAGAAAAAAGAATGGATGGTTTTTCAGTTCTCGAAGCAAGAGATATTCTTTTGCCAATGACTGCTATATCTTCAGACTATGATGTAGCGAGGAAACAAGTTTATCGTAAACTTTGGCAGTATGAGCAAAAAGGGTGGCTATCCACTGAAGGAAAAGGAAGAGAAAAGAGGTATTTTCAAACATCGTTATTTCATAGCTTTGAATTATACAAAAAAAGTTCTTCAATTGATGAACGTAAAGCTAAGGAACGATTAGAAAACGATTATTCTGTATTACTCAAAGAGCAAACAACATATAAGGCTGAGCTAGAGATTGTACTTGGTGAGATAGAGCAATATAACTCATTAAAATCGAGATTTCCTGAACTAAAAGATAGGCTTGATTTTTTATTAAAACAAGCAAGAGAACAATCTGCATACTTGCTGGGTAAGGTGAATGGCTTAACTAAACTACTGACTTCATTGTCTAAGGATGGCTTATGCTAAGGCAGTGGCAGCAGGAGTGTGTAGCTTTAGCTCTGAAAAAGTTTACAGAAGGGAACTCCCATTTTTTCTGTCAGGCTACGCCTGGAGCAGGAAAGACGGTCTTCGCTGCTTCAGTAGCTTTAGAGCTTTTAAAAAAAGATATGATTGACCTTGTTCTTTGTTTTTCTCCGTCACTGACAATTGCTGAAAGTATAAAACGAACTTTTTCTAGAATTTTAAATTGTTCGTTTTATGGTGGTTTAGGTTCGATTGGGCAGTCGATTACTTATCAATCTATTCCGTATTTAAAAGATGACTTTTGGAAAACATTACAAAATCATCGTGTACTTGTAGTTTTTGACGAAATACATCATTGCGCAGGCTCTGATATAGGAGTTGCAAATGTTTGGGGAGAACAAATTCTAGCGAAGGTTCAGCATCTGGCGATATATACACTCGCTATGTCTGGGACACCTTGGCGATCTGATATGCTCCCGATAGTTATGAGTGAATATAAAGGTAGTAATGGTCAACTTTTTGTTGATTATCAATACACCTTAGCGAAAGCGATTGAAGATAGAGTTTGCCGTTCTCCAAAGATTGTATTGGTTGATAACGAGAGCTTATCAGTGACAAGTGAAAATAAAACTGAATCTTTTTCTTCGATATTGCAAATGCTAAAAGAAACGAAGACCTCTTATCAAAGTGTTATTCAGAATGATGAGGCTATGGAATATTTATTGGGATTAGGTTGCCAAAAACTTGCTGATATTCGTTTAGAGTCACCCCAAGCCGGAGGGTTGGTTGTTGCTTCTTCGGTTCAACATGCAATATCTATAAAAAGAATACTTTTAGAACGGTACGCACAAACTGTAACTGTCGTGACATACCGACATGATGAACCTTTAGCAGAAATAGAACGTTATCGTCAGGGAAATACCCAATGGATTGTTAGTGTTGGAATGATTAGTGAAGGTACAGATATACCTCGGCTTCAAGTTTGTTGCCATATAAGTTCTGTTAAAACAGAGTTGTATTTCAGGCAGGTGCTGGGACGTATTCTTCGGGTTAATGAGGGAATTAATCAACAAGCATGGCTGTTCACGTTTGCAGAGGAAAGTTTAATTACATTCTCTGAGAGAATAGAACAAGACATCCCTGAATCTTGTATGTTTCAGAAAATGACAAATACAGAGATATTACATACGAAATCTCAACGTATTGGCCTAGATGAAATAATTGAGGTAGAAAATCTTGGCGTTGATGGTTCTACAAACTTAGTTTGGAATAACAAAGTGGATGGTAGTTCCTACGATTATCCAAATGTGATTATAGATGAACTTTTATTGGGTACTTTTAAGCAGCGAGTTATTTCTGCTTTTTTAAAGATATAATTATAGGGGGTAGTTTAAATTTATATAAATGTTATTGATTTATATGTGTTTAATTGTGGTCAGAAGTTAAATTTTCACTTATTCTCTGCGTGGTTATAAATATTCAATTGAGTGAGTAACTCTATTCCAAGCAGGTGCACCATGATAAAACAAAATGAAGACACACGAGTAAAAATACCAACCATACTGCACCTAACGCGCTTAGGGTATGAGTACTTATCTTTAAAGCAGAGCACTTGGTGTACTGATACCAACATTTTCCCTGATATCTTTAAAGAGTCAATTCAGCGTATTAACCCTAGTTTGGATAATGGAGATGTTGAACGTTGCTTGGATGACATAAAGCTAAGCCTAGACAATGAAGATTTAGGCCGTGCTTTTTATGAAAAGTTGACGAGTCGCTCTGGAACAAAACTCATTGATTTTGATGATTTTTCAAAAAACAGCCTACATGTAGTAACAGAACTTACATACAAGAACGGTGATGAAGAGTTTCGACCAGATATCATTCTGCTTATAAACGGTATGCCTTTGGTCTTTATTGAAGTTAAAAAACCAAACAATAAAGACGGTGTTATAGCCGAAAGAAATCGAATCAACACTCGTTTTCAAAATCCCAAGTTTAGACGCTTCGTTAACATTACTCAGCTTATGCTGTTTTCTAATAACATGGAATACGACGACGGTAGCTCGGAGCCTATCCAGGGAGCGTTCTATGCGAGTTCTTCGTATACAAAGCCTATCTTTAACTACTTCCGAGAAGAGGAAGTACTGAACCTTACTAAGCTACTTAAGCCTTTAGCTGATGATACAGAGAACTTTGTTTTAAAAGACAATAACTACACTGTTATTAAACATAGTCCTGAATTCCTCACTAACAAAGATCATGATGCGCCAACTAATAGAATATGTACATCACTACTAAATCCTGAGCGTCTTGCGTTCATGCTTCGTTATTCTTTAGCCTACGTTAAAGAAACGGATGGTTTACAAAAGCACGTGATGCGCTATCCACAGTTGTTTGCGACCAAAGCGATTGAAAATAAGTTAAGTGAAGGTATTAAGAAAGGTATTATTTGGCATACACAGGGAAGTGGGAAAACGGCCCTGGCTTATTACAACGTAAGGCACCTAACCGACTATTATCAAAAGCAACACATAATCCCTAAGTTTTATTTTATTGTTGACCGGATTGATCTACTGATTCAGGCACAGCGTGAATTTACGAGTCGTGGGTTAATGGTTCATACTGTGAACTCTAGAGAAGCTTTTGCTCAGAGTATCAAGGCAACTAAGGTGATCCATAATGATTCGGGTAAGCCGGAGATCACCGTTGTTAATATTCAAAAGTTCGAGGATGACCCTAGTGTTCTACGAACAGTTGATTATGACGTCAATATCCAACGTGTTTACTTTTTAGATGAAGTGCATCGTAGCTACAACCCTAAAGGTAGTTTCTTAGCCAACCTCACCCAGTCAGACCCCAATGCAATTAAGATTGGTTTAACAGGTACTCCGTTGCTTCTGGAGGAAAAGGATAAAGATCCAACTAAAGAGCCCAAAGCATTTAGCTCTAAACAGATTTTTGGCAATTACATCCACAAGTATTACTACAACGCGTCAATTGCAGATGGCTATACCTTACGTTTAATTCGTGAAGAGATTGCTAGCAATTATGTCATGGCAATGCGTGAAGCTCTGCAAGAGGTAGAATTGCAGCAAGGAAGTATAGATAAGAAGCAAGCCTATGCCCACCCTAGATTCGTAGAACCTATGCTGAACTACATCGTTCAGGACTTTGAAAAAAGCCGCTCTTCGTGGGGAGATAACAGCATTGGTGGAATGGTAATTTGTGATAGCTCTGAACAAGCAAAAGAACTTTTCAAACAGTTTAATGCTATTTATGCCACCAAGCCTGTTTTACCTGCAAGTTCTAAGTCTGAAAAGGCAGTGGTAAAAGAAAGCGTTATTCATGAGCCAAGGGCTAGCTACAACGAAAAGTTAAAACGAGATAACCAAGTACATTCAGCTGCTCTGATTTTACATGATGTAGGTAGTAAGGAAGAGCGTAAAGAGTGGGTAGAACAATATAAAGCAGGTGAAATAGACTTCGTGTTTGTCTACAACATGCTACTTACGGGCTTTGATGCTAAACGATTGAAAAAGCTTTATTTAGGTCGAGTCATTAAAAAGCACAACCTACTTCAAGCGTTAACACGTGTAAACCGCACCTACAAAGAGTTCCGCTATGGTTACGTAGTTGATTTTGCTGATATCAGCGCTGAATTTGACGCGACCAATAAAGCCTATTTTGATGAACTAAAAAGTGAACTTGGCGATGAAATGGACAGTTATTCCAACTTGTTCAAAAGTCATGAAGAAGTGTGCGAAGAGATTGAGCACATAAAAGATGTGTTATTCCAATTCGATACTGAGAACACGGAATTGTTCCAGCAACAGATTGGCCAGATCTCAGATCGCAAACAGATACTCGCTTTAAAAAAAGCCTTAGAGAGTGCTAAAGACCTGTATAATCTCATCCGCCTTCAAGGGGATACTGAGCAGCTTCAAGAGCTTGATTTCGCAAAGCTCAACGTATTGTACCGATATACCAATGATCACTTAGGTAATTTGAACCTAAAAGAGCAAATAGAGAACAATGCCGATACCACTAACTTACTAAATGCGGCGCTAGAAGATGTCGTATTTATGTTTACTAAGGTCGGTGAAAGTGAACTTAAGTTAGCAGACGAACTTAAAAACACCTTACGCAAAACCCGTGAGGCTTTGGCTGGTAACATAGACCAAGCTGACCCGAAGTTTATTGCTTTGAAAGAAGAGTTAGAACGCCTATTCAAAACTAAGAATTTGAGTGAAGTAAGCCAAGAACAGATGGATCAAAACATTGGTGCTTTGCGAAAGATTCATGAGCGAGTAAAGGTGCTTAACCAAGAAAACAGCCGTTATAAGGCTAAGTACCTAGGTGATGAAAAGTACGCTAGAACTCATAAGCGACTCCTTGAGGGGAAACGAGGAGAAGGGCAGCATAGTAAGCTGTTTGAGAGCACTGAAAACTTAGTGGAACGTCGTATCTTTGATGCGCTAGCAGCAATTAAGCAGCTAACCGATGAGCAAGTGTTGAACAATCAGCAGCTGCTCAATAACGAGAGCTATTTTGAACGTACAGTGATGCCTAACACCATCAAACAGTTCAAGGTGGAACAAAAAATCAACTTAACTCCTGTAGCCGCGAAACATATCAATACTTTGGTGGTACGAGAGTATTTAAACGAATTTAACGGCAGAACGCCGTGGTAGGGCAAAATGGTAGAACAAGATTTCCAAAGTAAAACTAAACAACTGATTGATGACTTAAAATCAACCTGTGCACGTAATGGTTTAGGTAATGACGCGAGTGAGTTTAAGATCATTACTCAGGTATTCTTGTATAAGCTATTGAACGATAAGTTCACCTATGAAACGAAGCAAATAGAACCCAAGCTAGCAAGCAGCGACAACTGGGAGCAAGCGTTTATCGCGTTAAGCGATGATGAGAGAGAAATGCTAGCAATGCAGTTGCCAGCCGATGCGGCAGAGCTAAAACAAGAGCACTTCATCTCAACCTTGTTTGCAAAACAAAATGAAGCTGATTTCGCTAAGTTGTTCGATGACACACTACGCGATATCTCTATGCTCAACAGTGATACCTTCTCAGTAATGACTGACTCTGGAGAGAAGGTTGCACTGTTCGAATCGATCAGTGAGTACGTGACCGTTAGTAAGCGTGATGACTTTTGTCGTGCAATCATTAATAGCATTGCTGAGTTTAGCTTTGAGCGTATTTTTACCCAAAAGTACGACTTCTATGCAGTGATCTTTGAATACCTAATCAAAGATTACAACAGCAATTCAGGCGGCAAATATGCCGAGTACTATACACCTCATGCAGTGGCTCGCATTATGGCTAATATTCTTGTACCAGAAGAGCAGCAAGGAAAAATTAGTAACGTAAGTTGTTATGACCCATCAGCCGGCTCAGGTACTTTGTTGATGAACGTTGCACACGCTATTGGTGAAAGTCGTTGTTCTATCTTTACTCAGGATATCTCGAAGAAGTCATCGAACCTTCTACGATTGAACTTAATCTTAAATAACCTTGTGCATTCAATTCCTAATGTGATTGAAGGTGACACTATGCGTCATCCTCACCACAAAGATGGTGCAGCGTTAAAGCAGTTCGATTACATCGTATCAAACCCACCATTTAAGCTTGATTTTAGTGAGATTCATGAAGAGCTAGATGGGAAAGAGCACCAAAAGCGTTTCTTTGCTGGTGTGCCAAAAGTGCCAACAAAAGCTAAAGATAAAATGGCTATCTATCAGTTGTTCTTACAACACATCATTTATTCATTAAAGTCTAATGGTAAAGCGGCAGTAGTGTTGCCTACAGGCTTCATAACAGCGCAATCAGGTATCGATAAAAAGATCCGCCAGTATTTAGTCGATAACAAAATGCTTGCGGGCGTGGTATCAATGCCATCAAACATCTTTGCTACCACAGGCACCAATGTTTCTATCCTGTTTATTGATAAAAGAAACAATGGCAAGGTTGTGTTGATTGATGCTTCTAACCTTGGCCAAAAGGTTAAAGAAGGCAAAAACCAAAAAACGGTATTGTCACCAGAGGAAGAGCAGCAAATTATCGATGTATTCACTGCCAAAGAAACTGTAGAGGACCTCTCTGTAGCTGTTGACTATGCAGATATTGAAGCTAAGAATTATAGCCTGAGTGCAGGGCAGTATTTTGAGGTTAAAGTTGAATACGTAAACATGACGCAAGAACAATTTTCAGAGAAAATGCGACTTTTTAGCGATAATTTGGATAGCATGTTCAGTCAATCAACCTTTCTACAGGCTGAAATTAAAAAGCAGTTAGCGGGTTTAAAATATGATTAGTACCATTAATGATAAACTTGGGGACTTAGTAAAGGCTGGAGGGGGGAAAATTCATACAGGTCCTTTTGGCAGTCAGCTGCATGCTGAAGACTATGTTAAGGTTGGTGTGCCATGTATTATGCCTGCCAATATGAAAGATAATAGGGTTGACCTTTCAAATATAGCTTTTATCACAGAAGAAGATGCAAATCGCCTCTCGAAGTATATCGTTAAGGAAGGGGACATTGTTTATAGCCGTAGAGGAAATGTAACACTCAAAGCTTTAATTCGAGAGAAAGAAGCTGGTTACTTTTGTGGTACAGGCTGCCTATTACTGCGTCCAGGAAGTAAATTTGATTCTAGGTTTTTAACTCAATATCTGAGCACTCCAACACTTCAGAATTGGATAGTTAAGCAAGCCGTTGGGGCTACAATGCCAAACTTGAATACAGGCATTCTTTCTAGCGTACCGTTTAATGGGCCGGTCAAAGAAATTCAAGAGAAGTTGGCGAACGTTATTTATTCTATTGAAGATAAAATCGAACTAAACAACTGTATCAACAGCGAATTAGAAGCTATTGCGAAAACGCTATATGACTTCTGGTTTGTACAGTTTGACTTTCCTGATACAGACGGAAGGCCTTATAAATCATCTGGTGGGAAGATGGTTTATAATGAATCTCTTGATCGAGAGATTCCTGTTGAATGGAATGTGAACTTTCTATCAGATTGGATCAAATCTGATAAAACAGGCGATTGGGGAAAAGAGGCTCAAGAAGGCAATTACACTTTGCGAGTCGACTGTATTAGAGGTGCGGATATTAATGGGATCAATGGTTCAGGAAAAGTAGCTGCCCCAAACCGATTTATCCTCAAGAAGAATGAACATAAACTGCTTTCACCTTTTGACTTTGTAATTGAAATTTCTGGCGGTAGTCCGACTCAGTCTACAGGTCGATTATCTGGAATAACGAAAGAAGTACTTGAACGCTTTGAGCATCCTGTCATTTGTTCTAATTTTTGCAAGGCGATCTCGCTGAAAAATATTTCATATTTTTATAATTTTACTTACATGTGGCAGTGGATTTACGATCATGAAATTTTATTTGGCTGGGAAGGTAAAACTAGTGGAATTAAAAATCTATTGTTTGATTCATTTGTGACTAAGTACAGCGTTGCTATGCCACCAGAAATTTTAGCTCAGAAATTTTACGATTTTGTTAGCCCATTACAGAGTAAAAAACAGAACTTACTCAAAGAGAACTCTGAGTTGGAAGCTTTACGAGACTGGCTTCTACCGATGCTAATGAATGGGCAGGTTACGGTAAAATGATGAATATTGCGTATCGGCTATTGCTCACTGTTACCGCAACATCTTTGTTGTTGATAATCTTTGTGGTGCAAAAAGGTTTTACGTTAGGTTACTTTTTTGACAAGTGTATCTACTTAGCTACCCTGCCGAACGCAATTTCATATATTTTTTATCTCTTGATACCAATAGCGTTAAGTGGGCTGAGCATCTTCCTCTGTCGATACCTTGGTAAGGATGAATTCAAAGTAGGCCAGGTGGTGGAGGTTGAACACGCTAATAACAGTTTTCTTCCTAGTTACTTAGGCTACTTTTTTGTGGCACTAAGCATTGGCAGTTGGGAAACCTTGTTTTTTGTATATGGTGTTCTGTTTGTGTTTACCTTCTTGTCACAGGCACTTTACTTCAACCCGCTGTTTTTATTGTTTGGATTTGAGTTCTACAACATCAAAACGAAAAATGGTGCAACCATCTTTTTGATAAGCCAAGAGCGCTATAAAACACCAGGTGATATAGTGATCGATAAAGCTTATCGTATTAATAATTATACATTTATTGAGCGAGGGTAATTGTGGATTCAGTACTGACTAAAGTTAAAGGTCGCAGTAAAAAGAATGTATTTAAGCTGCTTTCAGATGAAACGTTGTTCGAAGAGTTGCTCGTTACTGATGATGCCTGTGTCGAGTATACCCCTGACCACAACCTAGACGAGGATTCGTGGTTTAAAATCGATAACTTTAGTCAACAGCCATACTGTCTTGATATTCTTAAAGTCGATTTTGATTCAAAAGACTATGACGACCTTCCAAAAGCTAAGTTTAAAGACATTGCTCAGCTTTATGCGATTCAAGGTAATAATTTTTATTTTCAAAAAATAACGCCTTCCCTTTTTGTCACCAAGAAGATGATTGCATTCGGCGAAGCTGCGGAGCTTGAAAGTACTGAAAAGCGTTTGGTTGTTAATCAAGTGGCTGATGCTGTCTATTACAAAGCGCAGGATAAGTTAGTATTTAAGAGTCTAGCGACAATATCTAGCATCTTTAAAGGTATTGATGAGCTCTACAAAGAAGCAACAAAAGAAGAGGTTGAAAAGTTCTTAGAAGAGGACTTTATTGAGCTTTCTGATGGCTATGATACCTCTAAAGTATCGAAGCCTAATCGTAAACGTATCGCATTGGCAATGGATACACTGGCGGCATTGCCAGTGGAAGAACGAGATCAAATGTACTCGTATATTCATAGTTACTGCGAGCAAAAGTTAACGTTCGATAAAGAAAACAGTAAGTTTGAAATCAACTCAGACGATGAGCTGAAATATTTGCTCTACGGTATTGAGCAGCGTTTTTACACTACACCTTTAGGGCATGAAAAGCGTTTGGCTAATTCTGTTCAACTTATGTAAGACGTTCAAGTAATAGTTATGCATAACTATTTTATACCGCTTGGATCTTAGTCAGACTGATAATGTGTTCGAAAGACGGATGAATAATCTTGATGTAATCAATGTTGAACCATAAATTTAATTTTTGCATCAGTTCTGTTTCTTGAGGGCTTTGACCATTAAAAGACCATCTCTAAATGAGAAAGACAGAATTGATAAATTATATTTTTGACAACATTTCGACTGTGTTAGGAATACAGCAGAAGTGACATTAGGCGGCGTTGATACCGATGAGCTATCCTCAAAAACCATGGAAACTAAGAAAGTTAAAGGCTTGTACTTTGCGGGTGAAGTGATGGATGTGAGTGGTTGGTTAGGTGGCTATAACTTCCAGTGGGCATGGAGCTCTGGTTATGTTGCTGGGCAATATGCCTAATTTATTTCATACAATATTTTGTCTCTAGTTTTAATACTCTCTTATTAAGAAAGATAAGAGAGTATCTCCCTGCCTATCACGACGTTACTGACTTTTCTTGTTTGAGCGTGTCTTGTAGCCAAGCAATGACGTTTTGTACTTCTGGCCTGTTCTGGCTTTCTTTCTTACTGACGATGAAATAGCTACAACGGCTTAATACACTATGGGGTGTAAGCTCTGCTAATAAGCCTGCTTTTATTTCATCGTTGACAAACATTCGATGTGTAACAAAAACACCCAACCCTGCGATAGCAGCTTCAATTGCCTGCACAGAACTTTGAAAATAACGCCGCTTGGTGTTGTTAGGTACATCGACGCCTAAGCTTTGACACCAATGTGTCCAATCTGAGTCACGTAGAGAGCGATCCACCCAAATCGTTGGCTGTTCAGCAAAGTAGTTATCTAAATCATCAGGAAGAGGCTTTTTGGCGGGGCTACCGACTAGCACCAACCTATCTTCATTCCAAGGAACCACATTGTACTCAGGCCATTCATTTCCCTCACCATAACAAATAGCAATATCAAGGTTATGGGGAAGGAGCTCTAATGCCAACGTTGAATGCGTAGAAAAGCGTAAATCAATATCAGGATACTTTTCTTGTAATGCTGGCATTCGAGGAATTAACCATTTTAGCCCTAAGGAAGGAATAATACTGATAGAGATCTGCTGCTGAGAGGTTAACTCTCGAAGAGTTGCCTGTTCAATGATATTTATCCCCTCTTGAATGGCACGTTGATAGCGTTTTCCATCTTCTGTTAACGTCATTTGACGTGTTGTGCGATGAAATAACCGCTTTCCGAGATAGCTTTCAAGGCTTTGAATACTTTGACTAACAGCAGAGTGAGTGACGCACAACTCATTGGCTGCTTTAGAAAAATTAAGGTGTTTACATACGCTGAGAAAAACAGGCAGCGATTTTAATGGCGGTATATGCTTCATTTTCATTTGTTAGAAAAACTTACATAACCGTAAGTATATATCGTTTCTCTCTATTGTCGCTAAAAACTAAAATACAGTGAAAACAATATGAAATAGTCATATTTAGCAGGATATCTAATTGAAGTGCTAATGACCTAACAAGAGAAAATTATGATGAAAAAAGCATTACTCGTTATCGATTTTATTAATGATATTGTCCACCCCGACGGAAAAATCCCATCATGTGCTTCGCATGTTCAAGAACAAAATGCGATACCCCATACCAACCAAGCGCTTGCATATGCCCGTAAAAATGATTGGTTAGTGATTCTCGTTAAAGTCGGATTCGAATCCCATTATTATGCCCAACCCAAAAACTCACCAATCTTTGGTTTGGCTAATCAATATAAGGCATTGCAGTTAGGCTGCTTTGGTACTGAATTTCATGATGATTTAGATGTACAACCGAGTGACTTTATTATTGAAAAACCAAGAATTAGCCCTTTTTACGGTACACCATTAGAAGCGGTTTTACGTGCCAACCGTATTGAACATGTGTATTTAACTGGTGTGAGTACCACTTTAGCTATTCAATCGACGACCCGAGATGCGCATGACCGCGATTATAAAGTGACGATCATTGAAGACGCTTGTGCTGCAGACAGTCAGCAAACACATCAACAGTCTATTGAGTTGCTTTCTCGACTTGCCGAAGTGATCAGTGTTGAACAGCTTACCTGTTAGTAATTGAGACAAATACAAGAGCATAAAGCCGATGAAAATGACATGGGGCTATAATCAGTGGCATATAAAACAGACGCTATCTGCATGGTGTGATGTGCCAACGCTTGTTTGTATGACGGTTGCTATCTTTCCCTGTTTCATTGTGGCGTGTATAACTGGCGATCATCGTTATCTGCAACTGGGGTTGGTGAGTGGGGCACTATTTTGTGTGCAAAATAGTTTAGGCTTAAGTGGGTTATTAGAAACGTGCTTACATTGGCTGGCTATTATTTTGGGTTTTACGGTCCTTTATTGGGTGCAAAGCTCTCCTTTGTTATTCGCTTTGTTCAGTGCTTTATTGGGTGCGATTTGCGCCAGTTTTTCTTATTGGGATCAAAATTTAAAATCGTTAGGAAATTGGATATTGATCCCTGTGTTATATTTAAGTTGTGAGCTTTATGATCGTGTAACCCCTCATACATTTACTCTTGCGTATATAAAATTACTTGAGCAATTACCCGTTAGCTTAATTGGACCAATATTGGTTTTAGTCTGTTTAAATATGGCTAAAATACCGAAAGATCGGACATATGCTCTAATTGGTAGGGATCATCCCTATATCGTTAAAAAACAACCAGTGGTCATTTACTCGGTATTAAGTATTTTCTTCGCTATTTTTATGACCGCTGTTTTTGTTAAATATTTCGCTATAAAGCAAGGACAGTGGGTTATTTGGTCTTCGGTGAGTGTGATAACCGGAGAGCTAAGTAGCATGCATAAAAAGTTTAAACATCGAGGTAGAGGGGCGGTATTAGGTTTAAGTTTAGGAGGAGGGGCTGTTTATCTATCTTCATTTATTGGAAGTGTTACATTACTAAATAGCTTTGCCGCTTTTCTTATTCCTTTAACTCTAGTCATTAAACCTTATCCTGTCGCTTTTACATTACGTTGTATGCTTATTGCCATTGCTGCTGGCTCGATGGCACATACAGAATCAATTGCGATGGCTCGAATGTTCGATGTTGTATTGGGTGGTGCGATTGGTGTGATAAGTGTTTATGTTGTGACTTATGTTATTAGCCTTTTATTGAAAATAAAGAGAGGAAAAGAGGACTATTGAAGCGACATTTAAACCTAAAACATTTATTTTAAATTTAAAAGTATTACTATCAATGAGTTACAACGATAACCAATAATTATAGAAAATAACCCTTTACAATTATTGGTTATAAGACAATAATGGCGTCGCTCTGTTGTTCAGAGTTATTAATGAAACATCAAGTAAAAGTAAAACCTCAGAATTTCTTCGTTATTGTTGTCATCCTCAGTGTTTCCCTTAGCTTCATCGTCACATTCAATAATTCAAGCTTTCAGCGCATCGTGATTTTTTATTGCGATAACTCATGAATTTTAATTTAAATAAGGGACACAATATGTCTACTGGTATCGTTAAGTGGTTCAACGAAGAGAAAGGTTTCGGTTTCATTACTCAGGATAATGGCGGCGCTGACGTATTCGTTCATTTCCGTGCTATCGCTTCTGAAGGTTTTAAAACTTTGGCTGAAGGCCAAAAAGTTTCTTTCGAAGTAGAGCAAGGTCAAAAAGGCCTACAAGCAGCTAACGTTGTAGCGCTATAAGAATTTAAGTTGGCGCAAAGAGTTATATACTATTTGCGCCGCTTTCAAAGTAAAAATAATTAGTTATACCGTACCATCGAAAATAATAACCACTTCCAATATCTGCTTTTGTTTGTATTTGTCGTTACGTTCCTATTTCCCTCGTTACCTATAATAAATAGATTTTATACTCATTTTATAATTTAAATGTACTAAGAAATATCTTATAAGTTCATTTAAGTTGATGATAAAGCTAAGGATATGCTTATGTCTCGATCTCTTGGTCGTAAACGATTTTGGTTTCAACAAAACCGCCCTGTAAATACAATAAATACACAAACAAAAGAAGCAGTAAAATAATGAACGTAAATTTTAACTTATTAAAAAATAAACATTCTTGGAACTCAAAAATTCATCAGTTAAATAGTGATGTATTAACCCGACATGTATTAATGAAAGGGAATGTTGATAATGTGGATATTAATTTCTCATACTGTGAAAAAACAGGTAAAGGCGATATTACTAATTCCGATAATAAATTAATTGGTAATTTCACCATCTCATATTAATACTCAAAGAGTATTAAATTAATCGAATAAACACATTCGCTTAATTTAATAATCTTACTCGCTGAAAATTGAAATTTGTCATCTTTTTCGTAGAAGAAAACTGTTTATCGCTGCATTTATGTTGTTTTATCCGTGTTTCCCTTTGCTTTATCGATAGTTCAAACATCGTTATTTCGGCCGTCGCGTGTTGCGACACCTCAATGAAATACATATAAGGGACACATAATGTCTAATAAAACACTTGGTTTAGTAAAATGGTTTAACGAAGAGAAAGGTTTTGGTTTTCTAACTCAAGACAATGGCGGCGCTGACGTCTTCGTTCACTTCCGTGCTATCGCTTCAGAAGGTTTTAAAACCTTAACTGAAGGTCAGAAAGTTTCATTTGACGTAGAGCAAGGCCAGAAAGGTCTGCAAGCGGCAAATGTGGTTGGTCTGTAAAGGCTGACGATCAGGTAGCAGCATTGCTGCTACCTGAACATCCACTAGGGTGTTTAACTAAAGAAGATATTAGTTAAATGTCTTACTCGCTGAAAATTGAAATTTGTCATCTTTTTCGTAGAAGAAAACTGTTTATCGCTGCATTTATGTTGTTTTATCCGTGTTTCCCTTTGCTTTATCGATAGTTCAAACATCGTTATTTCGGCCGTCGCGTGTTGCGACACCTCAATGAAATACACATAAGGGACACATAATGTCTAATAAAACACTTGGTTTAGTAAAATGGTTTAACGAAGAGAAAGGTTTTGGTTTTCTAACTCAAGACAATGGCGGCGCTGATGTCTTCGTTCACTTCCGTGCCATCGCTTCAGAAGGGTTTAAAACCTTAGCTGAAGGTCAGAAAGTTTCATTTGACGTAGAGCAAGGCCAAAAAGGTCTGCAAGCGGCAAATGTGGTTGGTCTGTAAAGACTGACGATCAGGTAGCGGCATCGCTGCTACCTGAACATCCACTAGGGTGTTTAACTAAAGAAGATATTAGTTAAATGTCTTACTCGCTGAAAATTGAAATTTGTCATCTTTTTCGTAGAAGAAAACTGTTTATCGCTGCATTTATGTTGTTTTATCCGTGTTTCCCTTTGCTTTATCGATAGTTCAAACATCGTTATTTCGGCCGTCGCGTATTGCGCACCTCAATGAAATACATATAAGGGACACATAATGTCTAATAAAACACTTGGTTTAGTAAAATGGTTTAACGAAGAGAAAGGTTTTGGTTTTCTAACTCAAGACAATGGCGGCGCTGACGTCTTCGTTCACTTCCGTGCTATCGCTTCAGAAGGTTTTAAAACCTTAACTGAAGGTCAGAAAGTTTCATTTGACGTAGAGCAAGGCCAAAAAGGTCTGCAAGCGGCAAATGTTATCGCGCTATAAGTTTATCTGTTGATAAGCATGAAATGCTGGCTAAGGCCGGCATTTTTTATATCTGTAATTTGGCGTCATTGATTGCGATGTAATACGCACGATATTAATTTTATGAATGGAATGACATAAAAAAATCCCCACTCAATGAGCGGGGATTTAGGTAGTCACACGTTATCGATTTAGTCGATTATAGAGCGTCTTTTTTGATACAAAGAACGTGGTATTTACCGTCTTCGATCTCTGCGCCTTCAGTTTCGTGTTCGAAACCTGGGAATTCTGCATCCCATGCTTCTAGTGCTTTCAAGTACTGAATTTGAGGACTTGTTTCGTCACCGAAGTTTTCACCACCCATTAGCATTGGGATGCCTGGTGGGTAAGGGATAACAGAGTTCGCTGCAACACGACCTACTAGCTTGTCAGAAGGTACTAGCTCAACGTCATCAGATACGACGAACTGGTAAGCAGTACGTGGTTTCACTTCCATTACAGGAAGGCTTGAGTAAGCATGGTTTAGTACTTGGCTTGGGTTATGGCGAACTAGGTATTCAAACATCTTGTTACCTAGATCTTTAAGACCAAGACCTTTGTACACTTCTGGAGCTGATGCAACTAACTCAGGTAATAGTGTTTCGATATCTGCGTTAGCATCGTAGTGACGCTTGAATGACAACAATGTGTTGATCAATGTATCACGCTTACCTTTAGTAATACCCATTGAGAATAGGAACATTACTTGGAAGTCAGTAGTACGTGTTGGTACGATACCGAAACGACCTAGGTATGCAGTCACAAGCGCTGCTGGAACACCTGTTTCTAGGAAGTTACCGTTGTCGTCAAGTCCAGGAGTTAGCAAGCTAACTTTGATAGGATCAAGCATACACCAGTCATTGTCGATTTCGTCAAAGCCGTGCCACTTGTCGCCAGGAGTTAGTTTCCAGTTCTCTTGGATAGTCATTAGAGACTCAACAGATGCATCTTCAAAGTTAACCTTGTCACCGTTCATTTCTGTAACAGTTTCTGCGTTCCAAGGTTTGAAGAACCAATCGTTGTCATTGGTGTAGTTGTTGAATAGCTGACGCATGTTTTGACGGAAGATGATCGCTTCGCGGTTTACTTCGTCAGTCAGTGTTTTACCACTTTCGCCTTTCATCATGTTAGCTGCAACATCGTTAGACGCACAGATTGCGTATAGTGGCGATGTTGAAGTGTGCATCATGTATGCTTGGTTGAAACGGTCAAAGTTGATCGCGTCTTCACCGTTACGTACGTGAATGTATGATGCTTGAGACAATGCATTCAATAACTTGTGAGTTGAGTGAGTTGCAAATACTGTTGGACCTTTGTGGTCTTTAGCATCGCCACGCATTGCGAAGTGACCCTTGTAGATAGGGTTAAAGCGTGCGTAACCGAACCATGCTTCATCCATGTGAATACGGCTAGAGCTTTCGCCTAGTAGCGATTCAGTCACTTCAGAGTGGTAACATAAACCGTCGTAAGTACAGTTAGTTACAACCGCGTAGCCTGCTTTTTTCTCATCAGCGTTGAAAGGAATGCCAGCATTTTTAGCTTTAAGTGCAATGCCTTCTTTGCTCATTTGAACTTGGCTGATTGGACCGATAATACCGTAACAGTTACGGCTAGGTACCATGTAGATAGGGCGTGCACCCGTTAAGATCAGACCTTGCTCGATTGATTTGTGACAGTTACGGTCACAAATAGCGATGTCGTCATCTTTCAAACATGCTTGCATGATTGTACGGTTTGAACCAGAAGTACCTACGATACCAGAGTAAGATTGGTGAGCACCAAATACTTTAGCTGCTTCAACTTCTGAATCTTTGAATGCGCCGCTGTGGTCAAGTAGAGAACCTAGTGCTGCACGTTCGATACCCATATCGGTACGGAATAGATTTTCGCCGAAGAATTCGAAGAATTGGTTACCAGCAGGAGTCTTAGTAAAACCGATACCACCTTGGTGACCAGGTGCAGACCATGAGTACTCATGGATGTCGTTGTAGTGCATCATCGCTTTCATGAAAGGCGGTAGCACTTGTGAGCGGTAACGACGCATAGCAGCAACGATACGGCCTGCAACGAAGTCTGCAGTATCTTCTAGTACTGAGTAACACTCATCAACACGTTCCATTAACTGGCGGTTGTTAAGAATAGAAGTACGAGCGCGTTCTGCTAGTAGAAATACTGGCACTTCAGGTTGACGTGCTTGTAGTGCTGCTAACAAATCAACTTCTTCGTGAGAGTTAACGATTTGCTCTTCAGTTTTTTCTAGTGCTAATACAAGGCTATCGATTTGAGATGCCATGATAACCGCACGTGCATCTTCGTAAGAAGTTGCTGTAACGATTTCGATAGTGCGGCTTTCTAATTCAGCGATTAATGACTTAGTTGCACGATCTGCAAAGCTGTTTGGAGTAATGTTTTGGTGCTCAATAACGAGAGCGCGCATTTTATTAGTACTATTATTCATAATAATGCCTGAATACAAATGATTGATGCAGATATCTTTCGATTTATAAGTGATATAAAGCAATAAAATATCTAGCAGAATTTGTTGAGAATAAAATAAACAACCTCTTAATTAATATCGATATTAAATATAGAGGGATTGCTGCTTATTATCTTTATTCTTACTGCCTGTTAATTAACAAGTGATTTTTCGTATTTAAATTCGATAGATTTAAATAATTAAAATATAACTCTTGTTTATAAGAATGATATTTTAAGTTGAATAGTTATCTTGTCTTCGAGGTATATAATGCGCTCTTTTCACAAAAATAAAACCATATAAACGGAATGAATTATTGCATTTTTATCGAAAAATAAGCCGATAAGTATCATTATTCGACCATGTTTTTTCATAAATCGTTCGGCAATGTTACATTTGATGTTTTTTTGAAATTAAATCTATTGTTTACAATGGGTTGGGGGTGATGCCTTGGGTTTCATATTAAACTCAAATAATGGCCTGATTTTGATTATGCATAAATAGTGAGAATAAATTCATATCAAAATTTAAAAATATTTTCTTAAGTGGGGTTTAAGTTATATTTAAATTGTATTTATTTAAGTTGCGGTGAGAGTTCGGTAAGAGAGGTACCCGTTTTTGGGGATATATTACTGTGATTTAAAGGCATAAAAAAATCCCCACTCAATGAGTGGGGATTTAGGTAGTCACCTTATCGACTTAGTCGATTATAGAGCGTCTTTTTTGATACAAAGAACGTGGTATTTACCGTCTTCGATCTCTGCGCCTTCAGTTTCGTGTTCGAAACCTGGGAATTCTGCATCCCATGCTTCTAGTGCTTTCAAGTACTGGATTTGAGGACTTGTTTCGTCACCGAAGTTTTCACCACCCATTAGCATTGGGATGCCTGGTGGGTAAGGGATAACAGAGTTCGCTGCAACACGACCCACTAGCTTGTCAGAAGGTACTAGCTCAACGTCATCAGACACTACGAACTGGTAAGCAGTACGTGGTTTCACTTCCATTACAGGAAGGCTTGAGTAAGCATGGTTTAGTACTTGGCTTGGGTTATGGCGAACTAGGTATTCAAACATCTTGTTACCTAGATCTTTAAGACCAAGACCTTTGTACACTTCTGGAGCTGATGCAACTAGCTCAGGTAATAGTGTTTCGATATCTGCGTTAGCATCGTAGTGACGCTTGAATGACAACAATGTGTTGATCAATGTGTCACGTTTACCTTTAGTAATACCCATTGAGAATAGGAACATTACTTGGAAGTCAGTAGTACGTGTTGGTACGATACCGAAACGACCTAGGTATGCAGTCACAAGCGCTGCTGGAACACCTGTTTCTAGGAAGTTACCGTTGTCGTCAAGTCCAGGAGTTAGCAAGCTAACTTTGATAGGATCAAGCATACACCAGTCATTGTCGATTTCGTCAAAGCCGTGCCACTTGTCGCCAGGAGTTAGTTTCCAGTTCTCTTGGATAGTCATTAGAGACTCAACAGATGCATCTTCAAAGTTAACCTTGTCACCGTTCATTTCTGTAACAGTTTCTGCGTTCCAAGGTTTGAAGAACCAATCGTTGTCATTGGTGTAGTTGTTGAATAGCTGACGCATGTTTTGACGGAAGATGATCGCTTCGCGGTTTACTTCGTCAGTCAGTGTTTTACCACTTTCGCCTTTCATCATGTTAGCAGCAACATCGTTAGACGCACAGATTGCGTATAGTGGCGATGTTGAAGTGTGCATCATGTATGCTTGGTTGAAACGGTCAAAGTTGATCGCGTCTTCACCGTTACGTACGTGAATGTATGATGCTTGAGACAATGCATTCAATAACTTGTGAGTTGAGTGAGTTGCAAATACTGTTGGACCTTTGTGGTCTTTAGCATCACCACGCATTGCGAAGTGACCCTTGTAGATAGGGTTAAAACGTGCGTAACCGAACCATGCTTCATCCATGTGAATACGGCTAGAGCTTTCGCCTAGTAGTGATTCAGTCACTTCAGAGTGGTAACATAAACCGTCGTAAGTACAGTTAGTTACAACCGCGTAGCCTGCTTTTTTCTCATCAGCGTTGAAAGGAATGCCAGCATTTTTAGCTTTAAGTGCAATGCCTTCTTTGCTCATTTGAACTTGGCTGATTGGACCGATAATACCGTAACAGTTACGGCTAGGTACCATGTAGATAGGGCGTGCACCCGTTAAGATCAGACCTTGCTCGATTGATTTGTGACAGTTACGGTCACAAATAGCGATGTCGTCATCTTTCAAACATGCTTGCATGATTGTACGGTTTGAACCAGAAGTACCTACGATACCAGAGTAAGATTGGTGAGCACCAAATACTTTAGCTGCTTCAACTTCTGAATCTTTGAATGCGCCGCTGTGGTCAAGTAGAGAACCTAGTGCTGCACGTTCGATACCCATATCGGTACGGAATAGATTTTCGCCGAAGAATTCGAAGAATTGGTTACCAGCAGGGGTCTTAGTAAAACCGATACCACCTTGGTGACCAGGCGCAGACCATGAGTACTCATGGATGTCGTTGTAGTGCATCATCGCTTTCATGAAAGGCGGTAGCACTTGTGAACGGTAACGACGCATTGAAGCAACGATACGGCCTGCAACGAAGTCTGCAGTATCTTCTAGTACTGAGTAACACTCATCAACACGTTCCATTAACTGGCGGTTGTTAAGAATAGAAGTACGAGCGCGTTCTGCTAGTAGAAATACTGGCACTTCAGGTTGACGTGCTTGTAGTGCTGCTAACAAATCAACTTCTTCGTGAGAGTTAACGATTTGCTCTTCAGTTTTTTCTAGTGCTAATACAAGGCTATCGATTTGAGATGCCATGATAACTGCACGTGCATCTTCGTAAGAAGTTGCTGTAACGATTTCGATAGTGCGGCTTTCTAATTCAGCGATTAATGATTTAGTTGCACGATCTGCAAAGCTGTTTGGAGTAATGTTTTGGTGCTCAATAACGAGAGCACGCATTTTATTTGTACTATTATTGTTGTTCATAATAACGCCTGAATAAAATGATTGAAGGCAGATGTGTTTTACCGCGACATAATTAATATGAAGTAATAAAAGTGTCGTACCTAATATTTTTAGAAGGGAATAAATAATGCTGTTTATTAATGTCTATATTAATTTAAAGCTTCTTTATTATTTATTCCCATTTCCTTTCTAGCTGGTTATTAATAAATTTCTTTATTATCGAATTTATTAAATCTTTAATTAGTTAGATTCTACTGGTTTTACATCACGAGCAGCGATGAATCCATAGAAGATGTAACCGAATAGCATCAAGATGGTACCGCCGAACACAGCTGTTGCACCACAAGCGTACACACCGTAAATACTGTAGATAACGGCTAATGTACCCACAACAGCGCCTAGGCGGTATTGTTTTGGTGTAACTTTGTTCTTGCGAAGTAGTACTTCCAAACCTGTCATAGATAGGATGTAAGGTACCATGTTAATAAATACGGCTAGGTTCAATAGTGCGTTGAACTGGCTGATCAAGTTTGGAGAAATAGTCATCACAGCAAGAATCAATTCAGCAACTAGCATGATAAGCATACCGGCAATTGGTGCACCTGCTTTGTTAGTCTTAGCGAAGATTTTAGGGAATAGACCTTCTTCTGCTGCTGATTTAGATACTTGAGCGTTAGTGAACTGCCAACCTAATAGTGAACCGATACATGCGATAACCGCTGCTAGTGTAACAATGTTACCTACTGTTGGGTTAAACATGTGGCTGAATACTAAGCCAAATGGTGCAGTAGATGCTGCTAGTTCTGCGTTAGGAATAATACCTTGGATAACACCAGTAGACGCAATGTAGATAACAGCCGCGAAACCTGTACCAAATAGTACTGCTAGAGGTACGTTACGCTCTGGGTTTTCAACTGCATCAGAGTTAGCACCAGCAGATTCAATACCTAGGAATGCCCATAGTGTTAGTGCGATACCTGAAGATACAGAGTGCATTGTTGTGTCATGGTGTGGGTTCCATGCGCTCATGAATGTTTGTGGATCGAACCACCACCAACCGATAACAGATAGACCAAGTACAGGTAAAATAATACCCCAAACAGTGAATGCTGAGATTTGACCTGTGATCTTAGGACCACCAAAGTTAGCAACCATAGTAATGATAAGAATTGCACACACACCGAAGAAAGTGTGTACTGGCGTATCTAACCAAGGCATGAATGGCTTAATGTAACCAACAGCTGATACGGCAATTGCTACACAACTAATTACTAGACATACATAGTATGTGTAAGAAGAGATAAAGAAAGATGATTTGCCGTGTGCTTCTTCTGCGTAAGCTGACATACCGCCTGAACGTTTACAAAAAGCACCACATTTAGCGAACGTGTAAGCAATACACATTGCACCTAATGCTGTAACCACCCAAGACAACATTGAAATCGCACCAACTTGAGCCAAGCTCGCTGGTAGCATAATAATACCGGAACCCATCATGTTAACTGCAACAAGTACAGTTAAGCCGACAAGGCCCATTTTTTTAGTGCCAGTATCTGATGACATATATTCACCTATGATTAGAAGGTAATAACTACAAATAAAATAAGTAAGTAGTTATTGTTATATTTAATAAGACCCAATCCATGGTGAATTCATTAATAACAGTTAGGTTATTGATTATTATTTTTTAGTAGGGGGAACAAACTAAAAAATAACTCAGATATAAACCTTGGTTATTAAGACTTATATATGAGAGTGAACTCTTCATCCCTTCGATGGAGCGTATAATGCGACTGTTTTGGTAAAAAAAAAACGTTAATTTCGGAATGAAACGTTCCATTTTTAGTGTTAAAAATGACAAACAGTATCGTTATTCGATCAGTAACTATCGTGAATAACGCCGGTTTGTAAGTTGTTGTTGTCAGGTGTTTTTTTAAAATAACAATGAATAACAATAGGTTGAAAATCTCATATGATGAGATTTATCATACAAAACAGACCGGAAAAGTGAATAATTAAAATATAGTTATTCACTTTTTGTGCGGTTAAATGCCATTTGTATAGCGTTTATTTTTTTCTTATTCAGGGTTAATTTTTATTTAATGACAGTAAAAAGTACTTTTTTAGTAAGAAATCGGCGTCATTTTGAGAGGTATAGTAAAAACTTAAATGATACGTTCAGGATTCATTAATAATAAATGGAATATTAATAATATTTTTAATCGTTTTTTGTAATAAAAGACCGTCATTATTTTCAATAAAAATACTTATTGATTTATTATGCCTTTAAATCATGATTTAGGTGTTGGCGGTAGATAAATGAAGCGTAAATTCGGTTTTACTCTTATAGAACTAGTCATAGTGATTGTTATCTTAGGTATTTTAGCTGTTGTTGCGGTACCCAAATATCTGCAAATACAATCCGATGCTCGTAAGGCTGATCTCCATCAGCTAGCCGGTACGTTGCAATCAACATCTGTAACCGTAAACGCCAAAGCGATGATGAGTGGGAAAGAAACAGCTTTAGTGAGTACCGTTGATGGTATATCGATAGCGAATGGTTATCCCACAGCAACGAAGAGCGGTATTGTTCAAGCGCTAGCCTCACCGAATACTTGGTATCATTATTCTATTGATATGAAAAAGCTCGCGTTAGGTGATCATTTTTGGAGTGGCTGGGCTGGCAGCAAGCTGCAACTGAATATGGGGATGATGATTTTTTCATTAAAAGATCTATCTGGACTTTCACAAAAGCAGATTTTAGATACTCATTGTTATGTCATGTACGTTGATTTAGCAGAGGGAGCGGAAGTGTCTAGTAATACTGCTCCCATTCCTGAGAGTAGTGATAAATCGGTATCAGGCTGGCGAAATAAACTGTATCAGTTCCATAAGAAAATTTGGCAGGAAGGGATTTGCCCTTATGTATTAGCGCCCTTTCATTTAGATAGCTATTTTAATATCTGCCATCAAGCAACAGATAATAAAGCTCATAATAATAACAATGAGCCTAATTTGTTAAATGCTCCGATGATTACAGTTGTTGATGACAAATGTTGAGGCACTACCTATCACTATCAAAGAAAAAGGCGCTAAATTAGCGCCTTTTTGGTGTTGTTTAAGAAGAAATAATACTTAAGCTGGAGTCACGCGAGAAGTGCCATCGTCTGAGATGTTAATTTGAACACGCTCACCGGTGTGGAACATGACGTTTGGATTAACTTGCTGCACGATAGAGACGGTACGGCCACTGTTTAACTTAATGGTTAAGTTAACACCATTACGTTTTGTGACTTGCTCACCTGCTTCATTACCTAAATAACCGCCGAGTAATGCACCACCAATGGTTGCAATTTCAGAGCCTGTACCACCACCTACGCCAGAGCCTAAAATCCCACCAATGGCACCGCCTGCAAGAGTACCAATGCCATTACCGTTACCATTTAATGTTACCGCTTGGGTGCGAACCACAGTACCGTAATATACTTCTTGCATCTGGCGTGCATCATTAACATTGTAAGCATTACCATAAGGATTGGCTGCACAGCCTGCGAGACCTAACGTTGATAAAATCACGGTTAAGGCAAGTATCTTTGTTTTCATGTTGTTTCTTCAATAAAAATACAGTGTTTAAATATTGGGTGTAATTTGAGCTCATTCGATAAGAAAAGAAAGCACGAAAACTCATTTTACTAAAACAGTAAATATAAGGTATTGAATCTGTTAATACGTCTTCTTATATCCACTTTTATCAGCATGAAAAGTATCAATAAATGCCGTGAAGTATTGGTGTAACTGTGCTGCTTCTGTTGTGAATTGAAGTTGAGTAAGTAGCGCTATCCCCACTTCACAGGTACATAAATTACCGTCTTGTTGATTACGTCGTAAGGCGTAGTTTGATGCCTGTTGTGGCGTTAAAGCTAAACGCGGCAAGTCACTAAGCCAAGGGCTTTTACGTACCATTTTTTTCGCTTCTTGCCAGGTGGCATCAAGAATAATAAACAGGGGAGTGGGTTGGTCAGCTTGGGCTTGAGGTAGCTCGATACTCGGATGTTGTTCATCGCTTGGGAAAACCAGATAAGCTTGGTAGCAAGGATCACGCAGTTGCGCTAGCAAGTGTGCTGGCGGCTCTGTACGTTGCCATACCTCAACGCGGCAATAGGGCAAGCTGTTTACCAGTAACTTACCTGTGTTGGTATCTTTATTAAGCTCTCGAGGGTGAGTTAATAACACAAAGTGTGCGGGGCACTGAAGGTGTGGCTCAAGGTTGCAAATACAATTGTGCTGAAAGCCACAGCGAGGGCATGACATGGTTATTTCTCCTAACCTCAAATACCCTTGCAGTGTGGCATAAGTCGATGTCTTAAGTCACGACAGTGATAGTGGCGTTTAGTTTTGTTTTGTCAGCACTAGCCCATTATTACCGATGTGATATTTCTGACCGTTGACAGTTTCCTCTGTTGCGCTGAGCTGCTGCTTACTTGGATCAAAAGTATAAATACGTTCGCTATTGAGCCCATGATGTGAGGTCATCTTTACTTGCAGTTGAGTGTCGCTGATCGCTTGCCAATTTCCGTTTTCTTTTAGACTTGGATCACCATTGGTATATTGATATGTGGTTGTCGCAGAGTGATCGCTTTTAAGGCTCAGTAGAGTCGTTAATCCCATTTCTGGCTGACTTTGATACTCACCCACCCAAGTACTATTACTGTCATCGCCACCAAAGCTACTTGGTAACCAACTTGCACAGCCAGTTAGCGTAGATGCGGTAAAGATAAGGGCTAGGGGTAACCGTGAAACTGTCATTTTATTCTCTCTATGGTAGGCTCAAATTCATGAGGAAGTTGGCAGTAATGGTAGAACAATATGGCCTATTGGTTATTTAAAACCGAACCAGATACATTTTCTATAGACACCCTAAAATCACAAAAAGTTTCACCTTGGGAAGGCGTCCGTAATTATCAGGCACGTAATATGTTACGTGATGAGGTGAAATTAGGCGATCAAGTCTTCATTTATCATTCATCGTGTAAAGATGTCGGTGTGGTTGGGATCGCAACGGTGGTGAAAGCCTCGTATCCTGATCACTTCCAGTTTGATCCCGAAAGCCCGTATTTTGACCCGAAATCAGATCCTGAGAACCCGCGCTGGTTTATGGTCGATATTGAATACCAACGTCACTTACGGTTAGTTAGCTTAAAACGTATGAAAGCCAATCCAGCCTTGGCTGAAATGCCACTGGTAAAAAAAGGCAGTCGTTTAAGTGTGATGCCTGTTACTGATGCGCAATGGCAGGAAATTTTAACCATGACAGGGCAGTTCTAAGCTGTTTTTCAAGGTGAAAAGAAAAAGGCTGTGTTTAACAGCCTTTCTATTGGTTTGTTATGGGTGATTAAGGAGGTGCTTTTCTAAGTAGTGCGCTACCGCTTCATCAGCACTCGAACCAATAACGTCATTATCTGGCAGTGCTTGTTTCACTTTGTCATGAGAGGTGCCCATGATTAAGCCTTTACCTGCCATTGATAGCATTTCAACATCATTCATTCCATCGCCAAAGGCAATACAATCATCTAACGTCAGCTCGAGCGCTTTGGCTACAGCGGCTAAGGCATCGCCTTTAGATACGCCCGCATCCATCACTTCTAAGCACCAAGGTGTGGAAAACGCGATATTCGCTTTATCTTTAAACTCTTGATTAAATGCTTGCTCCCACTTCACCATCTTCTCATGGTCAAGATCGTCACGGGTGAAGAACACTTTTAATACGTTATCTGTTGGCGGGTTCTCAACATCAAATAACTGATAGTTAAAGCTATCGTGGAAATCACGCAGTGCTTCATTTTCATGATTGAGTAGCCAATGGTCGCCTTGGTACAAGTGAATGTGTAAATCAGGATCGTGCTTTGCTAGTGCAATAACGCCACGGATCACTTCAGGACTTAAACTTTGTTGGAACACAAGATTACCGTCGGCATCATGCACACTGGCGCCATTTGATGTGATCATGTAAGCCGGAATACCCAGTTTTTCACGCATTTCAGCGACATCTATATGGTGGCGACCTGTTGCAAATACAAAATGCTTATTGTGTTGATAAAGACGTTGTAAGACATCTTGAGTAAACGGGGCGATCTTATGCTCAGGAGTAAGCAAGGTGCCATCTAGATCTGAAGCAACAATTTTAAACATGTGAACTCTCGATAGTAAAACGGGCGGTAATGGTATGTAGCATGCCAATGAGAGATTAATTCTAGAACAAGTCAAAGAGGAAAAAAGAGGCTAAAGTTGGATAATTAGACTTCCGCTTTTCGTTCGCTTGATAAAAACGAAAGTCTGTTAGTGAAGATTAAGCAAAATGCGTCAAGAGTGCGGCAATCGCTTGGTTACGGAGTGGATCACTTTCAAATAAGATCTCATGGCGAGAACCTTCAATAATCTTAAAATCACAGTGTCCAGAGCCTTGGTTTAGCTGTTGATGAAATTGCTGCTGACAGGCGTTATCAACAATTTTATCTTCACTGCCTTGAAGTAAAAGAACAGGGATAGTGATGGTATTGGCTTGTTGAATCGCTCGACGTGCCGCTTTAATGCTTTCCCATACCCAGTGATTACTTGCGCCACCAATACGTAATTCAGGGCGAACATCATAAAGATCGCGAAACCACTGGTAACGTGTTTGGCTGTGGGTGAGTAAGTTGCCATCGAACGGTTTTGCATAATAGGGCTTTTGACCAATAGCATAGTGAGGTTGACGACGAAATAATTCGGTGATGCCGATCAAGGCTTCGGCAAAGGGCTTTAAGTGAGGTTTAACATAGATACCATGCATCGGCGCACTAAGTACGGCGCGGTCAAAAAGAGTGGGATAACGAGCAAGTGCTAAACTGGTGATTGCCCCTCCCATTGAATGACCAAGGATGAAGTGCTGTTTATAACCTTGTGGTTTGACGATGTTTTGCATAAAAAGATGCAAGTCTTCAACGTAGTCATCAAAGTCTTCGACATACCCCAATTCATGATCGGCGACTAAGCGTTCAGACACACCCTGACCACGATGGTCGAAGGAATAAACATGGTAGCCTTGTTTGACTAAATCATAGAACAGCTCTTGGTATTTCCAATAGGTTTCTACTCGTCCATTAACCACGATAATGACTTTATCACTGCACTTTGGGGTTAAACTGACCCATCCTAATTCACATTGTTTAACGCCCGTAAATTTTCCTTCGTGACGTTGTTGCCACATTTCACTTACCGCACTCGTCATTGTGTCTGTGAAATGTTCTTCTTGAGAAAAAGAGGGAAAAGTCGAAGGTTGACAAGTCATTAAAGCGCGTCCGAAATTTATCTGTTTGAAAATCATCACAGCAAATTATGGCGTGGCGATTACTGTGGATTAGTCAAAAATGGTATACTTAATACAGTATACCTTATTTATCTAAGACAGAATAAGTGTATCCATATTGCTTTATTTGTTCTATTCAGGTTATAAACGCATTTTATAAATGTCATAAAAATTTCACTGAGATCACATGAGTATTGATGTTTGGTTAGCATATTTGCTCGCTGCAGTTATCTTTAGTTTTGCACCAGGCTCTGGTACCGTAAATTCAATCAGTAATGGGATGGTTTATGGCTGGCGTAAGTCATTAGCCTCTATTATCGGCTTGCAGTGTGGCATGGCAGCACACATCATTCTTGTTGGCGTAGGGTTAGGAACGATAGTCGCCGGCTCTGAGTTGGCTTTTACCATTATTAAGTGGCTAGGTGCGGTGTACTTAGTGTGGCTAGGGATCCAAAAGTGGCGCGAGAAGTCAGCATTAGCCATAGATGAGCGTGATAGTTCTGTATCGGCTGCCACATTGTTTAAACGGGCAGTGTTTGTCAATTTAACCAATCCTAAAACAATAGTTTTCTTAGTTGCGTTATTTCCTCAGTTTATCAACCCATTAGAACCTCAATTACCGCAGTTATTGGTACTTGGTATAACGACATTAGTCGTCGATGGTTGTGTAATGTTATTTTATGTACTGTTAGCGTCACGCTTTACCCGCTATATCCGTTCAACAACGGTGATGTCTCGTTTAAACCGTTTATTCGGATCTATGTTTATCGGATGTGGTGCTTTACTTGCTTTGGCTCGAGCGTAAATTTTGATGATAGATAAAGGAAAGGTTTGATGTATTCCTATGTTGCTCGTCAGCCAATTTTTAATCGTAAACAACAAACGATTGGCTATGAATTATTATTTCGTGACGGAGAAAGTAATGCTTTCCCGAATATCGATGCGAGTGAAGCGACATGTCGCTTAGTCATGGAAAATTACATGGCGATTGGTGACAACCGCTCATACAAAGGTCAGAGAAACTTTATTAATTTTCCTGAGCATTGTTTGATTGAATTGATGCCACTATTACTGCCTAAAGATAAAGTTATTATTGAAATCCTTGAAAGTTGTCGTCCAAGTGATGAGCTTTTACAGGCAGTTAAACATCTTCATCAAAAAGGTTATCTCTTTGCGCTTGATGATTTTGATTGTCATCCTGAATGGCAGCGTTTCCTGCCGTACATCTCAGTCATTAAGTTAGATTTACTGGCGTTAGGTCTCGATCAAGCCTGCCAATATGTAAAAGATAACCAGCACCTAAAAGCTAAGTTTTTAGCAGAAAAAGTTGAAACTTATGAGGATTATGCGCAAGCACTAGCTGTAGGATTTCATTTATTCCAAGGTTATTTTTTCAGTAAACCTGAAGTGCTAAAAAGCCGCAAAGTGGCACCATCAGAGCTTACAACGGTACAGCTACTGCATGAAATTTCCCATGATCCGGTAGACTTCTCGCGCATCGAAACTATTATTAGCCGCGACGTTTCTCTGTCCTATTTATTACTTCGTTACGTCAATACCGTGACCAAGCGTTTACGCTCACCGATCAGCTCATTTCGCCAAGCTTTAGTGTATTTAGGTGAAGATAACTTACGCTTATTTATTGGTGTTGTAGCGACCGCGCATGCTGCGCTCGAGAAGCCGAAAGAGCTTTATGCTTTATCGTTATTACGCGCCAAAATGTGTGAGTTACTGGTGACAAAAGGCGGTATTGTGCTTCGCTCAGAACAAGCCTTTTTAGCTGGGATGTTCTCGTTATTGGATGCATTGCTTGATAACTCACTAGAGAGCTTACTGAACATGATCCAGCTTCAACCTGAAATTAAATCCGCACTTTTACAACGTAATGGACGATTAGGCTTAGTGTTGGATGTGGTTGATGCGTTTTGTACTGCAGATTGGACACGGGTACAAATTTGTTGTCAGGTGCTTGGAATAAAAGAAGAAGTGGTGCATGAAAGTTATTTGTCTGCGGTTGAGTGGGCAGATAAATGTACCGCGGTGAATTTAAAGCGATAAAAAAATGGGGGCTATGTAGTCTCGCCCCCGAATAGGAATCGTAATATTGTTGTTGGTGAGTCAGAGGGAGCAGCGTCGTTGATACAACGCTGCAAGAGCATAATATGGCCCGACTAAATCCATATCAGCTTGTTTATCTTTTTTCTATTGACGGTATGCGTTTAACATCCATAGCAGTTTTTCTTGCTCACGGATGTAATCACCCATCAATGCTGCCGTACCTTCATCATCCGCATCACCTGCTTGCGCTAAAATTTGACGTTCTAAACGTAGCAAGACACTAAAGCCATTCACTAAGCCTTCAACACATTCTTTACCTTGCGTTGCATTGTGATGTTCTTTGATATCACTCGCGGCGAGGTAACTACTGAAGCTATGATCTGGCGTATGACCAAGGGTTAAAATACGCTCTGCAAGTTCATCGATTTTTAGCTGAAGATCGGTGTAGATCTCTTCAAACTTCACATGAAGTTCAAAAAACTCTTGTCCTTTAATATTCCAGTGATAGCCACGGGTATTCATGTATAACACTTGGTAATCAGCTAATAATTTATTGAGGTCTGTAGCCAGAGCTTGCGCTTTTTGGGTATCGAGACCGATTAAATTCATTTCGCTAGTCATGCTACTTTCCTCACTTATTCGATAAATTGGCTAAAAGGTGCTTACCTCTCAGAAGATGTGTTCAGTATAGGATGAATCTTATGATAGGTATAACTGTTAGGTTCTATTGTACCAATAGGTAGTGGCTATCTTTATTGGCTGGATAAGAGAAAGCCACCAGATGTGATTCGGTAAACATCGAGTGGCTTTCTAAAGATATTTATTACTATTTACGCGGCGATTAAATCACCGTGGCAGTTTTCACCATAACAAGGGGTGATACCACAAATACGGTTGCCAGCGGCTTTACCCATCGCATAGCCTTGTTCTAGCTTATCGAGATTACGGGTTAAACGTCCAACTTGAAAATCGTTATTAGGCGCAATGACTGTGATTTTACAATCTTTCGGTGGGTGATTGATAAAATCGAGCGCGGCGTTATAGCGTTGAGCACGTTTGATCACCGAATCTGCAAATGCAGGATGATCGTGGAACATGGATTTGATCAACCATGGCACTTTGGTTTCGGCTTTGTGGAAACCTAAAGGCTTAGACAGTACTACCGTAATATCACGGGCCCCGCGACGGTAAGCTTCGATAACAGGGATGGAATCTGCTACGCCGCCATCACTCATTGCAATGCCATTAATAGTAGGGTTGTGGCGATAAGCAATGGGTAGGGCACAGGTCGCTTCCATCACGGGGGTCAGGTTATTGCGAGTGACTTCAATGTACTCGGCTTTACCGGTTTCTAGATTTGTTGTGGTAGCAAATAAGGGAATTTGACGCTGCTCATATTTGTGTAAGTTGAGTGGAAGATGACGGGTACTGGTTCGCCATAACCAATCAATATCAGTGAGGTGTCCACCATGAGTAAATCGTGAAAAGTTAATAAACTCAGGAGCACGGGAATATTCGGTAATGATTTTATGGCTACGTCCGTAATTACCACATAGGTAACCAATGAGGTTGGTTGCCCCAGCTGACACCCCAATCGCAAAATCAAAGTCAACATAGTTGTTATCGAGAAAGGCATCGAGTACGCCACTCGCAAAAATACCGCGCATTGCACCGCCTTCAACAACCAGTGCTCGTGAATTTTCTGCTGTGCTCATACCAAACTACCCATAACTAGAATTAAGTGACCAATGTCACAAGAATAAAGTGAGCTGGGCTGTAGTAATAGTCGGTTTTTCTTATCAGTGTGATAGGAAAAACTTAACCTTTTTCTGCTTGGGTGGTGGTAACACTTTGGCTCAATACTTTAATACATTCAGAAAGGGCTGGGTTTAAGGTTTTACTGGCGGGATAGCACAGCCCTAAACGGCGGAACATGCGTGGGCCTTCGAGTGGAACGGTCACTAATTGATTAGCACTTTCCAGCACTCCTGTAGGTAAAAACGAAATGCCAAGCCCTGCTTGAACCAAGTGCATGACTTGAGTTTTATGCTCAGCTTTTGCAACGAGATTAACGGATAGGCCATCACAGGCGAGTAAGCTGATGGTTTGCTGATGGGCTTCGCAAGGTGGGCACTCAATAAAATCATGCTGATGTAATTGCTCAGGCGAGACCGACGGTAAGTTTGCCAACGGGTGATCCGGCAACATGCAAAGCACGTAATCTTCATCCCATAGTGGTAAGAAAATCTCATCTTCGGCTTTGAACATATCAAGAGTTAAGCGTGCATCAGCAGGTTTCTCGTGATCAACCAGTTCGAGCGATAAATTGGCAATATTGTGGTGTAAGGTTGCAAAGACTTTCGCCAGTTGGCTTTGGCTTAAATCAGGAAAATTTGCCAAGGTTAATGGTAAGCGCTCGGTTCGTTGCTGGAACAGCTGCGGTAGGGTATTCACATCATTAAGCAAACGGATTGCTAAGGGATATAAGTAGTGAGCTTCATCGGTGACATCAACCCCTTTTTTATGACGTAAGAACAGCACAGTATTCAGCTCTTGCTCTAGTTGTTTAATACCGTTGGAAATCGATGGCTGAGAAACAAAGCAGCGCTCTGCGGCAAGGGTGATGTTTTTTTCTTCATAAACCGCAATGAAAAAGCGTAGTAGTCGTAAATCCATCGTAAGTTACCTGAATATGATGCTAATTAAGCAGATTATCATAGGAATCGAATAAGCGGGAAAACAGGCACAAAAAAGCCGGACATGGTGTCCGGCTAAAGGGGGATTACAGGTTAACCTGCGATGTTGTAGTAAGTATTAGCACCTGGGCCGACTGGGATACCCAGAACGAACACCCAAACATAGAACATGATGCTCCAGCCAATCACGAATACAATCGAGTAAGGTAGCATAGTTGAAATTAGCGTACCTAAACCAAGGTTCTTCTGGTAGCGAGTGGCTACCGCTAAGATCATACCGAAGTAGCTCATCATAGGGGTGATGATGTTGGTAACAGAATCACCGATACGGTATGCCGCTTGAATTGTTTCAGGCGCGTAACCTACCAGCATTAACATTGGAATAAAGATAGGTGCGGTTACCGCCCACTGTGCTGATGCCGAACCAATCATTAGGTTGATAAAGCCACACATTAGGATGAAGGCGAAGAACAGCGCAGGACCTGTTAGACCAATAGACTGTAGGAAATCTGCACCACCAACTGCGAACACTTGACCGAAGTTAGTCCACTTAAAGAACGCCACGAATTGGGCTGCGAAGAACACCAGTACAATGTACATACCCATTGATGACATTGACACAGACATCGCGTTGATCACATCACGGTCGTTCTTCATTGTGCCTACTACTTTACCGTAGACAAAACCTGGGATGGCGAAGAACACGAAGATAAATGCCACAATACCTTTAAGGAACGGAGAGCCTGCCACTAAACCTGTTTGTGGATTACGTAAAATACCGTCAGCAGGCACAATCGTCAGTGCTAGTAGTGCTGCAACAACCAGTGCAGCAAGACCAGCCGCTTTCAAACCTTTCTTTTCAAGCGCAGTCAGTTTGCCCATTTTATCTTGGCTTAAATCATCACTGGCTTCAGAGGCATCGTATTTGCCCAATTTTGGTTCAACGATTTTCTCAGTAACGAATGCACCCATGATGGTGATAGCAAAGGTTGAAGCAAACATGAAGTACCAGTTCACTTCTGGGCCAACAATGTAATTAGGATCGATCATCTGTGCTGCAGTTTGGGTAATACCCGATAGCAGTGGATCAACCGTACCTAGTAGTAAGTTCGCACTGTAACCACCTGATACACCAGCAAAAGCGGCAGCAAGACCTGCTAATGGGTGACGACCTAGCGAGTGGAATAGCATTGCCGCAAGTGGAATAAGTACCACGTAGCCAAGTTCAGAGGCGGTGTTAGAGATAATACCGGCAAATACTACAACCAGCGTTACCATACGACGAGATGCGCCCATTACTAAACCACGCATCGCCGAAGAAAGTAGGCCTGAGTGTTCAGCAATCGCGACACCTAACATGGCAACCAGTACGGTACCTAGTGGGGCAAAGCCAGTGAAGTTTTTCACAAGGTTTGCCACGATAAGTTGCAAGCCTTCAGCATTTAATAGGCTGACCACGTGGATCATACCGTCTGTAGCACGACCTGCCGCGCCTTCTGGTCGAGGATCGGCAACAGAAACACCGAAATAGCCTGCAATGCCAGAGGCAACTAAAATCGCGACACAGAAGATAGCGAAGAGTGTGATTGGGTGAGGTAATAAGTTACCTAACCATTCGACGGTATCAAGAAAACGAGTAAAAAGTGTTTTCTTAGGTTGTGGTTGTTGTTGTGAAGCTGATGAATGCATCACTACCTCCAATATAGTTTTAATCCCATCAATGGGTACTGCTTTTGTGAATGAGATGTTATATCGCAAAATGTTGTGAAATCAATGTTAAATTGTTTCTAATTGTAAATGAGTAATAAATAAGACTTTTAAATGTGTTTTAACGCGGGATTTTTAACTATTTGTTAAAGCTATGTTTTTTGTTGCATAAAAAACCTTTCATTTGGATAAGAAAAGCCAACAAAAAAAGTAATAAAAAAAGCTCTTATCCATAATTTTTTTTGATGATAAACCTAAGAAATCGATATTTTTCACTTCTCTCAATTCGACCTATAGTGAATGCATCAACAACATGCCGGCCTGTTGAATATTTTTCGAATTACCAGAGTAGGAAAGTCTTATGTCTAAATCTTTAGTTGTTATTACAGGTGCAAGTTCGGGTATTGGTGAAGCAACAGCACGTCAATTGTCTGCAGAAGGTTACCCATTATTATTACTTGCGCGTCGTGTAGAACGCATGGAAGCAATGAACTTACCGAATACACTGTGTCGAGCAGTCGATGTGACTGATGCGCAAGCAATTCAAGCTGCGGTTGCTGAAGCGGAAGAAAAGTTTGGTTCTGTTGATTGTTTAATTAACAATGCTGGCATGATGCTACTTGGCCTTGCTGATGAACAAGATCCAGCAGAATGGCAGACGATGTTCAATGTTAATGTGATGGGTATGCTAAACGGCATTCACGTCGTATTGGCAGGCATGAAAGCGCGTAAACACGGTACAGTGATTAACATTAGCTCTATTGCTGGACGTAAAACCTTCCCTAATCATGCGGCTTATTGCGGAACTAAATTTGCTGTTCACGCGATCACTGAAAATATCCGTGAAGAAGTCGCTGACGATAATGTTCGCTTTATTACTATCGCACCAGGTGCTGTTGAAACTGAATTACTAAGCCATACCAGTAGTGACGCGATTAAAGCTGGCTATGAAGAGTGGAAAGAAGGTATGGGTGGGGTGATTGCACCACAAGATATTGCGAATGCGATTAGCTATGCATACAACCAACCTCAGAATTTATGTATTCGTGAAATTGTGCTTGCCGCTACGCGCCAACAACCATAATGCGTTGTCGCTGAAGGGGGCAATGTCAGCGTGTTGTGAGTAATGTTAAAAAGACACGCTTATTCAATACATGTTATTGATCCCCTGTTATATTTAAAGAGAAGTTATTGGTATCAGTGATATTAATAACTTCTCTTTTTTGTATCAGAGGGATAGGTAATGAGAGAAAAGGTTGGGTATTTTGATCTTCTGCGGGTGGTTGCGGCCATTGCTGTAGTTGTGATCCATGTTTTAGGGCCGTATCGAGAACAATTAGGGCAAATACCTAACTGGGAATGGATCACCGCGATTACTTTTAACAGTTTTAGTCGTTGGGCTGTACCTGTATTCATTATGATCACAGGGGCGTTAATGCTCAGCGATGAACGTCCATTTGAAGGGCGCTATTATTTCAAGCGTCGTGTCGGTAAGGTTTTGATTCCATTTGTTGTGTGGTCTGTTTTTTACGCTTTCTTCTCGGCTTTTTCTGCCTCTGGCACAAACTTTTCGACCAGTTGGAAGCTACTGACAGATCTGCCTTTTCATGAAACTTATTACCACCTAGGTTTCTTTTACTACTTCATTCCTTTATATGTCATTGTCCCTTTTTATCAATGGGCGGTTCAACGTATGGAGCCAGGACAAGTGAAAGGGGTGGTGATGGTATGGCTGGTGATCACAGGTTCGTACTTGTACCACATTGATGGTTTATGGAGTGAGACTTACCTCCTATACAGTGGCTATTTAGTGCTAGGCTACTGTCTGTACAAATATCATTGGCCTGCGATGAAGTGGCTTATTCCTTTAGCAATTGTGGCCTTGTTGGTGACAGATTATATGGTAGTGAGCCATAGTTTAACGGCTGGCGAATATAAAATTGGTCGTTGGTTATCATATAAAACCCTGAATACAGCAATAGCGGCCGCAGGTGTCTTCGTTTTGTGTCGTTACATGTTTGATAAATTTAGTGAGAGTGCGCGTTCTCGATTAGCAGTACTGAGCCGCTATAGCTTAGGGGTGTATTTGCTCCACCCTATTTTCTTATGGCCATTGCGAAATTATGATTGGTATTTTGCGAATCCTCTGATTGCTATCCCAGTTTGGACAGTGATAGCGGGTGGACTAGCGTTAGGAGCGAGTTGGCTGTTAAGCCGCAGCCCGAAAACCGCTTGGTTGGTACCATAAAATAAAAAAGCCTGACGTTGTCAGGCTTTTTTATTGCATCATATTGGCGCTTTAAATAGTTAATCACGTTGTAAGGCAAAGTGAATAAACTGCTGTCCACGATAGGTCATAGTGCCTTTATCTCCCGGGTTTAAAGCATGGTAATAGTGGATACCTACCATAAATTCACGCTTTGGCCCTCCTGATATAGGCTCAACATAAATCCAATATTCTTCATCTTCTTCACCCGCTTGAGCGCCGATGATTTTATTGCTCTGTTTATCGAGGATCATAACGTCGAGTTTTTTCTCTGGCGCGCCAAGCCCCAGCGTATGTCGACGATAGCTAAAAATAAAATAACCAAATGAGAAGATAAATAGAATGCAAATTGCCACGATGATCCCTGTTGGCATAACACTAACTCCTTGAACGATGAAAGACAGTTTCATGGCTATTATTCACAATCAGTGAGATATCACTAATCAATGGATAGAAAAGCGTGATCTATACGCGACAAAATGAAGTAAATTTTATGTTACTTATCTTGCATATTGGCACTTTAGTTGTAAGGTAAAGGTATAGCATCAACAAGGAGTGGGCTCATGATTGATATTGAGCAAGTGATTGATCGTTCTCGCCGTATTGAAGATTTATTACGTCAGCATTATCACGCGAAAGGTTCTGATCTTCAGCAATTAATAATCAGTTGTGAAGATCGCCTACCACATGATGTGCTAATTAAGCTGGATAAGGTTGCTGAATTAAATAAACAATTTACTTCATCAGATACATTAGTTGATTCGAGTGATGAATTTATCAAGTTATGTAATTGGTGTGAAAAAGAGCTAGCCCCGCGAAGTAGTCGCTTGGTATGGGGAGTGGCGATTACATTATTATGTGGCTTTACGCTTGCGGCAATATGGTTTTATAGCGTGAATTGGCACCATATTAAGTTGTAAGCGTTAAATCTTAGATTTTCTTATTAGGCCCGGTGCAGTAATGCGTCGGGTTTTCTTTTATTTAAAAATCAAAAATTGTAGGAATTTAATACGAATCTTAACATTTTGTGATGTAGATAAAAAAATGGCGCCAATAGGCGCTATTTTTTTGAAATTGATAATTCTTTTAGTAAAGAACTGGCAATGTCATTAGGCCTACAACAACCGCAATCATCATAAGCCCTTGTTTTTGTGAAGGTGTCATTATTTTATTATCCTTTTTTAGTGGTTGTTTTTTTTCTTGACAAAAAGAATAACATTTTTTTAGCTGCTTTGGCAATTGAGGGTGGTGAAAAACTTAGATAAAAACATTTTAAAATCAAGATAAAGCTTTTAAATGGACGAAAAAGAGAAGTTTATTGTTTTTTTACGCAGGGTGTTTTTGTTTGGTTTTGTTGTTTTTTGGTTTTATATTATTGATTTTTATTTGTTATTTTGTTTTTCATTGTGATGGTGAATTCTTTATTTATCAAAATAAGTGTTTATGTTGTCTAGTCTTTTGTCCTTTAATTTATTCTAACTTTTCTGTAGTGATATTTGTTTTTTTATAACTAAATCAGTCGTTTTTGGTGTTTATTATTACCCAAACGCCTATTTGGATTGTGTTTTTATTTTTTGGTGGTTTATTCACCAAAGTAATATGCGTGAAAAATTACGGTTATAGCATGATTTTATTTCTTATCTTTATGTTTTATAGGTGTTTTTTTTGTTGTCTTTATAGTCTTCTTGAAGCGGTGATGTATTTTGTGGATATAAAGTGATAAAAAATTAATAAAATAGCTTTGCATAAGAGGTAAACGGTTGCTTTTACAATCTATCAAAGGTGTGTTGAGGGCTGTTATGAGGTGGTTGTACGCCATTTCTGATTATTGAGATGGCAAATACAATAATATTTGCTCACCTTTACAAAGAGTGTATTTAAAATCGTAGTGAATGTCTGATTATGTGGTTATGTATTATATTTTTAGCGGTATTGCACATTACTGCTGCTTATCGAGGACCACGCTGGCTTTACTATGTCAGTAAACCGTTAACGGTTATGTTGATGGTCATACAATGCGTATGGATCGGTGCTCCCAGTTTTTATTACTGGGCAATTGTTGTAGGGCTTTGCTTTTCAATCATTGGTGATATTTACTTAATGTTGCCAACAGATCGCTTTTTCGCTGGCCTGATGAGCTTTTTTCTTGCTCATATTGCTTTTACCGTCGCATTTGCCAGTCAATGGCAAGGAACAATAAGTTGGTGGTTACTTGCGCTTTGTCTAGCCATCGGTATTGTCGTTTTCTTACTGTTGTTACCTTCTCTAGCACCACTACAAACGCCAGTTGCTTTCTATATACTCATTATTATGGCGATGATCTTTGCTGCTGGGCAGTATTGGTTGTTGTCCCATAGCCAAGCCGCACTATTTACCGTCGTTGGCGCTATTTTATTTGTGCTATCAGATCTTACCTTGGCTGTTAATCGTTTTAAGGGTGAGTTCGGTGCCGCAACGGCAATCATTATGTCGACGTACTTTATTGCTCAAGGTTTATTTGTTGGCTCAGTACTCGTTTTATAGCCTGTCATTTGAGGAGTTATCTATGTCAGAGCAATGGCAGTGTATCTATAGCGCTTGTAATAGCTTGGAAGCGCACAGCGTGAAAGGGTTATTAGAAAGTGAGGGAGTTAATGCACGGTTAACGGGTGAGGCGTTAGGTGCTGCGATGGGAGAGCTTCCAGCGAATGTTGTTGAAGTGAAAGTATGGGTTGAGCAATGGCAATGGCAACGCGCACAAGGGATTGTCAGTGATTATAAACGCACTGATTATCATGATTGGCATTGTTCGCAGTGCGGTGAAGTGAATCAAGGACAATTTGAACTGTGTTGGAATTGCCAATGCGACCGCGATCAAGAGCCTTAATCGAGGTAGAAAATAAGTATCAAATCAACGTGCAAATAATAAGAAAACCCAACCGTCTTTAACCCCATTCTTTAATGCGTATCCCTTCTTGATAGATGGTTATTCCGAATCATCTTTTTATTGTTTAATTTCCTCGTCTTACCTATTCCGCTATTAAGTACTTCACGACCTTCTCTTTTATTATTGCTTATTGGTAATAATCTTTTGTGTTTTTATTGTATTGTTGTTTTTGGTGTAATTATTGATAATGCATCCATCGAAACGCACAAGGCGTTCACAAACATAAAGACACAAGGTTTTATTACTCATGAAAACAGTTATTAAAGCAACTATCGCAGCCGCTATCATCGCTATGTCTTACAACGCTTCAGCAAAAGATGGTGCGTTCACAGGTAATGTTCAATTTCAAAAAGCAGCGGCTAGCACTATGAATGCGGCGCACTACCAAAAACAAGGTACTGCAGAGCGTTCACACTCAGGTGTGGTATTCACACAATCAGCATCACAACTTACCTTTGCTGAAAAGCTACTGTCTGCTGCTGATAAATAAGCCGCAGATATCGGCAAGCAACACCCCATTTTAATTATTACGTTTACGTAATAGTGGTTAACTTTTCATTTTATTGTTTATTTCCGGTAAGTGAGCTGTTGTTAGCATTAACACCAACACCAACAACAACCATAAAGATTCGGTGTCGATAGCACTCACTTTGTTATTCACGCATGTTATTACCCAGACTATCGGTAATGAGGTGATGCAACAAAAAAAGCGAACCCTATGGTTCGCTTTTTTATTATCTTTAATTTGGTTACATCATATGCTTACGGCGGATATCAAGCAGGGCGAAGATACCAAAAATTAAAATGGACCACTTTTCCCAACCGGACATGTTAATTTTGTCGCCAAATGCACCAATAAATATCAGCATTTGTAAGCCATGCATCATAAACAAGAACGCTGTCATGATATATAACGCCATAGCAGCAACGCCAGGGAATGGGTGAACGATATTAATCAGTAGTACCAGCCAAACAAAGGCAATGGCAAGTTTTGCGATAAGTATTAGCGCCTTCATGGTTCCTCTCTTGCAAATAAGCGGTAGCAAACCTGTCCTGCCGTTTTTTCACGGTGTAGGTGCCAATGGCTTGGCGTTATCAGGTTGCCCAATTCCTTTTCTGCTTCAATATAAATCATTGCATGGGGAGCAAGCCAGCCGTTGTTTTCTAATGCGGCGATCACGTCTTGAATAAGATCTTTTCTAAATGGGGGATCAATAAAGACTAAATCATGTGCACGTCCTTGTTGTGACAAAAACGTTAAGCTGTCACCATTAACCACAGTGGCATTTTTTGCCCCAACGGTTTTTAAGTTTTGCTCTAATTGATTCGCGGCTTTTTTGTCGAGTTCAAGCATCGTTACGCTTTCAGCGCCACGAGAAAGAGCTTCAAAACTTAAACCGCCGCTACCAGCGAACAGATCAAGGCATTTAGATTGATAAATGTCTTGCGCTAACCAGTTGAAAAGTGTTTCTTTTACACGGTCAGTGGTCGGACGTAGTCCTTCGACATCATGAACGGGTAATTTGCGTCCACGCCATTGTCCGCTAATGATGCGAACGAACCCGCCAGGACGATTATTTTGTGGTTTGCGAGTTGTTTGTTGTCTACGCTGCGTCATAGATTTTTTTGACCGTTAAGAAAATGATAGTATACACCTGTTTTTAGGCTGCAAATTGTACCAATCAAGCGCTAGGATTCGCCAATGGCAGAAAAAAAGAAACGCGGTTTATTTTCATGGCTCGGATTTAGCTCTGAAGATAACGATGCTCAAAAGGAACAAACTACTGAACAATCAGTAGTGGATGGGGCTATTGATAGCCCTGAATCAACACATTCCTCTGACGAGGCGAAGACGAAAGTTGAGCATAATAACGATGTTCAAACTGACGAAAGCGCTGCGGCAGAGCAAGAAAAGATTGCTAAGACCGATGATGTCGAATTGGCAAAGACGTTGCAAGTAGATGACGCTGAAAAAAGCAGTGTTATTGAAGAAACTGTAACGATTGAGCCTGAAGCTTCTGATGTTCTTGAGCCTTCTAATGCAATAGATAACGCTGAGATTGTAGAATCTATCGCTTCAACAAACGTTGAAACAAGTGAAACCGAATCAGCGACGGAAGAAGAGATAGCAAAACCTGTAGAGCAAGAAAAACCGAAATCGGAAGGCTTCTTTGCCCGCTTAATGCGTGGCTTAAAGAAAACCAAAACCAATTTTGGTGCGGGTTTCTTTGGCTTATTTAGCGGTAAGAAAATTGATGATGAGCTGTTTGAAGAGCTGGAAGAACAGCTACTCATTGCAGATGTCGGCATGGATACCACGCTGAAAATTATCGAAAATCTGACCGATAAAGCATCAAAAAAGGAACTTAAAGACGGTGAAGCCCTCTATGGTTTACTAAAAGATGAACTAGCTGACATGTTAGCTAAAGTCGAACAACCTTTGGTTATCGATACTAGCAAAAAGCCTTATGTCATCTTAATGGTCGGCGTAAATGGAGTGGGTAAAACGACCACTATCGGTAAGTTAGCTAAGCAATTCCAAGCGGAAGGTAAATCTGTGATGTTAGCGGCAGGTGATACATTCCGTGCTGCTGCTGTTGAACAGTTACAAGTTTGGGGTGAACGAAACAACGTTCCTGTTGTTGCCCAGCACACTGGCGCTGATAGCGCATCAGTGATCTTTGATGCCATTGAATCGGCAAAAGCAAAGAATGTTGATGTGGTTATTGCCGATACTGCTGGCCGTTTGCAAAACAAAGGCAACTTAATGGAAGAGCTGCGTAAGATCGTACGTGTAATGAAAAAGGTGGACGTTGATGCCCCTCATGAAATTATGCTAACTGTCGATGCGGGCACTGGTCAAAATGCCATTAGCCAAGCTAAATTGTTCAGTGATGTTGCTCCTGTATCAGGAATTACGATCACTAAATTAGATGGTACAGCGAAAGGTGGTGTGATCTTTGCGGTGGCAGATCAGTTTAATATTCCGATTCGATACATTGGTGTCGGTGAAGGTATTGACGATCTCCGTCCATTTGCTGCAGAAGAATTTATTGAAGCATTATTTAGTGATGAGGAATAAAGTGTGATTCGATTTCAGCAGGTAAGTAAAGCTTATCGTGGCGGTAGGCAAGCCCTACAGAAAGTAGATTTTCATCTACGTCCAGCAGACATGGCTTTTTTAACTGGTCACTCTGGTGCCGGTAAAAGTACTCTGCTGAAATTAATTTGTGCTTTAGAACGACCAAGTGATGGTCAGATCTGGTTTAACGGTCATGACATCACGCGATTACCAAATAAGCAGATCCCTTTTCTGCGCCGAAATATCGGTATTATTTTCCAAGATCATAAATTGTTAATGGATCGCAGTGTTTACGACAATGTCGCGTTACCACTGCGAGTTGAACAAGTTTCGGAAAATGAGATTAAGCGTCGTGTTTGTGCGGCACTTGATAAGGTTGGATTATTGGATAAAGCAAAATGTTTGCCTATCCAATTATCTGGCGGTGAGCAACAGCGTGTCGGTATTGCCCGCGCTGTTGTTAACAAACCTATGTTACTGCTAGCTGATGAGCCGACCGGTAACCTAGATGCGGATTTATCACAACAAGTACTACGCTTGTTTGAAGAATTTAATCGTGTTGGAGTCAGCGTTTTAATGGCAACCCACGATACATCATTATTAGCGAGTCGAAACTATCGTCGCTTTGATTTACAAAAAGGAAATCTAAGGGAGCTTACTCATGGCGCGTAAATCTACGGGCTTTTTTGCGATCCATCGTCAGCAGGGAAGTACCGCATTAAAGGATATGTTTCGTCGCCCACTAGGTAACTTTTTAACCTTAGCAGTACTCGCATTTGCGTTAACGCTACCTTGTACCTTCTACCTAATGGCTAAAAATATCACGGTAGTGGCCGATTCTTGGCAAAACCCTAGCCAAATTACGTTGTATTTGAATAGCGATGTTAGTGACAGTGACGGTCAAGCTTTTGCTGATACTGTCAAAACCTGGCCTGAAGCTGAAAGTGTTCAATATATTTCGGCGGCCAAAGGATTAGAAGAATTCCGTCAACACGGCGGCTTTGAGAAAGCATTGAGTTTGTTTGATAGTAAAGATAACCCTTTGCCTGCGGTCGTTATTGTTAAGCCTGCACCTGATTGGCAGGGCGATGTACAAGCCCGTGCGCTAGCCGATAAATTAGGTAAAGAGCCACAAGTTAATGAAGTGCGTTTAGATAGTGATTGGCTACAACGTTTAGCCGCTATTCAAGATCTTGCTGTAACGTTAGCTGCATTGATGTCAGGTTTAATGCTCTTTGCTGTGTTCTTAATTGTTGGTAATACATTACGTTTACAAGTACTGAGCCATAAAGATGAAATTCAAGTGATGAAAATGGTGGGGGCTACCGACAGTTATATTTTACGCCCTTATCTTTATGTTGGCGCTTGGTATGGTTTGATTGCGGCCGTGATTGCTTGGATTTTAGCTGCGATTGTGACATTACTGCTTGATGAAGCTGTGGCGAAACTTGCTAACCTCTATGGAAGCAATTTTAGAATGATAGGATTGAGCTGGGACGAAAGCTTAATTATGGTTATGCTTGCTACGTTTTTAGGCTTGTTGGCTGCACGACTTTCTGCTGGTCGACATCTAAAAGAGATCGAGCCTGTGTAACGTATTGTTCTCAGTTCCGACATCATTTTTATTTATTATTGATGCCTGTAATTCATATTCATTTGCGCTTGAGCTTGCAATTGAACTATGTTTACAGGCATTATTGCATGTTCACGTAACGTTCGTTGTCGTTTATTTATCGTTACGATAGAACAAAAATAGCACAAACATACGAGGTCTTTGAATGTCACAAGAGATGTCTGCAATGGCTCTGGTATCAACGGAAAGTTTAGATAGTTATATCCAAACTGTTAATCGTTATCCAATGCTTACGCCTGAGCGTGAGAAAGAGTTAGCTGAACGTCTGCATTACGATGATGATATTAATTCTGCGAAAGCATTAGTAATGTCGCATCTGCGCTTCGTTGTTCATATTGCTCGTGGTTACTCTGGTTATGGCCTACCAATTGCCGATCTTATTCAAGAGGGCAATATTGGTTTAATGAAGGCAGTGAAACGATTTAACCCCGAAGTTGGGGTACGACTCGTGTCGTTTGCTGTGCATTGGATTAAAGCAGAGATCCATGAATATGTACTGCGTAATTGGCGAATTGTGAAAGTTGCAACGACCAAGGCACAACGTAAATTATTCTTTAACCTACGTAAGTCGAAAAAGCGCTTGGGTTGGTTTAATAATGATGAAGTCAATATGGTCGCAGAGCAGCTTGGGGTTGAACCTTCCGATGTACGTGAAATGGAATCACGTCTCGCAGCGCAAGATCCTACGTTTGAAATGCAAAATGACGATGATGAGCGTGATACCACACCGGTTGCTCCAGCTTACTATTTAGAAGATAAAAGCTCTGATGTCGCATTAACATATGAAGAAAACAACTGGGAAAATCATGCGAACAATCGATTATCTCAGGCGTTAGCGAGCCTTGATGAACGTAGTCAGCATATCGTACGTTCACGTTGGTTAGATGATGAAAAATCAACGTTGCAAGATTTAGCCGATAATTACGGTGTTTCTGCCGAGCGTATTCGCCAGTTAGAAAAAAATGCGATGAAAAAGTTAAAAGATGCAGTGGGCGATTTTTATTGATCCTTTGCATTGTGAAGATGAGAAGCCGACCTAAGTGTCGGCTTTTTTGTGCCTGAGGATCCGTAATGAGCTTAGAAACAGAGTGATCTAACGCAATTGAGCTAGTTGACTATCACCTTGAATATAATGAGATAAACATCACAATTGTGGGTATAGTTGTGTACTAAATAGCATGTTATCCACAGTTTATGATCGGATCCTAACTATATGTAGTGGATCCTTTGTTGCTAAAACACATTATCAACGCAATTCACAGCTTTTTCCACAGATGGTTACTTTGTGTTCGTGTTGAGGTTATGATCATCGACAAGCCTTTGTCTTCATTTGAAACTTCATGAGCCGATAAGATACCTGTGTGTGGATAAACCCTGATTTTGGCGTGGAATATATTCCCCAGAAGCTGAGGTATACTGTGTTTAATAATGAGATACCGCAGTAAAAGTCAGGATCATGTGAAAAGGATCTTGTATAGGTTTAGCGGATCATATTATTGAGCATTGGTAGATCACGATGCGATGATAAAAATAACAAGTCAGGTAAAGGAAAATCATGGAACAGTTTCAACATATCTCAGTCGAGCAGGCCTATCAGTTATTACAACAAACGGATAGTCAGGCAGTTTTAGTCGATATTCGCGATCCTCAGTCATTTGCCCTAGCGCACCCAGAGCAAGCGTTTCATTTAACCAATGACACCATGGTTAGCTGGATGGATCAGGTGGACTTTGAGCAGCCGGTGATTGTGATGTGCTACCACGGTATCAGTAGTCAAGGCGCTGCACAGTATTTGATCAATCAAGGTTATGAAAATGTGTATAGCTTAGATGGTGGCTTTGAAGGTTGGCGTCGTGCGGCATTACCTGTGATTGAAGCATAAAGGCTTTACAGTGGTATCGAGCGCGCGATAATGATAGATCTTAAGTCAGATTCTATTTTTGAACAGAAAGGTCATCATTATGTATCGCTTAGCGGGATTTTATAACCCACGACAGGCACAAGCTTTTATCGATTATATGGCCTATCGAGGTATCGAAATATCGATGGCGCCAGAGCCTGAAGGTAAATTTGCATTATGGTTGGCAGATGAGCAATACCTTGTTGAAGCAGAAGCTGAGCTTAATGCATTTTTACTCGACCCCAATAATAAAAAATATCAAGCGGCATCTTGGCAAGTCGCTGAAAGCCGAACCGCAAAGTTTAACTACAGTAATCCAAGTTTGATCAATATGGTTAAAGCTCAAGCAGGGCCTTTTACCTTATTGGTCATGGTCGCATCATTGGTGATTTATGGCTTATGGTTACTCGGTTTTGAACAGGTCTTATTTGAGTGGCTACATTTCCCGTTTATGAATGGCGATCAATGGGAATTATGGCGTTACTTCTCTCACGCATTACTGCATTTTTCTCCTATTCATGTGATTTTTAACTGCCTATGGTGGTGGTTACTGGGCGGGCAAATTGAACGTCATAGTGGTTCTGCTAAATTAGTGCAGATTTTTTTACTGTCCTCATTAGTTTCAGGTTTTGGTCAGTTCTGGCTTGATGGGCCTAATTTCGGCGGTTTATCTGGTGTGGTGTATGCGCTATTAGGCTACATCTGGTGGATGGGATGGCTGGCACCACAGCGCGGTTTAGTGATTGCCCGCTCTTACGTTGTGTTTATGTTGGTATGGTTAGTGATTGGATTTGCTGAGCCGATGGGAATGTCGATTGCCAATATGGCGCATTTATTTGGCTTAATTTCAGGCTGTGTGATTGCGTTATTTGACGCTAAAGTAAACCCATCAAAGCGTGCTCAATAATGGAAAGACAATATCGTTAAAGGGGAAAGTTTGCTTTAACGATATTTCACTGTCTTTTCTTTTATTGATAAAGAAACTTAGTAAAGAGCAGCTCAGCGACGGGCTGTTGGCGGGTTTCTGCTAGCAGGAGTCGATTGACTTGATCTTGGCAAGCTCGGCGGATTTCTTCACGGCCAGCAAGTGATTTGATTTTTGCTTCTGGCTGTTTACTCACAATATCAATAATCGCATCACGAATAAGCGGGGTGTGGTGCTCAATATTGGTGAGGTTGGTTTGATTGTTTATCATCAAATCCACTTGGAGACGAATATAACCCAGCCGTTTACCTTGGGTAACATAGTTGGTTGTGATGTCAGGCTCTAACGTGTAGTAAGTGATTTGAGGGGAGGCTGCCACATCTTCATTAGATGCTACCGCCATTGGGCTTTGAAGCATGCTGACAAGCGTTAGCGCTGCCGCGAAAACAGATAATTTTATCATTATACTTATGTTGTCCACTTAGTTTGTGAGAAACAGGTGTAATCTTTGCACGGTAACGATATTCGTACTGGTTACAGCTTGCTACAATAGCAGATCATTATGGTAATAAATTAACCGAATACAACCAAGTGTTATCGATCACGAGTTTGTTGATTAAGTAGTGAGAAAATGTCGGAATTCAAGCAGTTATATAGTCCGTTACTTGAAGGTGCTGTATGGTATCCAGCCTCTGAATGGGCATTAGAAGGACGTTCCGTTGGTTCTTGGTTACTCGAGTCTGACTCTTTATCGCGCCGTTTAGCCGCGCATTGTCGTGTTTTTTCAGTCACAGTATTAGCGCAAAACGTAATAAAAAATAGTGAGTTATCACTATCAGAGCGTGCGTTATTAGGACACAGCGATTGCCTTGAACGTATTGTTATGCTCAATGGTGATCAACAGCCTTGGGTCTATGCTCGAACACTAATGCCGACCACGATATTATGTGGGGACGAAAGTGATTTAGCCGAATTAGGCGCTAATCCTTTAGGGTATCGTATTTTTAATGGCAACAATTCCCGTCGTGATGCTCTGGAAGTTGCAAAAATAGGCATGCCAGAACAATCGATTTGGGCTCGTCGTTCAAGATTATGGATTAATGAAAAACCTATGCTGGTGGCAGAGTTGTTTTTACCTCGTTCACCTGTGTATGCAAGGAATAACAAATGTTAGAAATGACTAAGGCGAGAGCGTTTTGGCAATTAGCGCGTTTTGATCGTCCAATTGGTAGCTTATTATTATTATGGCCAACCTTGTGGGCACTCTTTCTTGCCGCTGATGGCATGCCAAATATAAATGTATTAATTGTTTTTGTCTTAGGTGTCATTTTCATGCGTGCAGCAGGATGCGTGATTAATGACTTTGCTGATCGTAATTTTGATGGTCATGTTAAACGTACCAAAGATCGTCCAATGCCGTCGGGTAAGGTGTCTGAGCGCGAAGCGTTAGGCTTATTTTTCTTGTTAGTTCTGGTGTCTTTTTTACTGGTTTTAACCATGAATAGCTTAACCATCATGTTATCTGTGGTGGGAGTACTATTAGCGGCATGTTATCCATTCATGAAGCGTTATACCCATCTACCTCAATTGGTTTTAGGTGTTGCATTTGGCTGGTCTATTCCAATGGCATATGCAGCACAAGCGGGTGATTTATCGCTGAGTGCATGGCTATTATTTACCGCCAATATTTTGTGGACGATTGCGTATGACACCCAATATGCGATGGTAGATCGGGATGATGATTTAAAGGTTGGGATTAAGTCGACAGCCATCTTATTTGGACGTTTTGACAAGCTAATTATTGGCTTACTTCAGCTTGCAACGCTGAGCTTATTGATTGCTGTCGGTATGGTGCTGCAATTAGGTCAAATGTATTACTGGTCATTGTTGCTAGCGTCAGGCTTATTTGTTTATCAACAGATGTTGCTTAAAGAGCGCCTACGTGAAAGCTGTTTCCGTGCGTTTTTAAATAATAACTACTTCGGCATGATTGTCTGTGTCGGTATTGTATTAAGTGTCTGCTTTTAGAAATATGATTTAATGCTTTAGTGAATCTGTTAAAGATATAAAAAAAGCGCCGTTATGGCGCTTTTTTTCGTTACGTATCTTTATTCTTGTTTGTCTTTAGCATCTTCTAGGTGCATCACCGCTTGAATGGTGAGATTCACTTCTGGTGAGACTAACGAGGTGAGTAGATTCGCTAAGTTTTCTACTGGACGTGCTACCGCATGGCACTCGTCATTGAGATAACCTTCGCTACGTAATGTTTTCACCAAAATACTAAAGACACCCTTATCGAAAAATTCTGGTGCATTGATCCCGTGTAAACGACTTAGACGTTGAGCAAGTACTTGGCTGTGATGTTCTAAATCATTTTTCGCCATTTCAGGCTCTGCACGCAGCAAGGTTAGTGCAATCGCATAACGTTGTAGTGTTTCTGATATTGTGCGAGCCAGTAGCTGAAGAGGGCCAATACGGGCATTATTAATAGAAATATTAATCCCATCGTTAAGCAATAGACGTTGGCGTACAAGCTCATCAATGATCTTATCAATTTCAGTATTTAGCTGCTCATTATCAAAACGTAAGAACAATTCTGCTTTTAAGAATGGATACAGTAATTCAACTTGTTCATGAATTTCATCATTGGTTAAGCTTTGCTGCTGTACCACAATATGTGCAATCAATGATGGTAATGCGAATAAGTGAATGATGTTATTACGGTAGTACGTCATCAAGATCGATTGCTGACGATCAAGCGAAATGATATCGCCTAATGTGTCATGCTCAACCACGAACTTATCCATTGCAACCGCATGCTCAATCATTTGCTCGGCATTTTCTTTTGGCGTTGTACACTGGCTTGAATATGGCGTATTACGCAATAGTTCAATGTAGCATTCAATTTGCTGCTCTAGTACTTCACGGCTTAATGCGCGCTGTCGTGATGCCAGTAATGCAAGGGCGCATAACGTCATTGCATTGGTTGCTGCAGCGTCGTTAATATGCGTCATCATTTTAACGGCTAAATCGTTCACTACAGGTGTCAACCAGCTTGGTTTTTGTGGCTCGATTGGGTTAATGTCTTTGTGCCACTCAGGTACATTGTCATTTAAGTATTGGTTAAGTGGAATAGGCTCACCAAAGTTGACATAACCTTCGCCTAAATTACGCAACTTGCGTAATGTTCGGATAACTTGGCCAACATTTTCTTTTTCTTTACGCTTACCTTGCAGCTCTTTTGCGTAAGTGCCCACTTCCATTACATGTTCATAGCCGATGTACACTGGTACTAACGTAACTGGGCGGTTTAAACCACGCAGCATGGCTTGGATTGTCATTGAAAGCATACCGGTTTTTGCCGGTAATAAGCGACCTGTACGCGAACGACCGCCTTCACTGAAGTATTCAACTGAATACCCTTTAGTAAACAACTCAGATAAGTATTCACGGAAGACTGTTGAGTACAGGCGATCACCACGGAAACTACGACGAATAAAGAACGCACCACCACGACGGAAAATAGGACCGGCAGGGAAGAAGTTTAAGTTAATACCAGCGGCAATGTGTGGCGGTACTAAGCCTTCGTTATAAAGCACGTAAGAAAGCAGTAAGTAGTCCATGTGACTTCGGTGGCAGGGTACATATACAATTTCATGACCATCTTGTGCTAAACGACGCACACGTTGGGCATTTTTGATATTTAAACCTTGGTAAAGTTTGGTCCATAGCCAGCGTAGGAAGCGCTCACCGTTCTTGATCAGTGGGTAAGAAAAATCTGTCGCAATTTCTTCCATCATACAGATGGCTTCTTTACGTACTTTCTCAACTGGTACTTGACGGCTGATCGCTTCTTCTTGAACCACTTTATCAATGGCTTTAGAAGCCAGTAGACGCTTAAACAGCAGCTGACGATCAGGCAGACGTGGGCCAGACGTCGCAATTTGTTGGCGCGAAAAATGGATTTTTGCCACACGTGCTAGTTTTTGTGCAATCGCATCATCGGTACCATGATGATCGGCCATATAACGAAGCGATACTGGCGTACTTAAACGCACTAAAGAATCACGACCATGCGTTAAGATTGCCCAGAATTTTGCAGGCCCATTTAAAGGTCGTAAGGTTGCTTTGCGTTTGGATTCTTTACCCGGTGCTCGTCCCCATAAAATAGAAGCTGGCACTAACTGAACGTTTAACTCAGGATCTTGTTTGTGTTGCTCAAGTAACTCGGTAAAGAGTTCAATCGAATCTTGAGGTAGGGCATTATTAGTGCCAAATACACTCGGGCCTTCAGCAACAAAGACAAAACGTGGAAAGCTATGACCATTAATTTCTAATTTAGTTAATGGATCGGGTAGTCCTAATGCTTTAGCACTGCTACGTAGTGTTAATAAATCAGTATTAGAGCAGTACGGTAAAATGTAGGCGATTGGTCGCTCTAAATCCAACTCTAAATCAGCAACAGGATCAGATGGAATGGTTGCTGGTTTAACTAATAAAGAAAGCGGCAACTTTAATAATTGTTGATAAAATTTTTGCCAACGTGACATATTTATAACGAGCCTCAGAATCTTAATGCGCCGCAAGGATAGCAGAAAATGATTGATTTCATGCAGCTAAAATACAGTTGATAGCGTTTAAATTATCATTTTTTATGGTCTTTTATTGTTTCTTTTTGACCGATGAGTGGTTTAAAAAACAATCTGGCATGACCAGTGAGTTAAATCTAATTGATTCTACTGAAATTATTATATCTGCGAGACGGCTGTAATTATTCTAGTACGTAAGCTCTGATAAGTTTGAATAACTGATCAAATTGGTGTTTTCGTAAACAATTGCCTTTTAATGTGGCTGAACACTGGATATACTCACAGTGAACTGTATAAAAAGACAGGTGACTCATGAAGCCGTTGACATTACGCCAACAAGAAGTCTTTGATTTAATCAAAGCAAAAATAGACGAAACAGGTATGCCACCGACACGTGCTGAAATTGCACGTGAATTAGGTTTTCGCTCTGCGAATGCGGCAGAAGAACATTTAAAAGCATTAGCACGTAAAGAAGTGTTGGAAATTATTCCAGGCGCATCGCGTGGTATTCGCTTACTTGTCAATCAAGAAGAGCCTGAAGAGCAGGGACTACCACTAATTGGTCGTGTCGCTGCTGGCGAACCGATTTTAGCGCAAGAACATGTTGAAGCGCATTATGAAGTCGATCCTATGTTATTTAAACCTCGTGCCGATTTTTTACTACGTGTAAATGGGATGAGTATGAAAAATATCGGGATTATGGATGGCGACTTGCTGGCCGTACATAAAACCCAAGATGTTCATAACGGTCAAGTTGTGGTTGCACGTGTTGATGACGATGTAACGGTTAAGCGTCTTGATAAGCAGGGAGCCAAAGTGCTACTCCATGCTGAAAACGAAGAGTTTTCACCTATTGAAGTTGATCTTGAGCATCAAAGCTTAACCATCGAAGGCATTGCTGTTGGCGTGATACGAAACGCTGATTGGATGTGATGGTTATTGAACGACGGATTGAGTAAAGCAAAAAAGCGCAGTTAAAGCTGCGCTTTTTTATTGTCTCAAGAAAATGACTAGTAAACTTTGCAAATCTAACTGATAATTATTATCATCTTTTATTCATAAGGAGATAATGATGACGAAAATAAAGCGCTACACCATTCCCTCTGATTTACTTCAACCACTTTGGTATCGCAGCCGAGAAAGCTTAGCCGATGACGGTCTTATTTATGATCCGGTGGCTGCTGTAGCATGTCGTCAATGTTATCTTGAGCCTGATTGCGTAGGGCAACAAGTTCCTCAACGTCAACTTTTACATGCCACTTTAACTTTGCAGTGCGATAAACAAGTTAAAGACTTCTTAACTCGATATCCTTATGGGCAGGTTGTTAATGTAGGTGCAGGGCTGGATACCCGCTTTTACCGTTTAGATAACGGACGTTGTCGCTGGTTTGAGTTAGATACTGATGAAAATTTACTTTGGCGAGAGAAACTATTTCATCGCAGTGATCGTTATATGCTGAAAACAGGTTCAGTCACTGATCTCAGTTGGTTAAAGCGTCTTCCGAAAAGTGCTCAAACACCGATACTTTTAATTTGCGATCAAGCACTATTAGCCTGTAATTCAGCGCAATTAGCAACATTTATCCAGCGTATGGGGTGTAGTTTTAGCCATATGGAAATGTGTATCGTGGTTGCGGGCGATCTATGCCATGTCCCAATTGCGAAAAAGATGGGGTGCGGTGAATACCATCATGGTTATAGAGATCCTGCGCAACAAATGATCAATTGGTTGCCATGGGCTGAGTTGATTGATTGTTTTAGCCCATTTGATAATCCCTGTCCGAGATGGCGAACATGGCAACGTTGGATTGCTAAAATGCCCAGTATGAAATATCGATTAACGCCTGTTGTTGTTCATTTGAAATTATAGCAAGGTATTAATATTACTATTGTTGATATAAACAACGCTTCTCGTCACAGCTGTAACTTATTGATATTGTGATACATGATAGCGAGTAGTTTATTTGTATCTATATATCAAAGTGTTATCTACTTTTTTGTTAGTTATTTTATATTCATGATTCTTTGCGTATTCTGCGATTCCTGCCTACGTTAAATATATCGAGACATTTTTATGTGTTGGTATGTGCTGCCCAATAAATGCTTTAAATAATAAAAAATAAATTAAATGATGCCGATTTGATAGCTCAGTTGCATCGTTATTAATAGATAGAAGCATTCTGCCACATAAAATTCGTTCAATTGCATATTTGAATGACAGGGGAGGTCAGAGCGATGCTTCGTTCATTGATCGCAGGAATAGCGAGTGTACTTTTCTCAATGCCGCTGATGGCTGACACCATGCAGCTTAATATGACACCGGGTGTAACGGCGGTGAGTCAGAATGTGTATGGTCTTCATATGACCATTCTCTACATTTGCATCGCGATTGGTGTGGTGGTATTCGGAGTCATGTTTTGGGCTATCTTTCACCACCGTAAGTCAAAAGGCGCAAAGCCTGCTTCATTCCATGAAAGCACCAAAGTAGAAATTATCTGGACGTTGATCCCTTTCATTATCTTAATTGGCATGGCTATTCCTGCAACTAAGACATTGATTGCAATGGAAGATACCTCAAAATCGGATGTGACTATCCTTGTGACAGGCTCGCAATGGAAGTGGCATTACAGCTATTTCAACCAAGACGTTGAATATTATTCCCACCTTGCAACAAGTGCTGAACAAATCAGCAATCAACGACAAAAGCGCGACAACTATTTATTAGAAGTCGATTACCCCTTAGTTCTTCCTGTCGGACAAAAAGTACGTTTTTTGATCACCTCACAAGATGTGATCCACTCATGGTGGGTGCCAGCTTTTGCGGTGAAAAAAGATGCTAATCCTGGCTTTATTAATGAAGCGTGGACACAAATTGATAAGCCCGGTATTTACCGAGGTCAGTGTGCCGAATTATGCGGTAAAGATCATGGCTTTATGCCAATTGTAGTTATAGCTAAGCCGCAAGCTGAATACGATGATTGGTTGCAGAAAACCAAGATCACTCAACGTAAAGCGCGTGAAGAAGAGCAGCGTTTGTTGGACATGCAAATGTCATTAGATGAGCTTATGGCACTGGGCGAAAAGACCTATACCGCTCGTTGTGCCATGTGTCACCAAGCAAATGGAGAAGGTATTCCAGGGGCATTTCCTGCACTGGCTGGTGAAGGGGTTTCTATTGATCCTAAAAGTAAGTTAGAGCACATAAGCGTTGTTGTTCACGGCAAGGCAGGTACCGCGATGCAAGCGTTTGGTCCTCAGTTGAGTTTGAAAGAGTTAGCCGCTGTTATTACTTATGAGCGTAATGCGTGGGGAAATAATACTGGAGAATCTGTTCAAGCGGCGGAAGTACAAGCGATTAAAAACGGTCAGCAACTATAAAGGAGAGTAAGCATGACGGATACAATGCGCCAAGAAGCTGAAATTGATACTGCTGGCTGTACTGACACAGAACACGACCATCATGCGTATCCTGCGAAAGGGCTAAAGCGTTGGTTGTTTACTACCAATCACAAAGATATCGGCACCCTATATTTGCTGTTTAGTTTAACCATGTTTTTTGTTGGCGGCGCAATGGCGATGGTTATTCGGGCTGAATTATTTCAACCGGGTTTACAGTTAGTTGAGCCCAACTTTTTTAATCAGATGACTACCGTTCATGGCTTAATTATGGTGTTTGGCGCCGTGATGCCAGCTTTCACCGGACTGGCTAACTGGATGATCCCAATGATGATTGGGGCACCAGATATGGCTTTACCAAGGATGAATAACTGGAGTTTCTGGATCCTACCTTTTGCATTTAGCTTATTGTTAGCCTCTCTTTTTATGGAAGGAGGCGGGCCTAATTTTGGTTGGACATTCTATGCGCCACTTTCAACAACATATAGCCCACCGAGTACGGGATTGTTTGTATTTGCCATTCACATCATGGGAATTAGCTCGATCATGGGAGCGATTAATGTTGTTGTGACCATAGTGAATATGCGCGCACCGGGTATGACGTATATGAAAATGCCACTCTTTGTTTGGACGTGGTTGATCACCGCATTTTTACTTATCGCGGTTATGCCTGTTTTAGCAGGCGCAGTGACTATGGTATTAACCGATAAATATTTTGGTACGAGCTTTTTTGATGCGGCGGGTGGTGGTGATCCTGTGATGTTCCAGCATATCTTCTGGTTCTTTGGTCACCCTGAAGTTTATATTATGATTTTGCCGAGTTTCGGTATTATCTCTGCCATTATCCCTGCTTTTTCGCGTAAGAAACTCTTTGGTTATAGCTCTATGGTGTACGCCACGGCATCCATTGCTGGGCTAAGCTTTGTAGTCTGGGCGCACCATATGTTCACCACGGGGATGCCTGTCGCGGCAGAGCTGTTTTTCATGTATTGCACCATGTTGATTTCAGTCCCTACGGGAGTGAAAGTCTTTAACTGGGTAGCGACAATGTGGCGAGGCTCATTAACTTTTGAGGTGCCAATGCTGTTTGCTATTGCGTTTATTGTGCTCTTTACCATTGGCGGCTTCTCTGGACTGATGCTTGCCATTACGCCTGCTGATTTTCAATATCATGACACCTATTTTGTGGTGGCTCATTTCCATTATGTATTAGTTACTGGGGCTATCTTTTCTATCATGGCAGCGGCCTATTATTGGTTACCCAAGTGGACGGGGCACATGTTTGATGAGCGTTTGGCGCACTGGCACTTTTGGTGCTCGCTGATCTCGGTCAACATCTTATTTTTCCCAATGCATTTTTTAGGACTCGCTGGGATGCCTCGCCGTATTCCTGATTATGCTCTGCAATTTGCTGATATTAACGCAGTGGTCAGTATTGGTGGTTTCTTGTTTGGGTTCTCTCAATTGATATTTATTGCGGTCTTAGTGAAATGTATTCGAGGGGGAGAAAAAGCAGCAGCCAAACCGTGGGAAGGTGCCGAAGGACTGGAGTGGACAGTCGCATCACCTGCACCATATCACACCTTTTCAACACCGCCCAAGATTGATCCTTAGGAGGCATGATGGATGAGCCTAAAAAACAGCGATCATTGTGGGGGTTAATTGCTGCAGCAGTTGGGATGTTTGGCTTTGCCTTTGCGTTGGTTCCCCTTTATGACGTGTTTTGCGATATCACGGGGATCAACGGAAAAACCGCATCAACACCAACAGAAACAAGTGATCGAGTGGATACCAGCCGAGAAGTGACGGTTGAATTTGTCGCCTATATTAATCCTGGCGTGAGGTGGCAATTTACGCCACAGGTAAAGCAAATCACGGTGCATCCTGGTGAAACGAAAATTATCAAATACGATGCGAAAAACTTAAATAAAGTCGCCACTATCGGACAAGCTGTGCCTTCGGTAACACCAGGTGTAGCGGCGAAGTACTTCAATAAAATCGAATGCTTTTGTTTTAACCATCAGCCTTTAGAGGGTGGTGAAAATGCAGAATTGCCGTTGGTGTTCTATATCGACCCTGACTTGCCTAAAGAGATAGAAACGCTGACTTTAGCTTACACCCTATTCAACGTTGCAACGGACAAGGATAACCCTGTGATTGAGCAACACAGTGAGGTGGATAATGTCAAAGCCCTATAGTGAAACCGATAACTTACCGCCAACAACGAAATATTATGTTCCCGATGAAAGTGCATGGCCCATTGTGGGGGCTATTGCCTTATTTCTTATAGCCTTAGGTGCTGGCGCGACTGTCGGAGATCTGTTTGGCGGTCAAGGTCCTTGGATCTTATTGGTAGGCGTTGGGCTAATTTTATTAATGCTAGTGGGTTGGTTCCGTGATGTGATCCGGGAATCGATGGCAGGGCTCTATAGTGCGCAGATGGATCGCTCTTTTCGTCAAGGAATGAGCTGGTTTATTTTTTCCGAAGTGATGTTCTTTGCCGCTTTTTTTGGTGCGTTATTTTATGCCCGAATGATTGCGGTGCCATGGCTGGGTGGTGCAAGTAATAATGTCATGACCAATGCGGTGTTGTGGCCGGACTTTGTCGCAATGTGGCCATTGGAAAAAACGCCAGATGGCACCGAAACCCAAGCGATGGGGCCAATAGGTTTACCGCTTTATAACACCATTTTATTACTGACATCATCGGTTACATTGCATTTTGCTCATGCCGCATTAGAGCAAAATAATCGTCCTCGATTGAAGTTGCTACTGTTGCTTACGGTATTACTAGGCGCGGTGTTTGTGTACTTACAAGGTGTTGAATATGTCCATGCTTATGAAGACATGAACCTACGATTAGATGCAGGGATTTATGGTAATACCTTCTTTATGTTAACTGGGTTTCATGGCGTTCATGTCACGCTTGGTGCGATTATCTTATTTATTGTGTGGTGTCGAATTTTAAAAGGGCACTTTACGCCTGAACATCATTTTGCATTTCAAGCAGGCGCTTGGTATTGGCACTTTGTTGATGTGGTGTGGTTAGGTTTATTTCTGTTTGTTTATATTCTTTAGTGTTTATTTTGAAGATACAAGATTAATACGGGCGAGGGTTGGGTGTGATAACCCCAGTTAATAAAGCAATCACAATCAGGCTAAAAACAACGACAGATAAGCCAATACGCCAGCCTAAGTAATGCGACATTGGGCGTGATGATTGACCTTTTAACATGATTGGGAGGGCTTTAAAAAGATTGACGATGATCACCAGTAATAAGCCGATAAGCAGTATTTTTATCAACATCGAAAGCCTCTGATTGAATAGGGGGTGATAACACATTAAGCGCTTATTTAAGGATAGCTGTTTTCAACCAATAGGGATGGAGGAAACATCGATGCGAAAAGTTGCTTTTGTTATTTTTACCTTCATCGTGGTGTGTATGTTAGGGCGATTAGGCTTTTGGCAATTAAGCCGAGCAGCTGAAAAACTTAAACTACAACAGCGAGTAGAAGAAACGATTCAGACCGAACCTATCTCTGATATTACGCAATTACCCAGTACGCCCGTTTGGCATAATGTGGCGCTTACTGGTGTGTTTGATAATCAGCATCCGATCTTACTTGATAACCAACTAAATAATGGTCAAGCAGGCTACCATTTTTATCTCCCTTTCCTTAGCCAAGGTCAATGGATATTGGTCAATCTGGGCTGGATTGCCGCGCCTCCTTATCGTGAGTTATATCCCGTGTTACCGCAATTTAGCGGTGAAAAAGTCATTACTGGTCTAATTGCACCGACCACTTCATTACTACAACTTAAGCCTGAATCATCAGCCGTGAGTTGGCCTTTACGGGTACAAAACATTGAACCGGCATGGCTGTCACAACAATTAAATCGCGCCCTACCGCAATGGGTGGTTCAAATTGCAGCTACTAACCCTCTAGCGTTAAAACAAAATTGGACCCCTGTTGTGATGAAAGCGGATAAGCATTATGGCTACGCCACGCAGTGGTTTGTTTTAGCCTTTGCAGTATTAGGGATGGCTGGGTGGTGGTTATCAAGAGGGAATAGTGAATGAAAAAATATAAGGTTTTAATGTTATTAGGCGTGATGTTTTTACTGCCTATTGTCCTCGCGAAATTGATGCTGACACAGCAGTGGTATAGCGGTGGTGTCACCAATAAAGGTCAATTATTAACTCCACCGTTGACGGCAAATTGGCTTGCGTCAGGAAAGTGGCAACTTATTTACTGGTTGCCTCAACAATGTGATAGCCGTTGTGAAGGTGCATTATTTCACTTAAAGCAAATGCCTCTTGCTGTTGGGGCTTATCAAGATCGGGTGAGAAGTGTTGTGCTGCTCTCACCTGAAGAGACAACAGCAGTCGTTCCCGTTGATGTTGAAAATCTGCAACGCTATCGCAGCAACACAGCAGAATATGAGCAATTTGTGCCATCTCAATATGGACTCAATGCAGTATACCTAGCCGATCCTCATGGCAATGTGATGATGGCCTATCCGCTAGAGGCTGAACCACAGGCCATTTTAGCACAAGGTAAAGACATCTTACGTGATTTAAAAAGGCTGCTAAAAGTATCAAAAATTGGCTAAATATCATAAATAGTGGGGTTGATTATGCATAAAACGCAAAAAGATAGACCGTTCTACTTTTTAGTCACCGCTGCTTTTTTTCTCTCTTTGATTGTGGTCGGTGTAGGTGCCTATACGCGGTTAACGGATGCGGGGTTAGGATGTCCCGATTGGCCTGGCTGTTATGGGTTCATGTCAGTACCGCAAACTGAATCACAATTACAAACAGCACAAACGATTTACCCTGACTCGCCCGTTGAACCAGTAAAAGCATGGAATGAAATGGTACATCGCTATATTGCAGGATCGCTAGGTCTTTTGGTGTTAATGATTGCTGTTATGGCATGGAGCCGAAGTGGACGGCCTAAATTGTTACCCAGTTTGTTATTGGGTGCGGTTTCTTTTCAAGCGTTACTTGGAATGTGGACGGTTACCATGCAACTTATGCCTGTTGTGGTGATGGCGCATTTGTTAGGCGGTTTTACTATTGTATCGTTATTGTGGCTACTACGTTTGCGGATTCAACCTAAACCACTTTTCTATCAAGATGGTTTTAAGACACATTTATCATTATCACATCGATATTTAACTTTACTCAAAAGCGTAGCAATTGCAGCTTTAGTTGTTGTCATAAGCCAAATTGCATTAGGTGGCTGGACAGCAGCTAATTATGCCGCTGTTGTATGCACACAACTACCAATATGCGAAGGGGATTGGCTGGGAATGTTTGATCCTCGCGCGTTTGAATTGATTCAACCTCAACACAGTAGCTATGAATATGGCGTTTTAGATTATGCCCAAAGGGTGTCTATTCATGTTACTCATCGTATTGGTGCAATTATCACAACGATTTTGGTTTTGGTGCTGGCTGGGTTGCTGTGGCTTAAACCGCCCTTACGTCGTTATAGCATTGGTATGATGGGGGTTTTAGCGGTACAAATAATATTAGGTATCACCAATGTGCTTGCTAACTTACCGTTACTGATTGCCGTTGCGCACAATGTAGTTGGATTAATCTTACTACTTACCGTTGTCACCACCTGTTATCGCCTGATATGCGATTGCCGCTCTCCATTAGAGGTAAAGTATTTTGCATCGGAGAGCGCGACTCATGGATAACTCACAACGGCTTCATTCCAGTCGAGTTCGTTCGCCACCGATAGCGGTTTGGCGTGATTACCTTACGATGACGAAACCAAAAGTCGTCGCCATGTTATTACTGACCGCATTAGTGGGCATGTGTTTGGCCGTGCAAGGTATTCCACCGGCAGATGCCGTGATATTAGGTTTAACAGGGATAGGTCTGCAATCGGCTGCGGCTGCGACTTTTAATCATGTATTAGATCGACGCTTTGATGCCAAAATGGCACGAACTTACCATAGACCGCTTGCGAAAGGGCGAGTCGAAACGTGGAAAGCCGTTGTATTTGCAACGACGTTAATGTTGGTAGGTTTTGGGTTATTGATGATGCTTAACGCTTTAACGGCATGGCTAACGATGGCAAGTTTAGTCGGTTATGCGTTGATTTATACCGTGTGGCTAAAACATGCGACACCACAAAATATTGTGATCGGAGGGCTTGCAGGTGCGGCGCCTCCGCTATTGGGGTGGACGGCAGTAACCGGACACCTTGATCCGCATGCACTGTTATTAGTGATGCTGGTATTTGCATGGACTCCACCACACTTTTGGGCATTAGCGATCCATCGTCGTGATGATTATGCCAAAGCCGGGATCCCAATGCTGCCTGTTACACATGGGATTGAATACACCAAAACCATGATATTGCTTTATACCGTGATTCTCTTTGCGGTTGGGTTATTACCTTGGCTAACTAATATGAGTGGGTGGGTCTATTTAATCGGGAGTAGCGCATTGAATTTGGGCTTTCTAGGTTATGCGTTGAAGTTGAAATTTTTTGATAGTGAAGGCCATGCATGGGCGACATTTAAATATTCTATCTGGCATTTATTGGCTTTATTTGTAGTACTTCTTACCGATCATTGGTTACTACCTTGGTATGGTTAGTCTCTAGTATGAACAACAGATCTTATACGCTTTAATCAATAAGACTTTTGTCGCCATCATCAACTGGCTAAACTGCTCTGCTATATAACAAAAATTATCGCGGCAGAGGTAGTACGTGCTAGCAGCATTAAAAGACAAATCATTACATTATCAGGTGTTTGCATTAGCCCTGCCAATGGTACTTTCAAACATTACAGTACCGTTACTCGGGCTGGTGGATGCTGCTGTGATCGGACACCTTGATAAGTCGTGGTATCTCGGTGGCGTCGCGGTTGGCGGTACCATGATCAACGTTACATTCTGGTTGTTGGGTTTCTTACGCATGGCAACCACAGGTATTACCGCACAAGCTTTTGGCCGAGAAGATAAACACGGGCAAGCGGCTATTTTTGTTCAAGGTATCGCGTTGGCATGGTTACTCGCGTTTATTCTTATTGCCTTACACCAACCTGTCAGCAGTACTATTTTTCATTTCAGTGATGCTAGCAATGAAGTGAAAGTTTACGCAGAGCAATACTTTTCAATCCGTATTTGGGGAGCGCCTGCCGCTTTAGCAAACTTTGTGATCATGGGCTGGTTACTTGGAGCGCAAAATGCCAAGTTGCCAATGTGGCTTTTGATTGTCACTAACCTCGTTAATATTTTATTGGACGTTCTGTTTGTATTAGGCTTTGGCTGGAAAGTTCAAGGTGCTGCTTCTGCGTCGGTACTAGCTGATTATAGCGGTATGTTATTAGGGTTATGGTTTGTTTCTCGTCAATGGTTAGCGTTAGGTTTGCCGCCGTTAAAAGAAAAAATTATGGCTGCGCGACATGGTATGGGGCGACTACTTAAATTAAACCGAGATATCTTTTTACGTAGCTTGTGCTTGCAAGCGACGTTTACATTTATGACTTTCCAAGGTGCAACATTAGGCGATAACGTAGTCGCGGCAAACGCTGTGTTAATGAGCTTTTTAATGTTGGTGTCTTATGCCATGGACGGTTTTGCCTATGCGATGGAAGCATTAGTAGGAAAAGCCGTTGGTGCGAACAATCGCGATCAATTAGGACGTTATTTAATTAACACTACATTTTGGAGTTTTATAATATCTGTTGCTCTTACATTGGCATTTTCTTTAGGTGGTGAGCGTATTGTCAGTTTGATCTCCGATCTTCCAGCGGTTCAAGCTGAAGCTGATATTTATTTGCCTTGGCTTGCTGCAGTACCATTAGTGGCAATGTGGTGTTTTTTACTGGATGGTGTCTTTGTTGGCGCGACGCAAGGGCGAGTAATGCGTAATAGTATGTTTGTTGCAACCTGTGGCTTTTTTGCCATTTGGTGGTTAATGGATAGCTATGGTAACCATGCATTATGGGCCGCGATGTTAGGTTTTATGGCATTACGCGGTGCGACATTAGCGGTTGTTTTTGGATATCAGTGGAAAAAAAATCTTTTATTACCTTCTGCTTTAAAACAGTAAGTTAGACGTAAAATACACATTTTGTATTAATTTTAAGCAAAAAAAGCTATTAAACGTGATGTTCTTTTGGTTAAAATGCGAGCACTTTTTAGCCGGGTGTTGGATATGAAAAAGAATATTCTTGCTTATTTCTTACTGACTATTGCATTACTGTTTAGCGTAAATAGCTTTGCTGCTAAGCCTAAAACAATGCATGTGACAGCGACAGCGTATAATTCTGTTAGGGCGCAGACAAACTCAAACCCTAGCATTGCTGCATGGGGAGATAGGTTAAAACCAGGGATGAAAGCAATTGCCGTTTCACGGGATTTGTTGAAAAAAGGATTAAAACGAGGTGTAAAGGTGAAAATATCAGGTTTGCCCGGTGAATATGTTGTGTTAGATAAAATGAACCACCGTTGGCGTAATAAGATTGATATTTACATGGGGAAAGACATTCGTGCCGCGAAACGCTGGGGACGAAAGAAAGTTACTCTCACCGTATTATAACGAGCATCTTTGTTTCAAAACGAAAAAGCCGCATATCATATGCGGCTTTTTGATTTTCCGTTCACACTAAAAATTAGTAGTATGAATGTTCACCACGTGCGTGATCGGTAATATCACGAACGCCAGTTAGCTCACCTTCAAACTGTGCGAGTAGTTCTTTTTCGATGCCTTCTTTTAGCGTGACATCAACCATTGAACAACCATTACAGCCACCACCGAATTGTAAGATAGCAACGCCATCTTCAGTGATTTCTGATAAAGAAACGTGACCACCGTGACCGGCAAGTTGTGGGTTAACTTGGGTTTGGATAACGTAATCAACACGCTCCATTAATGGTGCATCATCAGACACTTTACGCACTTTTGCATTCGGTGCTTTAAGCGTAAGCTGTGAGCCCATTTTGTCAGTAACAAAATCAATTTCAGCATCTTCTAAAAATGGCAGGCTTAGCTCATCAAGAAAAGCAGAAAATAGCTCTAGTTTGATTTCAGTGTCGCTTGCTTCAACCGCTTCAGGTGGGCAGTAGGATACACCACATTCAGCACTTTGAGTGCCTGGGTTAACAACAAAAACACGGATATTAGTACCCTCAGGCTGCTGGGCAAGAAGCTTGCCGAAGTGCTGCTGAGCGCTTTCAGTAATAGTGATCATTGACACGACGTAATACCTGACCTATTTAGTGAGTTTTCTCTATTCTACTCTTAGAGAGACGTTCTATCATCCCTAATCTTAGCATTTTTAATTTCATCACGTTTTACATCATAATGCGCGACTTTTTTGTTATAAGTGATGACTATACGGGTTTTTCGGTATGACAAATCGTAATTATATCAACGCGCTTTACGCCTCGTCGGTGGAGTTGTTGGGTTAATAATGCGACGGTCGTTCCTGTGGTAACGACATCATCAACCAAGGCGATATGCTGCGGAAGCGCACAGTCTTTAATAGTAAATGCATTGGCTAAATTAGTTTTACGTTGTTTTTTTGTAAGGGATTTTTGTGCTTGAGTATGTCGGGTTCTCACCAATATCTTGTGATCTACTTGGGTATTAAGTTCACGAGCTAAGGCTAACGCTAAGTAATGACTTTGGTTAAATCCACGTTGCCAATAACGCCAGCGGTGCAAGGGAACAGGAAGCAATAAAGGAGCAGGATCGGTAATTTGTTGTGCTAATTGTTTGGCTAATGGTTTTGCAAGCCAAAACTTTTTACCAAATTTAAATTGGCTAACTAATTGTTGTAGAGGCGGTTGGTACTCACCTAAACGATAAAGCCGCTGCCAAGGTGGCGGAGTAGTCAAACAGTGACCACAATATTGTTCAGCGTTTAAAGTCGTTGTACCACATCGTTGACAGTAAGGCGGGGATGGAAATTGAGAAAGACAATAATGACACCAATAGTCATCATTAGGCTCGAGTGGCAACTGACATAAACTACAGTGGCGAAATAATAGTTTACGGTAGGTGTGAGATAGCCAAGCCGTTGTGTTTTTTGGCATCATAAACAAAACCTCAAAAAACCGAATAAGGAAGTGTAATGGCGGTAATGCTTGATTGGCACAGTAAAGGTCAAGGCTCGGATCTGGTTCTCATTCATGGCTGGGGAATGAATGGTGCGGTATGGCAAGATGTGATCCCAGCCCTCGCTGAGCATTTTACTGTGCATTGGTGTGATTTACCGGGTTATGGTTATAGCGGTGATGTTACTGCGGAGTCATTGGTCGAGATCACGCAAGCTGTATTAGCGCGCGCCCCTCAGAAAGCTGCGTGGTTAGGCTGGTCACTGGGTGGTCTAGTGGCAACGCAAGCGGCATTACTTGCACCTGAGCGTGTAACTCAATTAATGACTTTAGCCAGTTCGCCAAGTTTTATGGCGCGAGAGGGATGGCGAGGGATCAAACCTGATGTACTCAGGAATTTTCAATCACAGCTCGCTTCTGATTTTAGCTTAACGGTAGAGCGATTCTTAGCGTTACAAGCGATGGGCAGCCCGACTGCACGACAGGATATTAAGAATTTAAAGCAAGCCGTTCTTGAGCGACCTACGCCACAATCTTCAGCCTTGGCACTGGGTTTAACGTTACTTGAAACCGTTGATCAGCGGCCAGATCTGTCATTACTCACTCAACCTTGGCTGCGAATGTATGGTCGCTTAGATGGCTTGGTACCCGTTAAAACAGAAGCCGCGATTACCAAGCTCTGCCCACAGTCATTGAGTTATGTTTTTCAGTCGGCATCTCATGCACCGTTTATTTCACATCCTGATGAATTTATCGCTGTAGTAAGGCAGTTTATTGTTGAAGATGCTGTTGTATCTTAAAAATTACCGTTATGATTAAATAGTAACCACTTGGGTTTGTTTACTTTGCACATGGTGAATTTGCTTTCGGTATGAATATTTCTCCTCTACAAGCTGGTGGTGTGCCATTAGCTACAACGGTCAATCCGCCAACTGATCAAGTTGCGCGGGATAACCGAGTGCGAGAAAAAATTGTCCCGTTAACTGCAAGTAGTGCGGCGGCAGATGAAAAGCCAATCACTAGTGAAGAGAAACAGCTAAAAAAACCAAGTTGGGATCCGAGTGAACATCCGGATTACGATAAGCAAGATGATGAAATTTTAAAAGGTTATCAAGAGGATATTGCCCGTCTTGTTGATCTGCTATCTGCCAGTAATTATCTTGAGAAAGACAGTGCGCTGGGTTACAGCATGCACATTAAATTACCGCGAGAATTACTTGAGCAATTAGATAAAATTAATCAAAACGAGCGGACCAAAGGGGTGGTGGCATTTAAATATGCACAAGCCAGTGTGCCAAACCCGCCAACAGAATATCTACAAGTGATTTAATTTCTACTTGATAAAACAAAGCCAGACATCATGTCTGGCTTTTTCTTTCATGAATAAGGCGTTAGCTTATTTTTTCTTAGCATTCGCAAAGGCAGCAGCAAAGGCCCCGCCCATTGCGGCGTTGCTATTACTATTGCTATGTTGACGAGGTTGGCTTTGTGGCTGACTTCTAGTTGGGCGTGGTGAGTTGTCGCGAGGTTGACGAGTCGGCTTCTCTTGTCCCGGCTCATCAGATAAACGCATCGACATACCAATACGCTTACGCTGTAAATCCACTTCCATCACTTTCACTTTAACGATATCACCCGCTTTTACCACTTCGCGTGGATCTGAAACGAACTTATCAGATAGGGCGGAGATATGGACTAAACCATCTTGGTGTACGCCGACATCAACAAAAGCACCGAAGTTAGTCACGTTAGTGATCACGCCTTCTAATACCATGCCAGGGATCAGATCTTTTACTTCATTAACGCCTTCAGCAAAGGTGGCTGTTTTAAACTCAGGACGAGGATCTCGACCGGGTTTATCCAGCTCGCTAATGATGTCGGTTACCGTTGGTAAACCGAAGTCTGCATCGGTGTAGTCAGCGGCTTTTAAGCTACGTAGGAAATCGGTGTTACCAATGATTGCATCAACCGGTTTATTATTAGCAGCCGAAATAGCTTTAACTACCGCATAAGACTCTGGGTGAACTGCAGAGCTATCAAGTGGATTTTTGCCATTCATGATACGCAAGAATCCAGCACACTGCTCAAATGCTTTTGGCCCTAAACGTCCGACTTTTTTCAGGGCTGTACGCGCATCAAAGCGGCCATTTTCATCACGATAGTTCACGATGTTTTGTGCGATGGTAGCGTTCAAACCTGCCACGCGCGTAAGTAGTGCAGCAGATGCAGTATTTACGTCCACACCTACGGCGTTTACACAGTCTTCAACTACGGCATCGAGGCGTTTCGCTAACATGCTTTGGCTAACATCGTGTTGGTATTGACCCACACCGATAGATTTCGGATCAATTTTCACTAACTCTGCCAATGGGTCTTGCAGACGACGACCAATAGACACCGCACCACGGATAGAAACATCTAGGTTTGGGAATTCATTTGCAGCAAGTTCTGATGCAGAGTATACCGATGCACCGGCTTCACTCACCATTACGCTCTGTACTTTTAGATTATTATCTTTAAGTAGTTTGGCAACAAACGCATCTGTTTCACGTGAAGCAGTACCATTACCAATCGCAATTAAGTTAACGTTATGCTTGTTGATTAAGGCTAAAACGACTTTGCTTGATTCTGCAATTTTGTTGTGGGGTTGGTGCGGGTAGATGGTGGCAGTATCGAGTAACTTGCCGGTTTCATCAACTACTGCAATCTTACTCCCTGTACGTAAACCAGGATCGAGTGCTAGTGTAACGCGAGGGCCAGCAGGGGCTGCCATTAACAAATCTTTCAGGTTGTCGGCGAACACTTGCATCGCGCCATCTTCGGCTTTTTCACGCAGTGCGCTCATCAGTTCGGTTTCCATGTGCATTAAAATTTTAATGCGCCATGCCCAACTTATTACCTGCTTACGCCATGCATCAGCAGGTGCTGTTCCCAGTTTTACGCCGTAGTGATCGGCAATAATCACTTCACAGTAAGAGCCTCGAACGCCTTCATCTTGGTTGGGATCAGCATTCAATGCTAATTGTAGGAAGCCTTCATTACGACCACGAAATAGCGCGAGTGCGCGGTGAGATGGAATAGTTTTTAATGGCTCGTTATATTCAAAGTAATCTTTAAATTTCGCACCATCGTGCTCTTTGCCATCGACAAGACGAGAAGTCAGTTCTGCTTGACCGTTTAACTGGCGACGGATCTTATCAAGCAAGGTTGCATCTTCAGCAAAGCGCTCCATTAAGATTGCGCGAGCGCCATCCAGTACCGCTTTGGTATCAGCAAAGCCTTGCTCTGGATTTAAAAATTGTTCAGCTGCTTGCTCAGGAGTATTGTCTGGTTGGCTCCAAAGCAGATCAGCTAAAGGCTCAATACCGGCTTCAATGGCAATTTGACCTTTAGTGCGGCGCTTAGGCTTGTAAGGCAAGTAAAGATCTTCAAGACGGGTCTTACTGTCTGCTGTCTTGATTTCAGCCTCTAGCGCAGGGGTCAATTTACCTTGCTCGGTAATCGATTTTAAAATGACCTGACGACGATCATCGAGCTCACGTAAGTAGCCTAAACGTGATTCTAAATTACGAAGCTGGGTATCATCCAAGCCGCCAGTGACTTCTTTACGGTAACGGGCAATAAAAGGCACGGTGTTACCATCATCGAGCAGTGTGACTGCTGCATTGATTTGTTCATTTCGAACATTCAGTTCGCTGGCAATCAGCTGATTGATAGAGTTGCTCATCCGTAGGTATCTCTTGTTTATCGTTAAGCTTACATTCTACGTCTCCCGATGAGAGTGGCAAGTTTACCGATGTTAAGAGTGTGTCAGTGAGCAGAAAAAAGATCGGAAAAGAAGCCGTGTACATAACGAACGGCTTCTATCGTATGCAGTAATGATGATTTAATTACTCAATGTCGGTGTCGTAGCGGATTTCATTGATAAACCATTCCTTCTTGCCAAGCGGAGTGGTAACGACAATATCATCATCGACTTCTTTGCTAAGTAGCGCCCGTGCCATAGGTGAATCAATCGAGATATAGTCGTTTCTGCCATAAATTTCGTCAGGACCAACGATACGAAAGGTCTTTGTTTCTCCTGCTTCATTTTCAATTTCCACCCAAGCACCAAAGAAGACTTTGCCATCTTGTTGCGGGGAGTAATCAATCACCTTTAATACATCTAAGCGTTTACGTAAAAAGCGGACGCGACGGTCAATTTCACGCAAGCGTTTTTTATTGTATTGGTAGTCGGCATTTTCCGATCTATCACCCAGACTAGCAGCCCAAGTGACTTTCTTGGTCACTTCAGGGCGATCTTCACGCCATAGGAAATCAAGTTCTTTTTTTAATTTATTGTAACCTTCACGCGTCACTAGGTTGGTTCTCATAGCTATCCTTATAACATGACGTGAACGAGGAATGGGGCGATGATCTAACGCTTAGACGGATGGGTCAATAAGCGCAATAATAAATTGTCGCGGTAAGTTTCAAATTATGTAGAAATAAAGATGAGATATGACAGGGAAGAGGTGTCTTTTCACCAAGATAAAATAGACTGCAACCCTAGTTTTCACTTCATTTTAGCTATTTTATAATTACTTAATTGACTCAGGCGCTTATCTGGCGCATAAAACGAATATACATACTCTGTTACATATTTGCCTGAAAAAAACGCAGGAAATTCTGAGTCTGTTTAGTGAGCTGACGTACACTACGGCAAAAGCTCAAGACCTCGACCGCTGAAGGTGGATTATGCAAGAAAATTACAAAATTCTGGTTGTTGATGATGACATGCGCTTACGCGCGCTATTAGAACGTTATTTATCTGAGCAAGGATTTCAGGTTCGAAGTGTGGCAAATGGCGAACAAATGGATCGTCTATTAGCCCGCGAAACGTTTCATCTAATGGTGTTAGATTTAATGCTGCCAGGTGAAGATGGCTTATCAATTTGTCGTCGCTTACGTAATGCCAATAACATGTTACCTATTTTGATGCTAACAGCAAAAGGTGATGAGGTTGATCGCATTGTGGGTCTTGAAGTGGGCGCTGATGATTACCTGCCTAAACCGTTTAACCCACGAGAGCTGTTAGCGCGTATTCGTGCGGTACTACGTCGTCAAACAATTGAAGCACCGGGCGCACCGAGTGTTGATAGCAAGATGATTGAGTTCGGTGAATTCCGTTTAAACTTAGGCACGCGTGAAATGTTCCGTGGCGATGTTCCTATGCCATTAACGTCTGGTGAGTTTGCGGTATTAAAAGCATTGGTTACTAATGCTCGTGAGCCGATGTCACGTGATAAGTTGATGAATATGGCGCGTGGTCGTGAATATTCAGCAATGGAACGTTCTATCGACGTACAAATCTCACGTTTACGTCGTATGGTTGAAGAAGATCCAAGCCGTCCACGTTATATCCAAACAGTGTGGGGTTTAGGTTATGTCTTCGTTCCTGATGGCCGCGAGGCGTAAGCCATGCGTTTATCGCCAAAAAGCACATTTGGTCGAACGTTAATCCTATTAGCTGGCTTGCTTATCGCAAGCCAGATTTTTTCGTATCTGACCATAGTTAATTACGCCTTATTACCCAGCATTCAGCAATTCAACCGCATCCTATCTTATGAAGTAAAATTGATGCTTAACGATGAATTGGCGATGCCGGATGATCAATGTGTACATCTTGACCGTCCTCTTCGTCGTAAACTATTAGAAGAGTTAGGTCTAACCTTAGTCGCTCCTGATAGTGAAGCTGCAAAACCTTTCCATGATGCTATGCATATTGGTTATCTCAGTGAGCAGATGACCAAAGATCTTGGTTCGCCAACCGATGTTCGTTTATTGCTCGGCGCTGACAGTTATGTACTGTGGCTAAAAACCGATGCGATGCCGAATTTCTTAATGCGAGTCCCGTTATCAGAACTGCAAGAAGAAGACTTTGCGCCGCTATTTCGTTATAGCCTGATCATTGCCTTTCTTGTGATTGCTGGTGGCTGGTTATTTATTCGGATCCAAAACCGTCCATTAATGGAGTTGGAACAGGCCGCACTTATGGTGGGTCGTGGTGAAACGCCACCACAACTTCCTGAGCAAGGCGCTTCTGAAATTCGCTCAGTAACCAAAGCCTTTAATCAGATGTCACAGGGTATTAAACAGCTAGAAGAAGATCGCGCGCTGTTAATGGCAGGTGTCAGCCATGATTTACGTACGCCATTAACCCGTATTCGTCTGGCTACAGAAATGATGTCACCTGAAGATAGCTATTTAGCGGAATCGATGATCACTGATACAGAAGAGTGTAACGCGATCATTAGTCAGTTTATGGATTATCTAAAATCGACTAAAAAGCAGGAAGAAGAAGATCTTGATCTGAATACCTTGCTGATTGATGTTGCGCATACTGAAGGCAGTTACGGTAAAACTATTGATCAGCAACTCGGTGAGATCCCTGGAACGGTTTCCGCTAATGCGGTTGCGCTTAAACGTGCTGTCGCAAACCTTGTGGTGAACGCACAACGCTATGGTAAAGGTTGGGTGAAGATATCGAGTGGTGCTTCTGCTGATCGTAAATCTGTATGGTTTTGCGTTGAAGATGATGGTCCGGGTATTGCGCCTGATCAGGTCAATAAGATGTTCCAACCCCTTACGCGTGGTGATTCAGCTCGCGGTAGTGAAGCGGAAGGGACAGGGTTAGGACTTGCGATTGTGAAGCGTATTGTTGATCAGCATGATGGTGTTATTTTAGTGCGTAACCGCAGTGAAGGTGGTTTACGCGTTGAAGTGACGTTACCGCTACATAAAATGAAGTAAGTCGGCAAATAAAAAAGCCCATATTACTGCGCGGTAATGTGGGCTTTGTTGTATTTGTACTGTACCAATAACTAAGCGTTTGAGTAGTTTTCTCGTTGTCCAAGCCAACGATCAATGATTGCTTTAGCGCTATCGGGGTAACTGTCATGAATATAGCGAGCCAGCTTCTGCACTTGTGGGATCATGTATTGGTCACGGATAAGATCGGCGACTTTAAATTCAGCAATACCGGTTTGTTTAGTACCCAGTAATTCACCCGGACCACGAATTTCTAAATCTCGCTGGGCGATCACGAAACCATCACTGCTTTCACGTAATACCCCTAAACGCTTTTGAGCGGTTTTAGATAGGGGGGCGTGATAAAGCAATACACAGTGACTCGCAACCTTTCCTCGACCGACACGGCCACGTAGCTGGTGGAGCTGCGCTAAGCCTAATCGTTCAGGGTTTTCAATCACCATTAAACTGGCATTAGGCACATCCACCCCGACTTCAATCACGGTTGTGGCTACTAACAAATTCAGCTCGCCAGCTTTGAAGCTTGCCATCACCGCTTGTTTTTCTGCGGCTTTCATTCGCCCGTGTACTAAACCAATTTTTAAATCAGGCAGTAAGCCTGTCAGTTCATCGGCAGTATCTGAGGCGGCTTGGGCTTCCAACACTTCAGATTCATCAATTAAGGTACATACCCAATAGGCTTGGCGTCCTTCATTAACGCAAGCAGATCGAATGCGCTCGATAATTTCAGGGCGGCGGGCATCGGGTAAGGCAACGGTTTGGATCGGTGTTCGGCCGGGTGGCAGTTCATCAATGACAGACGTATCCATATCGGCATAAGCTGTCATGGCAAGAGTACGTGGAATGGGGGTTGCTGTCATGACTAACTGGTGTGGGTAGCGACCTTCATTGGCCCCTTTTTCTCGTAGCTCTAAACGCTGATGGACACCAAATCGGTGTTGCTCATCGATGATGACTAGCGCTAAATTTTCAAATTTAACGTGGTCTTGGAATAGTGCATGAGTACCTACCACCATCTTCACTTCACCGCTAGCAATACGGGTAAGCTCGGCTTCGCGCGCTTTGCCTTTCAGCTTACCTGCCATCCAGCCAACCTGAATCCCCATTGGATTAAGCCAGTTGGCAAAGTTAATAGCATGCTGCTCTGCCAGTAACTCTGTTGGTGCCATTAAGGCGACTTGAAAGCCATGTTCAATAGCGCGTAGGGCGGCAAGAGCGGCAACTAAGGTTTTACCCGAGCCAACATCACCTTGAACTAAACGCATCATAGGCTGCGGCTTGATAAGATCGGCTTCAATGTCAGCGACAACACGTTGTTGAGCCCCCGTTGGAGAGAACGGAAGACTATCGAGCAGTTGCTGCTTTAATGAATCTTTCGCGGCAAGTGGCCAAGCACTATGTTGTTGTCCCTTGTTACGTAGTGCCAGCATCGATAAATTTTGCGCCAACAACTCTTCTAAAATTAATCGATGTTGAGCTGGATGTTTACCTGATTCTAATTGATCTAATGAGATATCAGGGGTTGGACGATGCATCGCACGTAATGCCTGTGCAAGCGTCATTTGACGGTCGTACAAACCTTCCGGCAGTAGTTCTGTCACCGCGGCCTTATCGAGTAAGTTGAGCGCTTGGTCGGTTAGGTTACGCAGGGTCAGTTGACGTAACCCATCAGTGGTTGGATATACTGGCGTTAAGGTTTCTTCAACGCTGAGTTCGGTCGGCTCTGAGAAAATACGGTAATCCGGATGAATGATCTCAAGACCGAATTTACTGCCTTTGATTTCGCCGTAAGCCTTAACTTGTTTTCCTTCAGCAAAGCTATTTTTCATTGCCGCGTTAAAATTAAAAAAGCGCAGCGTGACAGAGCCTGTGCCGTCTCCAATTTTTACTGCCAGCATTTTACGTTTACCAAAAGTAATGCTGGTATGGTGGACTTCACCTTGAACGGTCAAGTGTTGCCCTGGCATAGCTCGATTGATAGGCCAAATACGAGTGCGATCCTCATAGCGTAATGGTAAGTGAAACAGTAAATCTTGGACATTATGGAGCCCAATCTTTTCCAGTTTCTCTGCCATTTTTGCTCCAACGCCAGAGAGTTCAGCTAGCGAAATAGTATTGAGGAGTTGTCCGCTCATTACTCGTTATTCTCCATTGCGGGTTGGCGTTTTTTCACTTTCTTCGCTTGCATGGCTGCCCACCATGCTTCATCAGCGACAATCTGACCTTGATCATCGAGTTGTGGGTAAGCTAAGCCTTTTTGTTGCGCGACTTTAGCAAGAACAGGATGCCCGCGTTCAAACAAAATACGGTTAACGACATCATCTGGCAGTAAGGTTTTTTCACGCTCATACATACCTGCATTTTGGCGTTGGCGCTGTGCTTCGTACAAAATCAATGCGCTTGCTACCGATACATTTAATGACTGCACCATGCCGACCATTGGAATGATGATATCTTGATCGGCCATCGCTAGCGCTTCAGCAGTGATCCCGTTTTTCTCTCCGCCTAAAATAATCGCTGTTGGCTTGGTGTAATCAACATCACGAAAATCAATCGCAGTATCAGACAGGTTAGTAGCCAGTACCTGCATGCCTTGATCTTTTAATGCTTGCACGGCTTCAACCATAGAATCATGGGTATCTAATTCAACCCAGTTACGCGCACCAGCCGAAGTATGGCTTAGTACCTTCATGCCTTCTTTAGGCCAAACGGCATGCACTTTATGTACACCGACAGCATCAGCAGTACGGATTATCGCTGAGACATTATTAGGTTTATGGACTTCTTCCATACATACCGTCAGATCGGGCTGACGCGTTGCCAATACTTGGTGGATACGTTGAAAACGATCTGGGGTCATGGATGTTACCTAATGAAAACAAATGAGATAGGTTTATGATAATAAGGCTTTATTGCCAAATACACAAAACGCCCAATAAAGGGCGTTTTTATAATGAAAAATGTGCGTATATTAACTTTTAGTTTTTCTGGCGCGCGACACGTACTACATTTGGCATGATACGAATTCGACGCATAATGTTGGCTAAATGAATACGGCTACGTGTGGTTAGCTTAACGGTGATGGTGTATAAACGACCATCTTTTTCTTCCGTCGCTAAGCCTTGAATATTCGAGCCTGTCGCAGCAATAGTGTTGGTGAGATCGGCTAACGCACCTTGGTGGTTTTGCATGTCGACTTTCAAACTGGTAACAAATTCCTGATCGAAGTCTTCACTCCATTCTACCGCCATGTACTTATCCGGCTCTTTACGATGACTACGGACATTGGCACATTCTTCACGGTGGATCACTAAGCCTTTACCTGGACTAACATGGGCAATGATCGGATCGCCATGGATCGGATGACAGCAGTTAGCAAAGGTTAATAAAATGCCATCAGCGCCCTGAATCGGTAAGCGACGATCATTTTCTTTTGGTGTGAGTTCATCGACATTGCCTAAGAAACGACGAGCAATGACGACACTCATCACTTCACCTAAGCCAATTTCAGCGAGAAGATCATCCATTGAGCTGAGTTTGAGATCAGACAATACTTTGGTGACATTTTCGCTAGCAATATTATCAATACTGGTGCCATCAAGTGCATGGTTTAGCAAACGACGACCTAAAGTAATTGATTCATCACGACGCATGGTTTTCAGCATTTGGCGGATCTTAGTACGGGCACGGGATGTCACCACGTAGTTAAGCCATGCAGCGTTAGGTCTAGCGCCAGGAGCACTGATGATATCAACCGTTTGACCGTTTTTAAGTGGCTTGCTAAGTGGATAAGGTTGGCGATCAACGCGAGAGCCAACACATGCATTACCGACATCAGTATGAACGGCGTAAGCAAAATCCACCGCAGTTGCGCCAACAGGCAATTCAACAATACGGCCTTTCGGGGTGAAAACGTAAATCTCGTCAGGGAAAAGATCCGATTTTACATTTTCAATAAATTCAAATGAGCTACCTGCACTTTGTTGAAGTTCAAGTAAGCTTTGCATCCAACGCTGGGCTTTAACTTGCGCGGTGGTACCTGAGCTTTCGCCATCTTTGTAGGTCCAGTGCGCCGCGACGCCTTTGTCTGCCATTTGATCCATGTCTTCAGTACGAATCTGTACTTCAACGGGAACACCATGAGGGCCAACAAGCGAGGTATGCAGCGATTGATAGCCATTGGCTTTCGGAATCGCAATGTAGTCTTTCATGCGGCTAGGACGGGGTTTGTACAGGTTATGTACTTGTCCTAATACGCGGTAGCAGGTATCTAAGTCACTCACAAGTACACGGAAAGCATAGATATCCATGATCGAGTGGAAACGCTGCTCTTTGTTCTTCATCTTGTTATAGATAGAGAACAAGTTTTTCTCACGGCCTAATACGGTAGCGTGAATTCCCGCATCACTGAGGCGACCCTCAATTTCAGCGTGAATTTTATTGATCATCTCTTTACGGTTACCACGCGCCGCAGCTACCACTTGCTTTAATACACGGTAGCGATTTGGGTATAACGCTTCAAAGCCAAGCTCTTCAAGTTCAGATTTGATGTTATGGATACCCAGACGGTGGGCAAGAGGAGAGAATATTTCAAGAGTTTCGCGGGCAATACGACGACGTTTATCGGGGCGAAGCGCACCGAGTGTTCGCATATTGTGGGTACGGTCAGCCAGCTTAATTAAAATTACGCGAATATCATGAGCCATTGCCATGATCATTTTTCGGAAGTTTTCAGCTTGTGCTTCTTTTCGATCGCGAAACTTTAATTTATCGAGTTTCGATACGCCATCGACCAATTCTGCGACAGTGTCGCCAAAACGGCTGGCGAGATCTTCTTTAGTGACCTCGGTATCTTCGATAACGTCATGAAGCAATGCCGCCATGAGCGTTTCAATATCGAGACGCATTTCCGCCAAGATGCGAGCAACCGCAACGGGGTGGATAATATAAGGCTCGCCAGTGGAGCGAGTTTGCCCTTCGTGTGCGTCGCGAGCAACGAGGAAAGCCTGCCGAAGAGCCTCTAGCTGAGGCTCTGGCAGGTACTCGATTGCGACTTCTTTCAGGCTATCAAAAAGATACAATTCGCCCGGTTCCCTGATTAACGGTGGTCGCCAGCAATAGCACTAACTGCTGCTAATTCAGCAGCTTCTTGCTCTTGCAGTTCCTGACGCTCACGAGCATCAAGGATATCTTTAGTAATTAGGCCTTCTTCGATTTCACGAAGTGCAATTACTGTGTACTTGTCGTTTTCTTCAGGAACCAATGGATCCTTACCGCCGGTTTGCATTTGACGTGCGCGGCGAGCAGCAATTTGGATCAGATCGAAACGGTTGCCAATTTTATCAACAGCGTCTTGAACGGTTACGCGTGCCATGGAGGACTCCAGTGGTTATTAAATTAGGAATAGAAAATTGTACAAAATAACTTACTGATCTGCTAGTAGTGCAGACAACATGCTCTTATATTTAGCAGCTTGTTTGTCTTGCTTCAATCGTTCAGCACGAATAATTGCTTTAAAGTCGATTAAAGCAACATCAAAATCATCATTTACGATAACATAATCATATTCATCGTAGTGTGAGATCTCTGAACGAGCTTCTTGCATACGACGTTCAATAACAGCTTCGCTATCTTGACCGCGCGTATTTAGACGACGCTCTAATTCCTCTTTTGAAGGAGGAAGGATGAATAAGCTCTTAGCCGCTGGCATTTGTGTGCGAATTTGACGCGCACCTTGCCAGTCGATATCAAGGAATACATCAATTCCTTTGTTTAATTGCTCTTCGATCCATGGGCGTGAAGTGCCATAGTAGTTGCCGAATACTTCTGCATGTTCAAGGAATGCACCTTGTTCTACCAAGTCAGTAAATTCTTCTACGCTAACGAAATTGTAATGAACACCGTGTTCTTCACCCGGGCGCATGCCGCGAGTTGTGTGGGACACGGATACTTTCATGTCATAGGTCGGGTTTGTTTCAAGAAGGGCATTAATCAGACTTGATTTACCAGCACCGCTTGGGGCCGACACGATGTATAGAGTACCTTTGCTCATTGCCTATTTTCACTCAGTGATAGAAGGGCGCGAAGATTATCATGATCTGCGCATAATTGAAATTAGCTAGTTGCTGGAAAATTCATCTTTTTGTGCGATATAGCTTAAGCCTAGTTGGCTTTAATGCGTTTTTCATAATTGCAGAAGCTAATCAACGACAACCAAGGAAGCCATGGCTTCCTTGGTTGAGCGATTATCGAGTTATTCGATATTCTGGATTTGTTCGCGCATTTGTTCAATCAATACCTTAAGTTCAACTGCAGAAGCAGTGACTTCAGTGTTGATTGATTTTGATGCGAGGGTGTTAGATTCACGGTTGAACTCTTGCATCATAAAGTCTAAACGACGTCCACATGCGCCACCTTTTGCGATGATTTTTTGGGTTTCTTTCACGTGAGAATCTAGACGATCAAGCTCTTCTGCTACATCACTCTTTTGCGCGAGCATGATCAGCTCTTGCTCAATGCGGTTAGCATCAAGATCAACTTTTGCTTCTTCAAGGCGAGACATAATGCGCTCACGCTGCCAGTTGATGATTTCTGGCATCATAGTGCGTACCTTGGTTGCTTCAACCGAAATAGCATCTAGACGTTGGTCGATAAGCTGCTTCATGTTATCGCCTTCGCTTGCACGTGCAGCAATGAAGTCATCCATAGCGAGTTCAAAGCCCGTCAGTAGATCTTTGTTAATCGCATCTAAATTTTGCTCTGGCGCTTCCATCACACCCGGCCAATTAAGGACTTGGAATGGACCGATATTGCCTTCACCCGCGGTTTCTTTTACCCATTTTGCAGCGGTAATAACTTGCTTTGCTAACGCTTCATTAATAGTTAGCTCTGTGTTTGCGGCAATATTAGCTTCAAAACGTAGATTACATTCTACTTTACCGCGAGCAAGACGTTTACGGAAACGCTCACGTAATACTGGCTCTAAGCTACGGAATTGCTCAGGCATACGAATGTAGGTTTCAAGATAACGTTGATTTACTGAGCGGATCTCCCACACAGCAGTGCCCCAATCGCCTTTAATTTCGCGACGGGCATAAGCAGTCATACTATGGATCATGGCTTGTGGCCTTTTAGTTGAGAATGGTGCGACGACTAACTTACCGTTACCCACGATAAGTCTTAATTATTCATAACAGGTGCGTCGTTACCGGGTGTTGAGATTATATGCGATATTGGCCTCTAGGGGCTACTGTTTGTCAGCTTACGTTATCGTTTTCTCGTGCACTGAGATTGAGTTATCGCTATAATCGCCGGTTAATATCATCCAGCCAAAGGGAAATCCCGATGCGTCCAAGCGGAAGAAGTGCGACTCAAGTTCGTCCAATCACTATTACTCGCCAATATACAGCCCATGCTGAAGGTTCAGTACTGGTTGAGTTTGGTAATACCAAGGTTATTTGTACCGCGAGTGTAGAAGAAAATGTTCCGCGCTGGTTAAAAGGCAAAGGCCAAGGTTGGGTGACGGCTGAATATGGCATGTTACCTCGTGCTACGCATACTCGTAATCGTCGAGAAGCTGCGAGTGGCAAGCAAGGTGGACGTACGATGGAAATCCAACGTCTTATTGCACGTAGCTTGCGTGCTGCGGTTGATTTAAAAGTATTAGGTGAGCAGATGATCACCGTTGACTGTGATGTTATCCAAGCTGATGGTGGCACACGTACCGCATCTATTACCGGTGCGATGGTTGCACTGGTTGATGCAATTAATTACATGCTAGAGAAAGGCATGATTAAGAAAAGCCCACTGAAAGGTATGGTCGCTGCGGTATCTGTGGGTATCTATAAAGGCGAACCTATTTGCGATCTTGAATATCTTGAAGATTCTGCTGCTGAAACCGACATGAATGTGGTGATGACAGAAGAAGGCAAGATGATTGAAATTCAAGGTACTGCCGAGGGTGAAGCCTTTAGCCATGAAGAATTACTGGCAATGCTGGCTCTGGCGAAAGACGGTATAACCGATATTATTTCGATGCAGAAGCAAGCGTTAGCAAATTGATATTAAGCGGTTCCTATTGGGAGCCGCTTTTTTTTAGCTAAAACTGAATATCAAGTGGAGTACTTGTTGGTTTTAGTTGTTACCTGATGAGTGTTAGGTAACAGGTACATTGTTAAAACACAGAGAAGTAGTTTAAGGAGACACAATGAAAGCATATCAGCGTCAGTTTATTGAATTCGCCCTAGAGAAAGGTGTATTAAAATTTGGTGAGTTCACATTGAAGTCAGGTCGTAAGAGTCCGTACTTCTTTAATGCTGGCTTATTTAATACCGGTCGTGATTTAGCACGTCTTGGTCGTTTTTATGCTGAAGCTTTGGTTGATGCCAAGATTGAATTTGATGTGTTGTTTGGCCCAGCTTATAAAGGGATCCCGATTGCAACAACAACGGCAGTTGCTCTCGCTGATCACCACGATGTCGATACGCCATACTGTTTCAACCGTAAAGAAGCAAAAAATCACGGTGAAGGTGGCAACTTAGTCGGCAGCGCACTAGACGGTCGTATTATGTTGGTTGATGATGTGATCACCGCAGGTACGGCGATTCGTGAGTCAATGGAAATCATTAAAGCGAATGGCGCAGATTTAGCTGGCGTTTTAGTGGCTATTGATCGTCAAGAAAAAGGCCAAGGTGAATTATCTGCGATTCAAGAAGTTGAACGTGACTTTGGTTGTGCGGTTATTTCAATTGTCTCGCTAGGCGATGTGGTGACCTACCTTTCTGAGCAAGCAGGTATGGAACAACATCTTGAAGCGGTAAAAGCGTACCGTGCCGAGTATGGTGTATAAGTACCGTTTAAGAAAAAATAGATAATAAAAAAGCGAGGGCAGAGGCTCTCGCTTTTTTGTGTCCGTCAACTAAGTATTATCCTAATTGCGCACTTAATAGCTCCCAGTACTCATCAAAGTTTGCCGTTGGCTTGTATTTGAAGTTAGAGCGAACATAGCGGTTTAAACTGCCTTCTACTTGACCTAGAAGTTGTGCTGCTAGCACTGACTCATCAACAGGAAAGCCTTTACCTTCACGAATTTTACGCTCTTTTAAGATCTGGCGAAGTTGCGATTCAACACGTTCGAACAGTTGATTAATACGAGATTGAAGACGATCTTGTTCAAACATCAGAGCATGGCCAGTCATGATACGAGTTAAACCAGGGTTACGCTCAGCAAACATGAGGATGAACTGCATCACCATACGTAAGCGGTTCAGTGTATCTTTTTCATCATCTAAAATGCGGTTAATACGAGTGGTAATTGAATCTTCAATAAATTCAATTAACCCTTCAAACATACGCGCTTTGCTTGGGAAGTGGCGGTAGAGTGCGGCTTCTGAAACTCCAACATTCGCGGCTAGCATTTTGGTCGTGATGCGTTGACTGCCTTGGTTAGACTCCAGCATATGCGCTAAGCACTGAAGTATTTCCTCGCGGCGATTGTTCTTTTTGGTGCCTGCCATGAATTATCGTTCCTTTACAAAATGAGACTGTCCATGGACAGTATGAAACCCGCCTATCTTAGCGATGCCTTGGCGTTGTGAAAAGTAGCGCAATCGAAATGTACGTATTTTTATTCGCAAAAAAAGCGCAAGCTGAAGAGGTTGCGCTTTGCTTTAATATGTTGCCTTTATTTTATCATCAAAATTGATAATACAAGGCTAATTAGATCACGCTTTTTTAACATCAATAGCGACTAGCTACGGCCTGAATGACCAAAACCACCTTCGCCACGATCTGTGCTATCGAAATCATCAACAATATTAAACTGCGCTTGTACCACAGGTAAGAAAACCAGCTGAGCAATACGATCACCCGGCTCAATAGTAAATGTGGTTTCACCTCGGTTCCACACCGACACCATTAATTGACCTTGGTAATCAGAATCAATAAGGCCAACAAGATTTCCCAAAACTATGCCGTGTTTATGGCCAAGGCCTGAGCGAGGCAGGATGGTTGCCGCAAGATTTGAATCGCCAATATGGATCGCAAGGCCTGTTGGTACAAGATGGGTCTCACCCGGTGCGACGGTTAATGCTTCATCTAAACAAGCGCGTAAATCTAAACCAGCAGAACCTTCGGTTGCATACGCTGGAAGTGGGAATTCATTGCCGACGCGTGGGTCAAGAATTTTCAGATCAATACTATTCATATTTCGCTCTATTGTTTCGCTTGTTGGTAAAGATTAATAATTTCATTGACTAATTGCAGCCCAAGCTCTGATTTGGCAGCAAGAGGTAGTGCTTTATCACCGTTAGACCAGTAAAGGTGTAGCGCGTTGTTATCACTATTAAAGCCTTGGTCTTGTACCGACACATCGTTGGCACAAATCATATCAAGGTTTTTCTTTGCCAGTTTACCACGTGCATATTGCTCAACATCTTGTGTCTCTGCAGCAAACCCGACCGTAAATGGGCGGTTTTCTGTTAAGGCCGCTACGCTGGCAACAATATCTGGGTTCTTCACTAACTGAATCACCATGTCATCATTGCCGTCTTGTTTTTTCATCTTTTGAGTTGCGAGATGAGCTGGACGGAAATCTGCAACGGCAGCACAAGCAATAAAAATGTGGTGATTAACGGCATGTTCAAGTGCCGCTTGGTGCATCTCTTGGGCACTACTGACATTAATACGCGTTACACCATCAGGTGTGGTTAAATTTACTGGGCCACTGATTAGGGTGACGTTTGCACCACGCTTTGCTGCGGCTTGAGCAATGGCATAGCCCATTTTTCCTGAGCTGTAGTTACTTAAATAACGTACTGGATCAATCGCTTCTCGTGTAGGACCTGCTGTTACCACAATATTTAGACCACTAAGGTCTTGTGGCTGAAAAAAGTCTTCGCAGCAATGTACCAGTTGCATGGGTTCTAGCATACGACCAGGGCCTACATCACCACAGGCTTGCTCACCACTTGCAGGTCCCCAAATACGGCAGCCGCGACGTTGTAAGGTGGCAATATTCTCTTGTGTTGCGATATTGCGGTACATTTGCTGATTCATCGCCGGGCTAACAGCGATTGGTGCATCGGTTGCGAGACAAAGCGTTGTCAGTAAGTCATTGCCCATCCCTGCACTCATTCGTGCAATCAGATCCGCTGTCGCAGGTGCTAAGAGAACTAAATCTGCCCATTTAGCTAATTCAATATGACCCATGGACGCTTCTGCGGAAGGATCTAGCAAGCTATCTGAAATGGGGTGGCCTGACACGGCTTGCATGGTGAGTGGTGTTATAAACTCTTTTGCAGCTGTGGTCATAACAATGCGCACTTGCGCCCCACGTTCAATAAGTCGTCGGGTGAGCTCTGCACATTTGTAAGCAGCGATACCGCCGCTAATGCCGAGAAGAATTTTTTTTCCTGCCAGTGTTTGCATTCGTCTGCCTGTGTCTTGGGCTTATAAATTGGCAACAAGATACCACCAAAGTAATTTTTGATCATCGATTCGGATCAACTCTGAATTGAATGGGAAGTTGTGTGCCTCGCATTTTGAGTACTGAATATTTTATTGATTACTTTTTCGCTGTGACTGTTTTCTAAAAAAGCACCTTGTTAGGTTGTGATAATGGTGTCGACTGTTTTGCTAGTGGTATATCAATGGGAGGGGTTATGTCATTAAAGCAATTACCAGCCGCATCACGACCGCGAGAAAAATTACTATCTCATGGCTCTGATGCATTAACCGATGCTGAATTATTAGCCATTTTTTTACGCACCGGTACTCAAGGAATGAATGCGCTGGAATTGGCGACCCATTTACTGGATGAGTTTGGATCTCTTCGAGCACTGCTTGGTGCTGAAAAACAGATATTTTGTCAGGTTAAAGGTTTGGGGCCGGCAAAATTTGCACAATTGCAGGCAGTTTTAGCGTTGAATGAGCGATATTTAGAAGAAACTTTAAAAAAAGATGATGTCCTCACAAGCCCACAAAATACTCGTCGATATTTAGCGCGAAAATTACGAGATAAACAGCGTGAAGCCTTTTATATCCTGTTTTTAGATAACCAGCACCGAGTGATCACTGGAGAGGTTTTATTTGAAGGAACGATCGATTGTGCGAGCGTTTATCCACGTGAAGTTGTAAAAAGATCACTAGAACTTAATGCAGCAGCGCTCATTTTAGCGCATAATCACCCATCAGGCGTCGCTGAACCTAGTCAGGCTGACCGTCGAATAACGCGCAAAATCAGCGATTCGCTGGCTTTGGTCGATATTCGTGTTCTGGATCATTTTGTTGTTGGTGATGGGGAGATTATTTCTTTCACCGAGCGTGGTTGGCTATAAAATAGCCGATTTTTCGATAAAAAAGTGAGAAAGGATCTGCTCGGGACTTGAGCAACTGGTTTTGACTTAGTATAATGCGCGACCTTTGATAGCTGTGGTTATCTGTGAAAATTATTTTTACAGTGAATTTCTACAGTAGATATCGAGCTGAAACGATTTGGAGAAGACAGTAATGTCCCGAGTATGCCAAGTAACTGGTAAGCGTCCTGTAACGGGTAACAACCGTTCACACGCACGTAATGCCACCAAGCGTCGTTTTCTGCCGAACCTGCAAACTCATCGTTTCTGGGTAGAAAGCGAAAAACGCTTCGTTAAACTACGCCTTTCTGCGAAAGGCATGCGTATCATCGATAAGAAAGGCATTGATGTCGTTCTTGGTGAAATGCGTGCTCGCGGCGAGAACGTTTAAGAGGATTTAAAGAATGGCTAAAGGCATTCGTGAGAAGATCCGTCTAGTATCATCTGCTGGTACAGGCCACTTCTACACTACCGACAAGAACAAGCGCAACATGCCAGGCAAATTTGAGATCAAGAAATTTGATCCAGTAGTTCGCCAGCACGTGCTTTACAAAGAAGCTAAAATCAAGTAATTGGTTTTATCAATCTTTGATAAAAACCCAGCCTAGCTGGGTTTTTTTATATCTATTACTTTTCTATTTAACACCACTGACTTCCTTTCTGTTACTTATTTATCTGCCAATGGTGCAATGACCTTACCAGTGTTATCTTTATTCTCATTAAGATAAGACAGGAATGGATGAATGCGCTTAACTCGACGTGGTTGGAATAACATCATCATCATTGGTGTGCTGTGTTTTATTGCGATGATTAAATTACCCGATTTATTACGGGAGCGATTTGCACCTAAAGAAGCGGTGACACAAACTGTTACCGAGCAAGTAAATAATATTCCCAATACTGTTTTTGTCCTCTCGCCAGATCTTTTGATTCAGCGAGTTGTTTTTCCACATTTGACGCTTAAGCAAAGTAATGGGCAGTGGCAAAGCTCGTCTAAGTTATCGATTTCAGCCAGTGAGTTAGTACAACGTTGGCAACATCTACAAGGCACAGTGGTGGATGAAGCAACGATATCAAAGTTGAGTTTACAGCTACCACCTCCACAAACTATAGAAGTTTGGGGGGAGCAACAAGTAGAACCTATTCGATTAACGGTTTATGCCTTGCCTAAATTTTGGTTGTTCAATAATGGTCAACAATGGGTTGCCGTGTCTGTTGCTGCGGATTATCTGTTTCCGACGTCTTTATCAAATAACGAATAAAACGAGATTGAGTCATGCCTGAATTACCAGAAGTAGAAGTGAGCCGGATGGGGATATCTCCTCATGTCATCGATCAAACGGTAAAACAAATTATTATCCGTAACCCTCGATTGCGGTGGCCTATTCCTGAAGCGATTAAAGCGATAGAAGGGCAAGTGATTCGTGGGGTGACACGTCGCGCTAAATACTTGCTGTTAGAAACCGATGTTGGCTATGCGATTGTACATTTAGGAATGTCAGGCAGTTTACGTGTTTTACCCGTAGGAACTCCTGTTGAAAAACACGATCACGTTGATTTGGTTCTTACTAGTGGTGAAGTGCTACGCTATAACGATCCTAGGCGCTTTGGCGCGTGGTTATGGGAAGAGAAAGGGGTAACACACCCTGTGCTTGAGAAAATGGGTCCAGAGCCTCTGAGCGACGATTTTAACGTAGAATATCTACATGAAAAAGCACAGGGAAAACGGACAGCAATAAAACAATTTATTATGGATAATCATGTTGTTGTTGGCGTGGGTAATATTTATGCTAATGAATCTTTGTTTGCGGCAGGTATTCATCCTAAACGTGCCGCGGGGAAAATCTCACTCGCACGGATGACGAAGCTGGTGGCAGAGATCAAATCTGTTCTAGCATTTGCCATTAAACAGGGCGGTACAACATTAAAAGATTTTAAAAATGCAGACGGTAAACCGGGATATTTTTCGCAAGAGTTGCAGGTATATGGCAAGGCAGGTAAACCTTGCCCTAAATGCGGTAAGGCCTTAAGTGAAGCAAAAATAGGTCAACGCGCGACAGTGTTTTGCAGTGATTGCCAGAAGTAGGTTCGATAATAATTAACCTAGGTATCATAATTATTGAGTCAGTTGGTTTGGGATTAACCTTTGTTGATTGATCTAAAATGGTATTATGCCCACAGTATTTAGGTTGAGTAGCGCATAATGAAGCGTTATTGAGGATAGAAAAATGAAATATCTCATCACTGGTGTTGCTGGTTTTATTGGTAGCGCAATCACCGAACGTTTATGTGCTCAAGGCCATCAAGTCATTGGTATCGATAACCTCAATGATTACTACGATGTATCACTAAAACAAGCGCGTTTAGCACGTATTGCTCATCCAAGTTTTACTTTTATCGAATTAGATTTAGCGGATCGTGACGGTATTGCTAACTTATTTGCAGAGCAACAATTTAACCGCGTTATCCACTTAGCCGCCCAAGCAGGCGTTCGTTACTCGATTGATAACCCATTGGCTTATGCTGATAGTAACTTGGTAGGACATCTCACGATTTTAGAAGGTTGTCGCCATAATAAGGTTGAGCATCTGGTTTATGCTTCTTCAAGCTCAGTGTATGGCTTAAATCACAAGACACCGTTTAATACGGCAGATAGCGTTGATCATCCCATTTCACTTTATGCTGCAACTAAAAAATCTAATGAGCTGATGGCACATACCTATTCGCATCTTTACGATGTTCCAACGACGGGCTTACGTTTCTTTACCGTTTATGGCCCATGGGGGCGTCCAGATATGGCATTGTTTAAATTCACTAATGCGATCATGGAAGGTAAAGAGATCGATGTGTATAACCATGGCGATATGCGCCGCGATTTCACTTATATCGATGATATCGTTGAGGGTGTAATGCGTATTCAGGATGTGATCCCACAGCCAAATGCTGATTGGACAGTAGAAACAGGTTCACCAGCAACCAGTTCTGCACCTTATCGCGTGTATAACATCGGTCACGGTAGTCCAGTAAAACTGATGGATTATATTGAAGCGTTGGAAGAGGCTTTAGGTATCGAAGCGAAGAAAAACTTCATGGACATGCAACCGGGCGATGTTTACATGACTTACGCAGATACAGAAGATTTATTTAAAGCAACTGGCTATAAACCTGAGGTGAAAGTCAAAGAAGGTGTAAAAGCTTTTGTTGATTGGTATCGCGAGTTTTACCAAAAGTAATCGGGAAAGGCCTAATATTAGGCCTTTTTATTTATTCCGTTGTCACAGAAAATTTTACCGTCTTTTTGTTTTTGCCTAAATAGCTTTTCACCATTAGGGTTACGCGCATTTATTTTATGATCTAGGTGAAATTGCCTACATCTACCAATGGTGCCGATAAAATTTAAGCCTAACTTATCAAGACGATATAATAGATCTGTATCTTCGTATCCCCATCCTTCAAAGTCTTCATCAAAACCATTTATCTTAAATAATGCCTCTATATTTACTGCCATGTTAGAACCAAATTGAGATAAGATAGGTTTAGCTTTTGCGATAGGCTTGAGAATAAAGCTTGGATAATTAATAATTTGTTCAACTTTCGAAACTTCACCAATCATTGATTTAAATAATAACCAAGGGATATTGGAAAGTTTATCAATAGAGATAGCGCTGTGACGAAAAGCTTCTGATAAATCTTTTTTAATATAAGCTCTTACACCGATAGTTACGGTTGTCTTTGAAGCCAAATTTCTATGATCTGAAATGAAGTTCTGCGAAGGGATGCAGTCGCTATCAGTAAAAATGATGTAATCCGCAAAACTTGTTTTGATTGCTTGGTTGAGAATTTTAGCTTTTCTAAAGCCTTTATCTTCATGCCAAACATGGCGAATTGTTAAACTTGACTGCGAGTATTTTTTAATTAAATCGGTAACTTCATGTGTAGAGCCGTCATCAGCAATGCATAAAGAGAAGTCATTATCTAATTGATTTAGGTAGCCATCTAAAACAAGCTCTAGATCACGTACATTATTGTATGCACTCATAATAACTTCTATTTTCATATATTATATTAATGACCTTATTTCAGGCTTGTTATCTAGTTATAGAAATGAACACTGGATTCTATCAAAATAAATTCAAGACAGTAATATAGATATTTATTTATTTAGTATATAAATGATGATAGTTAAAGCTTGTAACTATCATTGAAGGGAATAATAGGCATATAAACATATGTAATTATTGGCTTTTAATGTAAATTTTTATGTTATTAATCTTTTTAACAATAAAAGTACCCAAAGGCGCATAAAGCGCCTTTTTTAATGTCTATTTTACAAACTTTTCTAATAATGCTTCAGTAATGAGTGGATCAACAAACTGACTGACATCCCCTTTGTGTAATGCGACTTCTTTAACAATTGTCGATGAGATGAACGAGTTTTCTTCCGCTGGAGTTAAAAAAACTGTTTCTAGCTCTGGCATCAAACGACGATTCATATTGGCGAGCTGAAATTCGTACTCGAAATCGGATACAGCACGCAGACCACGGACTAGAATGTTGGCGTTGCGTTCTTTAGCAAAATCAACCAACAGCCCTGAAAAACCAACAATCTCTACATTATCTAGGTGTTGGGTAATTTTACCTGCCAGCTCTACGCGTTCATTAAGGTCAAACAGTGGCTTTTTACTTGGGTTAAAAGCAACGCCAACAATCACATGATCAAACATTGCAGCTGCACGCTCAATTAAGTCTAAATGACCGTTGGTAATAGGATCGAAAGTGCCAGGATAAATTACTCGAGTTGTCATAATTGTCGTTACTTCTTGTGCTTTAAGTGAAGACCTAAGTATTTATTTAGGACGTATTGGGCGTTTATACAAGCAATAATAAACCCATGCTTGCCGTCTAGAAATCCAGCTTTAAGAATGTAAGTTCGAATAAAGCTAAACATAGAGTGGATAACAGCAGAGGCAATAGATGATTTTTTTCCTTTTAAAAACTTTTCTTCAGCCCAAAGCTCAGCATACTTTTGTTGTTTGCGCTGAAATTCAAAGAAGTCTTCAAAAGTGTAATGTTCTAAATTACCCGTTAGCTTTTCGACTTTTCCACTAGTAGGGATCACAATAGATTCATGTACTTTGACGTCATTATATTGGGTTTCATTGCGGCGATGTAAACGCGAGATCCAATCTGGATGCCAACCAGAATGATGAATAAATTTACCAAATGCTGTGCTTAGTCTATTAACTTGATAAACAGTATTGATGTGATTGCTTGCGACAGCTTGTTGAATCGATAGACGTAGCTCTGGCGTTACTCGTTCGTCAGCATCAAGCCATAAAATATAATCGCTCTTAACATATTGTTGAGCACGTTGACGTTGCATACCAAAACCAGGCCAATCATTACTGACAAAAAATTTATCAGTATATTGGTGTGCAATGGCTTCTGTTGTATCGCTACTGCCAGAATCAAGGATCACGATTTCATCAACCCAATCTTTTACTGAGTCTAAACATGCCGCCAGATGCTTGGCTTCATTTTTTACAATCAGTGCAACAGCAAGGCTTGGTTTGGTGTTTTGCTGGTTCATTGTTTTCTCACTGTGATTGGGTCAAAGTTAAGGGGGCGATGATGGTATCAAGTTGGGTGATAACATCATCAACAGAAACCGCAGTCATAATATCACTGCCTTTCACTCGTGCTCCCCAAGGAAGCTCTGAAATAGGTTTGCCATAATGCTTTTCTGCAAATTGTTGATACACACTGACGACATATTGTTGGCTAAGATAAGGGCCTGTGCGTGTTGGATTACTATGCCCGTACAAACCGATCACTGGAGTGCCCTGTGTGGTTGCTAAATGGGCTGGACCTGAGTCGGGAGCGATAACAACCGTTGCGTATTTTAGCAATGCGGTTAATTGGATAAGGCTTGTTTTACCAATAAGGTTAGTAATAGGGTGATGACAATGTTGTATGATCTTCTCACCTAACGTTTGCTCACGTTGTGTCGGTGAACCGCATAGGATGACATTTAATCCTTTACTAACGGCATGATCAGCAACGGCAGCATAGCGCTCTATAAGCCAGTTACGCTCATCTTTACTAGCAGCAGGTGAGATGATCAATGTTGGTTTGTTAGTATATTGCTGAGCAAAGGCAATATCTTCACTTGATAATGGGATCTGCCAATCTGGAGCCGCAAAAGGTACGCCTAGATAGCGAGCGAATTCTGCAAAGTTATCAAGTACATGAGAAGCATTTGTTTGTGGCAGCTTTCTATTAGTAAATAGCCATTGTCCCTCTTTGGCTCTTTGACGTGAGAAACCGACTTTATAGCGTGCTTTAATTCCTAAAGATAATAGGCTTGCGCGCAGCGCTACTTGCATGTCGAGTAAGGCATCAAACTTTTGACCTTTCAAGGTATTCCAAACTGCTTTGATCCCTTGCCAGCCTGCTTTTTTATCAAAACTAACCACCTTGATATTAGGCAGTGTGCCCACAAGCTGAGCTTCTGTTTTGCCCACTACCCATGTAATACTGGTTTCTGGCCAATGTTTTTGGATAGCTTGTACTACAGCGATCGCATGACACACATCACCAATAGCTGATAGCCGTAAAATACAGATGGATTGAGGCGCAGTGGTAAACAAAGCCATAGTGGTACCTAATAAAAAGTGGTTAGCGAATTATGCAGTTAGCGCTGGTAATTGTAAAATAAACCAAAATAAACAGGAGAAAGACAACAGTGCAGAAAATTAGCCATGAACAGCAAATGATATGGTTTGATGACAATTATTTAACTGTCGATCCGCATTGTTGCTTTGAGATTGATTTTTGGCGTCAACAAAATGCCATTGTCGGCTCGGCGCAAGGGCGGGGCACGACTTGGTTTGTTGCTGGCGATAAAATGGAAATGGCATTGCGTCATTATCGTCGTGGTGGTTTATTTGGTAAGTTTGTGAGTGACAGTTATTGGTTTACTGGTTGGGATAACACCCGTAGTTATGCTGAATTGACGCTTTTAAAAGTATTACGTGAAGGCGGGGTAAACGTTCCTCGGCCAGTAGCCGCAAAAGCTGAGAAGAAAGGCTGTGTTTATCGAGCAGATATTTTGGTTGAGAAAATCCCTAATAGTCGTGATCTCGTTGCGCTACTTATTAAATTACCTCTGCCAAGTTCGGTTTGGCGTCAAATTGGTATCATGATCCGTAAGATGCATGATCTGCAGGTTTGCCACACAGACTTAAATGCCCACAACATCTTGCTTGATATGGATCAGCAAGTTTGGTTGATTGACTTTGATAAGTGCTATCAGCAACAGGGTGAAAGTTGGAAAAAAGATAACTTAGCCCGTTTAGAGCGCTCATTTATCAAAGAAGTGAAGAAGCGTAATATTCAATGGCAAGCTCAGGACTGGCAAGCATTATGCGATGGCTATCAACAAGGTTAGGAATAAAGTAGCGATGAGTGTGGGCTCTCATCGCTACGAATTTAATGCAGGTAGTCAGTAATGCTATCAATGGTGCGTTGTACCGCCCCTTGATTTTGCTCTACCACTTTTTTAGCGTTTTCTCCCATTACATGTTGACGTTCTGGGTTATCAAACAACCCAATTACTTGTCTTGCTAGCTCGGCACTATCTTGACAGACTTCTATTGCGTCAGCTTGAAGTAGTTGTTCTGTAATATCTATAAAGTTGTAGTAGCTAGGGCCTGTGATAGCTGGTTTTCCTACTGCGGCAGGTTCGAGTAGGTTATGTCCACCGACTTTATCACCGATCAAACTTCCCCCGACAAATACGACATCACTGCTAGCAAGAAGTAATAACATCTCACCCATGGTATCGGCTAAATACACTTGGTTTTGTGGCGTAAATTCATCGTTATTAGTACGGCGATGAACGGATAATTGAAATTGCTGTTTTGCCAATATTTCAACATCATTGAAGCGTTCAGGATGACGAGGAACGATGATTAATAATGCTTTCTCGTTGTGCTGCAATATCGCCTTAAAAGCTGTAAAAATCTGTTCATCTTCACCTTTATGAGTACTCGCGGCAATGAACACTGGGCGATCTTGACCCAGTAGTGAACGTAATTGTGCAGCATGCTCAAAGACTGTTGGCGCAATAGTAAGATCATATTTAATTGAGCCTGTTACTGTAACCTTCTCTTTGGACGCTCCAATATCGATAAAGCGATTTGCATCGTCTTGATGAAGACAAAGAATGCTATCAACATTATTGAGTAGTGGTTTGGTAAAAAAAGCTGCCGATTGATATCGTTGAGCAGAGCGTTCTGATAAGCGAGCATTAGCGATCACGATCGGGATATGCTGTTTTTTAACGGTTGCTAGCGTATTGAGCCAGAGTTCTTTTTCAACAATCAGCATCAGTTTAGGTTGCACCGCTTTTAGAAAACCTCGTACACACCAAGCAAAATCAATCGGCATGTAGCGGTGTTCAACCAAATCACCTAGCTTGGCTATTTGCTCCGCACCTGTGCTGGTTGTTGTTGTTACCACGATAGCTTGCGCTGGATATTGCTCTCTTAGCGCTTTGATCAGTGGCGTGATGGCAATAGATTCACCAACCGATGCGGCATGGATCCAAATAGGTTTCTTACCATTAACTGCTGGCGTAAAACCAAAGTGCTCTTTCCAGCGCTTACCAAAACGAGGTTTCCCCGGTTTTTGTTTGTAAAGTCCAAACAGAAGTAACGGGGAAACTAGAGCAAGCAGTAGGGTATAAACGGTTCTAAGTAACATATTCACTTACGCTTGTTGCAACTTATTGATTGCATCAACTACTAAATCAGGTGTCAGCTCTGTTAAGCACTTCAAATGACCTAATGGACACTCGCGTTTAAAGCATGGGCGACAGCTGATGTCGGTATTTAATACTTCAACATGCTCGGCTAGCGGTGGGGTATAACCTGGTGATGTTGAACCGTATAATGCCACGATATTACAGCCAACAGCGGCTGAAATATGCATCAGACCAGAGTCATTGCTAACGACGGTTTTACAGGCGGCAAGTAAATCAATCGCCTCGATCAAAGATGTATTACCAGCAAGATTTTGGCAATGCGTTTGCATTTCCTGCGGCAGGCTGGCTTTGATTTTATCGGTAACTTCACGATCTTTTGCTGAGCCGAATAACCATACTTGGTTACCTTGCTCTATCAGCGTTGCGGCAGCTTTTGCAAAATGTTGCTCCGGCCAACGTTTTGCAGGGCCAAATTCAGCACCTGGACATAAGCCAATCACGGTTCTTTCTCGGTTTAAACCGAACTTAGTTAGTGCTTCATTTTGAGCTATGGCGTCGATGGTGAGCTTCGGGTGTGGCATATCAGTTAAACAGCCAGAGCCTATCATTTCTGTTGCCGGATGGGCGAGTGCAATATAGCGTTCAATCATCAAGTTGAATAATTTTTTGTTATTACGCAAATCATTGAGTAAGCCGTAACGCATCTCACCTTTCCAGCCAGTACGAACTGGGATCTTAGCAAACAAAGGTACTAAGGCTGATTTGGCGGAATTGGGTAATACGTACGCATGATCATAGTTGTCATCGCGAAGAATTTTACCTAATTGATAGCGAGCAAACAGATTAAGATCGCCATGTCCAAGCGGCATTTCAATCGCTTGATTGATTTCTGGCATACGCTCAAGTACGGGCTTACACCAGCCGGGTGCCATCACATCAATGATAGCGTCTGGGTGAAGTTTTTTAAGCTCGGTATAAAGACATTGCGACATCACCATGTCGCCAACCCATGATGGGCCAATAATTAATATTTTCACATTACAACCGTTGGTTTATACGCTTTGAAAGAAGTTCAGCTGCTGCTTTGTTGTTTCTTGGATTGAAAAATGCGCTTTTAATCGTTGTTGTGCATTCTGTCCCATTTCAACGCGTACTGTTTTAGATTCTGCTAATTGTTTAATTTTATCAGCTAATGCTTGAGGATTATTGGTTTCAACCACAAATCCGGTTTTACCTTCTTCTACTAACTCTTTACTGCCGCCAGTCGTTGTGACAACTGAAGGTTTTGCCATTGCCATCGCTTCGATAATTGTTTTGGGTAGACCTTCACCGCTAATAGATGGCTGCACTTGGATATCGGATGTCGCCATGATTTCAGGTACATCAGAGCGATAACCTAAAAAGTGAATACGATCCTGCATGCCACTGTTTGCTGCTAATTGGTCATTTTCTTCCGTATCCATATCACGACCAACGAGTATCAGATGTAGATTGTCGATATCAGCTAACTGCTTAGCTGCATCAAGCAGAACATGGACGCCTTTGGATTTACGTGCATTGGCAACACAGGTGACAATAATATCATCATCGGTTAAACCGAGTTGCTCACGTGGCAGAGCATCTGCTTGATACCAAGCTAAGTCATGACCTTTATAAATCGTTTGAACTTTTTCAGATGCTAACTTAACAACACTTCGTACCGAGTCTGTAACTGCTTCTGCGACACAAGATATCCCATTCACGCGAGGATGAAGATGCGTTAAATATGATGATGGGTCATGACGGTAAATACCACCAACAGTGCCACGGTAGCTAATAAGTTTTGTATTTGGAAAGCCAATACAAGCAAATGCAGCGTTAGGAATAGTTTTAGAGTTAAGTGCATACACCACATCATAATGGTGTTGGCGTAGTTCTTGGCGAATTGTTTTTATTGTGTTGAAGCAAATTTTACGGCTTGGGTAGCAATCGATCACCGTTATTCCAGCTTCACGAAAACGCTCGACATAAGGTGCATCACCTTGGGTTATAATAGTGACTTCGTGACCTTGTTTGACCATCTCGATACACATTTCGGCTTCAGGTCTAACGCTGTTCCAAGCATCTAAATAAGAGCTTAATACGAGTACTCTCATGATTGTTTCTCTCTCATTGAAATACTTGGTGCTAGAAGAATGACTGTTATTAGTGAATAGAAAATTATTCCTGAATTATGACGGAACATAGCTTGAGACAAGCAGTAACCTATCATCATGATTACACTGATAGCACCACACTGATTGATCATTTTCTGTTGGGGCGAGTTTGCAATACGATGGTTTGTGATAAAAATGCCAAGAGGAATAATAAAAATAGCGAGCAGTGCTGTTAGTCCAATAACACCACGGACAGATAAGTCTTCTAAGAATTGATTATGGGAGTGTGAATGTAAATATTCTTTAATCACTTGTGCATTCACAAGGCCATCATGAGCCCATTTTTCTCTTAGAACTTCTCGACCTTGATAACCAGAACCAAAAATAGGGTGCTGTTCTGTGGTGTAAATAGCACTTTTCCAAAGTTCAAATCGAACGCCTAACGACGAGTTTTCATCATGGCCTTTTTGATATTGGATAACTTGGTAGGTAGCAGCATCTAAACGTGATGTGATTTCTTTGTTTTGGTCCATCGAAAATATAGCTGTTCCAAGAACAAGAATGCTAACTAAAGCTATTTTTTTAGTGATTAATTGGCGATTACTAAAGGCTAAATAAACGATAGCAACTGGTAAAAATATCCAGCCACCACGACTTCCTGAGAGAAAGCTTGCATAGATACCTAAAAATGCAGCAATTAAAGTGAATATAAATTTCCACCATGATTTTTTGCCCAGAAAGTGGATACTAATCGTGAGGCTTATTAGTCCTAATGTCATCGCCATATTACCAGACTGAATAGGCATATAGCCTTTTAATGATGGATGAATACTTTCTAAACTGTCACTAAATGCTCGACCAGTATTAAAATCATAAATGTGAATCATTGCCACAATACAAGCAATGATCGAGCCGATAATAAAACCTGAAGTCAAGAAATCAACTTTAGGTGGATAGAGTAGCAGTAATAGAAATATAGGTAGCACTAAGACAATGCGGTTAGGCATATCGATTTCAGCAAAGCTTCCACCGTAATAAAGTGTTGAGGCTAAATAAGTGAGAAAGTAAATGCTAAAGCTACCTAATACCCACTTCACTTGTGTTGTATAGTTAACTTTGTTGAATTGCCGACAAAAACTAAGTGCGGCTACTAATAGTAAGATTGGAGGGAGATTATAACCACTACCATAGGCAAGACATAAAACAGGAAAGCTTGCCACGAGCAAGCTTATGATTATTTCACGATTAAAAAAGCTAGAGATAGGCATTACATTTTCACCTGATATGGATTTTCATTACTATTAGGGCGTGTCTTTAGTAAACGCAGAATCCACATGTATTGTTCTGGACGCTCACTCACGTATTGTTCGATACATTCGTTCATCATGCGGGCATCTTGCTCTTCAGTTTCACTAGGGAAAGGCAGAGCAGGGTAAAAATCTAATTCATATTTCCCCGACTCACTGTTGTACATCGCAAAAAGCGGTACGATCTTTGCGCGACTTAATTTAGACAGTCGACCTAAACCTGACATCGTTGCTTTAGTGGTGCCAAAGAAATCAACAAATACACTATGCTCAGGACCAAGATCCTCATCGGGTAAGTAGTATCCCAAGTACCCTTCGCGAATCGATTTGATAAATGGTTTAATGCCACCACTGCGTTCATAAACACGGCCGCCGTATTGCACACGCTGACGGTGCATCAACCAGTCTGATACTGGGTTTTTCTGCTTTTTCGCCATTGCAGAAACAGGTAAACCGCGTGATGCAAGCAGTACCGCAGGAATATCAATCGCCCAAGTGTGAGGAACCAATAAAATCACGCTTTGCTGCTGATCGGTGAGAGTAGTGAGGTTCTCCATCCCGCGGATCACGGTATTATCTTCTAACCAAAATTTGCTACGTACACTTAACGATGCAAAACCCAGCAAGAATGTACCTGCAGTGGTGATACTTTGAAGTAGAATATCTTCACGTTCAGCATCGGTCTTTTCAGGAAAGCACATCTGTAAGTTTACGCGCGCACGACGATTTGATTTGCTATTTAACTTGATAGCTTTTTTAGCAAAGGTACTCGCAATTGCGCGGCGTGCGTTATGGGGCAGCAAACAAAATAGAGAAGCGAGGATAACGGCAAGCCATGTCCCCCAATATTTAGGTGCTAGAAAAGACCATTCAAATTGTGGGTTATAAGCTTGTTTATCGTAATGGTTATCAATCATATCGTTATTATTTGTTTAGGATTGTCATGTATTCTGCAACGCCTTCAGCAACAGACTTAAACGTTTCTGTATAGCCAGCTGCGCGCACTTTAGTCAGATCTGCTTGTGTGTAAGTTTGGTAACGACCTTTTAGGTGCTCAGGGAAGGGAACTGACTCAACTTCACCTTTTCCATGATATTTAACGACAGCATCAGCCACCGCTTGGAAAGATTCAGCATTGCCTGTACCACAGTTAAAAATACCGGATACACTATTTGCTAAGAACCATAGGTTCATTTTGCATACATCGCCAACATAAACAAAATCACGCTTAAAGGTTTCAGAGCCTTCAAATAGTTTTGGGTTGCCACCTGCATTAATTTGAGTGTTTAGGTGAAAGGCGACAGAAGCCATACTACCTTTATGTTGCTCACGCGGGCCGTACACATTGAAATAACGGAAGCCAGTGATTTGCGATAGTTTCTCACCATGTGCTTCGGCATCTTGCCAAATACGGCGAACATAGTTATCAAATTGTTGTTTCGAATAACCATAAACGTTCAGTGCACCTTCGTATGGCTTTTCTTCGATGAAGTCATGATCGCGACCACCATAGGTTGCTGCAGATGAAGCATATAGGAAGGGAATTTGGCGCTCTAAACAGTAATGCAATAGCTCTTTTGAGTACTCATAGTTATTGAGCATCATGTATTTACCGTCCCACTCAGTGGTTGCTGAGCAAGCACCCTCATGGAAAATGGCTTCAATATTTCCGAACTCATCTCCCGCCATAATTTGGGTGATGAAGTCTTCTTTGTCCATGTAATCGGCAATGTCTAAATCGACAAGGTTTGCGAATTTAGTCCCGTCTTTGAGGTTATCCACCACTAAAATATCGTTACAACCTTGCTCGTTAAGGGCTTTTACGATGTTGCTGCCGATCATGCCGGCGCCGCCAGTAACAATTATCATGGGAGAAAATCCTTCATTGATGAAATAACAACTTGTAGCTATGGCGCTACAGAGCAAAAAAAACGTTAACTTATGATACATTATATGTAGAAGAAGGGCGAAGGAAGTCAATCAAATGAAAACCCGAGACAGAATTATTCATGCTGCTTTAGCGTTATTTAATGATCGCGGAGAGCCCAACGTAACGACGAATCATATCGCCGCCGATCTAGCGATCAGTCCGGGTAATCTTTATTATCATTTTAGAAATAAAGAACAGATCATCCACAGTATTTTTGATTTATATGCCACTGACTTACAAGTGAGCTTTCAACCACGCAATGAAGCTGAAACGACTGAAAGTCTATTGAGCTATCTCGATGCCGTATTTTTGTTGATGTGGCGCTATCGTTTTTTCTACGCAAATTTGCCTGATATCTTACGACGTGATCCCGAATTACAACTTAAATACCTTGAAGCACAGGCGCAACTTCGCAGTAACATCGCTATATTGATGCAAAGCTTGAAAGAAGGTGGATTGGTTGATATCGATGATGAAGATTTGAAAACCTTGGCTGAGACTTTGTTGATGGTGGCATCAAGTTGGATTAGTTATCAAACAACACAAGTCGCTGGTGCTAAAATAACCCCAACGGTTATCTATAAAGGTGTTATTCAGATACTTAATATTGTAAGGCCGCTGGCAACACCGTTAGGCTGCGAACGTGTAGAAGCATTGAAACAGTATTACGAGCAACAAGAGCAACAAGCTAAGCGTTAAGAATCTGTTGCGAAAGAAGCGATATTAAAAAAGGTTGGGATAATAATTATCACCAACCTTTTTATTTTTAGTATTAGAGTGGAGCTTAATCAAGCCAAGGTTTAGGATCTATTGGCTGGCCTTTACGGCGGATCTCAAAGTAGAGTCCGGGTTGGGTTTGGCCACCACTGTCACCGACTAGGGCTATTGGCTCTCCAGCTTGAACCGTATCACCGACTTTCTTCAGTAGTGTTTGGTTATAGCCATAGAAACTCATGTCGCCTTTACCGTGATCAATACCAATCATCAAACCATAGCCACGTAGCCAGTCTGCAAAAATAATACGACCGGAATAAATCGCTTTTACTTGGCTACCCATTGGCTTGCTAAATACCATGCCTTTCCAGCGTAATTGTCCTTGCTGATGCGAGCCGTAGTTATGCAAAATAGTCCCTTTCACTGGCCAGTATAGTTTGCCTTTATGGCGAGCAAGGCCGTCCATCGGCACACGTGCCTGTTGGTTTGCATATTGTCTGTCAATCTCACGTGCTTCGGCTTCAGCTGCAGCGCGCGCTTTGGCTTCTTTTGCCGCTTTTATGCGTGCTTGAGCTGCCGCTTTTTCACGGGCAATTCTTGCCGCTTCTTCACGGGCTCTTCTTTCTGCTTCCGCTTTCGCTTTGGCAATTGCAGCGAGCATTTGTCTTTCGTTGGCTTGCAGTTCTGCTAAATCTTCACTGCTGCTATCGATTTGACTTTTAATACTAGATAGCGTTTTTTGACGTGATTGTTGCTGTTGATCGAGTGTTTGTTTTTGTTGTTTAAGAGTGTTGAGTACTTGTTGCTGCTCCGTTTTTTGCTCGTTGAGCTGGTGTACTTTCATTTGAATTTCAGTTTGCGTGGCATCAAGGGCATCAATGGCATTAACACGGGCTTTACTGATGTACTCAGCATAAGTTGTCATTCGGTCAAGGCGTGTTGAATCCTCACCACTTAATAAACTGGCGATATCGCTGTCTTGGCCTTGGCGAAATTGGGCATTTAATAGAGATGCAACAACGGCCTTTTGTTGTTTCTGTTTTTGTTCTAGTTCTGTTTGTTCCGTATTTAACTTATCAATAGCGCGTTTAATGGTTGCTAATTGATTGTTTGTCGCATGAATATCATTCGCAGCTTTGGCAATGTTCAGTTCGTGTTGTTTTAGATCTTGTTGCAAGCTGTTGTATTTCTTTTGCTTGCTTGCCAGTTGATTTTTTTGACGTGAGATTTCCTGTTTTACGCCATCGAGCTGGTTTTGACTGGACGCTGCACATGGAACGGCAAATGTCATGCATAAAAGAACGCCAGTGCATAATGCACTGGCGCGGATTTTTTTGTTTAGATGTTTTCTAATCATATCTCGCATGGAGATAATTATTTCAGATTGTATAGCACCTGACCAGACATCTCTGCAGGGATTTCCATATCTGTTAGTGAAAGCATCGTTGGCGCAAGATCTGACAGCTTACCACCTGACTTAAGTTCTAAGTTTTTGCTACCTACGTAGATAAGTGGCACTGGTAGATTCGTGTGTGCTGTATGGATACCACCGGTTGATGGGTCAACCATCATCTCGGCATTACCGTGGTCGGCAGTGATCAGTAACTGGCCGTCCATTTCTTTAATCGCTGCAACGACTTTACCTAGGCAAGTATCTAGTGCTTCACACGCTTTCACTGCAGCGTCGTAAACACCAGTATGGCCAACCATATCACCGTTAGGGTAGTTACAGATGATCATATCGAACTCACCACCTTTGATTGCAGCAACAAGCTTATCAGTTAGCTCTGGTGCACTCATTTCAGGTTGAAGATCGTAAGTGGCTACTTTTGGTGAAGCAACAAGTTGACGTGATTCACCATCAAACTCATCTTCTTTACCGCCATTGAAGAAGAAGGTTACGTGCGCGTATTTTTCTGTTTCAGAAATACGTAGCTGTTTTTTGCCTTTCTTCGATAGCCATTCGCCTAATGTATTGTCTAGGCTTGCTGGTTTGAATGCTGTTGTTAGTTCAATATCCGCAGCATATTGCGTTAGCATTACAAAGTCAGATAATTGTGGGAATTGTGCACGCGCAAAATCGGTAAAACCCGGCTCAAATGCACGTGTGATTTCACGCGCACGGTCAGCACGGTAGTTCATGAAAATAACGCTATCGCCATCTGCCACGATTGCAGCTTCTTGACCTTCAGCACGTACTTCAGTTGCTTGTACAAATTCGTCATTTTCATCACGCTCGTAAGCCGCAGCTAGACCGTCAACGGCATTAGCGACTGTGAACTCAGCTTTAGCGGCAGTGATAAGATCGTAAGCTTTTTCAACGCGATCCCAGTTATTATCGCGATCCATTGCGTAGTAACGACCAATCAGTGATGCGGTACGTCCTTTGCCTAGCTTGGCAAATAGTTCATTAAAACGAACCAGTGAATTTTTCGCGCTACGTGGTGGCGTATCTCGGCCATCTAGGAATGCGTGCAGGTAGATCTTCTCTGCGCCACGTTTTGCTGCCATTTCAATTGCAGAAGCAATGTGATCTTCGTGGCTGTGAACGCCACCTGGAGATAGAAGACCCATAATATGAACCGCTTTACCTGCGTTTACTGCTTTGTCGATAGCCGTTACAAGTGCTTCATTTTCGAAAAACTCACCATCGCTGATCGCTTTAGTAATACGAGTAAGATCTTGGTATACCACACGGCCTGCACCGATATTAGTATGACCCACTTCAGAGTTACCCATTTGACCGTCAGGTAGACCAACATCAATACCAGAAGCTGAAATTAGTGTGTTAGGGTTTTGAGCAAGCAGCCCATCCATTACTGGTGTTTGAGCGTTAGCAATTGCGTTATCCGCATTGTCTTCGCGGTAGCCCCAACCATCTAAAATAACAAGTGCAAGTGGTTTCTTCGCAGACATGTTCTGTCCCTCTTCGAATAAATGAAAATCTATATCAATTGCCTTAACTGCTTAATGTAAAAGCATTTTTAAGGTAATTGTAATATCCATTAATGTAATTTTACTACAGAAAGTATTGAAAGCAGTAGGAGAAGTTCAAACTTACTGTCGAGCGTATTGTGACCTATTCGACAAAATATATGCATTTATTGTCTTGAGTGTAAGCCCTAGATCACAGTTTTTCTCTATTTCATTAATAGGTAAGTGCGAGATTCGCTTTTATACTGGGTGGTGCGCATAACTTATTAATAGCAACAAGTGAGTTAAAGCGCGGAATGAATACCCGTTGCTGTACATGATAGGTAACAACGGTATACTCAAAACCTTTAAAAATCCCGTTAATCTTGGCTGCCATTTAGCCATGAAACAGAGCGAAGCAAATGCAACAATATATTGAATTTTTAACCAGTAACCCTATTTTATCTCTAGTTTGGATCGGTTTAGTTGTGGCTATCATCGGTTCTATGGTCAAAGAGAAAACTGCAACGTATAAAACAATTGGTATTAACGACGCGACAGCATTAGTCAATCGTGAAGAAGGAGTGTTTGTTGATATTCGCTCTCGTGATGAATACCGTAAAGGTCATATTGCGGGCTCACTTCACGCTTTGCCAAGCCAAATTAAAGAACAAAACATTACAGAGCTTGAAAAACATAAAACAGCCCCAATCATTGTGGTATGTAAGACAGGTCAAACCGCTCAAACAACCGCAAATGATTTGAGTAAAGCGGGTTTTACCAATGTTAACGTACTAAAAGACGGTCTGATTGCTTGGAACGAAGCAAACCTGCCGCTAGTAAAAAGCAAAGGTAAAAAATAACGCATTGTTTGATGTGCGGTACGCGTAGTCATACCGCTGTCTATTTATTCAATACAGCCTGTGGTTAGCACTGTGCTGGCGTATTAAGTCTCGTAATAGCGAGCATCAAAAAGGACTCAGGAAATGGCTGAAGCAGCAAATACAGAAGCACAACAAAACTTTCAAATTCAACGTATCTTCCTAAAAGACGTTTCTTTTGAAGCGCCTAATTCACCTGATATGTTCCAAAAAGAATGGAACCCAGATGTGAAATTGGATCTTGATACTCAAAGCCGCGAACTAGCTGAAGGTGTGTATGAAGTTGTACTTCGTCTGACTGTTACAGTTAAGAATGAAGAAGAGAATGCATTCCTTTGTGAAGTTCAGCAGGGTGGTATCTTCTCTGTTGCAGGTATGGAAGCACCACAACTAGCACATTGCCTAGGTGCATTCTGCCCGAACATCCTATTCCCGTACGCGCGTGAAACAATTTCAAGCTTAGTAGTTAAGGGTACATTCCCACAATTGAACCTAGCACCAGTAAACTTTGATGCATTGTTCATGAACTACTTACAAAACCAAGCAGAAGCAAACGCTGAAGCTTAATAAGCAAAGTAACAATTATGACTAAGAACGCAAATAATACGATTTCAATGGCAGTATTAGGTGCTGGCTCTTACGGCACAGCACTTGCTATTGCGTTATCCAGAAATGGTGCCAATGTTATTTTATGGGGCCATGACCCAGAACATATTGCACAATTGGAAATTGATCGTGCCAATGAAGCGTTTCTTCCTGGTGTGCACTTTCCAGAATCGTTAATTGTAACGTCAAACTTACAAGATGCTGTTGAAGGTAGCCGCGATTTACTTGTTGTTGTACCAAGTCATGTATTTGGTCAAGTATTATCACAAGTAAAACCTTTCTTACGCTCAGATTCACGTGTCTGTTGGGCGACCAAAGGGTTAGAACCAGAAACTGGACGTCTGTTAAAAGATGTCGCAGTCGATGCTTTAGGTAGTGATATTCCACTTGCAGTATTATCAGGCCCTACCTTTGCCCAAGAACTAGCTGCGGGTTTACCGACGGCTATTTCTGTTGCATCACCGGATGCGGAGTTTGTTGCTGATCTTCAAGAAAAGATTCATTGTGATAAAACCTTTAGAGTTTATAGCAATAATGATTTTACGGGGATGCAACTAGGCGGCGCTGTAAAAAATGTGATTGCGATTGGTGCAGGTATGTCTGACGGTATTGGCTTTGGTGCCAATGCACGTACAGCGTTGATCACCCGCGGTCTTGCGGAAATGTGTCGTCTTGGCGCGGCATTAGGTGCACAGCCTGAAACCTTTATGGGCATGGCTGGATTGGGTGACTTAGTACTCACATGTACCGATAACCAATCCCGTAACCGTCGTTTTGGTTTAGCGTTAGGTGAAGGTAAAAGTGTAGAGCAAGCACAGCAGGAAATTGGTCAAGTTGTTGAAGGTTATCGTAATACCAAAGAGGTTTGGCAATTAGCTAAACGTTATGGTGTTGAGATGCCGATCTCTGAGCAAATTTATCAAGTACTTTATCAAGGTAAAGATGCTCGTGAGGCTGCTAAAGAATTACTCGCACGCGAGAAAAAATATGAATAACAGTAAGATATAAGGGTATCAACCTTATTATCTTCTGTTTCAACAACGCGAGCCTTGGCTCGCGTTGTTTTTTTTTGCAATCAGGTTAAAGTAATACCTGACTAATTAAGTATAGTTATAAGAAGAATAGATAAGTAAGCAGAGGATGACGTGAAGCAATGTCAACAACACCAGCTTTGGCCAGCGATCAAGCAGGAAGCACGAGAGCAGTCAGAGCATGAGCCAATGCTCGCGAGTTTTTATCATGCCACGATTATTAAGCATGATGATCTTGCTGCTGCATTAAGTTATATACTCGCAAATAAATTGGCGACACCATCGATGCCAGCGATGGCTGTTCGTGAGGTCATCGAAGAAGCGTATGCTAGCGATTGTTCGATAGTTGAATCGGCAGCACGTGATATTTGTGCTGTTGTTGAACGAGATCCTGCTATTGAAATGTATTCTATTCCATTACTTTATCTTAAAGGTTGTCATGCTCTTCAAGGATATCGCGTGGCTAACTGGTTGTGGAAGCAAGATCGAAAAGCCTTAGCGGTTTATCTGCAAAACCAAATCTCGGTAGCTTGCCAAGTCGATGTGCATCCTGCGGCAAAAATCGGTCAAGGGATCATGTTTGATCACGCGACCGGTATTGTGATTGGTGAAACCGCTGTCATTGAAAATGATGTATCAATCCTTCAGGACGTCACATTAGGTGGTACGGGGAAAGAGAGCGGCGATCGTCATCCGAAGATCCGAGAAGGGGTGATGATAGGCGCTGGTGCTAAAGTATTAGGCAATATCGAAGTCGGTGAAGGGGCGAAAATTGGCTCTTGTTCGGTGGTGTTAAATCCTGTACCTCCCCATACAACTGTGGCCGGTATTCCTGCCAAAGTCGTTGGGCGACCAAATTCTGATAAACCATCGATGGATATGGATCAGCAATTTAATGGTAACTCGCAAACGTTTATTGAAGGTGATGGTATTTAGCCATCGTTTATGTTCAATAAAGGATATATTGAATGTGAAAGAAAAGGCGATCATTGATCGCCTTTTTCTGTTTTATACTGCGCCGTTAAAATCCATTTGTCGCCATGCTTCAAACGAGATAATCGCAACCGCATTGGAAAGGTTTAAGCTGCGGCTATCGGGTTGCATTGGAATACGTAAGCGTTGTTCAAGGGGGAGGCTGGCAATAAATTCAGCCGGTAGGCCGCGAGTTTCTGGGCCGAAAAGTAACACATCACCCTGTTCAAATTTCGCATTAGTGTGGAAATTAGTGGTTTTGGTGGTGCAGGCAAAAATACGACGACCTTCCATTGCTTGCATGAAGGCTGCAAAGTCTTTATGGCGATGGACATGCGCTAAATCATGATAATCCAATCCAGCACGACGGACTTTCTTTTCATCCAGATCAAACCCTAAAGGCTCAATTAGGTGCAAGTTCGCGCCACAGTTCGCACTTAGGCGAATAATATTACCCGTATTGGGGGCAATTTCGGGTTCATACAACGCAATATCAAACATAATTCATCGCTTCATTAACAGCTAAAGATAGTGCATTGTGACAAGCACTGCTTTAACAATCAAATACAGAATAATAAAGGTTATTTCTAATAACGATAAATTTAATCTTTGTGCTTTTTGTATATTTTTAAGGCATACTTCTCGGCTTTTTATGCCTGCCGTTATTTCATACTGCTTATGAAAAATCTCGCAATACCTGAGTATAAGTTTTTCTTTGTCCGTTTTACGCTGATATTTTTATTGTTGTTAACGGTTTTTCTATCGATTTTTTACTATAACTCACAATCTGAACTTGAACGACGAAAAAGTAATATTCAAGTACAGCAAAAAGCACTGCTGGTTGGTAAAAAAAATTATATCCAAGTGGTAATAGGCTCAGTAGTACGAGAAACAGCATTATTGGCTGATATCGCCAATAACCATGAGATCCACCGTATTACCGGATTGAAAGATGGTATTGAAAAACAGCAGCGAATGGCACGTTTTTCACAAGCTCTGAAATCGGTGAGTCAACGTAAAGAAATCTATGATCAAATGCGCTATCTCGATTTAGAAGGTAATGAAGTTACTCGGGTTAACTTTAACGACGGGCGTGCATTGATTGTGCCTTCTAATGAGTTACAGAAGAAAAAACATCGATACTATTTCCTTGAGGCGGCAAAATTACAACACAAAGGGATCTATATATCTCCACTTGATTTAAATATCGAGCATGGTGAGATTGAAGTGCCTTATAAGCCGATGATCCGTTTATCTGCACCTGTATTTGATAAAGAGGGAAATAAGCAGGGTATTGTTATTATTAACTATTTAGCGAAGTATTTGATGGAAGGGCTAGGGTTGTTCAACCTTAATGGGGGGACAAACTATATGTTGGTAAATAGTGATGGCTATTATCTCTATAATAATTTGTATCCAGAAAAAGAGTTTGCCTTTATGTTTGATAATAAAAAAGAGCAAACTATTTATCAGCAGTTCCCTGAATTAGAAGCACAAATTCAAGCTATGCAGTCGGGGCAAATTGTTACATCTAAAGGTGTATTAACCATTGAGTCGGTTGGTGCCATTGGGCGAATTAACCCTTACTGCTTTCAGGAATACCATGTTACAGAAAATAATTCGACCGCTTGGAAACTGATTTCCTTTGTTGCTTTTGATAAACGTGGCGATTTCATTAAAGCGATCGAACATCATCAAACCTTAGTTTATGTCGCAATTATATTGAGTTTCGTTTTATCTTATTGGATTGCACGCTATCAATTAAAAGAACATATTAATAAACAGCGTATTTATACGTTAGCGCATTACGATAATTTAACGGGACTCTTAAATCGTGCTTCTTTTCTAACACAAGCCAATAAAATTCTGAGTAATAGCGTAACGTCATCTAAAGTCATCTGCCTTTTGTATATTGATCTGGACGACTTTAAGCCGATAAATGATCAATATGGTCATGGCGCTGGAGATAAAGTATTAAAGCATCTCGCTTTAATGATGCGTAAAGTCTTCGGCTCAAAAGCGTTGCTGGTACGTTTAGGCGGAGATGAATTTGCTGTTTTACTGTATTCAGCTCAGCATTTAGCGAGTCCTGAATATTACGCAGCCGCTTTGCAGCAAATGCTGGCTTGTCCGTTTGAAGTTGAAAATAAGGTATTTATTCCTATTCATTCAAGCATTGGTGGTTGCTATTCAGCAGCCAAAGAAATTTCACTTGATGATTTGATGCACAAAGCTGATATGGCGATGTATCAAGTTAAGCGGCAGGGAAAAAATCAAGTGTATTTCTTTAATGACGTTAACGGGCCAGAGGCAGAGTAATGGTAATATTCAATCCGCCAAGGGAGCTATTATTTGCTTGAATTGTTCCTCTATGTTGTCGAATAGCACTTTCTGTAATGGCTAAACCAAGCCCTGTGCCTCCGCTGTCACGATCTCGTGCGGTGGAGACGCGGTAAAAGGGGCGGAAGATATCATCTAATTCTGCTTCAGGCACACCATCACCATTGTCATCAATAGTGATGGTGAGCAGGTGCTGCTGAACCGTAAACTGTATTTCAATGATGTCATTACCGTATTTGATTGCGTTACGTATTACGTTCTCTAGTGCGCTAATCAACAGGTTAGGGTTACCATTAATCGGCCAATCTTGCAGCGTGTTATAACGTAAAGTTTTATGGCATTGTTCGGCTTCAAAGCGAGCATCTTCGAGCATCTCATACCACAGTGTTTGGCTATCAAGCCTTTCATTTTGTTGATGGCTATCGACTTGCATTCTAGATAATTCAAGCAATTCGCCAATCATGGTTTCTAATCGTTCAGCCTCTGTATCAACGCGTGTTAGCTCACTGCTTTCCCCTTGTTTGCGTTGAGCTAATGCGGTAGCCATTCGTAAACGAGTGAGTGGTGAGCGTAACTCGTGAGAAATATCTGACAGTAAACGTTGCTGTCCACTGATCATGGTATTTAATGCTCCCACCATTTGATTGAAGCTTGCGCCAGCTTGCTTAAATTCTCGAGGTCCGGTTTCTAAATTTGGATCGGCGGTAAACTCACCTTGTGCGACACGCTCTGCGGCTTGTTGTAAACGTCTTGCTGGGCGCGTGACTGCCCAAGCAAGCCAGAGTAAAAAGGGTGTGCTGACTAGCATTGTCACGAGTAGGAGCTTAACCGGTTTATCCAAAATTTGGATGATAAAAGGGGAAGGGCCACGCCATACTTGGCCGCTATACATATAAATATCACTATTCGGTGTATTGATCAGAAAGGGGCCTGCCATCATCCAGCGACCATATAAGCGTTGCTTAGGGGCACTTGGGTCATCAGCAATAGTAATAAAGTTACGCAGTGCTTTAGTGTGTTTTTGTGGTGAGATAATGTCGCCATCAAGAGTCGTAAAATAAATCTGGATATCATGATTATTCTTACGTTTTGTTAAGCGTTTAATTTTTTGTTCTAGCTGCAGTTTTTTAACGGTTTCGTTTCGTGGAGTGTTGAGTTTTTGGTTAATATTTTCCGCAGTATATTCTAAACGTTTAAGGTGAGGTTCGGGGATCGCTTGTCCTGTTCGAGGGTCGAGTTGAAATAACAAAACAATTGTTACGACGACAACAAAAAGGGTAAACCAGAAGACGGCAAAAATACGGCCATAAAGGCTAGTGAGCCCCGGAAATTTCATTATGCTTCCTCAACCAATAAGTAACCTTTACCGCGTAAGGTTTTAATTCTTGGCTTACCATCTAAGCGCTCTGGCAACTTTTTACGAATATTGGATACATGCATATCAATAGCGCGATCAAACCGTGCTAAACGCTTACCAAGCACATCTAAACTCAAAGATTCCTTTGCAATAATTTGTCCTGGACGCTGAATGAAATAGCTTAATAAAGCGAGCTCTGTGCCCGTCATTTCGACTGGGATATCCTGACAAACTACCTCCTGTCGCCCAGGATAAATCGTAATGTCTTGATAGGTGAGTAGGTCTGATTTTTCAGTGGTTTTTTCATTTGAGGCTTGAGTACGGCGCAATACTGCGCGTATACGCGCTAACAACTCTCGGTCGCTAAAAGGTTTAGGCAGGTAATCATCAGCGCCGAGTTCAAGACCAAGCACACGATCAATTTCATCACCTTTAGCGGTTAACATCATCACAGGTGTTGAATGGGACTCTCGCAATCGACGTAGCATTTCCGTTCCGTTCATTACTGGCATCATGACATCAAGTAAAATCAGATCGATACTGCTATCTACCTTCTCTAATCCTTGCTGGCCATTATTGGCTTCAATCACATCAAAGCCTTCTAGCTCGAGAATATCTTTTAATAATGCTGTGAGCTCAATGTCGTCATCGACAAGTAAAATTTTTGCCATGGTCAAACCTATTCAAAGATAAAGAGAGTGATGGAGTATTGAGCCTAGTATCGCTAATGTCAGCGTGAACGCCAAGTTTCGTTATTATTGATTTACGTAGCTTTACGTTTACTCGACAACGCTTTACTTGTGATCCGTTATTATGATTACCAAGCACAATGGCGCAGGTTGCCGCACCCTAATAGTTGGAGATACAAGCATGAAAATGTTCAAAAAAACAATGATGATGGCGATTGCAGTACCAATGGTATTAGGTTCGATGTCAGTAATGGCAGCTCCGAACTCACACGGTATGAAAGGGCATCATGGTGAGCGTGGTCTGTTTAAACAGCTAGAGTTGACTGATACACAAAAAGCCGAAATGAAAACCTTACGAGAGAAAGATCGTGAAGCGATGAAAGCGGAGCGACAGGCTAATCGCACTGAAATGCAAACAGATCACAAAGCACTCGATAAATTAGTACTGGCAGATAATTTTGATGAGCAAGCGGTACGTCAACTGGTCGATCGTATGTCAGAGAAACAAGCCGAGCACCGTGTTGAGCGATTAAAACAACGCCATCAAATGTTGAATATTTTGACCCCAGAGCAAAAAGCAAAATATGTGGAATTAAAGCAACAGCATGCCGAAAAGCGATTTATGAAACTTGAGAAAAAAACACACTGAGTGTTTGAGTAATAAAGACAAAAAAAAGAAAGCCATAACTTCTGTTGTGGCTTTTTTTTGATTTTCTACTCAGGAGTTAGAGCCCTCATAAAAAAATCACCTCGATGATCGTATTTTCTCGTAGGTTTTGTTATTAATTGTCATCATAAAACGGCTATACTGCGTGATATTGAACACACCATAGGCATTTGGATCATCAAGTACACGAAAAAATCGGGCTGATTATGTAGAAACGTCAGCTTAAAACGAAAGAGATAAGGTTAATTTTTGTGTAAAAAGAAGCTTGATTGAATCCCGACCTTGCGTGATATGAATCAACTAAATATTTTTGCAAACTTGTAATACTCCTACGTAAGTAGAAAAGTTTCAGTTTTTACACGCACAGCACAGGTGTTGCTGTGATATCGAGCAGGGGAACCTCGGTATAATCGTGTCGGATTTGATTTTCAATTCCCAAAGTCAGAGGGTAACCATGATTAAGAAGATTGGTGTTTTGACCAGTGGTGGTGACGCACCTGGTATGAATGCAGCAGTTCGCGGCGTAGTTCGAGCAGCGTTAACTGAAGGTCTAGAAGTGTACGGTATTTATGATGGCTACCAAGGTCTTTATAACAACTGTATCGAAAAGCTAGATCGTAAAAGTGTATCTGATGTGATCAACAAAGGCGGTACATTCCTAGGCTCTGCGCGTTTTCCTGAATTCCGAGAAGTGGAAGTGCGTGAAAAAGCGATTGAGAACCTAAAACTGCACGGCATTGATGCATTAGTAGTTATTGGTGGTGACGGTTCATACATGGGCGCGAAGAAGTTAACTGAGATGGGTTACCCATGTATCGGTCTTCCTGGCACTATCGATAATGACGTTGCAGGTACTGATTACACTATCGGTTACATGACAGCAATGAACACTGTGATCGATGCAATTGACCGTTTACGTGATACATCATCTTCACACCAACGTATCTCTATTGTAGAAGTGATGGGTCGTCATTGTGGTGACTTAACCCTAATGTCTGCGATTGCTGGTGGTTGTGAGTACATTATCACGCCAGAAACAGGGCTAGATAAAGAAAAGTTACTTCAGCATATCCGTGAAGGTATTGCTAAAGGTAAAAAGCACGCAATTATTGCTATCACTGAGCTAATGACTGATGTTAATGAACTGGCTAAGTTCATTGAAGCAGAAACAGGTCGTGAAACTCGCGCAACAGTATTGGGTCACATTCAGCGTGGTGGTCAACCAACAGCGTTTGACCGTGTACTTGCTTCTCGTATGGGCGCATACGCAGTTGATCTTCTTCAAAAAGGAGAAGGTGGTCGTTGTGTAGGTATTCAGTGTGAGCAACTTGTTCACCACGATATCATCGATGCAATTGAAAATATGCGTCGTCCTGTTCGTAACGATCTTTATGAGTTAGCTGAGAAGTTATTCTAAGAGATTTATCGAGCGGTAAGAGAGAAAGAAGGTCGATTATTATCGGCCTTTTTTATTACCTTGAAATCGGTAAAGTGCGGTTTTTTTGCGGTAAAAACAAAAAGGCCACCCGTAGGTGACCTCTTAGGCTAATCAAAAAGAATGATTAGTTTTTCGCTTCAGCTGCTGCTTTAGCGATAGCAGCGAAGCTTTCAGCATCAAGTGCTGCGCCACCAACTAGAGCACCGTCGATGTCTGGTTGTGCGAAGTATGCAGCTGCGTTTTCTGGCTTAACAGAACCGCCGTATTGGATAACAACGTTCTTAGCTACTTCTTCACTCTTCTCAGCGATGTGAGCACGGATAGCAGCGTGGATGCGTTGTGCATCGTCAGCAGTTGCTGCTTTACCTGTACCGATAGCCCAGATTGGTTCGTAAGCGATGATTGCGCCGTTCAGTGCTTCAACACCTTGAGTGTTGATAACAGCGTCAAGTTGACGTGCACATACAGCTACTGTTTCGCCAGCTTCATTTTGTGCTTCTGACTCACCAATACAAAGAACTGGCGTTAGGCCATTTTCTTTTAGGAATGCGAATTTTTGAGCAACAAACTCATCTGATTCGTTGTGGTATTCACGACGCTCAGAGTGACCGATGATGATGTGGCTAGCACCGAATTCTTTAAGCATTGCAGGAGAGATATCACCTGTGAATGCGCCGTTGTTGTGTAGATCAACGTTTTGAGAACCAAGGATGATTTTGCTGTTCGCTTTGCTTAGTAGCTGCTCAGCTAGATCCAAGTACATTACTGGTGGAGCGATGGCTACGTCAACACCTTCAACACCGTTAAGTGCTGCATCAAGACCTTTGATAAGGCCAGAGACCATTTCCTTGCTACCGTTTAGCTTCCAGTTACCCATAACCACAGGATGGCGCATAGCTTTTCTCCAAATTTAAATGATGTAATTAACTTAACTTGATGTAGTAAAAATATACCAACAATGGTTTATTTTTACTGTCCAAAATCATTAATGAGCTCGGTTGTACCTTTTTCAAGACGAAAAGTGAACTCATAATTTCAAAATATTTCAAAATATAGTTAATTTCTTGCAGGAAGCGTAGTTAGAAAGAGCTTTTATCTGTGTTTTTGGATTGTTTGGGATGAGATGAAATCGGCGTGATATCAGCATTTTCTTGGTTGCAGGGATGTTGGAGAGTTTCGGCAAAGCGAACTAATTGGCGTTGTAATTCATTTCGCAACAACATGGTAGTGTGAAGTGGGTTTTTTCCACGACTAATAACTAGATCGATATGACTTTGCTGTGCCTTTAGGCGTGGTTGCATGCTGTCATGTGCTTGGTTTATTGCATCTTCTATTAATTGTTGGCGTAGTCGTTCAAATTGTTCTGGATCTTCTTTTGCCATTTTTGCCATATCATCAAAATTGGGTAGCGTATCCATCGTCAACTCCATCTGTGCAACTACTTTCATTATAAGGAAAGATAACGGATATGGCGTCTTAGAGGTGAGATTTGTAGGAGATAAATAGCAACTTAATGCATATATCTCCTATTTGATACAACTAATCGGGTGTTAATAATTACCAGTAATGCTCCATAGTAATTTGTCCCGGTTTTCGGCGTAAATTTTTAGCAAACCCTCGAGCTTCTAGCACACTTTTAGTCTCTTTTACCATTTCAGGGTTGCCGCATAACATAATTTGGCTTTGATCTGGATGTAATGTTAGCCCAACATGCCGCTCTAGTTGCCCATCTGCAAGGGCTTGAGGGATCCTTCCTGTAAGGCAAAGAGGAGACGGTTCTCGGCTGACAAAAGGCTGGACGATAAGTTGATCGCCATATTGCTGCTTTAATTGTGTGATTTCTGCTTGATAACTTAAATCTGCGGCAAAACGAACCGCATGAACTAATACGACTTTTCTAAACCGATGCCAGACATCGCCTTGTTGTAAAATAGACAGGTAAGGACCGATAGCCGTCCCTGTTGCGAGTAGCCAAAGGTGATCGCCTTGTGGGACTTCATCAAGAGTAAAAAAGCCATTAGCGCGCGCAGAGATCAGGACTGTATCACCTTCTTCTAGTTGATGGAGTCGTGGTGACAATAACCCGCCTTGAACCTTTGTGGCGTAAATATCGATGGTTGGCTGTTGGGGAGGGTTAACAAAAGAATAGGCGCGTTGGATCATTTGGCCATCAATCTCTAAGCCGAGCTTGGTAAATTGCCCAGCTTTAAAAGGCTCGATGTTTGCCGCTAATGACAAACTGAATAAATTATTATTCCAGTGGCGGTTTGCAATAACTTGAGCAGGAATCCAATCAGCCATTATGGCCTCCTAATTCTATGATGTTATTCGATAAGTGCAGCGCCTTTGACCTGAAATGATATGTTCTTCACGTTCAATACGGATGTTTTCTCCAAGAAGGCGTTTAAATACCGTAAGTTCCGAGAGACATAGTGCAGGACAATGTTGTGCTGCTCGACAAATAGGGCAGTGATTTTCAACTAAGGTATAACCATCGTGCGTTGTTATTAGCTCTGCCATATACCCATCTTGTGTACGTAATTGAGCTAGGTGTTCGAGCTTTTCTTTGAGTGTTTCGCACGTTTGTAATGTTTGTTGATACTGTTCGTAAGTATGCTGTTCGCGTTTTGCGATGACTTGCTCAAGCCCTGATGTTCCGAACAGATCTTCAACTGACTCTAACATGTGTACGGCTAAATCATGATGACGATCAGTAAAACGACGATGTCCTTGCTCTGTTAATTGCCAATGACGGGTAGGCCGTCCGACTTTGACTTTGACATCGTTAAAATCAACCAGCCCATCATCTTCTAAGCTTTGTAAGTGCTGACGAATTCCCATGGTAGTAAGGGAGAACTTTTCAGCCAATACTTTTGCCGTGACAGGACCTTCACTTTTTAAGTGATAGAGGATTTTCTCGATGGTTTTCATAGCTACCTATATATTCATTTCTCTAGGTATTATGGGATCAGCTTATTAAATAAAGCAATCTCTTTACCATTCTAACGGGTTGCGTTGATTTTGCTTCTTAGGAGTGAGAGATGGGAAAAAAAAGCGTACCGAAGTACGCTTTCTTGCATGTGAATATCGCAATTAGATGATGTGCGATTTTACAATGTCATCTTTACGATCAAGGTAATGGGTCGACTTAATACGACGAATAGTACGGCATTGACCACGGATCAATAAGGTTTCCGTTGTCGCGATATTTCCTTGACGATGAATGCCTTCAAGTAAGTCACCTTTAGTTATCCCTGTTCCTGCAAAAATCACGTTATCGCTTTTTGCCATATCTTCAATACGCAGTAATGTGTTGGTTTTAATACCCATTTCGTGGCAACGACGAATTTCAATTTCACCGAGTTCGCGGTTTTCTGTGGTATCACCTTTTACCTCATGTCGAGGAAGTAAACGCGCCTGCATGTCACCGCCTAATGCACGGATCGCTGCGGCGGAAACAACACCTTCTGGCGCACCACCGATACAGTACATCACGTCGACTTCACTATCTGGCATGCAAGTTAGAATAGACGCCGCCACATCGCCATCAGGCACGGCAAAGACACGAATACCAATTGCTTGCATTTGCTTAATCGTTTCATCGTGGCGAGGCTTGGCAAGGGTGATCACGACTAAATCTTGCAATGATTTACCTAGAGCATTAGCAATAGCCGTCAAGTTATCAACGAGTGGCTTCTCAAGATCAATCACGCCTTTTGCTGCAGGGCCAACCACCAGTTTTTCCATGTACATATCAGGCGCCTTTAGAAAGCTTCCTTTTTCACCCGCGGCTAATACAGCGAGGGCATTATTTTGTCCCATCGCTGTCATACGTGTTCCTTCAATGGGATCGACTGCAATATCAACAGCATCGCCACCGCAACCCACCTTTTCACCGATGTAGAGCATTGGCGCTTCATCAATTTCGCCTTCACCAATTACGATCTCGCCATTGATTTCAGTTTGATTAAGTAGAATACGCATCACTTCTACCGCAGCATTATCAGCAGCATTTTTATCGCCACGACCAAGCCATTTATGGCCCGCTAGTGCCGCCCCTTCTGTAACCCGTGAGAATGCCATTGCTAAATCGCGTTTCATGATAACTCCAGATATAAAATCGATTAGATAAATAAACTGAGTCGATTTTAACATAAGGGATGGTGAAACGATTGCGCAAAATAAAGGGAGCGGTATTGCAATGATAATAGTCAGTATTAATCGCTGTGTATCAATGATCGAAATGATGACAAGCACTATCATATTCTGAATTTGGTCATGCTAATGATTAACGTTATTTTTGGTGACAGAATATCAATGAATAAATCGTGACAAAAAAGCAATATTGGTGGTATTGGGTCTAAACACTGTGTACAAATTAGGATATAAATAAGGAAGCGTAAGTTAGGTGACAGTTAAGCTTATTCGCTGGTGTTTTTTTGACAGAGAAGAGAGCAAATAAAGCTGAGATCCGATTAAAAATGAACTTCGCGCTGTATTTGGTTGTCTCAGTGGTCGGATATTTGGGTCCACTTTGCAAAAATTATATCAGACTTGTGTGATTTTCATCCGTTTGCCCAAAAGCATTAGAATTGTGGATGCCAGATAGTCACTGCCTCGTTAGAATAGAGGCGAATATGAATTTAACTCGCGCGTAGGTGATTGGCTTAATGATTAAGCCAGCATACGGGCTAAGATCAGGTAAACAATATGTCTCTAGAAATGTTAGAACAACTAGAAGCCAAAGTTCAGATGGCAATTGATACAATTTCTATTCTACAAATGGAAATTGATGAATTAAAAGAGCAGAACTCTCAACTTTCGATGGAAGCGCAAGAACTACGCTCTGGTCGTGAAAATCTAAATGAAGAAAATGAAAAACTACGTCAAGATCACAATGCATGGCAGGAGCGTGTACGCAACCTACTAGGCAAAATGGAACACGTAGAATAATACTGAATTCAGTTTATCTGTTTCGGTTTTCGGCTTGGTATGTTGTTTTCAGGAACGACAGCATACCGGGCCGTAATTTTATTTATTGCTAGCTGTATGTCTAATCGATATCAAGAGGCTCTGGCGATAAAATAACCCCAGTATTATCAGCATAGATATGATCTTCTGGTAAGAAGGTTACCCCACCAAAATTGACTGCGACGTCAATCTCACCGATATCACGTTGATCTGCGCCCACAGGGATTGAGGCGAGTGCCTGAATACCAAGATCTAATTCATCTAGCTCATCAACATGGCGAACACAGCCATAAATAATCAGCCCTTCCCATTCATTTTCTTGCGCTAAGTGAGCCAAATCGATATCAATTAATGCACGTCGTAGTGAGCCACCACCGTCAATTAATAACACTCGCCCTACGCCTGATTGTTCTAAGACTTGGCGAATAACACCGTTATCTTCAAAACATTTTATGGTAGTTATTTGACCGCCAAAAGAGCTGCGTCCACCGTAAGAGCTGAACATAGGCTCAACAACATCAACGTGTTCGAGATAGATATCACACAGTTCAGAGGTATTGTATTCCATAAGTGGACTTCTTATTTAGCGAAAGAAAGGAAATCAATAAGGCTTATAACGAGGAGATACTCATTTTAAGCCTTGTTGAAATTATAACCAGTTGATCTGTCATTGCAATTCGCAATCATCAATTATGACAAGATGATCCCGAGAGCAAACAATAAATTAGTCAGTAAAGCGCATTTGACCATGGTTGCCATCATTGGGCGGAGCTCTTCACCATTTTTAGAATGATAAACAGCACGACCATGTTTAAAGAGTAGTGGAACACTCAATAAAAATAGCCAACCAAATAGCGATTTTGTTTCGAATAGAGAAAAAAGTGTTAAACATACAACACTGGCTGCTAATAAGATGAGGTGGTATTTACGGCCCCATTCCGGTCCCATTCGTACAACTAACGTTTGCTTACCATAAGCTCGGTCGTTATCAATATCACGGAGGTTATTAATATTAAGAACGCCCACAGCAAGCAAACCACAGGCCGTTGCCGGTAACATTATCACTGAATCAATGCTGCCAGCTTGTAGGTAGTAAGTGCCTGCAACGCCTAGCCAGCCAAAAAAGATTAATACTGATAAATCACCTAAGCCACGGTAACCGTAGGGCTTATTACCGACGGTATAAGCAATCGATGCAACAATAGCTAGCGCGCCGAGCAGTATAAAACCAATGATGTCATGAGGGTTATGACAGGCAATAAAGATCAATGATAAGCCACTGATTGCTGTCATAATTATGTTGAGGAACATAGCGGTGCGCATGGCTTTCGGGGTTACTAATCCTGATTGAATCGCACGTTGAGGTCCTAAACGATCATCATTATCGGTGCCTTTGACAGCGTCACCGTAATCATTAGCAAGGTTAGAAAGAATTTGCAGCAAAAGGGCGGTTAATAAAGCGAGCGCTGCAATTAAAGCAGAAAAACTTCCATGCCATCCTGCCACCGCACTACCGCATACAATTGATGCGATGGCTAGTGGCAAGGTTTTCGGTCTTGCTGCATCTAACCAAATAGCAAGTGATGAAGATGATTTCATAATCTAGATACTTAAATAATGAGGGGATAGCTATTATGGCGAAAATTTGGATTGGCGCAAATTTATCCCATTAATAGTTGTTAAAATAAAAAAAACGGTGCGCAAGGGCACCGTTTTTCTGAAAGGCAATGTTATTACAGGATAAAACGGCTTAAATCTTCATCTTGTACGAATTCACCAAGACGCTCGCTAACATATGCAGCATCAATCGTGAATTTATCACCAGACTTTTCGCTTGCATCATAGGAAATTTCTTCCATTAGACGCTCCATCACGGTGTGAAGACGACGAGCACCGATGTTCTCTGTACGCTCATTCACTTGCCATGCTGCATCCGCTAGGCTGTCAATACCGTCAGCTGTGAATTCGATTTCAACTGATTCTGTTGCCATTAATGCTTTGTATTGCTCTGTTAGCGATGCATTTGGCTCTGTCAGAATACGTTTAAAGTCGTGACTTGTTAGCGCTTCAAGTTCAACGCGAATAGGTAAACGACCTTGCAATTCAGGGATTAAATCTGATGGCTTAGCCACTTGGAATGCACCTGATGCAACAAATAGGATGTGGTCCGTTTTAACCATACCGTGTTTGGTTGATACTGTGCTGCCTTCGACTAATGGTAGCAAGTCGCGCTGTACACCTTCACGGGAAACATCGGGACCGGAAGACTCGCCACGCTTACAAATTTTATCGATTTCATCGATGAACACGATACCATTGTTTTCAACCGAATGAATGGCTTGTTCTTTAAGCTCTTCTTGGTTTACTAACTTCGCCGCTTCTTCTTCGGTTGCTGCTTTTAGCGCGTCTTTGATTTTCATCTTGCGCTTTTTAGTGGTATTGCCAGCAAGGTTTTGGAACATGCCCTGAAGCTGGTTGGTCATTTCTTCCATACCAGGAGGCGCCATGATCTCTACACCCATTTGAGGTGCTGCAATGTCCATTTCAATTTCTTTATCGTCTAGCTTACCTTCACGCAATTTCTTACGGAAAGATTGACGAGTAGAAGATTCTGCAGGGGCTTCTTCATTTTGACCCCAAGCATCACGCGCTGGTGGTAGAAGGGCATCTAAAATGCGCTCTTCTGCTAATTCTTCAGCACGGAAACGGACTTTCTCAGTCGCTTGTTGATGTGTCATTTTTACAGCCACATCAGTCAGATCGCGAATGATCGTTTCGACTTCTTTACCAACATAACCCACTTCGGTGAACTTTGTTGCTTCTACTTTAATGAAAGGCGCGTTAGCTAGTTTCGCTAAGCGGCGTGCAATCTCGGTTTTACCAACACCGGTAGGGCCGATCATTAAAATGTTTTTTGGCGTTACTTCAACACGCAACTCTTCAGGAAGTTGCATGCGACGCCAGCGGTTACGTAGTGCAATTGCAACTGCTCGTTTTGCTTTGTCTTGACCGATAATATGGCGATTAAGTTCATGAACGATTTCGCGAGGAGTCATTTCAGACATTACAACTTCCTTACTTAGTTTCTAATTCTTCAATGGTGTGATTGTGGTTAGTGAACACACAAATATCACCAGCAATATTCAGGGCTTTCTCTGCAATTTCTCGCGCACCTAAATCGGTATTTTCTAGCAATGCTGTTGCTGCGGCTTGGGCGAAATTACCGCCAGAGCCAATCGCAATTAAGTCGTGCTCTGGTTGCACAACGTCACCATTACCAGTGATGATGAGTGAGCCGGTTTCATCGGCAACGGCCAACAAGGCTTCAAGCTTACGCAGAGCGCGATCAGTACGCCAATCTTTGGCAAGTTCTACGGCCGATTTTAGAAGGTGGCCTTGGTGCATCTCAAGCTTACGCTCAAAACGCTCAAATAGAGTGAATGCATCAGCGGTACCGCCAGCAAAACCTGCCAGTACTTTATTGTTATATAGACGGCGAACTTTACGTGCGTTGCCTTTCATTACTGTGTTACCAAGTGATACTTGGCCGTCACCAGCAATGACGACTTTACCGTTTCGACGTACAGATACAATAGTTGTCACGGGGTTAACCTCTCTGGTTCTGCTCCGGCATAGCCGGTATCGTTAATGTGAAAAGATCTGGGGATGAAAGAAAGGCTTTTCAAGTATGAACTGTCAATTGGTCGCTATTATTACGTTTATCTAACATAAAAAAAGGACGTACAGTGGTACGTCCTTCTGATTGTTTGGCTAACCTTGGAGAGTTATTGCCAATGCCAAATACCACACGGTGAAACACCAGCACTTTGTAGTTTAGCTTTATCTTTTTCAGCACTGCTTTTTTGTGAGTAAGGACCTAATACGACACGGTACCAGGTTCCTTTTGCATCACTGCTAATTTTAAGTTGGCTATTCATGCCTTGGAATGCAATTTTTGCTTTACGTTCATCGGCTTGTGATTTCTTACGGTAAGCCCCACACTGCAATACAAAGCGCACATTTGATGTCGCCTCGGGTTGAGTTTTTGCTGGACTTGGTTTTGTGTCTACAGCAACCACAGGCTTATCAGTTTGAGCGTTCTCTTTCGGTTTGGGTGTATCTGTTTTTTTAGCTGCAGTTTCTTTTTCCACTGGCTGCACACGTTGGTTTTTCAAGTCGTCTGGCACGATGACTTTTTTATTTTCTAATTCTTGAATATAACGCCATTTTTCTTCGGGTTTTGGCGGTAGAACTTCTTTATTAGCGGTTTTTTTAACCTCATTAATGGGTTGAGGTTTTGCACTAATTGGCAGTTCATCTTTAGGAACTGGTTTTTCAGGAACATCAGTACCAGACAAGAAGAATAAACCAGTAATAAGTCCAAATACTAAAACAATAGCGGTGACCGCCCACTTGATTGGAAATCCACTAGGAGCGGGGGCTTTTTTTCGACTCGGACTGCTTTTTTTATTTGCCGGTTTCGGCGAGCGTCCGCGTTTTACATAATCTTTAGTAGCCACGGTGATAGACAAATATGTTGAGAGAAGGAAAGAGTTCTATGTTACAAATTTGGAATGATACTGACTAGTTTTTATCACTAATAATGTGTGGGTTAAGGTCAATAGTTTGCAAAAACTGTGAACTTATGATTATTTCATAAGCTCACAGTCTTTTTATTACTATCGAGATGGTGGGGCTGCACTTTCACGGATCACCAGTTTCGCATCAAGTAAGCGAGATCCTGCTTGTACTTCCTTGCCTTTAAGCAACTCAAGTAACATCAGCATTGCTTGACGACCAATCTCATAGCGTGGTTGAGAAACGGTTGTTAATGGTGGATCACAATATTCAGCAAATTGAATATCATCAAAGCCAACAATCGAAATATCTTGAGGAACGCGAAGCCCAAGACGTTTTGCCTGCTGCATTGCGCCAATCGCCATCACATCAGAATGACAGAACAATGCGGTTGGTGGCTCTGGTAACGACAACAATGCGGTAACTGCGCGCGCACCAGCAGCAAAGCTAAAATCGCCCTTCACAGTATAGGCTGGGTTTAATGTGATCCCACCACGACGTAGTGCTTGTTGGTAGCCCTGATTTCGGAACTGGGATAATGGCGCTTGGTCGGGGCCTGTAATTTGCGCAATACGCTTATGACCCATTTGTGTTAGATAATTAACTGCTTCAAATGCCGCGGTGAGATTATCAATATGGATAGTCGGCAACTCTAATTCAGGTGCGTACTCACAAGCCATCACCAAAGGTGGTAGGTTCTTCTGTTCTGGTTTACTAACATCAAAAGGTAAGTCTGTACCAAGTAGTAACATACCATCGGCTTGTTTAGTAAATACTAAATTAACAAATGAGTTTTCACGCTTTTTCTGTTGACCACTGTCGCCCAGTAATACAAGGTAACCGTACTCCATTGCGGCTTCTTCGATACCACGAATAATCTCTGTGAAGTAGGGATCACAAATATCGGGGACGATAGTTACGATCGTTTTTGACTCATTGCGACGTAAATTACGGGCAAGTGAGTTAGGTGAGTAGCCAGCTTCCATGACAGCCTGCTCAACTTTTTTACGAGTTGAAGCCGATACTTTTTCCGGGTTCATTAGCGCACGGGAAACCGTTGCAGTCGAAACTCCGGCTAGCTGGGCAACATCCTTCATTGTCGCCATATTGCTTTCCTCTTTTATCTAAATCTCTCTTATTATGCGGCTGGTGGCTCGAAGTCAAAAGGACTGAGACGGAAACCAGCGAAGCAGTAAATGACTGATATTAGTCAATACTATTGATATTGTAGAGCGTATACACGGGATTAAACATGCCTCAAATAGCATAAATTACATTCACTATGTGAGTTTTGTCGCATTGTTGGTCTTAAGTTAAATCTTGCGGCTCTACATCAATCGACCAACGTACTTTTTTAGCCAGCGGCAGTAATTGAATTGCAGGCTTGGCAATACTGAGTATTTGTTGCAAGGCTTTGCGATTAGGGGTTTGTAAAATCAATTGCCAACGATAACGCCCAGCACGACGGGCAAGAGGAGCGGGGTTGGGCCCTAATACGCAGCAATCTTGATCATAAACGGGGCTGGATTCAAAAATGCCACGGATTTGCTGTAATAGTTGGCAAACGGTATCACTGTCATTAGCTTCCGCCCTTATTAAGACAAGGTGAGTATAGGGCGGTAACATAGCTTGCTGGCGTTCAATTAAGGCGGTTTGTGAGAAAACGCCATAGCCTTTATGAAGCAATGATTGTAATAGTTGATGCTCTGGGTGGTGAGTTTGCAATAACACTTCGCCCGGTTTACTCGCGCGCCCTGCACGTCCTGCAACTTGAATAAACAATTGTGCTAAACGCTCGGATGCGCGGAAGTCGTTACTAAACAGTGCGCTATCAACATCAATTAATGCGACTAAAGTGACATTCGGGAAATGGTGGCCTTTTGCCAGCATTTGGGTACCAATTAAAATTTGATACTCATTGTTTTTAATCGCTTCGAGATAGTTTTCTAAAGCCCCCTTGCGACGCGTGCTATCGCGATCAATGCGCACCGTCTTAAATTCAGGAAATAGGGTGGCGAGTTGATTTTCTAATTGCTCAGTACCAACACCGACGGGCAATAATTGAGTCGAACCACATTGCTCACATTGCGGCATGATGGGACGCTGAGTTGCACAATGGTGACAACGCAGTTCTCCAGATTGCTGGTGCAAGGTGTAATAAGCATCACAACGATGACATTCGGCGATCCAACCACATTCATGGCACATCATCGCAGGTGAAAAACCACGGCGATTAAGAAATAACATCACCTGATTACCCGCATTTAAGTGTTTACGCATCTCAGCGATAAGTGGTGCAGATAACCCAGCATCAAGATATAAACCTTTAACATCAATCACACCATGACGCGCCAATTGAGCGTTACCCGCACGTTTAGTTAAGGTTAAATGATGGTATTTGCCTGTTTTAGCGTTATGCAAGGTTTCTAATGCTGGTGTTGCAGAGCCTAAAATAATCGGAATGTTTTCTTTATTGGCGCGCATAACTGCAAGATCGCGAGCATGATAACGTAAGCTATCTTGTTGTTTATAAGACGCGTCATGCTCTTCATCGACAATGATGATGCCAAGGTTTGCAAAGGGGGTGAATAATGCAGATCGCGTCCCGATGATGATCCCCGCTTGATTATCTCGACCTGCAAGCCATGCAGCCATACGCTCGCTGTCGTTTAGCCCTGAGTGAACCGTTTCTAAAGGCACATTAAAACGACGGCGAAAGCGGTTAATCGTCTGAGGGGTTAAGCCAATCTCAGGTACTAAGATGAGTGCTTGTTTACCTGCGGCAAGCACCGGCTCTAGCAAGTTAAGATATACTTCTGTTTTGCCTGAGCCCGTTATCCCTTCTAAAAGATAACAGCCAAACTTAGGGTTACTATTCACGGTGGCAATTGCTAACGCTTGTTCTTCATTTAAACGTGGTTTTTCTTCAGTAACAGAAAACTGTTTCTGCCAGTTTTGGCTTTTGGGTTGTTGCTGTTGCTCAATGATCCAGCCTTTATTCGCTAACGTTTTTAAGGTCGTAGAGCTTACTTCTTCGCTCAATAGCGCATCATGACTGATAGCTCCGTTTTGCAGTAGACGCAGTATTTGGGCTTGTTTGGGTGCGCGAGTTAGGCCATTTAGCGGTTGTGATTTTCCCGCTTCTGTTAATGCCCAAAATTTCAGGGTGGTTTGTGAGGCTTCACGTCCTTTTCGCAATAATGCCGGCATTGCATTAGCCAGCGTATCACCAAGTGGGTACTGATAATACTGACTAGCCCATTTGAGCAAATCAAATAATGGCGGCATCCACAGTGGGGCTTTATCAATGACTTTTTGAATAGCTTTTAGTTGTTCGATTGGAAACTCAGAGCTATTTGTCAGTGCGGTAACGATACCTATTAAACGTTGACGCCCGAAAGGAACCTGCACACGCCCGCCGACAATAGGTAGGTCGTTGGGTTTGATTAAATAATCAAAGGTTTTATCTAGGGGAATAGGGAGAGCGACTCGAGCGATATTCGGGATCATAATTTACTGCTGTCATTGAGCTTGTGTTGAATAATACCAGACCAAGTGAAACTCGATAAGTGCTGTTAAGTCTGATAGGTGAAGAACGCGGTGTGGTACAAAGAAATTACGCGTGAAAAATCGGCATCTGTATTGATCTCCGCCGGATGATTGATTACTATACGCCGCCTGATTTGTCACATAATGTGACAAGCTATTTTTTAACGACGTGTGGTGCCCGGCTTTGGATCGGGAGAGCGACACGGCCTTTATTTTGAGGTTATCCCATGAAACAAGGTATTCATCCTGAGTACAAAGCAGTAAACGCACGTTGTTCTTGTGGCAACACTTTCGTATTTAACTCTACTATGGGTAAAGACATCAACCTTGATGTATGCGACAAGTGCCACCCATTCTACACTGGTAAGCAACGTCAAGTTAGTTCTGGCGGCCGTGTTGACAAATTCAACAAGCGTTTCGGTGCGCTTACTAGCAAGTAATTACTTGCCAGATGAATTTAGAAAAAAGGGATGCGAAAGCATCCCTTTTTTTATGCTTCAATAAAATATGTAAAGAATAACTGTTGGTTAAATGTATAAAACTTGTTGGCTATAAGCTGGGAAATTAATACTTAATGGCATATGATTTAATAACAAATACGAATTACACATAGATGTAATTTGCCATTATAAATGTCAGCGTTGAGGCTCAAATATCACTATGACCGAAGATTTTCGTCAACAAGCTCTAGATTACCATTCCCTTCCTACTCCTGGAAAAATAGCCGTTGCACTGACAAAGCCTGCTAATACGGTTGAAGACCTTGCTTTAGCGTATAGCCCTGGTGTTGCTGAGCCCGTTAGGGAAATCGCTCAAGATCCTGATAACGTTTATAAATATACCGCGAAAGGTAATATGGTCGCGGTGATCACCAATGGTACCGCTATTTTGGGTCTTGGTAATTTAGGTCCGTTAGCCTCTAAGCCTGTTATGGAAGGTAAATCATTACTTTTTAAGCGTTTTGCTGGTATTGACTCAATTGATATTGAAGTAAAACATCGCACTATAGATGAGTTTGTTGATACTGTTGCAAATATTGCCGATACCTTTGGTGGCATTAATTTAGAAGATATTAAAGCGCCAGATTGCTTTGAGATCGAACAGCGCTTAATTGAACGTTGTAATGTTCCCGTGTTTCACGATGATCAGCATGGTACGGCGATTGTCACAGCTGCAGGTATGATCAATGCCTTAGAGCTACAAGGTAAAGAAATTAGTGAAGCGGTGATTGTTTGTTTGGGAGCGGGAGCTGCTGCTGTTGCGTGTATGGAGCTATTGATAAAATGTGGCGCGCAACGTGAAAAAATTTATATGCTCGATCGTAAAGGCGTTATTCATACTCGCCGTGATGATATAAATGAATATAAGCAGCTATTTGCTAACAATACAGATAAGCGCACATTAGAAGATGTGATTGCGGGAGCCGATATTTTCGTTGGTGTATCAGGCCCTGATTTATTACCACCTGAAGCGCTAGCGCTAATGGCTGAAAACCCTATTGTATTTGCTTGTTCTAACCCTGATCCTGAAATAAAACCAGAATTAGCTCATCAAGTTCGAGATGATTTAATTATGGGAACGGGGCGATCTGATTACCCTAACCAAGTGAATAATGTTCTGTGTTTTCCGTTTATTTTCCGCGGAGCATTGGATGTGCGTGCAAGTCAAATTAATGATGAAATGAAATTAGCTGCCGTTCATGCAATTAGAGAGTTAGCGAAAGAGCCAGTACCACAAAGTGTGCTTGAGGCTTCGGGTGCATCACACCTTGAATTTGGCCGAGAGTATATTATTCCAAAACCGATGGATCCGCGTTTATTACCACGTGTCGCAAAAGCTGTCGCACAAGCGGCCATTGATTCAGGCGTAGCGCGTATTGAGATGCCTATGGGTTATATGGAAGTGTAATCGCGCTATTGCATTGATGATAAACAAATAAAAACCAGCCATTAGGCTGGTTTTTTAGTATACATAGTACTGCAATAATTATTCATTAATGTCTTCGTAGCTAATGCCCATCGCATCCATTAATGCTTTTGCTTCTGCAGGTAAATCGTCTGGACGATCTTTACGAATGTCATCATCAGTGGGAAGCGGTTGACCTGTGTAGGCATGAAGAAAGGCTTCACAAAGTAATTCGCTATTTGTTGCGTGGCGAAGGTTATTCACCTGACGACGAGTACGTTCATCTGTCAGAATCTTAAGCACCTTCAATGGAATCGAAACAGTAATTTTTTTTACTTGTTCGTTTTTCTTACCGTGTTCCGCGTAAGGGCTAATATATTCGCCATTCCACTTTGCCATGTTCTACCTTCTCAGCGATATTTGGGTTAATAATGGTGGTAACAGGAATCGACACTTTCTGTTAGCAACGGGGGATTGTAGGGCGGCGATATTACGTGAACATCGCGGTTTTGTCCCGTATTGAACAGAAAAATTACAGTAAGGTTGTTACCATTATTTTGTTATGGCTGAATTTTAGCGGGATTTACTGCCATAAGCAAAGACATATAGACGTCCAGATGTGTTGACGTCTTGTTTTGTAGTGGTTAAAGTTGTTATAAATTTATTATCTTGGGTTTAAATCCTGCCCCGACAAGGAATGTTTGTATGAGTGATAAGCGACTGGCGACAATTGCAGTAAGAACCGGTATTGATGTTGACTCTCAATATAACGCTGTTGTTCCTCCTATTTATTTAACGTCGACCTATAGCTTTCCAGCTTTTGGCGAAGTACCGCAATATGATTATTCTCGTTCAGGTAATCCAACTAGAAATACGTTAGCTGATGCGCTTAGTGAGATGGAAGGCGGTGCAGGTGGTGTTGTTACCAGTTGTGGTACGGCTGCGATGAATTTATTAGTAACGGCATTATTAGGCCCTGATGATTTGATTGTTGCGCCGCATGATTGTTATGGCGGTACTCACCGATTATTTAATACTCGCGCCAATAAAGGTGACTTTAAGGTTGAGTTTGTTGATCAATCTGATCAAGAAGCACTGGCTGCCGCTTTAGCAAAAAAACCAAAATTAATCTGGGTTGAAACGCCATCTAACCCATTAGTGCGTGTGATTGATATTGCGGCGCTGTGTCAGCAAGCAAAAGCCGTGGGTTGTCTTGTTGCTGTAGATAACACTTTCTTATCGCCGTTACTACAACAGCCAATTGAATTAGGCGCAGACTTTGTTGTTCACTCAACAACTAAGTACCTCAATGGTCACTCGGATGTGGTTGGTGGGGTACTGATTTCAAAAGATGCCGAAATGGCAGAAACCATTGCTTGGTGGGCGAACTGCATTGGTGCAACTGGCGCACCATTTGATGCTTACCTAACTCTGCGAGGTCTACGTACATTATCACCGCGTATGAGAATGCATGAAGAGAATGGTGTCGCGGTATTAGGTTACCTTCAGCAACAGGCGATGGTGGGCACTATTTATCATCCAAGCCTTCCATCACATCCTGGTCATGAGATTGCCAAGCGCCAGCAAAAAGGTTTTGGCTCTATGATGAGTTTTGAGTTTGCGGGTGATCAAACCCAACTTGAAGTGTTTGTGAAAGAGTTAAAGCTGTTTTCACTGGCTGAGTCGTTAGGTGGCACTGAAAGCTTAATTGCGCATCCATCAAGTATGACTCACCGTGCAATGTCTGATGAAGCACAGGCAGAAGCGGGGATCACCACCTCATTATTACGTCTTTCGGTTGGTCTTGAAGACCCTCGTGATTTAATAGAAGATCTTGATCAAGCCTTTAAACTCGCGGCGGAGGCTCACTAATGACAAAAGCATTACGCCAATTACATAAATTTGGCGGTAGTAGCTTAGCTGATCCTGAGTGCTATCGCCGAGTAGCGGATATTCTGGCGGAGTATTCAAACAATGAAGATTTAATTGTTGTGTCAGCCGCGGGAAAGACAACAAACCAACTTATATTATGGTTAGCGCAACTAGAAAAAGATGGTCGTCAAGCCCATGAGACCTTGTTATCTGTCCGCAGCTATCAGCAACAATTAATTGAGTCTTTGCTTTATTCACCGACAGCAGAACGTTTGATTGAATTGCTACATGATGATTTATCAACGATTGCTCGCTATGGTGAAAGCCCTATTAGCCCTGCACTTCGAGGCACCATTCAAGGGTATGGTGAAGTATGGTCTGCGCGATTATTAGCGGCATTACTGTGCCAGCGTGACTTACCCGCCACAGATTTGGATTCTCGGTTATTTTTACGCGCCGAACACGCCGCACAGCCAGAAGTCGATAGCCGATCGTCGAAGCCATTATTACAACAGCAGTTTGCACAACATAGCCATCACCGTTTAGTGATCACAGGCTTCATGGCTCAAAATGAGCAAGGGGAAACTGTCTTACTTGGTCGAAATGGTTCAGATTATTCTGCGACAATCATTGGTGCATTAGCAGATGTTTCTCGAGTTACGATTTGGAGTGATGTGGCTGGAGTCTATAGTGCTGATCCACGTAAAGTTAGCGATGCCTGCCTATTACCGTTATTACGATTAGATGAAGCCAATGAGCTTGCTCGTCTTGCAGCCCCTGTTTTGCATAGCCGTACATTACAACCTGTGGCACAAAGTGCGATAGATTTAACATTGCGTTGTAGTCATCAACCTGAATCAGGCTCTACGCGAGTAGAGCGTGTTCTGGCATCGGGTCGAGGGGCAAAAATTGTCTCTTCGCTTGATGATGTGTGTTTGATTGAAGTTGATGTACCACGAGGTATGGATGTTCAACATGTACGTGAAGACGTTGAGCGTTTATTGTCGCGCCATCAATTAGCACCTTTAGCGCAAAGCCTAGAGCAGAGTAAAGGCCGTATTATGCTGGCTTATACTCGAGAGGTGGTGAATGACGTATTAAATTTACTGCAAGATAGCGGAACACCTGCCGAATTACGGTTGCGAGAAGGCTTCTCAATGGTTGCTGCTGTGGGCGCTGGGGTGATCAATAACCCTATCCACTGTCATGGTTTTTATCAGCAGCTAAAAGGCTTACCGGTTGAGTTTATGACAGAAGCGGATTCGGGATTAAGTTTGGTTGCTGTATTGCGCCATGTCGAAACTGAAAGCTTGGTCAGTAATATTCACCAAGCGCTCTTTCAAGCTCAAAAACGAGTAGGGCTAGTACTTTGTGGTAAAGGCAATATTGGTACTCGTTGGCTTGAATTATTCGACCGAGAGAAATCAGCGTTAGAAAAACGTCATGGTTTAAGTTTTACTTTAATAGGGGTACTCGATAGTCGTCGTTGTTGGATGAATTTTACAGGTATCGATCCTTCGCTAGCACTGACACAATTCGAACAAGAAGCCATAGAGTATCAAGAGAGTGCGCTTTTCTCTCATCTTGCGAATGCTGATTATGACGATGTGATTGTGCTTGATGTCACAGCAAGTAGTGAGCTGTCAAAGCGTTATGCTGAAATAGCAGAACACGGTTTGCACTTAATTTCAGCCAATAAAGTGGCGGGCTCTGCGAGCAGTAAAGATTATCATGAGGTGATTGATGCGTTTGCGAAAAGTAGCCGTCATTGGTTGTATAACGCGACGGTTGGTGCTGGGCTTCCGGTGAATCATACTGTTCGTGATTTACGAGAGAGTGGCGATCAGATCATTGCTGTTTCTGGTATTTTCTCAGGCACTTTGTCTTGGTTGTTCCAACAGTATGATGGCAGCGTGTCATTTTCTGAGTTAGTAGAACAAGCGTGGCAACAAGGACTCACTGAGCCTGATCCTCGCCATGATTTAGATGGCAGTGATGTGATGCGTAAGCTCGTGATATTAGCCCGTGAATCAGGCCTAGAAATTGAGCCTGAACAGGTTAAAGTTGAAAGCTTAGTCCCAAGCGAACTTGCAGCATTATCTGTTGAGCAGTTTTTTGAACAAACTCAAGTGCTAGATGAGATTTTAGCCGAGCGATTAGAAAGTGCGCGTGAGGAAGACAAAGTTCTGCGTTATGTAGCTCGATTAGATCGCCATGGCAACGCTTATGTTGGTGTTGAAGCATTACCACAAGAGCACGCGCTAGCTAATTTGCTTCCGTGCGATAATATCTTTGCCATTGAAAGCCATTGGTACCGTGATAATCCGTTAGTGATTCGAGGACCTGGAGCGGGGCGTGATGTAACTGCTGGTGCATTATTATCAGATATAAATCGTCTGGCCTGTTTACTGTAACGGTTTGATAAAATTTTAAAGCCCGCTTATTAGCGGGCTTTTTATTTTTTAATGCAGCGTTGCGATGTTTTTTTCGAAAAAAAACCGCAGTAAACTGCGGTTTAATTATTTGATTAGAAAGATAATAACCTATAGCGCAACAGGGCTACCGTTACTGTCCATATCTTTTAGCTCAATAATCACTTCTTCAGCCCAGTCAATCCAAGCTTGGCGGTTATGTAAACCACGACGAAGTGTTAAACGATCTAAGCGTTGCTGGCGGTCCATTGATTTGTAATCGCTGAAATGAAGTTTTTCTAGCTCTTTGTAATGGCCGATCAGTGTTTGAGATTCATCGATCAATGCAGCAAGTTGCTTTTGCATTGGCTCTGAATTGTGAACACCACAAACTAACAGCTTTGCTGAGAACTCATCGCGAGTTGTGGGATTACGTGCTGGCTCTTCAAACCAATTAAATAGTGCTTGGCGACCGGCATCTGTGATGGCATAGACTTTACGATCAGGTTTACCCTCTTGAGGCTCAAGTCGACATGTTACTTGATCGTTAGTAGCCATCTTATTCAGTTCACGATACACCTGCTGGTGGCTCGCTTTCCAAAAATAGCCAATACTATGAGAAAACTCTTTAGTTATATCATAACCCGTTGCTTCTCTGTTGCTCAGCACGGTTAAAATTACGTGTGGTAGTGACATCTCTTCTATCCGTTAAATACGTCAAATAAAAATAACAACTGAACTAGATTACATACGCTTCGTAATGGCGCTTTTTATTTATAATCTTAATATCTTATAGTTCGGTTGAGACCGCATACAATATCATTAATTTGCTTAATATCGATACTTCAAGATGAAATATCTGATATACGGGCTTGCAAATTTATTATCTTGTGACCTTACTTCGATAGCGAAAAATCACTCGTACCATTAAGGCTTGGATAATCTTATACATCATCGCTCATATCGAAGTTACAACTATCATAGCCCTGTTAAGAAACTTTATGCTGTATCAATATTGAGACAAAAAAGATTTTTCTTAACATATCGATAAATAACGGGAAAAAAAAGGGCCATCAAATGGCCCTTATTAATTATCGCAATCTGCTAGCCAGTATTACGCATGCCTGTTGCAATACCAGCAATAGTAACCATTAAGGCTTCTTCAAGTGCTGAAGGTAACTCTTCCTGCTGTCGAGTTCGATATAACAGCTCTGCTTGTAGCATGTTAAGAGGCTCAACATAAATGTTGCGTAATCGAATTGATTCAGCGCCCCAAGGGTCTTGTTCCATTAAGTGATCGTTATTTTCAACCGTTAAAACGGCCTTAATATCTTTACCTAATTGATCACGAAGCTTTTGACCTAATGGCCATAGAGATTCATCTGTTAGACGCTCGTCATAGTATTTAGCAATACCGGTGTTGGTCTTGGCATAAACCATTTCAAGCATACCTAGACGTGTAGAGAAGAAAGGCCACTCTCGACACATATCTTCTAACAATTTCGCGTGACCTTTGTTGATTGAATACTGAATTGCTTCGCCTGCACCCAGCCATGCTGGTAGCAATAGACGGTTTTGACTCCATGCAAAAATCCATGGGATCGCACGCAAGCTCTCTACGCCACCTTGCGGATTACGTTTCGCTGGACGAGAACCAAGAGGCAGTTTACCTAACTCAAGTTCAGGCGTAGCCGCACGGAAGTAAGGAACAAATTCAGGATCAACACGGACAACATTGCGATAAGCTTCACAAGAGACTTCAGATAACACATCCATCAGTTCACGCCATTCCTGTTTAGGTGCTGGAGGCGGAAGTAGGTTGGCTTCAAGTGTTGCACTCGCGTAAAGGCTTAAACTATTGATAGCGACTTCTGGTAAACCTAACTTAAAGCGGATCATTTCGCCCTGTTCGGTTACACGTAAGCCACCTTTTAAGCTGCGTGGTGGTTGAGATAACAGTGCAGCATGTGCAGGTGCACCACCACGGCCAATACTACCGCCACGACCATGGAATAGGGTGATTTCAACCCCAGCTTGTTCGCAAACATCAACCAGTTTTTCCATTGCGCTATATTGCGCCCAACCTGCCGACATTACACCCGCATCTTTAGCTGAATCTGAGTAGCCGATCATGACCATTTGGTGGTTTTGAATAAAGCCACGATACCAGTCAATATTCAGTAGTTGCTCAATAACATCAGCACCATTATTCAAGTCATCAAGCGTTTCAAATAATGGACAGACATCCATTCTAAATGGACAGCCAGCTTCTTGCAGTAGTAAGTGAACGGCAAGTACATCAGAGGCCGTACGCGCCATTGAAATGACGTATGAGCCTAGTGCTTCACGGGATTGCTCTGCAATAGTTTTACAGGTTTCAATGACTTCTTTAACCTCAGCCGATGGTTCCCAGTCACGAGGAAGAAGTGGACGTTTCGATGATAGTTCACGAACAAGGAAAGCAATTTTATCTTGCTCGCTCCATTGGTCGTAATCACCCAGTCCAAGGTAACGAGTAAGCTCTGATATCACATCTGAATGACGAGTACTTTCTTGACGAATATCTAAACGGACTAAGTGTACGCCAAAACATTTAACGCGACGTAATGTATCAAGCAGTAGGCCATCAGCAATAATAGCCATGCCACACTCATGCAGTGATTGGTAACACGCATACAGTGGATCCCACAGCTCTGCAATATCTTCAATAACAATATCGGAGGCGGGTTTTTGACCATGAATCTTCGCATCAAGATTGTCACGAGTATGAACTAGCTTATTACGTAGTTGCTTTAGAATCGCGCGGTAAGGTTCATGCTCTTCGCCCGCAAGCTCACGCACTGTCTCGTTACACTGAGTCATGGATAATTCGTTGATCAACTCTTGAATATCATTGAGGTAAAGATCTGCCGCTTTCCAACGTGATAAAGAGAGCACTTCACGTGTCACGTTTGAGGTAACAAATGGGTTACCATCTCGGTCTCCACCCATCCAAGAAGAGAAGGTGACTGGTGATGCGTCAAGAGGAAGGGCTTCGCCAAGGTGTTGCTGTAATTTTTCATCAAATAGGCGAAGAAATTCTGGTACAGCTTGCCATAGTGAATTTTCAATAACGGCATAGCCCCATTTAGCTTCATCAATTGGGGTTGGGCGTTGCTGACGAATAACATCTGAGTGCCATGCTTGGGCAATAAGCTGTTCAAGGCGCTGCTCAATACGTGCTCGTTCAGAGGTTGATAACTCGCTAAGCTCTAATTGAGATAAACATTTATTAATCTGTACCAATTTGTGAATCATGGTACGTCGAGCGATTTCTGTTGGGTGTGCTGTTAGCACTAAATCAATATTAAGTTCACGAACCGCTTCAATAGAATCAAGCTGATTGACATCATTATCGGTCAGCTTATTAAATAGCTCATCGAGTGCATCAGGGCTGCATAATGTGGTTTCACATTGACGAGAGATAGTATGGTATTGCTCTGCAATATTCGTGAGATTCAGGAATTGGCTAAAGGCGCGAGCAACTGGAAGTAATTGATCATCGGGTAAGTTCTGTAGCTCATCGATAAGTTTTGCACGATCTTCTTCACTACCAGAATGTGCTGATTTAGATAGTTTACGAATAGTTTCGACTTTATCTAACAGTTCGTCACCATGTGCCGTTTTAATGGTATTACCAAGCAGGTGGCCTAGCATACTTACGTTACTTTTTAACGTGCTGTATTTCTCATTCATATCGCATCCATCTCGTAATTTAGTTACATCCAATTTAAACTTCTAACAGACAATCTAGCCGTGATCTCACTTTGAGGTCAACTATCATTACATTTATAAGTGTTAAAACCGATCTATTTTGATTTTGGTCATAAATGCGATTGAAGTCTGTAATTTTGTTTCATTATTGCTCGTTTGCTAACAAATAACAGTTAGTAATAATATTGTCTCAAACTGATGTCAAATCGATGAATGATGAAAATGTTACAAAAAGATGAAGGAAAAGTTTTGAAAAGGATTGGGAAAGTGAGGTTTTTAAGGCTTTTCTGTTGACAGTACGTTAATTAATCAGTAAACATATAAATGCAACGCAAACGAATAATTTATTGCTTTATTTAGCCGTAACCTGAGCAAGGAATGCCGGGTCTCCATTGTTAATTTAGGATGTTTTAACATGAACCAAGCGAAGCTTTTTACTCATACCTTCCGACGACGCTAAGTCATATTCGCTTGGTGCGTATGCGCCCCTCATATTTGCTGTTTTCAGCACTCCTTGTTACACGTTACTGCTGCAAAAAAATAAAGACTCAAGCCAGATTTGCGCCTAAACGGTAACAACAATCATTAGACTAAAAATGGAATTTGTAATGTTAAAGACTCTAATTATCGGTGCAAGCGGCTATACCGGCGCAGAACTTGCGAAAATGGTGGTTAAGCACCCTCACTTAGAACTTGCGGGTTTATTTGTTTCTGAAAACAGCCTTGATGCGGGTAAACCGTTAAGTGATTTGCATGGTCAATTGAAAGGCATTGTTGATTTACCGTTACAGCCGTTAATCAGTCCAAGTGATATTGCTAAAAATGCTGACGTTGTTTTACTTGCCACAGCCCACCAAGTCAGCCATGACCTTGCTGCCAGTTTTCTTGAACAAGGGTGTCAGGTTTTTGATTTGTCTGGTGCGTTTCGTGTCAAAGGTGATGATTTCTATACCCAATATTATGGCTTTGAACATCAATATTCAGATTGGCTTGAACAAGCGGTTTATGGTTTGGCGGAGTGGAATCATGATGCAATTACCAAAGCACAACTAATTGCTGTTCCGGGCTGTTACCCAACAGCTTCACAATTAGCGCTTAAACCATTAATTGAAGCGGGTTTACTTGATACCGAGCAGTGGCCAGTGATTAATGCGGTCAGTGGTGTGTCTGGCGCTGGTAGAAAAGCGACCATGACTAATAGTTTCTGCGAAGTAAGCCTGCAAGCTTACGGTTTATTTTCCCACCGCCACCAACCTGAAATCAGTACTCATCTAGGTCGTGACGTTATTTTTACCCCCCATCTTGGCAACTTTAAACGTGGCATTCTTGCAACTATTACAGCGAAGCTAGCACAAGGCGTTACGCTAGAGCAGGTAACGGAAGCATTGAACCTAGCATATGCATCTACAGCAGATAAACATGCGGTACGTCTTTTAGGAACACAAGCGGCACGTCTACAGAATGTGGTAGGGACTTGCTTCTGTGATATTGGCTGGCAGGTGAATGGTCAGCATATTATTTTAACATCTGCGATTGATAACCTGTTAAAAGGTGCATCTTCGCAAGCGATGCAGTGCATAAATATTCGAAATGGTTTCCCGCAATTAACCGCTTTAGTGTAGGAGTTCGATGATGAGTCAGGTTCCACTGGTCATTAAATTAGGTGGTGCAGTACTTTCATGTACTGAAACGTTAGAAAAATTGTTTTCAGCGATTAATGCTTATCAAGAAAACTCTCATCGCCCACTGATGTTAGTCCACGGCGGCGGTTATTTAGTTGATGACTTAATGGCAAAACTGCAACTACCGACAGTGAAAAAACAAGGTTTACGCGTAACGCCTAGCGATCAAATTGCTGTTATTGCTGGTGCATTAGCAGGGACGGCGAACAAATTACTTCAAGGGCAGGCGATTAAATCTGGCGTTAAAGCGGTAGGACTCAGCCTGGCTGATGGTGGTTTGTGTGACGTTTCACAATTAGATCCAGAATTAGGCTCTGTAGGTAAAGCTGAGCCGGGTAATGGCGTACTGATCACACAAATTATGACATCAGGTTATATGCCAATCATTAGCTCAATTGGCTTAGATGCACAGGGCGAGTTGATGAATGTTAATGCCGACCAAGCCGCCGTTGCCGTTGCCGCCGCCGTTGATGGTGAATTGGTATTACTCTCTGATGTGAGTGGTGTATTAGATGGCAAAGGGCAGTTAATTGAAGCGTTAACAGAAGCTGAGGCTGAATTGTTAATTGAACAAGCGGTGATCACCGATGGCATGATTGTCAAAGTACGCGCAGCATTTGATGCCGCAAAAGCGCTAGGTCGTCCTATTGAAGTGGCAAGTTGGCGTTATCCTGAAAAGTTAACCGCCTTATTTGACGGGCAAAGTATCGGTACCAAATTTACGTTGTAATTGAATTTTAAGTTAACAATATTTAGCACATCGCCTGAACGGAATAACCGCAAGGCTGATAAGGAGAACAGCACATGAGCAAGATTAATAAAGTTGTATTAGCCTATTCTGGCGGTTTAGATACATCGGCTATCATTCCATGGTTGAAAGAGAACTATGACTGTGAAGTTGTCGCATTCGTGGCCGATGTAGGTCAAGGCGAAGAAGAACTGGTTGGGATTGAAGAAAAAGCATTGGCTTCAGGAGCTTCATCTTGTTACATCGCTGATCTTAAAGAAGAGATGGTGAAAGATTATATCTACCCATCACTAAAAACTGGTGCAGTGTATGAAGGTAAATACCTACTGGGTACTTCAATGGCGCGTCCAATTATTGCTAAAGCACAAGTTGAATGTGCATTAGAAGTTGGTGCTGATGCGTTATGTCACGGTTGTACTGGTAAAGGTAACGATCAGGTACGTTTTGAAGGTGCATTTGCTGCACTAGCACCACAGCTTAAAGTGATTGCTCCTTGGCGTGAATGGGATCTACGTAGTCGTGAAGCATTGTTAGATTACCTTGCTGAGCGTGATATTCCATGTACAGCATCGCTGGAAAAAATTTACTCTCGTGATGCGAATGCTTGGCACGTATCAACAGAAGGTGGGGTGCTAGAAGATACGTGGAACGCACCAAACGATCTATGTTGGGTATGGACAAAAGATCCAGAGCAAGCACCAGATCAAGCTGAAACGGTAACACTTAAGATTGAACAAGGTGAAGTGGTTGCGGTTGATGGTGAAGCGATGACGCCATACAACGTGCTAACGTACCTCAATGAAAAAGGTATCGAGCATGGTGTTGGTCGTATCGATATCGTAGAAAACCGCTTAGTCGGTATGAAGTCTCGTGGTTGTTATGAAACACCTGGAGGCACGATTATGATGGAAGCGCTACGTGCGGTTGAGCAGCTAGTTCTCGATAAAGAATCGTTCGATTTCCGTCAAACATTGGGTCTTAAAGCGTCGCACCTTATTTATGATGGTCGTTGGTTTACGCCATTATGCCAGTCATTAATTGCAGCAGCTGATGAGCTAGCAAAAGATGTGAGTGGTGAAGTGGTCGTTAAGCTGTACAAAGGCCAAGCAACTGTAATTCAGAAACGCTCAACTAACAGCTTATATTCTGAAGAGTTTGCGACCTTTGGTGAAGATGATGTTTATGATCACAGCCATGCTGGCGGCTTCATTCGTCTTTACTCACTAGCAAGTCGTATTCGTGCTTTAAATAGCCAAAAGAAATAACAAAAACAATCACGGGGCTCCCTACTTAAGCCCCGTTTGATCACGCCATAACAAGATAAGCAAGTCGATACGTAGAGCAAAGGAGAGGTACCATGGCATTATGGGGCGGACGTTTTAGTCAGGCAGCTGACACACGGTTTAAACAATTCAATGATTCACTGCGTTTTGACTATCGTCTAGCAGAGCAAGATATTGTTGGCTCAATCGCATGGTCTAAAGCCCTACGTCAGGTCGATGTATTAACCGAGCAAGAGCAGCAAAAGCTTGAGTTAGCATTGAATGAATTAAAGCTTGCTGTGATGGAAGATCCTGAGCAAATTTTACGCTCAGATGCTGAAGATATTCATAGTTGGGTAGAGCAACAATTGATCGCTAAAGTCGGTGATCTTGGTAAAAAGCTTCATACCGGACGTTCACGTAATGATCAGGTGGCGACCGATTTAAAATTATGGTGTCGTCAGCAAGGTCAGCAATTGCTATTAATGCTTGACCGCTTACAGCAGCAGTTAGTGACAGTCGCACGTGATCATCAAGCCACGGTTCTGCCGGGTTACACCCACCTTCAACGTGCTCAGCCTGTGACTTTTGCTCATTGGTGCTTAGCCTATGTCGAAATGTTTGAGCGTGATTATTCTCGTTTAACTGATGCCCTTGAACGTTTAGATACTTGTCCGTTAGGCTCTGGCGCATTGGCGGGTACGGCTTATCCGATTGACCGTGAAGTGCTAGCACATAGCTTAGGTTTCCATCGTGCCACGCGTAATAGCTTGGATTCGGTTTCTGATCGTGATCATGTGATGGAGCTTCTTTCTACTGCCTCTATTTCTATGCTTCATCTATCACGTATGGCAGAAGATTTGATCTTCTACAACTCAGGTGAATCTAACTTTATTGAGCTGGCAGATACGGTGACATCAGGTTCATCTTTAATGCCTCAGAAGAAAAACCCAGATGCATTAGAGCTTATTCGTGGTAAATGTGGGCGTGTTTATGGTGCGATGACTGGCATGATGATGACAGTGAAAGCGTTGCCGCTTGCGTATAACAAAGATATGCAAGAAGACAAAGAAGGCTTGTTTGATGCCCTCGATAGCTGGCATGACTGTATGGAAATGGCTGCGCTTTGTTTTGATGGTATTCAGGTTAATAAAGACCGTACCTTAGAAGCTGCAATGCAAGGTTATTCTAATGCGACAGAGCTTGCTGATTATTTAGTGGCGAAAGGGATTCCATTCCGTGAAGCGCACCATATTGTCGGAGTAGCTGTGGTTGCTGCCATTGCCAAAGGTTGCGCATTAGAAGAGTTATCGCTTGAGGAAATGAAGCAATTCTCTGAAGTGATTGATGATGACGTGTATCCAATTCTGACCATTGAATCTTGTCTTGATAAGCGTTGCGCGCTGGGTGGCGTTGCGCCAAATCAAGTCGATTATGCGATTGGTCAAGCAGAGAAGCGGTTAGAAAAACGTTACTCACCAAGCGTGAAGGTTCGTGGTGCTCGTTTAACGGATCTTGATGCCATTGAAGGCATGGTGGTGTACTGGGCAGGGCTGGGTGAAAACCTACCACGTAACCGAAATGAATTAGTTCGTGATATTGGCTCGTTTGCGGTGGCAGAACATCATGGTGTCGTGACCGGTTGTGCGTCGTTATATGTTTATGATTCAGGGCTTGCGGAAATTCGCTCTTTAGGTGTTGAAGCTGGCTGGCAACAACAAGGACAAGGCAAAGCAATTGTTGAGCATTTGCTTGAAAAAGCCGAGCAAATGGCAATTAAGAAAGTCTTTGTACTAACACGTGTCCCAGAGTTCTTTATGAAGCGAGGCTTTACCCCGACATCGAAATCATTACTGCCAGAAAAGGTAATGAAAGATTGCGATCGTTGTCCGCGTCAACATGCTTGTGATGAAGTCGCATTAGAAGTGCGTTTAGATCAAGAGCAACGTATAGCAACAGTCAATGTTGCTTAACGGTTAATATGCGAATTATCTAGATCAAAAAAAGCCCTCATCAGAGGGCTTTTTATTTGGAGAGTTGTTGCGGTTTTGTTTTGCTCACCAATTAAACTGCAGGTTTTAATTGATGAACAATCTGGACCACAATCCAGACAATACTTGAAAACTTAGCCTAGGTAAGTTTCTAGCTCTTCGCTACCACCGATGTGCTTACCACCGATGAATACTTGGGGAACCGTACTACGACCTGTAATTGCACGTAAAGAAACGGTTGTCGCATCTTTGCCTAGAATAATTTCTTCATACTGTAGACCTTTGTCGATCAAGTTCTGTTTCGCTTTCACACAGAAAGGGCAACCAGGTTTAGAGAATACGGTAATTGATTCTTGTAGCTTTTGCTCTGGTGCGATGTACTTCAGCATAGTGTCTGCGTCAGACACTTTGAATGGGTCGCCTGGTTCTTCATTTTCAACGAACATTTTTTCAACAACGCCATTTTTAACTAGCATGCTGTAACGCCATGAACGTGCACCAAAACCTAGGTCATCTTTCTCAACAAGCATGCCCATGCCTTTAGTGAACTCACCATTACCATCGGGAATGAAAGTGATGTTTTCAGCGTCTTGATCGGCTTTCCATGCATTCATTACGAACGTATCGTTTACAGATACACATAGGATGTCATCCACGCCATTTTCAGCAAATACAGGTGCTAACTCATTGTAACGAGGTAGGTGGCTTGAAGAGCATGTTGGTGTAAATGCGCCAGGTAGACTGAATACGACAACGGTCTTATTAGCGAATAAATCTTCAGTTGTTACGTCAACCCACTGATCACCTTTACGTGTGTGAAAAGTAACTTGTGGTACAGCCTGACCTTCTTTAGATGCGAACATAATGTAATCCCTTAAAAATATAAATGAGTCTGATGTAATCGGAGTGTTTAATCATTTGCGCCGTTTACTGTGGTTATTATGTAACTTTACTCTTGATAGCTCCAATCGTTTGCTGCTATGGTTTCAATAGTTAAATCCTATTATAAGACATGCCAATGAATATTCGTGATCTGGAATATCTTGTTGCTCTCTCTGAGCACAAACATTTTCGCAAAGCAGCCGAAGCTTGTTACGTCAGTCAGCCCACATTAAGTGGACAAATAAGAAAACTAGAAGATGAGCTAGGTGTTTCATTATTAGAAAGAACTAGCCGTCGAGTACTGTTCACTGACGCAGGTCTGAGTTTAGTCGCTCAGGCACAGAAAGTGTTGCTTGAAGTCAAAATACTTACAGAACTTGCTAGTGTGCAAGGAGAAAGTATGTCTGGACCGCTGCATATTGGTTTTATTCCAACGGTTGGTCCGTACCTGTTACCGCAAATTATCCCAAGCTTGAAAGAAGCATTTCCTGAGTTAGAACTTTTTTTACATGAAGCGCAAACTCATCAATTGGTACAACAGTTAGAAGAAGGCAAATTAGATTGCATTATTTTAGCTGCGGTAAAAGAAAGTGAACCGTTCATTGAGTTGCCGCTCTATGATGAGCCGATGATGTTAGCTGTGCCTGAAACACATAAATGGGCGAGTGAAAAAGATATTGATATGTCTTTGTTGCACGGCGAAAGTTTATTGATGCTAGAAGACGGACACTGTTTACGTAATCAAGCTCTTGGTTTTTGTTTTGCAGCAGGCGCGCGTGATGACGGTCGCTTTAAAGCCACCAGTTTAGAAACGTTACGTAACATGGTTGCAGCGGGCAGTGGTATTACGTTACTACCACAATTGGCAAGCCCGAAAGAGCATTGCCGTGATGGGGTGTGTTATATCGCAGCGAAACATCCTCAGCCAACGCGTTTGATCACATTAGCCTATCGTCCAGGCTCACCACTTAAAGCGCGATATGAAAAGCTAGCTGAAGTGATCAAAGAAAAAATGCCAGAAGTTTTTGCTAAACATACTCAGCCATAATCTCTGTTTACTGAAATAAAAAAAGAGCGCTCAATGAGCGCTCTTTTTATATCGGTAACAGCGTTTAGAACAACTCTTCAGCCGTTTCTGTATCAAATTTTTGCTCTGATACCGCTTGCTGTACAGAGCGTGTCGGCTCAGTACCTTTAATGAAATACTCATACATTGAGCTTGCATCATTACGGTTTGACAGTTGACCTGTTGCACGGTCGATACGCACTTTTACAATATCACTTGGAATTTGCTTTTCTTGTTCAGGGGTATTTTTCAACGCCTGACGCATAAAGTTAATCCATGCGGGTTGTGCAGCATTACCACCGAACTCACCACCGATTGTTTGGTTTTTACCAAGATTATTGTTCCAACTGGTGCGACCTAATTCACGACGATGATCATCAAAACCAACCCAAGTCGTTGCCACAATGTTTGGACCATAACCTGTGTACCATGCATCCTTCGCGTTATTGGTTGTACCTGTTTTACCACCAATATCATGACGCTTAAGTACTCTTGCACGCCAGCCTGTCCCATATAGATGTCCCGGCTCACCCCAGATGTTACTGTTTAGCATTTCGCGCACAAGGAACGCATTCTGCTCGCTGATCACCTCTGGTGCGTAGCGAACTGGTGGCATAGGTATCACTTTTTCTAGATCTTCCGGCGTTGGTTTTTCAGTTTCACTCGGCGCTGTGGTAGTTGCCGTAGTCGTTGTTGTGGTATCTGTTGATTGATCGAATTTATGATCTTCAACAGCGGTTGCCATTGCCACTTGCATTTTTGCTTGTGGGTTTGTTGCTTGACATGCATCGTTACAAACAACAGCAGGATCAGCGTAGTAAATTAACTGGTCATCATTGTTATCAACCTTGTTAATTAAGAACGGTTCAACAGCATAACCACCATTAGCAAATACTGAGTAACCTTGTACAAGTTCTAGTGGCGTTAAGCTACCAGCACCAAGAGCAATAGGCTCTGCGCGAGGTAAATCTGCACGTTTAAAACCAAAGCGAGTAAGGTAATCAATGGTGAAATCTAGCCCAGCAATACGAAGTGCACGAATAGCCATTACGTTAATTGAGCGAGCTAGACCGATACGAGCACGGGTAGGACCACCATATTTACCATCAGCATTTTTAGGGCGCCATGCTGTACCTTGCCATTTATCCCATTTAGTAATTGGCGCATCATTAATGAGAGTTGCGAGGGTTAAGCCTTTCTCTATTGCTGCAGAGTAAATAAATGGCTTAATACCTGAGCCTACCTGACGAATAGATTGCGTTGCACGGTTGAATTTACTTCGGGTGTAATTAAAACCACCGACCATTGCCAACACGGCACCATTTTCTGGTGACATAGCAACAAAAGACGTATTTGCCGCAGGAACTTGGCTAAGTAGCCATTGATTCGTCGTGACTGTTGCACCGTCTTTTTTATCACTCACAACATTTTGGTTATGTTGAACCCAAATTTGTTGACCTGCAGTAAGGATATCGCTGGCTTTTTTGGGAGCTGGACCCTGACTAGAGTCAGAAAGGAACTTGCGAGCCCACTTCATACCATTCCAATCGATAGTGGCAATATCACCATTTTTAGTCACGATAGCTGCGGTTTTACCATCAACTTTCGTTACGACAGCAGGGATAAGCTTGCCATAGATAGGCTGATCTTGAAGTTTATTTACAATTTGATTGGCATTTAATGCCGGCTGCCCTGGCTTCCAAAGAACGGCTGTTGGACCACGGTAACCATGACGGTGGTCATAATTTAGCAGGTTATTGACTGCGGCTTGCTGGGCATCAAGCTGAAGTTTGCTATTGATGGTCGTATATACCTTCATGCCTTTTTCGTACGCAGCAGCACCATAGCGATCCACCATCCATGCACGAGCACGCTCTGCAACATAAGGTGCGTAAAGTTGAATTTCTGCGCCATGATAGTGAGAGACTATAGGTTCAGCGCGCGCAGCATCCATTTGTGCTTTGGTGATGTAGCCTTCTTCAAGCATACGACCTAAAACGACATTACGACGAGTTGTTGCTCGGTCAATGGAATAAATTGGATTCATTGTGGATGGTGCTTTTGGCAAGCCCGCAATAACTGCAATTTCAGATAATGTCAGTTGATCAACCGTTTTACCAAAATACACCTGCGCTGCAGCACCTACACCATAGGCGCGATAACCGAGGTAAATTTTGTTTAAATAGAGGTCAAGAATTTGATCTTTAGTCAGCAGCTTTTCAATGTGAATAGCAATGAAAGCTTCTTTAATTTTGCGCATAATTTTCTTCTGATTGGATAAGAAGAAATTTCGTGCAAGCTGTTGGGTAATGGTACTGGCACCTTGACGAGCTGATCCTGATGTCAATACGACAAAAGCTGCACGGGCAATACCGATAGGATCGACACCTGGGTGCTCATAAAAACGACTATCTTCCGTCGCAATAAAAGCCTCTCGCATGAGAAGAGGAATTTCATCTAATGTCAGAGGTATACGTCGCTTTTCACCAAACTGTGAGATCAGTTTACCATCTTCGCTATACACCTGCATCGGTGTTTGCAGCTCGACATTTTTTAACTTTGCTACATCTGGAAGGTCTGGCTTTACATACAGATAAAAGCCAAAAATAGTACCAACTCCAAGAATTATGCAAATTAATGCAAGTATTAGTAATCGCTTTATGAACTTCACTTGAGATTTCCCGTTACGCCATCGTGCTAATTGTCATTATCCATTATCTTTCAATTACTAGTATAAAGATAACAAAAAGAAAATTAATGCCATTGATGGTGTTTATTCGAAATAGTTTGTTTTTTCGCCACATGGGAGCATAACACGGATGTTTCGGAACCCATTAAGTGTTGGGGTAGATATTGGTAGCCATAGCATAAAAGCTGTGGCGCTACAGCAGAAAAAAGATCAGTTTGAATTGGCTGCATACGCTGAGGTTGAATTAACCAAATCGGTAATCAACGAACAGCATAATGTAAATGCGACAGCGCTGTTGTCAGCAATACGTCAATTAAAGAAACAACTGCCGTGGCAAGCCAAAAACGTTACTTTAGCCTTACCAGATAGTGCTGTTATCAGCAAAGTTGTCCAACTCGATACCAGTCTCAATGAAGATGAGGCTGAGTTTGCGATCGTCCAAGCCTTAGGCGCTGCGTCCCCTTTTCCTGTTGAAGAGCTGTGGTTTGATTATTTCCCAATGGTGAGTGAACGTTTCTCAGAAGTAGCCACTACAGCACCATATCAAGTCTTTGCTTCTCGTAAAGAAACCATCGATAGCCGCGTTACTGTGTTAAAGAAAGTTGGCTTTAAACCAACGGTCGTTGAATTACAGACCAACGCATTGTTATGGCTAACCGAATATTTAGCTGAGATAGGCAGTCAGTATACGCAGTGGGGGCTGGTTGATGTCGGTAAATGCCACACAGAATTTTGCATGAAACCGGAAGGTAGCAATGCTTACCATCGTGAAATTCGCTTTGGTACTAGTCAATTTGAGGATTCACCATATCAACAAGATGCTGAAGAAGAGAATACTGTCGAGCGTTTTACCGAGCAATTTGCTGAACAATTAAAGCGCCAAATTCAGCTTTATAACTCAACACATCCTCGCTGTAGCATTAAAGGGTTATGGCTTGCTGGTGGTTGTCAGTCCTTGATTTCAGATGCCCTATTAAAGCAGTTAGTGGGATTAGAGGTTGTTTGGATCAAACCGTTCGAACATTTTAGCCAGCCGAAGAAAGTGATATTGCCGAGTGATATGTCGAGTCAATATGCTGTCGCGACCGGATTAGCGTTACGGGGGATGGCATGATCGATAAATTAAACCTTCTGCCATGGCGTGAAGAACGTCGTAAGCAACATAAACAGCGTTTTATCGGGCTTATGGCTTCTGCGGTGTTGGTCGCGTTTTTAGCGAATTATGGGGTAGTTCAATACCTAGATTTGCAGCAACAACAGCAACAAGGCCGTAATGACCAATTTCAACAAGAAATTGATTTACTCGAAAAACGATTAGCCTTTCTACCTAAGTTAGAAGAGCAGCGTAAAGCGATTCAGCTGAGGCTAAACGTGATTGCTGATATTCAACAATCACGTAATCGCGCAACGCAGTTATTGAATCAATTACCGAATGTTGTACCAGGCGGTGTGTATCTTGAATCATTAAATTTGAACTCACAACGAGTCGGCATTAAAGGGGTGGGTGACTCTAATGGTCACTTAGCCGCATTACTTGGCGGGGCAGAGCAATCTAAATGGTTCATTAATGTTGATATGCACTCCTTGGTGACAACCAAAGGTAGTCAGTCTGAGCAGCTTTCTCAGTTCAATGCTTCTTTTGATTTAACTGTGCCTTCTTTTGCGCAACCAAAAGTAAATAAAGTCGCAAAAAAAGACATTAATAAGGGTAAGTGATATGGCTGATTGGCAAGAACTTGAATTAGATGAAATCACTGAATGGCCTTTGCTGCCTCAATGTATTGTGGCAACGGTCTTGGCTGTGGCGTTAAGCGCGTTTGGTTATTGGTATTGGGTTAGCCCTAAAAATGATCAGCTTGAGCAAATGAAACAAAAAGAGCAGACCCTTAAATCACAGTTAGTCAGTCGAGCTTCACAAGTCGCTGCACTGCCGAGGGTTAAAGAGCAAGTTGCAGAATTAAACCGCCGTTACAATGAAATGATTGAGCAATTACCGGAGGAGCAAGAGCTAGCGAGTTTGCTCGCGGGGATTAATGATATCGGTGTCAATAATGGTTTGGTGTTCCAATCAATCAAATGGGCACCCAGAGTTGAGCACGAGTTATATTACGAATTACCTATCAATATGCAGTTGACGGGGAATTACGAGCAAATTGGTAAGTTCGCGGAAGCCGTTGCGAGCTTGCCTCGTATTGTTAACTTAAACAATGCTGAGTTAAGTCGAGTTAAGCCGTTAGGTCAGCCTGATGAAACCTTGTCTTTGAAAGTCTCTGCAACGACCTATCGTTTCAAGACACCAAGCCAAGAAAAGATCAATAGTGATGAGGGCTAAGCTATGAAAAAAGTAGTGTGGTTATTACCTATTGTTATTGGTTTAGTGGGGTGTCAGGCCAATGATGATTCTGTCGCAGAGTTTATCGCAACGACCCATAACGAAGCAAAAGCGCGAGTTAAGCCTTTGCCTGAGCCTTTTGTCTTTGAGGCTGAAAAGTTTGTCATGACGAGCAAACGAGTACCGTTTGTTAAACCAATTCCAGAGCAGTTACTAGCCAAGAAAGAAACGGGCGAGTGTTGGCAACCTCAGCTTGACCGCCAACTCAGCAAACTTGAAAACTTTGCGTTAGAAAAACTCTCAATGAAAGGGGCGATTGGAAACAAGAAGCAACTTTGGGGATTAGTTTTTACACCTGAAGGCGACTTAATGAAAATTAAGCCAGGGCAATATATTGGTCTAAATCGCGGCAAGGTACTTACGGTTAGCGACAAAATAATTGAAATCGAAGAAACATTACCAGATGGCAAAGGATGTTGGCTTAAACGACCGACTAAACTGGCGCTAGTTCAGCAGTAATCAAGGATAAGTTATGAAAGGGAATGTGTGGATGTTAAGCCGCCAGTATCTAGCAACACTTTGGCTATTATGCTGTGGAGCATTAGCTTTTCCGAGTGTTGCTGCTGTACCTGCAGCTGGAATGATCGATAATCAGATTCAAGCCATTGATTTTCGTCGTGATGGAAAAGGACGAGGGGTATTAACCGTTCGTTTAGATAAGCCGCAGTCGTTAGTTGATTTACGTCGTAATGGTAACAAACTGCAGCTAGATATTTTTGATACCGTACTTAAAGATGACATGGTTTATACGCTTGATGTCGTTGATTTTGCAACGGTTGTTAATAGTATAGAAACTATGCGTGTATCTAAAGGTGCGCGCTTAATTTTCAATATGAAAGGCAGCTACGATTATGATTATAATCTTCGTGGTAAGCGTCTTGAAGTTATCATTGAAAAGCGTGTGAAAAAAGCGGTAAAAGGCACTAGCTCTAACGCCAAGATCAATTATAAAGGCAAGCCGATCTCAATTAACTTCCAAGATATCCCTGTGCGTAATGTTTTGCAGTTAATTGCTGATTATAACGACTTTAACTTGGTGGTCTCAGATTCTGTTAGTGGTAATGTCACGCTACGTCTTGATGATGTGCCTTGGCCGCAAGTGTTAGATATTATTCTGCAATCAAAAGACTTAGATAAGCGTGTGCGTGGCTCTGTGTTATTGGTTGCCCCTAAAGCGGAACTCACCGCAAGCGAACATCAGGTAATGGAAGCTAAGCGCAAGCAACAAGAGTTGTTGAGTCTGCGTTCTGATTTGATTCAAGTGAACTATGCGAAAGCAACGGACATTGCAGAGCTTTTAAGCGGCAGTACTGATGGTGTTGGGATGCTCTCTGAGCGTGGCTCATTACATGTTGATGAGCGTACCAATGCGCTCATCATCAAAGATACCCCTGATAATATTCGTAGTATCAAAGATATTGTGTCATCACTTGATATCCCGGTTAAGCAGGTACAAATCGAAGCGCGTATTGTCACCATTAATGAAGGTGATATTGATGAGCTTGGTGTGCGTTGGGGGGTATCGAAAGTTAATGGTGATACGACGGTTGGCGGTTCAATTGAAGGTAATTTAGCAAGCTCTGGCTTATTAGGTGAAGATGCAACCGTTGATGATTTCCTTAACGTCAATCTAGGTGCTGGCGCAGGTGCGGCTTCAATAGCGTTCCAAGTGGCAAAGCTAGGGAATATCTTACTTGATTTAGAGCTTTCGGCGTTACAGACTGAAAATAAAGCAGAAATTATCTCTAGTCCTCGTTTGATGACAACCAATAAGAAAACGGCGTATATCGAGCAAGGTACAGAAATTCCGTATTTAGAAGCATCATCCAGTGGTGCAACATCGGTATCGTTTAAAAAAGCAGTGCTGAGTTTAATGGTTACACCACAAATTACACCGGATGATAAACTTGTGTTAGATCTTGAAGTGACTCAAGATAACAAAGGTGAAGATGTCCCTACAGGCACGGGTACTGCGATTTCTATTAATACTCAACGTATTGGTACTCAAGTACTGGTAAATAACGGCGAGACAGTGGTCTTAGGCGGTATTTACCAACATAGTATGACTAACGTGACACGTAAGGTACCGTTATTGGGCGATATTCCAGTATTAGGTGCATTATTCCGTCATAAAATGGAACAAATGGGTAAACGTGAATTACTTATCTTCGTGACGCCTAAAATTGTTATTCAGTAGTATTTACTGCTAATCAACAAACCATAAAAATTTAGCTACACTGTTATAGCAACGGATGGATTCTTATTAAATTAGTTCCATCCGTTGTTTTTATTGGGCTATATAATTATTATTTTGCCGTATTCATGCTCAGCGATAGCGGAATTACAAGGTTATTACGATTGACCTTAGACCGCTGCTGAGCCATTATGGCGACCTCTTTTGGTAGGACAGGCATAATAAAATACTGATTAGGAGTGACTAGCGCTTGCAATATAGCTATCAGTCCTGAGATAATTTTCTGTCTTATCACGAATTATATGTGAGGAACTTGGCGCCTCGGGCTTATTAATTAATAGAGCCTGCGGGTGGTGTCGTTTTATTAACCGCGCGTAAAATTGCTAAAAATGGCTGAAAAACGAAATATTTTCTTGGTCGGCCCAATGGGTGCCGGCAAAAGCACTATTGGTAGACACCTTGCACAGCAGCTGCATATGGAATTCTTTGACTCAGATACAGTTATTGAAGAACGTACAGGTGCTGATATTAGTTGGGTCTTTGATGTTGAAGGTGAAGACGGTTTCCGTGTTCGCGAAGAAGCAGTTATCGACGATCTAACACAAGAGCAAGGCATTGTTCTGGCAACTGGTGGTGGTTCTGTTAAAACTAAAGAGAACCGTAATCGCCTTTCTGCACGTGGTATCGTAGTTTATCTAGAGACGACTATCGAGAAGCAACTAGCTCGAACTCAACGCGATAAAAAGCGTCCTCTACTTCAAACTGATACGCCTCGTGAAGTGCTGGAAGCACTTGCAGAAGAGCGCAATCCATTATATGAAGAAGTAGCTGACTACGTTGTTCGCACTGATGATCAAAGTGCGAAGGTAGTGGCAAACCAAATCATCAAAATGCTAGAAGAGCGTTAATCAACAAAAAGAGAGAAGCTGACCATGGAACGGATCAATGTCAATTTAGATGACAGAAGCTACCCTATTTCAATTGGCGCCGAGTTGTTTTGCAACTCGGCGTTGTTTGCATCTGCGATTCCTGCGGGAAAGCGGGTGGTAGTGGTCAGTAACGAAACTGTTGCCCCGCTGTATGCACAGCAGGTAATGGAAACCATCAGTTCATTAGAGTGCCAAGTGGCATTACTTTCTCTCCCTGATGGTGAACAATACAAAACGTTAGAGACTTTTAATCAAATCATGACTTTCTTACTTGATGGTAATTATGGTCGTGATGTTGTGATTGTAGCGCTCGGTGGCGGCGTCATTGGTGATGTCGTGGGCTTTGCTGCTGCAAGTTATCAACGTGGCGTAGATTTTATTCAAGTACCTACAACATTACTTTCTCAAGTGGACTCATCTGTTGGTGGCAAAACCGCAGTGAATCATCCATTGGGTAAAAATATGATAGGCGCTTTTTATCAGCCCAAAGCGGTAGTGATTGATAATCACTGCTTACAAACCCTACCTGAACGTGAGTTTGCAGCGGGAATGGCTGAAGTGATCAAGTATGGCATTATTGCCGATCACGACTTTTTTGTCTGGTTAGAAGACAACATTGAACGCTTACAAGCACTCGATAACGATGCATTGTGTTATGCCATTGCACGTTGTTGTCAAATTAAGGCAGATGTTGTTGCGGCTGATGAAAAAGAATCAGGTGTACGAGCTTTACTTAATCTCGGTCATACATTTGGTCATGCGATTGAAGCAGAGATGGGCTATGGTAACTGGCTGCACGGCGAAGCGGTGTCGGCAGGTACAGTACTAGCGGCTAAAACTGCTGCAATACAAGGCCTTATTAGTGATGACGATGTAGCGCGAATTATTCGACTACATGAGCGAGCAAAGCTACCGGTAATCGCACCTGAAACAATGGGCTTCGATGATTTTATTAAGCACATGATGCGCGATAAAAAGGTATTATCAGGCCAACTACGATTGGTTCTACCGACATCCATTGGCAGTGCTGAAGTCGTGTCTAATGTGACACATGAAGTATTGCGGGATGTGATTAATCACTAAGTAGTGGTTAATCATGCGTAGCACACTAGAGGCAAAAAACTTGGATCTGGATAGCCAGATCCAGTTGCTCTCTCGAGTACAATTTCTTACTCGATTTAGCTCTCATCTTATTTTATTGAACGGTACGCAAGGCTCTGGAAAAACGTGGCTCGCGCATCAATATCTCGAAAACTATGCACAACATGCTGAACAAGCATTGCTAACGTGCACTGATGATCAAACACTACTGCAACAACGAACACTTCTACTGCAACAATTTCACTCCACTCCGATGTTTAACGAGCAAGACTCGTTAAGTCAAAGTGCTGAGCATTTACTGCCTGAAAAGATCAACTTCGTTATTATTATTGATAATGCACACTTTTTGGCGCCTGAATTACTTACTGAATTATGGGCACTGGTTCGTCAAACAGAAATGCATTCTGGTTGGCAAATTAATGTATTGCTCTTTGCTGATCCTAATGCCATAACTCAGCCATTCGGCGATATTGTTCGTACAATAGGGCCGGCCTTACTTGAGTTAGACATTAGTGAGCTAAGCCCTAATGAAATTAGTCAGTTTAGCGAAATGTTACTTAATGATGAGCAACTCGGAAGTCAGCATCGACGAGACATTAAGTCACGATTAGCGAGAGTTGAACCTCGCCCTGGTGCATTACAACAATTACCACAACAGGACGTTACTGCTATGACTAAAGGATCGCGACGTTTACCCCCAACGCAGCTGTTAATAGGTTTAATTGTTATAGTCTGCATCATCATTGCGGGATGGTTTGGATTTAAGACATTACAAAATACAAATACAACTGAAGTTACGCCTAGTGATACCTCTCTTGCATCTGAGGCCAAGCCTATTGTGGCTGATCCTATCGAGAATACAGACATCGTTATTGATGAAAAGCCATTACCGATAGAGATCCATAGTGAAGGGCTGACGGTGGGGCGTGCTGAAAAAGAAGCGCAACGGGTAGTTGTACCATCACCCTTGATTGATGCGATGATGGATGAGCAACGTGTTGGTGGTACAGGCGAAAGTGCAGCCAAAGAATTTACCCAAGAGGTGCTAGACGTACCTGCTCAAAATGAACCTGCTGTATCTGATGGTGTAGCAACCCAAACTCGCCAGCAAACCGCTTCAGATAATATAGTGATTTCAGAAGATGCGACGAACGTAAAAGCCCCAAGTGCGTCAGCGACTGATATTACGTCACATGATGTAAACTCTTTACCTGCTGTTAAGGTGACAGAGCCCGAAGTAAAGCTCTCTGCAACGGCAATGACTGCAAAGCCAGACAGTAAACTGCGTCTGCCGAAAAAGGAGGTAGTTGTTCAAACGCCGATTAAGCTTGCTAATACGGCCTCGATACTAGCGATAAATAAAAGGCATTATGCAATTCAATTGTCAGCTTCAATGAGTTGGAATGAAACCAAAGCCTTTATTGAAAAGAATAAGATCCAGTCTTCTTCTCGTATTTATAAAACACGTCGAGACGGCAAAATATGGTTTATTGTTATTTCGGGTGATTACACAACAGCGACTCGGGCACGCTCGGCAATAAAAGCTTTACCGAAGCAATTAAAAGCGTTAAGCCCGTGGCCTAAATCATATCGAAAAATTCAACAAGAAATAGAACGTTGAAAATAAAGCCATGAGGGCAGTTATTTACGTGAATTGGTATCGGTAGAGGGTAGAAATGAGGTACAATCCGCGACCTTTCGTGACAATATTGCTAGTGTTGGTGGGTTTAGCTTAATGAAAAAGCATCGTGCATTCCTAAAATGGGCTGGGGGTAAATACTCTCTCGTTGAGGATATTAAACGACATCTACCGCCTGCGCGTAAATTGGTTGAGCCTTTTGTTGGGGCGGGGTCGGTTTTTCTTAATACCGATTACGACCATTACTTATTGGCCGATATCAACCCTGATCTGATCAATCTTTATAACATCCTCAAGCATGAGCCTGAACGTTATATTGAAGATGCACGTAAACTTTTCACGCCTGAATACAATAACAAAGAAGCGTATTTGAAAATTCGTGAAGAATTTAATGCGAGTGATGATCCGTATTTACGCTCATTGTATTTCTTATACATGAACCGCCATGGTTTTAACGGCTTATGTCGTTATAACAAAAAAGGTGGCTTCAATGTGCCGTTCGGCTCGTATAAAAAGCCTTATTTCCCTGAAGCTGAAATGTATTATTTCTCGGAAAAAGCAAAACGAGCCACGTTTGTCTGTGAAGGTTATCTCCAAACATTTTCACGCGCGAGAAAAGGGTGTGTGGTGTACTGCGATCCGCCTTATGCGCCATTATCTAGCACGGCTAATTTTACCTCTTATTCAGGTAATGGTTTTAGCTTAGATGATCAAGCCACCCTTGCTGATGTTGCAGAAAAAGCAGCAACGGATAGAGATATTGCGGTGTTAATTTCTAACCACGATACAGCACTAACGCGTCGTTTATACACAGGTGCAGATCTTTCAGTAGTTAAAGTAAAACGCACCATTAGCCGCAATGGCAGTGGGCGCAATAAGGTCGATGAGCTGTTAGCCCTATTCTCTGTATCAAGCACAGAGCAGGCGCCCGCGTTTTCTTCTGAAGAAGAATGATTATATCGCCGTTGCCCATCGCGCAACGGCAATGATTGCCATAATCATTGCGCCAATAATTACAATTCCCACAACTATAAATGGCCATGGGCTTGATTGTTTAAAATCATGCTGCCGATTATTATCTGATTGAACGCCAAATAACGCTGCTAACACACTCACAATAACTTGTATTGGTGTGCTTTTCTTTGACTTAGTTATATCCACCTCGCCTCTTTTTATCTCGCTCTTTTACTGAGTGTAGTGGCTTGTCTCATCATTTTGATCAACTGAAGTAATAAATAAATCCATTGGGACAATATTTCGCGGTTCGGGTAGAATTATGGCAATTTATTGGGCTTGGTTTTCCAAGTATCAGGTTTTGTGTATCGAAGAGAGGCAAGTACATGAAGGACTTCTTGATTGCTCCATCTATCTTATCGGCTGATTTTGCACGTTTGGGTGAAGACGTTGACAAGGTGTTAGCAGCGGGTGCAGACGTTATTCACTTTGATGTAATGGACAACCATTACGTGCCTAATTTAACGTTTGGTGCACCTATCTGTAAGGCTCTTCGTGACTACGGTATTACCGCACCGATTGATGTGCATTTAATGGTAAAACCGGTGGATCGCATTATTCCTGATTTTGCTAAAGCTGGTGCAACAATGATCACGTTTCATGTTGAAGCGTCAGATCATGTTGACCGTACTTTACAACTGATCAAAGAGCATGGTTGTAAAGCGGGTGTGGTTTTTAATCCGGCAACGCCACTTCACCACCTTGATTACATAATGGATAAGGTCGATATGATTTTATTGATGTCAGTGAATCCAGGTTTTGGCGGTCAATCTTTTATTCCAGCAACACTTGATAAACTACGTGAAGTTCGTAAACGTATTGATGCATCAGGCCGTGATATTCGTCTTGAAATTGATGGTGGCGTGAAAGTTGATAATATTCGAGAAATTGCAGCTGCTGGCGCAGATATGTTTGTCGCGGGTTCTGCCATTTTTAATGAACCTGATTATAAAGTCGCGATAGACAAAATGCGCGCAGAATTGGCTGAGGCTAAATGCTAATGGTATTTGAAAACATCAAGTTTATAGCGTTTGATTTAGATGGCACATTACTCGATAGCGTACCTGATTTAGCGGATGCTGCTGATAAAACGATGCGTCACCTTGGACGAGAAGGCGTGACCGTAGAGCAAGTTACCACTTGGATCGGTAATGGTGCTGATATTTTAATTGGTCGCGCATTAAGCCGAAGTGTTGATGTCGATCCAACGATTGATCCAGAGCTACAAAAAGAAGCTCGCCAATTATTTGATCACTACTACGAGCTTGGCGGTCATGTAAAAAGTGCATTGTATGCCGACGTAAAAGCGACTCTCGCTGCATTTCATCAATCGGGTATGTCAATGGCGATTGTGACCAATAAACCGTCGCAATTTGTCCCGCATTTACTTGAAGAGCATGGCATCAGCGAGTATTTTGTTGATGTGATTGGTGGTGATACTTTCCCACTGAAAAAACCAGATCCTTATGCACTGCATTGGTTAATGGAAAAACATAATATTGCCGCGTCTGAGATGTTAATGGTGGGGGATTCTCGCAATGATATCTTGGCAGCAAAAGCTGCAACATGCCATTCGTTGGGCTTAACCTATGGCTATAACTACGGTCAGCCTATTGCAGAGAGTGCACCTGATGTTGTGTGCGATCACTTCAAGCAATTAGCAAATGTGGTTAAACTAGGCGACTAGTACATTCCAGTGTACACTGGCTAACAAAGTAAAAAGCGGGAGTATGCCTCTCGCTTTTCTATGAATAAGAAACTAACAGGATTGTCTGATCATGAGTAAACCCATTGTATTAAGTGGCGTACAGCCTTCTGGTGAATTAAGTATTGGTAACTACCTAGGTGCGCTGCGTCAGTGGGAACAGATGCAAGACGATTACGATTGCCAATACTGTGTGGTTGATTTGCATGCCATTACAGTACGTCAAGATCCTAAAGCGCTGCATGAAGCAACGTTAGATGCATTAGCGATTTGTTTAGCGGTGGGTGTTGATCCACAAAAGAGCACGTTATTTGTTCAGTCACATGTGCCTGAGCATGCTCAACTAGGCTGGTTATTAAACTGTTACACCCAAATGGGTGAGCTAAGTCGTATGACGCAGTTTAAAGACAAATCAGCGCGTCATGCGAATGATGTAAACGTGGGCTTATTCGGTTACCCAGTATTGATGGCTGCTGATATTTTATTATATGGCGCACATCAAGTACCTGTAGGTAGCGATCAGAAGCAGCACTTAGAGTTAGCTCGTGATATTGCTACGCGTTTTAATAATTTGTACGGCACAGAAGAAAGTTCAATTTTCCAAATTCCTGAGCCGTACATTCCATCGGTTGGTGCGCGTGTAATGAGCCTACAAGACGCGACTAAGAAAATGTCTAAGTCTGATGATAACCGTAAGAATGTGATCACTTTGTTGGAAGATCCAAAATCGATTCTTAAGAAGGTTAACAAAGCACAAACTGATGCAGAAACACCGCCACGTATTGCATTTGATACAGAGAACAAAGCAGGGATCTCAAACCTAATGGGTCTGTATTCAGGCGCAACAGGAAAGACGTATGCTGAAATTGAAGCACAATATGCAGGCGTTGAAATGTATGGCCCATTTAAGAAAGATGTCGGTGAAGCATTAGTTGCTATGCTTGAGCCAGTACAAGCTGAATACCATCGTATTCGTGCTGATCGTGCTTACCTTGATAGCGTAATGAAGCAAGGTGCTGAAAAAGCCTCTGCACGCGCGGCTGAAGTACTGAAAAAAGCATACCAAGCGGTAGGCTTTGTGGCGCGTCCATACTGATCAATAATGATTAAATAGATTAAGCAGGGCATTTGCTCTGCTTTTTTTATGGTTTGCGTTTCTAGTGATGTGTTGCACAATAGGGCGCAGAATAGAAAAGGTCGCTGTAGATATATGCTGTTAATTATTGATAACTATGATTCATTTACTTATAACCTGTATCAATACTTTTGTGAGTTAGGCGCTGAGGTTAAGGTTGTCCGTAATGATGAGATTGATCTCGCAGGTATTGAGTCGCTAGCACCCACCCATTTAGTCATCTCTCCTGGACCTTGTACCCCAAATGAAGCAGGTATATCACTACAAGCTATTGAATACTTCGCTGGTAAATTGCCTATTTTAGGCGTGTGCTTAGGTCATCAATCGTTAGCACAAGCTTTTGGTGGGGATGTGGTACGAGCAAGGCAAGTGATGCATGGTAAAACCTCTCCGATCAAGCATAATAATACCAATGTATTTGAAGGGTTAAATAATCCATTAACAGTGACTCGCTATCATTCATTGGTTGTTAAACAAGATACGCTGCCAGATTGCTTTAACATCACTGCCTGGACAGAACGTGAAGGGGAGTTTGATGAAATTATGGGGATTGCCCATAAAACATTGCCGTTAGAAGGGGTACAATTTCATCCTGAAAGCATTCTGACCGAACAAGGTCACGCCTTATTAGCCAACTTTCTTAAGCGCTAGATTTCGAATTAAATCGCGATTTTTATTATATTCCTGTCTTAAAATCGCGATATCACCCACATCTCTTCTATTTTTATACTTCCAACTCTCATTTGTTGAAATTGCAAAGCTATTCACTAGCATATTTCTCTGTACTATTCATTTCCTGATAGGAAACACACCTTTCTGCCTTTGTTAGTTAATAAACTTGCCGAGATAACGCATAACTATGTCAGTTTTATTAAAAACAGCATCATTGCCAAAGAGCAAAAAAAATATTCTGCTATTGGCAAAGGTTAATAAAATGTAAATACTATGATTATAGCGTTATACACAGAAGGATAATGTGATGACTACAGAGCAAAGAGTAGAACGTAATTTATTTGATGAGGTAATGGTACCTTGTTATTCACCTATGGCTGAGATCCCAGTACGTGGCAGTGGTGCGCGAGTATGGGATCAACATGATCGTGAATATGTCGATTTTGCCGGTGGAATTGCGGTGAGTTGTCTGGGTCATTGCCATCCAATAATGGTTAACGCATTAAAAGATCAAGCCGATAAATTATGGCATTTAAGTAATGTGTTAACCAATGAACCCGCGTTGCGTTTAGCGAAAAAACTCACTGAGTTATGTTTTGCTGACAAAGTCTTTTTTGCTAACTCGGGTGCTGAAGCTAACGAAGCGGCACTGAAATTGGCTCGCCGTTATGCAGTCGATAAGTTTAGTGCTGAAAAAGATCAAATTATTGCCTTTCATCAAGGCTTCCACGGTCGTACTTTTTTCACCGTTACGGTTGGTGGGCAAGAAGCTTACTCCGATGGTTTTGGCCCTAAACCTCAAGCGGTAACGCATATTCCTTACAATGATTTATCAGCTTTAGCCGAGATCATGTCTGAGCGAACTTGTGCGGTGATGATGGAGCCATTGCAAGGTGAAGGTGGTTTGGTTAGCCCGAGTGTTGAGTTTGTTCAGGGCGTGCGTGAATTATGTGATAAGCACCAAGCCTTATTGATATTTGATGAAGTCCAAACCGGTAATGGTCGTACTGGCGATTTTTATGCTTATCAAGGTTTAGGTGTCACACCTGATATTTTAACCACGGCTAAGTCGCTGGGGGGGGGGTTCCCTATTGGCGCAATGCTTACCACAACAGCATTAGCAGAGCATTTAAAAGTCGGGACTCATGGTTCAACGTATGGTGGTAATCCGTTAGCGTGCGCTGTTGCGGAAGCGGTAATTAATGAAGTGAGTAAACCCGATGTTTTAGCTGGAGTGAAAGAGCGTGAACAATGGTTCCGTGAAGGGCTCACAGCGATTAATGCTAAATACCCAATTTTTGCTGAGATCCGCGGTAAAGGTTTACTGCTGGGAGCGTCTCTCACAGAAGAGTGGCAAGGTCGTGCACGTGACATTCTTGTTCAAGCCGGTAAAGAAGGCTTGATGATGTTAGTTGCTGGTACGAGTGTTGTGCGCTTTACGCCATCGCTAGTGATTGAAAAAGCCGATGTGGATGAAGGTATGGCTCGTCTAGAACGCGCTATCGCAACACTCTATAACGCCGAGTAATTCTACTTTGCATTGCTGCTGGCAGTTGAGGAACGACTGCCAGTTATCTTATAAGACTTATTGTTATCCATCTAGTTAGTGGCAATAGTCACTACCTGCATCAGGAGGGAAGTCGATGCTGGTCATTCGTCCTATCATCGCTGATGATTATTCTGCACTCATGCAGTGCGCTGAAGAATCAGGTCATGGTTTTACTTCATTACCTGTTAACGAAGAAATGCTTCGTAACCGCATTGCTCATTCAGAGCGCAGCTTTGCCAAACATGTCGTTCGCCCTGAGGATGAAGGCTACCTGATGGTCGCTGAAGATACAGATACCGGCGAGATAGCAGGTACTACTGCCATTGAAGCGGCGATTGGCTTAGAAGCCCCTTTTTATAACTATCATCTAAGTACTGTGGTTCATGCCTCGCGCCGATTAGGGGTACACAATACCGTACAGTTACTGACATTAGGTAATCACTACACCGGTGATACCGAGCTTTGCACATTATTTTTACGTACACCATGGCGTGAAGGTTTAAATGGTCGCCTATTGTCTAAAGCGCGCTTTTTAATGATGGCAGAGCATCGCCATCGTTTCGCTGATGTGGTATTTGCCGAAATGCGCGGTGTTTCCGATGAAGAAGGGAACTCACCTTTTTGGCAATGGTTAAAAGATAACTTTTTCTCGATTGATTTTATTCATGCTGACTATCTAACGGGTATCGGAGCAAAAGGCTTTATTGCGGACTTAATGCCTAAACTTCCGATATACGTCAATTTACTGAGCAAAGAAGCCCAAGCGGTCATCGGTCAAGTTCATGACAATACGCGTCCTGCATTACGCTTGCTAGAAAATGAAGGTTTTTCATGCCGTGGCTATGTCGATATTTTTGATGCAGGCCCTACGGTTGAATGTGATGTACGTAATGTTGAAACTGTTCGTCATTCAAAACGTTATATCGTTGAAATTAACGATCATCAAAGTGAACAGCAGTGCCTAGTGGCGAATACATCATTTACTGATTTTCGTGCTGTTGCGAGCCCACTGGAAATCAATGATAAAGCGCAAACCGTGGTTATGACGCAAGAGGTCGCTGATACTCTCATGGTTAATACCGGTGAGCCTGTGCGCTTTATTGAGCTGTAAAACTACGAATACAAAGAGGGGAGAGAAGTATGAGTCAATGGATTGCGGGTCAATGGGTCGATGGTTTAGGTGATGAGATAACATCGCTCAACCCCTTTACTGATGAAGTGATTTGGCAAGGCCGAGCCGCGACAAGCGAGCAAGTCTCGCAAGCGGTGAATGCTGCGCGTGCAGCGTTACTTCAATGGCGTCATACTTCCCTTGTTGAGCGCCAAGCCATCGTGGAACAATTTGCCGAGTTGGTGAAGGAGAATAGTGAAAATATTGCCATTACGATAGCAGAAGAAACGGGTAAACCGTTATGGGAGACTCGAACAGAAGCAGGAGCAATGGTAGGGAAAGTGGCGATTTCTTTACGTGCTTATCATGAACGGACAGGCCAACGCGAAAAAGATATCGCAGGTACGACAGCGATTGTACGTCATCGACCATTAGGGGTGATGGCTGTATTTGGGCCCTATAATTTCCCCGGTCATTTACCCAATGGCCACATCGTACCCGCATTGCTTGCAGGTAATACGGTGGTATTCAAACCTTCTGAATTAACGCCTAAAACGGCTGAAGTTGTAATGAAACTCTGGCAACAAGCAGGATTACCTGATGGGGTTATTAATCTTGTGCAGGGAGCTCGCCCAACCGGAGAGGCACTCGCCGCTTCAAAAGATATTGATGGTTTATTATTTACGGGCAGTGCTAATACTGGGCATATTCTGCATCGCCAATTTGCAGGTCAACCGGGCAAGATGCTGGCATTAGAAATGGGGGGGAATAACCCTATGGTGATCTCCAATGCTTATGGTGATCTCAATGCTACCGTTTATACCATTTTACAATCTGCTTTTATCAGCGCAGGACAACGTTGTACTTGTGCTCGCCGACTATACTTACCCTTGGGTAGCGAAGGGGATACGTTGTTGGCAGCTTTAGTGGAAGCAACCAAAGCTATTGTTGTCGATGGACCATTTGCCGAGCCTGCACCGTTTATGGGGCCTCAAATATCCCGTCAAGCAGCAGACAATATTGTGCAAACTCAGCGACAATTAGTATCGCTTGGTGGCGAAGTATTGGTAGAGGCAAAGCGCGGACAAGGTGCGGTGGTTACACCAGGGATCATTGATGTTACGAATATCGAAAATTTACCCGATGAAGAATATTTTGGCCCATTATTGCAGGTAGTGCGTTATCAAGATCTCGCTCAAGCCGTCTGTCTTGCGAACGACACCCGTTATGGCTTATCAGCTGGGCTTGTATCAACCGATGATAGTGAATGGCAATATTTTATTGATCATATTCGCGCGGGGATTGTAAATCGTAATCGCCAGTTAACGGGAGCGAGTGGAGATGCACCGTTTGGTGGCCCAGGAGCATCTGGTAATTTACGCCCAAGTGCTTACTACGCTGCTGATTATTGTGCTTACCCAATGGCATCAATGGAAGGTGAGTCAACATGCTTACCTGAGCAGTTATCTCCGGGTATTTCACTCTGAGATTAATAAGTTCACTGTATTATTTACAGTAAGGATTGTGCAGCATGGAACAACTATTTACCGCGTTATGGCAAGATTATACTCAGCGATTATGTCCTTCAGCGCTGAATATTCGGCAATTGCTTACCGAAGATGCGCCACTTAGAAATGATCATATTGCGTTGCGTACCTTTGCCTTACCTAAATGTGGTTTAGCAAGATTAGCGGCTCCATTTATTGCGGTAGGTTATAAACCCAAAGGTCGATACCATTTCAAAGCGAAAAAGTTATATGCAGAGCATTTTGAACACCCCGATCCTGCTGCGCCTAAAGTATTTATTAGTGAACTGCAATTAGGATTATGTTCAACAGAGTTGCAAACAGAAGTACGGCAGCTTGTCGATCAAGTTGATGATGACTATTTTGCCAATCCTGCTTTTCTCTCTCAAGGTAAACCATGGCAATTAAGTCGCGATAGTTATCAGCTTTTAAATGCAGAAAGTGAATATGCAGGATGGGTAGCAGCACATGGTTTTGGTGCCAATCATTTTACTGTTGATATTAATCAGCTTGAGCAATTTAATGAAATTTCTGAAGTGAACCATTTTCTTGAATCGAGTGGTTTTGATATTAATCAGGCAGGCGGTGCGGTAAAAGGCGATCCTACTGTGATGCTAGAGCAATCAGCAACCATGGCTGATAAAGTCATGGTCACGTTTTCTGATGGTGAGATGCTGGTCTCTGGTGGGTTTTATGAGTTTGCTAAACGTTATTTGCAGCCTGATGGTGAGATTTATAGCGGGTTTGTTGAAGCTTCGGCTGATAAGATCTTTGAGAGTACTTATAACTCTTGAATGATGTAAGCGATGCATTAAAAAAGCAGCCATTTGGCTGCTTTTTTTGAATCTGTTAATTGTCGAGGGGGGATCCCCAAATACCACTGTCTTCAGCAGGACAGCGACGTAAACCTGTCTGCTGTTCTAAATAACAACGACGGTCACTAAAGCCTGTCATCTCAATAGTTGTAGGTTGAGGAGCGATAGCGCCAGGTACAGTGGTGTAGCTATTCGGGGCAAAACGTTCAATATCCATATTCCATTACCGCGAGAAAAAGAAAGTCCATTCATACGCAGAATGTAGCACTTAATTTGAGCAATACAAATTAATTGTTCTCATAAAAGACACAAAGTTTGAATGGGATTGATGAATTATTTGTTAAAGCATTACTCATTCCTTTTAGCGATTTTATTTTGCATGTAATTGCTAATTTGTGATCTTATCGGTACATCAAAAATGTCACATTGCTTTATTATCTAATGCTTTGTTTTAGTTAGAAAGTTATCAATAAGTATTTCTTTCTTCAATGCTTTTGGATTAGGTGGAAGTAATATGAATCTTAGATGGATCACAATAGTAGGGCTGTTATTGTTAGCATTGACCGGATGTAGTTCTTTATCTTCAGTGGATAACAATGTACCTAAGGTGACGATTTCAGAAGGTGGTGTGATCACCCAAAATGGGGCTGTTTATACGGTAAAGGCAAGTACTAAATTAGTGACCCCGAAACTTGGGCAATATATCGGGTTTCGTTATGCAATAGAGATCCCTGATGGCGCCAGTGATGAGATGAAATCAAAAACGGCATTTCCTATTACAGCGCGTATGACGCATCCTAAACTGATAAACCCAGCAACGAAGCAAGCAACGACGGTATCAACATGGTCCGATACCATGTACAAACACGATAAAAACTTGGCGCTTTGGCAGTTTTCAGAACCTTATGAATTAGTCAGTGGTTCTTGGGTATTTGAATTGCTGTATAAAGATCAGGTCGTTGCTAAACGTGAGTTTACGGTCGCTAATCATGAGCAGTTAAATCAATCTTTAAAAAACACTTTTGAAACTGCATTCATGCTGAATAGTACTCGTTCATGGTTAGGTCAAAATGGTGATGCGCTTGTTTGTGATAAAGCTAAATCTAAACGTTGCTTGCAGTTTAGTTCTACTGAGGAGTGTAACCAAACCTTAAGTCGCTATAACAGCATGTGCCAGCAGATAGCGCTTAAACAAATGGGGCGTGGTGATGAAATTATTTCTGCGAAAGAAGAGATGAAAGAGTATGTTAGCTACTTTTTTTACTGCATGCATAGCGCCAGAATTAACGAAGCAAAGCTTGATAAAAAGCAGGTTCATACTTGTTTGAAAGGGTAAGAAAATGAAAAAAGCCGCAACAGTGTGCGGCTTTTTGTACGGCTAAAGACGTTAAAAATTAACGCGTACCGTAAACAACAATCGTCTTACCGTGAGCAGAAATTAAGTTCTGCTCTTCAAGCATTTTCAGAATACGACCCACTGTTTCACGAGAACAGCCAACAATTTGACCGATTTCTTGACGAGTGATCTTAATCTGCATGCCATCAGGGTGCGTCATTGCATCTGGTTGTTTTGCAAGATTTAGCAATGTCTGTGCGATACGACCTGTAACGTCTAAGAATGCTAAATCACCTACTTTCTGGCTTGTCACTTGTAGGCGACTTGCCATTTGAGCAGATAAGCGCATCAGAATATCAGGGTTAACCTGAATTAACTGACGGAATTTTTTGAATGAAATTTCTGCTACTTCACAAGGACTTTTCGCACGAACCCAAGCAGTACGCTCTTGATCTTCTTCGAATAAGCCAAGCTCACCAATAAAGTCACCTTGGTTTAGGTAAGAAAGGATCATCTCCTTACCTTCTTCATCCTTGATTAGTACAGCAACAGAACCCTTCACAATGTAGTACAACGTTTCTGCTTTCTCACCTGCGTGGATCAGCGTACTTTTCGATGGGTACTTGTGAATATGACAATGGGAAAGAAACCACTCTAAAGTTGGATCTGTTTGCGGTTTACCTGGAACCATATTACTAACTTCCTCTGCATTTGTTGCCCAACAGCATTGGTCTCTTTTCTTCTAAGTTTTATCATGAGAAAAAAAACTGCCTACTGACAGGGTATCCATTCAGCCGCTGGGCTGCAAGCTAACTTGAATAAGTTAGAGTGTATCCTTTTTCTACGCCTTTTTCTTGATATTGATCTAGTAGATTCGTTCATTTCATATGGATAACTGTGCACAGGATCACAATGCGGCGAGATAATTTTAAGCAGTGTGATAAGTAAAGATTATTACGACGATTTTTAGAGAGGAAAAAAGTTGTTATTAATGCGGAGAATTAGGATTTACATTCATTATTATATCAATAAAACTAGAGACAATTATTGGGCGTTTGAATAAGGATTAAGCGATGCAGTCCCGAGTAAAATGGGTAGAAGATATGACCTTTTTAGGTCAATCAAGCTCTGGTCACAGTGTAGTCATGGATGGTAATGGAGGGGATAAAGCCCCAAGTGCGATGGAATTGGTATTAATGGCGGCGGGAGGGTGTAGCTCAGTAGATGTTGTCAGTGCTTTACAATCCCAGGTGCAAAATATTGTGGGTTGTGAAGTTCTTATTTCAGCAGAGCGTCGAGAGCAAGCTCCACGTTTATTTACCACAGCCAATTTGCATTTTATCGTTTCAGGTTTTGATTTAAATGAAACCTTAGTGGCTAACAGCATTGCTGATTCTTTAGAGAAATATTGCTCTGTATGCTTGATGATTGGTGAAAAGGTTAAGTTGACTCATTCGTATGAAATCATCACTGCCTAATATTGATTGAGATGAAAAAGGTTGGTGTTTACGCCAACCTTTTTTCTATTCATTTTGGTTTTGTGCTGACTTAACTGATTTTCCCCGTATTAATCAGTTTCTCGATAAGTGGACGCATGATCAATTCCATTGCAAAGCTCATTTTTCCGCCAGGGACGACAAGCGTGTTATGACGTGACATAAATGAGCCTTGGATCATAGAAAGTAAATACGGAAAATCGACATTATTTAAACCGCGGAATCGAATCACAACAAAGCTTTCATCCAAGCTTGGGATCCCTTTGGCACTCACAGGGTTTGAGGTATCAACGGTTGGTACACGTTGAAAGTTGATATGCGTACGTGAAAATTGCGGGGTTAAATAATTTAAGTAATCGTCCATTGATCGAACGATAGACTCCATCACCGCTTCGCGAGAATGCCCTCGATCTCTCGTGTCACGAACAATTTTTTGGATCCACTCCAAGTTAACAATGGGTACCATGCCAATTAGAAGATCAACATGTTGTGCGACATGGATCTCGCCATCGACAACCCCACCATGTAAACCTTCATAAAAGAGTAAATCGGTGTTTTCTGCTAATTGTTGCCACGGAGTAAAGGTTCCGGGCATTTGGTTGTAGGGCACAGCTTCGTCAAACGTGTGTAGATAACGGCGAAAGCGACCTGTGCCATCTTCACCATATTGTTTGAAAAATTGCTCTAATTGGGCAAAGTCATTGGCTTCTGAGCCAAAATAGCTGATGTGTCGACCTTGCTCTTTAGCTTTGCGGATCTCAGTGTCCATTTCAGGGCGGGTATAGCGATGGAAGCTATCGCCTTCTAGCCATGCCGCATTAATGTTCATCATATTGAACATCTTTCGGAATGCTTCAGAAGTCGTCGTGGTTCCTGCTCCTGATGAACCAGTAACTGCAATAATAGGATGTTTTGCAGACATGACTAACCTTGTCGTTGTTGATTATCGAAAGATAAATGATAAAGCAGGCAATAATAAAATTGCCAGATAGGGCGACAATGCTACTACAAGTTAACAAGGATGTCGGGATTGAAAAGTGAAACTGCTAGCGGAGGCAAGTTTTGAGTCGTAACTCTCTAAGCACGACTCACATTAATAAAACTTATTGCAACTGATTGCGTAATTTTATGTCGACAGATTCATGTAATTCAGAAAATACAATCACAGCATCACCGGATTTCAATTGCTGCATTACGTAATTCACTTTGTTTTCTAAGCTCATTTCAACTTCTCCGTAATCAGTGCCTTCACGAAGCACAAATTGTTCAATCAGGTTAGTCAGTGTTTCTGGGGCGATATCTTGCCAAGGAATGATCATTTTATGTCTCGTCGACTGCGTTACTGATATGCGCAGTATATGATAAAAATATCACTAGCCCTATTGAGGAGTGGTGAGTTTGGTTTTAAACCATGTTGGAACGCTGTGTTCGAGCCAAAACGTCGGTTTAAAAATAGAACCACTAACGAACCCAACATGGCCACCTTTTTCATATAAGTTGTAGTCGATATTATCCGGCAATGGTTGTGATGGGATCACCGATTCGGTCATGAACGGATCGTCTTTGGCATGGATAATTCGCAGTGGTGTGCTGATCAAGTTGAGCTGTTGAAGGCCACTACAACGTTGATAATAATCGTCAGCATCAATAAAACCATGGAGAGGGGCGGTAATGTGCTGATCAAATTGCCATACCGTATTTATCGCCTCTAATTGCTGGTGGGTGATGGGCATTTTGTCTTGATGAAGTGTTATTCGTTTTGCCATTGTGCGTTTCATCGAACTGAGTAAATATTGCTGATAGATCTTAGAAAAGCCTTGTTGGATACGTGCCGAGCATGAGGCTAAATTTAATGGGGGAGACACCGCTTGAGCGGCAACGAGATCACTGTCATCACCATATTTTGCCAGGTAGTTAATCAGCATGTTGCCGCCAAGGGATACTCCCACTGCGATAAAAGGCCGTTGGGGGAATTGCTCACGTAACCATGTAATGAAAAAGCGTGCATCATTGACTTCACCTGAGTGATAGCCTCTAGGTTGACGATTTAGTTCACCGCTGCATCCTCTAAAATGCATCATTACCCCAAGCCAACCTTGTTGTTTTGCAGCATACAATAGTCCATTGGCATACGGACTATGGAAGCTACCTTCTAAACCATGAAATAGGATCATTAATGGTTTGCTATCGTCGGTAGGAGATTCTGTCCAAGCGAGATCAAGAAAGTCATCATCAGGCGTGGTCAGTCGCTGTGTCACTGGTGTAAATAGTGGCTGGCGACGAACAAATCGCGGTAATAAGGTTTGAATATGTGGATTTTGTAATCCTGATGCTGGCGTAAATTGAGACATGAATATCCTCTGTTACAGCGAAAAATGGGATAAAGGGGGGTGGCGTAATAACTCAGCAATGGTTTTTAAGCCAAAGATCAATTGCTGCTGATTTAACGGCGAGCTAATGGCGAGTCGTACTGCTGGTTGAATATGATTACCTCTGGGAGTAAATAATTCTGCTGATTTAACTATGACCCCACGAGCTGTTGTTGCTGCCATAAAATCACTTAAGCGCCAGTCTTCTGGTAATTGCAGCCAAACATGAAAACTATAAGTCTGGGTTGTAATGGCAAACTCACCAAGGTATTGCTGTACCAATAATTGCCGTTGTTGTATTTCAGTACGGACGGTCGTTAATACCCGATCGGCATCACCTTGAACAATTAATTCACAAGCGATAGCAGAGAGCAGTGGGCTGATCATTAAGCTGTGGTTATAGAGTGCTGCACTTAGGTGTTGCTGCCACTGTTTCGGCACTTGGATGTAACCTAAGCGAAGTCCTGGTGCGAGGCATTTTGATAACCCTCCGATGTGGATTACATGTTCAGGTGCTAGGTTGATTAAAGGCGGTGGCGGTGAGGGCGGCAGTAATCCGTTGACGTCATCTTCCGCAATTAACACATTATGCTCACGACACACGCTAATCACTTCTTCACGACGAGAGAGCGGCATTGTTACCGAAGTTGGGTTTTGCTGGGTTGGTGTTAAATATATTAGCCGTGGTTGGTAGAGTTCACAGGCCGATGCGAGACTTGCAGGGATCACCCCATCTTCATCCATCTCAACACTTTTTAGGGTAATACCATGTTGACGAGCAAGGGTTAGAAAGCCGGGATAGCAAAATTGTTCGACTAACACGGTATCACCAGCACGACAGAAAATACTCAGCAATAATTCCGCAGCATGTTGTGCGCCTGAGGTGAAATACATCTGCTCTGATGAAACATCAATACCTTTCTGATTTAGCCATTGGCAAACGATATGACGATGATTATCGATCCCTTGCGGTGGCTGATACAGCATCATGTCATTTAATTGCGAGGGATTGGCACTAATTTTTGCCATGGCGTTGCTTATCATCTCACTGCGATCAAATCGCGGAGGAATGTTATAGCCGAAATTACATTCTTCAGTCTGTAATTCTTCTAATTGATAGATCCAGTGATGGTTTTTATTGTTATCACAGACATACGTCCCAGCCCCAATACGCGCTTCGACAAGATGACGTCGTTCCGCTTCTGCATAAGCACGTGTCACTGTACCGACGGTAACCTGTAATTGATCGGCAAGTGCGCGGTGTGTGGGGAGTTTCTCCCCAATTGCGATGTCACCTTGCTCGATAGCTCGTGCAATTCCATCTGCAATTTGACGATAAAGTGGTTCTTTAGTTCTAGCGATAAGTTGGATATTTAATAACTTCTTCTCGATTGTCATGGTGACAATAAATCCTTTGATCTTAATAACTTCCCTTGTTAGGTTAAATTGTGCGCACAAAACAACCGTATTGCCAGAGATTTTTTATGTTGTCGCGAAATAACTGAAATTGTATCGGTACAATTTCGTGGGGGATGATCTGGATAGTTTTATTTCTATTATTTATTAAGGAAAGTGTGTGGAAGGATCAGCAATCATTTCAGTTATTTTATTTGCCATATTAATGACAGGCACGCCGGGGCCTAACAACATGATGGTGACCGCCTCTGGAGCGAACTTTGGTTATTGGCGTAGTGTTCCGCATATTACGGGGATCAGTGTGGGTATGGCGAGCATGATCAGTTTACTGGCGGCAGGGCTCGGCATTATTTTTGAACGTTATCCTATGGTTCACGAGGTATTAAAAGTTGTTGGGTGTACGTACTTATTGTATTTAGCATGGAAAATAGCCACCGCTGGCAGCATGAGTAAAACGGAGCAAAAAGTGAAGGCGAAACCGATGAGTATATTCTCTGCTGCTCTGTTTCAATACGTTAATCCTAAAGCATGGATGATGTCAGCAACGGCAGTAAGCACCTTCGCCGTTAGCGGGGAGCATTATTGGTTATCGATATTAATAATTGTAACGGTATTTTTCGTGGTGGGGTTTGCTTGCGTTTCGCTATGGACTGCAACTGGGGTAGTGATACGTCATTGGCTAACATCAGAACGTCGCACGGTTTGGTTTAATCAGACGATGGGAGCGCTAACGGCTGCGTGCGTGGTGATGATTTGGTAAGTGGTTGTCCTATGTTCTAGATAACTGAAAATAACAACGCCAACGAAGTGCTCGTTGGCGTTGTAGGTGTTAGGCGATATTATTCGGCACTAAATTGAGATTCCATCTCTTCTAATTGCTCTTGTAACTCCATCCAAGCAACTTCAACATCTTCCAAATCCGATTTTGCATCACCTTGCAGTTTTAATTGCTCGTTCATACGGACTTTGTTCTCGGCCTCATAAATACTGCTATCGCTTAATGCGGTTTCAGCATCGGTGATAATGGCATTGAGTTTGTCCATCTGTTTTTCAAGCTTGGTGATTTCTTTACGAATAGGGGCTGTTTGTTTACGGAACTCTGCCTCTAGACGTTTTTGCTCTTTACGCGATGCCGCGCTGTTATCTTTGTTGGTTTCAGGTTTTGTTGCTTGTTGATCACGGCGATCATTACGTTGTTGCTCGGTAAGCCATTTGTGATAATCATTTAAATCACCATCAAATGGTACGACTTGGCGATCATGCACTAAATATAAGTCATCGGTTGTTGCACGCAGTAAGTAACGGTCGTGACTGACAATAACCATTGCACCTTCATAAGATTGCAGTGCCAACGTCAGTGCTTGGCGCATATCTAAATCAAGGTGGTTGGTTGGCTCATCGAGCAGCAATAGGTTAGGGCGTTGCCAGACAATAAGAGCCAGTACTAAACGGGCTTTCTCACCGCCAGAAAACGGACCGACTTTTTCAAGCGCTTTATCACCAATAAAACCAAAACTACCCAAATAATCACGGAGTTGTTGCTCGGTTGCTTGTGGCGCAATACGTGCCATATGCTGAACTGGGGTATCATCAAGGTACAAGGTTTCTAATTGGTGCTGGGCAAAGTAACCAATTTTAACCCCCTGCGAATACGCCATATCACCGGCTTTCGCTGGTAAATCACCCGATAGCATTTTTATCAGGGTCGATTTACCGGCACCATTTCGACCAAGTAGGCCAATACGACTACCAGGAACAAGATTCAGGCGAATTTTTTCTAAAATCAGTAAGTCGTCATAACCAGCGGCAACCTGATCCATCATTAAGATTGGGTTCGGCAGAGCACTTGGCTCGCGGAATTCAAAACTGAATGGGTTATCAAACTGAGCCGGTAACACTTTTTCCATGCGTTCGAGGGCTTTAATACGACTTTGCGCTTGGCGTGCTTTACTGGCCTTGTAACGGAAACGTTCAATATATGACTGCATGTGCGTCATTTGTTTTTGCTGTTTCTGGTACATTGCTTGTTGTAGTACTAGCTTTTCGGCGCGTTGTACTTCAAACGACGAATAGTTACCGGTGTAACTGTGCATGGTTTGATTTTCAATATGGATAATGCGGTTAACCACAGGATCTAAGAAATCGCGGTCATGGGAAATTAACACCAAAGTACCACGGTAGCTTTGGAGCCATTTTTCCAGCCACATTACTGCATCTAAATCTAAGTGGTTAGTTGGCTCATCGAGTAGTAGTAGATCAGAGCGGCATAATAGCGCTTGAGCAAGGTTAAGACGCATACGCCAACCACCCGAAAATTGGGTTAGGTTCCATTGCATTTGATGCTGTGAAAAGCCTAGGCCGTCAAGTAATTCTGCCGCGCGGGCATTGATACTATAGCCACCAATGGTGTCCATTTTACCGTGAAGCTCTGCGACTTTAGTACCATCATCAGCTTGTTCTGCGGCAAGGAGTTGGCGTTCAAGTTCACGGTATTCACGGTCGCCATCAATGACATATTCAATAGCTGCGCGCTCTAACGCAGGTGTCTCCTGAGCAACCCATGCCATTTCCCAGTTACTCGGAAATTGGCAGTTGCCAGCATCTAAGCTGAGCTCATTTTTCAGTAAAGCGAACAGGGTCGATTTACCACAACCGTTTTTACCGACAAGACCGACTTTGTCGCCCGGGTGGATCGTTGAAGTGGCGTTTTCAAGTAATACTTTGCCACCACGTAGAAGTTGGATATCTGAAAAGATAATCATCAATATTGCCGGGGTCTTGCCCGCTCCACTAAATAAACTGGACTTATGGGCGGAAGTCTAACTCAAACAGCGCAGAGTGGCTAACATCTCTCTATTGCTTTAGGTTACGTTTTGCTGAACAAATGATAAACAAAAGATCATGTTTGTTAACAATTAGGTATGATGGAATAATACTGAGCAAGTACTTATTGTTGCACATGATGAATATGAACGATTGTAAAAGGATGTTATGACACGACAAAACTTACCATCAATTCTCATTATTTTTGCTCATCCTGATCCTGATGAGTCCGTTGCTAATAGCGCAATGTTGCAAGACATTGAGCTATTAGGTCACGTTACTGTGCATGATTTATATGCCACGTACCCCGATTTCTTTATCGATGTTGTCGCAGAGCATGAGCTGATCGCGAGTCACGACATCATTATTTTCCAGCATCCGCTCTATATGTATTCCTGCCCATCATTGTTGAAAGAGTGGTTTGATAGAGTGTTAAGCAAAGGTTTCGCTCACGGTGACGGTAATGAAACCGTGGGTAAATATTGGCGCTCGGTGATCACGACTGGCGGTGGAGCAGAAGCTTATAGTCCGGATGGTTATAACCGTTATGGTATTGATACCATTTTAAAGCCATTTGAAATTTGTGCTGATCTTTGCCAAATGCATTGGTTACCGCCACTTATCTTGCACTGGGCAAGACGCGTCACGCAGGATGAATTAAACCAACATGCACGCGCATACCAATCATGGTTAGCGAACCCTTTGATTATTGAGCCTCGAATTAGCTTAACGAAGAAGGAGACCAACAATGACCAATGATTTCCTTGTTCTAAGTGTGGTTTTTTTGGCCGCAGCTATTATTGCCGTCCCTTTGGCGCAAAAGCTTGGCTTAGGTTCAGTGTTAGGCTATTTGATTGCGGGTATTGCCATTGGCCCTTGGGGCTTAGGCTTGATCTCCGATGTTGATGCTATCCTCCATTTCTCTGAATTTGGCGTTGTGTTGTTACTGTTTCTGATTGGTTTAGAGCTTAATCCGAAAACACTGTGGCAAATGCGTAAACCCATTTTAGGGTTAGGTGGTGGGCAGGTGGTGATCACTAGTGGGGTTATTGCCGTAGTGGTTATGAGCTTTAATGGATTTTTACCTTCGTTGACGTGGCGCGATTCAGCCGTGATTGGCATGGGGCTGGCGTTATCTTCAACAGCCATTGCACTACGTGTGATAGAAGAGCAGCAATTATCAGGAAGTGAAACTGGGCAATCGGGTTTTGCGGTACTGCTATTTCAAGATATAGCAGTGATCCCAATGCTTGCCTTACTCCCAGCTCTCGCTGGCGGTAAAGGGGGGAGTTGGAATGATGCGTTCTGGATGTTAGGTGGTATCGCCGTATTACTTGTCGGTGGGCATTTTTTACTTCGTCCACTGTTTCGTTATGTGGTGATGAGTGGTGTTCGTGAATTGTTTAATGTTGCGGCATTACTGTTAGTGCTTGGTATTGCATTGATTATGCAGGCGCTTGGATTATCCATGGCTTTAGGGGCATTCTTAGCGGGGGTGCTATTAGCTGAGAGCGAATATCGCCATGAATTAGAAATTGCGATAGAGCCGTTTAAAGGATTATTACTGGGGCTGTTTTTTATCTCAGTGGGTATGGCGGTAAATATTGGGTTACTGTGGCAATATCCATTACAGATTTTAGCCGCGGTATTAGCGTTAATCGCAGTAAAAGGAATCGTGCTCTATCTTTTAGCTCGGATATTCGGCGTAAGAGAAAAGTCACGTAGTCAGATGGCGGCGATTTTAAGTCAGGGTGGTGAGTTTGCGTTTGTCCTGTTTACGGCCGCTCGTGCTGAAGGTTTACTCGATGCGCAATTATTAGCTTTTTTGCTGGTGGTTGTAAGTATATCAATGATGACAACACCGCTCGTATTAACGCTTCAAAAGCGTTGGTTTGTACGAAGCTTCAAAGCGAGTGAGCAACCGGAGCCAGAGTCGGATATTGTTGACCGCGCACCTCGTGTCATCATTACGGGTTTTGGACGCTTTGGACAAGTTATAGGACGATTACTGTTTGCTAATAAGATTAAAGTAACCGTACTTGAACGAGATCCGAGCCAAATCCAATTTTTACGCAAGTTCGGTTATAAAGTTTTTTACGGTGATGCTACTCAGTTAGATTTGCTACGTGCAGCAGGGGCGGATAATGCGGAAGCAATTATTATCTGTACTGACGCACCGACAGAGGTAATGGAAGTGGTGGCTATTTGCCAACAACACTTCCCGCACTTAAAAATATTAGCGCGAGCGAGAAGTCGTGTTGAAGCACATCAATTACTAGGTCAAGGCGTTGAATGTTTTTCACGTGAAACTTTTGCTGGTGCTCTTGATTTAGGTCGCCAAGCCCTCATATCTCTAGGTATGCATCCGTATAAAGCGAAACGTGCTGAGGCACATTTTCGTAAAATAGATACACAAGCATTACGGGATCTATTGCCGCAACATAGTGAAGAAGTCAATTTAGCTTCTCGACAAAAAGAAGCCCGTAAAGAGTTAGAAGAAATTTTCGATCGTGAGATGCGAGGCGAGGAAGAACGCCATCATGGTTGGGATTAAGCTAACGCTTGTGTAATGATCAAGGAAAGAGCAGGATGATAAAAAAACGATTTATCGCAGGGGCTGCATGCCCTAGTTGTCAAACCATCGATACTTTACGCTGGTGGCAGCAAGATGATGTTGAATATGTCGAGTGTGTGGCTTGTGATCATTCAGATACACGGGTGCCACAATCGGTACAAGAAAGTGAACAACTTTCGTCAACGACCAAACAACAAGTGATAGGTGTTTTTAAACCTGACTAATACGGTATTAGCATCATTGCCATATTATCCTGTATGATGTCGCGCAAAACTTATCACCCCAAGCTCAAATTTTGGAGTAAACATGAAAGTCGCTAAAGACACAGTAGTAAGCCTAGCTTACCAAGTGAAAACTGAAGATGGTGTAGTTGTAGATCAGTCAACAGTTGAAGCTCCACTTGATTACCTTCACGGTCACAACAATCTAATTCCTGGCCTTGAAGCAGCGCTTGAAGGTCATGTAGCTGGCGACAAGTTCGAAGTAACTGTTGCTCCTGCTGACGCTTACGGCGAGCACATGGATGAAATGGTTCAACGTGTTCCTGCAAACGTATTCCAAGGTGTTGATGAAATTACTGTTGGTATGCGTTTCCTAGCAGATACAGATCAAGGTCCAATCCCTGTTGAAGTAACTGAAGTTGATGGCGATCACGTAGTTGTTGACGGTAATCACATGCTTGCTGGTCAGACTCTAGGTTTTGACGTTGAAGTTGTAGCAGTACGTGCAGCGACTGAAGAAGAAATTGCACACGGTCACCTACATCAAGGTGGTGGTTGTTGTGGCGGCGAAGGCGGTTGTGGCGATCACGGTGACAGTGACGAAGGTTGCTGTGGTGGCGAAGAGAAAGGCGGTTGCTGCTCTCACTAATATCATTTGATGATATCAATAAAAAAGGAAGCTTAGGCTTCCTTTTTTGTTTTCATTTTTTAGTCAAACACGATTAATAGTGTGGCGGCGGAGTTTCTTCCGACTCGCTAGCCATATTTGGTGCTTGCATACCTTTTACTTTACCCACTAAAAATCTCATCTGAACTTCCATGCGGTCAATCATGAACTGTTGCTTGGTAAGGGCATCATTAAGATCATCAATAGTTTGCTCTTGAAAGGCTTGTTTCATTTCAAGTTCATCAATACGGTGTTGTAATTGTTCAATCTCAGTCATGGTCGTTTTCAATCGGTTGACCAGGCTTGGGCAAATCCAGATGATGATCCAGAGATGACGTTACCTGTTGGGCTAATAGCGACATCATACACCACTGCTGTAGCGGGTCGAGTATCTTGCTGAGGTTCAGCCTTCCAACTCCCGATATTTTTCCCATCTGATGTTTGCCATAGTTCCACTCGGCGTGAGGGAGTGCCGGTTGCTATCATTGATCCGTCGTCAGAAAAACGTGCACTGGAAAGGGTTTGTTGGCGAAGGGTAATGTCTAGCTCTGATACTTTCTTGCCGTTGGTTAAATCCCAAATAAAGACATCATTGGTGCCATCGGCAGTCAGAGCAAATTTTCCATCTCGTTGTAGTGCGACTCGAGTAATGCGACTTTTATGAGGGAAATGATACAAGATTTGTCCTGTTCGGGTATCCCATAAATAGCCATTATGATCATTGCCGCCGGATAGAGCGTAACGGCCATTAGGAGAGAGAGCGACACTATTCACTTTCTCTTTGTGTGCTAAAAACTCAAGTCTTCTTCCTGTGCTAATATTGATAAACAAGGCCTTACCATTACTTAGCGCTAATAAGATGTCGTCGCCATTATTGGCAATAGCGACATCTCTAATGGTAGCGTCATCAATAGACCATAAACCTTGAGCTTGGGACCAGCCAAGATCCCAAATAGCAAAATTTTGTGCTGTTGCCGTGATAGCAAAACGTTTATTGTCAGAAATATGGCTACTTACCACCGTACTGTGATGTTGATCTTGAGAACCAAAATCAGCTAACTTTTTGTTTTGATGTAAGTCCCATAGCGCGATACCTTGTTCGACTGCACTAACTATTGCAAAACGACCATCTCGGCTAAGGCTAAAACTGGTTGCACCTTGTGGGGCTAATTGCCAGCGTTGGACTTCTGAGCCAGAAAAGAAACAACCACTCAGGGTCAAAGTGGATAAAAATAAACAAAATGAAAAAAAAGTTTTATACATTAAGCTCTTGTTCCGCTTGCATAGGGTAACTAGTAGAGTAAATTAGTCTGATTAAATAACTGAACTGACTTGCTTTTTACAGTTACTTAATCAAATGCTAGTAGTATATTGTTATAACTTTATTTTCATACTCATTCTAAAAAGTACAGTTAAAAAATGAGGCATTGCCTCACTGACTGATGGAGAAATACATGAAACCTGTTCTAAAGATGTCTGTATTGGCAGCAACAATTTTCCTCGCTGTTGGTTGTCAGGATGACAATAAAGCAGACACCAATAAGCCTGCAGAGCCTGCGAAAGTAGAGCAGGTTGCTGCTAAGACTCCAGCAGCTGATGCTAAAGTTGAATTTAAAACTGAAGATCAAAAAGCAGCTTATGCAATTGGTGCGTCACTGGCGCAATACCTATCTGCTAACCTTGATCAGCAAAAAGAGTTGGGTCTAGACCTAAACCGTCAAGACGTACTTCAAGGTGTTGAAGATGTATTTGCGGGTAAGAGTCGTTTAACGCAAGAGCAAACCCAACAAGCGCTTCAAGAGCTTGACCAGCGTGTAGCTAAAATTGTTGAAGAAAAAGCAAAAGCTGAAGCTGAGAAAAACGTAAAAGCCGGTGAAGAATTCCGTACTAAGTTCTCGAAAGAAGCGGGGGTTGTAACAACTAAAACGGGCTTAATGTACAAGATTGAAAAAGAAGGTACAGGTCCAAAACCAACAGCAACCGATACAGTTGAAGTTCATTACAAAGGCATGCTAACTGACGGTACTGTATTTGACAGTTCTTACCAGCGTAATCAACCTGCTACTTTCCCTCTAAATCAAGTAATCCCTGGTTGGACTGAAGGTGTTCAGCTAATGCCTGTAGGTTCTAAGTTTGAGTTTGTTATTCCGCCACAACTTGCTTACGGCGCACAAGCAAACCCAAGTATTCCTGCTAACTCAACATTGGTATTCCAAGTTGAACTACTAGGTATTAAAGGTGATAAAACTGCAAAACCTGCAGCGGCACCAGCTGAAAAACCAGCAGCTACAGAGACAAAAACACAATAATTGAGCAATATTTACCAATAAATATGCTGAGAAATATCAAGACCCGACTTATGTCGGGTCTTTTCTTTTTAATTATCTGATAAACTTACTAGCAATATTTTAAATTTTATTGATTCTATTTAATACATAAGCTGAATGTATAAGTCGTATTAATAGTATTGATTGCAACATGGAAGATTGAAAAGTGGTTTCAACTGATAACTTTGGTTCAGAGGTGATGGTCGACAGTGATATCGTCGATAGCCGAATCTTCTCTGAGCATGATTATATTATTCTTCGCTCTTATGAAGCCGTTGTTGATGGTTTAGCAGCGTTAATTGGTCCTTTTTGTGAAATCGTGCTCCATTCATTAGCCGATCTCAACACCTCTGCGATTAAGATTGCTAACGGAGAAAATACCGGCCGTAAAGTTGGCTCGCCAATCACAGATCTTGCATTACGCATGCTACGTGATATTGAAGGTTCTGAGCGCAATTTTTCTCGTGCTTATTTCACCCGTGCTAAAGGTGGTGACTTAATGAAGTCAATCACGATTGCCATTCGTAACGGTGAAAATAATATCATTGGCCTGCTGTGTATAAACGTTAATTTAGATGCCCCTTTCTCTCAAATTTTGCAGTCGTTTATGCCAACAGATGAAGCAAAACAAGCGGCATCAACGGTTAATTTTGCCAGCGATGTTGATGAGCTCGTTGATCAGACGGTTGAACGTACCATCGAAGAAATTAATGCGGATAAGAACGTATCAAATAATGCCAAAAATCGCCAAATCGTGATGGAACTGTTTGATAAAGGTATTTTCGATATTAAAGATGCGATTAATCGTGTTGCAGATCGTCTAAATATCTCCAAACACACCGTGTATCTGTATATTCGCCAGCGAAAAACCGAGGATGGTGAGAAGTGAGTTTAACTTTCGCTATCGTGGTTAATGGCCCTGCATACGGAAACCAAACATCGCGTTCAGCTTATCAATTTGCAAATGCATTAATTGAAGAAGGACACGTATTACAACGCGTGTTTTTTTATCAAGATGGCGTGTTAAATGGCTCTGCATTAACGGCACCAGCATCCGATGAATTTGATCTTGTGGCGGCATGGCAAGCATTAGCTAAAACGCATAATGTTGAATTGCAAACCTGTGTTGCAGCCGCATTGCGTCGCGGTATTGTCAGTGAACAAGAAGCAGAGCAAAACCAATTATCTGCTGTCAATCTTGCAGATGGCTTTGAACAGGCAGGGCTTGGTGGTCTTGCTGAAGTCATGTTAACTGCAGATCGCGTCATACAATTTTAGTGGTATAGATATGAATTCACTGGGCTTTATCTTTAGAACTTCACCACATGGCAACAATAGTGGGCGAGAAGGGCTAGATGCTGTATTGGCAAGTTCAGCTTATACTGAAGAGTTGTCACTGTATTTTATTGATGATGGCGTATTTCAGTTATTAAAACAGCAGCAGCCACAAGCAATTTTAAGTCGAGATTATATTGCGACATTTAAGATGCTTGAACTTTATGATGTTGAAAATATTTATGTGAATGCAGAATCACTCCGTGCGCGCGGACTAACAACAGATGATTTGATCATCGATGTGATTGTTTGTGAACAAGCACAATTGATAGAAAAAATGCATCAATGTCGACAACTTCTTACATTTTGAGGTCGTAATGCTTCATACCGTTACTCGCTCACCTTATCAAAGCCAATCTTTGGCTCAATGTTTAGCATATGTTGCCGCTGGTGATGAAATATTGCTGTTAGAAGACGCTGTGATCGCCGGTTTAGTAAAAAATAATTATTTAAATGTAATAAAAAATATTGGTGTAAAAATTTATTTACTTGAGGCTGATCTCATTGCACGTGGGTTGCAAGGTAAATGTGATGAATATCTTAATGTTGTTGATTATAAAGGCTTTGTTTCGTTAATGGTGAAGCATGAACAGCATATGAAATGGGCTTAAATAAGTATGATATAAGCCTTAAAAGTGATAAAAAACGGATTGTTTAAGAAATGATCATTTGATTGATCGTTGGTTAGATCTTGACACCCTAGGGTGCGATGCCTAAAATTTCGCGTCCTCCTGTTGTTGGGAGGCAGATTTTTCACCTTACGAAAGTAATATTCAGGAGCTATTTAATGGCAACTATTAACCAGTTGGTACGTAAGCCACGTGCTAAGCAAGTTGTAAAAAGCAACGTGCCAGCACTAGAAGCGTGCCCACAGAAACGTGGTGTATGTACTCGTGTTTACACTACTACACCTAAAAAACCGAACTCAGCATTACGTAAAGTATGTCGTGTTCGTCTAACAAACGGTTTCGAAGTAACATCATACATCGGCGGTGAAGGTCACAACCTTCAGGAGCACTCAGTTGTTCTTATCCGCGGTGGTCGTGTTAAAGACTTACCGGGTGTTCGTTACCACACTGTTCGTGGTGCACTTGACTGTGCAGGCGTTAATGACCGTAAACAAGGTCGTTCTAAGTACGGTGTGAAGCGTCCTAAGTCTTAATGGATTCCGTTAAGTAAGGCCAAACACTAAAATTATTTAATTTTGAAGAAACTGAAAAGTTTTGGATAACCTGAAGAAGACAACGGAGATAATCCATGCCACGTCGTCGCGTAATCGGTCAGCGTAAGATCCTTCCAGATCCTAAATTCAAATCAGAATTGCTGGCAAAATTCGTTAACATCCTAATGGTTGACGGTAAAAAATCTACTGCAGAAAAAATTGTTTACTCTGCACTAGAAACTATGGCTGAGCGTTCTGGTGAAGAACACCTAGCTGTATTCGAAAAAGCTCTTGAAAATGTACGTCCAGCGGTAGAAGTTAAATCTCGCCGTGTGGGTGGTTCAACTTACCAGGTGCCTGTAGAAGTACGTCCAGTACGTCGTAATGCACTAGCTATGCGTTGGTTAGTTGAAGCTGCGCGTAAGCGTGGTGAAAAATCTATGGCTCAGCGTCTAGCAGGCGAAATGCTTGATGCGGCTGACAACAAAGGTTCTGCTGTTAAGAAACGTGAAGACGTTCACCGTATGGCAGATGCGAACAAAGCGTTCGCACATTACCGCTGGTAATATAGCTGGTAATACCGCTTGGGCACGGCAGGTCTTCCTGCTGTGCCTAAACCATATTCTAAGGTTCACCTTAGTAAGAGGATACAACCGTGGCACGCAAAACGCCTATCGAGCGCTACCGTAATATTGGTATCTGTGCTCACGTTGACGCCGGTAAAACAACAACGACCGAGCGCATCCTGTTTTACACAGGCCTATCTCATAAGATTGGTGAAGTACACGACGGCGCTGCTACTATGGATTGGATGGAGCAGGAGCAAGAACGTGGCATCACGATCACCTCTGCTGCAACAACCACCTTTTGGCGCGGTATGGACAAGCAGTTCGACGAGCACCGAATCAACATCATTGATACTCCTGGACACGTAGACTTCACCATTGAAGTTGAACGTTCACTACGTGTATTAGATGGTGCTGTTGTTGTGTTCTGTGGTTCTTCAGGTGTAGAGCCTCAGTCAGAGACTGTATGGCGTCAAGCTGATAGATACGAAGTACCACGCATGGTTTTCGTTAACAAGATGGACCGTACTGGTGCCGATTTCCTTCGCGTTATCGAGCAAATCAAAACCCGTCTTGGCGCAAACCCAGTACCTATTCAACTGAATATTGGTGCTGAAGATGAATTTAAAGGTGTAATTGACCTGATCAAAATGAAGGCCATTAACTGGTCAGAAGCTGATCAAGGGACTAGTTTTACCTATGAAGACATTCCTGCTGATTTATTAGAAGAAGCAGAAGAATGGCGCATGAATTTAGTTGAGTCTGCCGCTGAAGCGAACGACGAACTAATGGATAAATACCTTGAAGAAGGCGAACTGACTGAAGCTGAAATTAAAGCTGGTCTTCGTCAACGTACACTCAACAACGAAATCGTACTCGCGACTTGTGGTTCTGCATTCAAGAACAAAGGTGTTCAAGCGGTACTTGATGCGGTTGTTGACTTCCTTCCTTCACCAACAGAAGTAAAAGCAATTACTGGTGAAGATGAAAACGGTAATCCTGTTGAACGTCATTCAGATGACAACGAACCTTTTGCTGCGCTTGCGTTCAAAATTGCAACAGACCCGTTTGTAGGTACGTTAACTTTCATGCGTGTTTATTCTGGTGTTGTAAATTCAGGTGATACTGTATTTAACAGCATTAAAGAGAAACGTGAACGTTTAGGTCGCATTGTTCAAATGCATGCGAATAAGCGTGAAGAGGTCAAAGAAGTGCGTGCTGGCGATATCGCTGCCGCCATTGGTCTTAAATTTGCGACAACAGGTGACACCCTGTGTGATCAAAATCATAAAGTGATTCTTGAGCGCATGGACTTCCCTGAACCAGTAATTCAGATCGTTGTTGAGCCTCGTTCAACAGCCGATCAGGATAAGATGGCAATCGCGCTAGAAAAACTAGCGATGGAAGATCCATCTTTCCGAGTAGAAATTGATAATGAATCAGGCCAGACACTAATCTCTGGTATGGGTGAACTTCACCTTGATATCATTGTTGATCGAATGAAACGTGAATTTAGCGTTGACTGTAATGTGGGTAACCCACAAGTTGCTTACCGTGAAAGTATTCGTGGTACAACGGAAGTCGAAGGTAAATTCATTCGCCAAGCTGGTGAAACAGGTGGACGTAACCAATATGGTCACGTTTGCTTACGATTAGAACCAACAGAGCCTGGTGAAGGTTTCGTATTCGTAGATGAAATCGTGAATGGTAGCGTGCCGAAAGAGTATATCACGGCGGCTGCGACTGGTATCGAAGAACAAATGAAGAGTGGTGTGCTTGCTGGCTACCCAATGGTAGATGTTAAAGCAACTCTGTTCGACGGTTCATTCCACGAAACTGATTCTAACGATATTGCATTTAAAATCGCAGGTTCAATGGCATTAAGACAAGGTGCGCTACAAGCAACCCCTGTATTGCTTGAGCCTATGATGAAAGTTGAAATTACCACGCCGGAAGATTGGATGGGTGATGTTGTTGGCGATCTTAACCGTCGTCGCGGCATGATCGAAGGTATGGACGAAGGCAACGCGGGTATTAAAATTATTCGTGCACAAGTTCCATTATCTGCAATGTTTGGCTATGCAACTGATTTGCGTTCAGCAACACAAGGCCGTGCGTCTTATTCTATGGAATTTAGCGAGTACGCTGAAATGCCAAAGAATGTTACTGACAAAATTATTGCAGAACGTAACTAATTTCATTATTGCGTCTATCGCTATTGACGCATAAAATACAAACTTCAGAGCCGTCCCCGACCTAGTAGGGGGCGTATCTTAACTAGGAAGGAACACAATTGTGTCTAAAGAAAAATTTGAACGCGTAAAACCGCACGTAAACGTTGGTACTATCGGTCACGTTGACCACGGTAAAACAACTCTAACTGCTGCTATCTGTACTACACTTGCAAAAGTGTACGGTGGTGTTGCTAAAGACTTCGCATCTATCGATAACGCTCCTGAAGAGCGCGAGCGTGGTATCACAATCTCAACTTCTCACGTTGAGTACGATACTCCAACTCGTCACTACGCACACGTTGACTGTCCTGGACACGCCGATTATGTTAAAAACATGATCACTGGTGCTGCTCAAATGGACGGCGGTATCCTAGTTGTTGCTGCAACTGACGGCCCAATGCCACAAACACGTGAGCACATCCTACTTGGTCGCCAGGTTGGTATTCCTTACATCATCGTATTCATGAACAAGTGTGACATGGTTGATGATGAAGAACTACTTGAGCTAGTTGAGATGGAAGTTCGTGAACTTCTTTCTGAGTACGACTTCCCAGGTGATGATTGCCCAGTAATCATGGGTTCTGCTCTAGGCGCTCTAAACGGCGAGAAAGAGTGGGAAGACAAGATTGTTGAACTAGCAGAAGCGCTAGATTCATACATTCCTGAGCCAGAGCGTGCTATCGATCTACCATTCATTCTTCCAATCGAAGATGTATTCTCAATCCAAGGCCGTGGTACTGTTGTAACTGGTCGTGTTGAGCAAGGTATCATCAAAGTTGGTGACGAAGTTGCTATCGTTGGTATCGTAGACACTATTACAACTACTTGTACTGGTGTTGAGATGTTCCGTAAGCTTCTTGACGAAGGCCGTGCTGGTGAGAACGTTGGTGTTCTTCTACGTGGTACTAAGCGTGACGAAGTTCAACGTGGTCAAGTACTTGCTAAGCCAGGTTCAATCACTCCACACACAACTTTCACTTCAGAAATCTATGTTCTTTCTAAAGATGAAGGTGGTCGTCACACTCCTTTCTTCAAAGGTTACCGTCCACAGTTCTACTTCCGTACAACTGACGTAACTGGTACTATCGAGCTACCAGAAGGCGTAGAAATGGTAATGCCTGGTGATAACATCGCTATGACTGTTACTCTAATCGCTCCAATCGCGATGGACGAAGGTCTACGTTTTGCTATCCGTGAAGGTGGCCGTACAGTTGGTGCTGGTGTTGTTGCAACTATCGTTGCTTAATAACATTTAGTACTTACGTACAGAAAAAGGGAGCTTCGGCTCCCTTTTTTATTGCCTAAAAATCACTGACATTTTTCCTATTTATATTACCGTAGCTTGAATGCGCAGAAAGTGTTGGTTGATTATATAGCTCGCGGTGGATTTTATAGGTTTAACAAAGCGAATTTGATATATAAGTATTAGATTAATCTATTGAAAATAAAAGCCTTTATAAATATTTGTGTTTAATAATCAAACAAAGCTTGTTTTCAAAAGTGTGATCTGTATAATGCACCGCACTGCCCGAGAGTTAGTCTTGTAAGCGCAGTTGTGAACCAATAAGCATTGAGGAGAAATCTACTGCAGGCTATGCCGGGTTTATTTCATAATGAATACTCTGACTTATGTTCGCAGTCATTAAATTGACTGACAATGCATCCGATAGGGATGCTACGTTCACATAAATCAATCGACATTCCCTCGTCTTTACGAGCGTGAGTGGCGATATTGTTTGTGTAATTTTTATTTGGAGCTCTGTCTAATGCAGAACCAACGTATTCGTATCCGCTTAAAGGCGTTCGATCACCGTTTGATCGATCAGTCAACTGCGGAAATCGTTGAAACAGCTAAGCGTACTGGCGCACAGGTTAAGGGTCCAATCCCTCTTCCTACTCGCAAAGAGCGCTTCACTGTTCTTATTTCTCCTCACGTTAATAAGGACGCACGTGATCAGTACGAAATCCGTACTCACAAGCGCCTTATCGACATCGTTGAGCCTACAGACAAAACTGTTGATGCTCTTATGCGTCTAGATCTAGCTGCTGGCGTTGACGTACAGATCAGCCTAGGTTAAGGGGAGATAAGAGAATGATTGGTCTAATCGGTCGTAAAGTGGGCATGACCCGCATCTTTACCGAAGATGGCATTTCTATTCCAGTTACTGTTGTTGAAGTTGAAAACAACCGCGTTACTCAGGTTAAATCTGTAGAAACTGACGGTTACAACGCTATTCAAGTAACAGCTGGAACTAAGAAAGCTAGCCGCGTATCTAAGCCAGAAGCAGGTCACTTTGCGAAAGCAGGTGTTGAAGCTGGTCGCGGTCTTTGGGAATTCCGTCTAGAAAACAGTGAAGAGTTTGCAGTTGGCGCTGAGCTAAATGTTGAACTATTCAACGATATTAAAAAAGTAGACGTTACTGGTACATCTAAAGGTAAGGGTTTCCAAGGTGCTGTTAAGCGCTGGAACTTCCGTACTCAAGATATGACCCATGGTAACTCCTTGTCTCACCGTGCTCCGGGTTCAATTGGCCAATGTCAAACTCCAGGTCGCGTATTTAAAGGCAAGAAAATGGCTGGTCACATGGGTGCTGAGCGTGTAACGACTCAAAACCTAGAGATCGTACGTGTTGACGCTGAGCGCAATCTGCTTCTTATTAAAGGTGCAGTACCGGGCTCAACAGGCGGCAACGTGATCGTTAAACCAGCTGTTAAAGCGTAACGTCGAGGAGTTAGTAATGGAATTGGTAGTCAAAGGCGCTGACGCGCTAACTGTCTCCGAAACTACTTTTGGGCGTGATTTCAATGAAGCGCTTGTACACCAAGTAGTTGTTGCTTTTGCAGCAGGTGCTCGTCAGGGTACACGTGCTCAGAAGACTCGTTCAGACGTTTCTGGTGGTGGCGCTAAGCCATGGCGCCAGAAGGGTACTGGTCGCGCTCGTGCAGGTACAATCCGCAGTCCGCTATGGCGTTCTGGTGGTGTTACTTTCGCTGCTCGTCCTCAGGATCACAGCCAAAAAGTAAACAAGAAAATGTACCGCGGTGCTATGAAGAGCATTCTTTCTGAGCTAGTTCGTCAAGAGCGTCTAATCGTTGTTGATAACTTTGCTCTAGAAGCACCAAAGACAAAAGCACTAGTAGCTAAGCTTAAAGAGCTTGAGCTAACTGATGCACTAATCGTAACTGGTGAGCTAGAAGAAAATCTATTCCTAGCAGCACGTAACCTATACAAAGTAGACGTACGTGATGCGAAGGCAATCGATCCAGTTAGCTTAATCGCTTTCGATAAAGTTGTTATGACTGCAGCAGCAGTTAAAGCAGTTGAGGAGATGCTAGCATGATCACTGAAGAGCGTATTTTAAAAGTTCTACGTGCTCCGCACATCTCTGAAAAAGCATCAATGGCTGCAGAAAACGCTAATACTATCGTTTTCAAAGTAGCATTGACAGCAACTAAGAAAGAGATCAAAGCAGCAGTTGAGAAACTGTTCGAGGTTGAAGTTAAGTCTGTAAATACTCTTATCACTAAGGGTAAGACCAAACGTCAAGGTATGCGCCAAGGCCGTCGTTCAGACGTGAAGAAAGCGTACGTTATCTTGAAAGAAGGTCAAGACATCGACTTCGCTGGTAGTGCAGAGTAAGGCTAGGAGCAAAGAAGAATGGCTATTGTAAAATGTAAGCCGACTTCCCCAGGTCGTCGCCACGTAGTTAAAGTGGTTAACTCTGACCTGCATAAGGGTAAGCCGTACGCACCACTACTAGAGAAAAACTCTAAGACTGGTGGTCGTAACAATAACGGTCGTATCACAGTACGTCACATCGGTGGTGGTAATAAACAACATTACCGTCTAATCGACTTCAAACGTACTAAAGATGGCATCCCAGCGAAAGTTGAGCGCCTAGAATACGATCCAAACCGTAGCGCAAACATTGCTCTAGTTCTGTACGCAGACGGTGAGCGCCGCTACATTATCGCACCTAAAGGTCTCCAAGCTGGTGATGTTATCCAGTCTGGTCAAGATGCTGCTATTAAAGTTGGTAACACATTACCAATGCGCAACATCCCAGTAGGTTCAACAGTACACTGTGTTGAACTTAAGCCTGGTAAAGGTGCTCAGCTGGCTCGTTCAGCTGGTGCATACGCTCAGATCATTGCACGTGCAGGCACTTATGTGACTCTACGTCTACGTTCTGGTGAGATGCGTAAAGTTCTTGCTGAAGGTCGTGCGACTCTAGGTGAAGTTGGTAATGCAGAACACATGCTACGTGAGCTAGGTAAAGCTGGTGCTTCACGTTGGCGCGGTGTTCGTCCAACTGTACGTGGTGTTGTAATGAACCCAGTTGATCACCCACACGGTGGTGGTGAAGGTCGTACATCAGGCGGTCGTCACCCAGTAACACCTTGGGGTGTTCCAACTAAGGGTTACAAGACTCGTAAGAACAAGCGTACCGACAAGTACATCGTACGTCGTCGTAATAAGTAATTATAAAGAGGATACGCCATGCCACGTTCTCTCAAGAAAGGTCCATTTATTGACCTACACTTGCTGAAGAAGGTAGAGAAAGCGTTGGAAAGCGGTGACAAAAAGCCTGTTAAGACTTGGTCCCGTCGCTCAATGATCATCCCTCAGATGATCGGTTTGACCATCGCTGTCCATAATGGTCGTCAGCACGTACCTGTTTTCGTTTCTGAAGAAATGATCGGTCACAAGCTAGGCGAATTTGCACCAACACGTACTTACCGTGGCCATGCTGCGGATAAGAAAGCTAAAAAGCGCTAAGGAGTAGGTAATGGAAGCTATCGCTAAACATCGCTTTGCTCGCATTTCGCCGCAAAAAGCTCGTTTGGTTGCAGATCAACTGCGCGGTAAGCCAGTTGCTCAAGCTCTAGAAATTCTTAACTTCAGCAACAAAAAAGCTGCTGATTTAATCAAGAAAGTTTTAGAGTCAGCTATCGCTAACGCAGAACACAACGAAGGCGCAGACATTGATGATCTTAATGTTGCTAAAATCTTCGTTGACGAAGGTCCTACCATGAAGCGTATTATGCCTCGTGCTAAAGGCCGTGCCGATCGCATCTTGAAGCGTTCTAGCCACATCACTGTTGTTGTAGCAGACCGCTAAGAGACTAGGAGAGAAAGCAATGGGTCAGAAAGTACATCCTAATGGTATTCGTTTAGGCATCGTTAAGCCTTGGAATACCACTTGGTTTGCTAACAGCCAAGAGTTCGCTGACAACCTAGACGGCGATTTCAAGGTACGCCAGTTCCTTACTAAGGAACTAGCAAAAGCATCTCTATCACGCATCGTTATCGAGCGTCCTGCTAAGAGCATCCGTGTGACTATTCACACAGCTCGTCCAGGCGTAGTTATCGGTAAGAAAGGTGAAGACGTAGAGAAACTACGTGCAGCAGTAGCGAAGATCGCGGGCGTTCCAGCTCAGATCAACATCGCTGAAGTACGTAAGCCAGAACTAGACGGTCAACTAGTAGCAGACAGCATTTCGTCTCAGCTAGAGCGTCGTGTTATGTTCCGTCGCGCTATGAAGCGTGCAGTTCAAAACGCTATGCGTCTTGGCGCTAAAGGTATCAAAGTTGAAGTAAGTGGTCGTCTAGGCGGCGCTGAAATCGCACGTACTGAGTGGTACCGTGAAGGCCGTGTGCCTCTACACACTCTTCGTGCTGACATTGATTACGCAACTTCTTCGGCTCACACCCAATACGGTGTTATCGGCGTTAAAGTTTGGATCTTCAAAGGTGAAGTTCTAGGCGGTATGCCGGTTGAAGAGCCAAAGGCTGAGAAGCCTAAGAAGCAGCGCAAAAGCCGTAAATAAGGAGTTTATTGATGCTGCAACCAAAACGCACTAAATTCCGCAAGGCCTTTAAAGGCCGTAACCGCGGTCTAGCGAACGGTACTGAAGTAAGCTTTGGTCAATTTGGCCTTAAAGCTGTTGGTCGTGGTCGACTAACTGCTCGTCAAATCGAAGCTGCACGTCGTGCTATGACTCGTCATATCAAACGTCAGGGCCAAATCTGGATTCGTGTATTCCCAGACAAACCAATCACATCTAAGCCTCTTGAAGTTCGTCAAGGTAAAGGTAAAGGTAGTGTGGCTTACTGGGTTGCTCAAGTTCAACCAGGTAAAGTTCTATACGAAATGAACGGTGTTTCTGAATCACTAGCACGTGAAGCATTTAACCTTGCTGCACGTAAGCTACCAATCAAAACCACTTTCGTAATTAAGGCGGTGATGTGATGAATGCACAAGATCTACGCGCTAAAAGCGTTGAAGAGCTGAATGCAGAGCTTGTGAACTTGCTACGTGAACAGTTTAACTTGCGCATGCAAGCTGCGACTGGTCAACTACAGCAGACTCACAATCTAAAAACTGTACGTCGTGATATCGCACGTGTTAAAACCGTTCTGACTGAGAAGGCTAGCGCATAATGAGCGAGAAAATTCGTACTCAGCTTGGTCGCGTAGTTAGCGACAAAGGCGATAAGTCTATTGTTGTTGCTATCGAGCGTAAAGTGAAGCACCCGATCTACGGTAAGTACATCACACGCACGACTAAGCTTCATGCACATGACGAAAACAACGAGTGTGGCCTAGGCGATACTGTTGAAGTTCGTGAATGTCGTCCAATGTCAAAGACTAAGTCTTGGACACTGGTACGAGTAGTTGAAAAAGCACGTATCTAATTACTGACTTTTCAGCTATTTAAGTTAGCGGCCCTAAAAATTTTGGGGCCGTTCATTTTTTATCTACCCATCGAGCGAAAATGGTGTTATCATTCGCCGCCTTTGAAGAAAAGGCATATCGACTCGTTTTGGGTCTAGATGTTTAAAAAATTAGCGGAGCACTAACATGATCCAAATGCAAAGTATGCTTGATGCAGCGGATAACTCCGGCGCACGTAGCGTAATGTGTATTAAGGTTCTGGGTGGTTCTCACCGTCGCTATGCACATATCGGTGACATCATCAAGGTTACAGTGAAGGAAGCAATTCCTCGCGGTAAAGTAAAGAAAGGTGATGTACTGAAAGCGGTGGTTGTACGCACCCGTAAAGGCGTTCGTCGTCAAGATGGCTCTGTCATTCGCTTTGACCGTAATGCTTGCGTATTGTTGAACGACAACACTGAGCAACCTATCGGTACCCGTATTTTCGGCCCTGTGACTCGTGAACTTCGTAATGCGAAATTCATGAAGATTGTATCACTAGCGCCAGAAGTACTTTAAGGAGCGACTATAATGGCAGCTAAAATCCGTCAAAACGACGAAGTTATCATTCTTGCTGGTAAAGACAAAGGCAAGACTGGTAAAGTAACTAAGGTTCTAGCAACCGGTAAAGTTATCGTTGAAGGTATCAACATGGTTAAGAAACACCAGAAGCCAGTTCCGGCAATGGGTGTTCAGGGCGGTATCGTTGAGCAGGAAGCTGCGATCGATGCGTCTAATGTTGCTATCGTTAACGGTCAAGGTAAAGCGGACCGTGTAGGCTTCCGATTTGAAGACGGCAAAAAAGTTCGTTTCTTCAAGTCGACTGGCGAAACTATTAAGTAAGTTTGGAGTAGTACTATGGCGAAACTGCATGATTACTACAAAGAGACTGTTGTAAAAGAGCTTTCTGAAAAGTTTGAATACAAGAGTATCATGCAAGTCCCAAGGATCGAAAAGATCACACTTAACATGGGTGTGGGCGAAGCTATCAACGACAAGAAGCTGCTAGAGAATGCTGCTGCTGACATGACTGCAATTTCAGGTCAGAAGCCGCTAATCACTGTAGCACGTAAGTCAGTTGCAGGCTTTAAGATCCGTGAGGGCTACCCTATTGGCTGTAAAGTAACCTTACGTGGCGAGCGTATGTGGGACTTTTTCGACCGTCTAATTTCAATTGCTGTACCGCGTATTCGTGACTTCCGTGGTTTAAACCCTAAGTCATTCGATGGTCGTGGTAACTACAGCATGGGCGTTCGTGAGCAGATCATCTTCCCAGAAATCGATTTCGATAAAGTAGATCGTGTACGTGGTTTAGACATCACTGTTACAACTTCTGCTAAATCTGATGAAGAAGCTCTAGCTCTACTGTCTGCTTTTAACTTCCCATTCCGTAAGTAAAAGTAAGGGTTACTAATGGCTAAAGAATCTATGAAGGCACGCGAAGCTAAACGTGCCAAGCTAGTAGCTAAGTTCGCTGAAAAGCGTGCAGCGCTAAAAGCTCTAATTAGCGACGTGAATGCGTCTGAAGAAGATCGCTGGAATGCAGTGCTTAAACTTCAGTCACTACCACGTGATTCTGCGAAGTCTCGTCAGCGTAATCGCTGTAACCAGACTGGACGTCCACACGGCTACCTACGTAAGTTCGGTCTTAGCCGTATCAAGGTTCGTGAAGCTTGCATGAAAGGCGAGATTCCGGGTCTACGTAAAGCAAGCTGGTAATCCAGTAAGCAATTCAGAATCACGGAGTATTAACTTATGAGCATGCAAGATCCGATTTCGGATATGCTGACCCGTCTTCGTAACGGTCAGGCAGCGAAAAAAGTTGCTGTAAAAATGCCATCTTCTAAGCTTAAAGTAGCTATCGCTGCTCTACTTAAAGAAGAAGGTTATGTGGCTGACTACACCTTATCTGGTGATGTTAAGCCTGAGCTAGAAGTTACTCTTAAGTACTTCGAAGCTAACCCAGTTATTGAGCAAATCCAACGTGTATCACGTCCTGGTCTACGCATCTACAAGAAAAAAGATGCGCTACCATCAGTGATGGGTGGCCTTGGTATTGCTGTTGTTTCCACTTCCAAGGGTCTTATGACCGACCGTGCTGCACGCAAAGCGGGTCTTGGCGGTGAGATTATCTGCTACGTAGCATAATAGGAGTAGGATATGTCTCGTGTTGCAAAAGCACCTGTAGTTATTCCTGCCGGCGTAGAAGTTAAACTTAACGGTCAGGAAATTACTGTGAAAGGTAGTAAAGGCGAACTAGTTCGTACTATCCATGATGCAGTAGTTTTAACTTTGGAAGAGAACAAAGTTACTTTCGGTCCTCGTGAAGGATTCGATAAAGCTTGGGCACAAGCAGGTACTGCTCGTGCACTAGTGAACAATATGGTTGTTGGTGTTACTGAAGGCTTCACTAAGAAGCTGACTCTTAAGGGTGTAGGTTACCGTGCTGCTGTTAAAGGCAACGCTGTAGGTCTAACTCTAGGTTTCTCTCATCCAGTTGAGCACGAACTTCCAGCAGGTATCAAAGCTGAATGCCCATCACAAACTGAAATCGTACTTACAGGTACTGATAAGCAGTTAGTTGGTCAGGTAGCTGCTGATATTCGCGCTTACCGTAGCCCTGAACCTTACAAAGGTAAAGGTGTTCGTTACGCCGACGAAGTTGTGCGTACTAAAGAAGCTAAGAAGAAGTAAGGTAACACTATGGATAAGAAAGCATCTCGTATCCGTCGTGCGACCCGAGCACGTCGTAAGATTGCTGAACTGGGCGCAACTCGCCTAGTTGTACACCGTACTCCACGTCACGTGTACGCTCAGGTAATTGCACCGAACGGCTCTGAGGTTATCGCAGCCGCTTCTACCGTAGAAAAAGCGATCCGTGAGCAAGTTAAGAGTACCGGAAACAAAGACGCTGCTACAGCTGTAGGTAAAGCTATTGCTGAGCGCGCGATTGAAAAAGGCATCTCTAACGTTGCATTCGATCGTTCTGGTTTCCAATACCACGGCCGTATCGCTGCACTAGCAGAAGCTGCTCGTGAAGCTGGTCTGAAATTCTAAGGTAGGCGGAAGATGGCTAACGAAAAGACACAATCAGATTTGAATGAAAAGCTGATCGCTGTTAACCGTGTTTCAAAAACGGTTAAAGGTGGTCGTATTTTCAGCTTTACTGCACTAACAGTAGTTGGTGACGGTAACGGTCGCATCGGTTTTGGTTACGGTAAAGCACGTGAAGTGCCAGCTGCAATCCAGAAAGCGATGGAAAAAGCACGTCGTAACATGGTTACAATTGCAATCAACGAAGGTACTCTTCACCACGCTGTTAAAGGCCGTCACACTGGTTCTCAAGTGTACATGCAGCCAGCATCAGAAGGTACAGGTATCATCGCAGGTGGTGCAATGCGTGCAGTGCTAGAAGTTGCGGGTATCCGTAACGTACTAGCTAAAGCATACGGTTCTACTAACCCTATCAACGTTGTTCGCGCAACAATTGATGGTCTTAGTGGAATGAACTCTCCAGAAATGATCGCTGCTAAGCGTGGTCTTTCTGTTAAAGAAATTCTGGAGTAATCGACATGGCTAAAACTATTAAAGTAACCCAAACAAAGAGCTCTATCGGTCGTTTACCGAAGCATAAAGCTACTTTGCGTGGCCTAGGCCTTCGTCGCATCAACCATACTGTAGAACTTGAAGATACTGCTTGCGTACGCGGCATGATCAACAAGGTTTACTACATGGTTAAAGTTGAGGAGTAATCAGTATGCGTTTGAATACTCTATCACCGGCTGCTGGTTCTAAGCCTTCTGCGAAGCGCGTAGGCCGTGGTATCGGTTCAGGTCTGGGCAAAACTTGTGGCCGTGGTCACAAGGGTCAGAAATCACGTTCAGGTGGTTCTGTACGTCCAGGCTTCGAAGGCGGTCAAATGCCTTTGAAACAGCGTCTACCAAAATTCGGTTTTACGTCTCGTAAGAGCCTTGTAACAGCTGAAGTTCGTCTAGCTGAGCTAGCGAAAGTTGAAGGTGATGTTGTAAGCCTTGAAACACTAAAAGCTGCGAATGTTATCACTAAGGACATTAAGTTCGTGAAAGTTGTACTTTCTGGTGAAATCGCTCGTTCAGTAACAGTGAAAGGCCTACGCGTTACTAAAGGCGCTCAAGCTGCTATCGAAGCTGCCGGCGGTAAAATCGAGGAATAATTAACTCGAGGATGAGGTACAGATGGCTAAACAACCAGGACAAGATTTTCGTAGTGCACAAGGTGGCCTAGCAGAGCTTAAGTCACGCCTATTATTCGTATTAGGTGCGATCTTAATATTCCGAGCAGGTTCTTTTGTACCTATTCCTGGTATTGACGCTGCTGTACTTGCCAGTCTGTTCGAACAGCAAAAGGGTACCATCATTGAGATGTTTAACATGTTCTCTGGTGGTGCACTCTCGCGTGCTTCTATTTTAGCTCTGGGCATAATGCCGTATATTTCTGCGTCTATTATTGTCCAGTTGCTAACTGTAGTTCATCCAGCATTAGCTGAGTTGAAGAAAGAAGGTGAGGCTGGCCGTCGTAAGATAAGTCAGTACACCCGATACGGTACGCTTGTCTTGGCAACCTTCCAAGCAATTGGTATTGCAACGGGGTTACCGAGTATGATTCCAGGGCTTGTACATAATCCAGGCCCTAGTTTCTATTTTGTTGCAGTGGTTAGTTTGGTTACCGGCACCATGTTTTTAATGTGGTTAGGTGAACAGATTACCGAGCGTGGTATTGGTAACGGTATATCGTTGATTATTTTCACCGGTATCGTTGCTGGTTTACCGCCAGCGATTGGACAGACCGTAGAGCAAGCGCGTCAAGGCGAATTGCACGTACTTCTTCTACTGTTAATTGCAGTTATATCTTTTGCTGTTATTTACTTTGTAGTGTTCATGGAACGTGGTCAGCGTCGTATCGTCGTTAACTACGCCAAGCGTCAACAAGGCCGTCGTGTCTTTGCTGCACAGAGCACACACTTGCCGTTGAAAATCAACATGGCAGGTGTTATACCAGCAATTTTTGCATCAAGTATTATTCTTTTCCCAGGTACACTGGCTCAGTGGTTTGGTCAAAGTGAAGGTCTAGGTTGGTTAAGTGATATTTCACTTGCTTTAAGCCCTGGTCAGCCTTTATATGTAATGCTTTATGCTGCTGCGATTATATTCTTCTGTTTCTTCTACACCGCGTTGGTGTTTAACCCACGCGAGACAGCTGATAACTTGAAGAAGTCTGGTGCATTTATACCTGGTATACGCCCGGGTGAACAGACCGCAAAATATATAGATAAAGTGATGACGCGTTTGACTCTTGCAGGTGCGTTATATATTACCTTTATCTGTCTGATCCCCGAGTTCATGATGATAGCATGGAATGTACGCTTTTATTTTGGTGGTACTTCCCTACTAATCGTAGTTGTTGTTATTATGGATTTCATGGCTCAAGTTCAGACACATTTGATGTCTCAACAATATGAGTCAGTTTTGAAAAAGGCTAATCTGAAAGGCTACGGTCGCTAAGTTTAGTTATCCATATTTACGGAGTTTAGCAATGAAAGTTCGTGCTTCCGTTAAGAAAATCTGCCGTAACTGTAAAGTTATCAAGCGCAACGGTGTTGTGCGTGTAATTTGCAGTGAGCCAAAGCATAAACAACGCCAAGGCTAATTAGCAGAAATATTTCTTGCAAATTGAAGATAGGTTGGCTACATTAGCCAACCATATTTTGTTATGTGCAAAAGAATTGTACCACCGCTGCGTATCCTCAACGGGCTCTGCAGCGGTTATTCTTGTAAAGTACTAGGAGTGAATAGTGGCCCGTATTGCAGGCATTAACATTCCTGATCAAAAGCATGCTGTTATCGCATTAACTGCGATCTACGGCATTGGTAAAACACGTTCTCAAGCTATTTTAGCTGAAACGGGTATTGCTGAAGATGTTAAGATCAGTGAACTAACTGAAGAGCAGATCGATCTACTGCGTGATGGTGTAGCTAAGTACACTGTAGAAGGTGATCTTCGTCGTGAAATTTCCATGAACATCAAGCGCCTAATGGATCTTGGTTGTTACCGTGGTCTTCGTCACCGTCGCAGTCTACCTCTACGTGGACAGCGTACTAAAACCAACGCTCGTACCCGTAAGGGTCCGCGCAAGCCGATCAAAAAATAGTCGGATAAGGTAGAGTACAATGGCAAAACAACCAACTCGCGCTCGTAAGCGCGTACGCAAGCAAGTAGCTGATGGCGTTGCGCACATCCATGCTTCTTTCAATAACACAATCGTAACCATTACTGACCGTCAAGGTAACGCTCTATCTTGGGCTACTGCAGGTGGTTCAGGTTTCCGTGGTTCTCGTAAATCTACTCCGTTCGCTGCACAGGTTGCTGCTGAGCGTTGTGGTGAAATGGCCAAAGAATATGGCGTTAAGAACCTAGAAGTTATGGTTAAGGGCCCTGGTCCTGGTCGTGAGTCTACAATCCGTGCTTTAAACGCAGCGGGTTTCCGTATCACTAACATTGTTGATGCGACTCCGATCCCTCATAACGGTTGTCGTCCACCTAAGAAACGTCGCGTATAACGTTTCGTTTCTAGGAAATTGGAGAAAGAAAAATGGCAAGATATTTGGGTCCTAAGCTAAAGCTTAGCCGTCGCGAAGGCACTGACTTATTCCTTAAGTCTGGTGTACGTGCGATTGATACCAAGTGTAAGATTGATAACGCGCCGGGCCAACATGGTGCTCGTCGTGGTCGTCTATCTGATTACGGCGTTCAGCTTCGTGAGAAGCAGAAAGTTCGTCGTACATATGGCGTACTAGAAAAACAATTCCGTAACTACTACAAGACAGCTGCCCGCATCAAGGGTAACACAGGTGAAAACCTGCTTCAGCTTCTTGAAGGTCGTCTAGATAACGTAGTTTACCGCATGGGCTTTGGTGCAACTCGCGCAGAAGCACGTCAGCTGGTAAGCCACAAAGCGATCCTAGTTAACGGTCAAGTCGTAAACGTTCCTTCTTTCAAGGTAGCGGCAAACGACGTTGTTAGCATTCGTGAGAAAGCTAAGAACCAAGCACGCATTAAAGCAGCTCTAGAAGTTGCTACACAGCGTGAACTACCGACTTGGGTCGAAGTAGACAGCAGCAAGATGGAAGGTACGTTTAAGCGTCTTCCAGAACGTTCTGATTTGTCTGCCGACATCAATGAACACCTGATCGTCGAGCTTTACTCTAAGTAAGGCTACAGTTAAGAGAGGACACAATGCAGGGTTCTGTAACAGAATTTCTTAAGCCGCGTCTTGTTGACATCGAACAAGTTAGCACGACACACGCAAAAGTAACTCTAGAGCCATTAGAGCGTGGTTTTGGCCACACTTTAGGAAACGCTCTTCGTCGTATTTTATTATCTTCTATGCCAGGTTGTGCTGTAACAGAAGTTGAAATCGACGGTGTGTTACATGAGTACAGCACCAAAGAAGGCGTTCAGGAGGATATCCTTGAAATTCTTCTAAACCTTAAAGGTCTAGCCGTTAAGGTTGAGGGTAAAGATGAAGTTATTCTTACTCTGAACAAATCTGGTGCAGGCCCTGTTGTTGCAGGTGACATCACCCATGATGGTGATGTTGAGATTGCGAACCCAGAGCACGTAATCTGCCATATTACTGATGACAATGCTGAATTAAGCATGCGCATCAAGGTAGAACGTGGTCGCGGCTACGTACCAGCATCAGCTCGTATTCACACTGAAGAAGATGAGCGTCCAATTGGTCGTCTGTTAGTAGATGCTACTTACAGCCCAGTGGACCGTATTGCTTACGCTGTTGAAGCAGCTCGCGTCGAACAACGCACTGACTTAGACAAGCTAGTAATCGATATGGAGACTAATGGTACTCTTGATCCTGAGGAAGCTATCCGTCGTGCAGCAACTATTCTTGCTGAACAATTGGATGCATTCGTAGATCTTCGAGATGTACGTGTTCCTGAAGAGAAAGAAGAGAAGCCGGAGTTCGATCCGATCCTACTGCGTCCTGTAGACGATCTTGAACTAACTGTTCGCTCTGCTAACTGTCTAAAAGCAGAAGCGATCCACTACATCGGTGATCTTGTTCAGCGTACTGAGGTTGAGCTTCTTAAAACGCCAAACCTTGGTAAGAAGTCTTTGACAGAAATCAAAGATGTATTGGCATCTCGTGGTCTATCTCTAGGTATGCGCCTAGAAAATTGGCCGCCAGCTTCAATCGCTGAAGATTAATAGTTTACTGATATCTAGTTAGAAGGATTAGGTCATGCGCCATCGTAAGAGTGGTCGTCAACTCAACCGCAACAGCAGTCATCGTAAAGCGATGTTCAGCAACATGGCTAGCTCTCTGGTACGTCACGAATTAATTAAGACTACCTTGCCTAAAGCAAAAGAGCTACGTCGCGTAATTGAGCCTTTGATTACCCTAGCTAAGACAGACAGTGTTGCTAACCGTCGTCTTGCATTCGCTCGTACTCGTGACAACGAAGTTGTTGCGAAACTATTTAACGAACTAGGTCCACGCTTTGCTGCGCGTCCTGGTGGTTACACTCGTATCATGAAGTGCGGTTTCCGTACTGGTGATAAAGCTCCTATGGCTTACATCGAGTTATTAGACCGTCCTGCAAAGGAAGAAGCTGCTGCTGAATAAGCAATAGCCGTTAAATAAGAAGAGAAGCCGAGTCATTAGACTCGGCTTTTTTTTTGCATGTAATTTATAATGATGAATTCATTATGTGGTTACTATGCTCTATGTGATGCTTGATAGTTCAGGGTTTGGAGGGATTGAAAGTCATGTACTACAGCTTTCATTACTTCTTAAAGATAAGAAAATTCCGTTTAAAGTCGTTTTTATCTCTAAAGCATTTAATCACCCGCTTTATCGTTTATTAGAACAAAACCAAATTGAATACTTTACCGCAGCGAGTTTTGTCCATTTTTCATTGCTAGTTCAGTCTCATGATATTTTGCATGCTCATGGATATAAATCTTCACTATGGGCGCGATGTTTAAAGCTGCTACGGAGATGTAAGGTACTTACCAGTTTTCACGCAGGTGAGTTTTTAATTGGACGTTTAGCTTTTTATGAGTGGCTTAATCGTTCGACTAGTTTTTTATCGACGAATTTTGCTGTAAGTGACGAGATTAAATCGAAAGTGCCTTTTCAGTGTTACGTCCTAAATAACTTTATTCATTCTATTCCTTCCTTTGTTTTGCGTAGCCGACATACGATTTTGCAAGTCGGTTTTGTTGGACGACTGTGTCATGTCAAAGGCATTGACCGTTATCTACAACTTTCTAACCAATGTCCAACCATTAAATTCCATGTTTTTGGTGATGGTGAAGAATCTAATTTATTGGGGAGTTATCCCAATATTAAATGGCATGGTGCCGTAGAAGATATGTCATCGCACTGGAATAAAATTGATTTATTGCTTATCTCTTCTCGCGCAGAAGGACTACCAATGGCAGCTTTAGAGGCGATGGCATATGGCATTCCTGTTATAGGAACCAAAGTGGGTGATTTACCTTTACTTGTTGATACGAGATGGCTTGTTGATGAGTTCGATTGGTCAAAGTTAGTCTGGTATATCCTATGTTTTGATTCTATGACTAACAAAGAGTGGCAAGCGTGCTCTAAATATAGTTACATTCAAATTGTAACTAAATTTAGTGGAAAACAACGCTGGAAGATACTTGCTAACGCCTATGGAATTGAGCAGTAATTTATCTATATATGCTAATTAATGTTTTATCATCAATGGTTGAGCGTTGTGGGTTTTGCCAGATTTTCTTATGCCTTTCTTTTGCTTGATAATGTGTTAATCGATTGATTTGTTTGATTGTTATTGGGTGGTTTATGAGTCCATCGCTGTAACAATGAAGGCTGACATTTTTGGTTAGTGTAATGAGTTTTGGTTCTATGGTTAATTGGGTATTGATCCCTAATAAGCCCATATTTTCTTCTAGATGTATGCTCTTATCATGACTTAGTTGGAGTGCTGCTGGCATACCAGCATTGTAGATGTGTACAGTATTATTGTTATCTATGATCATTATCATTAAGCAAATTAAATGACGATTATTAGGTGCAGCAATAAGTTGTTGATTGAGTATTTCACATATTTCTTTAGGACTCTCTATACCTGCATCAAGCAAACCAGCAATATAACCAAACCAGCCTATACCGTTAGCTTTCGCTAATGGACCATGTCCCATATTATCTCCTAGGATTAGCATTGCAGGCTTTTCTTTCTCTGGTTTTCGATATAGTAAAAAATCGCCTTGATTTATTGGGTATTGATCAATATCTATAGTGATATCGCGAAGTGTAATTTGGGATGGAAATTCTGATTGATAAGGTGTCATTTGTGCTAGTAATTGTTTTTCAAAAACAGAGGCTAGCGTGCTATGGCGCTTTAGTACTCGTTTTAAGATTGTAAGTAATTTTTCTTTATTCAGTGGTTTTGTTAAATAGTCATCAATACCTGCTCTTGCAGCTTCTAAAAGTGTGGCGTCTTTGTTGTCTGCTGATATGAAGATAAAGGGTAATGATTGGCAGTGTTTGAGCTTTGTCACTTTATCTCTAAAACTGAAACCATCTATATTGGGCATGTGTAAATCTGTTATCACCATGTCACATTGGCTATGCGCTAACCAATCGAGAGCTTCACTGGGCTTACTGAAGAGAATGAGTTGATAGTGGTGGCGAAGAAAGGTTGCAAAGAGTGCGAGTTGACTTGGGCTATCATCAACAATAAGGAGCTGCGGTTTTGGCTTTTGTTGTGGAAGGTTGAATTGAATAATATTTTGGTGGTTGGTCAGAAAATATTTAAAGTCAGGGAAGTAGGTATTGATCAGGGCTAGCCCTAGTTTATTGCAAGTTGGCTCTTCAGGTAATGTTGCTGAGCTTATTTTTTCTTTCATTGCTTGCCAATGAGAGCCGTTATCAATGATTTCAAATCGTGCTTGATTATTACGTAAGCCATATTTTAATTCAACGTGGCTTGCGGTTAACCGTTGATGTGCAAGTAAATTAACACAGTACTCATTACAAACTAGGATCATATGCTGACTTAGCTCATAGTTTAAATTGAGCTTATGGCTTTGTGATTTTAGCCAGTGTCTGATTGTTTTTAAGTTTTCGTAATTTAAGCAAAAAGTCTGTTTGAATAATATCTGATTGATCATTGATACTTTCCTTGTAGGAGCTGGCTGCTTTTTAGCATTGCGGTAATTTTTGCTTTGATTCTTTCGGGAAGCCACCACGCTTTGGTATTGAGACTTTTTAATAATCGTTGTGCGAGCGTCGGATTAAACTGATCATTAATAATAATACCGATGATATTGCAGTTACTTTTTTCTAGTTTGGTAATACTTGTTAGTAGTTCACTTTCTGTCGTTTTGGCTGCGGAAAGGCATAGAAGAATGCCATCGCTGGCATTGGCGATGTTAACGGCGGGTAAATTACGCCAGTTAGCGGTGTTGATATTACCTGTATCGCAAATAATATAGTGATAATGTTGCTGCCAATATTGAAGAAGATAGCGAAGTTTATGGGGTTGTCGTAATGTGAGTACAGTGGATTGATCTTTAGGTTGAGGCAATATATCGAGAAAGGGATGTTTTTTGATGAGGTTTTGATCTTTATTCTTATTTTCGGTTTCCCATGGTATTGACTCGTATCCTTGTCCTGATCCAGAAAGATCAAGATCGATCAATAGCACTTTTGTTTGGTTTACAGAGCAACGTTCCGCTAGCCAATAACTCATTGTTGAACTTCCGCACTTTTGATTACAGCTAGCAACACAAATAATGCGTAGTTGTTGCTGGTGTAATTGTTGGAATAGGTGTTCCATTTCTTCGCTCAACCAAGGTTTCATAATGCAGCTCCTATTACAAGTAAGGTCGTTACAAAACTAAATGCGTCTTGAAGACCCTGTCTTAATAGCGTGCTTGTTGAATCATCTTCATTGGGTACATATACCGTATCTCCTGGACGAAGCATGGGGATCGGTGTTTCTGATGGATATTTTATGTAGTCCCGTAGACTGAACGTTTGGCTTTTATCTCCGCAACATGAACTATTGACGATCATTATTTTATCTATATAAGCTTTATCTGTTGGACCGCCTGCTTCTGCTAATAAATCGAGTAAAGACATCTGACTATTGAATGAGTAACGTCCTGGTTTTTTTACTTCTCCCATGAGTCTTACAACGCGATTTGCAGGTTTATCTAACCAATTTCCATCTCGTTGTGGAATATAAATAACATCGCCAGGGACGACTTTAGGCAATAAGCTTTCATCGCCAGTTTCAAAATACAGAGTAAGGTTTAGTGTTGTGACATTGGCATGAGTCCCGTTACGATGGCTGATTTTTATTTGCTGTAAGTTCGCATCTTTGTTCGGGCCATCTGCTGCAGAAAGAATATCTAAAAAACCTAACTCACTATTAAATGCATATCGACCTGGCGCGTTTATCGCCCCAAAGACATAAATAGATTCATCTGCATTTTGTCGTATCCATGTTGATTTATTATCACTGGGATCATGCGGCAGCTCATCGACCATAATGGTATCTCCCGCTCTGATGGTGGGGAGTGCTGCAAAGTTACCGCCGCGATCGATGAATTTCTCTAAATTAAAATAAATAATACTATTTGGATCGTTTTTGTTTTTCTTGATAATGCGAATACTGCTTAAGTTAGCGCTTTCTAATGGGCCGCCTGCAAGAGCAAAAATCTCTAAGAAAGTGAGTTTTTTGTTCCACTTAAATCGCCCAGGCCCTTTTACTGATCCAATAACCATGACGGTTTTATCGTCTTTCGTTTGAGTTGTTTGCGGCACATAAATGACATCGCCAGGAAGTACGGTAGGAAGAAGGTTCTCATTACCAGTTTCAAAGTAATTAGCGAGGTCAAGGTGAGAAACTATTGTTCTTTTACCATTACGGTGAGTGATGAGAACATCTTGTAAATCAGCATCACTATTTGGACCATCAGCGGCTGAGAGAATATCAAGAAATCCCTGCTCATCGTTAAACGCATATCGTCCAGGGGCTCCAACAGAACCAAATATATAAATTGAGTCTTTCGGTGATTGGCGTAACCAGCTTGCCTTATTATCACTGGGATCATCAGGGAGTTCATCGACAATGATTGTCATTCCTGCGGACAAGTGCGGTAGTAATCTTTTGGGGCTTCCTTCTTTCATGAAGTTTTGAAGGTTAAAGAAAGATACATCATGTCCATTATCGAGATTTTCATTTTCTAATATTAATCGAATATTACTTAAGTTGGCTCGTTTTGTTGGACCTTCGGCATGGGCTAGTAAATCCATAAAGTCCATTGCGGGACTCCATTCATAGCGTCCCGGTACGTTGACGGCACCGATGATTTTAATTGAGCGGTCTTCTGTTATTTTAAGCCATGACTTTTCACTAACAGTTGCTTTCTCTGGGACAAAAACAACATCGCCAGTTTTCATCAGTGGAATATCATAAGTATGCGGTGACTTGGTATATTCGACTAAGTTTATTGTCATTGGAGCTTCTGTTTCGCTAAGTATTTTTATCTGAGTGGTATCAGCGAAACGGGTAGGTCCTCCGGCATTGGCGAGTACATCAATAAATTTTGTTTTTTTTCCTATTTCGTATGCGCCTGCAGCTTTCACTTCCCCCATGACAAACACTGTTCTTGCTGTTGTACTGATGTCATCAATTTCAATCGGTGCGAAAATTGTGGTTCCCTCTTTTATAGGAGGAAGGTGTTGGGTGTCACCTGTATCTAAGAAGGTTTTTAGATCAAAGATATAAGGTTTATTATCGGTAACCACTCGAATTTTTGTAACATCGGCATAGCGTGTCACACCATCTGCACGCATGAGTGCATCAACCACATTCATTTCTGGCTTATAGCTGAATGTGCCCGGATTTCGGACTTCACCAAATAATGTTAATCCACTGTTTTTGTTTGAATCACCTGTGTTTTGAATCGTTGCGGCATCAAAATCAACTTCAATATTGCCGAGCAGTGGAGAGACGGGGACGAAGAGGGTATCGCCATTGGTTAAGGTCGGTAGATTCGAGATATCACCAGTATCTAAATACTTTTTATAATTAAAAGGTTGGGATATACCATTATGGGTGATAGAGAACTTGTCTAACTGTGCACCTGGTCTTGCGCCGCCAACAGCAGCAAGCGCTAATTGAATATTACTATCGGGTTTAAGTGAAACAGTACCTGGAGTTTCAACATAGCCAAGTACATGAATACGGATGAGTTGTTCTTTTAAGGTAAGCTTAAAGTCATCAAGGTTAAGGTAGATAGACGATAGCTTTTGCTTTATTTTTTGTTCAGCATCTTTGATCGTGAGTCCTGCGATGGATACAGTACCTACCTCTGGGAGTTGAATTTTTCCGTTATCATCAATAGTGAAATCGTCACTGAATGCTTTTTCGCCAGGCACAAATAGGTAAATACGATCGCCTGCTGTTAGCGTAATTGTATTGTCTGCTTGTAAAGGGAAGCATATAAAGAGAATGAGTAGGCAGAAGACACGGATCATAAGCCATCTCGAATTGCATGCCAGTCCTTAATATCAAATACGCGATGAATAGACTGAGCGTGATGTTCAACCAAGACTTTTGCTTCTACTTTCCTGTTATTAAGCTGTTTTGTGAGAGTATTATCGGCAATGGCTTGTGTTTCCCCAACACTCAGTACACTTATCTGATTAGGATCAACGCCATTTTCAACCAAGAAGTCTTTAACTGTATTGGCTCTTTCTAAGCCAAGAACATAGTTATTCTGTTCATTACCTTGGCTATCGGTATAGCCAATAAGTTGCAAGTGCCAGTGTTCTTGACGTTTAATAATTCCAGCCGCATAGCGGAGTGATTCTTGATAATCAGGCAACAAGGCTGTTTTATTTAGCGCAAACTGGTTATCGACAGCCATATATAATAAGAAACGTTCTTTGAGTTCTACTTCCGAATAATTTGGGTCAAGACATAGTGTGTGGTATTCCAACCAATCCATTTGCTTTTGGATCACGGCATTCTGGGTTTGGTATTTTAAAAGGGTAATTTCAGCATCACGCTCAAAACCGTGAAGAGCTTCTTCTCTCGCTTTTAAATACAGATTTTGTAATCGGATATATTGACCAGGAAGGCAATGTTTAGCGCCTCGTGTTGCAAGTAATTGGAGTTCAAACTGATGATGTTCGAGTTGATGAAGTTGTGTTTGATTTGGAGGTGGAAGCGGAATTTCTCCCTGCGCAGGCCAAAAAGTACTGCAACCTGTCAGTAGTAATAATAAGGCGACAAGTAGCAATAAAGGCGATTTCATTAGGTTAACTCTGCTGATGTGATAAGTGGGATCACTTTATCAATCCTGAGCATTTGCATCAGCTCTCTAGGTTGACCGTTAACATTAAGTAGACGTAAACGACGACCTCGGCTTTTTAAGCGTTTATAGAGAAAAACAATGGCACCAATACCACATGAATCGATAAATTGGACTTGTGTCATATCAATGACGAGTTCCATACGCTCGGTTTGGCTGAGAACATCAAATTCACTTTCAAGCTCTCTTGCTCTTTGCGCATCAAATTCATCTTGTAGAGCAAGTGCGATAACCGAACTGGACGATGCGAACATAGTTATTCCTTATTCTCTATTTTAAATAATATGATTCAAAGGTTGTGCCAACTATTGTCCACGTCTCGTTACCATAATGTATGCTGTTTTAAGCAATATCCAGCAGTCCATTCTAAGCCATTGTAATGGTGACGCTAACGCGATCGCGTAGGCATGATCCCACGCGATCTTCGCTTTAACGTCCTCTATACAGCTGTCATAGCCTTGATTTACTTGTGCTAACCCAGTGATACCAGGGCGTAAACCGCGAGTGCGTTCTAAGTAGAAAGGCAATGCATTTTGCAAATTTCCACATAGTTCAGGGCGCTCAGGACGGGGGCCTATTAATGACATGTCTCCCTTTATCACATTAATAAATTGAGGCAGTTCATCTAACCGCGTATCTCTTAAGAAACAGCCTATACGTGTGATGCGAGGGTCATTTTTCTGTGACCATACCGCGCCACTTTTTGCTTCAGCGTTAGGTTTCATGGTGCGAAATTTCAACATGGAGAACAACATGATATGTTCATCATTGATTTGCCCGACTCGTACCTGTCGATAAAAAATATCACCTTTGGAATCTAATCGTATAAGTAAAGCAATCAGAGGCCATAACGGGAGTGTGACTAATAATCCGATACAGCTAAGAAGAATATCGAAGAAGCGTTTGAGGATAATTGTAAAAGAATGTTGATAAGTATTGAGAGGCGGTTGTTTTTTCCAGCCATGTCTAAATTGTCCAAAGATATAGCGCAGCATACCAATTAAAGAAGACAGATAACTGCCTATTAAATAATGTAATTTATCTAACAGTTTATTTTTTACACCCAATAGAGGTAGTGCCGCAAGACCATATCCAACAACTTGTAATCCCGTCAACCATAGGGCGAGATGTGATCCATGAACAGCGAGATAACAGGTTATGCTTAGGTACATGATGAAAAGGAAAGGCATTAAGGTCCTTAAACCTTTACCGGAAGCGAATAACCATTTGACCCCAGGCTGGTGGAGGTTAAACACAAAGCGGCAGCGGATCAGTTGTTGTAAGTTACCGGCGCCAATACGTTGTCTTCGTTGATGGGTTTGTTCATTGCTACTGATATCGAGTTCAATACTATTAATGCATTCATTATAAATAACATTATAACCTTGCTTAAGTACTTGCATCGGCAGCATAAAATCATCATTGATGGTGTCGTGAGGCAATGGCTGAAATAAGCGAGCTCGCATAATATAAAAAGCACCATTGCCACCAATAACACTGCCTAAATGTGATTCCGCAAAGCGCATATTATTTTGCCAAGACCAGTATTGCTTCTCACCTGTATTACCGTCATAAATAAGATAATTACCAGTGATTGCACCAACTTTAGGATCGTTGAAACTATGGGTGGCTTGTTTAAGGGCATCTATCGAGATAAGCGCAGATACATCACTTAATGCAACCAGTTCTGCATAAGGTTGTGCCATTGTCATTAGTTGATTAAGGCGCGCTAACTTTCCTTTATTGCTGGTGCTTATTTGCAACTGAAAATGAATATTAGCTCGTTGAAATTGCCTCTCCCATTGGCGACAAAGTTTTGCGGTTGCATCGCTACAACCATCGCAACAAATGAAGATAAAAAGTTTTTCGGCGGGATAATCGAGCATTAATAAATTAGCTAGTTTAGCGTTAATATGCGCCTCTTCATTATAAGCAGGGATGAGGATCGCAATGGCTGGAAAACTATCAGGTTCTACAGTAATGGCTTTTCGTTTTAAATGTTGTCCATACCACACCATTACAGCGCTATAGATAACATGGTGATAAATAATAATGATTGTTAGAATTAAAAGGATAAACCAACTTATCATCATGGTTTGCTCCTTACTTCGCGAGGGCTTCATAAGCTGCTGTCATCGTTCTCACATCAGCAACGTGTTGGATGAAATGCGCTGTTTTTGTTTCATTAGGTTTATGTGTCAGTACATGATCTAGAGCGTGAGCTAATTGGACAGGATCATTAGGCGATATTAATACGCTGTTTTCTGGGTGGGCGACATCGGGGATCGCACCAATATTTGATGCCACAATAGGTTTACCGCAAGCTTGTGCTTCAAGCAAAGCTAAGGGAAGTCCCTCATGACGTGATGGCATGCAGAACACATCAATAGCGCGATAAAAAGAACGCATGTTTTTACAGTAACCCAACCAGTGAATACGATGCTCAAGCTGTAAACGACAGGCGAGCTGTTTGAGGCTTGATAACTGCTCGCCATCACCTGCAATAACAAGATGATAATGTTCTGGAAGTGATGATAGGGCGATGAGCATGGTATCAATCCCTTTCTCTGAAACCAGTCGCCCAGCACAACCAATAAATATTTGTTTCTGAGGCAACGCTAAATCATGACGAGCCTCTGCTTGATCACCAATACAGTAAAAGTGACAGTCGATACCGTTATTAATAATATGATCGGCTGGACGACCTAATCGTTGATGAAGATCTTTGGCTATTGTTGGGGCATCGGCAACGAGTTCAACATGCTTATATTTTAATAGCCAACGAGTGAGGGTTTGTTGTTTTGGTTCTTCTAGATGCCAGCTGTCGTGCTCAGTATGTATGTGGGTTGTGCTTAATCCTAGTAGTGCGAGTCGACTATAGAGTAAAGGACCTAGGTGATGGCTATGAACTGTGGTGATCTTAAGCTTATTAACGAGCTTTCTTAATTGATAAGCGGTGTGGAGATGTATACCTGAGGGTTTATTTAAAAATATTAATTGGTTTCTAAAGGCTGATAACTCAGGCCACGCTGAAATAGCGGATGTGGCTGTTTCTTCTAATGAAGCGACATAAACACGATGATTTGATGAGGCAAAACGAACCAAATTAAGAACGAGCTTTTCTAATCCGCCAGGACGTAAATGTTGGACAACTTGTAGTGTTCTAATCATGCTTAAGTTCCTTTGAGAAGTAAGGAATGCGCACCAAGATTGGGTAAGATACTAACTGTCTGATATGGTTGGATTGATATAATCGCGTATCAAAAATAATCGAGATGCCTACAAGAAATAAAGCAATGACTGCGCCAAAAAGAATGCCAGATAAAAAGTTCATCCACCAAGGCCAATTTTGAGGGGCATTCGGTACTGAAGGTTTGTCTATTATTTTTAATTTGTCTGGTTCTTCAAAACGGCCAAGGTGACCGGTGACTCTGGCCATTTCATAGCGTTCTAATAGTTGGTTATAAATAGTCGATTTGACCTTATAATTACGATCTAAGCTGGTAAGTTTTTTTTCTAATTCTGCAAACTCCACCCGTTTTCCTATGATATTTGCAGCTTGTTTTTTGAGTAATACGAGCTCTTGATTAATGGCATCGATTTCAGATTCTGCTTGCTGCAATGCTTCAAATTGGCTGAGTAATATTGGTTGAGATTGTTTTTCAGGATCTTGAGAGCTATTGGCTAGTCGTTGCCATAAACTGTCGATTTGTTCTGGAGTAAGTGATTGCTGTAATTCAACTTGTCGAGTTCGCTCTTGTTTTAACCGGTTTAAACGGCGGAGCACATTCTTAATTGATGAGTGTTTATCGGTATAACTGGCACGTAAGATAGCAAGTTCGGCTTCGGCGATAACAATTTCTTGCTCTAGTTTGCCGATAACAGGATTAGTATTAATGAGCGTTTTATACATGCTGTCACGTTTACTTTTGGCATGGAGTAAAGCCAGCTCTGATTCGTTTATTTTCCTTACTAATTTAATACTCGTATCAACATTGACGCCTTGCAGGAGCGGTAAGTTATCAGCATTTTCTGCTTTAAAGGTGGCAAGCTCACTTTCCGCAAGTTCTAAATCTTTTTGGGTTGTCGTTAATTGTTTTTGTAAAAAAACTTCTGAATTATCAACCGAGGCTCGTCCTGGGGCTCGTAGCTTTTCTAAGAAAATTCGAGAGAGAGTATTTAATATCTCTGGAATTTGTTCAGGTTGTTGCCATACAAGACTCATTTGAACGAGATCGTTACCTGTCAAATCAAGGGTAATTCCTTTTTCGAGTTGAGCGGTAACGTGTTTAATTTTTTGTGGGTCTTTATCTGGTACTAGATCGAGTTCATCAATTACGATCGCCAAAGTCGATTGGCTTTGGATCACCACTTGGAGTGCTTTAATTCGCTGCTGTAGATTCATTGAAATAGACAAATCTTCTAAAAAAGGGTTAAGCAATGCGGCCTCCTGAACCAAAATAGTGGTTTCAGAGTAGTAATACTTAGTTTTAAGAAAACCGCCTATCGTCATTAAAAAAGGCATAATGATGATGGGTAAAACTAATAAATAACGATGAAGCCATAATCCATAAAGTAATGGATACAGCCGCGTTATAAAGAGGTGACGCATACCGTTAGTTACTCCGAAGAAGCAACGTATCGATTGTTATTTGAGGGGAATACTCCAACGTTAAAGGGATTTGATGGTCTTGTGCGATCTTTTCTATGTTTTGCATGCGTTTTTGGCTGTGTAATAAAGCTTCAAATTTATTATTGAGCTTAGCAGGGCCGACAGTCGCTGTTATTTGGTTATATGAGAAGGTTGAAAAAAATTGGGTAATTTTACGGTGTTGCTCTGCCGTTAACGTCACTTGTTCCGAACTAAAAAATAGCTCCAACTGCTTATTTGATTGCGAGGTACTGGCACACCCAACCAATCCTAACAAGATGATTAGATAAATTGTTCTTATCATCACGCATTCCTTTTTCTTGTGTGTATAAGAAAGATTGCAAAAAGAGTGCCTGATGTAAGGGTTTGTTATTCAGTCGTCGAATATCGTATTTTTTGTATGGCATGAATGATCTTTTCTATGCGTAGCTGCCAGCTGTCATGCTGAACACATTGATATGCTTTTCGTTTATATTCTGAGGCTTGCTGTGGGCTTAATTGTGTAATGCGATCAATTGCCGATAGCCATTCTTTCTGAGTTGTCGCAATTGATACTAAAGGTGAGTACTCTGCTGCGGCTTTGTAATCACTGCTGATGACAGGACATCCAGCCGCTAAATACTCTCTTAATTTTAAGGGGTTACACATTTTAATTTGTTGATTGTTGATGAAAGGTAAAATAGCGGCGTGCCAATGTTGTACATAACTAGCAAGTTGATTGTGAGGGACCGCTGGTAATAGATGGATATTCTCATTTTGCAATTGCTGAACTTGATGACACTCCTTATTCCCAAGTAAATAAAATTGTATCTGTGGACGCGCTAATGCGAGTTGTTGTAATAAATCGTAATCAAGCCAATTATTTAAACTGCCATAAAAGCCAATATTTTTTGTCCCTTTATCAATGGCTGGTGGGCACGCATGTTTTGATTGAAATAAATGAAGATCAACACCATGGGGCAAATAATGTGTCTTGTGCTTTGGGAAACGCGTCATTAATTGTTTGTTTGCGACATAAATAAGATCGGCTTGCATGCTCAACGTTTGTTCTGCTTGCATTGCTTTATCATGATCGACGCCAGTTAATGCAGAAAAGTCATCTCCACAGTAATAAATAATTAAATCAGCTTGGCAGAGTTCGATATATTCAATCGCACTTGGTAAGGCTATCCATAAAACACGATAGTGTTTTTTTTTGGGGAGTTGTGTCGTCAATAGCTTCTTATTGATGTACTTCATCACTTTATTTCGAGCTAATGGCCAAACGAGAGGTTTGATGATCTTTTTTAAATTTGTGGAGGAGATTTCAGTATCAGCTATTGCAGTACGGCGAGTAAAAGCCATGATCTTTTCGATGATACGCCTGATATCTTTAGCTTGAAGTTGGGGTTGCCTTAAACCAATAGAATTGATCCAATAGACGGGATATTGCTTAGCAATGATTGATATTAAGTGCTGAGTGCTAGAAGGGTGTCGCCCCCAATCTTCACCAAAAATAATAAATTCTATATCACGCCCCATGATTCAAATCCTTTTAATCGAGTTGTTCGGTATTACGGGTTAATCGATCGGTTGCAATTAATAAGCTTAATAAAATATAAAAAGGCCACGTTGTTCCTTGTGTTAGAAAAGTACCACTGACAGAAAAGGAAACCATGCCAAGCCATAGCCCTTCAGCAAGTGGTTGATATGTTGTTTTTTTTAATCGTTTAAGTAAGCGGTAACTAAGTTGGAAAGTTTTTATTAACAAAGTAGTAAATAAGAACAGCCCGACAAATCCATTCTCAGCTAATATTTCAAACCAAGAGCTATGAACAGCATGGTTCTTACCATCCCAATGTACTGAGTAAAAATAGTAATTATTATAAAAATTACTTAGTCCAACTCCTGTCAATGGATGATCAACTGCCATCATTATCGCCGCACCCCAAGCATATAGACGCCCCATAGCAGACTCATCAATAGCGCCTGAACTAGCCGATGAAACAAATCTGTTTTCAATACCCGCAGCGACAAATAAAACAATGATCCCAAGGGCGGTAATGATAAGTGGTGTGACGATATTTTTACTACGAAGTAGCAGTGACATAAATACCACACTAATTATCCCCAGTTGCCCGCCTCGGCTTTCCGTTGCTGCAATACCAGCGAGGAGTGTAATACTGATGATCATAGCAATAATACGAGAAATGATGTGACCGTGAAAAATATAGACAGCAGTAAATGATAACGGGAATAAAAGGACTAAAGAGAGATCATTAGGATCACCTAGCATTGATCCAAATGCTCGCCCGATCGTGACACGCGTTTCTTCAACTAATCCAATCTCATAGTGTTTGTTATATAACGTAATAGACGCAATCAATAAACCACAAAGAAAGAGTAAAAAAGGAATTCTTTTCAGTTGAGAAATATGGGTGGGTAATAAACTAATAGCAAAAACCATTAAAACGATTTTTAGAAAGTTACCTGACAACATTTCAAATGATTCTTCTCTATTAGAAGCAAAAGCACAGCTAATACTGACCCAAAATGCAAAGCAAAGTAGCCACGTATGTAATGGATGCCACTTGAAGTTGCGATAGTTCATCCACAACTGCCAACTTAATCCGACCAAGCAAGCAAGTGCTAATAACTTTGGGATTTTAAAGGGTTCAAGAAATGGCATTGCTTCATGTAAGCGAAAATATGAAAAAAGAATAAACCAAATACAGAGTAAAAAGGCACGTTTAACAACAAAGGGTAATGCCAGTATCCCAAGAAAAGCAAAGTAATGTTTAAACGTGTAATTGCTAACAATAAAGCAACTTATCGTACTAAACAAAGCAATGATAATTTGCTTACCCCTTGTCATAGATCACCTGTAATACATGACGATAGTTACAAAGGTGACGCCAAGGCCAATAGACTTGAAGGCAAAGAAGAGAAGTTAATAGGATGAGAAAATAAGTGAGTTGATATTGCTGACAAAAACAAATCAACATAACAAGTGAAAAGCTGACAAACAAATCAGAGAGAGGGTACAACAGAGGGAGATGGTATTGACTATAAAAGTAAAAAATAAAAAGACGTAATGCTTGAATCGCAATTCCACAATAGATCAATGCGAGAATATCGAATAAGGGTAAGACATAAATAAAAACGAGTAACGATAGTAGTGTTGACAGGCTATTAATCAATAATATTCCCTGTCCATGTTCGTGGTAATAGCAGCCGACATTGAGAAAAGTACAACAGCCTTTTAACATTAACCATAATGCGATAAATGGGATAAGAACACTACTGTAATCAAATTCAGCATTAAGCCAAAACCGTAAAAAAATAGGGCCAAACAAAAGCACAAGAGCAGAAATAAGTACGCAAAGCTGACATGCTAAAATAGTAATATTGGCTAAGTGTTGCTTACGCTGCTCTGTATTGATGAAGCTAAATCGTTTTGGAAACCACCACAACGCAAAAGGTTCTATTAATAAACTAGCGGCAACCCCCCATTGCATTGCAATAGCATAAGGAGATACTGCTTCTACCCCTAAATAATGCGCGATAGCCCAACGCTCTGCACCTAATGAAATAAAACCCAATAATCCTGAGAGAGTTAGAATAGCGCCATATTTTAATAATGCGGGGCTAATTGAAAAATGCGGTATTGGCCATTGTTTATAGAGCAGAACACCACACACGACTTGTGCGATCAATCCCGCTAAAGCCATACCATCAACTTTCCATGTAGTGACCAACAAGAGCGTTAAGACTGCTTGCAATAATGCCGTGATAAGTAAAATACTTACAAAGTGTTTAGCATTGTTATCAATTCGCAGCTTTGCTAAAGGGATCGCGTTCAGAGAGTTAAAGTAAATAGTAAAAATAAAACAATTAAAGGCAAAAAGTGGTGGCGGCCCAGGTAAAAGCGCTTGAATATCGTGATTAAAAAAAACAAGCAGGCTTGTGATTATTGCGCCACATAATATAACTTGCCATAAAGCCTGACCTAACAAACGTGTTGGATTGGATGAATCATGATAAAAACGATAAAGACCATCAATGACGCCTAAGCTAATGATCAGTGATAGGAATGTAGTTAAGACTAATAAGACATCAAGCTTACCGTACTCTTCTAAGCCTAATTGATCTGTAACATAAGGTTGAAGTAGCAATCCTATTAGCTTACAAAAGACGATACCAATACCATAAACTGCAACAACCTTTAATGTGTTCATAGTGCTTCAATCCACTGTGATAGCCGTTGCGCTTGAGCTTTTGCAGTAAAGGTTTTCATTACATGCCGATAACCGAGCTCTCTTTGAATTTTTAATTCTTGATGGCTTTTTCGCTGGTGGTTTGTAATCGCCGTTGCTAACTCTTTAGGTGAATCTTTCTTTATCATCACTCCTATATCAGGGCAAAGGATCTCAGTACAGCCAACAAGGTTGGTAGTAATAATAGGGATTCCTAATGCAAGTGCTTCTTTTAAGACTAATGGACCAGTATCTGTATCACCATTTTTAGCAATGGTAAAAGGAGCAATTAGTCCTTGATAGCGTTCTGCGTGAGATCGAAGCCAATCTGCATTTTGACTTCCGAGAAAAGAAACAGCGTTTATGAGTCCATGCTGTTTACAAAAAGACATTAGCTCCGCTTTTAGTGGACCATCACCAACAAGATCAATTTCAATCGGGTGTTTTAGTAGTTGTACAGCCTTCAATAACGTTATAAGCCCTTTTTTTTCAACCAATCGACCAATAAATAAAAAACGTTTAGATGGAGACCAATCATTATTTAAAGTGGGATAGTTTTGTTCTTCAATCCCACAAGGTAAATAGTGAACTGGTGTTTTTGTTAGTGATTGCAGATGATCATGCATTGCCTTTGTCACAGCGCAGCAAAACTGACAATGGGAAAGCTTGGCTTGTAAATCTTGAGGTCCAGCATAGATATCAGCGCCATGCCCAACAAATGACACTGGAATATTCAATATTTTTGCCGCAACGATTGCAATCGCAGCACTATGCCAAGCAAAATGCGCATGGAGATGTCGACATTGGTAGCGATGTGCCCATAGCGCTAATTGTAGACCTTGCCGAAGAAGTGCGAGCTTTCCAAACTCATGTTGCTGGTAAATGAAGGGCAAACTTCTTACCGAACGGGTGATGTGGCGAAAACTATAGTAGGGAAGGTTTGAGGGATAGCTGCATTGCTTCATTAATGGAATATCAGCACGTTGAAAGTGTTGACCTTTTATAAATGAAAACGGAACAACATGATGTCCAAGTGCAATCATTGCTCTCATTTCAACGCCCGTGAACGTTTCAGATAAGGTAGGGAAACAAGGGATCACATAACCAATTGTCTTCATCACAGTGCTCCGCGAATGACTTTCAATAAAGAATTCAAACTTAGTGCCATGTTTCAGTGACACTTAAGTAAGAAAATCATCAGCTATTGAGACAGATTGCATCGCATCGTGATTAAACGTCTTGTGTTTTGCAATTAATCACTAAGCTTGAGTGAGTTTATGTAGTAGAAGAAAAGGCACAAATAGAGGTAAAAACAATCATCAATGGGAGTATTGTTTGAATTGTGAACACTCAGTTGTTTTTGTTTAATTTATGCTTGCCATCTTTGTTTTTGCTCTTATAATGCGACCTCACTGACACGGAGCAAGCCACTGGCTAGCAACGAAATCAGTATTGTTCTTTAACAATTTGACCATGCAATCTGTGTGGGCACTCGTTGAAAAGTTAAGTCGAAAGATTTATCAATGATACTAGTGACCAATACAAATAACTCATCTCTTTATAGAGAAGGATTATTTGGCACAGTCAATTCAAATATCCTAACTAGCTTCTAGTTAGCGGTATTTTAACAGTATTCATTGAGCCGGTCGAAAGACCAACAAAACTTTAATTGAAGAGTTTGATCATGGCTCAGATTGAACGCTGGCGGCAGGCCTAACACATGCAAGTCGAGCGGTAACAGATTGATAGCTTGCTATCAATGCTGACGAGCGGCGGACGGGTGAGTAATGCCTGGGAATATGCCCTGATGTGGGGGATAACTATTGGAAACGATAGCTAATACCGCATAATCTCTTCGGAGCAAAGAGGGGGACCTTCGGGCCTCTCGCGTCAGGATTAGCCCAGGTGGGATTAGCTTGTTGGTGGGGTAATGGCTCACCAAGGCAACGATCCCTAGCTGGTCTGAGAGGATGATCAGCCACACTGGAACTGAGACACGGTCCAGACTCCTACGGGAGGCAGCAGTGGGGAATATTGCACAATGGGGGAAACCCTGATGCAGCCATGCCGCGTGTATGAAGAAGGCCTTCGGGTTGTAAAGTACTTTCAGTTGTGAGGAAGGCGTTGATGTTAATAGCTTCAGCGTTTGACGTTAGCAACAGAAGAAGCACCGGCTAACTCCGTGCCAGCAGCCGCGGTAATACGGAGGGTGCGAGCGTTAATCGGAATTACTGGGCGTAAAGCGCATGCAGGTGGTCTGTTAAGCAAGATGTGAAAGCCCGGGGCTCAACCTCGGAACAGCATTTTGAACTGGCAGACTAGAGTACTGTAGAGGGGGGTAGAATTTCAGGTGTAGCGGTGAAATGCGTAGAGATCTGAAGGAATACCGGTGGCGAAGGCGGCCCCCTGGACAGATACTGACACTCAGATGCGAAAGCGTGGGGAGCAAACAGGATTAGATACCCTGGTAGTCCACGCCGTAAACGATGTCTACTTGGAGGTTGTGGCCTTGAGCCGTGGCTTTCGGAGCTAACGCGTTAAGTAGACCGCCTGGGGAGTACGGTCGCAAGATTAAAACTCAAATGAATTGACGGGGGCCCGCACAAGCGGTGGAGCATGTGGTTTAATTCGATGCAACGCGAAGAACCTTACCTACTCTTGACATCCAGAGAATTCGCTAGAGATAGCTTAGTGCCTTCGGGAACTCTGAGACAGGTGCTGCATGGCTGTCGTCAGCTCGTGTTGTGAAATGTTGGGTTAAGTCCCGCAACGAGCGCAACCCTTATCCTTGTTTGCCAGCACATAATGGTGGGAACTCCAGGGAGACTGCCGGTGATAAACCGGAGGAAGGTGGGGACGACGTCAAGTCATCATGGCCCTTACGAGTAGGGCTACACACGTGCTACAATGGCGTATACAGAGGGCTGCCAACCAGCGATGGTGAGCGAATCCCAGAAAGTACGTCGTAGTCCGGATTGGAGTCTGCAACTCGACTCCATGAAGTCGGAATCGCTAGTAATCGTGAATCAGAATGTCACGGTGAATACGTTCCCGGGCCTTGTACACACCGCCCGTCACACCATGGGAGTGGGCTGCACCAGAAGTAGATAGCTTAACCTTCGGGAGGGCGTTTACCACGGTGTGGTTCATGACTGGGGTGAAGTCGTAACAAGGTAGCCCTAGGGGAACCTGGGGCTGGATCACCTCCTTACCTAAAGACTTGCTGTTTAATGCAGTGTCCACACAGATTGCTTGGTTAAAATGTAAGAGAGCCACTTAATGTTGCCCAACAACATTAAGTATGAACATTGTCCCGTTCGTCTAGAGGCCTAGGACACCGCCCTTTCACGGCGGTAACAGGGGTTCGACTCCCCTACGGGACGCCAATGGGTCGTTAGCTCAGTTGGTAGAGCAGTTGACTTTTAATCAATTGGTCGCAGGTTCGAATCCTGCACGACCCACCATTCTTTCTCACGAAGGAAGTAAAACTATCGTGGGCGATTAGCTCAGTTGGGAGAGCACCTCCCTTACAAGGAGGGGGTCACTGGTTCGAGCCCGGTATCGCCCACCACTCTCTAAAAGTTTTCTGCACGGATTTCGCAGATTTAATGAAGAATACCTTTGTTAAGTCCGCATTTTTGTCGCTGAAAATCGTTAGAAAGTGGTTATCGTTAGATGATTGCATGCTCTTTAACAATCTGGAAAGCTGACTAGTAAATTCAATCGATAGATTGATTTTAAAAAATGTTTTTATCTTTAGATAAAAACGAGTTCTCAAACAATACACATTCAAGTGTCTTGTATCGAGTCCGGCGAAAAACCAACGTTTAATACTTTCTTGATCGAAGTGTTGAACACAAACCTTGGTTGTTTGAACATACGAAACCTCTTGGGGTTGTATGGTTAAGTGACTAAGCGTACACGGTGGATGCCTTGGCAGTCAGAGGCGATGAAGGACGTATTAACTTGCGATAAGCCCAGAGAAGGTAGTAAAAACCGGTGACTCTGGGATTTCCGAATGGGGAAACCCACGTGCATAAGCACGTATCATAGTGTGAATACATAGCACTATGAGGCGAACCGGGGGAACTGAAACATCTAAGTACCCCGAGGAAGAGAAATCAACCGAGATTCCGGTAGTAGCGGCGAGCGAAACCGGATTAGCCCTTAAGCTAGTTTTGCGTTAGGTGAAAGTTCTGGAAAGTTCTGCGATACAGGGTGATAGCCCCGTAACCGACAACGCATTATCAGTGAAAACGAGTAGGACGGGACACGTGATATCCTGTTTGAATATGGGGGGACCATCCTCCAAGGCTAAATACTCCTGACTGACCGATAGTGAACCAGTACCGTGAGGGAAAGGCGAAAAGAACCCCTGTGAGGGGAGTGAAATAGAACCTGAAACCGTGTACGTACAAGCAGTAGGAGCCCACTTGTTGGGTGACTGCGTACCTTTTGTATAATGGGTCAGCGACTTAATTTTAGTAGCAAGGTTAACCGTTTAGGGGAGCCGTAGGGAAACCGAGTCTTAACTGGGCGAATGAGTTGCTAGGATTAGACCCGAAACCGAGTGATCTAGCCATGGGCAGGTTGAAGGTGAGGTAACACTTACTGGAGGACCGAACCGACTAATGTTGAAAAATTAGCGGATGACTTGTGGCTAGGGGTGAAAGGCCAATCAAACTCGGAGATAGCTGGTTCTCCCCGAAAGCTATTTAGGTAGCGCCTCGGACGAATACTACTGGGGGTAGAGCACTGTTAAGGCTAGGGGGTCATCCCGACTTACCAACCCTTTGCAAACTCCGAATACCAGTAAGTACTATCCGGGAGACACACGGCGGGTGCTAACGTCCGTCGTGAAGAGGGAAACAACCCAGACCGCCAGCTAAGGTCCCAAAGTTATAGCTAAGTGGGAAACGATGTGGGAAGGCTCAGACAGCCAGGATGTTGGCTTAGAAGCAGCCATCATTTAAAGAAAGCGTAATAGCTCACTGGTCGAGTCGGCCTGCGCGGAAGATTTAACGGGGCTAAGCTATACACCGAAGCTGCGGCAATGCAGTTTACTGCATTGGGTAGGGGAGCGTTCTGTAAGCCGTTGAAGGTGAATCGTAAGGTTTGCTGGAGGTATCAGAAGTGCGAATGCTGACATGAGTAACGATAAAGGGAGTGAAAAACTCCCTCGCCGGAAGATCAAGGGTTCCTGTCCAACGTTAATCGGGGCAGGGTAAGTCGACCCCTAAGGCGAGGCCGAAAGGCGTAGTCGATGGGAAACGGGTTAATATTCCCGTACTTCTTATAATTGCGATGGAGGGACGGAGAAGGCTAGGTGAGCCTGGCGACGGTTGTCCAGGTCCAAGTATGTAGGCTGATGGTTTAGGCAAATCCGGACCATCTTAAGGCTGAGATACGATGTCGAGTTACTACGGTAACGAAGTCATTGATGCCATGCTTCCGGGAAAAGCTTCTAAGCTTCAGATTATAAGAAATCGTACCCCAAACCGACACAGGTGATCAGGTAGAGAATACCAAGGCGCTTGAGAGAACTCGGGTGAAGGAACTAGGCAAAATGGTACCGTAACTTCGGGAGAAGGTACGCTCCTAGCGGTGATGAGACTTGCTCTCTAAGCTGCCGGGAGTCGCAGATACCAGGTGGCTGCAACTGTTTATTAAAAACACAGCACTGTGCAAAATCGAAAGATGACGTATACGGTGTGACGCCTGCCCGGTGCCGGAAGGTTAATTGATGGGGTTAGACTTCGGTCGAAGCTCTTGATCGAAGCCCCGGTAAACGGCGGCCGTAACTATAACGGTCCTAAGGTAGCGAAATTCCTTGTCGGGTAAGTTCCGACCTGCACGAATGGCGTAATGATGGCCACGCTGTCTCCACCCGAGACTCAGTGAAATTGAAATCGCAGTGAAGATGCTGCGTCCCCGCGGCTAGACGGAAAGACCCCGTGAACCTTTACTATAGCTTGGCACTGAACATTGACCCTACATGTGTAGGATAGGTGGGAGACGTTGAAGCAACCGCGCCAGTGGTTGTGGAGTCAATCTTGAAATACCACCCTTGTATGCTTGATGTTCTAACGTTGGCCCCTTATCGGGGTTACGGACAGTGCCTGGTGGGTAGTTTGACTGGGGCGGTCTCCTCCCAAAGAGTAACGGAGGAGCACGAAGGTGGGCTAATCACGGTCGGACATCGTGAGGTTAGTGCAATGGCATAAGCCCGCTTGACTGCGAGAATGACAATTCGAGCAGGTGCGAAAGCAGGTCATAGTGATCCGGTGGTTCTGAATGGAAGGGCCATCGCTCAACGGATAAAAGGTACTCCGGGGATAACAGGCTGATACCGCCCAAGAGTTCATATCGACGGCGGTGTTTGGCACCTCGATGTCGGCTCATCACATCCTGGGGCTGAAGTCGGTCCCAAGGGTATGGCTGTTCGCCATTTAAAGTGGTACGCGAGCTGGGTTTAGAACGTCGTGAGACAGTTCGGTCCCTATCTGCCGTGGGCGTTGGATGATTGAGAGGGGCTGCTCCTAGTACGAGAGGACCGGAGTGGACGAACCGCTGGTGTTCGGGTTGTGTCGCCAGACGCATTGCCCGGTAGCTAAGTTCGGAATCGATAACCGCTGAAAGCATCTAAGCGGGAAGCGAGCCTCAAGATGAGTCATCCCTAGACCTTTAAGGTCTCTAAAGGGTTGTTGAAGACTACAACGTTGATAGGTCGGGTGTGTAAGTGCTGTGAGGCATTGAGCTAACCGATACTAATTGCCCGTGAGGCTTAACCATACAACACCCAAGGGGTTTTATCTCGTAAAGAGAAAAGCGGACTCCAAGTACACTTGAACGTGTAGAGAACACTAGTTAACTTTCCCAGATTGCTATTTATTGTCGATGACAATAAATAAAACCGAATTTGCTTGGCGACCATAGCGTTATGGACCCACCTGATCCCATGCCGAACTCAGTAGTGAAACGTAATAGCGCCGATGGTAGTGTGGGGTCTCCCCATGTGAGAGTAGGACATCGCCAGGCTCAACTTTTGAGAGCTCGTTCCCTGAACGGGCTTTTATTTCGCTCCAACTGATTGCAATGTGAGCGACGTCAAAAGAAGGTTTTCACTTTTTAACCAACTGGCTAAAAAGATGAGAGTTTTGTCTTGACTGAATATCAGAAAAGCGTATTATACGCCACCTGACTTGCTGAAGCGGTTAACGCTAAAGTGTTGAAAGTCTATGTTCTTTAACAATTTGACCATGCAATCTGTGTGGGCACTCGTTGAAAAGTTAAGTCGAAAGATTTATCAATGATACTAGTGACCAATACAAATAACTTCGGTTATTTGGCACAGTCAATTCAAATATCCTAACTAGCTTCTAGTTAGCGGTATTTTAACAGTATTCATTGAGCCGGTCGAAAGACCACAAAAACTTTAATTGAAGAGTTTGATCATGGCTCAGATTGAACGCTGGCGGCAGGCCTAACACATGCAAGTCGAGCGGTAACAGATTGATAGCTTGCTATCAATGCTGACGAGCGGCGGACGGGTGAGTAATGCCTGGGAATATGCCCTGATGTGGGGGATAACTATTGGAAACGATAGCTAATACCGCATAATCTCTTCGGAGCAAAGAGGGGGACCTTCGGGCCTCTCGCGTCAGGATTAGCCCAGGTGGGATTAGCTTGTTGGTGGGGTAATGGCTCACCAAGGCAACGATCCCTAGCTGGTCTGAGAGGATGATCAGCCACACTGGAACTGAGACACGGTCCAGACTCCTACGGGAGGCAGCAGTGGGGAATATTGCACAATGGGGGAAACCCTGATGCAGCCATGCCGCGTGTATGAAGAAGGCCTTCGGGTTGTAAAGTACTTTCAGTTGTGAGGAAGGCGTTGATGTTAATAGCTTCAGCGTTTGACGTTAGCAACAGAAGAAGCACCGGCTAACTCCGTGCCAGCAGCCGCGGTAATACGGAGGGTGCGAGCGTTAATCGGAATTACTGGGCGTAAAGCGCATGCAGGTGGTTTGTTAAGCAAGATGTGAAAGCCCGGGGCTCAACCTCGGAACAGCATTTTGAACTGGCAGACTAGAGTACTGTAGAGGGGGGTAGAATTTCAGGTGTAGCGGTGAAATGCGTAGAGATCTGAAGGAATACCGGTGGCGAAGGCGGCCCCCTGGACAGATACTGACACTCAGATGCGAAAGCGTGGGGAGCAAACAGGATTAGATACCCTGGTAGTCCACGCCGTAAACGATGTCTACTTGGAGGTTGTGGCCTTGAGCCGTGGCTTTCGGAGCTAACGCGTTAAGTAGACCGCCTGGGGAGTACGGTCGCAAGATTAAAACTCAAATGAATTGACGGGGGCCCGCACAAGCGGTGGAGCATGTGGTTTAATTCGATGCAACGCGAAGAACCTTACCTACTCTTGACATCCAGAGAACTTAGCAGAGATGCTTTGGTGCCTTCGGGAACTCTGAGACAGGTGCTGCATGGCTGTCGTCAGCTCGTGTTGTGAAATGTTGGGTTAAGTCCCGCAACGAGCGCAACCCTTATCCTTGTTTGCCAGCACATAATGGTGGGAACTCCAGGGAGACTGCCGGTGATAAACCGGAGGAAGGTGGGGACGACGTCAAGTCATCATGGCCCTTACGAGTAGGGCTACACACGTGCTACAATGGCGTATACAGAGGGCTGCCAACCAGCGATGGTGAGCGAATCCCAGAAAGTACGTCGTAGTCCGGATTGGAGTCTGCAACTCGACTCCATGAAGTCGGAATCGCTAGTAATCGTGAATCAGAATGTCACGGTGAATACGTTCCCGGGCCTTGTACACACCGCCCGTCACACCATGGGAGTGGGCTGCACCAGAAGTAGATAGCTTAACCTTCGGGAGGGCGTTTACCACGGTGTGGTTCATGACTGGGGTGAAGTCGTAACAAGGTAGCCCTAGGGGAACCTGGGGCTGGATCACCTCCTTACCTAAAGACTTGCTGTTTAATGCAGTGTCCACACAGATTGCTTGGTTAAAATGTAAGAGAGCCACTTAATGTTGCCCAACAACATTAAGTATGAACATTGTCCCGTTCGTCTAGAGGCCTAGGACACCGCCCTTTCACGGCGGTAACAGGGGTTCGACTCCCCTACGGGACGCCAATGGGTCGTTAGCTCAGTTGGTAGAGCAGTTGACTTTTAATCAATTGGTCGCAGGTTCGAATCCTGCACGACCCACCATTCTTTCTCACGAAGGAAGTAAAACTATCGTGGGCGATTAGCTCAGTTGGGAGAGCACCTCCCTTACAAGGAGGGGGTCACTGGTTCGAGCCCGGTATCGCCCACCAATTTCTCTTTTGAGAGAACTTCTTTATGAAGTAAAATATGGGGTTATAGCTCAGCTGGGAGAGCGCCTGCCTTGCACGCAGGAGGTCTGCGGTTCGATCCCGCATAGCTCCACCAATGTCCCGTTCGTCTAGAGGCCTAGGACACCGCCCTTTCACGGCGGTAACAGGGGTTCGACTCCCCTACGGGACGCCACTTTCTAAAGACATTCATTGAGTGTGATTAGAACGTGGATCTTTAAATAGAAACACAATGCTCTTTAACAATCTGGAAAGCTGACTAGTAAATTCAATCGATAGATTGATTTTAAAAAATGTTTTTATCTTTAGATAAAAACGAGTTCTCAAACAATACACATTCAAGTGTCTTGTATCGAGTCCGGCGAAAAACCAACGTTTAATACTTTCTTGATCGAAGTGTTGAACACAAACCTTGGTTGTTTGAACATACGAAACCTCTTGGGGTTGTATGGTTAAGTGACTAAGCGTACACGGTGGATGCCTTGGCAGTCAGAGGCGATGAAGGACGTATTAACTTGCGATAAGCCCAGAGAAGGTAGTAAAAACCGGTGACTCTGGGATTTCCGAATGGGGAAACCCACGTGCATAAGCACGTATCATAGTGTGAATACATAGCACTATGAGGCGAACCGGGGGAACTGAAACATCTAAGTACCCCGAGGAAGAGAAATCAACCGAGATTCCGGTAGTAGCGGCGAGCGAAACCGGATTAGCCCTTAAGCTAGTTTTGCGTTAGGTGAAAGTTCTGGAAAGTTCTGCGATACAGGGTGATAGCCCCGTAACCGACAACGCATTATCAGTGAAAACGAGTAGGACGGGACACGTGATATCCTGTTTGAATATGGGGGGACCATCCTCCAAGGCTAAATACTCCTGACTGACCGATAGTGAACCAGTACCGTGAGGGAAAGGCGAAAAGAACCCCTGTGAGGGGAGTGAAATAGAACCTGAAACCGTGTACGTACAAGCAGTAGGAGCCCACTTGTTGGGTGACTGCGTACCTTTTGTATAATGGGTCAGCGACTTAATTTTAGTAGCAAGGTTAACCGTTTAGGGGAGCCGTAGGGAAACCGAGTCTTAACTGGGCGAATGAGTTGCTAGGATTAGACCCGAAACCGAGTGATCTAGCCATGGGCAGGTTGAAGGTGAGGTAACACTTACTGGAGGACCGAACCGACTAATGTTGAAAAATTAGCGGATGACTTGTGGCTAGGGGTGAAAGGCCAATCAAACTCGGAGATAGCTGGTTCTCCCCGAAAGCTATTTAGGTAGCGCCTCGGACGAATACTACTGGGGGTAGAGCACTGTTAAGGCTAGGGGGTCATCCCGACTTACCAACCCTTTGCAAACTCCGAATACCAGTAAGTACTATCCGGGAGACACACGGCGGGTGCTAACGTCCGTCGTGAAGAGGGAAACAACCCAGACCGCCAGCTAAGGTCCCAAAGTTATAGCTAAGTGGGAAACGATGTGGGAAGGCTCAGACAGCCAGGATGTTGGCTTAGAAGCAGCCATCATTTAAAGAAAGCGTAATAGCTCACTGGTCGAGTCGGCCTGCGCGGAAGATTTAACGGGGCTAAGCTATACACCGAAGCTGCGGCAATGCAGTTTACTGCATTGGGTAGGGGAGCGTTCTGTAAGCCGTTGAAGGTGAATCGTAAGGTTTGCTGGAGGTATCAGAAGTGCGAATGCTGACATGAGTAACGATAAAGGGAGTGAAAAACTCCCTCGCCGGAAGATCAAGGGTTCCTGTCCAACGTTAATCGGGGCAGGGTAAGTCGACCCCTAAGGCGAGGCCGAAAGGCGTAGTCGATGGGAAACGGGTTAATATTCCCGTACTTCTTATAATTGCGATGGAGGGACGGAGAAGGCTAGGTGAGCCTGGCGACGGTTGTCCAGGTCCAAGTATGTAGGCTGATGGTTTAGGCAAATCCGGACCATCTTAAGGCTGAGATACGATGTCGAGTTACTACGGTAACGAAGTCATTGATGCCATGCTTCCGGGAAAAGCTTCTAAGCTTCAGATTATAAGAAATCGTACCCCAAACCGACACAGGTGATCAGGTAGAGAATACCAAGGCGCTTGAGAGAACTCGGGTGAAGGAACTAGGCAAAATGGTACCGTAACTTCGGGAGAAGGTACGCTCCTAGCGGTGATGAGACTTGCTCTCTAAGCTGCCGGGAGTCGCAGATACCAGGTGGCTGCAACTGTTTATTAAAAACACAGCACTGTGCAAAATCGAAAGATGACGTATACGGTGTGACGCCTGCCCGGTGCCGGAAGGTTAATTGATGGGGTTAGACTTCGGTCGAAGCTCTTGATCGAAGCCCCGGTAAACGGCGGCCGTAACTATAACGGTCCTAAGGTAGCGAAATTCCTTGTCGGGTAAGTTCCGACCTGCACGAATGGCGTAATGATGGCCACGCTGTCTCCACCCGAGACTCAGTGAAATTGAAATCGCAGTGAAGATGCTGCGTCCCCGCGGCTAGACGGAAAGACCCCGTGAACCTTTACTATAGCTTGGCACTGAACATTGACCCTACATGTGTAGGATAGGTGGGAGACGTTGAAGCAACCGCGCCAGTGGTTGTGGAGTCAATCTTGAAATACCACCCTTGTATGCTTGATGTTCTAACGTTGGCCCCTTATCGGGGTTACGGACAGTGCCTGGTGGGTAGTTTGACTGGGGCGGTCTCCTCCCAAAGAGTAACGGAGGAGCACGAAGGTGGGCTAATCACGGTCGGACATCGTGAGGTTAGTGCAATGGCATAAGCCCGCTTGACTGCGAGAATGACAATTCGAGCAGGTGCGAAAGCAGGTCATAGTGATCCGGTGGTTCTGAATGGAAGGGCCATCGCTCAACGGATAAAAGGTACTCCGGGGATAACAGGCTGATACCGCCCAAGAGTTCATATCGACGGCGGTGTTTGGCACCTCGATGTCGGCTCATCACATCCTGGGGCTGAAGTCGGTCCCAAGGGTATGGCTGTTCGCCATTTAAAGTGGTACGCGAGCTGGGTTTAGAACGTCGTGAGACAGTTCGGTCCCTATCTGCCGTGGGCGTTGGATGATTGAGAGGGGCTGCTCCTAGTACGAGAGGACCGGAGTGGACGAACCGCTGGTGTTCGGGTTGTGTCGCCAGACGCATTGCCCGGTAGCTAAGTTCGGAATCGATAACCGCTGAAAGCATCTAAGCGGGAAGCGAGCCTCAAGATGAGTCATCCCTAGACCTTTAAGGTCTCTAAAGGGTTGTTGAAGACTACAACGTTGATAGGTCGGGTGTGTAAGTGCTGTGAGGCATTGAGCTAACCGATACTAATTGCCCGTGAGGCTTAACCATACAACACCCAAGGGGTTTTATCTCGTAAAGAGAAAAGCGGACTCCAAGTACACTTGAACGTGTAGAGAACACTAGTTAACTTTCCCAGATTGCTATTTATTGTCGATGACAATAAATAAAACCGAATTTGCTTGGCGACCATAGCGTTATGGACCCACCTGATCCCATGCCGAACTCAGTAGTGAAACGTAATAGCGCCGATGGTAGTGTGGGGTCTCCCCATGTGAGAGTAGGACATCGCCAGGCTTTAAATTTCAGAATGTTGCAGAAGCAGCTTTCATACAAGCTTTGTGTGCTGGTATGGCTCAGTTGGTAGAGCGCACCCTTGGTAAGGGTGAGGTCCCCAGTTCAAATCTGGGTACTAGCACCATTAATTTGTTTAGCGACCATAGCGCAGCGGTCCCACCTGATCCCATGTCGAACTCAGAAGTGAAACGTTGTAGCGCCGATGGTAGTGTGGGGTCTCCCCATGTGAGAGTAGGACATCGCTAAATCTTATTTTAAAACCCAGCCTTAGGCTGGGTTTTCTCGTTTATCAGCCCTCATATTTCCCACATCTCTTTATCTCTATATTTATCTATTATGTTATTATTTTTGGACTAAACTTGCGTCTGCCTTCCTTTTTCTATAACGTTGATGGAAGTTTAGACGGCTAAACATCTTGTGTCGAAAGGAGTCAACAAAGATGCCAATAAAAATACCTGATCGCCTACCTGCTACTGATATTCTGCGCAGTGAAAATATCTTTGTGATGACAGAGAAGCGTGCTGCGAGTCAGGGGATTCGTCCGTTGAAGGTATTGTTATTAAACTTAATGCCAAAAAAAATTGAGACAGAGACACAGTTCTTACGCTTATTATCAAATAGTCCAATTCAAGTAGATGTAGAGCTATTACGAATCGATAATCGCCCAACAAAAAATACTCCTCAAGAGCACTTAGATACTTTTTATCGTCAGTTTGAAATGGTGAAGCAACGTAATTTTGATGGATTAATTGTAACGGGAGCGCCGTTAGGTTTAGTTCAATTTGAAGATGTGCTTTATTGGGAAGAAATTCAAATCATCATGAATTGGGCGAAGGAGCATGTAACATCAACTATGTTTGTTTGTTGGGCTGCTCAAGCTGGGCTAAAACTTCTCTATGACTTGCCGAAGCGTACACGTAAAGAGAAATTATCAGGTGTTTATCAACATCGAATTCATGATTGTCATCACCCGGTACTACGAGGGTTTGATGATACTTTCTTTGCCCCCCATTCTCGCTATGCTGACTTCTCTCATGATTATTTAACCAAGCATACTGATCTTGATATATTAGCGACTTCAGAGCAGGCTGGAGTATATTTAGCAGCAACAAAAGATAAACGTAATGTATTCGTAACGGGGCATCCTGAATATGATGTAGATACATTGCATAATGAGTTTGTACGAGATAGCGAACAAGGGATGGAGCCAGCAGTACCTGTGAACTATTATCCTGAGAATGATCCTTCGAATGCACCTATTGCGAGTTGGCGTAGTCATGGTCATTTACTATTTAGTAATTGGCTAAACTATTGTGTATATCAGCAAACGCCTTACGATTTAGAGCACTTCTCCGAAGCGAGTTTTACGAAAGACGAATAATAAAAAAGCCTGCATTGAAGTGCAGGCTTTTTTGTTAGTGGAATAATTACTTATTTATTTTTTAATTCCCAAAGCTTGGCTTTTTCAATTAATGGGGTAATGGTTGAACCTTGGATAAGGATAGAGAATACAACCACTGAATATGTCATTACGAGGATGATTTCTCGCACATCGATACCCTTCTCTGGAATTACCATGACTCCAGCAGGAATAGCCATCGCCATTGCTAATGCTAAACCACCGCGTAAGCCGCCCCAAGTGAGGATCTTGACTGACATTGGGTTGTATTGACGGTAGCGGTTAAAGCCCACATATGGCAGTTTTACACTGATGTAACGGCTTAGAAGAACTAAAGGTACGGCAATAATCATTAGGATCCAGTCTTCTTGGTGGAAGCTAAAATCAAGCATGGTCATACCGATTAATAGGAATAAGACACCATTTAAGAACTCATCAACCAACTCCCAGAAGTGATCAAGGTGTTCTTCACTTTCTTTTGAAAAGCCAATATAACGGGTCCAGTTACCAATCATGATTCCTGATACCACCATAGCAAGTGGGCCAGAGACATGAAGAACTTCTGCTAAAGCATAACCTGCGGTTGGAATACCGATAGTAAGCAGTAATTCCATAGAGTGATCATTGGTTGAGCTAATGAGGTAATGGAAAATTAGACCCAGAACAAAACCGTAAGCAATGCCACCAATAGCTTCTTGTAAGAATAACTGGGTTACGCCCATCACGGTTGGTGCAGTATCACCAAAAGCAATGGTAAACATGGTTACGAAGATAACTAGGCCAAAACCATCATTAAATAAAGACTCGCCTTCTATTTGAGTCGAAATACGTCGAGGCGCATTCATTTTCTTAACGATAGCTAATACGGCAATAGGATCGGTCGGTGAAATTAATGCACCAAAGAGTAAACAGTAAATCAGATCAAGTTGAATCCCGATTACTTGACAGATACCCCATAGACTAAAGCCAATAAAAAAGGTGGAAAATAAAGTGGCGCCCAGTGCTAATACGGTAATTTCCCATTTTTGATCTTCAAGATGGGGTAACTTGATACCTAAGCCGCCAGCAAATAATAAGAACCCTAAAATGCCTTTTAAGAGAAAATCTTCAAAGTTAATTTTGCTGATTTGAGTCGCGGCAACATCTTCAAGATGGAACCAACCGTTTTGTCCCGCAATGATGATCAATAGTGACAGGATTAATGATCCGGCAGTGATGGCAATGGTTGTTTGCATTTTACCTATTTTACTGTTTACAAAAGCAATAAACATTGCTGCTGCAGCCAGAAAGCAGAGCGTGCTATAGACCGACATGCGTAACCTCTAGATTGGTGGGTTGTTAGAAAATTTGTGACGAAATAGTAAAACCATCAGTAATTAATGGCTACTGATAATTTGTTTTATTTTGAAAAGCTTTTGTTGTGTAAATTATATTTAGCCTTCTTTATCCCTAATTGAAGTGTGGTAGGATGTTACAAAGCTGTAATGGATTATAAGGATGTAGTGACGTGTTAAACAGCAAGGAATTACTGCATAAGCGGTTGGAAGAGCAAATCCTGATCATTGATGGTGGCATGGGCACCATGATCCAAGGTTATAAATTGGAAGAAGATGATTATCGAGATCAACGATTTGCTGATTGGCATTCTGATCTAAAAGGGAATAATGATCTTTTAGTATTAACCCAACCCCAGCTGATTAAAGATATTCACCTCGCGTATTTAGAAGCCGGGGCGGATATTCTAGAAACCAACACTTTTAATGCTACAACGATTGCTATGGCGGATTACGACATGGAATCGTTGAGCGCGGAAATTAACTATGAAGCAGCGCGTCTCGCTCGTCTTGCTGCCGATGAATGGACCGCTAAAACACCAGAAAAACCACGCTTTGTTGCCGGTGTTTTAGGACCGACAAACCGTACTTGCTCTATCTCTCCTGATGTTAACGATCCTGGCTATCGTAATGTTACCTTTGATGAACTAGTTGAAGCCTATTCTGAATCGACACATGCCTTAATTCGAGGTGGCGCCGATATTATCTTGCTTGAAACTATCTTTGATACCTTGAATGCTAAAGCTTGCGCTTTTGCTGTTTCTGGGGTTTTTGAAGAGTTGGGCTTTGAACTACCAGTCATGATTTCAGGCACCATAACAGATGCCTCGGGACGTACTCTTTCTGGACAAACAACGGAAGCGTTTTATAACTCATTACGTCATGTTAAACCTATTTCCTTTGGTTTGAACTGTGCGCTTGGGCCTGATGAATTACGTCAGTATGTTGAAGAGTTATCGCGTATTTCTGAATGTGCAGTTTCAGCTCACCCAAATGCGGGTTTACCTAATGCCTTTGGCGAATATGATCTTGAAGCTGAAGAAATGGCGGAACATATCCATGAATGGGCGAAAAGTGGTTTTCTCAATATGGTGGGGGGCTGCTGTGGGACTACACCTGAGCATATCCGCCACATGTATGAAGCGACTAAAAACCTGAAACCTCGCCAACTACCTGATATTCCTATAGCTTGTCGTTTATCTGGATTAGAGCCGTTAACGATTGATGCTGATACCTTATTTATTAACGTTGGCGAACGTACCAATGTGACGGGTTCTGCTCGATTTAAGCGCCTGATCAAAGAAGAGCTTTATGATGAAGCATTAGAGGTTGCTCGCCAGCAAGTAGAGGCTGGGGCTCAAATCATCGATATTAATATGGATGAGGGGATGCTTGATGCCAAGGCTGCAATGATACGTTTTTTAAACCTTTGTGCTACCGAGCCTGAAATATCTAAAGTGCCTATAATGGTCGATTCTTCTAAATGGGAAGTGTTAGAAGCTGGGCTTAAATGTGTTCAAGGTAAGCCGGTAGTTAACTCTATCTCGTTGAAGGAAGGTAAAGAAAACTTTATTACTCAAGCGAAGTTACTTCGTCGTTATGGTGCTGCGATTATCGTGATGGCATTTGATGAAGTTGGTCAGGCTGATACTCGCGAACGTAAAATTGAAATTTGTACTAATGCTTATCGTGTGTTGGTTGATGAAGTCGGCTTTCCGCCAGAAGATATTATCTTTGACCCTAATATTTTTGCTGTTGCGACCGGTATTGAAGAGCACAACAATTACGCCGTTGATTTTATTGAAGCGGTAGGGGATATCAAACGAACACTGCCGTACGCCATGGTATCTGGTGGGGTGTCGAATGTGTCTTTCTCTTTCCGTGGTAACAACGCTGTTCGTGAAGCGATCCACGCTGTTTTCCTGTATTACTGTTTTAAAAACGGTATGGATATGGGGATTGTTAACGCAGGTCAGCTTGCAATTTATGATGATCTGCCGGATGAATTACGCGATGCGGTTGAAGACGTTGTGCTTAATCGCCGTGATGATAGTACAGAGCGCTTATTAGACATTGCCGCTAAATACAGAGATAGCGGTAATGTTGAAGAAGATCGCAGCGCTGCAGAATGGCGCGGATGGCCAGTTGAAAAGCGGTTAGAGCATGCGCTAGTTAAAGGTATAACCGAATTTATTGTTGAAGATACTGAAGAATCTCGTCAGAAAGCCAGTAAACCACTCGAAGTGATCGAAGGCCCATTAATGGCTGGGATGAACGTCGTTGGTGATCTATTTGGTGAAGGTAAGATGTTCTTACCGCAAGTCGTAAAATCGGCTCGAGTAATGAAACAAGCGGTTGCCTATTTAGAACCGTATATTGATGCTGAAAAACAAGCTGGACAAACCAACGGTAAAATTCTTCTAGCAACCGTAAAAGGCGATGTTCACGACATTGGTAAGAATATAGTTGGTGTTGTACTGCAATGTAATAACTACGAGATCATCGATCTTGGGGTGATGGTGTCATGCGATAAAATTCTAAAAGTCGCCAAAGAAGAAAACGTCGATATTATTGGCTTGTCGGGTTTGATCACGCCATCGCTTGATGAAATGGTCCATGTTGCTAAAGAAATGGAGCGACAAGGATTCGATATTCCTTTGCTTATTGGTGGTGCAACAACTTCTAAAGCCCACACGGCGGTTAAGATTGAGCAAAACTACAATCAGCCAGTAGTGTATGTATCTAATGCATCACGCGCGGTAGGTGTTTGTTCAGCGTTATTGTCTGATGAACAAAAGCCAGCGTTTGTTGAGCGTTTAAACCAAGAGTACGATGTGGTACGTGAACAACATGCGCGTAAGAAACCACGTACCGCACCTATTTCGTTAGAAGAAGCACGTGCTAATGCGGTTAATATTGATTGGCAAAATTATACGCCGCCAGTACCGAAAAAAGCCGGTGTTCACACCTTCACTGATTTCCCTGTAGCTGAAATTCGTAAGTATATCGATTGGACGCCATTTTTCATGACGTGGTCATTAAGTGGTAAATACCCAACGATTCTTCGTCATGAAGTTGTCGGTGAAGAGGCGACCAAGTTGTTTAATGATGCTAATAAAATCTTAGATGAGATCGAGAAAACAGGCATGATTAAAGCTAACGGTGTTTGTGGTTTATTCCCTGCTAATAATGTCGGTGATGACATTGAAGTTTACACCGACGATAGCCGAACAGAAGTCTTAACGGTACTGCATGGTTTACGTCAGCAAACCAAAAAGCCGAAAGGTCCTAACTATTGTTTATCTGACTATATTGCGCCTAAAGAGAGCGGCAAGGCTGATTGGATTGGCGCTTTTGCGGTAACCGGTGGTATTGGTGAATATGATATTGCCGAGCAATTCAAAGCAAAAGGTGATGATTACAATGCCATTATGGTACAGGCCGTCGCGGATCGATTAGCGGAAGCCTTTGCTGAATGTATGCATGAAATGGTACGTAAAGAGATTTGGGGCTATGCAGCCGATGAAGATCTGAATAATGACGATTTGATCCGAGAAAAGTATCAAGGCATTCGTCCAGCTCCTGGTTATGCCGCATGTCCTGAGCATACCGAAAAAGGTGCTATTTGGCAGTTACTTGATGCAGAGAAAAATACTGGCATGGTACTAACGGAAAGTTATGCGATGTGGCCTGGTGCTGCAGTATCGGGATGGTATTTCTCACATCCTGATTCTCGTTACTTTGCGGTTGCTCAGATCCAGCAAGATCAGTTAGAAAGTTATGCTGATCGAAAAGGTTGGGATTTGATCGAAGCTGAGAAATGGTTAGGCCCAAATCTTTAATGCTTAATCAATAGTTAAAAAAGGCGCTCAATGCGCCTTTTTGTTTATCGGAACTTTATTTGGGTTCGTTAGAAAGAGCTTATTCCAACAAAGATGCGTGTAGTGTGCGAACCACGTCTTTAGCTTCATCTTCATTAATTAAGAAACATAAATTATGTGGGCTAGCACCGTAGCAAATCATACGAAGGTTATGATCTTCTAGCGCGCCAAAGATATCTTTTGCTGAGCCTTTCGTATCACTCATTTGGTTACCGATAAGTGCAACCAGTGATAGCCCTTGCTCGACGTCAACCACACATAATTGGCTTAATTCTTCAACGACTTGAAGCGGAAGAGTTGGCGCACCGCCACCAGTATCGGTTTGATCTAAGGTAAGTGAAACGCTTACCTCTGAGGTTGTGATGAGATCAACTGAGATTTTATGTTCAGCCAAGATACGAAAGACTTCTGCTAGAAAGCCATATGCATGGAACATATTTAAGCTAGTAAGTGTCACCATGGTTTGGTTGGCACGTAATGCGAGTGCTCTAAATAGTGGCGCTTCTTCAACGGATTGTCTGATCCAAGTACCGCCTTGCTCTGGTGCTTTTGATGAACCTACAAATACTGGGATCTGTTGACGAACAGCAGGCACTAGAGTTGATGGGTGTAAAATTTTAGCACCAAAGTTTGCCATTTCAGAAGCTTCACTAAAACTGATCTCTTTGATCGGTTTCGCGGCTGATGTAATACGTGGGTCGGTAGTGTATAAACCCGGTACGTCAGTCCAAATCTCTAATGTGCTAGCATTTACGGCTTCTGCAATTAAAGCGGCACTATAGTCACTCCCCCCACGACCAAGTGTTGTCGTAACACCTTGGCTGTTTGATCCAATAAAGCCCTGTGATACCACGATATTATTGTCTAATAGTGGTAATAATTGCTCAGTTGCTAATTGCTTAATGGTTTCTGGCTGTGGGATCGCTTTACCAAATTGATCATCAGTACGCATGATGGAACGAATATCTACACGTACAGCTGGGGCGTTTAGCTCGACTAATATTTGACTAAAAAGATGGGTTGAAAGCAACTCGCCATGGCTAACAATTTGATCGGTCAATTGTGCTGAGGTTGTTGATGCCGCATGTTCAGCTAAGGTTGCGATGTTATCAAGTAGGCCGTAAATAGCGTCTTGAATATTCTCTGGGTGCTGAAGTTGATCAAGAACATCTTGGTGGGTTTGGGTCAATGTCTGAATACGCTGTTGACGGATCGTTGAATCGCTCACGCCATTGGCAAGTTCTACTAGAATATTAGTGACACCAGAGCAGGCGCTGATTAACACAATTTTAGTTTCTGGGTTAGCAGTAACAATTGCAGCACTTCGGCTCATTGCGGTGTAATCAGCAACACTGGTACCGCCAAATTTTGCGACAGTTAGTGAATCTGAATGTGTTGTAGCCTTGTCCATAATTAATTTCTCCCTAAATAGTAAACACATCACAAGGTAGGCTATTTTTTCGGGAGTATTCCCGACATCCTGTCAGGAGAGCATAAGAGGTGAATAGTCACTCACCCAGAAGCTCCCCACCAATGTCAATCATTGACCTTGGTGACAGCTAGAAGGATTCAACCTTCATAGCCGATATAACTCATCCCCTAATCAGTTATACCTCGGCGTTACTCTCCCTCTCATAATGGCGATTGGATGGGGTCCTGTCATTATGATACCTAGGTAACGCTCCTCTTCCGTTTTAAGTCGTACTGTTTGAATAATAAGTGCTTGAATAAAATATCATCTTATTGAATAAGATTCATCACCCTGTTGTCAAATGGAATATGACAATTTATTTACATATGATATTTCATCAATATGTGTCATGAGATGGGTATTGGTCGCTTGCACCAATGAAGGGGCTCTAATACTCTAAAAGAGATAGCAACGCGTTCCACATAAAAATATCGACAGGGACAATGACTTTACGGAGCAAAAGAATGACAATTACCAGCTTTATCCCGCCGCATCGAACCCTCATGGGGCCGGGACCATCAGATATTTATCCGCAAGTATTACAAGCGCTTAGTCGTCCTACGGTAGGGCACCTTGATCCGTTATTTATAGGCATGATGGATGAATTAAAACAATTGTTGCAATATGCCTTTCAAACCCAAAATGCCTTTACTATCGCTGTTTCAGCGCCAGGTAGTGCTGGAATGGAAGCCTGCTTTGTTAATCTCGTTGAAGCTGGGGATAAAGTGCTAGTTTGCCGTAATGGCGTTTTCGGGGAGCGGATGCGGGAAAATGTCGAGCGTTGCGGTGGTGTTGCTATCGTTGTGGATAACGAATGGGGGACGGCGGTTGATCCTGATTTAGTGGAACAAGCGTTACAAAACGATCCTGAAATTAAAATTGTCGCTTTTGTTCATGCCGAAACCTCAACCGGCGCATTGAGTGATGCGAAAACATTGGCGGAAATTGCCCATAAACATGATTGCTTAACGATTGTTGATGCGGTGACATCACTTGGTGGTGTTCCTTTGCTGGTGGACGAGTGGCAATTAGATGCGGTTTATTCTGGTAGCCAAAAGTGTTTGTCTTGTACGCCGGGGTTATCGCCATTAACGTTTTCTCAAAAGGCGATAGATAAGATCCAGCAACGTAAAACCAAAGTACAAAGCTGGTTTTTAGATCAAAGTTTGGTGCTCGGTTATTGGAGTGGTGAAGGTAAGCGTAGCTATCACCACACAGCACCTGTAAACAGTTTATATGCGTTGCATGAAGCCTTGGTATTATTGCAAAACGAAGGGTTAGAAAATGCATGGCAGCGCCATCGAAATACCCATGAAGAGCTTAAAGCTGGGCTTGAAAAGCTTGGTATTAAATTTGTAGTAGAAGAAACCTCACGTTTACCCCAACTCAATGCGGTTTATATCCCTGAAGGTGTTGATGATGCCGAGGTACGTAATGAGTTGCTGCAACGTTACAACTTGGAAATCGGAGCAGGTTTAGGTGCGCTGGCTGGTAAAGCGTGGCGTATCGGTTTGATGGGGTATGGTGCGAGAAGTGAAAATGTTGCTCTGTGTTTAAAAGCGCTAGAAACTACATTGAAATAATTTATTGATGAGTAAATAAAAATGGCTACCAATAGGGTAGCCATTTTTTATGGTTATTTAGCAGCAGACGTTGCCTTTGCTTCGCTGTTTTGCTGCTCAAAATTTAAAGATGGAAACAAGAACAGCGCTTCATCTCTGATTTGTGATGCTTGCTCTTTATTGCCGAGGGCATCGTAAGCGAGGATCAGGTTTTGATACAGTGCAGGTCGCGGCCATGTTTTCGCTTTCTCGGTTGCCCATTGAATATAGTCTTCAATTAGTGCTGGCTTATTACTGCTAATTCCGAGCTGTAACTGGGTTAATTGTAAGTCCCAATCAAAACGGTTTTTCCACGACCATGGATTATTCACCTTAAGTAAGTATTCAATATTTACTGGGCGAGTGGTTTCAAATTTAGTTAACTGCCAACCTGAATACAGGGTCGTTATCATAAAGCTAGAGATAAATATTGGTACAATAAGTGCAAAAACTTTCAGCCCTAGTACGTAGCTTAATGATTGGCGGTGATATTTGGTGGTGAGGTTATCCACCCAAAATATCAGTATGATAAAGATCAGCCAATGGACTAATGAATGGTAGAAAGGATACTCAAGTTGGGTATGCAGAACGATAGGGAAAAACAATCCTATTAAGGCTAACTGGGTACCATTAGGCGCTTTTCTTATTTTTACCATTACCGCAAATGCAGCAAGCAATAAGCCGATAAGTGGGACTATACCGCCTTCGTCTGCCCAGAAAAGTAACTCGTTATGTGGGTGATCTAAGCTAGGAACACCTGCATGTTGTGCTGGATCTTCATTGTGCCATAACGCAGTTTGCGTGATGTAAGCGGCTTCAAATTTACCGTAGCCATAACCTGTAAGTGGTTTATTGATTAACATATCATAGGCTTGTGGATATATTACTCCTCTAGCACCACTTGTAACTTGTGTTGCGTTTGATTTTGGAGACCAATTTTCAGTAGATGAAATATTCCATGCCAAACAAAGCCCTAATGCAACCATTAACAACCACAAACGTTGTGCTTGTTTTGCGGCAAAGCGACGCAAATACGGCAGCATTAGTACTACGCCAATAACTGCACCTAACCAACCTGTACGAGAGTTCAACACCACTAACACCGGAATGGTGAGTACAGGGGTCATGAGTAATATGACATGCTGCCATGACCATTTACCGCGATATAATGGGATACGTGCTAATAGATACGTACCAATCACGAGCCCTGTTGCAAGAAAACTCGCCATCACATTTGGTTGTTGAAAAATACCATAAGGGCGGTTAGCGATAGTGTCATAGCCGATAGGGTTCTTTGCTGGGATCCAAAGGTATTGGTACCATGCAAATATGGCTTCAATGAGTACCCCAATTAAAATAAACCATAACAAACGTTGGCGTTGCTGGTGGGTAAAAACGAATTGCTGCAAGCTGACAAAAAATAGAAATCCAGCCCACAAGGTAAACAAGCGATTAAACGCCGCTCCTGCATCAGCATTGGAATAAAAAATGGGGAGAGTCAGCAGAACACAACAAGCAAACAATAATAGTGTTAGGCGTGAATAACGCCAGATTTGTTGGCGACAAATTTCCAGTAAGCCGAAGGAGATAGCAAAACTAAAAGGGATCCAAACTGCAGCGTTAAACGAGAGCTCAAGCCCTGAACCGCCGGGGTTATGTTGGAAGTAGTGCATAGCAACAATAAAAATAACACCGATTGTTGCAAGGAAATAGCGTACCAATGGTTTAGAAATCCGTTTCTGTTCTAATCTGGTGCCTTCGAGTTGTAACACTGTCATGGTTGTTCCTGAGTATGAATAAGCAAACAGGCTGAATAAAATCAGCCTGTTATCATATATTAGCGTGTTTTCATATTCTAACCTAGCAGCGGTTTAAGGAACCTTGCTGTATGTGAGCCTTTCACTTTCGCTACATCTTCAGGTGTTCCTGTTGCAATGATTTCACCACCACCGCTACCGCCTTCAGGACCAAGATCGATGATCCAATCTGCGGTTTTTATTACATCTAAGTTATGTTCGATCACCACAATGGTATTACCTTTATCACGCAATTTATGCAGTACTGTTAATAGCTGCTGAATATCGTGGAAGTGTAATCCGGTTGTTGGTTCATCCAGAATATAAAGTGTCTTTCCGGTATCGCGTTTCGATAACTCTTTTGCTAGTTTAACACGTTGTGCTTCACCGCCTGATAAGGTTGTCGCCGCTTGACCTAAACGAATATACGATAAACCAACATCCATTAAGGTTTGTAACTTTCTTGCAATAGCGGGAACCGGATCAAAGAATTCTCGTGCATCTTCAACCGTGAGCTCTAACACTTCATCAATGGTTTTACCCTTATAGCGGATCTCTAAGGTTTCACGGTTATAACGCTTACCTTTACAGGCATCACAAGGTACATAGACATCTGGTAAGAAGTGCATTTCAACTTTAATAACACCATCACCTTGGCATGCTTCACAGCGACCACCACGAACGTTAAAGCTAAAACGTCCTGGTTTATAACCACGGGAACGGGCTTCTTGAGTGCCTGAAAAAAGCTCACGAATCGGGGTGAAAATACCTGTATAAGTGGCAGGATTTGAACGCGGAGTACGACCAATCGGGCTTTGGTTAATGTCGATAACCTTATCGAAATGTTCTAGATCTTGGATCTCACGATACGGCGCTGGTGTGCCTGTCGTTGCACCATTTAATTTGTGATGAGCAATTTCAAAGAAGGTATCGTTAATAAGCGTTGATTTACCTGAGCCAGAAACACCGGTAATACAAGTAAATAAACCAACTGGAATCTCAACATTGACATCTTTTAGGTTGTTACCCGTAGCGCCCAGTAGTTTAACCGTTTTTTCGGGATCAAACGGTGTTCGCTCAGCGGGGATTTCAATTGCTTTTTTCCCACTGAGGTATTGTCCTGTTAACGATTCTTTTGATTTTAAGATATCTTTAACGCCACCTTGCGCAATAATATTACCACCGTGAACACCTGCGCCAGGACCAATATCAATCACATAATCGGCTGCACGAATGGCATCTTCGTCGTGTTCCACCACAATCACGGTATTTCCTAAATCACGAAGGTGAATTAAGGTTTTGAGTAGTCGTTCGTTATCACGCTGGTGGAGACCAATGGAAGGCTCATCTAAAACGTACATCACGCCCACAAGCCCCGCACCAATTTGGCTGGCAAGACGAATACGTTGTGCTTCACCGCCAGATAAAGTATCTGCACTTCGAGATAGGCTCAGGTAGTTTAAGCCAACATTGATTAAGAAACTTAAACGCTCGTTGATCTCTTTTAAGATCTTTTCTGCAATTTGTGCCCGTTGCCCCGTTAAAGCTAACTCATCAAAGAATTGGTGCGCGCCACTAATGCTCATTTCACAGATTTGTGGCAAGTTAGTCTCACCAATAAACACATGACGTGCCTCTTGACGTAATCGTGAACCATGACAGCTTGAACATGGCTTAGTCGAAACAAATTTAGCTAGCTCTTCACGTACCGAGTTTGATTCGGTTTCACGGTAACGACGTTCCATATTATTGAGGATCCCCTCAAATGGATGGCGTCTTACGGTAATGTCACCACGATCGTTGATGTATTTAAACTCGATCTCTGTATTGCCAGAACCGTTTAAAATGACTTCTTTGATTTTCTTCGATAGCGAATCAAAGGGCGCTTCAACATCAAATTTATAATGCTCAGAAAGTGATTTAAGCATTTGGAAATAATAAAAATTACGTTTATCCCAACCGCGTATAGCGCCGCCAGATAAACTTAATTCGCCATTTTGAATCACCCGTTCGGGATCGAAGTACTGCTGAACACCAAGCCCATCACAAGTACCACACGCACCGGCTGGGTTGTTAAACGAGAACAGGCGTGGTTCAAGCTCTTGCATACTATAACCACAGTGTGGACAGGCAAAATTGGCAGAAAATACCTGCTCTTCACCTTCTTCACCAGACATCGGTGCTATCACTACATTACCGCCTGATAGCTCTAAAGCGGTTTCAAACGATTCGGCTAAGCGGATCTGTAGATCGTCACGAACTTTGAAGCGATCAACGACCACTTCAATAGTGTGCTTTTTGTGAAGCTCCAATGTTGGTGGATCGGAAAGATCGCAAACTTCACCATCAATGCGGGCACGGATATAACCTTGAGCGGCTAAGTTCGCCAGCGTTTTAACGTGCTCACCTTTACGCTCTTTAATGATAGGTGCCAGTAGCATTAGCTTACTGCCTTCTGGCATGGCTAAGACTTGATCGACCATCTGGCTCACAGTTTGCGCCGCAAGAGTAATGTCATGAGTTGGACAGCGAGGCTCACCGACACGCGCGTACAATAAACGTAGATAGTCGTAAATTTCGGTAATCGTACCAACGGTTGAGCGTGGGTTGTGCGAGGTCGATTTCTGCTCGATAGAGATAGCAGGTGAAAGCCCTTCAATATGATCGACATCAGGCTTTTCCATTAAGGATAAAAACTGACGCGCGTAGGCAGAAAGAGATTCAACATAACGACGTTGGCCTTCCGCATATAAGGTATCAAAAGCCAGAGAGGATTTCCCCGAACCTGATAACCCTGTGATAACGATGAGCTTATCGCGGGGGATCGTTAGATTAATATTTTTAAGGTTATGGGTGCGAGCACCCCTGACTTCGATGTTATCCATATCAGTGATGATTCTTTTATTTTATTTAACGACTAGTATTTCACAGCGGATCATAATGAGCAAAAAATACTGAGTAAAAACACAGTAAAACGGATAAAAAAATCCCGCGGTTAAGCGGGATTGTGTGTTTATTTCTTGCCAGTTTGCTGTTTGGCTAGCTCTTTATGTTTACCTTTTTTGTAAACATGTTCAAAACAATAGTTAGTTGCATCGATATAGCCTTCAACGCTACCACAGTCAAAACGTTTACCTTTAAACTTATATGCTAATACACAGCCTGTTTGTGCTTGTTGCATTAGGGCATCGGTAATTTGGATTTCGCCACCTTTACCGGGCTCTGTTTGTTCAATAATGTCAAAGATGTCAGGCGTAAGAATGTAGCGACCAATAATTGCTAAATTACTTGGCGCAGTACCGGGCTCTGGTTTTTCTACCATATTATCAACACGGAATAGATCGTCACGTAGCATTTGACCTGAAATCACGCCGTACTTATGTGTCTCTTCTTCTGGCACTTCTTCAACCGCAACAATGGAGCAGCGAAATTGCTTATAAAGCTCAGCCATTTGCGCGAGTACGCCTTGTTGTTCTTCATTGGTTACACAAAGATCATCGGCAAGTACTACAGCAAAAGGTTCGTTACCCACAAGCTCACGCCCTGTTAGGATTGCATGACCTAAGCCTTTCATTTCACGCTGACGAATGTAAGTGAAATACGCTGAATCAATAATGTCGCGAATATCAACCAATAGCTCTTCTTTGTTAGTACCACTGATTTGATGCTCTAACTCATAGTTCTTGTCGAAGTGATCCATCAAGGTGTTTTTACCACGACCCGTTACAATACAAATACGGTTCATGCCTGCTTGGATTGCTTCATCTACGCCATATTCAATTAATGGTTTGTTAACCACTGGCATCATTTCTTTTGGCATTGATTTGGTTGCGGGTAAAAAGCGCGTGCCGTAACCAGCGGCAGGAAAGAGACATTTTTTTATCATGGTACATCCTAGTATGTATATAGAGTTATCACGTTTTATACTGCTATATTATTAGAGACTTAATGCATATATCAGTAAATAGAGCACCTTTCTTTTGAAATGCGAAAGGCTTCATTATTTGTGACTTTAAAGCTTGTTATTTCAGATCGTAGACACGAACATAATCGATTAAAAATTTCTGTGGGAAAATAGAGTCATCAATCCCTTGCTGTCCTCCCCAGCCACCACCGATAGCGAGGTTTAATATCAAGTACATTGGCTTATCAAATGGCCAATCTTCACCGTTACGCTGCTGGGTATGATAAAGCTTACCGTCGAAGTAGAAGCGAACTTCATTGTCATCCCACTCGGTAGCATAGGTATGGAAACCATCTTCTAACTTGTTGTCTTGAATAACACCGGGAATAGAGTTGCCTAAGGTTTGGTTACGATCAGATTTATGAGTGGTGGAATAGGCAAAATGAGGGTTGTAGCCAACATATTCCATGATGTCTATTTCACCACATGCAGGCCAACCTACGGTTGAAATATTATCACCTAGCAACCAAATCGCAGGCCATGTACCACGCCCTTGTGGTAATTTCGCTCGTACTTCAACGCGTTTATGTACCCAAGAATGTTTCCCCGCAGTCGTTAAACTGGCCGAGGTGTAATAAGCATCTTTACGTTGTTGGTGCCACTGTGTGCCGTTGGGATCATAATCAGCATTTGGTACGGTTTCTTTCAGCGCTTCAATCACCAAGTTTCCATTTTCAATACGCGAGTTTTTACTGCTGGTGGTGTAGTACTGATCTTCTTGGTTACGAACAAACTTTGTTTCGTATGTCCAATCTTTAGGGTTCGGACGTGTACCTGAATTGAACTCATCCGCCCAAATTAAACGTTTGTGTTGTTTATCGACAACGTGAGATGAAGTGGCGTATTGCGCGGCAAAGCTATAGCCAGAAAATAAAAGTAATGCGCTAGCGAGAAGTGTTTTTTTCATGACAAAACCTATTTATTAAGTACTCTGTTGAGACGCTTTTTCACTGGTAGCGATAATAATAATGCTGAGTGTGGATATTTAATCATGTCGATAAACGCTGACAGATCTTTGTTTTTTAATTTGGCAACGATCTGTAAATATTTACGTGCCGTATACATATTTTTAGTGCGATAACGCTGAGCTTTTGTTGCGTCGCCATCAAAGTTAAAGCGATTGATTAATTGGGTGTCATATTTTAGTAAGGTATCGATATGTTCGATATTAATAACGCGAGAAATTGACCCTTCACGAATGGTGTAAATATAACCGCAGTAATCAATAACTTGCGCTTTTGCACCAAAAGCGAGGCAATTAGCCAAGAAATAATAATCTTCGCCAATCTTCACTTCTGGCCAATATCGCACTTGATGTTGTTTGATAAAAGCATTGCGAAACAGCGGTTTTACGTAGCCTGTTGAATGCACATCACTGAACATTAGATTAGTTGCAATGAGATGGGCAAGGTTGAAGTTCCCAACGGGCAATTCGGCACTGTTATAAATCGGTGCTGTTTGTACACCATCAGGCGTTTGCTCACAGAAGTTATCGATAATGATATCGCTATCACTAGATGCCATTTTTAGCATGGTAGCAAGGCGTTCTGGTTTCATTGCATCATCAGAATCGACCACTGCAATCCATTCACCTTGTGCGGCTTGAAAACCAAGATTGCGAGCTGCACCCGGCCCACCATTTTGCTTACTAGTGATCACTTTGACCCGAGGGTCGGGATGTTTGCTGACAACTTCGACGGTATTGTCGGTTGATGCGTCATCGACCACTAACACTTCAAGCTCAACGTCGGTTTGCTGCAAAACAGAATTAATGGCTTGAGTAATAAATTGAGCAGAGTTCCATGCCGCCATGACAACGGAAACTTGAATTGGATTTGCCATCTATAGAATCTCGTAATAAGTCAGATCAAGTGTAGCTTTTAACGTTGGCAAATAAGCCGTAAAAGAACCCACAGCCATGGGCAAGATCGCCTAATGAATTGAGAATGCTGCGCTTTGGTAGTATGGCATCAGGCAATAATAGTAATGCGCCTTTTGCTAAGTAAGCTGAACCTTTGAACAGGCAGCGAACATAACTTTTCGCTTGAGAGTTAATGCAAGATTCAATCTGAAGTTCGGTAGCGCCAATGCGAAAACGGCGTTTAAGAGCCCATTTAAGACTAAGGCGTTCTGGACTAATAAACTCACTGATTATCGCGTTTTGTACCCATAATATCTTGCCATCATGACGGCTAACTTGTTGAAATAGTGCTTTATCTTCACCACCAAAAATCAGTTGGTTATTAAATACTAATTGGTTTTGCGCAAAGAAGTTCAGATCAAGTAATACGTTGTTGGTAGCCGCCCAAGAAAGCGTAGTACCATCAGTCAGTTTACGTTCATGGTAAACCTTGGCTGCGGTATACAAGGTTTCTGTGTTGTCGGGATAAATCGGAAATTGTGGCCCAGTAGTGACTTGTACATTGTGATCTTGCAGAGCAGAGAATAGCGTGAGGATCCAGTTTGGATCTGCGATTGCGTCATCGTCAACAAAGGCTAAATAATCAAACCCTTGCTGTTGACCGAAGCGTAACCCGTTATTACGTGCGAAAGGGATACCTGCCGTAGTTTCCAATTGATGATGGATAGTAAAAGGGGCGTGCTGATACCGAGCAATCGCCTCAACTACCGCTTGATTGTGAGTTTTATTATTTTCAACAACTAAAATATCAACGCTTAATGTGTCGTTAATCTTTTGCTGCTGTAGGCTCTCAATGCACTGGCAGAATGTTGCCATACGAGAGCCCGTAGTTAAGGTTGTGAGCAGAACTCTTTTCATAATTTAGCCACGAATAAAAACGAACAAGATCAGTGATTGCTGCCGTATTGAGTAAGATGTTGTTTACCTGATAAACCACTTACCACGCCGAGGTGAAGTGCAACACGTAATTTCCAAAAATACTTTTGGCTGGTTTCTTGGTTTATAAAGCGCAACGTATAGACATAACTAAATCCAGCTTTAGCGCCAGCAAGAAAAATCTGCTTTAAGCGGTTGAAAGTACTTGGATTATCTAGCAGTAACATCTTACCGTGGGTTTGCCCGCAGCGAAAACGACGTTGATACAGCCAGTTATACTCGGTGCGCGCTAATGGTACATGCTCTGATGCTTCAGCCTGCTCGGAAAAAGCAATGGTGCCGCCTTGCATCGTTAGCTGGCGAAAGAAAATCGAATCTTCACCACCAGAGCGACCGTATTCCAAATCAAAGCGCAGTGGGTGCTGTCGAATAAAATCAAGGTTGATTAAGGTGTTACCGGAATTGGCTGTTTCAATTTTTCCATTTGGCGAGATGATCGGTTCTTTTACCGACTGTAAGTCGAGCGCTTTAACCCATTCAGGTGCTTGCTCTGGATACATACCAAGTACAGGGCCTATCACTACATCCGCTTGTTCACGTTGTGCGGTATCAAGATGGGCGCAGAGCCAGTTCTTCACCACAAATTCATCGTCATCAAGGAAGATCAAATATTGACTATAATTGAGTGCCCACTCCAAACAAGCATTACGTGCAATTGAGATATTAGAAGCTGGCGCATGGAGGTAGTGAATCGCTAATGGTGACTGATCGGCATAGCTTTCGATTAAGGCTTTTGAGTTAGCATCTACCGAGTTATCTGCAATCACGATCTGAATTAGCTTACCTTCGGGGATCACGATCTTCGTCAAGCTATCAAGAGTATCAGTGACTTCTTGGCGATGATAAGTACATAAACCGATCGTAATTAAATTAGCATCAATCATGAACAGGCTTCCTTCTTAATGCAGGGAAGATCAATGCAGCACAAAAACCGAGAGACCAACCAAAGTGCATGATCATTGCAGGGATCCCTGAAAGCTTAGCACTGAGTGGGAACTGCTCAGATTTACCCGTCGCGCCGACGATTAAACAGGCGGCGATCCACAATAGAGCTGGTAGCGCGAAGATAAAGTGCCATTCACTAAGCAATAACGCCATGAGTAATACTGGTACCACAGATAATGGGATCAACTGACGTAGTTTAGGGATCGTATTGTGTTTAATACAGTTTGCGGCACGCCCTTTGCCATAGTTGTAGTATTGCTTAAATAGCGATTCTGGCGTTTTACGAGGGAAATAAGTCATGTCCGTTTGGCCCGTTAGCCAAATTTTGTACCCCGCATCGGTTAAACGCTTATCTAATTCTGCATCTTCATTGGCGATGAAGGTTTCATCATAGCCACCCACTGCGCGGTAAGCGGATATTTTCATTAATGCATGGTGACCATGCTCAACCCACTTACCATCGTTTTGTGTGTTGCGGTGTGGTGAGCCACCATTACCCAGTTTAGAGTTTTGCGCAATAGCTGCTGATACTTGGAAAGGCGTATAACCCTCGGTATACATACTGACGACAACAGAATCTGCTTGGTGTTTTTCTGCTTCACTGAGTAAAGACGCGATGAAATCATCTGGGTACTGGCCATGGGCATCAATACGGATGAAGTATTCGTAATCATCACCAAATTGATCCACCGCTAAGTTCATAGCAGCACTTTGGATCTTATCTGGGTTGTGAAGCAATACAATGTGATCATCTTTTTCAGACCAACGCTCCACGATTTCTTGCGTGCCGTCATGGCTGCCACCATCAACCACAACCAGTTTACTGTTGCCTGTTAATGATGGAGAAAAATGCGTTAAAAGATCACCAATATGATCAGCTTCGTTTAAACAAGGAATGATAATTAAACAGCTCAAAATATTACCTTTAAGTCTTAGTTAAAAAGCAGAAATCACTATCGGAAGGTGATTTTTTTATTGGATAAATCAATCGATAAAAAGTGTCGTGAAAACAGCAGTAATAACACGATATAACAACTGAGGAAGAGAATGGCGCTAAAACACAAATTGAAAAACTCGTTATTAAACGGCATCAGAGTTAAATTTATCGCCGCACATGCGGTGATACCTAACGCACTGTAAATAGGCCATAAACTTTTTAAATAGCGGTAAAACGAGGTGTTAATTTCACTGGTTACCAAATAGGTGGACGTAAAGAAATACAGCGCATTAACACCTAAGAAACTCCATAACACGGCGTGAATATTAATAGTAGAAGCAAAGTACAATGTCGGCAGATAAATTACCGCAATGATCATTTGCACTCTAAACCACAAGCGTGATCGGTTAGTCACGATAATCGCAGTTTTATTGATCATGCTGTAAGAGATAAACAAAAAGGCGATACAGAAAAATTTGAAATAACCTGCCGAGGTGATCCACTTTTCTGAGAATAAGAAATTAAAGATCGTCTCAGAATAAATAAAACCATAAACAAACAATGGAGAGGTGATCGCCCCTGTAATGAATAAAGCTTGGCGGATCGCCCGTTGTAAGCTTTGTTGATCGTTTTGACTGTTTGATAAATACGGCAGTGACATGTCATAAGACGTACCGGTTAAAATATCGTTGATGATATTCGATAGACGTTTGGCGATGTTGAAAAAGCCTAAGTCGTATTTACCGATATTGCTACCAATCACAAAGGATTCAAAGTGTGTTGAAATGCTTTCAACGGTTGTGATTAGGGTGTTATATAAGCCAAACTCCCACGTATCTTTAATTAAGCTCCAGCGGAATGACCAGCCCAACATTTTACGTGTCGGAATATAGACGGCGAGCAAGTTGAAAATCGAAATAATGGTTTGCGATAGCACCAGCGCCCAAATATTAAAATCAAAGTAGAGCAAACTTAGGATAGTCACGGCTGAAACCATCGCACCTAAAATAGTGCGATAACCCAAAGCTTTGTATTTTTGCTCACGGACTAACATAAAGGTGAGAGTGTGTCCTGCAGCATCAAAGGGCATTTTTATCGCCATTAAATAGAAAGCGAGATTAAATACCTGAGACTGAAAGCTAAATAGATTTAAAGAAATAACAAAGCAAGCGATCAGTGCAAAGGCTAATCCCGATAAACTAAGAAACGCTAAAATGGTACTGAATTCACGTTTGCCAAACTCTTGGTATTTAACAATCGCACTTTGCCAGCCCGAAGGCAGAAAACTTGAAATAATATAAATAATGGATAGTGCCAGTGCGACTAAGCCAAAGTCTTCTGGCGCTAAAATTCTGGCTGTATAAGTAAATACAGCAAAGTTAATGATTGGTGGAAATAGCTTACTGGAAAACAGCCATAACATACCGGATACAGACGATTTCGACATAGATAGTTTCTTTGCTGTTTAATCGAAGAGAGACGCTAATTAAAGAGATGCAACAAGTTGAGATACTTGCTGCATCAAAGGGGGATAATTAGTCGAATTTACCGTCAGTGTCTTTAGACCAACGTGCTAATGCGGTTTCTAGATTGCCAGGTAATTCGATGTGGTTTTTAACTAACCAGCCAGGGTAAACATTGGTTGAGCGGATCAACTTCATCACCCGATCAGGGTGAATACCAATATTTAAGAAGTTCACAACTTGAAGTAGTTTTGCGGCGGTTAATACCACCAATTTTGGCACCATATAGACTTTTACGTCTGGGAAGTGCTCTGCTTTAAATGCCTCTATGATTTGCTCTAGGGTATAACGATCTGGGTAAGCACCATTAAACAGTTCAAACTTATTTTCAGTTGCACGCGCTGTTTCAATCGCAAAGATTAAATCTTCAACATAGATACAGGCTTTAATCGTGTCTTTACGACCAGGGTAAATAAAGAAGCCTTTACGCATCATTGTAGCAAGACGAGTAAAGTTGCCACCTTCTCCAGGACCAAACACCACAGCAGGACGAACAATAGTTAGTTGATGCTCACTATTGCGTTCAAGCCATGCTTTATGGATTTGTTCAGCCAACATTTTCGAGTAACCATAGGCTGAGTTTGGCGTTAATGGGCTATTTTCATCTTTTTGCTCTTCACCTGGACCGTATGGTGAAATAGAGCTAGTAAATACGATTTCTTTAATATTATTACGTTCAGCAAACTGACAAACGTTATTGGCCCCAGCAATATTGGTTTCGTAGTACTCGTGAGTGGGGTGCCCAGGTGTGGTGTGAATCGCAGCAAAGTTGTAAATACAGTCAATAGGCTCATCAATCACTAAGCCATCAAGGTTTCTAACGTCATGGTTTATGTAAGTAACTTCATCGTGACGCACTTTAGGCTCGCGAATATCAATCGAATAAACCTTCACGCCTTCAGCAATAAATTTCTTGATGTAATGGGAAGCAATGAAACCGGAACCACCAAAAATAGCCACTGTTTTCATGAAAAATTACCTTTATTATTTAATTTTTTTGCTTTTTGAGCACTACTTTCTAGCTCAATCCAGCAAAAACAAAACATGACATGTGCGAGGGTGAATTGGGCAAACCAGTCAACTTCAAGCACACTTCTTGATATGAAAAACACAAAGTACGCAACGGGAATGAAATCACTTTTTTGAAAGTGTCCGCAGGCAATTAAACGAATGTTATAAAGCAGTCGTGCCAGTATCAAAAGGTAGATTGTGAGACCGACATAACCGAAATGTACAGTCCAATGGACAAACATATTATGGAAGTTAAATCCCACCCCCGGTGGTACTAAACCAATCTTCCATACCGCATCGCCGATCGGATTTCCAATCTGGAATATAGCATCATAACCAGCACCTAAAATGGGCGCTTGAGCAATAGCTTTATCACCCTCAGCCCAAATTAGCGTTCGGCTGGTTAAGGTAGGATCTTTCCCTATTTCAACCATAAAGTGGTTAAATTCTGGAGTGCCAAAGATGATATAGACAAAAATGATGACGCACAGTGCGAGCAAATAAAGCAGATTAACGGTCGCTTTTTGTGCGCGTTGGGTGATCGCTAAATTGGAGAAATGATATAAACAAAAGCACGCGAAAATAGAGCCAAAAGAGGTTACTGTCGCGCCCAGTGATTTGGCTTTTAACAGTACTGCAATAGAAAATACTATCGATAACAGCCCGATAATTTTCTCAATTTTATTTTTAGCGAGGGTGTAAAATAAGCCAAATCCCACGAAAAAACCAATTGAAGCGGTTTGCGCTAAAAAGTTCTTACTACCTAGATAGCCAATTAAAACAGTTTCTCCTGTCATACCGTTCGTCTCTACCCGATTAGAGACTAAGCTAAGCGCCATAATAATAATGACACTGCTTGATAAGCCGACAAAGAACTGTTCTTTTTTGATGTTATAGGCAACGGTAATACCTATCACCGTTGTTAAGATAAATTGAATTGATGAGCGAAATGTCGCTTCTGGATATTGTGACCATAATACGGAAAGCAAAGCTAATATCGGATAAGCCATTACTATCCAATTATATTGGATACCTAATAATGTACGGTGAAGATGGAAGATAATAACGGTGCCACCGACAAGGATAAATAAGAGAGCGGCTACCGAACCTAGAAAGGTATTCCAAACCAGTGCTGAGGTGATAAGGAAAGAGGCGGTAATACCTATTGCAGTATCTTTTTTAATTTCAAGCATCGTTATTATTTAAAGCGAGCGAATAACAGAGAGTTAACCGCCCGCTAAACCTTTTTAAATAGCGGTTACATCACTTTATTGAGCATAGCGGCATCAATATTGATCCCATACGCACTGAACTTATGTATCGCTTGCTCTATGTCATTACGTTTGGTTTTATTCGCAGCGATAGTTAAGAGATTCACATCTGATATTTTTGCCACAATTAAGGCATCGCTACTGATAAGACAGGCTGGCGCATCGATAATGATCTTATCAACATGCTGTTTTAATTCATCAAGTACAGCGTTAAAACGCGGTGATGAAAGCAACTGCTGGGGATCGGAAACGGGCTCCCCAGCATCAATGACAAGCAAGTTATCGAGGTGAGATTTTGCCATAAGATCATTGATAGAAAGCGTATTATTGAGTAAATCACTTAATCCTTTAGGTGTTGATAGCGCCGTTCCACGGTTATGAAGATCAACATGGATCAATGCTACTTTCTCTGTTTGTGCTAATGATTGTGCCAGATTAACGGCAAGTGTTGTCTTACCTTCATTTGCGAGTACTGATGTGATCATCACGGTACGTTGATCTGGGGTTAATGCTAAATTTAATGCGGTTCTTATGTTACGGATCCCTTCAAAGAAAGCGGGTTTTTCTTTGATATTTAGCGTTTGTTCATCAATAGGACCTTTCTTTTTCGCTAGACGTTTTACAAACGGGAGATCACCTAATGAAAAGAGTGCGAAGTAACGTTCGAACTCTTCTGATGATTCAACCGTTGTATCGAAGAACTGGATAGCGAAAAGAATACAGAGTGCTAAGCCAAAGCCAACAATACCTGCAATCAAGACATTCTTTTTAATATTAGGGCCAGACGGATAAGCTTTTAATGCGTAGTCCGTAAAGTGGGCAATAGAATCTTTGTAGTTATCTGTCGCAAGTGTTTCTTTTTGGCGATCAAGAAAAGCTTGAAGTAGTCGCTTATTGGTATCCACTTCTTGTTTTAGTGACTGATAATGTAACTTTTTAACGGCAAGTGATTGGAACTCTTCTTTTTTCTTGTTTATTTCAGCGGTGAGCTCTTGTTCTTGGCGTTGGTTGCTTTCAAGTTCTTTATGAATACCTTCAACTAAACGTTTAAGCATGCGATCTTTACGCGCCCTAATAGTTCTTAGTTGAGATTCTGCTTCAAGCATTTTTTCATGTTTAGGACCGTAGCGTTTTGATAGCTCAGCAACTACATTTTCAGCATCTGTTTCCGCGTTAGTGATGTCTCGAATTTGTGGGTGATTGGAGATTTCACTGATTGAATCTATTTGGTTGTAACTAAGATGACGATTACCTCTTAGTGTGGTGTAAAGAGACTCTGTTTGTAAGCGTTTATCCGTCACTGCCGCTAACCGATTGGTTAAGTTAATCAATTCACTATTAGCAAGTTCATCAACCGCAATCGTATTAACCAATTTCTCTTTGGCTAAGTAGTCCGTAAGCTTTTTCTCAGAAGTATTAAGTTGCGCTTTCAATTCGGTTAAACGTGAGGTTAACCAGTCAGAGGCTTTTTTATTTGTCTCTTCATTAATATCGACATAATAATTGATGTAAGCCTGACCTACAGCATTGGCAATATTGGCTGCTAAAGTCGGATCTTTAGAGGTGTATGTCACCATCACTAATTGGGTTTTATCAACGGGTGTAATCAATAAGTTTTTAGCAAAAATCTGTAATGCTTTTAATTGTGCAGGTGTGGTGTGAGTCAAACTATCATTAACACTTACACTGCCATCCGAAGGCTGTTTTAAGTCAATCAACCACTGTTTAATTTTTGCTTTTATTGAACTGTGTTGTGATGTATCCGTCCCCATAAACGCAGTATTATTCGTGAGATCTAAATTCGAGATCACTTTTGCGGCAATGACGTTGGAACGCAATAATGCATATTGTGTGGCATAAAATTCTTTTTGCGTAGGATCGTAATTGGGTAAATTTTGAAGTGAAATCGGTTTTAGTGGTGTTGCATCAATCATTAATGTAGAAGTTGCCGAATAAGAGTTCGTTGCTAACGGGGACTTCAAAAAGGCTAAGGTACAGAAAACCACGGTCAGTAAAACAATCCACTGCCAGTTATTTTTGATGCGATTAAAATATTTAGAGAAATTAATCGTTTCGTCTTTTACAACCAACTCTTCTGGTGATTTAAATAACATATTAATTTGACTCTATAAAAATTAGAAAAAGCTTTGTCCAACGACAATGATATCGCCAGGTTGAATTTCCATATTGACACTGGCATCGTCAGTTTTTAATTTATTGTCAGCATCTTTAATGGTGATGTCATCCGTGTCAGCGCGATCGGTAAAACCGCCAGCAAGTGCAACTGCTTTTTCTACACTCAGATTCGGTTGATACTCGTAACCACCTGGTCTTCTTACTTCACCTCCCACATAAATTTGTTTGAAGTTCAGCAGATTTACCATCACTTGAGGATTAAGAAGGTAGTCGCCTTTTAATCCTTGTGTGATTTCATTTTTAACTTGAGATAAGGTACGACCTTTTAAAGTGATAGTGCCAAGGTAAGGATAATTAATTTGACCACTGTCAGGAATCAGGATTTCATCAAACGATAAATTGTCTTCGCCATAGACTTTTATTTGGATCTTATCACCGGGGGATAGTTGGTAATGTGTTGTATCAATTTGTGCCGCATAAACATGGGGAACAAAGGCAAATAAAAACAAGCATAGGTACGCTTTTAATTTATTTTTCATAGCGAATCCAATTTAAAATTAGCAGAAAAGTAGACAATATTTTGGTCGTAATCATTAATAGGGACGGTCGAGCGATTGCTCTCTTTAGTCCATCCAGTAACAAAGGTTAAATAATTTCTAAAGACATACCCGATAGAGGTTTCATAGCCTGTGGTTTTATCTGTTCGAAGACCACTGGTATATTCGTCGGTTAAATAGTTTGCCTTAACTTCGCTGTACAGTCGGTTAAGCCAAAAGTGCTTCCATGAAAAATCGTAATAAGTTTCTTTGCGATAATCGTTTTTGGCATCAGGGTCGAGAATTTCTCGTTTTGTTTCTAACCGAAATGTTGAACGTTTTACTGGCGACCAAGCGAAATCACCTCGCCATGTTAAACCACTAAATGTTGGACGATCCGCTTGAGCAAAGCTTTTATTTTGCCAGCCAAGCATCAGTGAACCATTGGTATCTTTATTAATGCCTAATTTCGATCCCAAAAAGAAATAGCTCGTATTGTTATCAAGAGTGCTGCCTTCAAAACGATTGTAGAGATAAGTACGATCTTGATTTTCTACTCGGATAAAAAACTCACTCACATCGGAAGGGCGGTAAGTAAATTGACCTTCTAGTAATAGATCATTGAAGTCATCAAAACGAGTAGAAGATAAATCACTAGGCGCCGGTAAGTATCGGTAGTTCTTAAAACGCTTAGTGTTAAAACCAGCACCAAACTCTAACCGTCCTCGCGCCCATTGTGCACCGTAAATGTAATCAAGCATGCCGTGTTGCGCATCATATTTAACGGGTTCAGTTACATAGGGAAGAAGATCATCACGAATGTCAGCACGACTATCATGTGATTGCATATATTGATATTTAAACTTTATTTTATTGCGCATTGTAAAATGTTGTTCAATGTCTAATTCTAAGTTCTGATCAATAAAATCATCTTGTTCACTGTTTAAGAACGTTGCTTTCTTAGCGTAGTAGGTAAGATCATAAGTATTGGTACTTTTCTCACCATTAATAATCAATCCAGGCGTTAGCTCTATAACAGGAGATGAAATAGGGTTTTTGGCCACTTGGGTAATATTATCGTTAATTAAATACTTACTGAATATGAAAGGACTTACTTTTACATGTAAAGGGTTAGCCCATACAGAAAAAGTCATACAGCTCGATAATAATAGAAGTACTATTTTTAAACGCATGTCTTTTTTGTGTTCTCTGAATTAGATACTAAAAATGAATAAGCCTACGACTCTGAGGCGTACTTTATATGATAGGTTCCGATTATTTTTTACGCTACCGCCCTTAGGTTAAAGCTCCCAAAGTGCTTGTGGTGTTATCGGTAGAGTTGAATTTTGCTGCCTTTTCTTTAGCAATTAGTTTAAAAGCGTCAAAAATAGTTATCACATTAACTATTTTTGACGCTTTAATTCGCATTTATTACACCTAATTTATGGTGTTAAAAGTAAATCAATGGTAGCCATAAAATCATAGGGTTACAATTTTTATAACTTTCAATAGCGGTGGCTCCACCTAACATCACAGAGAGTGATGATTAGGCTATCTTTGATTCGCACTATTATTGTCATATCTCGATATAGGATAGCGACTTAATGTATGAGAGTGTCAGAAAATTGACAGGTTTAAATAAATACAACACGTTGTGGTTGTTGAGGTAAAGATTTTTCGCTGATATCCGCTGAAATTGTGATAGCTGCTTTTATTGCGTTGTACTTGGACTATGTAAAAATTCTACTAGCGTGATAAACTGCGCGATTGAGTATAAACTTTCAATAAGCGGCTATTAGAAACCAATAGTACGCTATCAGATTTGGAGTGAACTATGGCCAGTCGTGGCGTAAATAAGGTTATCTTAGTCGGTAACTTAGGAAATGATCCTGAAGTTCGTTACATGCCAAATGGCGGTGCAGTAGCAAACATTACTATTGCGACATCAGAATCATGGCGTGATAAAAATACTGGCGAGCAGCGTGAAAAAACCGAATGGCACCGCGTTGCTTTATACGGTAAGTTAGCAGAAGTTGCTGGTGAATACTTACGTAAAGGTTCACAGGTATACATTGAAGGTCAATTACAGACGCGTAAATGGCAGAACCAGCAAGGTCAAGATCAGTACACAACAGAAGTGGTTGTTCAAGGCTTTAACGGTACTATGCAAATGCTTGGTGGTCGTCAAAACCAAGGCGGTCAAGCGCAAATGGGTGGCCAACAGCAAAACAATAACTGGGGTCAGCCTCAGCAGCCTGCTTCAGCACCTGCACCTCAGCAGAACTATGCGCCGCAGCAGCAATCAGCGCCACAGCAACAGGCTCCTCAACAGCCTCAGCAGCAGTACAATGAACCACCAATGGATTTTGATGACGATATCCCGTTCTAAATCCTGTATAAAATAATGATTGAATATTAAAAAGCAGCGTTTAACGCTGCTTTTTTTATATCTTGATGATAAGTCAGGTGCTTTGTTTAATAAAATCAATAAAACATTTCGTTTTAGTGTGTTGGTAGTTCAACTTAAGGTAGTAGGCAAACGTCGTCTGTTGGGGCAATTGTAAGTGTGTTAAAACAGGGATCAGCAAACCATGGGCTAACTCTCGTTGTACATTTTGTGGTGAGATTAATATTAGCCCCATATGTTCGACGGCACTTGCGATTAAAACTTCTGGATTAGAGGTAGTAAAATTACCTTGTAAGCGCAGCGTTAAGCCATTCTCGAAGACATATTCATGGGCGTGATTGTGCTGATTCAACAGTAAGCAATTATGTTGTGTCAGTTGTTCTGGTGACTCAATAGGATCATATTGTTCTAAATAAGTCGGAGAGGCGTAAAATCTCGCATTATCTGAAAATAGAGGGGTGGCGATATAACTGGCAGAGTTAAAATTATCGATTTCACTACAAATAATAATGTCGAGATTTAAATCAGGTAATTGTCCTGACGTGATGGTGTGAAGCGTAATATTGATATTGGGGTATCGCTGACAAAACGCCGCAATAATATTGATCAAAAAATGGCTTCCCGTACTTAATGGGGCGCCAACATGTAATGTGCCACTCATCTCTTCATTAGTTGCTGTTGTTTCGGTGATCAGCTGTTGCCAATGTTCTAATAAAGTCTGACTTCGTTGAAAAAAAACATCTCCTGCATCAGTGAGTGATAAATGACGGGTTGTGCGCTTTAATAAAGGGACGCCAAGTTGTTGCTCAAGCCAAGACAAGCGTTTTGATAATGCTGAGTTTGATATATCAAGAGAGTTAGCGGCTTTAGAAAGCGATCCTTGTTGGATTACAGCGACAAAGCTTTTAGTACAGGTGATCCAGTCCATGGTGATAACCTTTCCTTGTTCCTTTCACGCATAATACGAGATTGATTGTTTCATTACGCAATACATTGTGTTTTGCTCAATGTAACGTATCTCGTTAAATGAAAATAGCGCGTGATGGAATGATATAGTTGATATATTAACCTTAAAATGAAAAACACTGCATAATGGTGCTCTACTATATAAGTTGTAGCTGATGATAGTAAGTTGATTTGAATAATAGAGTGTAGAGTTAGGATGTTATGAGAAAAGCCTCAGGGATGAAGTTAACTAATCGGTTAGTTGCTTTTGTTACAATGATTGTTATTTGCGCCATCTTCGTTATTTTTATCGGCGGTGCATTGAGTTTTCGTAAGCTTGGTCAGGATTACTTAACCCATTATTTAAACGGTGTTGTTGAAGTCATTGATCAAGAGCTTGCTGATCCTCAAGGTGGCGCATCATTATCTCGTTGGCTACCTAAACTCTTAAAATCTAGTAATGTCATCGCGTTAACGGTAACGAGTCCACATGGCGTGGTGTATGCCTATAAAAGTATGGAATCGATTACTGATCCTAATATTCTGTATGACAGTGAATATCAACTTCAATTAAACCCTCAGTACAAAGTGACGATTGAATCTATTCCACCTTATGCGGAATTCACTTATTCACTCGGCGCGATGTCATTTATTAGTTTAGCTCTCGGCATTGTTATTTTCGGTTTAGTGCAAGGTGTACGTTGGTTAAAACTTCAATTGCGGGGATCTGAATTATTAGAAACGCGGGGAAGAATGATTTTAGCTGGCAAGGTTGATGATTATGCGGTGGGTGATGATCATGAATGGCCTGGTACGGCGAGTTTAGCGATGGATCAATTAATCAAAGAACTGAAAGACGCTCGCCAAGAGCGTAGCCGCTTTGATACTTTTATTCGTACCCATACCTTCCTTGATCAACTCACAGGTGCTGCGAATCGCATCCTATTTGATAGTCGCTTAAAGTCCATGCTACAAGAGCCTGATAATCAAGGTTCAGTGATCTTGTTACGCTTAGCTGATTGGGATGAAGTGGTTGCTGAAGAAGGGAGAGTCATTGCTGATGAGTTTATCCAAGATGTCAGTATTATTTTGTCTAATTTTATTCAGCGCTTCCCTGACACTATGTTATCACGTTACTACGATGCTGAATTCGCAATTTTGATCCCACAACAATCAGCAAAAGAAATTAAAATCTTTATTAATCAACTGTTAAATGCGCTTGAACGTTTATCTCCACCATTATCGACGGAGCGAGACAATTGGTGTCATATTGGCGTTACGCACTTCCAAGGTGGAGAGCGTCGAGGTCGTATTATGGATGAAGCTGATATCGCGTTACGTAGTTCGCAATTACAGGGTTCAAATAGTTGGAATCGTTTTACTAAAGAAAGCCACTATGAAGATGATCGAGGAAGTGTACGTTGGCGAACACTGTTTGATCGTATTTTGACGCATGGCGGCCCGTTGTTATATCAGCAGCCAATTCTTAATGCCGCTAATAATATTGTTATCAGTCGTGAAATACTTGCACGTATTAAAGATGAGCATGGAGAGTTGCTCAAAGCGTCGCACTTTATGCCTGTTGTTAATCAAGTCGGATTTAATCAGCGCTTTGATCGCGCAGTCATTAATCAGATCTTAGGGTTATTAAAAAGAGAATTAACGCCAGACGTTTACTCAATTAATATTAGTGCTTATTCATTATTAGATAAATCTTTTACCAAATGGTTGTTCAATGAATTATTACAAATGCCACGACCATTATTGAGCCATGTAATATTTGAAGTATCAGAAAGCCAATTAGTTAAGAATCTTGATCCCTTACGTCCGATATTAAAAAAATTAGTAGGGCTTGGATGCAAGTTAGCTGTTGATCAAGCAGGACGTACTATTGTAAGTACTCACTACATAAAAGAGGTAAAAGTTAATTACCTTAAATTACACCGAGGACTTGTGAGAGATATTAATAAGCGACAAGAAAATCAGCTTTTTGTAAGAAGTATGTTAGGCGCTTGTGATGACTCAAATGTTCAAATTATTGCTGTGGGCGTTGAAACCGATAAAGAATGGGAAATATTAAAACAATTGGGCGTTTCTGCAGGTCAAGGTCGTCTATTCGCGAAAGAAGATGTAATTTTATAAAAAAGTAACTGATTGTTTTATTTTAATAAATTTAATGTTTTTCAAACTGTATTAATTAAGTGATGTTTATCAATAATTTTATCGTATATCATTGGGGAGGTAATTAACTGCTGCTAACCTTGTCAATAAAAAGCATCATACAGGATGTACAGCCTTTTTCTGGTCGATTATGAAATACGTATTCTCTAAGCTTTTTCAGCGAGCGAGTTTTCAACCCTCTGCTGCTTTGGTTTTCTATACCGACACGGTTGTCCTTGTCCAAGCGAAAACTGAACATTTTATTGTTGATCGTATGGGCGTCTCTAATGTTTCAGATTGGAGCGATGCTGCACGCAACTTGATTACACAATACCAACTGTCAGGTAGCGATTTAAAATTAGTACTAGGACATGGTTTATATCAAAGTTTAGTGATTGATAAACCAGAAGTGAGTATTGATGAACTGTCAACCGCACTGCCTTTTTTAGTCAAAGATTTAGTTAATGAATCACCGTCTGAATTGGTCGCTGATGGTTTTCCTGCGACAGCAAAAGATCGTTTACAGGTTTTTGTCGCATCAAAACAACTGATCACTCAGGTTGTCTTAGCGTGTCATGACTGTGGTTGCCGTGTCTCTGATATCACAACAGAAGACATTGCATGGAGTCGCTTTTCTGATCCTAATCGTAGCCAACTTATTCTCCATGCCGATGTTGATGGTAACCTGCAATTAACCGCATTTAATGAACAAATGCTGTGTTTTCAACGTCAATTACGTGGTTTTTCTTTACCGCTATTTGATCGCCAAGCGCTGGATGGTGGTAGTTTTCAGCTGGATAATTTAGCGCTTGAATTACAGCGTTCATTAGATTTTATTAGTGCTCAGTTACGTAATAATCCAATTAGTCAGCTGATCATTAGTTGTGATAATGAAGATAACCAAGCTTTAGCTGAAGAATTAAATAAACGTCTAAATATCAATGTAGAGGCGATTAAAGAAGTTGATCCTTTACTTGATACGAATGCAGCGCGTTTAGGTTGGGCGGCATTACAGCGGCCTAAAAACGCGATAATCAATTTATATTCTGACAATTTACTGCCAACTAAACAGTGGATGACATTAACCAATATCGTTGCAAGTTGGGTGGCACTTATTGCTATTTTCGTGATGTGGGCGGGTTGGAATGCATGGCAGAATACGGCTGAACAAAAAAAATTAGCGACACAATCATCGCTATTAAGTGCTGAACAGCAAAAACTTGATCATGCCCGAGTACAAGTTGCCGCATTGCTGTCGGATCCTTTAAAAGAGAATCAAGCCCATGAGCTTGAAAAAGAAATCGCGGCAAAGCGTGCGACCCTAAAAGTCATTGAAGAGCATGATGATAGCTTAAAGGTTGGTTATGCTGGATTGTTGCAGCAATTAGCTGATGCCGCGAGTGGTGATATCTCGGTTCAACAGATTTATGTCTCAGGTACTTCAATGGATTTAAGTGGGTTAGCACGTAATCCTGATGCTGTTCCTCGCTGGGTAAGGGCATTTAAAACTTATCCATCCTTAGCTGAACGTCGTTTCCAAATGATGTCATTGGGTCGTAATGATAAAAATGTCGTGACCTTTCAGTTACAAGCTGAGCGTAAAAGCATTAAGGGGAGCGAACAATGATCAAGTGGGATGAGCTAAGTCAGCGATTTGCTGCTTTGTCGGTGCGTGAACAATGGTTAATTGCAATCACAGGTTGGTTTGGCATCTTGTTTATTGGCTATATGCTAATTATTGAGCCACAAATGGTGACATCACAAACGGTTAAAACGGCATTGGTGGATACCAAAAACGACATGATCACCGCACAAAATCAATTGATTGTTGCGAATAGAAAATTACAGCAAGATCCGGATAAAGCGATTAATCAAAAATTGGCACAATATCGGCAAGAAGATAAAGCCTTACAACAAGTGCTAGAAGCCAAAATTGGTAGTTTGATCACGCCAGTTCAAATGGCAGGTTTGCTAGAGCAAGTTCTACGTCATAGCTCGGCATTAAAATTAGAGTCAATGACGTCATTACCGTCATCTCAATTAGTGAGTGGTGATCAACAGGGGTACTTTGTTCACCCCATTCGCCTAACGTTCAAAGGGCGTTACTTTGATGTGGTTAATTACTTAAATAAATTGGAAGCGTTACCTGTTAAATATTACTGGCGAAGCCTGAGCTATCAGGTTGATGAGTATCCATGGGCGAAAGTGGAACTTGAAGTGTATACCTTGGGTGAAAGTAAGGACTTTATTGGTGGATAAGAAAATGACATGGATGGCTGCTTTACTTTTAAGTTTATGTGCCTTCGGTGCTCATGCTGCTCAAGATCCTACTGCACCATTAGGTTGGGTGGCGAGTAAAGCACAAACGAACCAAGCAAAGGCACGATTGCCACAGTTACAAAGTATTATTTGTGATGGTAAGCAGTGCTCGGTGATTTTAAGTGGTCAAGTGGTCAGTATTGGCGAACGCGTTAATGGGTACACTTTGACAAATGTTTCTGAAAGTAGTGTTACTTTAAGCCGTAGTGGCAAAAAGTGGCATTTGGCGTTATTTGCTGAAAATATACGAACGAATTAAGGTTAAATATTATGCGTCGAATTCTTCTAGGGATCACCATTGCATCCTTAGCGGGCTGTTCAACTAATATGGGACACCAAACCCCTGTTGAAGTGAAGAAGGCCTTAAATGAAGCTGCGAATGAAGCGAGTAGCCGTCCTTTAATGGAGCTACCTTCTGCCGTTAATGCTGATCTTATGCCATCACTTGATAGCAATATTAACCCAGCTAATTCTTCGTTAGAAAAGCGTTTTCGTGTTAATGCTAAAAATGTTGAAGCCAATGCATTCTTTACCAGTTTAGTAAAAGGCACACCATTTAATATCGTTATTCATCCCGGTGTTACTGGCCGTATTACAATGAAATTAAATGATGTCACACTCGATGAAGTGCTAAATGTCGTGTCTGATATTTACGGTTATAGTACGACGCGTAAAGGGAATATTATTCAGGTTTTCCCTGCAACGTTACGGACTGAAGTGATCCCCGTTGATTATTTACAATTACAACGTAAAGGTAAGTCATTAACCTCTATTACCTCCGGTTCTATTAGTGATGGCGATAATAATTCGTCATCAGGTGATGATGACAATAGCAGTAGCTCATCATCAAGTGGCGGTAATACCACAACGGGCGGCACGACGATTGAAACGACCTCGGACAGTGATTTTTGGACACAGTTAGAGAAAGTTGTTAGTGGCATGATTGGCTCTGGTGATGGTCGAAATGTCATGGTATCACCACAAGCGGGTCTCATTTCTGTACGAGCCTTCCCTAATGAATTACGTGAAGTAAAAGAGTTCTTGGGCATGTCTCAACGTCGTCTAAAGCGTCAAGTCGTGCTTGAGGCGAAAATTATGGAAGTGACGCTCAATGATAGTTACCAACAAGGGATAGATTGGAATAATCTAACCTCAAGTATTGGCGGCACTGGCATTATCGTTAATGAAATGAAAAATGCTGCAGATGCCGCCGCGAGTATCTTACCGGGCGGTAATGCTATTTCAGAGCTATTGGGCGGACAAACTAATATAAAGATCACCGATGGTAATTTCAGTGCGGTGATGAGCTTCTTATCAACTCAAGGGGATTTGAATGTACTTTCTAGCCCGCGAGTGACAGCTGCAAATAACCAAAAAGCGGTGATCAAAGTAGGTGGTGATGAATACTTTGTGACAGACGTTTCAAGCAGCAACGTTTCAGGTGATAACAATAATGTTTCGCCAGATGTATCATTAACCCCGTTTTTCTCTGGTATTTCGTTAGACGTGACGCCACAGATTGACGATCAAGGCGGCGTTTTATTGCATGTTCACCCAGCAGTTGTTGATGTGCAGAATGAACAGAAGACGATTGAAGTTGGTACCGCAAAACCTATGGTATTACCGTTGGCAAAAAGTACTATTCGCGAATCTGATTCAATCATCCACGCCCGAACAGGTGATGTTGTGGTGATTGGTGGTTTAATGAAATCAAGCATTAATGATCAAGTCTCGAAAGTACCACTACTAGGTGATATTCCTGGGATTGGTAATTTATTCCGTCATATCAATAAAGTGAAAAAGAAAACTGAATTGGTGATCTTACTTAAACCGACAGTTGTGACTGACAATACTTGGAAACAAGAAATTGAACGCTCTCGATCCCTGATTAATGAATGGTTCCCTGAAGAAGGGTAATTCATGTATCTCGAACACTTTGGTTTTAGTCAGCAGCCTTTTTCTTTAACACCGAATACCTCTCTTTTCCATGCGCTGCCATCACATATTGAAGCGATTCAAACCGTGTTGGCAGCACTACAAATGGGTGAAGGGATCACGCAGGTATCAGGAGAAGTAGGAACGGGTAAAACCTTAGTGTGTCGTATGTTGATGACCCAATTGCCAACTCATTTTGATCTTGCTTACCTACCGACGCCAGCCTGTAGTGGAATAGAATTAAAGCGTTCATTGGCAAAAGAATTAAGCCTCCTACCCAATAGTGACCATGCTCTACTGACTGAGCAAATTCAGGATGAACTCATCTCTCGTCGGTTGAATGGCCAATCGGTAGTGGTGCTACTCGATGAAGCACAAGCGTTATCAGATGATGCGTTAGAAGCGATTCGTTTATTAGGCAATTTAGAAACCGAACAAGAAAAGCTGCTACATATCGTTTTACTCGGACAGCCAGAGCTTGATCAACGATTAGCCCAGCATCAATTGCGTCAATTACGTCAACGGATCACATTTCGTGCTGTTTTACGACCATTAACCTTGGCTGAAACCGTGGCATATATACAACACCGACTGTATCAAGCCGGTTATACCGACATGGTGTTTAGCTTGTCGATATGCCGCGCAATTTGGTATGCCAGTGGTGGCACGCCACGATTAATCAATCAATTATGCCATAAGTCCTTACTTGCCACTTTTTGTGAGCAACAATATATCGTTAGTAAAAAAGAAGTCCTCATGGCTATTCGGGATACCCTTGGTGCTAAACAACCTAAGTGGTCATTTCCTATATTGTGGGGATGGAGTCATTCATGAGTGAATTAAATCGCCGACTTAATGAGTTGAGCCAAGTAAAACTCGCTTCTGCATCGCAGCAGGGCTCTCCATTACGTGCAGCAGAAATAGCACCTATACCAACATCAGTATGGCCTAAATGGGTAACCGTTGGTTGTTGTATCATGGCATTTGTCGGTATGGCGTGGTGGTTCAATCAACCAGATAGTGTGGTTACACCGGCTATGGCACAAACAGAAATAGCTGCAGAGCCGATTGTTGAACAACCGGAAACAACGAAAGAGATTGCATCAGTTAAACCGTTATCAACCATTGCAGTGAAAGCACCTGTAACATCAGATGAAAATAAAACGGCAGTTGTTACAGAAAAATCACATTCAAAGAGTATTGATAAATCAGCGATAGCTGAGCTTGCGAATATGCCTGTCGCTCAAGAATCACTTGAAAGTGAAGATGAACAAAAAGAGTTACAAAGCTCTTATGATCAAGGCTATGAAAGTGGTTATGAAAAAGCATTGGCTGCGGTTGAGCAAGAACATAAAGCGCAGCCAAAGCCGCCTGCGCCTAAACCCGTTAAAAGTGAATTATCGATTCAAACGGTTTCCTTAACGCCAAAAGAATTGGCGCAAGTTGAATATTTGAATGCAGAAAAAGCCTTAGAGCAGCAAAACAGTAAACAAGCGGTTGTTAATTTAGAGTCGGCTTTAAATTATCGTCCGGATTGGATCATGGTAAGACAACGTTTAGCGGCATTGTATTATGGGCGAGGCAATGTAAGAGAAGCGATTGCGACGCTTGAAAAAGGGCTAGCAAAGCAACCGAATCAACCACAGTTACGTTTAACACTCGCAAAATTATTGGTCAATGAAAACCAAAATCAAGCGGCATTAGCTGTGTTAAATGATAAAAGTGGCAGTATGGATTCGCAGTATTTAGCCATGCGTGGTGCGTTAGCACAAAGGTTAAATAACAATGTGGTAGCACTTCAAAGTTATCAACAATTAGTGCGCTTAGCGTCATTTGATGGCCGCTGGTGGATGGGATTAGCGATTGCTCAAGACCGGAGTGGTAATGCAGAGAAAGCCCGTGAGTCTTACCAAAAAGCATTACAGCTAGGTAATATCTCAGCGTCATCACAACAATTTATTCAGCAGCGTTTAGTTGCATTAAAATCGCATAGGAGCTAGCCGATGCAAATTCGATTACGTAAACGCTTAGGCGATCTTCTAGTTGATGAAAATATTATTACTCAGCAACAACTAGAACAAGCACTGACAAAACAGCAATCAACGGGACGTAAGCTCGGTGACACCCTAATTAATTTAGGATTTCTTACTGAACAGCAAATGCTGCAGTTTTTGGCGCGACAACTTGATGTGCCGCTTGTTGATTTAACACGAGTGCAAGTGGATAGCGAACATGTTGGTTTACTTTCAGAAGTAAATGCGCGTCGCTTGCGTGCTTTAGTCTTAGGTCAGCACGGTGATACGGTTCGTGTTGCGATGAGTGATCCTGCTGACTTAGCGGCACAAGAAGCGGTGTTTGATCAGCTGAGTCAATACCGTGTTGAACTTGTGATTGCGCCAGAACGTCAGTTGTTGGCAGCCTTTGATCGCTACTATCGTAGAACACAAGAAATTGCGTCATTTGCTGAGCAATTAAAAGCAGAGCACCAAGATCACCACACATTCACATTCGGCATGGAAGAGGCCGATAATGAAGAAGTGACTGTTGTAAAACTGATCAACTCATTGTTTGAAGATGCAGTGCAAGTGGGCGCTTCAGATATTCACATAGAGCCAGATGCTGAAGTGTTGCGTATCCGTCAACGTATTGATGGTGTACTGCATGAAAACCTGATTGATGAGAGCAGTATTTCTTCTGCGTTAGTATTGCGTTTAAAGCTAATGAGCGGCCTCGATATTTCAGAAAAGCGTCTGCCTCAAGATGGACGCTTTAACATGATGGTGCGTAACCGCTCGGTTGATGTGCGTATTTCTACTATGCCAATTCAACATGGCGAATCGGTAGTAATGCGTTTACTTGATCAGTCAGCCGGTATTTTAAGCCTTGATGAAATCGGTATGCCGGATGATATCGTGCAGCGTTTTCGTCGCCAGCTAAAACGTCCTCATGGCATGATTTTGGTAACAGGGCCAACAGGTTCAGGTAAAACTACGACGCTATATGGCGCATTAAGCGAATTAAATAAGCCGGGTAAGAAACTCATTACTGCCGAAGATCCGGTTGAATATCGATTGCCGCGTGTTAACCAAGTTCAGGTAAACAGCAAGATTGGGCTTAATTTCTCATCTATTCTACGCACTTTTTTACGTCAGGATCCCGATGTCATTTTAATTGGTGAGATGCGCGATCAGGAAACTGTCGAAATTGGCTTGCGTTCGGCATTAACGGGTCACCTAGTCTTATCTACACTTCATACTAACGATGCGGTAGACAGTGCACTGCGTATGATCGATATGGAAGCGCCGGGTTACTTGGTGGCAAGTGCCGTTCGTGCAGTATTAGCGCAGCGATTGGTACGTCGTATTTGTAGTGATTGTGGTGAAGATGCGGCTTTAGAGCTGGGACAAAAAGCGTGGCTAGAAACCCGTTTCCCATTCTACAACAATCATGTTTTCCGTCGTGGACGAGGGTGTCATAGCTGTAACTTTACTGGTTACAAAGGCCGTATTGGTGTCTTTGAATTACTTGAGATGCGTCAAGATATGATGGATGCGCTACGCCAAAATAATGCGGTGCTATTTACCCAACTGGCGAGAAAGAGTGAAGGCTATAAACCGCTGGTGGAATCTGCAATGGAGCTTGCTTTAGCGGGTAAGACCAGCATTGATGAAGTACTGCTTCTTGGTGAAGGTGAAGTACTGGATGTTCTTAACTAGTAGTAGAGACGAAGATGGCAGTATTTAGCTACCGAGGGCGCGGTGAGAAAGGCCAATTAAAACAGGGAACGATTGAAGCATCAAATGCTAATGCCGCAGCCGATCTCTTGATACGTCAAGGTGTGATCCCCCTTGAGATCCGAGAATCGCACGGTAAAGCAAAAGGTCAAGCGTTTGATTTAAGTGCTTTGTTTCAAGCGCAATTACCGCTAGAAGTTCTCGTGATCTTTTGTCGACAGCTATACAGTTTAACCAAAGCGGGTGTCCCACTATTACGGGCTTTTAAAGGTTTATCGCAAAGTGCGAGTCACCCTTTATTAAAAACAACCCTAGAAGCGTTAACCCTTGATTTGACGAATGGTCGCGCGTTGTCAGTGGCGATGCAGCAACATCCTCGGGTTTTTTCTCGGTTATTTATCTCGATGATCCATGTCGGCGAAAATACAGGTCGTCTTGATCAGGTATTGTTACAGCTTGCGAATTACTACGAACAAGAGATGAATACCCGTCGACAAATTAAGTCGGCGATGCGTTATCCCACATTTGTATTAACGGCTATCGTGATAGCAATGGGGATATTAAATACCAAAGTTATTCCACAATTTGCGTCGATGTTCTCGCGCTTTGGCGTTGAACTGCCATGGCCAACTCGAGTGTTGATTGGAACATCGAACTTTTTTGTTCATTACTGGCCGATGATGATTGGCGTATCCGTCGCTATTTGGTTAGGTATACGATTTTGGCGTAATACGCCAAAAGGTGCCGAAAAGTGGGATAACTGGCGCTTACGTATGCCTATTACGGGAAGCATTGTTAATCGTGCTCAAATGGCGCGTTTTGCTCGTACGTTTTCTTTAATGATCCGTGCTGGTGTGCCTTTAAATCAAGCGATTCAAATGGCAGCGGAATCGTTAGGTAATCGCTTTTTAGAAAACCGTTTGATAGAAATGAAGCAAGGGATCGAAGGCGGCAGCAGTATTTCACGAACGGCAACCAAATCAGGGGTGTTTACGCCACTCGTTTTACAAATGATTGCCGTAGGCGAAGAAACCGGTCAAGTCGATGAGTTGCTGTTAGAAGTCGCTGATTTTTATGATCGTGAAGTGGAATACGATTTAAAAACATTAACGGCTCGAATAGAGCCAATCATGTTGGTTGTTGTGGCTGGCATGGTGTTGTTATTAGCCTTAGGTATCTTTTTACCTATGTGGGGAATGCTCGATGTCGCTAAGGGATCGTGAGTTACAGCACAAAAAAAGGTTACAAAATATTTCGTGGCTAATAATTACATTTATATTAATAAGTGTTTTGTTATACGAATGGCAGCAAGTACAGAAAAATGCCAAGTTTCTTCAGTTTGATTTAACCCGAAATAATTTGTATCAAGGTGCTGTAAACCTGCGCCAGAACTGGGAATTAAATAATAAACCTCATTCCGACAAGGTTGGTGATATTGCGTTTGAATATACCCAATTAGGATGGCCAATTGTGTTGAAACAGGGGGCGTTGGACTGCCCTAAAATATGGTCTTTATTATCAAATGGAATAGGAAAGCCTGAATATAATTCATTTAGTTATAGAAAAACTGATGATTCAAGCAGTTATAATACATGTTTATATGACATAGGCATTAAGAAAAAATTGGCAATACTTTATATTAATGACAAAATACATATTGCCAGTAATTTGTCGCTATAGTGTCGAGTTTCTTACAGTAAGGATAGGGAAATGAAAAAAAACGCCGGCTTTTCGCTTATCGAATTAGTCGTTGTGATTATTGTGCTCGGGATCTTAGCGGCAACCGCTTTACCTCGGTTTATGAATATCACCGATCAAGCTAAGCAATCTGCAATAGAAGGAATGACGGGTGGTTTTGCAACCGCTGTGATTTCAGCAAGAGCACAATGGGAAGCGTATGGTCGTCCTGTTGATAGTGGAAATAATAATATTGTTGATTACGACGGTACTGAATTTAAATTAACCCAAGAAGATACCACGTTAAATATACGTCCTGGTTATCCGTTTGCGTTAAACACCAGTGCAACAACTGATGTGGTCGATATGACTGCGACGGACTGTTTAGATTTGTTGCAAGAATTGATGCAAAACCCACCGTTAGCAACGACATCACGCGATGATCTTGCGAGTGGCAAAGATTTATTTTTCGTCACGGTTGAAGGCACAGGTGCCGCTAAACAGTGTCGTTATTACCAGCTAGCATCAGCTAGCAAAAACAGCTCAGGCGAAGTGAATCCATTAGCTGGGCATTCTTTTACTTACCAACCGGCAGTGGGCCGTGTTGAAGTAGATTTGAAATAAAGAGAGAAATGTATATGAAACGTCAAGGTGGCTTTACGCTAATCGAATTAGTCGTTGTTATCGTGATTTTAGGTATTCTTGCGGTAACGGCTGCACCTAAGTTCATGAACCTTCAAAACGATGCACGTAAAGCATCACTAGAAGGTTTAAAAGGTTCTATCCAAGGCGCTGCAGGTATCGTGTACGGTAAAGCTGCTATTAATGGTTTAGAAGCAAGTGATGCGGCTGACGCAGAGGTTTCTGGTATTCCTATTAAGTTTGGCTACCCTCAAGCGACTTCAGCTGCTCTTGGTGCGGCAGTAAATGGTCTAAGCACTGATTGGACATGTGGTACACCAAGTGGTGACTCAATCAAGTGTACATTCAAAGGTAAAGATTCATATTTGACGAGTGCTGATGCTTGTTACGTTGAATACACACAAGCTAAAAGTGCTTCTGCAGCAGCTTCAACGACAGTAGTAGCAACAGGTAACTCTTGTAGCTAATACCGCAAATAGCGCTCGGATGAGCGCTATTTAATTAAGCTTCATTTGTGATGGGGCTTAATTAAATAAAACCACAAGGATGTACATTTATGATTAAGCAAAAAGGCTTTACCTTAATTGAGTTGGTCGTTGTCATTGTTATCTTAGGTATTCTTGCAGTAACGGCTGCACCTAAGTTTTTGAACCTTCAGAATGATGCCCGTAATGCTTCTCTCCAAGGGCTGAAAGGCGCAATTCAAGGTGCAGCTAGCATTGTTTACGGTAAAGCTGCGATTGATGGCGTGGAAGGCGCCGCATCTGGAAAGCAGATTGAAGGTATCAATGTCGTATATGGTTATCCTGCTGCGGATGCGAATGGTATTGTTAAGGCTGTTAATGGATTAGAAAGTGGTGGTGATTGGATCGGTGCAGTATCTGGTTCAACGGGGACTGGTTCGTATCTTGTTACATTTGATAATTTGGTCGCCGCAGGTTCAAACGCAGCAACCATTGAAGCTACAGGTTGTTATGTTGAATACAAAGCTGCTGATGTATCTAACGCAGCTTCAACATTAGCAATTACATCAGGCGATTCATGTAAGTAATTTCACAAGGAAGTAAAAATGAATAAACAAAAAGGTTTTACCTTAATTGAATTAGTTGTTGTTATCGTCATTCTTGGCATTTTAGCAGTAACAGCAGCCCCTAAGTTTTTAAACCTACAAGGTGACGCACGTAAAGCATCATTGCAAGGTCTTAAAGGTGCTATTGATGGCGCTGCGGGTATTACTTATGGTCGAGCAGCGGTTGATGGTGTTGAATCAGTGTCGAGTTCTACAACGACTGATGGGGCTGTGCCAGTAGCATTTGGTTTCCCTAAAGCAACATCGGCTGCACTGGGCAAAGTTGTAACAGGCTTAAATGAAGATTGGAAAGTTGTCTCATCAGTAGATGATACTTCTATTACCTACTCTTACAAAAGTAATAGTAAAACGGATGCGTGTATTGTTACTTACACCCAAGCAACTAGCGTTTCTTCTCCAGCAACAACAGTAGTCACGTTAGGTGATGATTGTGCAGGTGAATAGTTAGGCTGTAATGTACATTTAAAGGCGCAGTCACCCGGCTGCGCCTTTTTTGTTTTAATCTGATAAATTACATAACAATAAAATAGGTCATGTTTAGGTGGTAATGTGAAGCAGCAACAAGGTTTTACTCTCGTTGAACTCATTATGGTGATCGTAATTATTGGGATCATCAGTGCCACTGCAGCTGCTCGTTTTTCAGGTCGGAGCGAGTTTGATGCGCAACTGACCCGTGATCAGGCGATTTCTGTTATTCGCCAAATTCAAATATCCTCAATGCAAGGGCAACGCGCTCCCTTGAATGTTTCTTCGCAATGCTTAGGTGTCTGCGACGCTGCTCATCCAGAAACGGATGGTAGCTTGCGTCAATCACAAACCAATACCGAATTTTCATTAGTCGATGGCGGAAATACACGTGCTAAGTTGTACTTTAATTTGCTTGGTCAGCCCGTAAATACATCTGTAACGGCGCCTACGTTAGTGTGTGCTAACGGTTGTACTATTACGATTACGGCAAAAAATAAACAAACTGCCAGTCTTTGTATTAATAGCCAAGGTTATGTGTATAAAAAGAAAGATGATGAGGTGTGTAGTAAGTGAATACTTACATAAAACAGCACGGTTTTACCCTTATTGAAGGGATCATCACTATTGTATTACTCGCTATTGCGATGATTACTCTAGTGAGTTTTCTTTTTCCTCAAGTTGAGCGATCTGCGGTTCCTCAATATCAAGCGCGTTCAGCGGCAATGGCTGATGCGATTTTTAATGAAGTATTAGCGCGTCAGTTCGACCAAAATTCTGATCCTAATGGTGACAGTGTTTACCGCTGTGGTGAGGATGACGCTAAAGGAAATCGTAATCCATGTACCTTGCCAGCACGTTTAGGGCCGGATGACCCTTTAGAAGCGACGAATCCAGCAATGGCTAATGACGTCGATGATTTTATTGGCTGTTGGGGAGATACAAGTCAATGCCCGAACCCTTATACATATAATGGTAATAATTATGTTAAACCCAGTTTAACTTCTCGTCGTGGTGAATTAACAGATTTAGTGCCAAGTTTATCAACCGCTAATTATGCCCATATTCATGCCACTATTGATGTTGAGTATGTACCTTCACTGTCACTGAAAAAAATCACAGTGAATGTGGATGCTGGACGCTATGGCAAATATGACTATATCGCCTATAGGGGGAATTATTGATGGCTAAGCCGCGCGGTTTCACTCTATTTGAAATGGTGATAGCAATTGTCGTGCTATCTATCATTATGATTGGTATTGGTAGTTATATTGCGATTGGTGTAAAGGGGTATACCAATACGGTTGATCGTGAGCGTTTACAGTCTCAAGCCCGATTTTTAGTTGCACGTATGACCAAAGAAATCCGTCATGCAGCACCGAACAGTTTAAGTTATACATCTAATTGTCTGAGCTTTTATCCGATTATTGCCCCAGCGGTGTATTACGATAGTTTATCGAATAACAGCAATACTATTGCGATAACTCCGTTACGTTTTTCTACTAACTGGAGTAATAGCGGTAATTTTGTCGCAGTGGGCTTTGCCTCATCTGAGCAATATAAAAATAACACCATAGCTGTGCGCAGTATTACTGCGCCAGCTTCAAAAGATGAGACGTATCAATTGACATTAACGTCGCCAATTAAGGATGCGTCTTCACCCGGTAAACGATTATATTTATACAAAGATAAGATCAGTTATTGCCAAAGTGGTAAGACTATTGTGCGAAAGGTCAATGATGAGCTTGAGGGCGTATTAATGGCTGAGAACATCGATAAATTTATTCCTCATGTACAAACCACGGGCTTAAACAGTAATGCGATAGCGTTATTTTCTATTCAGTACCTAGACTTACGTACTCAAGAAAAGTCAGATTACAACCATAGTGTACAGGTGATGAATGTCTTATAGCAGTTATAACAAGCAACGTGGTAGTGGCTTAATGATAGTGTTGTTTGTCATTGTCGTTATGGGGCTTATGGCTATGGTGATGACGAAAATTGGTACCTCTAGTCAAACCATGACTACCAAAGAGGTGCTTGGAACACGAGCATGGTTTACAGCCCATTCGGCAAATGAGGTTGTATTAACTCGACTTTTCCCACTAGAAAGTCCATTTCAGAGTGATTCCGATAAATGCATAACTTATACATCATCTGAAATTGAAAAAATTATGCCGCCATTCCAAAAAGGGTGCCAAGTAATAAAGGTGGTATGTACAAGGAAAAAGATTAGGTTATCAAGTGGTAAAACAGTGAATGAGTACCACCTAGAAAGTACAGCTACCTGCGGTAGTAATAACGTGGCAATGACACGCACCCAAGAAGTGTGGGCGAAAGATTTAAATGATTAAAAATTTTGTTTTTTTTATCTCCTTAATGATGCTGAGCAGTATGGTGTTTGCGAGTGAAGGTGGGCCAGTATTCGATTTTGGACAAAGTGATATTTCACGCCCCAATGGCTGTATTAACCAAGAGTGTGAAATTGTTTTAAATAAAGAATTTACGACGAAACCGTTAATTTTCCTCATGCCGACCATTACAGATAACGGTCTTGATGCGCCATCATCTTTAAAAATTACCCGAATATACAAAAAAGGTAATACTTATGCATTTGGGGTAAGACAGGTTTATCCGAAAGTATCGAGCGCAATTCGTTTAGAAGATGAAGATAGTCTTTTAGGTTCTTGGGAGTCATGGGAAGCGAAATGGCATCATTTTAAAAATAAAACCTATACCTTATATCGTATTCCTATGCGTAAAATCACCTATTTTGCGATGGAGAAAGGCACCATTGCATTAGGCAATAATGGTCGTATTACTGCGGCTGAACTGACTGTACATAAACAGCTTGATGCTAAAGATCCTAAATTTCAAACAAGTAAAGGCGATATCGATTACAACAAGTTAAATCCATTAATAAAGAAAGGCAAAGTAACGCCTGTTACGATTCCTAGTGGATTTAAAAGTAAAACACCTGGAGGAATCGCAGAAATTCAGCCAAGAAATAAACCGTCTGTTATTTCTGCTACAGGTATAGAATCAGAGTGGATAACGCCGTTTATTATTCGTGGCACGATAAATCAAGGTACGAGCAATAATGGCCATTTTTATTTAGGGGTGGATAGCTCTGAAACTCAATATGTGCTTAACCATAATGTGACGATTGGTTATTTATTAGTTGAAGGTAGTGGTTTATACAAAGGTTTACAGTTTGCTTTAGGTCCTGCCGAAACACCCAACACCCTAAATGGGAATTATCATGGGATTGAAAAGATCACTAAGCCTGTTACGGAGCAATGTGCAGGTTTTACTGATTTAAAAGGCAGTGATTTTGATTTTTCGGATCAGTCAAAAAACCCCATTTTAGTTATTGCTTCAAAAAATTCCCGTTTAGGACCTAACGGGGGATGGATCCGTTTATGTAAAAATCAACAAAAGCCGGGTAAAGATGTTCTTGAAGTGAGCTTTGTTACTGATGAAGACTTAAATGAGCATAATAACCCTGAGCGTCAACATGCCAATGAAATGGTTGGTTTTATGGCTTTCCAACGTCGTGCATCAGAAGAAGTCTGTAATGTATTCCCAGGTCCCGCTCAGACATGGCAAACCTCTACTGGCGCATTTAACGCTAGCCATAATGTCTTAATTAAAGGTTCAGCCGTAAAAGAAGGCAAACGCTATATAGGTTTTAAGACAATTAATTCAAGTGGTGGTGAGAACAATTATTGTAATGGCGAAGAATGTCATACGGCTCAGCCTTACCCGAGCTTATTTGCTAAAAAACAAGTGTTAGATACATGGCCTGCTGTTGATGATGGCGATTTACAATCACAGAGAGACTTTGGCAATAAAACGGTATTTTGGTTTAACACTATTAATTTAAGTAATAAAAATATTATCTTTCCTACGGGCTCTGTTGTTCATGTGAAAAAGATGAGTTTGATCAGCTCAACCATTAAGCCATTATCTGGAATTGCTGATGATTTACTTATTGTTGTTCATGACTTAAAACCGGTGAATGATATTCTCCATGATTATATTGAGCTAAACAAAGGTAGTCAGATCAATGGCTTAATTTACTCTGAGCGTAAGCTTACGATGAGTGATGGCTTGAATAACCAGATCACGCGGATTACCGGTGCAGTAACGGCGCCTGACATCACGATGACTGGTGATGTGAATAATGTAGAAACTGAGATTATCGGTAGCAGTGCCTGTTTTGATCCTGAGCCAGAACCTAAATTTGAACTTACAATCACACCGACTGAAATCACGAAGACTTTATGTCATGCCCAGCAAGTTGATTTTAATGTGACATCAGAGGATGGTACTAAAGAATTTGACGGTGATATTACGGTTAATATTACCTCGTCAACAGGTGGCATTTGGGCAGATAATTCAGCGCTAGCATCATCTCATCAGTTCACTGCGGGTACGCATACATTTACGTTGCCAGCGAAAAATCAACATGCGGTTATTTGGGTATTACCAAATGGCGCAGAGACGTTGAAAATAACGGCAAGTATTGAATTTATGGCTGGTGATGCACCGGAGGGTAATTACACCTTTATCCCTGATGGTTTCGCTATTGATCTTAAGGATGGTCACAATATCGTGGCGGGTAAAGACTTTACCGCCACAATCAAAGCCATGACATGCCCAACTGGTAAGAATATCAAGCTAGTTGAAAATTATACTGGAACACGGTTATTAGACTTTTCAACTGAATATCAAGCGCCGAAAAAAGCAGCGGATCCTAATAATCCTATTACTATCGAGATTGTAAAAGGAAAACATATTGAGTCAGCGACAGGCGCATCTAAGCAGGCAAAAATAGAGTTCGAGCAAGGGAAGTCAGAGCTGCTTACTTTGCGTTACCGTGATGCTGGTGTCATTGCTTGGCATGTCTCTGATCCAAATTGTACTAGCGATAGCTGCTCGTTAACGACAAAGAAAACGAAGGAAGCAAAAGCGTTACGTGAGTTGCTTCCTAATGGATTAACTGGTTCTGTTGCAGTTAATGCAAGGCCGTGGATGTTTGCGATTTGTCCATTAACGTTAAATGGTAAGAATCAATTACGTTTAGCGAATGGTACATCAAAAGGTGGTGAGGGTTATATCGCTGCGGGGCTACCTTTTAATGTGTTGCTCAAGCCGTTGGTATGGCAGGAAAATAAAATAAAAAGTTCTGTCATAGATGTTGCTAATAACTACTGTAGCTATTCAGTCACAGAAAACTTCCTTGCTCCTGACGCACCAGCGATGGGCGGTGGTTTGCTAACTCAAACCCATTTAGCAACGCCTGAAAGCGGCTCTAAAGGCAAGTTTACGCAAGGTCAAATGACAGTAAAACCAACATTAAAAGGGTTATTACTTACTGGTAATAGATGGTCTGAAGTCGGCAGTATTTGGCTACAGGTTGGGATGAACGATTATATAGAGACTGGCAATAATATTAATCAGAGTAAACGTCAAATAGGACGTTTTTATCCTAAGTATTTTGCTTTTTCTAAGAGTGAAGTAACACCTGCGATAGGAACATTCACTTATATGAATCAGCCGTTTGATGCTAACTTTACGATTAATGCTTTTAATGCAGCGAACGATCCTGTGAAAAATTATGACTTGTTTGCTTCTAATTTGCAGAGTCAATTCAAACTAGCATCAGGTAATTACAAAAGTGGTTATTTGCCATTAGATCTGCGTTTAAAACAAATGCGTAGTGATAGATCTTTAATATCCCCTAAAATAGGTAATTGGCAGAAAGATAGCCAAGGTAACTCTGAGGTTGTTTTTAAGCCGTCTAAACTGATATTCCAACGTAAAGAAAAAGATACTGACACTACCGTTGAAGATGGACCGTTTGACCAATGGCAGTTGCGAGTTAAACAAGATACTTCATTTCCAGATCATGTGACATGGGCGGGGGAAAAGGTTAATGCACAGGGTGCGCTAGTGGGAGTTAACGATCTCCGTTATGGACGTATGGTATTAGAAAATGTCGGTGGTGATATTCGTAAATCGCTAGCAGTGCCGTTACGTATTGAATATTGGGATGGTACAGAATTTGTTAAAAATATGGATGATTCAGTCTCGCTGTTTGATGGGGCAAATTACTGTCGCCAAGTGATCAGTATGTATCCTGAAGATAGTAAGAGCAGTGCTTATACATCCGGTAGTGGAAAAGTAATGAAGGGCAAAGCCTTATCTGGAGACTTTATGGCTAACCCAAGCCAAATCTCTGGATATGGTACCAGTTCAAATAGTACTACTTTTAAACAACAGGTAAGATTTTGGCAGCGTTTGAGTGCGGTGAAACCACGGTTAAAAGATAAAAATCCAATTAACTGTTTTGGCGCGTACTCTCATCAACCTTGGCTACGATACAATTGGCGGAATTTAGGTGATGAAGACCCATCGGCTATTGTGACTTTTGGCGTATATCGAGGTAATGACCGAATATTATACCGAGATGAGCCAGGGATCCCTGCTGCTGATTACCAGTAAGTCTCATTTATTCATCAGAAAGCCGAGAGTGTGAGCTCTCGGCTTTTTTATAGCTGATTATTAGATCTAAATGTAGATGTTTACTTTGTTAATAATTAAAATATCAATATAAAACTTGTTAAATACCTTTAGAGCGTAGGAATGCTCTTTATTATGGTTAAAAGGGATTTTTATGAGAGCGTGCTTTCAGGCTGTATTATTATGTTTATTTTCTGCTTTTATATCTTCTTCTGCTTACGCTAGCCAGTATGAGTTTGGTCATTATGAGTATTTAGTAACTGACAAGTGCCATTTATCAAATAGTGTAAATGGTTGTACGATTCCACTTAAAAAGAAATATAGTCAGACGCCGCTGGTTTTTTTAATGCCAACTATTCCTGCAAATAATCCTGATGGAGATAGGCCTCAAACCGTTTCTTTACTTAATGTCACGAAAGAAAGTTTCACGATAAAGCAATTTTCTGCGCCGTTAGACGATGATATTAAATTAAAAAAAGAACTGATGATGAGTATTAGTTACTTTGTTATAGAGCCGGGTGAATTGACACTTGATGATGGCCATAAAATATATGCAGGTTCGATTGATACAGGAAAATATGCGGGTGATGGAGAGGATTCAAAACCATCTTATGAAAATATAAACTTTAATGGCTTCTCATTTTCAGAATCGCCAGTCGTCCTTTCAGAAGTACAAACACGAAATAATAATCGTTGGTTTACCTCTGCTGTTCACTCTGTCACAACGAGAGATCTTAATTTAGGTTTAGAGATCACACGAGTTGACCGTGATGATGTTCCTGATGATGAAAAATCATTCTATAAAACAGAAAAAATTGCTTATCTTATTAGTGAGCCTACCTTTGGTTTATCCGGTGGTTACCAATATGAGTTCACTAAAGGTCTTGTTCCTCGCTCAAGTGGTAATACACCGTTGAAAATGGCTTGTGATGGTAGTAATGCCTTTCAACAACGATATGATTCTTTACCCTTTGTTATTGGAGGGAAGTTAGAGCGAAAAGGTGGTCAAGGTGGGTGGCTGCGTCGCTGTGAACTCACAGAAAATGGGGTAAGTTTTGTTATTGATGAAGATATCCCTGAAGATACTAAGATCAGTAAACGTAGCCATACCAGTGAACATATTGGCTTTATGGCGTTTGCTCCGAAAGTTAATGACTATTGTGAGTATTTTCCAAGTGTTGCACAGTCCCATTATGATGATAGCTATCTGGTGATGATGGGAATTAAAGGTCCCTATATTAAAAATAACACGTCAGAAAAATTTGAATTGGGTTTTAAAAAATCAGCATATGATGGAAATATAAAGTCTGAAACTTGTCGTAATGTTCGAGATAAATGGGAATGTATATTAAACGAAAGCTTAATAATACAACCATACAATGATATATCATCTGTACCTAATGGTAATATTAATAACGTATACCATTATGATAAAAATAACCCATTAGAATTAGAGCCGGGTGCTTATAAAAATATTGAAATAGGACAAGGGACAACTGTTATATTTTCTTCTGGTAAGTATACAATTGAAAGTTTAGCTTTACGTAAAGATTCTACATTTAAATTGCGTGATAAAAATAAAAAGACAGAAATATATGTCCGAAATGCAGATTTAAATGGAAAGGTAAACACGGAAGGAAAGCCTGAAAATCTTTATATTTTTGGTGTTACTAAGGACTCTGATTTAAATCAAGGTACTGATTATATGCCTGCATCTATAAAGGCAAATGAAACGGCAGAAATAGTCGCATATATATATTCAGTGGGTAATGTTTTATTTTCTGCAAACTATACGAGTTTGGGAGTAGAGAGGAAAGTTACTCTTAGAGGCGCTGTGACTGCTAGAAATATTCGTTTAGATACAGAGTCTAATATTATTGGTGATGGTATTTGTATTAATCCGCCTGATGGTAACTATACATTAGAAATAACACCAACCGAACATTATTCATTAACCTGTGATGATTTACTGGTGACATTTAATGTCAAAAATGAGGATGGTGAGTTAGCCAATGGTTTTAATGGTACCGTCACTGTTAGCACTGATATTAAGAAAACTGGCTTAGCATACTGGTCTTTACCTAACGATGATTCCACTTCTTTTGATGCTTATACACCAACAGATGTCATGATTAAAAATGGTCAAGGGCGCTTACGATTACATAGCCCTGATTATATTGGCAATATAAAAGTTACAGGTAAGGCCGTTGATTCAACTATCACTAATGAGGTGGAAGGTAACTATACCTTTGTGCCATTTAAGTTTGGTTTTATACCTAGTCCAATAAAAACAATTGCGGGTAAACCTACCTCTGTCACTATATCAGCTCTGTCATGTAATGATGGAACGGCAAGTGTGGCGACAGGTTACAGTGGTAATAAAGAGTTAACCATTAATACTACCTTTATTGCGCCGCGAGAAATGGGTAATGGCAAGATTGAAATTAGAAAGCCGAATGGTAATGCCTGGCAAAGAGAACAAGAAACGTTAAATTTCTCATCGGGTGTGGCTAATTTTGATTTGAAATATTCAGATGCGGGTAAAGTGAGTTTGTCTGTGTCAGATCCTAATTGTTCATTAGAAACGGGCTGTGATAGCGAGTTAACCTCAGGTACTGAGGAAGAGTACGATGGTTGGGAATTACTGGAAGGCTCTGTTGAAGTACATGCCCGCCCATGGACATTTGCCGTGTGTCCAAAAAATCAAGATGGTGAATATGTTAAAGCAGACGGTACATCATCATCAGGTGAAGGCTTTATGGCATCGGGTGAGAAATTTGATGTTGATGTAAAACCTATTGTCTGGCGCAATGCGGGATCTGAAACTGCAGATATTAATAGTCGGTATTCTAGTCGCATTGATTTGTGTGAAAGCACAATTACACCTAACTTTTCTAAAGCAGGTGCTCCAGCTGCAAATGTTAAATTATCTATTCCATCAGATCATTCAATAACACCTATGAATGGTGAGCCCGGTGAATTGCAAGGCATTAAAGTACAAGAACATACTGAAGCTTTAACCTATAAAGATTTATCTTGGAGTGAAGTCGGCAGTGTGCGTTTACAAGCGAATACGGCAGCACAATATTTGGGTATGGATGTTAATCAAGGCTATCGCAATATTGGGCGTTTTTATCCTAAATATTTAGAGCTTCAACCTAACCGCATTATATATCGAAACGGACATGATCAATTTGCTTATTTAAGCCAGCCATTTAATGTTCAAGTAATGATTAAAGCGAAAAATACGCTGGGTAATCAAGTGAATAACTACAACAACTTTGGTTTGGCGTATCAAGCTGATGTTGCACTGACTGCGTATGAGGATCCATCATTAACGAGCTTAAATCATCGTTTTTCATATCATCACATAACAGGCTTGGCAGAAAAGAGCTTTAAGAGGCTCTGGAATCGTGAAGTTCAACAAACATGGCTATTAGCACGTAAGGCTACTTCTGCCATCAACCCAACAACAGAAGCAGATGGTCCTTGGTCTTCAAGTAATAGTCGCTTTGGTGGGTATATAACTGAAAATCAAGATCCTATATCCATCCGAAATAGCACATCGGTTAATAACGATACTGTCGATACACACACCGTCGCACAATTCGAAGAAACGCCTAATTTACGTTATGGGCGAATGGTTCTAGATGATGCGACAAGCCCATTTGATCAACCCGTTAGTCTTCCGTTAAAGATTGAATATTGGGATGGTAGTGAATTTCAAACGCATACTGATGATAGTGGCTCAACATACAACAGTAATTATTATTGTAAGCTGGCATTACATCCGGTTGATGGATCGAATACATCGATATTAACAACTAATGTAACGGGAAAGGTCAGCGTTGGTGAAAGCGATGAAATTGAAGCTCATCCACAACTATCACCGCCTGCTAATTATAAAAAACAACAAACCCGTTTTTGGTTACGTATAGCAACCAACACACCAACTAATATTGGTTGTAGCCAAACCAACAAAGAACACCAACCTTGGCTGACCTATAACTGGCGAGAATTAGGTGATGAAGATCCATCAGCGATTGTGACATTTGGTGTATATCGCGGGAGTGATCGCATCGTTTATCGAGGTGAAAAAGGGTTAAATTAGGCCTTAGCGCAAATAAATTGCAAATCTGTGGTAGGTTTGACAATCCTTACCTTGTTTCAGTGTCTAGCGCTTGGTACATTTAGTGCAATTTAACGAATTTTGAGCTTTCAGGATTAGCCGAAGACTATGTTTAAAAAACTTCGTGGCATGTTTTCTAATGACCTGTCTATTGACTTGGGTACTGCCAACACCCTTATTTATGTCAAAGGACAGGGCATCGTTCTAGATGAACCCTCCGTGGTTGCAATCCGTCAAGACCGTGCAGGCGCAACAAAAAGTGTTGCTGCGGTAGGTCATGACGCAAAATTAATGCTTGGTCGTACACCAGGTAATATTGCTGCTATCCGCCCAATGAAAGACGGTGTAATTGCTGATTTCTATGTGACTGAAAAAATGTTGCAGCATTTTATTAAGCAAGTACATGACAACAGTATTCTTCGCCCAAGTCCTCGTGTATTAGTTGCGGTTCCTTGTGGCTCTACTCAAGTTGAACGTCGTGCAATCCGTGAATCAGCACAAGGTGCTGGTGCTCGTGAAGTTTACTTAATCGATGAGCCAATGGCGGCTGCTATCGGTGCTGGTATGCCAGTGTCTGAAGCTACAGGTTCTATGGTGATCGATATTGGTGGTGGTACAACAGAAGTTGCAGTGATCTCACTTAACGGTGTGGTTTACTCATCATCGGTTCGTATTGGTGGTGACCGTTTTGACGAAGCCGTTATCAACTACGTACGTCGTAACTACGGTAGTCTTATTGGTGAAGCAACCGCTGAGCGCATTAAGCATGAAATCGGTTCAGCGTACCCAGGTGATGAAGTACGTGAAATTGAAGTGCGTGGTCGTAACCTTGCAGAAGGTGTACCGCGTAGCTTTACGTTAAATTCAAATGAAATCCTAGAAGCATTACAAGAACCTCTAACAGGTATTGTGTCTGCAGTAATGGTTGCACTAGAACAGTGTCCGCCAGAGCTTGCATCTGATATTTCAGAGCGTGGTATGGTACTGACGGGTGGTGGTGCACTACTTCGTGATTTAGACCGTCTACTAACAGAAGAAACAGGTATTCCTGTGGTTGTTGCTGAAGACCCACTAACATGTGTGGCTCGTGGCGGCGGTAAAGCGTTAGAAATGATTGATATGCACGGTGGCGATCTCTTCAGCGAAGAGTAATAATGCCTGCGTTAGTTTTCTATAAAACAGGTTATAGCGTTAGATGAAACCTATCTTTGGCAGAGGTCCTTCTCTGCAATTACGCCTGTTTCTTGCCATATTACTATCGGCTAGCCTTATGCTAGCCGATAGTCGTCTTGATGCTTTTGCCAATGTTCGTTATTTTTTGAACTCAGCAATCGCTCCGCTTCAGTATGCGGCTAATTTACCGCGTGAATTACTTGATGGCCTGAATGGTCAAATGAGTTCTCATCAGCAATTATTAGTTGAGAATAAAGCGTTGAAGCGTGATTTGTTGGTGATGAAAAGTAATGTTTTATTGCTTGATCAATTACAGCAAGAAAATCAGCGTTTAAGAAATTTATTAGGTTCACCGTTTGTTCGTGGTGAGCGTAAGATGATCGCCGAAGTGATGGCTGTCGACTCTGATCCTTATAGTCATCAAGTGATGATTGATAAAGGACGTGTTGATGGAGTGTATGAAGGCCAGCCTGTTATTAATGATAAAGGTATTGTTGGACAGATCTCCTATGTTGGCGCGCATAATAGTCGTGTTCTATTACTGATCGATCCGACGAATGCTATTCCAGTACAGGTTGTGCGTAACGACATCCGAGTTATTGCAACAGGGACTGGAAAAAGTAATGAAATTCAACTTGAGCATGTCCCAAGCAGCACGGATATTCGTGTAGGTGATTTATTGGTGAGCTCTGGGCTCGGTGGTCGTTATCCTGAAGGATATCCGGTTGCACGTGTAACTGAGTTCTCTTTTGACAATAAACGCCCATTTGCACAAATTATCGCTAAACCAACCGTGCAATTTGACCGATTACGTTACTTATTATTAGTCTGGCCAACCGATAGAATGAAAGCGGCAGAAACGTCAGCAACAAAATCGATTGCGCCTTCAAGTGCGGTTTCAACCATTTCTCCTGCAGTTGCTGTACCAGCAAATGGTGTAAAACCAACAGCACCTATTGAGAACAAAAAGCCGAGCAATGAGGTGAATAATGCCAACTAGCCAAGCACATGGCCGAATTTGGATTTGGTTGTCATTCGTTTTTGCTCTGGTGCTGCAAGCAGCTCCTTGGCCCGGAATGTTGGAACCGTTTAGACCTTCATGGGTTTTATTGGTTACTTGTTATTGGGTATTAGCCTTACCACATCGTGTTAACGTGGGAAGTGCTTTGATTATCGGCTTATTGTGGGATTTAATTTTAGGTTCTACATTAGGTGTCCGTGGCTTAATGATGTCGGTGATTGCTTACATTGTTGCTTTAAATTTTAGAGTGCTTCGTAACCTGTCATTAGGACAACAAGCGATTGTATTCGCGCTGTTATCATTAGCCGGTAAGCTTATTGAATATTGGGCTGAATACTTAGTCTCTAATGTGACTTTTGAGCCACAACAATTATGGGCTGTCGTATTAAACTTTATATTATGGCCATGGTTGTTCTTATTATTACGGCGTATACGTCGTAAGTTTTCGATTCGTTAATCGCAATAACATAAAGGGGAAGCCAATTGGTCTTCCCCTTATTTATAATTAAATGTTTTTAAAGTATAAATGTAAGTTTGAGGTGTATCATGGCTGCAATTCAATTATATCTTGCTTCAGGTTCGCCTCGTCGAATGGAGTTATTAAATCAGTTAGGCTATCAGTTTGAACGTGTTGTGGTAGATGTTGAAGAGTGCCACCAAGCAGGCGAAAGCCCTGAAAATTATGTTCAGCGTTTATCGCGCGATAAAGCTTTAGCTGGAGTAAAAGCAGCGCCGGCTGATTTACCTGTTTTAGGATCTGACACAATTGTTGTGGCTGATCAGCAAATATTAGAAAAACCTGTCGATTTTAATGATGCAGCGCGTATGCTGAAAATGCTGTCTGGTCGTCAACATCAAGTGATGACCGCAGTGACAGTCGCAACGAAAGAAAGGATTGAAACTAAGCTAGTGATCACGCAAGTGTGGTTTAAGCCTTTGTCAGATAACGAAATCAAAAAATATTGGCAAAGTGGAGAGCCACAAGATAAAGCGGGCAGTTATGGCATTCAAGGCTTAGGTGGCAAATTCGTTGAACGCATCGATGGCAGTTTTTATGCAGTGATGGGGTTACCGCTAGTGGAAACCGACATCCTGTTACAAGATTTTTTAAAGTTATAAGTAGAGGCAACCATGAGCACTGAGCTGCTGATCAATGTGACGCCGAGTGAAACCCGTGTCGCAATGATTGAACATGGCGTATTGCAAGAGATCCACATTGAACGTGAATCGAAACGCGGTATCGTCGGAAATATTTACAAAGGGCGAGTAAGTCGCGTACTTCCTGGTATGCAGGCTGCATTTGTCGATATTGGGTTAGATAAAGCTGCATTTTTACATGCTTCAGATATTGTTCCCCACACTGAATGCGTGGCTGAAAATGAGAAAAAACAATTTCAGGTGCGCGACATTTCAGAGCTTGTTCGTCAAGGGCAAGACATTGTCGTACAGGTGGTGAAAGATCCTCTGGGAACTAAAGGTGCGCGTTTAACGACTGATATTACCTTACCGTCTCGCTACCTTGTTTTTATGCCGGGAGCAAGCCATGTTGGTGTGTCTCAGCGGATTGAAAGTGAGAAAGAGCGTGACCGTTTGAAAAAAGCGGTTTTACAGCATTGTGATGATTTAGGTGGCTTTATTATTCGAACGGCTGCAGAAGGAGCGAATACTGATGAAGTCGCTCAAGATGCCGCTTTTTTAAAGCACTTATGGCGTAAAGTATTAGAGCGTCGTGCTAAGTATAAGCCACGTTCGATGCTGTATGGCGAGCTAGGACTTGCGCAACGTATCTTACGTGATTTTGTTGGTACTGAAATTGATAACATCAAAGTCGACTCGCGCCAAGCGTTTGATAAATTAAAAGAATTTACAGATGAGTTTGTACCTGAAGTAACAGATAATATTGAATATTATTCAGGCCAGCAGCCTATCTTTGATCTCTATGATACTGAGTCTGAAATTCAACGTTCCTTAGATCGTAAAGTTGAAATGAAGTCTGGCGGGTATTTGATCATAGATCAAACAGAAGCGATGACCACGGTTGATATTAATACCGGTGCGTTTGTTGGGCGAAGAAATCTCGACGAGACTATTTTTAATACCAATATTGAAGCAACGAAAGCGATCGCACGCCAATTACGTTTACGTAATTTAGGCGGCATTATCATTATTGACTTTATCGATATGATTTCAGATGAACACCAACAACGCGTTTTACAAGCACTTGAGCAAGCACTTTCTTATGATCGAGTGAAAACCAATATTAATGGCTTTACGCAATTAGGCTTGGTTGAAATGACGCGTAAGCGTACTCGTGAAAGTATTGAACATGTGTTGTGTGGCACGTGTCCATCTTGTGATGGTCGTGGTACGGTGAAAACAGTTGAAAGTGTTTGTTATGAGGTGTTGCGAGAAATAACCCGAGTCAATCGTGCTTACGATGCTGATCGATTTATCGTGTATGTTTCATCCGCGGTGGGTGAGGCTCTTATGGGTGATGAATCGCATGCATTAGCTGAGCTTGAGGTCTTTATTGGTAAACAAGTAAAAATAAAGCCAGAGCCGCTGTATAACCAAGAGCAGTTTGATGTGGTAATGATGTAATGATACAGATGGGGAAGAGTCAGTGAACCGTATGGTGATAAAAACCTTACGTGGTGTATTGTGGATAGTGGTTATTGTTGCAGTAACATTGGCTATTTTGATCAGCACTATCCGCTTTTCTCTTCCTCACCTTGACCATTATCGTCAGCCAATAGCACAATGGCTTTCTCAGCAAACACATACGAAAATATCGGTAGAAAATATTGATGGACGCTGGCTACTATCGGGCCCCGAAATAAAATTTAATCAACTATCGGTGGCTGAGAATAATCATTCAGCCCCATTAGTTAAGGTTGGACAAGCCGAGATCTATTTAGATTTCTGGCAGTCGGTGATGACATTTAGACCCGTCTTTAAACATGTCCAGATTGAGCAATTCGATTTAGATATTACACAACTCCCACGTAGTGCTTCAAAACCCTCTTCTGATATTTCTTTTGCTAAACGGTTAGAACAGTTTTTTTTCACGCGTATTAATAATGTCACATTAAAAAACGCGACGGTCACCGTACCTTCTCCTTCTGGTAAAGCACTACATTTAGCCGTTACACAACTTAACTGGCGAAATGAGGGAGGGCATCATTTTGCTGAAGGTTCTGTTGGATTGATTAATAGTCAATTAGGTCAAGTTGACATAAAAGCAGATATTACCGAACAAGGTGGTTTGTCTAGTCTTAATGGAACGCTATATCTCAAAGGAAAAAATATTTCGGTCACACCGTGGCTAAATAAAAAATTTACTGGTGTTGCTGATATTTCAGACAGTAAATTGAGTATGCAAGCGTGGTTATCGTTAGATCAAGGCACGATAAGTTCAGCGATGATCCAACTTGCCAAAAGTCATATTGATTGGACGACTCAACATAAATCCCACCAAATTATTATTAATGGTGGTGTTGTTGCGCTAAATCCTACCTTTGATAAGCAGCAACGAGTATGGCGTATTGATACTGAGAAATTTGATATTACTACCGATAAGATATCGTGGCCTAAATTTGATGTCGCAGCGCAATTTTCACTTAATAAGCAATGGCATCCTGTAAATTGGAAAGCGGCACTGACCAATATCAAATTAGATCGATTACTACCATTGCGATCTTTTTTACCCAAGTCTAACAGCATTACGGAAGCTATCACCGAGTTACAGCCGACAGGACTGGTGACAAAAATTCGGGTTGCAGGTGAGCAAGATAAGCCGATTCATTTTTCATTAAATCTGGATGATTTAGCGTTTAAGCAGTGGCAGTTATTACCTGGTATTAATAAGTTAAATGCGCGTATTGCTGGTGATACAACACAAGGTACAGTGAACATTCGAGTCGATGATGATGCTCTGCCTTATGGTAAGGTTTTTCCTAAACCATTAAAGATCAATGACGCGACGATTGATGCGTATTGGAAACATGATAATCAAGGCACCAGTTTATGGAGCGATAAATTGAGTGTTGCCACTCCAGATCTCAATGCAAAAGGGCAATTTAGACTCGATTTTTATCAAAAAGCGCCAGCATGGTTGGCTTTTTATGGTGAAGTGTCTGTTAAAGATGCAGGGCAAACATGGCGTTATTTACCTCGCCCAGCGCTTGGTAATAAATTAACCCATTATCTAGCTACCGCTATAAAAGGCGGTACGGTGAAAGATGCTGAGCTACTGTGGTTTGGTCCTTTAAACACATTCCCTTATCCTAATCATGATGGTGTCTTTGAAGTTAAGGTCCCACTGAAAAAAGCAAAATTCCAGTTTGATCCTGATTGGCCATTGTTAACTGATCTCAATCTTAATTTAGGCTTTAAAAATGATCGCATGACGCTCGATGCCAGTTATGTAAAAACGCTATCAGCAGTCGGTTCTAATGTGGTTGGTGGTGCAAAATTATCCCCTGATGGACATTTGAAACTAGCACTTGATCTTGCTGCTAGCGGCAAAGATGTCACAGAGTACATGCTTAAAACGCCATTAGCTGATTCTGTGGGGAGCGCATTACAAACGGTGAGGGTGAATGGGCCTGTTACTGCTAAATTAACACTTGATATTCCTTTTGACGGCAGTGATGTGGATGCGAAAGGTCAGGTATTTTTTAAAAATAATCGTATCGATTTACAAACACCACCTCTGATTATTGATAATACTTACGGTAGTTTAACCTTTGATAATGAAAAAATTAGGGCCGAAGGCTTAAGCGGCAAGCTATTTGAACAACCGGTAGGACTTGGATTTACGGGTAATAGTGTTGAAAGCAATCACTACCGAGTGAATGTTAATGTGGCTGGCGATTGGCAAGTCGCTCGTTTACAACCTTATGCTCCTGCTCAATTATTAAATCACTTATCCGGTAGCAGTGATTGGAAAACAGATGTTCAGGTGGATTTAGAAGGTGACGATTTTACTTACAAAGTAAAAAGCTTAATACCTCTTACCCATATAAAGAGTGATTTACCCTATCCGTTATCTTATCAACCTAAGCCTAATCAATCGCAGTTTATGACGGTGAATGTTGATGGCAATGCACAAACTTTTAATGGGCAACTTCAGTTACCAGATGCGGCTTACCAAGTACGTGTGAACCTTATTGATGGAAAACCACAATTAGCAGCCAGTGATTTGATGATTGGTAAAAAAGAAATTGAGCCAACATTAGGTATTGGACATGTGGTGAATATTGATACTAAGGCATTCAATGTTGATCCGTGGATTGCTCTTGCGAATAAGTGGCAACAATCAAACACCAATAAAAGCCATGGTAATGAGGGGATTGTATGGCCGATCCCAAATAAGATAGAGGCAAAAGTTAAGCAGTTAACCTTGGGCGGGTTAGTGTGGAATGATGTTAATTTGCATATCAAACATGGTCATCAGTGGTCCGCGAAATTAGAGAGCCGACAAGCTGAAGGCTATATTACTTGGGATCAGAAAAATACGGTGAATGCGATCTTTAAATCCCTTCATCTTAACTTTCCACAATTAGATAAAAAGTCAGTTACTCAGCAGCAAGCTGATGTTACTAAAAAAGCGCCTCCTTTATTATCTCCGATAGTCACAGCGCTAGATCGTAAGGTAATGGCTGCGATCCCTGCGATTAAACTTACGGTATCGGATGCATGGCTACAGGGTTATCGATTAGGACAAGTCAATGCTGTACTTGAGAAATCCTCAAATCAATTAACATTGAAAACGTTCAATATTAATGCAGGTAATATCAAGTTAGATGCTGATGGACATTGGTATTTTAAAGATAATCGTAATCATTCGGCGTTAAGTTTCATGGTGAAAGGTGACAATAGCTCTGATTTTTTAAATCGCTTTGGTATTGAAGGTGGCGTGCAAAATGCATCGTTTGATACGAGCATCTCTGCGTCATGGCAAGGTTCACCTTGGGCAATGGATCGCCGAACATTAAATGGCAATGTGAAAACAGATATTGGTAAAGGGCTGGTCAGTGGTGCATTTGGCGCAGGGAGATTACTTGGCCTGTTTAGTTTAGATTCTATTATTCGAAAAATGCAGCTCGATTTCTCTGGGGTATTTGATAAAGGCTTGGCATTTAACTATATCAAAGGGACAGGAACAATTAAGCAAGGCACCTTTTATAGTAACAATATTAAGATGCAAGCATTAGCAGGTGATATGTACATTAAAGGTAAGGTTGATCTGGTGAATGAAAAGGTTGATGCAAATGTGAAGTTTATTCCTGACTTTACCTCGGGCTTACCTGTTTTAACCGCTTTTGCTGTTGCGCCACAAACAGCGTTATATGTGTTAGCTATTTCAACGGTGTTATCGCCAGTGTTAGATGTGATCACCCAAGTCAATTACCAAGTAACAGGCCCGATTCAATCGCCAGATGTTACTGAGCGTTCACGTTTATCGGGCGAATATACCGTACCTGATAAGTAAGCTATAAATGAATATATTGCGTTAATTTTTATCAGTGGTACAACAAAGAAAGAGCAATTGAGGCTTTAGAAAGATTGCGAGCAACGAGTGTATAGGCTCAGGGAGAAGGTCATGGCGAAGATTGGTTTAGTACAAATGAATTCGGGAGCCGATCCTGAACATAATCTCACTAAATTAAAAAAGAAAGTGAAAGGGCTTCAGCTACAAGGGGCTAAATTGGTTGTTACTCCTGAAAATACTTTAGTTTTTGGTAGTAAAGCAGATTACCAGAAATGGGCTGAACCACTCAATGATGGCCCATTTCAAAAAGAATTATCAGCATTAACTGAAAAGTTAGGTATTTGGCTTTTACTGGGTTCAATGCCTATCTTGCAACCTGATGGTTCAATCACATCAACCAGCTTGTTATATAACGATAAAGGTCAACTCCAAGAACATTATAATAAATTACATATGTTCGATGTCGATGTTGCTGATAAACACCGTAGCTATCGAGAGTCTGATACTTTTAAAGCGGGTGATGAGCTTAAAGTTGTAGAAACACCGTATGGCAATATCGGCATGTCGATTTGTTATGATGTAAGATTTCCGTTGCAATATAGTGCATTACGCGCACAAGGCGCTGATATTATTGTTGTGCCCGCAGCTTTTACTAAATTAACCGGTAAAGCACACTGGGAAGTATTATTACGAGCTCGTGCTATTGAAACTCAGTGTTGGGTGATTGCCGCAGCACAATGGGGCGAGCATAATGAAGGGCGAGAAACATGGGGCCACTCAATGATTATTGATCCTTGGGGGCAAATTGTTGCGTGTCAGCAGCAAGGCACCGGTGTTCTGACTGCCAATATTGATTTACAATTATCTGAGAAGATCCGCGCCAACATGCCTGTTGCTGAACATACCAAATTTTGTGTTCAACCGCGCTAAATAATTTAAGAGCGAATTAATGACCCTTAACACCGTAGAAAATACCATGCTAGACCAATCAGGTCTTGGCCGTGATGAACTGCATAATATCCTTGGGCTAATTGCAGCAAGAGATGTGGATTATGCCGATATTTATTTCCAATCTTGCTGGCATGAGTCATTAGTACTGGAAGACAGTATTATTAAAGATGGTTCGTTTAATATCGATCGCGGTGTAGGTGTACGTGCGGTTGCTGGCGAAAAAACAGGTTTTGCATATTCTGATCAAATAAACCCATTGGCATTAACGCAAAGTGCCAAAGCGGCACGTGGTATTGTGCGCCAAGGGGGAAGTGGCAAAGTACAAACTTTCAGCCCACTAACACCATCGGGTATTTATGCCCCTATTAATCCATTAGGCAGTCTTGATAAATTTCAAAAAATTGCATTATTGGAAGAGATTGACCGTTATATTCGGACTAAAGAGCCATTAGTCACTGAAGTGTCTGTTAGCATCAATGGTGTCTATGAAGAGGTGTTAGTTGCCGCGCTTGATGGCACTTATGCGGCAGACATTCGCCCGCTTGTTCGTTTATCTATCAGTGTTCTGGTTGAAAAAGGCGACAAACGTGAGCGTGGTAGTGCGGGTGGCGGTGGTCGTTACGGCTATGAAATGTTCTTAACTGAAACCGATGGTAAAAGCCAAGCATTGTATTTTGCTGATGAAGCTATCCGCCAAGCATTGATTAACCTAGAAGCAGAGGCAGCCCCTGCAGGTACTATGCCTGTGGTTTTGGGAGCAGGTTGGCCTGGCGTATTATTACACGAAGCTGTTGGTCATGGACTTGAAGGTGACTTTAACCGTAAAGGTTCATCGATGTTCTCCGGTCAACTCGGTGAGCAAGTCACATCACCGTTATGTACCATTGTTGATGACGGTACACTGGTTGATCGTCGAGGCTCTATTAACATTGATGATGAGGGCACACCATCGCAATACAATGTGCTGGTGGAAGGCGGTAAGTTAAAAGGCTACATGCAAGATAAGCTTAACGCACGTCTAATGGGCGTAGCGCCTACCGGTAATGGTCGTCGTGAGTCATATGCGCATTTACCTATGCCTCGCATGACAAACACTTACATGCTGCCTGGTGAGCATACACCGGAAGAAATTATTTCCAGCGTGAAGAAGGGTATCTACGCCCCTAACTTCGGTGGTGGTCAGGTCGATATCACATCGGGTAAATTTGTATTCTCTGCATCAGAAGCTTACTTAATTGAAAATGGTAAGATCACTCGTCCAATTAAAGGTGCGACTTTAATTGGTAGCGGTATTGAAGCGATGCAGCAAGTTTCTATGGTTGGTAATGACTTAGATATCGACCGTGGTGTGGGTGTGTGTGGTAAAGCGGGACAAAGCGTACCTGTTGGTGTTGGTCAGCCAACCCTGAAAATTGATTCAATGACAGTAGGCGGTACTGAGTAAATCTTCTCGCACGTCTATTTGATAAAGAAAAAGCCAGCAGGGATAAACCTTGCTGGCTTTTTTTACTTTATCAGTGCTAGAAAATGTGAGTGATCACTTAGTCTTCTAGATATAAAGATTTTAAATATTGGAAAATTTCACGGTAAGCCTTACCTGGCTTCTCTTGTGATTTTTCTTTTGTTGCTTGGCGAACAAGCTGGCGTAAATGTTGGCGATCAGCATCTGGGTGATCGACTAAGATAGCATTGATCATGCTATCGCCATTTTCGATTAACTTATCACGCTTTAGCTCAAGCTTTTTCAGCGCAACGGTATGCTGAGAGTGCTTATTACGTAATTTATCTAATGCCGCTTGGATTGGTTCAATGTCGATAAAGCGCATTTGCTTACCGATATATTGAAGTTGACGGCGACGTGCTTCTTTATTAAAGCGCTGAGCGTCTTTAATTGCATCCATCATTTCGTCATCAAGAGGCATCTTAGCAAGTGCATTAGGTGTTAATTCAACTAACTCCTCACCAATTTTTTGTAGCGCATCCATGTCGCGTTTCATCTCGGATTTACTTACCCAGATGATTTCTTCTTCTTCATCCCAAGGGGCTTTCTTGTTTTTACGGCTCATAATGGGCTCACTAACACTATCAATAGCTCTATTTTATCAGTTTAATAACGATTTTGGGCGTAAATTACATTATTCTATAACCAATAAGCAAAACTCTAACCTTAAGTGATTGTATGGACGTAAGAGAACAGGTAGCCCAGCAGCGTGTTGAACTGGAAGCTGCGGTTGCGAAAGCACTGGAAGTCGCTGGTAAACAAGCGGATGCCGCCGAAGTAGCCATTAACAAAACAACAGGGATCAGTGTCTCTACACGTATGTGTGATGTTGAGAATGTTGAATTTAATAGTGATGGCGCATTAGGGATCACTGTTTATCGCGGAAATCGCAAAGGCAGCGCATCAACTTCTGATTTAAGTGAATCAGCAATTGCTCAGACAGTAGCAGCCGCACTTGATATTGCTAATTACACTTCGGAAGATCCTTTTGCAGGGCCTGGACCGAAAGAGTTAATGGCACGTGATATTCCTGATTTGGATTTATTCCACCCAGATGAGCCAGAACCCGATCGCGCAGCCGCGATTGCTATTGCTGCAGAAGAAGCCGCATTAGCTTATGATCCTCGAATTAAACAAAGTGATGGCGCAAGCTATGATAGCCATTACGGTGTCCGTGTTTATGGAAACAGCCACGGCATGTTGGCAAGTTATGCCTCAAGTCGTCACAGCATCAGTTGTTGTGTGATAGCTGAAGGTAAAAATGGTGAGATGGAGCGAGATTACAGCTACACCACTTCACGTTTAGCCTCTGAGATGTGGACACCAGAGCGTGTTGGTCGCCATGCAGCCGAGCGTACTGTGGGACGTGTTGATGCGCAGAAACTGACGACCCGTGAAGCACCTGTAATGTTTGCTGCTGATATTGCCACAGGCTTGTTTGGTCACTTAGTGATGGGGATCAGTGGTGCTAATCTGTACCGTAAATCTTCTTTCTTGGTTGATAAGTTAGGTGAGCAAATTTTCCCTGAGTGGTTAGGTATTAGCGAGCGTCCACATATTTTACGTGGTATGGCGAGTACCCCGTTTGATAGCGAAGGTTTAGCCACTTATGACCGTGAAATCATTACCGACGGTGTGCTACAAACTTACTTATTGACCAGCTACGCTGCCCGTAAAATGAATATGCAACCAACAGGTCATGCGGGTGGTATTCATAACTGGATGGTGAAATCGACCGGTGAGTCTTTTGAGCAAATGCTGAAGAAGATGGATCGAGGTTTATTGGTCACAGAGCTAATGGGTCAAGGCGTGAATATCGTAACGGGTGATTACTCGCGTGGTGCCGCGGGATTCTGGGTTGAGAATGGTCAAATTCAATATCCAGTGTCTGAAATTACGATTGCGGGTAATTTAAAAGATATGATGCAGAATATCGTTGCTATTGGTAATGATACTGAAACTCGCAGTCAGATCTTAACTGGCTCGATGTTATTAGATTCAATGAAGATTGCTGGTGAGTAATTTTTGCTAAATTGATTAAAACGAAAAGCCCGAATCAACATGATTCGGGCTTTTTTTATTTATTCATATTACAGGAAAGAGCTGTTTTTAGGGGGTAATGAAGATAGTCGCAAGACCAAGGAATACCATTAAACCGACAATATCAGTACACGTCGTTAATGCCATACCGCCAGCTAATGCTGGATCGATCTTGAGTTTTTTCAATCCAATAGGGATCAGTACACCAGCAACACCGGCAACAAATAAGTTTGCGAGCATTGCGCCGGCCATTATTGCTCCCAGCATAAAGCTGCCTTTCCAAACAACGACAACCGCACCGATAATTAACGCCCAAACAAAGCCATTAATTAAACCAACACGTGCCTCTTTACTTAGTAGCCAGCGGGTGTTGGTATCACCGATGTGACCAACGGCTAAACCACGAATAACCAGAGCAACAGTTTGGTTACCTGCGACACCGCCCATTGAGGGAACGATAGTCATCAATACAGCAACAGTAGCCATCTGTTGTAAAGTGTTTTCAAACATGTTGGAAACAGATGCTGCCGCTAATGCTGTTAAAACGTTAACACCGAGCCAGATGCTACGACTTTTGGCTGATTTTAAAACTGGCGCAAAGGTATCTTCATCATCATCCATACCCGCCATACTCATCATTGAGTGTTCGGCTTCTTCACGAATAAGATCGACCACGTCATCGATAGTAATACGACCAAGTAATAGATTATTTTGATCGACAACAGGCGCTGAAACCCAGTTACGACGTTCAAACAAATTGGCGATTTCACTGTCAGGCATATCGACAGGAATGGCTTCATCTGCATCTTCCATCACATCTTTGATTTCAATATCAGGCTGTGTCGTAATTAGTGCTGCAAGAGATAAATGACCTATTAAGGTTTCGTTGCTATCAACGACATATAAAGCATCTGTCGCTTCAGGTAACTCGCCTCGCATACGTAAATAACGTAAGACAACATCTGCAGTAACATCACCACGAATAGTGATGAAGTCGGTACTCATCATACCGCCAGCAGTATCTTCAGGGTACGCGAGCGCTTTCTCGATACGATGACGGTCAGTGCTATCCATTTGCGCCAGTACTTCTTGATAACGTTCATCAGGAAGACTACGCAGTACATAAGCGACATCATCGCTTTCCATCCCCTCGGTCACAGCAGCCAGTTTCTCTGGCTCCATTTGCGAGACGATACCATCTTTTACATCTTCAGATAGTTCATCAAGGATTTCACCTTGCTCTTCAGGATCGGTCAGTTGCCATAGTACTTGACGTTCTTTCGGAGGAGAGGCTTCCAACAGATGTGCAATATCTTCCGGCTCCATTTCTTGAAGGAGTCGGCGAACATGGACAAACATGCCATTTTCTAATGCAGTATTAACTTCTTGGAGTCGTTGATGGGTTTGATCTTGTTCTAATACATCCGCCATAGGTATTAGGCCCACTTATATTTTGATGGCGCAATAAGCTGAATTTTAACGTAATCACCTAGCTTTTGTCTCACATGTTTTACGTATAATGAGTAGATTTATCCTTCTCACATATATCACATACACAATTACTAGGTTATTTAACGGAAAGTTATCACCAGTTGCCTACAGAGTTATTAATAATAGCGATAATTAAAGCAGAATTTCAGATTTAGTTGTCAATTACACATGAGAAAATTATTTAAAGTGTAATTGAAAAGTGAGTGGCATTGAGTCTTAAACGTAATGTTTAATTTTCTTCATCAAATCCGGCTTCAATTAAAGCGGAAATAGCGTTAAGTGCTGATACTTCGTCTGAACCTTCAGCACTTACCATGATTTTTTGTCCTTGCGCGGAATCAAGCATTAAAAGCCCCATGACACTATCTGCGGTAGCTGATACATCAGCATTACTCACGGTGATCACTGCGGTAAAGCTTTGTGCTAGTTCAACCAGTTTAATTGCCGCGCGTGCGTGTAAGCCGAGTCGGTTTTTAATAAATAATTCGCGTTGGACAGTCATTGTTTTTCTTCTAATGTGCGGTGACGAACTTGGACTTGTTGACCTTGATGCTCAAAGTAGTCAGCAAGAGATTGCGCAATATAGACAGAACGATGTTGGCCGCCAGTACAACCAATGGCTACCGTGACATAGCTACGGTTGTTTTTTTCAAGCATTGGCAGCCAACTTTCGATGAAATTACGAATTTGGTAATTAAGTTGATTCACTTCACTTTGGCTGGAAAGAAAATCTTTTACCCCTTGATCAAGCCCTGTTTGGGGTTTGAGTTCAGGGACCCAATGAGGGTTGGGTAAAAAGCGAACATCAAATACATAATCGGCATCTGAAGGTAAACCATGCTTAAAGCCAAATGATTCAAAAACAAGAATCAGCTCTTTTGCTTCTCGACCTAATACGCGAGCACGAACGGTTTCACTTAAATCATGAATGGATTTATTCGTTGTATCGATAACTAAATCAGCGTGCTCTTTTAAATCACCTAATATGGCACTTTCAGAGGTAATCGCTTGTTCTAGTGTCATATTTTGCCGAGATAAAGGATGTAAGCGACGAGTTTCGCTATAACGTTTAACTAGCTCTTTATCATCAGCATCGAGAAAAACAACGTTAACATCAACATCGTTCTCAAGTGATTTGAGAATACGCTGTATTTCACCTGGCTGTTGAGGCATGTTACGTACATCAATACTGACTGCTATATCTTGCTCAGTATGGGCAATGTCTTTGACAAATTGCGGCAGTAGAGTAACAGGTAGATTATCGACACAGTAATAGCCGAGATCTTCAAGCACACGTAAGGCGACAGATTTTCCTGAACCAGAACGGCCACTTACAACCATTAACATCATGGTTTATTTACCTCGGTAATTGGGATATGGAGTAAAAGCTCACGATTCATCGGTAAGGATATGATACAGCTCTTGATCGCTAGTTGCATGACGCAGTTGTTTACATACTTGCTTGTTACCTAGCTTTTCAGCCATGCTTGCAAGCGTTTTTAAATGCTCTTTACATTGTTCTTCTGGTACAAACAGCGCAAACAGAAGATCAACAGGCTGATTATCAATCGCGTCAAAATCAATCGGTTCTTGGCATTGAACCAGTACGGCAATGGCTTGATCGCTGTTACTGATACGGCCATGAGGGATCGCAATACCATTACCAATACCTGTAGTGCCCATCTTTTCACGATTGAGCATACATTCGAATAGTGGCTGTGGGTTTTGATCGAGATGAGCGGCAGCTATCTCACTTATGAGTTCTAGCGCGCGCTTTTTGCTGGAGCAAGGGACTGCACTTTTAGTGCAGTCCAGGCTCAATACATGACTAAGTTGCATAGTTAGTGGCTGTTGAGCTTATCTTTGTGTTTGTTTAATTGACGGACGAGTTTATCAGTCAATTCATCAATCGCAGCATACATATTTTCAGAATCCGCTTTTGCGTGGATTTCCCCTGAGTTAATGTGTAGCGTAGCTTCAGCTATCTGTTGGAGCTTTTCAACATTAAGAATAACTTGGACATTGTTTATTTTATCGAAGAAGCGCTCAAGTTTTTCAAACTTGGTCGTGACATATTCACGAAGAGAATCGGTTACATCAACATGGTGCCCTGTAATATTGATTTGCATAGACATCTTCCTTTTGTTGGATCTGATCTATTAATCTAGATTAGACGTTTTCGCTGATTCGACGGCGGAATACCTAAGGATTCACGATACTTAGCGATAGTTCGCCTTGCTACCATAATGCCTTGTTCGGCCAATAGTGTCGCAATTTTGCTGTCACTTAATGGCTTCGCTTGGTTTTCTGCTGCAACAAGTTTCTTCACCAGTGCGCGGATTGCAGTAGACGAGCATTCGCCACCGTTATCCGTACTGACATGACTTGAGAAGAAGTATTTCAATTCAAAAATACCTCGAGGTGTATGCATGTATTTTTGCGTTGTGACTCGAGATATGGTGGATTCATGCATTTCTACGGCAAGGGCGATATCATTTAAGACCATAGGTTTCATCGCTTCTTCGCCATATTCAAAGAAGTCTTGCTGATGTTCGACAATGCAGCGAGCAACTTTGAGTAATGTTTCATTTCGACTTTCTAAGCTTTTTATCAGCCATTTAGCATCTTGCAGATGGGTGCGAATAAACTGGCTATCAGCACTATTACGGGTGTTTTTGCTCAATGCAGCGTATTGTTCATTAACTTTAATGCGTGGCACGCTGTCTGGGTTGATCGTGACGACCCATTTACCGTGATCTTTAAATACAGAGACATCTGGCACCACATATTCGGTATCTGAATTAATAACACGATTGCCAGGACGAGGATCGAGAGAATGGATCAACGCCATCACGGCTTTTAAATCAGCTTCTTTTAGTTTGGTTTCACGCATGAGCTGTCGGTAATCACGATTGCCTAAAAGAGCAATATGTTCAGACAGCAGCATTTTGGCTTCAGTGAGCCACTGGGTATCTTTTGGGTAGGTCGCCAGTTGAAGTAACAAACATTCTTGTAAATTGCGAGAAGCGACACCGAGAGGGTCAAATTGTTGTACGCGTTTTAATACCGCTTCAACTTCATCTAACTCAAGTTCATCATCATCAAAACTATCGAGAATATCTTCTGCAGAGCAGGATAAATATCCTTTTTCATCAACGGCATCAATGATAGCCGTTGCAATGGCAAGATCCGTTTCACTAAATGGGGTTAGCTGTACTTGCCACATTAGATAGTCTTGTAACGATTCTGTGGTTTCCCCTTGATAGGCAGGAATATCGTCGTCAAGTGCAATACCTGTACTGCCTGTTCCTGCGCTATAAACATCATCCCAAGTCGTATCGACGGGAAGTTCTTCTGGCATTTCATTGGTATCGATAACATCGGCGGTGTCAAAGCTTTCAATATCATCAATATTGTCAGAGGCATCGTCTGTTGAAGATTCTGTCGCAGCTTTATCATCGTTTGTCGAAAGATCTTCATTTTCTTCCAGCTCTAGCAATGGATTTCCATCTAGGGCTTCTTGAATTTCCTGTTGGAGATCCAAAGTAGATAACTGCAGCAGGCGAATAGCTTGCTGTAGCTGCGGCGTCATGGCCAGTTGTTGGCCTAGCTTAAGCTGGAGAGAAGTTTTCATTAACGTAGATATACCTTGTCGTTATTATTTTTATACTGTGGCTTTTTCTTCAATAGCAGACCTATGTAATGTGTTATAAGCGGAATTGGTCACCTAAGTAAACGCGCTTAACATGTTCATCGTTTAGAACATGCTCAGGTGTACCGTTCGCAATTAGCTGTCCTTGACTTACGATATACGCATGCTCACAGACATCAAGTGTTTCCCTTACATTATGGTCTGTTATTAAGACGCCAAGCCCACGATCACGTAAGTGTTCAATGATCTTTTTGATGTCGATCACAGAGATGGGGTCAACACCAGCAAATGGCTCATCAAGTAAAATAAATTTAGGGTTTGCGGCTAATGCACGTGCAATTTCAACACGGCGTCGCTCACCACCTGATAATGATTGACCAAGACTGTTACGGATATGCTGGATGTTAAACTCATCCAATAAATCTTCTGCTTTATCCTGGCGCTCTTCTTTCGTTAATTCTTTACGCGTCTGGAGTACTGCCATCAAGTTATCGTAAACGCTTAAGCGGCGGAAAATCGATGCTTCTTGAGGTAAATAACCAATACCCATACGTGAACGGTTATGCATGGGTTGTAGGCTTATATCGTCACCATCAATGGTGATCACACCTTCATCTCGTGCAACTAAACCTACAATCATGTAAAACGATGTCGTTTTACCTGCGCCGTTAGGCCCTAATAGACCGACGATTTTTCCAGATTCAACCTCAAGGCTAACATCAGAAACAACTTTACGTCCGTTATAGCTTTTTGCGAGGTGTTCTGCTTTTAGAATAGCCATAGATACTGTTTATTTCTTGTTATTGTTCAATTGATTTGGTTGGATGACGGTAGTTACGCGTTGTTTATCGCCACTTTTTGCAACCAAACGTTGTTCATCAATCTTATAAGTGATGACATTACCTTTGATTTCGCTACCATCTTGAATCAAGACTGCGTGATCCGTCATTTTCAAAAATTCTGTTTTTGTGTCATAGCGCATTTTTAATGCTTCGCCATCAATAGGCTTACCATCATCCATAATTTGATGGAAGGTGGCAGGCTTACCATAAGCAATAATCGTTTGCTCTTTGGCATTGCTATTTGGGCGCGTTACAACAACTTTATCAGCATGAATATCAATCGTGCCCTGACGTAATCTTACATCACCAGTAAAGGTTGCAATGTTATTTTGTACATCAAGTTCTTGGCTATTAGAGCTGATATTAATAGGTTGTTTAGTATCACTTTTTAATGCCCAAGACGATGTGCTAACACATAATAAGCATAGTAGAGCACTAGTTTTCAGTCGGTTCATATCTGCTTTTCACATTTTTTAAGAGTTTAGCGACTTTACGTTTCATATTACCAGTCATACCATCACCTTGGTTTTGGAAGGCAGGGCCTGTAATCATGACATGGTCTTGAGTATTAAAATCTTGAGTTTCAATATTCAATTGCAAGTTATCTGTTTTGATCACTTGGATATCTGAATCAGGTAATAAGTTAAACATACGAACATTACCATGAAGGTTCAGTACATTATTTTTATCTAAGGTAGCGGTATTGGAACTGATCCGCCACTCTGCATTTTTACCTTCTTTAAATACCCATAATACAGGTTTTACAAAATCGGTCTGACCACTTTTCTCAAAGTATTCAAGATGATCTGAATCGATTTGATAACTACGAATACCTGAAGGATCAAAGGTTGTATTACTGATATCGTTACCAATGAACATCGGCTTTTCGTCATCAGGTTTTACTTGATGATCTTTTTGCCATACTTGTTCAAGTTGGTTGTAGCCTAACCATGCACAAAATATTACCAGAAGTACATAGAGTAGCCTTTTTAAAGTCATAGACTTAAGCCTTTATCATGTTTCATTGTTCTAATTCGTTACGCGTTATACTGAGTATGCTACTACATCACGCCTGCTTTTAATAAATCATGCATGTTTAATGCACCAACCAGTTGAGCGTTTTCAGTCACAAGCAACCCATTTATTTTACGATCTTCCATTATCTTTAACCCTTCAGCTGCGAGCAGTTGAGGGGAAATGGTCTGCGGGTTACAAGACATCACATCACCGATACTCGTATTGTGGATATCAACATGGTTATCGAGTAAACGGCGTAGATCGCCATCGGTAAATATCCCGCTAAGCTGTTGCTTATTATTAACGATAGCTGTCATGCCTAAGCCTTTTTTTGATATTTCTAGCAAGGCATCTTTAATGCTGGCTGTTTCTTCAATAATAGGCAGCATTTTACCGGTATGCATGACATCCGCGATACGCATTAATAATTTTCGTCCAAGTGCTCCTCCTGGATGAGACAAAGCAAAATCATCAGCCGTAAATCCACGCGCTTCCATAACTGAGATCGCTAATGCATCACCCATCACAAGTGTTGCTGTCGTACTTGAGGTTGGCGCAAGGTTTAAGGGGCAAGCTTCTTTTTCTACAGTGATCTGCAAGTTTATCACTGCCATTTTTGCCATACTGGACGTCGGTTTGCCAGTCATGCTGATCATGGGAATACCCAATCGTTTAATGACAGGCAATAACGCTAAAATTTCAGATGCTTCGCCAGAGTTAGAAATTGCGATCACAACATCTTCTTGTTTGATCATACCTAAATCGCCATGGCTTGCTTCACCAGGATGAACGAAAAAGGCAGGTGTACCGGTACTCGCAAGTGTTGCTGCTAGCTTTCTACCAATATGGCCCGATTTACCCATTCCCATCACAATGACTTTACCTTGGCAATCGAGTACCAGCTGACAGGCTTTGTTAAAGCTATCATCAATATATCGGCTGATGTTTTGTAGTGCTTGAATTTCAATATCCAGCACTTTTTTGCCATGACTACTAAAGTCAAAGGAGCGAGACATCTGATTATTCTCCATTATGCGGAAATATTTAAGAATAGGTAAGCTTGGTAAGCAATGAAGCACAGTACCAAAATACCGCCTTCAACACGATTGATTCGACGACGTTTACCTAATGCCATTAATAATAACAATACAGACAGTCCGAGCATGACATAAAAATCACGCCCCATCGCGAGAGGGCTTAATACTGATGGATTCAGCAGTCCTGGTATACCCATTACAGCTAAAATATTAAAGACATTAGAGCCGATGATATTACCCACCGCCATATCATCTTCGCCCTTGTAAATACTTGCGATAGAAGCGGCAAGCTCAGGCAAACTGGTACCAACAGCAATGATCGTTAAACCAATCACTAAGTCGCTCATGCCGTAGTGTTTAGCAATAACAACGGCTGACTCTACTACCATATCAGAAGAGTAAAGCAGTAAACCTAGACCTATAAAGACCCAGATAATGGCTGACGAGTTTTTAACGCCCGTTGGGATCTCTGCTTCTTGCTCTTCAGCAAGAGGATCGTTTTTGCTCGACTTGCTGATTTTTAACATAGCAAGTAAAAACAGGACAAAAAGCACGGCAAGAAAAGCGCCTTCCATGCGGCCTAAATAATTATCCCATAGCAAGAGGCCGGCAATAACGGTTACGCCTAACATTAGCGGTAATTCACGGCGAATAATGGTTGAACCGATCGACAGCGGCTTCAACATTGCCGTTATACCTAAGATTAGTGCAATATTAGCGATGTTAGAACCAAGCACATTACCTACCGCTGTATCGGTTTTACCGGCAAGTGCTGCGGTCGCTGAAACCATCATTTCGGGTGCCGAAGAGCCCATTGCCAGTATTGTCATACCGATAACAAGTGGCGCAACACCAAAATTTTTAGCCAGTGCAGCAGCGCCATATACCAATCGATCGGCACTCCATACTAATAAAACTAACCCTACACAGAGCAATACAATGGCTTCGAGCATTCTAATCCCTTTTAAAAATGGCACGTTAAAAACGAGGACAGTAAATCCAGCGTTGAATCGCTTTTGATATTAGGGAGTGATTTTGACGGTTAGCAAAGCAAAAGGGAAGTATAACAAATGACTAATTCTCTCTATTGTGAACATTTATGAGGGAAAATAACAATCACAGTGAATTTATCGGGGAGGATTGTAAAACCGTCCTACTTTTGATGGCTGATATGAGTATTTGAATGGCGTTCAATTATTGAGTTAAAATAACATAAGATGTGGTTAATAAGAATTGTTACACAAGTATTTGGCGTATGAATTAGCAGCAATATGCCTTAACACTGTAACAATAGATCAGATATGAACCGACTAACTTGAGTTGATGTTTTATTCTCCTTATTATCCTTAGCTATAATGGTTTTCACGTGATAAATATGATTTTTTCTTGTGGTTAAGTCATAATTTACTGATTTTTAATAATAATTAGTGTTTTTTATGAGAAATTACCAGTAATTAGAGGCGAATACGAAGCAATGGCTAAAAGCGATATACTGATTTCGATTAAAAACCTAACTTTTTCTCGTGGTGAACGATTCATTTTTGATGATATTTCCCTTGATGTGCCACGAGGAAAAGTAACAGCAATCATGGGGCCTTCAGGAATAGGTAAAACAACATTATTGCGTTTGATTGGCGGTCAAATTGCGCCAGATAAAGGTGAAGTTTGGTTTGATGAGTGGAATATCCCAACCTTAAAACGCAGTGATTTATACCAAGCACGTAAACGAATGAGTATGTTGTTTCAATCGGGTGCGCTTTTTACTGATATGAATGTTTTCGACAATATTGCTTTTCCATTGCGAGAACATACTGATTTACCTGAAGACTTGTTACGTAGTTTAGTGTTATTGAAATTAGAAGCAGTAGGATTACGTGGTGCGGCACAATTGATGCCTAATGAGTTATCTGGTGGTATGGCGCGTCGAGCGGCATTAGCTCGTGCAATTGCCCTAGATCCTGAATTAATGATGTATGACGAACCTTTTGTGGGACAAGATCCCATTACGATGGGGGTGTTAGTTCAATTAATCAGTAGTCTCAATAAAGCATTAGGTATGACATCAGTCGTCGTTTCTCATGATGTACCCGAAGTGATGAGTATCGCTGATCATGTTTACTTACTATCAGGTGGTAAAATTATTGGCAGTGGTAGCCCTCAAGAATTACGAGAAAACCCTGATCCTCGCGTACGTCAGTTCTTAGACGGCGATGCTGATGGGCCTGTTCCTTTTAAGTTCCCAGCGCAGCCATTAGAGCAAGATTTATTTGGTTAAGCGTTATTCACGATGCGTGTTATACGCATTTATTATTCGATGGATTACGAGCAAAAAATGATTGTTGATGCGATAGCCCATTTAGGGCGAGGTGGTATTGAAAAATGCCAAACAATGGGACGAGCAACGTTAATGTTGTTTGGCGCATTGGTGAGTAAGCCTCAGCCAAGAAAAATGTTTCCGCTATTAATAAAGCAACTGTATTCAGTTGGTGTTTTATCAATAGCGATTATTCTTGTATCTGGCTTGTTTATCGGCATGGTACTGAGTTTACAAGGTTATCTTGTACTGGCTGACTTTGGTGCCGAAACGAGCTTAGGACAAATGGTTGCATTGTCTTTACTACGCGAATTAGGCCCAGTAGTGACAGCGCTGTTGTTTGCTGGACGAGCAGGCTCTGCACTTACCGCTGAAATAGGTTTAATGAAAGCGACTGAACAGCTTTCAAGTATGGAAATGATGGCGGTTGATCCGCTGCGTCGAGTCATTGCGCCACGCTTTTGGGCTGGTGTTATCTCAATGCCATTATTAGCGATGATGTTTAGTGTTGTTGGTTTATGGGGGGCGCAAATTGTTGGCGTTGACTGGAAAGGGATTGATTACGGCAGTTTCTGGTCGGTTATGCAATCTTCAGTGAACTTTAGTTATGACATAGGTAACAGCATAATTAAAGCTGTTGCTTTTGCTATAACGGTAACCTGGATTGCGGTATTTAATGGTTATGATGCCGTTCCTACTTCAGAAGGGATCAGCCGAGCAACGACACGAACAGTGGTGAATTCATCATTGGCCGTATTGGGCTTAGATTTTATTTTGACTGCACTGATGTTTGGTAGCTAATTCGTAAAGAAACCAATATGACCTTAGTGTGACAAAACAAATTAAATGGATAAAAGCATGCAACAAAATAAACGTTTAGAACTGTGGGTTGGCATTTTTATGTTAGCCGGAATTGCAGCATTATTAGTTTTAGCTTTCAAAGTAGCTAACCTACAAAGCTTTGGTAGTAATGAAAGTTACACATTAAAAGCCCATTTCGATAATATCGGTGGTTTAAAAGTACGCTCTCCCGTGAAAGTTGGTGGTGTAACCGTCGGTGAAGTAACAGCAATTAACCTTGATAAAGAAACCTACATTCCGATGGTTACTTTATCGATTAACAAAAAATTTGGTTATTTCCCTGAAACTAGCTCGGCTTCAATTTTAACATCTGGCCTTTTAGGTGAGCAGTATTTAGGTATTTCCCCAGGATTTGTTGATGACGATGTCGAGATGCTACATAACGGCGATCTTATTGAAGACACGAAATCTGCGTTAGTATTAGAAGATATGATAGGCCAAGTGCTATATAGCATTGGCGGTGACAAAAAAGACTAGGAGCACCTATGAAATTTTTACGATGCCTAATGTTGGCTTTTCTTGCCCTACCGATGTTGGTACAAGCGGCAACAGTCGATCAGACGAATCCGTATACTATGATGGATAAAGTTTCTGTTCAGTTATTTAAAACCTTAAAAGCAGAGCAACCGAAGATCCAAGCAAACCCAGAAGAGTTACGCATTATTGTTAAAAAAGAGCTATTGCCTTATATCAATACACGTTATGCCGCTTATAAAGTATTGGGTTCAAATTTAAAGAAAACCACCGCAGAGCAACGTGATGCGTTCACAGAAGCGTTCACTGAATATTTGGTCGCATCTTATGCTCAGGTATTAACGCAGTACACCGATCAGAAAATCCAGATAGAGCCAGCCAAAGCGGTTCCTGCTGATCGCAGTATCGTGTCAGTACGTGTTGATATTGTTGATAATCAACGCCCACCTATTCGTCTTGATTTTAAACTTCGTTTAAATAAAAAGACAAAAGAATGGCAAGGATTTGACATGGTTGCTGAAGGAGTCAGTATGATTTCGACTAAGCAAAGCGAGTGGAGTGGTGAGCTTCGCACTAAGGGTATCGATGCGGTAACGCAAAACCTACGCGATCTTGCTGCTAAGCCAATTCAGATCGAGAAAAAATGATCATGTCTGAGGATAGGATCAAATGGCAAGCTCTCGGTAATGACCAATATTGCTTGTCAGGTTGTTTAGAACGTGACACAGTGCCAGCTTTTTGGCGACGTAGAAACGAGTGGGTACCTGATTCAAACAAGGTCTTGCTCGATCTAGGTGGTTTGAGTCGAGTAGACTCAGCTGGCATGGTGATGTTATTGCATCTTCACCAGCAATTAAGCAGCGCAGGATGTGACTTCACCCTGCTTAATGTGCCCGAGCAGCTAAAAACATTGTTACGCTTGAGCCATGTTGAACCCATTTTAGCCGCTAGTATAAAGTGAGCTTTAGAGAGGATAGCTTGTGGAAATCTCCGAGATTAAACAAATTTTAGAAAATGCCTTAGATCTTGATGAAGTGATTGTTAAAGGTGAAGGTAGTCACTACGAAGTTATTGCAGTGAGTACTATTTTTGACGGCATGAGCCGAGTGAAAAAACAACAAACTATTTATGGTCCGTTGATGGATCGAATTGCAGCAAACGACATTCACGCATTAAGTATCAAAACGTATACACCTGAAGAATGGATGCGTGATAAAAAGCTAATGTCGTTATAACGAGGTAAATGATGCAGAAGTTTCGTATTCAGGGCGGTGGTCCACTAAGCGGTGAAGTGTCAATTTCTGGCGCTAAGAATGCAGCATTGCCGATTTTATTCGCCGCTTTGCTTGCTGAAGAGCCTGTAGAAATTGCAAATGTTCCAAAATTACGTGATATCGATACGACAATGGAACTCCTTTCTCGTTTAGGCGTAAAAGTATCACGTAATGGCTCTGTTCATATCGATGCAAGTGATGTGAATGAGTTTTGTGCTCCTTACGATTTAGTGAAAACGATGCGTGCTTCTATCTGGGCACTTGGCCCATTGGTTGCTCGTTTTGGTCAAGGTCAGGTTTCATTACCTGGCGGTTGTGCGATTGGCGCACGCCCGGTTGATCTTCATATTGTAGGTTTAGAGCAATTAGGCGCAACAATCACGCTTGATGAAGGCTACGTGAAAGCGAGTGTTGATGGTCGCCTGAAGGGCGCACATATCGTGATGGATAAAGTCAGTGTTGGTGCAACAGTAACGATTATGTCAGCAGCAACATTGGCTGAAGGCACAACTGTTATTGAAAATGCAGCACGTGAGCCTGAAATTGAAGACACAGCTGCATTTTTAAATGCGCTTGGCGCAAAAATTTCAGGTGCAGGTACTGCAACCATTACCATTGAAGGCGTTGAGCGTCTTGGTGGTGGTTACCACGAAGTGGTTGCTGACCGTATTGAAACGGGAACTTTCCTTGTTGCTGCTGCTGTTTCTGGTGGCAAGATTATGTGTCGTAATACCAAGCCTGAATTAATGGAAGCGGTATTAGCAAAGCTTGAAGAAGCAGGCGCGTTGGTTGAAACGGGTGAAGACTGGATCAGTCTTGACATGACAGGACGTGAGCTGAAAGCGGTAAATATCCGTACAGCGCCCCACCCTGGTTTCCCAACAGATATGCAAGCGCAATTTTCACTATTGAACCTCATTGCTAAAGGCACAGGTATTATTACTGAAACGATTTTTGAAAACCGTTTCATGCATATCCCTGAGTTAATTCGTATGGGCGCTCACGCTGAGATTGAAGGTAACACTGTTATTTGTGGTGATACTGCAGGTTTAAGTGGTGCTCAAGTGATGGCAACAGATTTACGTGCATCAGCAAGCCTTGTGATTGCAGGTAGCATTGCGAAAGGTGAGACGATTGTTGATCGTATTTACCATATCGACCGAGGTTACGAGTTTATCGAGCAGAAGTTTAGCGCATTAGGTATGAACATCGAACGTATCTAAAGTGTCTTATTTTTAAATAAGAAATGTCTAAACAAAAAAACGCCTCACATGTGAGGCGTTTTTTATAGTCACTATTTGCAATGACGACTACCGCATTGGCTTATTCTCAGAGGCTGGACGATTAGCCACCGTTACAGGAATGATCATTGGTTTGCCATCACGTAGAATTTTCACATTCACATTCGTACCAGGGCGGATATCAGTAACAATATCTCTAACGCTTTGCACATTAGTAACTTGTTTACCTGCAATCTCGACTACAATATCATTTTTCTGAAAGCCTGCTTTTGACGCAGGACCGTTAGGATCCATGCCTTCTACGATGATCCCATTTACCTGATTGGCATCATACAGTCTTGCCATAACAGGGTTTATCTCACGTCCTTGAATACCAATCCAACCACGGATAACGCGCCCATCAGCGATTAGCTTATTCATAATTTTTATGGTTAGTTGGTAAGGAATCGCAAATGAAATACCGTAGGTTTCAATATTCGTTGCTTGTTGGAAAGAAGCGGTATTAATACCAACGAGCTCTCCACGGGTATTGACTAATGCTCCACCTGAGTTACCACGGTTAATCGCGGCATCCGTTTGGAGAAAATCTTGTGGGCCATAAAAGCTCATGCCTGAACGCCCTGTTGCTGAAATAATACCAAAGGTCGTAGTTTGACCAAGGTTATAGGGGTTACCGATGGCAAGAACGACATCACCAACTGTCGCTTTGTAGTCTGGATTAACTGGGATCACGGGTAAATTATCAGCATTAATTTTCAAAACCGCGAGATCGGTTAATTGATCTAAGCCGATCAGTTGCGCGTTTAAAATACGGCCATCTTGCAGTGCAACAATGACTTGATCAGCATTGGCTACAACGTGATAGTTCGTCACGATATAGCCTTTATCACTCATGATCACACCCGATCCTAATCCTTGGGTGATTAACTCTGGCTCTGGTCGTGATTCATTATTTTCATAGCGACGGTTATAAATATTCACCACCGCAGGCGAAGCGCGTTTAACAGCGTAGTTAAATGATAAAGGGGCAGGCGCATCGTCTAATTGGGGTAAAGACACCGGTGATGATGGGCGCAAACTTGGTACAGCAACAAGTACAACACATGCTGTGATAAGGCCGAGCAAAATAGAACGACCAAGGAAAGCCAACATCAAGAGTCCTTAAAATAATACAGAGAGTGAATGGCAAGAAGAATACCATTCCTACTTATAGAGACCAATAATAAAGTCAGAGCACCGTTTCACCCTGACTTTATTTGAAGGTTAATGAGAAACGTATTGTTATCTAATGATCAGATACAGGACGTTGTTACCACGTTTGACTTCCATCGCAAGTACATCAGGTTTTGCTTCAAGTGCTTTACGAAGTTCTCCGAGGTTATTTATCTTATTACGGTTAAGACCAATAATAATGTCACCTTTTTGTAGGCCATAACGTGCAGCGATAGATCGCTCATCAAGTTTTGATACCTTAACCCCTTTGACTTTATCGCCAGCAACAGTATTGGTAAATTCAGCACCGGCTAGGCTAGGGTGGAGATTATCAGCCTTCACTTTATTTTCACTTGCCGCTTTTAAGGTCACATTAACGGTCTGCTTTTTGCCGTCGCGAATAATACCTAAAGTTAGCGCCTTACCAGCGCCCATTGTTGCAATTTTCGCTCGTAACTCACTGAAGGTGCGGATAGGGTTGCCGTTTACTTCGGTAATGATATCACCCGCTTTTAGCCCCGCTTTTTCAGCAGAAGAGTCAGGCATGACTTGGTTGACAAATGCACCGTGGTTAGTTGAATAACCGAAGGTTTTAGCGAGCTCTGCAGTTAATTCACCGCCTTGAACACCCAAAATTCCGCGTTTTACTTGACCAAATTCTAAGATTTGATCAGTTAAGCTTTTCACCATATTAGAGGGAATAGCAAAGCCAATACCGACATTACCGCCGTTTGGACCTACAATCGCGGTGTTAATACCAATTAGCTCACCATTGAGATTAACTAATGCACCGCCTGAGTTACCACTATTGATCGCAGCATCAGTTTGAATAAAGTTTTCAAAGTTCTCGATATTTAAGCCACTACGGCCCAGTGCCGAGACAATCCCTGATGTTACTGTTTGACCTAAGCCAAATGGGTTACCAATTGCGACAGCAAAATCACCGACACGTAATTTATCGGAGTTCGCTAGTTTTACTTCTGTTAAGTTTTCTGGTTTGTCTATCTGTAGTAATGCAATGTCTGACATGCCATCGCTACCAATTAGTTTAGCATCGACTTCACGTCCATCAAAAAGTTGAACACTGATTTTATCTGCGCCATCAATCACATGATGGTTAGTGACGATATAGCCTTTCTTTGCATCAACAATAACCCCTGAGCCTAATCCTCTAAATGGACGCTCTTGGACTTGCTCTGAAGGAAAGTCTGGACCAAAAAAATAACGGAAAGATTCAGGTAAACGCTGTTTAGAAACATGTTTACCTTCAACGGCAATACTGACAACTGCGGGTGTGACTTGTTCCAACATTGGCGCAAGGCTTGGCATAGGTTGGCTATTAACAGAGGTCGGTAATGCAGCAGTTGCAGTTACTGGGGTAATAGCAGAACTGATACCTAATGCTAACGCAGTAAGAACAAGAAAAGGCTTTTTAATCATTATTGAACTCCAGTTTACAAGTGAAATTAAGACCTATAAAAAGAAGTCAAAGTTCACTTTCACTCACTATTTTACGAATAAAAAGCAAGTGAAAGTGAATAAATGTGACAATTAACTCGCTTTTGGCTCTGCATGTAGCTGAGCTTTTTCTTCTTCTGTTACTGCGGTGTTTTCACCGTTAAATAATCCTGTCGCACCATTGGCATAATCGCGAGGTGCTTGCTCAACACCCTCATCTTCTTTTGCATCGTCTTTCACTGCTTCTAAACTCGTGATGCGTTTTGCAAAAGGGTTATCTTGCGCAGGAAGGTTTGGCATTAACTCAGTAGAGGTTTTCGCCATATGCTCATAAAGTTTGCTGTAATCTTTAGCTACATTGTCGAGTAAATCAGCACTGCGAGCGAAGTGATCAACGAGTTCTTGACGAAACTGTTCAAGCTCGTACTTTGATTTATCAAGCTCTTTTTTGAGTGTTTTTTGCTGTTTTACACTTTTGTTTGTTAGACGAACAGCAAGAGCACCAATTAAGATCCCTGCTAAAAATATAATAATGGCCCAAGTCATGGTCATGAATAAACTCCTTGTGACTTATACGAATATTCGTGTATCAATGTTTATCAACGATGGCTGTCACGTTACTATACCGTGAGGTTAAGCGACATGATACTCAATAAATATGATGTAAGAGTTATGTAGTGGCTCTGCCTCTCATAATTAGAGATAACTCACGGATGTAATAGGTAAGGTTAGAATGACGCCACTAGAAAAATATCAATATGATTTACAGAAAACGGATTTTTTTGCTGATCCTGCACAAGCGAATGCTGTTTCCCATCTTGATAATTTATACCATCGCATATTGGCGCCTAAACCTGAGCCTAAACTGTCTTTCATCCAACGTTATTTTAAATCTAATTCAACCAAAGCAGATATTGTGCCAGTGAAAGGATTATATTTTTGGGGCGGGGTAGGACGAGGTAAAACTTATCTTGTTGATACTTTTTATGACTGCTTACCATTAGAACGTAAAACACGTATGCACTTTCACCGGTTTATGCATCGTGTACATCATGAATTAAAAAAATTAGATGGTGTGGAAAATCCACTTGAACACGTTGCTGATAAATTCAAACAAGAAACAGACATTATTTGTTTTGATGAGTTTTTTGTTTCTGATATTACCGATGCAATGATTTTAGGCACCTTGCTTGAAGCGTTATTTAAGCGGGGGATTAGTTTAGTCGCGACATCGAATATTCCACCGCCAGAGTTATATCGAAATGGTTTGCAACGTGCGCGATTTTTACCAGCTATCGCATTGATAGAACAGCATTGTGAGATAGTAAATGTTGATGCTGGTATTGATTATCGGTTACGAACATTAGAACAAGCTGAGATTTATCATTATCCATTAGATGAATGTGCAACAGAGAATTTAAAACGTTATTTCGAACAATTAACCTCAGAGCCTCGTAATCAGCAAACAATGATCACGATTAATGCGCGGCAATTGATGGTGCAGCGAGAAGCGGATGGTGTCGTGCAGTTCAGTTTTAACCAATTATGCCAAACGTCTCGAAGTCAAAACGATTACATGGAAATAGCGCATATTTATCATACGGTTATTTTGTCTGATGTGCCGCAAATTACGGGGCAGGAAGACGATGCTGCACGGCGCTTTATTGCTATGGTTGATGAGTTCTATGAGCGAAATGTTACTTTAATTATCTCAGCGGCTGTACCTCTTGAACAACTTTATCAACAAGGGCGATTAACCTTTGAGTTTAAGCGATGCTGTTCACGTTTAATCGAAATGCAAAGCCATGATTACTTGGCAAAGCCTCATTTAGCATGAAAACCGTTTCGTTAACGGATATCGTATTTAACGATAATCAGCATTTATCGACTGCTTTTGCCCTAAATTGTAGCTAATAAGAAAAAAAGACATTTTTTTTTAGGAAAAGAGGTGATTTTTTCCTCACCCTTCCCTATAATCTTGCGACCCACCGTACCTGTGAAGGCGAAAGCCTGGAGTGCCAACCACTCGAAGGGGTGATGACTGGGCTCTTATACAGAGGAATCATCATTTGATGGTTCTAGTAAGTGAAACTATTTAAATTATTGGGTATTAATTAGCATGAAAACTTTCGTTGCTAAACCAGAAACTGTAAAACGTGACTGGTATGTTGTTGACGCTGAAGGTAAAACTCTAGGTCGTCTTGCAACTGAAATCGCTTCTCGTCTACGTGGTAAGCACAAGCCGGAGTACACTCCACACGTTGACACTGGTGACTACATTGTAGTTATCAATGCTGAGAAAGTAGCAGTTACTGGTAACAAGCGTACAGATAAAATGTACCACCACCACACTGGCTACATCGGCGGCCTTAAGTCAATCAGCTTTGATAAGCTAATCGACAAGAAACCAGAAATGGTTATTGAAACTGCTGTTAAAGGCATGCTTCCTAAAGGTCCTCTAGGCCGTGCTATGTACCGTAAGCTAAAAGTTTACGCAGGTACTGAGCACAACCATGCTGCACAACAGCCTAAAGTACTAGACATCTAATTGGGAATTATGACAATGGCAGAGAATCAATACTACGGCACTGGTCGCCGTAAAAGCTCAGCAGCTCGCGTTTTCATCAAACCGGGTACTGGCAACATCGTTATCAACAAGCGTAGCATCGAAGAATACTTCGGCCGCCCAACAGCGCGTATGGTTGTTCGTCAACCTCTAGAGCTTGTTGAAATGACAGAGAACCTAGACCTATACATCACTGTTAAAGGTGGTGGTATCACTGGTCAATCTGGTGCAATCCGTCACGGTATCACTCGCGCTCTTATGGAGTACGATGAAACTCTACGTCCTGCTCTACGTGCAGCTGGCTACGTTACTCGCGACGCTCGTTGCGTTGAGCGTAAGAAAGTTGGTCTACGTAAAGCACGTCGTCGTCCACAGTTCTCTAAGCGTTAATTTTCGCTTCCAGATTTTATCTGGTTACTGTGTACAGAAAGCTCAACCTTCGGGTTGGGCTTTTTTTTATTTATTAATAAGTAAGCTATCAACTTCCTACTTTGTCCTCTTCATTTCTCACCGCTCTCTATGCAGCAAAAAATTAGTTTTGAGTAACGACGTTATCTTTGGGTTGTAAAAAAGAGTGTTTTTCTCACATTTATTGCAAAAAAGTAGCTTTAACTTGTCAAAATATGGTCTGTTACATATCCTTTTTATGTTGGAAACAGTTTGAATTTGTAATTTTACTGTTACCTTTTCGTTGGAAGTTAGCCGTAGCTCCAGGGACGCATAAGGACATAATAATAATCCAAGTCGGGAGTAAGGGAGAATATTGGATGAGCAATGCGCCAGTAAGCAAAGGACGACGTCGCTTTCTGACCGCAACAACCTCGGTTGTTGGCGGGTTAGGAGCTGCAGCTGTTGCCGTTCCTTTTATTAAATCATGGAATCCGAGTGCAAAAGCAAAAGCCGCCGGTGCCCCTGTCGAAGTTGATATCAGTAAATTAGAAGATGGACAAATGGTTCGCGTTGAGTGGCGAGGCAAACCTGTGTGGGTTGTTCGTCGCAGCAAGGCTGTTTTACAAGAGTTAAGTACCCATGATGGTGAATTGCGAGATCCTTCATCAGAAGAGCCTCAGCAGCCATCTTATGCACAAAATGAATTCCGTTCAGTAAAGCCTGAAATCTTTTTAGCCTTGGGTATTTGTACTCACCTTGGCTGCTCTCCCACTTACTTACCCGATAGCTTTAATGAACAAGTAAATGGCGTATCGTCAGGGTTCTTCTGTCCATGTCATGGATCTACTTTTGATATGGCCGGTCGTGTGTTTGCAGGCGTGCCTGCGCCATTGAATCTCGTGATACCTCCATATCAATTCTTAGATGACAACACGATTATCGTTGGTGTTGATGGGGAGGCCGTATAATGAATGCGCTACTAGGTTGGATTGAAAAACGTTTACCCGTCACGAATGCTTATAGAAAGCATTTATCTGAATATCCAATGCCGAAAAACTTCAACTTTTGGTATATCTTTGGTTCTCTTGCCATGTTAGTGCTTGTTAATCAGATCGTAACTGGGATCTGGTTAACCATGAACTATGTACCATCAGGTGAGGGGGCATTTGCTTCCATTGAATATATCATGCGAGATGTAGAATATGGTTGGTTACTGCGTTATATGCACTCAACAGGCGCTTCCGCATTTTTTGTAGTGATTTATCTGCATATGTTCCGCGGCTTGATCTACGGATCTTATCAAAAGCCTCGTGAGCTACTGTGGTTATTCGGTATGTTGATTTTTCTCATTCTTATGGCTGAAGCGTTCATGGGATATTTGTTGCCATGGGGACAAATGTCATTCTGGGGCGCACAGGTAATTATTTCGCTATTTGGGGCAATACCTGTAATCGGTGACGATCTAACTCTTTGGATTCGAGGGGACTATGTTGTCTCAGGGGCAACGCTAAACCGTTTCTTTGCATTACATGTTATTGCGCTGCCAATCGTATTGTTGTTGCTCATTGTGTTGCACGTATTAGCACTTCATGAAGTGGGTTCAAATAACCCAGATGGTATTGAGACAAAACTGCCTAAGGGCTCTAAAGGTGAAGGGTATAAAACACAATTTCGTTTTCATGAATACTACAGCAACAAGTATGACATCATTGATTCAATCCCATTTCATCCTTATGGAACAGTTAAAGATCTGATTGGTGTTGCAGTTTTCGCCTTTTTCTTTAGCTATGTGATCTTTTTTAACCCTGAAATGGGGGGATATTTCCTTGAGCCGCCAAACTTTGAAGCTGCAAATCCACTAAAAACACCTGAGCACATTGCGCCAGTTTGGTATTTCACGCCGTTCTATGCGATTTTGCGTGCGGTACCCGATAAGTTATTAGGTGTGGCGGCAATGGGAGCATCGATTGTCTTTTTATTCCTGTTACCGTGGTTCGATCGCTGTAAAGTTCGCTCTTTCCGTTATCGTAGCAAAGTGCACTTTATCAATATTTGTCAGTTCACTGTTAGCTTTATTGCACTAGGTGTTTTAGGTACGTTACCGGCAACTCCTACTTATACATTGCTTGCACAGATCTTTAGCTTTGCTTACTTTATGTTCTTCATTTTATTGTTCTTTTACAGTAAAAATGAGGCAACGAAACCGCTGCCAGAGAGGGTGACATTCAAATGAGAAAATTGATTGTAACGCTGCTGGCAATGCTTCCTACTTTTGCTTTTGCGGCAGGTAGCAATGTACCTTTAGATGCGGCGAATAATGACTTAACAGACAAAGCATCACTTCAACGTGGCGCAAAGACATTTATGAATTATTGTTCTGGATGTCATTCAACTGAATACCAACGCTACGAGAGAGTGGCAGAAGATCTTGGTATTCCACCAAAGTTAATGAAAGAGAATTTGATTTTTGATCAAAATGCCAAAATTGGTGACTTGATGACAAATGCAATTTCAACCGAGTATGCGTCAGCCTCATTTGGCGCACCTGCTCCTGACTTAACCTTGGTTGCGCGTGTTCGAGGTACTGATTGGATCTATACTTACTTACGATCCTTCTATGCCGATCCTAGTCGTCCATTTGGTGTTAATAATTTAGTATTCCCAAGTGTAGGTATGCCGCATGCTCTCGAAGAGTTACAAGGTGCACCACATAAAGCATTTGAGACCAAAATGATTGACGGTGAGAAAGTTCAAGAGTTTGTTGGGATCGAATCTGATGGTACCGGAGAGCTGAACGCCGAAGAATATGACGATATGGTACGTGATTTGGTTAACTTCCTTGATTACTCTGCAGAGCCAATGAAACTGGAACGACAACAAATGGGCTTGTGGGTGATGGGCTTTATTGCGGTATTCTTTGTTTTAACAGTATTGTTGAAGAAAGAATATTGGCGTGATGTCCACTGATAAGGTAATCTAGTGGGTTAAGAATCTCGCAATGGGGGCTTAAGCCTCCATTGCTTTTTGTGTATTAAATATACTGGAGGGGTTGATGGCTGTTGCTGCCAATAAACGCTCTGTGATGACTCTGTATTCTGATGCTTCAGACATCTACAGCCATCAGGTGCGTATCGTACTAGCCGAGAAAGGTGTTAGTGTTGAAATCGAGCTGGTTGATCCATTGAATCTACCTGAAGATCTGTTAGAGCTGAATCCATACCAGTCAGTTCCAACATTGGTTGATCGTGAATTAGCACTATACCAAGCGAACATCATTATGGAGTACTTGGATGAGCGTTTTCCTCACCCACCTCTAATGCCGGTTTACCCTGTTGCTCGTGGTAACAGCCGTCTAATGATGTACCGTGTTGAGCGTAACTGGTACTCACTTGCAGAGAAAATTAATGCTGGTACTGCCGATGAAGCTGACAAAGCACGTAAGCAATTACGTGAAGAGTTACTTGCATTAGCACCAGTGTTTGCAGAATTCCCATTCTTCATGAGTGATGAGTTCAGCTTGGTTGACTGTTACCTTGCTCCACTACTATGGCGTCTACCTGAAATGGGTATTGAACTAAGTGGTGCTGGCGCAAAAGAAGTGAAAACTTACATGACACGTGTATTTGAACGTGACTCTTTCCTAGCTTCATTGACTGAAGCTGAACGTGAAATGCGTTTAGCTGGCCAGTAATATGGATATGGAAAAAATGACACCGCGTCGTCCTTATTTGTTGCGGGCATTTTATGATTGGTTAGTGGATAACGATCTCACACCACACTTGGTTGTTGATGCAACATTACCAGGTGTACAAGTACCAATGGAGTTCGTTAGTGATGGTCAAATCATCCTAAACGTTGCTCCTCGTGCTGTGGGTAATTTAGAACTGGGTAATGAAGCGGTTAGCTTTAATGCGCGTTTTAGTGGTCGTCCACATTCTGTTATCGTACCTATGTACGCTGTGCTTGCTGTTTATGCGCGTGAAAACGGAGCAGGAACAATGTTTGAGCCAGAGCCTAGCTATGAATCAGATATGCCAGTCTTTGATGATGTTGATGATATCGAAGATATGATTGATGAAGCATCAGAGCCTAGTTCTCCATTTGCCGTGGTTAGTGAAACGGAAACTGCCGGTGATGAGCCTGATGATGAGCCGCCACGTCCTCGCGGTCGTCCAAGCTTACGTGTTGTTAAATAGATAGTTTCTCTTTAATAAAAACGCAGCCAATAGGCTGCGTTTTTTTGTATCGATGAAAGGGCGACTAGCGACTTTGACTCGGTTCGAATAATGTCACAACTTTTTTAACGCCATTGATATTCCGTGCAATATTGATCGCTATTTCTTTTTGGCGCGGCGTCACATAACCTAAAAGGTAGACCTGCCCCCCCTCGCTGATCACTTGGATCACCGCTCCCGTTAACTGCTTACTTGCGATAAGTTGAGATTTTACCTTGGTGGTTAGCCAAGCATCATAACTAATATCACCTACGCTAAGTAAAGGCCTCACTTCAAGTTGGTTATAAAGATCTTGTACATTATCTATATGCTTAACCTGTTGACCAAATTGTGTTTTTGCAGCGGCAGAAGTCGCCTGACCTATCAGTAGCACTTTACCGTTAAGCGATATACTGTTAGCACTAATTGAGCGAGTAAATTGGCGGCTATTTGCCAAACCCGCAATATCCATTTCTACTTTTTGATCTTGCCAATGTTGCTCTATATCTCGTGGATCTTGCGTGGAAAAACTCGAACATCCTTGTAATACAATGCTAAAAATTAGCAATAGGCGGCATACCCAGTTCATTGATTATCCTTCGTGGTGCGGGAAGAGTACTTGGTCAATAAGATCGCACAAGCAATGTACTGTTAGTAAGTGGACTTCTTGAATACGTGCGGTACGTTGAGATGGGATACGAATTTCAACATCTTGTATACCAAGTAACCCTGCCATTTCGCCGCCATCTTTACCTGTTAAGGCGATGATAGTCATATCACGTGTAAGTGCAGCTTCCATTGCTTTGATAATGTTTTTGCTATTACCGCTGGTTGATAAGACAAACAGAATATCACCGGCTTGACCGAGTGCACGTACTTGTTTTGAAAATACTTCGTCGTGGTGATAATCATTAGCAATCGCCGTCAGAATTGTTGTGTCTGCGGTTAATGCTAAAGCGGGAAGGCTTGGGCGTTCAGTTTCAAAACGATTAATAAGACATGAAGCAAAGTGTTGTGAATTAGCTGCTGAGCCACCATTACCGCAACACAAAATCTTATTGCCGTTTAATAGGCTTTGCACCATAACTTGGGCGGCTTTTGATATGGAATCTGGAAGTGCTTCTGCTGCTGCTATTTGAGTTTGAATACTTTCGGTAAAACTTTCGCGAATGCTATCTAGCATGATTAACCTTCAACTAAGATGTTGGTATGCCACTCAATATGGTGTTCATGACCTTCAATTGTCACGACATCAAACCGACATTCGGTTTGATCGATTGAAAAGCCATTTTTCTGTAACCAAAAAAGGGCGGTGCGTTTGATTTTTTGTTGTTTATGCCAATTCACCGCTTCTGAAGCTGAACCGAAATGGCGATGTGTCCGGTATTTTACTTCAATAAAGACAAAACATTTACCTTGTCGCATGATTAAATCAATTTCACCACCGCGACAGCTAAAATTTCGTTCGATAAGCTTAAGACGGTGGCGAGACAGAAACTGTTCCGCCATCCGTTCATAAGTTTGACCCTGTTGTCGTTTATTCAGGTTGAATACCGTCGACAGTAATTTTTCCCCAGTCAATTTGACGATGGATCACACATTGGCTATCGGCACTTAATTTGCCTGTAGCACCTTGTGTTGTGTAATCACTCATCGCACGTAATTGTGGTAATTCATTACTTAAAAGGTAAGCATCCATACCAAAAGCATGAAGACGAACACTGGTATTACCTTCATTCGGCCACAATTGGTTGAAACGCTCCATATAACTTGCCGGCGGATTGATTAGAAGTGGAATATCACCGAGTTCTACACCTTGGATCTCTTGAGAGTATCCTTTGCGATCTGGGTTACTTCGAGAGCTAACATAAATTTGTGGTGGGTTACCACTTGGCGGCAATGATGCTTCAATAAATGGCTTTATAGTCATTAATTCATTTTTGCTAGCAACGATATATATCGCATCTGTTTTACTACCGGGAGCGCGCCCAAATACCTGACGGATTTGTTGTGGTATCTCATCGCTTGCACCAAATGTAGCCACTTGTGCCGGTTGACTATTTAAGCTTGTCCACTCTTGATTAAAGGCAGTACTTACGCGCTGACCATAACTATTTGATGGTACAAGTACGACAGGATTTCGATGACCTTCACTGAAAATATGCTCTGCAGCTTGCTCTGCACTTTGCTCTGGTGACAGGGCAAAATAACACGCGTTAGGATGGTTACTGTTAATTTCAGGTGGCATATTTAACGCCAACGTATTGATGTGTGTAGTGTTATCTTGTTGAAACTCTGAAATCTTATCCTTACGCAATGGGCCAACAACAAATTGAGTGCCATTTTGCTGCAATTTCGCCATGATAGAAGCCATTGATTCTGCTTCTGTATCATAGATATTAAGATTTGTATCAGCGCTTCTGTCAGCATCATCCATCATTGCATCAATAAAGCCATCACGAACAGTTTTACCTTGTGCGGCAAAGCGACCTGTTAATGGTAAAAGCAAAGCAACACGATCTAGCTTGATGGCTTTAAGGTTCATTACCGCTTCAAGTTCAGCGGGTAAGTATTGATTAGCTGGATGGTACGGGTGTTGGCTTAACCATTGTTCAACCGCATCTTTTAGCTTTCCTGGTTGACGGCTGGCGCTATTTTTAAGCATCGCAAGCTCAACCCAACCTTTTAATACGCCTTCATCACTACCAATTTTGGCGTTACTCAGCTGTGCGTTGGAGTAGCCAGATAAGTCATGCCATAGGTTATTCCAGTTGGCCGCTTTTTGATCGCTGCTTAAGTAAAAATCAAGTTTACTGCGTTCACGCGCGGCTTGAAATTTATGGTTAAGTTGATCTAATAATTCAGCACGGAAAGTGTAATAACGTTGGTACTGACTTTTCGTCAATTGCCATGAGGGTTGGAAATTTAGACTATTAAGTGCTTCTTGATATTGCCCTTGATGATAGCGGATCGCAGCACGAGCAAGTTGCCATTCAGCAATTTGCAAAGGGCTCATAGATTGTTGTGATAGTTTGGTAACTTGTTGGTCAGCTTGCTGCCATTTACCTTCTTCTATCATTGCCTTAAGGGCTAATATTTCCCAGTTAATACGCTCTGCACCCTTACTGGCTTGAGCTTTACTGAGGTAGGCGGCTGAGCTTTGAGCGGCTGCCGCAGTGATATCCGTTAATGGAGCCTGCTGATTGTACAGGTTTGGCGTGCTACAGCCTGCTAAAATAACAGCAAGGGCTACAGGCGCCATTAGTCGTGATACACTTTTACGCTTATGGGTAAAATTGGGCATTGAATTCATTCAACTGTGACAAATTACTCTTGATATTAATTGCAGATGAGATCTAAGACAAATGAGTGAAACCAATTCAAGCATGGTTGATGTTGCTACGTTATACATCGTACCTACACCCATCGGTAATTTGGCTGATATAACACAACGAGCATTAGACGTGTTAGCAAATGTAGATTTGATTGCTGCTGAAGATACTCGCCATACATCACGCTTGTTATCCCATTTCTCTATCTCAACCCGCACCTTTGCGCTTCATGATCATAATGAGCAGCAAAAAGCTGACTTCTTGATTGAAAAGCTTCAGTCAGGTACCAGTATTGCATTGGTGTCAGATGCTGGTACGCCACTGATCAGTGATCCAGGGTATCATCTTGTTAATCGCTGTCGTCAAGCGGGGGTTAAAGTTGTGCCATTACCAGGCCCATGTGCAGTAATCACTGCCTTGAGTGGTGCAGGCTTACCATCTGACCGATTTAGCTTTGAGGGCTTTTTACCACCCAAAAGTAAAGGTCGCCGTGACTGTTTTCAAGCGTTAGCAAACGATGAGCGTACGTTAATTTTTTACGAATCGCCACATCGTATTAATGATTCCCTGAGTGATATGTTAGCCGTGCTTGGTGCTGAACGCCAAGTAGTATTAGCGCGTGAGTTAACAAAAACTTATGAAACAATCCATGGTGCGCCATTAGGAGAGTTAATTGAGTGGCTTGCTGAAGACAGTAATCGTGTTCGTGGTGAGATGGTGGTTTTAGTCGCTGGTCATCGCGCGCAAAAAGAAGAGCTATCAGCAGAATCATTACGCACACTGGGCTTGTTAGTCAAAGAATTACCATTGAAAAAGGCTGCTGCACTAACAGCGGAAATTCATGGTGCGAAAAAGAATGCGCTGTATAAGTGGGGTTTAGAAAACCTAGGCTAAAAATAAAATTAACGGCCGCTAATTTTTTGTGTGCTGTATGACTAGATTTGGTGGGAATTAGCTTTTTTTGCTGTTTTTTTAGTCAGGCTGTAATTTTGTTTCGTTTTTCGCTAGCAACTGTGATCGTTGTCTTATACAATCCGTGCCGGAGTTGGTCAGGTAATCGCTGCTTCATTGATGTCCTTTGGGAGACTGATGAAGGGGAGGAAAGTCCGGGCTCCACAGGGCAGGGTGCCAGATAACGTCTGGGGGGCGCAAGCCCACGACAAGTGCAGCAGAGAGCAAACCGCCGATGGCCTATTGCTTGCAATAGTGCACAGGTAAGGGTGAAAGGGTGCGGTAAGAGCGCACCGCGCAGCTAGTAATAGTTTGTGGCAGGGTAAACTCCACCCGGAGCAAGACCAAATAGGTCCCTAATGGCGCGGCCCGCGTTGGGGACGGGTAGGTTGCTTGAGTCTGTGAGCGATTGCAGACCTAGACGAATGATTGCCGCCGCGCAAGCGGAACAAAACCCGGCTTATCGACCGACTCCCTACATTTAGAGAAGGTGGTGTTTGGATAACAAACACCACCTTTTTTTCGTCTTATTCCCGCATAAACATAACTTTCGCTTGATGACTACAGAGTGTGTTAGAACTCTGTTTGAATTACTGTCAGACGCTTGACATCGTTTTTGTCTCATACGTACACTTTATGGTGGGAATTTGTGGGGAAAAGTGGTGCTGTCTCATTCTCTTTGTTTTTAATTCTGCTAAAGTCGGTTACTACGGCTGATTTTTAGTATCATTGAATGGGCATGTGAATGTTAAGAGGCGCAACGGTTATATCGCTCGATAACAAAGGACGCATTGCGATCCCTAAGCGTTATCGTGCGGAGGTAATAAATCATTGCGATGGCTTATTCGTATGCACTATTGATCACCAGTTTTCTTGCTTGTTGCTCTATCCCATTAATGAATGGGTACACATTGAAGCGAAGTTAGCGACATTATCAAGCCTTCATCCTGCGGAGCGTCGAATTCAACGTTTGTTACTCGGCCACGCTAGTGAATGTGATATGGATGGGCAGGGACGAATCCTACTTCCTGCTACCTTACGACAATACGCGCACTTACAAGATAAGATTATGCTTGTAGGCCAATTAAATAAATTTGAAATTTGGTCTGAATCTTTGTGGCAACAGCAAATTGAACACGATATCAACCTTCAGGCTGAGGATGCGATAGCACAGTCATCGCGCCTTAGTGAGCTTTCACTTTAGCTGAACTTATATTTATGTCTGAACAATTTGAGCACGTTTCCGTTTTACTGAATGAATCTGTAGACGGATTAGCAATTAAACCCGACGGTATTTATATCGATGGTACCTTTGGCCGTGGGGGACACAGTCGCCTTATTCTTTCTCATTTAGGTGAGAATGGTCGTCTATACAGCATTGACCGAGATCCTCAAGCGATTGCTGAAGCTCAGAAGATTGATGATCCTCGCTTCGAAATTATCCATGGTCCATTCTCTGGCATGGAAAAATACATGGAAGAGCGTGATTTAATTGGTCGTGTTGATGGTGTGTTACTGGATTTAGGTGTGTCATCACCGCAATTAGATGATGCTGAACGCGGCTTTAGCTTTATGCGAGATGGCCCGCTTGATATGCGTATGGATCCGACATCGGGTCAGTCAGCCGCTGAATGGTTGGCTGAAGCGGAAGCGGATGATATTGCATGGGTACTAAAAGAGTTTGGTGAAGAGCGCTTTGCCAAGCGTATTGCTCGCGGTATTGTTGAGCACCGTGAAAACCCAGAAAAAGAGCCACTAACACGTACCCGTGAATTAGCAAGCTTAATTGCGGCGGTATCGCCGTTTAAAGATAAGCACAAACACCCAGCAACACGTAGTTTTCAAGCGATTCGTATTTACATCAACAGTGAGTTAGATGAAATTGAAACAGCGCTAAACGGTGCGGTGAATATTTTAGCTCCTGAAGGTCGTTTATCAGTGATCAGTTTCCACTCTTTGGAAGATCGTATGGTAAAACGCTTTATTCGTAAACAGAGCAAAGGACCTGAAGTTCCTGCTGGTTTACCGCTTACTGAAGAGCAAATTAAAGCCTTAGGTAGTGCTGCGCTTAAAACGGTAGGCAAAGCGATTAAACCTTCTCAAGATGAATTAGGGTACAACACGCGAGCGCGTAGCTCTGTACTACGGTTGGCTGAGCGTCTATGAAGCAACCTACAGAATCATCATTGAATCTGGCTCGCCTGATTGGACGTGATCTCGTCACTGTCGGGCTTGTTCCTCTCATTCTTTCTTTTATTATTCTCGCATCAGCATTGTCAGTGGTGTACATCACCCATGACACACGCCAGCAAATTGTGAAACAAGAACAATTGTTAACTGAACGTGAAGGATATGATGTGGAATGGCGAAATCAGATCCTCGAAGAAAATTCGCTTGCAGAGCACAGTCGTATTGAACGATTAGCTGAGACTGAACTCAAAATGCAACGACCATCCGCTGATAGTGAAATTGTTATCCAATAAACATGAAATTATTCAATCGTTCGACGTCGAAAAATAGCGTAACCAAGAAAGCCAAACCATTTATTAAATGGCGCTTTACTGTTGTTTGTATTTTTATCCTGTTAGGATTTTTCGGCTTAATTGCTCGTGCCGCTTATATTCAGGTACTTGAACCGGGTCGCCTTATTCAAGAAGGTGATGCGCGTTCTTTACGTACTAAGTTGATGCCTTCTGCGCGCGGTATTATCTCTGATCGTAACGGTGAACAGTTGGCTGTTAGTGTGCCTGTTCAAGCTGTATTCGCTAACCCTGCAGAAATATTTAAGCATGGTGGCTTAAGTGATGTAGAGCGATGGCATGCATTAGCTGATGTGCTAGATCTCGATCGCACTTGGCTATTACATGAATTAGAAACAAAGAAAAATCGCCGCTTTATTTATCTTGCCCGTCAAGTTAGCCCCGCCATGGCAAATTACGTCCACAAATTAAAACTTCCCGGTATTGGCTTAAAAGATGAATCTCGTCGTTTTTATCCTTCAGGTGAAGTTAGTGCACACTTATTAGGTTTTACTGGCATCGATGGCCATGGTCTTGATGGTGTCGAGAAAACCTATGATGGCTGGTTAACGGGTGAGCCGGGTCGCCGTACCGTACGTAAAGACCGTTATGGTCGTGTGGTTGAAAATATTTCCCAACAAAAGCGTCAACCGGGCAAACCGTTACAGCTCAGTATTGACCAAAGAATTCAGGCCGTCGCCTATCGAGCGGCAAAAGAAGGCGTGATGGATATCCCAGCTACGTCAGTTAGCATCGCCATATCAGATGTGCGTACTGGTGAAATTTTGGCGATGGTTAATGCGCCGTCGTTCAACCCAAATAATCGCAATGATCGTCAACCATACAAGATGCGTAACCGCGTCATTACCGATACTTTTGAACCGGGCTCAACGGTTAAGCCGTTTGTCGTGTATACCGCGATGAAACACGGTATTGCGAATGAACATACTTTAATTGCGATCCCTCAAAGTAAGCACTTCCGTGTTGGAAGCAAGGTTATAACCGATGTTTCACGTGTTGAACCGTTAGCGACGGTACAACGCATTCTACAAAAGTCGAGTAACATCGGTGTGACCAAGTTGTCACTTGCTATGCCTGTTGACTACATCCTTGATACGTATCGTAAAGTCGGTTTTGATGAGCCATCAGGTATTAACTTGATCGGTGAAACAACTGGCCACTTCCCTAACCGTTACCGTTGGTCTGATATTGAACGTGCAACGTTAGCGTACGGCTATGGCTTATCGTTAACGCCGATTCAGTTGCTTCATGCCTACACTACGTTGGGTGCGTATGGCATTAAGCGTCCACTATCAATACTAAAAACTGAAAGAGTCGTACCTGGTGAGCAAGTGCTCGATCCAGCGATCGTTAAGAAAGTATTGTTAATGATTGAATCAGTAACCGATAAAAAAGGTGGTGGCGGTGGCTGGCGTGCGGCCGTTCCTGGTTATCGTGTTGGTGTGAAAACGGGTACTGCGAAAAAAGCGATTGCTGGTGGTTACGGTGATGATTATTTCTCCTATACCGTCGGTGTTGCACCGATCAGCAACCCACGTTTAGCAATCGTCGTTATGGTCAATGAGCCGAAAGGTAAAGTTTTCTATGGTGGTGCTGTTGCTGCGCCAATTCTGTCAAAAGTATTAGGTAGCGCTTTACAGATTTTAAATGTGCCGCCAGATGCAGATACGTTGCATAAAGTTGATGTGGATAAGGGAGTCTAAATAATGGCATCGTCGAAGAGTGTGATGAAATTAGGGGCGCTGTTATCACCATGGCTGGCTATTGATAAGTTGCCTCTTGAACTTACAGAGAGCCTGATTGACGCGATAACATTAGATAGTAGAGAAGTCACCGCTGGAAGTTTATTTACTGCGGTGAATGGGCATACTGTTGACGGTCGTCGATTTATTGAAACGGCGATAAAGGCTGGTGCAAGTGCGATTATTGCTGAGGCTGATGGGATCGCTAATGAAGGTGATATAGCACTTAAAGATGGTGTGTATATTATTTATCTTCAGGATCTTAATCAGAAGCTTTCCGCAATTGCTGGACGTTTCTTTGATCATCCCGATCAAAAGCTGGCACTGTATGCCGTTACGGGAACAAATGGTAAAACCACCATCAGTCAATTATTAGCACAATGGGCAAATCTTGTTGGCTACAAAGCTGGCGTGATGGGGACGACCGGAAATGGTTTGTTGATTGATTTAAAACCTGCTGCAAATACCACAGGTAGCGCGATTGAAATTCAACAAACCTTAGCTCAACTGGTAGAGCAAGGTGCTGATTTTGCTGCGATGGAGGTTTCATCGCATGGATTGGTTCAAGGTCGTATTCGTGATCTTCGTTTTAAAGCGAGTATCTTTACCAATTTAAGTCGTGATCATTTAGATTATCATGGCAACATGCAAAATTATGCTGATGCTAAGAAGTCATTGTTTACTGAACATCAAAGTGGCATTGCGATCATCAATGCAGATGATGCTGTCGGGGCGTCATGGCTTAAAGATATACCGAATACGGTGGCAGTGGCGATTGATCCACAAGCGGTTGCCAACCATGCAGGACTAAAGCTGTGGGCGACAGATGTCCGGTTTAGCACACAAGGTGTCACCATTGAGTTTGACTCAAGTTGGGGGCACGGTAAGTTTACCGCGCCTTTGGTTGGATCATTTAATGCCACCAACTTGTTATTAGCGCTAGCAACATTACTTGCAACTAACCATTCAATGGCGGATTTACTTGAAAAAGCCCCCCAATTACAAGCAGTAATTGGACGTATGGAAGTTTTTCAAGACACTGACAAAGCTATGATGGTGGTCGATTATGCTCATACACCAGATGCGTTAGAGAAAGCATTGCAAGCACTACGTGTGCACTGTGACGGTAAGTTGTGGTGTATTTTTGGTTGCGGTGGTGATCGTGATAGCGGTAAACGCCCTATGATGGCTGAAGTTGCCGAGCGCCTTGCAGATCAAGTTATTCTGACTGACGATAACCCTCGCAGTGAAGATCCAAACCGGATTGTTGAAGATATGCTTGCTGGTCTTATTTCTCCAGAATCAGCAATCATTATTCATGATCGCGAAACGGCTTGCCGTCATGCACTTACTCATGCCTCTTGCCAAGATATTATCTTAGTGGCTGGTAAAGGACATGAGGACTATCAAATTCTCGCTGATCGTACTATTCACTACTCTGACCGCGAAACGGTAGCTGCATTATTAAAGGAATTGGCATGATTGACGTTCAACTAAGTCAGCTTGCATCGGTATTAAATGCCGAGTTAATTGGCGCTGATGTTTCAATTGCTGCAGTATCGACAGATACACGTAACATCCCATCAGAAACGTTATTTATCGCGTTAAAGGGTGAGCGTTTTGATGCTCATGATTTCTGTCAAACAGCGAAAGAAAACGGTGCTAAAGCGCTGTTGGTAAGTAAACCCTTACCTGTTGAGTTACCACAGTTAGTGGTTAGTGATACACGCATTGCTTTAGGTATGATGGGGGCGTGGCTTAAAGCACAAATGACAGAAAAGTACGGTTTACAGACAGTAGCATTAACCGGGAGTTGCGGTAAAACAACCGTAAAAGAAATGTCTGCTGCGATTTTGGCCAACAAAGGTCAAGTATTAGCAACCGCCGGTAATTTTAATAATGACATTGGTGCGCCACTGACGTTATTGCGTTTAACGCCTGAATATCAATATGCAGTTATTGAACTTGGTGCTAATCATCAAAATGAAATTTCGTATACCACGAATTTAGTTAAGCCTAATGTGGCATTGATTAATAATATTGCGGCTGCACATTTAGAAGGTTTCGGCTCGCTACAAGGTGTAGCAAAAGCAAAAGGTGAAATCTTCGAAGGATTGGTACAAAACGGTACTGCGATTATTAATCTTGAATCGAATGATTTAGCGTTATGGCAGCCATTATTAGCAGAGCATCAAGTATTAACATTCTCGACAGATTCGCATCAAGCGGATTATTTTGCCGAGAAGATAAAGATTACCACTCAAGGGTTAGCCTGTTTTACAATGTGCACCCCAATTGGCAAGATCGACATTAATTTAGCACTTGCGGGAATGCATAATGTGTCAAATGCATTAGCTGCTGCTGCGTTAACTGTCTCATTAGGGGCGAAATTAGCTGATGTTAAAGCTGGACTAGAAACCATGGCGAATGTAAAAGGTCGCCTTGATATTACAGAGCCTCTTGCCGGGTTACGTCTGATTGATGATACCTATAACGCCAGTGTTGCTGCGGTAAAAGCAGCGATTGATGTGCTAGCAAGCTTTGAAGGTAAGCGCTACTTCATTTTTGGCGATATGGCTGAACTGGGTGAAGAAAGTGATAATTTACACCGAGAAGTGGGCGAATATGCTTTAGAAAAACAGCTTGATTGTGTGATGACGTTTGGTCACTCAAGCGCTGTGGTTAGTGAGTGCAATCAAGGACAACATTTCAGTGATAAAGGTGCGCTAATCATGTCACTGAAACAACAATTACAACAATATTCTCGTCAACCTGATGCTGAGACTGTCACTGTGCTAGTAAAAGGCGCAAGAAGTTCAAAGATGGAAGACGTAATTGCAGCCTTGCAGGAAGATAAATAATGATTTACTGGTTAGCTGAACAATTTCAGTCAACACTCCCTTTTTTCAGATTGTTCGAATACCTAACATTCCGAGCGATCATGAGTATTCTGACAGCGTTGCTGTTTTCGTTATGGATGGGGCCTCGTATGATTGCCCGTTTGCAAATGTTGCAAATTGGTCAAGTCGTACGTAACGAAGGTCCTGAATCACACTTTAGCAAGCGTGGTACTCCAACGATGGGCGGTATCATGATCCTTGCTGCGATCACATTTACGGTATTACTGTGGTGTGATTTATCTAACCCTTATGTCTGGGCCGTTTTAGTGGTCATGTTGGGTTATGGTGCAGTCGGTTTTGTTGATGATTACCGCAAAGTTGTCCGTAAAAACACGGACGGTTTGATTGCACGCTGGAAGTACTTCTGGCAATCAGCGATTGCACTTGTTGTCGCGTTTGCACTATATGCATACGGTAAAGACACGGCTGCGACTCAGCTTGTGGTTCCTTTCTTTAAAGATGTTATGCCACAACTAGGTTTGTTCTACATCGTCATGACTTACTTTGTGATTGTCGGTACCAGTAACGCAGTTAACCTAACTGATGGTCTTGACGGCTTGGCGATTATGCCGACCGTCATGGTATCGGCAGGCCTTGCTTTTATTGCATGGGCAACAGGTAACTTTAACTACGCCGAATATCTTCATATTCCGTACATCAAAGATGCTGGCGAGCTGGTGATTGTATGTACTGCTATCGTTGGTGCCGGTCTTGGTTTCTTATGGTTTAACACCTACCCAGCACAAGTCTTTATGGGCGATGTGGGCTCATTAGCATTAGGTGGCGCACTGGGTACGATTGCTGTGCTTGTTCGCCAAGAGCTATTGTTAGTGATCATGGGTGGTGTGTTTGTAATGGAAACCGTATCGGTAATTCTACAAGTAGGATCATACAAACTACGTGGCCAACGTATCTTCCGTATGGCGCCTATCCATCACCATTACGAGTTAAAAGGCTGGCCAGAGCCACGTGTTATTGTGCGCTTTTGGATTATTACATTGATGTTGGTATTGATTGCGTTAGCAACGCTTAAGGTTCGTTAAAAATGAAAGGCTTGGCTGGTGTGAATAAGATCGTTGTTATCGGTCTAGGTATGACAGGGCTATCGGTTGTAAATCATTTAATGCGTCTACCGCAATCATTGACCATTAAAGTGATTGATACGCGTGACAATCCACCCGGCCAAGATCAATTGCCAGATTCTGTTGAGTTATGTAGCGGGCAATGGAATACCGAGTGGTTATTGTCCGCTGACTTAATCGTTGCAAGCCCTGGTATTGCATTAGCAACGCCAGAGCTTGTTGTTGCAGCAGAAGCGGGTATTGAAATTATTGGTGATATTGAGCTGTTTGCTCGTGAAGTCGATAAACCTGTTGTGGCAATTACTGGCTCAAACGGTAAGAGTACCGTGACGAGCTTAGTCGGTGAAATGGCAAAAGAAGCGGGAGTTAATGTTGGCGTTGGCGGTAATATTGGCTTTGCAGCCCTTGATATGCTGGCGCAACAACATGCACTTTATGTGTTAGAGCTATCGAGCTTCCAATTAGAAACAACGACTTCTCTTGAGTTAACTGCCGCTGTTTACTTAAACCTTTCTGAAGATCACATGGATCGCTACCCTGGCGGTTTAGCACAATATAGCCAAGCGAAAATGCGTATTTTTGATCACGCAAAGCTGGCTGTTTTCAACCGTGATGATTTAGCAACAAAACCGATTCAGTTTAACGGTGCATTGACAAGCTTTGGTTTTGATGATCAAGACTATGGCATTGTTTTAGTGAATGGCAAAGAGTGGCTAGCGGTGAACGGTGAAGTTGTAATGGCTGTGGCTGATATTGCTTTAGTTGGTCGCCACAATGTTGCCAACTGTTTAGCAGCACTTGCACTTGCTGATGCTGCAGGGATCCCGCGTGATGCAGCATGTCGTGCAATGCAACGTTATACCGGCCTTGCGCATCGTTGCCAACTTGCGGTTAATCGTCATGGTGTTCGATGGGTTAATGATTCAAAAGCCACGAACCTTGCAAGCACGTTAGCAGCGCTGAATGGTTTGCAGCTTGAGGGTAAATTACATCTATTGATGGGCGGTGATAGCAAAGGGGCCGAGTTCAGTGAACTAAAACCTGTTTTAGCTGACTTAAACGTACAGTTGTATAGCTTTGGTCGTGATCGACACTTATTTAACGATGTTGTTGATAACGCCATCAGTGTTGAAACCATGAGTGATGCTATGGTCTGTATTAGCCGCACCGTTCAATCTGGAGATATGGTTTTATTATCGCCGGCTTGTGCTAGTTGGGATCAATTTGCCAACTTCATGGCACGTGGCGATGCTTTTGTTGAACAAGCGATTCAGTTACAAGATTCGGTTTCAGGAAATATTTGATGTTTAGTATGATCCGTAATGGATTTGCCGCTGTGGGGGGCTGGTTTATTAAACCAAGTAAGCCCTGTTTATATGATCGCCAATTGGTTTGGATCGCAATTGCATTGATGATCACAGGCCTTGTGATGGTGACATCGGCTTCTGTTCCTGTCGCGACACGCCTTACAGGCATTCCTTTTTATTTTGCTTATCGTCACGCATTCTTTCTTTGTGGCGCGATTTTTATTGCTGCCATTGTATTGCAAATACCATTAGCTAAATGGAAGCAATACAGTTTCCCTATGCTGTTGGTATCCATAATTTTACTCGCCGTTGTGTTAATTATTGGCCGTTCAGTTAATGGTGCTGCGCGTTGGATCCCATTAGGCATATTTAACCTTCAGCCAGCCGAAGTTGCCAAGCTCTCTTTGTTTATATTTCTCGCAGGTTACCTCGTCAGACAATATAACCAAGTGCGCGGTAGTTTTATTGGCTTCTTAAAACCGCTGGCCGTATTGGGGATTCTTTGTGTGCTATTACTGATGCAGCCCGATTTAGGTTCATCGGTAGTAATGTTCGTTACCACTATCGGTATGCTATTTATTGCAGGTGCAAAACTCTGGCAATTTTTAATGATGCTAGGTACCGCTCTTGTGGGGATAGCCTTTTTGATCGTTTTAGAGCCATATCGTATGCGCCGCGTAACGTCATTTCTTAACCCATGGCAAGATCCTTACGGTAGTGGTTATCAGCTCACTCAATCATTAATGGCATTTGGTCGTGGTGAATGGTTCGGACAAGGCTTAGGTAACTCAATCCAAAAGTTGGCTTATCTTCCTGAAGCACACACAGACTTTGTATTTGCGGTATTGGCTGAAGAGTTAGGCTTAGCTGGCGTTATTGTTGTACTGTGTTTACTGTTTGCGCTGGTTTACAAGGCCTTAATGATTGGTCGTAAATGTCTTGAAAGTGGTTTGCTGTTTGGTGGATTTCTGGCATTTGGCTTCGGTTTTTGGTTTGCATTCCAAACCCTTGTTAACGTTGGTGCAGCTGCAGGTATTGTTCCAACCAAAGGTCTAACGCTACCACTTATCAGTTACGGTGGTTCCAGTTTATTTATTATGGCAGCAGCAGTTGCCATTCTTATTCGTATTGATTTTGAGCAGCGCATCGCGGAGAAATTTGAGTCAGCAGAGCCGGCTGAAATTGATGATGAAGCGCTTGATAATATGGACGGAGCGGTACAGCAAGTTGCTACCGATCCTGAGGCTTTACTTAGTGAGCCTACTCAATTAAATAATGATAAAAAAGACGCTCATGACAAAGAATAAACGTTTATTAGTAATGGCTGGTGGTACTGGCGGTCATGTTTTTCCTGGTCTTGCTGTTGCACAAAAATTACAACAGCAGGGATGGGAGATCCGCTGGTTAGGTACCGCAGATCGTATGGAAGCGGATTTAGTGCCTAAGCATGGCATTGAAATCGACTTCATCAAAGTGAAAGGGTTACGTGGTCAAGGTGTACTGCGTTTACTGACTGCGCCATTTAAGATTGTGGGTGCTATTTTACAAGCACGTAAATATATTAAAGCATGGCAGCCTGATGTTGTACTTGGCATGGGTGGCTATGTTAGCGGTCCAGGCGGTGTTGCGGCTTGGCTATCAGGCGTTCCTGTTGTATTGCATGAGCAAAATGCCGTGGCTGGTTTAACAAACCAGTGGCTGTCTAAAATTGCCGCGAAAGTACTACAGGCATTTCCTGGAGCATTTGCTAATAAAGAAGTAGTGGGTAATCCTGTGCGCCATGATGTGACAGTTTTACCTGCTCCAGCTGAACGATTTGCTGAGCGTACAGGCCCTATTCGCATTTTGGTGATGGGTGGCAGTCAAGGTGCACGCATTTTGAACCAGACCATGCCTGAAGTGGCAAAAGTGTTAGGTGATAGCGTTACCATTTGGCATCAAGCAGGTAAAGGTAGCCAGCAATCAACTGAACAGGCTTATAACGATCAAACCACAACGCCTCACAAAGTCACCGAGTTTATTGATGATGTTGCTGCAGCTTATAGTTGGGCTGATTTAGTGGTTTGCCGCTCAGGAGCGTTAACTGTTTCTGAATTGTCTGCTGCTGGTGTTGGTGCCATCTTTATTCCATTTATGCACAAAGATCGTCAACAGGCACTTAATGCTGATCACTTGGTGCAATGTGGCGCAGCAAAAATGATAGAGCAAATGGATCTAACAGTGTCAGGTTTAGCGCAAGAGATCCAAAAATTAGATCGTCATACGCTTGAAAAAATGGCGTGTGCTGCACGAGAGGCTGCTATTATTGACGCCGATGAACGAGTAGCCAACGTGATTAAATCACTAGTAAAAAATTAATACGGGAACAAAGTGATGAGTAAACTGGATAACCAGCAATTAGCAAAAATTCGTACAATGGTGCCAGAGATGCGCCGTGTTGAGCGAATTCACTTTGTTGGCATTGGCGGCGCAGGTATGAGCGGGATTGCAGAAGTACTTGTAAATGAAGGCTACCGTATTAGTGGTTCTGATATTGCGCCGAATGCTGTAACAAACCGTTTGACAGCGAAAGGTGCAGAGATCTTTTTTGGTCACTCTGCTGAAAATATTCAGGGTGCTAGCGTTGTTGTTGCTTCAACAGCTATTAGTAAAGAAAACCCAGAGCTGATGGCAGCAACTGAGTTACGTATTCCCGTAGTTCGTCGTGCTGAAATGTTAGCTGAATTAATGCGCTATCGCCATGGTATTGCCATTGCTGGCACACACGGTAAGACAACAACGACAGCATTAACGACACAGATTTATTCTGAAGCCGGCTTAGATCCAACGTTCGTTAATGGTGGATTAGTAAAAAGTGCAGGGACTAACGCACGCTTAGGTTGCAGCCGTTATTTAATCGCAGAAGCTGATGAAAGTGACGCCTCTTTCTTACACCTTCAACCTATGGTGTGTGTGGTCACTAACATTGAAGCTGATCATATGGATACTTATGGCGGCGATTTTGAAGTATTAAAGCAAACCTTCATTGATTTTCTACATAATCTGCCATTTTATGGGTTAGCCGTTATGTGTATTGATGATCCTGTAGTACGTGAATTACTGCCGCGTGTGGGTCGTCCAATGATCACTTATGGTTTTGCGGAAGACGCTGATGTTCGCATCACCAATTATACGCAAACAGGGCATCAAGGTCATTTCACAGTACTACGCAAAGATAAACCTGCTCTTAATATCACCCTAAATATCCCAGGTAAACATAATGCTTTAAATGCAACAGCAGCGATTGCTGTTGCTACAGAAGAAGGCGTTGATGATGACGCCATCATGCGCGCGTTAATTGAGTTTGAGGGTACAGGTCGACGTTTTGATCATTTAGGTGAATTTGAAACGGGCAATGGTAATGTAATGCTGGTGGATGATTATGGTCATCACCCAAGTGAAGTGGATGTAACGATTCAAGCTGCGCGTGCAGGGTGGGCAGATAAACGCTTAGTGATGATTTTCCAGCCTCACCGTTATAGCCGTACTCGCGATCTCTATGATGACTTTGCCAATGTACTCGATCAAGTGGATGTATTGGTAATGCTTGATGTTTATTCTGCGGGTGAAGCACCTATTGCAGGGGCTGATGGTCGAGCGTTATGTCGTACTATCCGCTCTCGTGGCAAAATTGATCCTATTTTCGTACCTGAAGCAGAAGAGCTGCCAGCTATTCTTGCAAATATTATTCAAAATGATGATTTAGTTTTGACACAAGGTGCAGGTGATGTCGGCAAAATAGCGCGTCAGCTAGCAGAAATGAAGCTAAATATCGAGACGATGAAAAAAGACGTATAAATTAGTATATGGCAATATGTATGCGTCGAAAATGATAATAGCTGGCTATAGATTGTGTACACAATAGCCAGTTATTTTGTTTTTTTCGATATTTTGGTGGATATATAGAAAATTATTCTCAGGTTGTGCACATAAAACGCCTCATGAGTGTTGGAGTGGGTCGAGTTGCTCGGTATAATCGTTTAACTTTGCTTATTACATCTGAGATAGCTGACGGCTAATTTATACCTGTATGGTAAGGTTAAGCTGAATGAGTAAAGCGAAGAGTAAACAATGACTGAAGAAGTCGTAGACCAAGAGTATATGCATCCATCGCCAAAAAAGTGGTCACGTTGGGGTGGGTTGGCGTTTTTCCTCTTTGTCATTGGTTTTACGGTTTGGTTATTCAGTGCAACAAAAAGCTGGATGACAGATACTAACCGTCTGCCCTTGTCACAATTAGTGATTCAAGGGCAATTGCATTATCTAACCAAAGACAATGTACGCCAGACGATATTAACAATTGATCATCTTGGTACTTTTATGACCCAAGATGTCAATACGATTCAGGCTCATGTAGAGGCTCTGCCGTGGGTTGCTCATGCTGCAGTACGAAAACAGTGGCCTGATACGATCAAAGTTTTCATTGTAGAAAACCAACCAGTAGCGCAATGGGATCATAAATATTTGGTTAATAAAGATGGCCAAGTCTTTAAAGCGCCTGCTGAGCAAGTTGCAGATTTAAACCTGACTAATCTCTCTGGCCCTGAGGCTAGTAGTGAAGAGGTATTAGCTGCATTGCGAGAAATGCGTCCCTTACTGAAGAAAGCTGGCTTAAGTATCGCGTCGTTATCATTAAATGAACGTCGAGCTTGGCGAATCTTATTAGCCAATGGCATTACGCTTGACTTGGGCCGAGAGGCTCGAATGGAGCGTCTTAAGCGTTTTATCGAAATTTATCCAGAATTAGTAAAACTGAATAAACCGATAGAATATGTGGATTTGCGTTATGATACTGGCGCAGCTGTGGGTTGGAAAACAATACCGGAACATGATGCTCATGTATCGGATACCAAATAAGAGCGTGTGTTAATGACTAAGGCTGCAGATCAAAAACTTATCGTTGGTCTTGATATCGGCACATCCGAAGTTACGGCTTTGGTTGGGGAAGTGCTGCCCGATAACACAGTAAATGTTATCGGTATGGGAAGCAGTCCGTCACGCGGAATGGATAAAGGCGGGGTCAATGACCTTGAATCTGTTGTTAAATCAGTGCAACGAGCCGTTGATAAAGCTGAGTTAATGGCTGAATGCCAAATCAGTTCCGTGTACTTGTCGTTATCAGGTAAACATATTAGTTGCCAAACAGAGAAAGGCATGGTGCCAATTTCTGAAAAAGAAGTAACTCAAGACGACGTCGATAATGTTATTCATACGGCGAAGTCAGTAAAATTAAGCGATGAACAACGAACTTTACATGTAATTCCTCAGGAATTTGCTATTGATTATCAGGAGGGGATTAAAAACCCTGTTGGTTTATCAGGAGTTCGTATGGAAGCCAGTGTTCATTTGATCACGTGTCACAATGACATGGCGAAAAACATCGTTAAAGCAGTAGAGCGTTGTGACTTGAAAGTTGATCATCTGATTTTCTCAGGATTAGCATCAAGCTATGCTGTACTGACACCGGATGAGCGAGAGCTCGGCGTATGTGTTGTCGATATTGGCGGCGGTACGATGGATCTTGCTATTTGGTCTGGTGGTGCATTACGTCATGCGGCAGTAATTCCGTATGCAGGTAATGTGGTAACCAGTGATATTGCTTATGCATTTGGTACACCGCCGGGTGACGCTGAAGATATTAAAGTGAAATACGGCTGTGCGCTGAGTGAATTGGTGAGTAAAGATGCTAAGGTTGATGTCCCAAGTGTTGGAGGTCGACCATCTCGTAGCTTACAAAGCCAGACACTAGCAGAAGTGATAGAGCCTCGTTACAGCGAATTGCTGGGGCTGGTTAATCAAAAGCTGTTAACAGTACAAGAACAGTTGCGTGAAGCGGGTGTTAAACACCACTTAGCCGCGGGCATCGTCCTAACCGGGGGCGCTGCACAAATGGAAGGTTTGACTGAATGTGCAGAACGGGTGTTCCGTCACCAAGTGCGTATTGGTCAACCTTTAGAGTTAAGTGGTTTAACTGACTATGTTCAGGCCCCAACTTATGCAACTGCAGTAGGATTACTGCATTACGGAAAGGACAGTCAATCATTTGATGAAAATGAGCTAGAACCTAAACGTTCAGTTACTGGTTTATTTTCACGAATCAGTGGTTGGTTAAAAAAAGAATTTTAAACCTGATGCGAACAGGATAACGGAGAGAACACATGTTTGAACCGATGATGGAAATGTCTGATGAAGCGGTAATTAAGGTCATTGGCGTTGGCGGCGGCGGCGGTAATGCTGTCGATCACATGGTACGTGAATCTATCGAAGGCGTGCAGTTCATTAGTGTTAACACTGATGCACAAGCACTACGTAAAACAAGCGTAAGTACAGTTATTCAAATCGGTGGTGATATCACTAAAGGTTTGGGTGCGGGTGCTAACCCACAAGTAGGTCGTGATTCTGCACTAGAAGACCGTGAAGCAATCAAAAAAGAGCTAGAAGGCTCTGATATGATCTTCATTGCTGCTGGTATGGGTGGTGGTACTGGTACAGGTGCTGCTCCAATCATTGCTGAAGTGGCAAAAGAGCTAGGCATTCTTACTGTTGCGGTGGTGACTAAACCATTTAGCTTCGAAGGTAAGAAGCGTATGGCTTTTGCTGAGCAAGGTATCGATGAGCTTTCTAAGCATGTTGATTCATTGATTACGATTCCAAACGAAAAGCTACTAAAAGTACTTGGTCGTGGAATCACATTGCTTGACGCTTTTGCTAAAGCAAATGACGTTCTTAAGAACGCTGTTCAAGGTATTGCTGAGCTAATCACACGCCCTGGTATGATCAACGTCGACTTTGCTGACGTACGTACAGTAATGTCTGAAATGGGTCATGCGATGATGGGTAGCGGTGTTGCTTCTGGCGACGACCGTGCTGAAGAAGCGGCTGAAATGGCAATTTCTAGTCCACTACTAGAAGATATCGATCTAGCTGGTGCACGTGGTGTTCTTGTTAACATCACTGCAGGTATGGACATGCGTCTAGACGAATTCGAAACTGTGGGTAACACAGTGAAAGCATTCGCTTCTGATAACGCAACTGTTGTTATCGGTACATCTTTAGATCCAGATATGACTGATGAACTACGTGTAACAGTTGTTGCTACAGGTATTGGTAAAGAAGTGAAAGCGGATATTACGCTAGTGACTTCATCTAAGCCTGTACAAGCGACAGTAGCACAAGAAAAAACAGTTGTTGCTGAAGAAAAGACAGTAACTAATAATGATGGTCAAGCGACGGCGGCTAAGCCACAAGCTGATCATGATTACTTAGATATTCCTGCATTTTTGCGTAAACAAGCTGATTAATATCTATAGTTAATAGGGTAATGCTGATTGGGTATATAAAAGCTTTATGATATTAGATATTTCTATATTGAAATATTATGCTTTTATCGCTACATAATCAGTAACTTATTAGTGCCTTTGACGATTAGTTTAAAGGCACTCATTTAGCCTATTTCAAATTATTTTGGATATTTAGTAGCTTATGGTATTATTTATGCCCATTTTGCGTAATTGTACTTGATAATGGGTGTTATTTAGCCTTGTTGCTTTGTGACAAAAGTTTGTTTAACAGTTGAGATATGAGCAGATGATCAGACAACGTACACTTAAAAGCATTGTGCAAACGACTGGTGTGGGTCTCCACTCTGGACGTAAAGTGACGCTTATTCTGCGTCCTGCAGCCGCTAATACAGGCGTGATTTATCGTCGAACAGATTTAAATCCCCCTGTGGATTTTCCTGCAAATGCAGACTCTGTGCGCGATACCATGTTATGTACAGCTCTTGTAAATGAAGAGGGCGTGCGTATTTCAACGGTTGAGCACTTGAATGCTGCACTAGCAGGTATGGGTATCGATAACGTGATTATCGAAGTTAACGCACCAGAAATTCCTATTATGGATGGTAGCGCGAGCCCATTTATCTACCTGCTTCAATCTGCAGGTATTGAAACGTTGAATGCGCCTAAGCGTTTTTTACGTATCAAAAAACCTGTTCGCATTGAAGATGGCGACAAATGGGCGGAACTTGTTCCTTATAACGGTTTCCGTCTGGATTTTGCTATCGAGTTTAACCACCCTGCGATTGAATCAGATCAGCAGCGTCTAGTGTTAGATTTTTCAAGTAAGTCTTTTGTTAAAAATATCAGCCGCGCACGAACCTTTGGTTTTATGCGTGATATCGAATACTTACAATCACAAAACTTATGTTTAGGTGGTAGTTTCGATAACGCTATTGTATTGGATGATTATCGTATTCTTAATGATGACGGTTTGCGTTTTGACAATGAGTTAGTGACTCACAAAGTATTGGATGCCATTGGTGATCTCTACATGTGTGGTCATAACATTATTGGTGAGATGCGTGCTTATAAATCAGGACATGCGTTAAATAACCAATTACTACGTGCAGTACTTGCTGATCAAGAAGCCTATGAATGGTCCACTTTTGAAGATGAGCAGCAGGTACCGGTTACTTTTGCTCAACCAGGAATGGTTCTCGCTTAATACCAAATGCGAAAAGAATTAAAAAACGCCGAGCTGTTGCTCGGCGTTTTTGTATCTGGATTTTATTTACACTAGCGTTTTTGTTTTTGTGCTAGCAGGGCAAGGCGTTCTAAACGCTTTTTAACTTTTTCAGGTGCGCTTGCGGCCGTTGCTAAGAGATGCTGGGCAGCAACTTCTGTGATTGGCTTTTGTATAATATCGGGTATTTTTTCTTGTCGCTGTTTCTGTACCGCAGCAAGAGAAGGGTTCACTTTTATTTCAATATCTTGCAACTTTGGCAATAGTTTTTCTCGTAACTTCATCATCAAAGTGTGGCGTTCGTAATTAAGACGCATCGACCACGCAGCAGATTCGGTTTCTATAATTAATATTCCATGACGATAATTACTTACACGGCAATGTTCAGCACAATTAACATGCTGCTTTACCGCAGTATTTAACTGACTTAATGCGATAGCTCGTTGTTGAATATTATTAAACCCAGTTTCTTCTAAAAGATCCCCGGTAGTTTGGGGACGGCGATCTCTCATCGTCAGTGATCCTAAGTAATGATGTTGCTCAAAGTTGAAAAATTGCGGATATGATCCTAATTTTTCGAATATAAAAAGTGCTAAGCCTGCTTTTCCCATAGGCGATGACACTAATATGACTTATTATATCACTCATATAGGTTAATATAACTTGAAAGATGTACCTGCAAGTGTTGTTACTGTCACCGTCGTGTTTAAGCGTTAAATTGCTATCTCGTTTTATGTGGTGATGGTTATTAATGAAGACCCCTTGAAAAGTGGTTTTCATGGCACAATGTTAGTATGACACAGTTTCAGGATTATCCTCTTAGTCACCATTGTGGCGATTCTAGTGGGACAGGGATTGCTTACGGTCCCCCAGAGAATGAAACCAGATTAAGCGATTCAGCAATAGATACGCTGATATAACAAAGAGAAAACGGCATCGCCATGTTATCAAAACTACTGACTAAAGTTATCGGTAGCCGTAACGACCGCACTCTGCGTCGTATGCGCAAAATTGTTGATCAAATCAATAAGCTAGAGCCTCAATTTGAAAGCCTACAAGATCATGAGCTGAAAGCAAAAACAGCTGAATTTCGTGAGCGTTTAGAGCAAGGTGAAACGCTAGATCAACTACTACCAGAAGCCTTCGCGACCGTTCGTGAAGCATCCAAGCGTATTTACGGTATGCGCCACTTCGATGTCCAGCTGCTTGGCGGTATGGTATTGAATGATTGTAAAATTGCAGAAATGCGTACCGGTGAAGGTAAAACTCTGACTGCAACTCTTCCTTCATACTTAAATGCTTTAACAGGTAAAGGCGTTCATATCGTAACCGTGAACGATTACCTAGCAGCACGTGATGCCGAAACTAACCGCGAGTTATTTGAATTCCTCGGCATGACTGTAGGTGTAAACGTACCTAATATGTCACCACCTGCGAAAAAAGAAGCATATGCAGCAGATGTTCTTTACGGAACGAATAACGAATTTGGCTTTGACTACTTGCGCGATAACATGGCATTCCGCCCAGAAGATCGTGTTCAACGCGAACGTTTCTTCGCGGTTGTCGATGAAGTTGACTCCATCTTAATTGATGAAGCACGTACTCCGCTTATCATTTCAGGCCCTGCTGAAGACAGCTCTGAAATGTACATTAAGATTAATGAATTAATTCCTCTACTTGTTCGTCAAGATAAAGAAGATAGCGAAGAGTACCGTGGCGAAGGTCACTACACAGTAGATGAAAAATCGAAGCAAGCTTATCTAACTGAAAATGGTCAGGAGTTTGTTGAAGAGCTATTAATCAAAAATGGCTTAATGGCAGAGCACGATACATTGTACTCTCCAGCAAACATTAGCTTGTTGCACCACGTAAATGCGGGTTTACGTGCACACGTGCTATTTGAAAAAGATGTTGATTACATCGTCCAAGACGACGAAGTGATCATCGTTGACGAACACACTGGCCGTACAATGCCAGGTCGTCGTTGGTCTGAAGGTCTTCACCAAGCCGTTGAAGCGAAAGAAGGCGTGAAGATCCAAAATGAGAACCAAACGCTAGCATCGATTACCTTCCAGAATTACTTCCGTTTATACGATAAGCTTTCTGGTATGACAGGTACAGCTGATACAGAAGCATTTGAATTCCAGTCTATCTACGGTCTAGATACGGTTGTACTTCCTACTAACCGTCCAATGGCACGTATCGATAACGGTGACTTGGTTTACATGACAGAAACTGAAAAGTTTGCTGCAATTAGCCAAGACATTAAAGAGCGTGTACAAAACGGTCAGCCTTGTTTGGTGGGTACGGTATCGATTGAAAAATCAGAGTTACTGTCTAATGCACTTAAGAAAGAAGGCATTAAACACAACGTACTAAACGCAAAATTCCACGAAAAAGAAGCGGATATTATCGCAGAAGCTGGTGCGCCGGGTGCGGTAACTATTGCAACTAACATGGCCGGTCGTGGTACCGATATCATGCTTGGTGGTTCGTGGAAGACTGATGTTGAAAAACTAGATAACCCAACTGAAGATCAAATCGCGAAGATCAAAGGCAAATGGCAAGAAAAACACGATGCGGTATTAGCGTCAGGTGGCTTGCACATCATTGGTACTGAGCGTCACGAATCTCGTCGTATCGATAACCAGCTACGTGGTCGTGCGGGTCGTCAGGGTGATGCTGGTTCTTCTCGTTTCTACCTATCGATGGAAGATGGCTTAATGCGTATCTTCGCTTCAGATCGTGTTTCAGGCATGATGAAGAAGTTAGGTATGGAGCAAGGCGAAGCGATTGAGCACCCTTGGGTATCAAAGGCTATCGAGAACGCCCAACGTAAAGTTGAAGGTCGTAACTTCGATATTCGTAAGCAGTTGCTTGAATTTGATGATGTTGCCAACGATCAGCGTAAAGTTGTTTACGAATTACGTGATGAATTAATGCATGCTGAAGATATCAGCGAAATGATTGAGCACAACCGTGAAGACGTGCTAAATGCATTAATGGATAGCTACATTCCACCACAATCGCTTGAAGAGATGTGGGACATCAAAGGGTTAGAAACTCGCCTGAAAGATGATTATGATCTTGAGCTACCAATTCAACACTGGCTTGATAGCGAAGATAAACTTTACGAAGAAGCACTTCGTGAGCGCATTGTAGAAAAAGCGCTTGAAGTTTACCGTGAGAAAGAATCAGTTGTTGGTGCTGAAGTGCTACGTAACTTCGAGAAAACAGTGATGCTACAGAACCTTGATACGCTATGGAAAGAACACCTAGCGGCAATGGATCACCTGCGTCAAGGTATTCACCTACGTGGTTACGCACAAAAGAACCCTAAGCAGGAATACAAGCGTGAATCGTTTGAACTGTTTGAAGAAATGCTAGATAACTTGAAGAGTGATGTTGTTGCTATCTTAAGTAAGGTACGTGTACAGCAGCAGGAAGAAGTTGATCGCATGGAAGAAGAACGTCGCCAAATGGCAGAAATGCTAGCTCGTCGTCAACAGTTCCAACATCAAAGTGCAGAAAGCCAAATCACTGATGAATCATCAAATGAAGAGGTAGAAGCTCAACAAGGTACTTACGAGCGTGAAGAGCGTAAAGTAGGCCGTAATGAGCCTTGCCCTTGTGGTTCTGGTAAGAAGTACAAGCAATGTCACGGTAAGATCAACTAAGATTGATCATATTGTAGATATTAAAAAAAGTCGCTCTCGGGCGACTTTTTTATTGGCTTAAAATCAAGGTCAAAGATTCAGACTCTAGTCGATCTTTAAGCTAATTCATTAGGCAAAACATTGCTGTATTTTATCTAGCACAGGTTTATTAGCATCAGGGAAAGGGTAATTAGCTAATGCATTGATAGCGACCCACTCACCTGGTTGGCCTTCTTTACCAAAGGCTTTGCCATCAAATTGATGGATCAGAAAGAAATCAAATTTTAGTGATTTATCTGAATAATCATGAGCAAGGGCAATAAAAGGTTCAACGTCAGTGGCATGAATACCGACTTCTTCTTGTAGCTCACGGATCACTGCTTGCTTTGCTGTTTCACCTGTTTCTACTTTTCCGCCAGCAAACTCCCATAAGCCACCTTGATGTGCTTTATTTGCACGGCGGGTAATGAAAATATGCTTTTTCTCTGAATCTAAAATAATGCCTGCCGCAATCCAAACTTGCTTCTTATCCATGTTATTAATAACCCATATCGTCAGACCAACCATCAGAATCTGATAGATCAGGTGCGCCTGGAATTGATTTTTCTTCTTCCGCCCATTCGCCAAGATCGATCAATTGGCAGCGCTTACTGCAAAAAGGACGAAATGGACTCTGCTCACCCCAAACAACTTCAGTTTTACAGGTAGGACACTTTACGACAGTAATATTGGTATTGGTTGTTGATTGAGACACAAAAACCTCAGCAAATGGCTAATTTAAATTCAATATCGCTTGCAACAGGATCCCCTTCCACAAAGGGAGAGAAACGAATAGCAAAGCGACTACGATGTCCCGATATCATAGGATAAACGCCATCTTTAGCGCAAATTTCTAGCCGTAATAAACAGGCATCTTCAGCGTCATACTGGAAGAAGCCATTACGTGCATGATTGGTTTTATATTGTGCGCTTTCTCGGGTTAACTTCAACCAGAGACTGAGCGCTTCATCAAGCTCTGAAAGCTCATGTAGCCAGCCTTTCATTGCCTGTTGTTTATGCTCATCGCTAAGATGCAACCAATGATGTAGTGAAGGGAGATCAAAACAACAACTACCACCGGGAATAGAAAAACGTTGCTTTATGCTAGAAAGAAAACGATCTTCTCGTAAGTTCTGTCCTAGGCGAGGGGATGAAATTAACGCTTTATGGGCTTGCTCCATCGAATCGATCATTTGTTGCAGAGCATACTGGTCAACATCATCAATGTTTAACCAATTCATTAGTTGCTGACGTTGTTTCTCTATATCTTTGGCAAGATCGGTTTTAACTTGTACTTGGTCTAAGATCTCAAGCAAATCAAAAAGGGCATTGAAGAAGATTTTATATTGCCAAGGATCATTTTGGTTGCTGCTGTGATGCATTTGTCGCAAGAGATAATCAAGGCGTAAATAAATACGGACTTTTTCTGTCAAAGGGTGTTCATAGCGCGTCATTTGCGTAGCTTGCATAAAGGGAATACCAAAGAGGAGCCAAGATCGTAATAAGAATTATCATAGTTAAGACGCTATTTTACTACAGATCATGATCCATTTTGAGATATTGCCTGTGAAGTTGCGCGATTTGTAATGTTAATGCTGGACTATCACCAAAATTAGTAATGACATCATCTGCGGCATCTAACCGTTGTTGGCGCGTTGCTTGGCTCGCTAAGATATTTTTGATTTGCTCAATCGAGACATTATCACGTTGTTGCGTTCGTTCGATTTGGGTTTGCTCATCGACATCAACAACCAGTAAACGGTTGGTTAGGGTTTGTAGGTTATTTTCAACCATCAATGGCACGACTAATAAACAATAGGGAGATTTGCTCAATTTAATATCATGGAGCATCTTTTCACGGATCAATGGGTGAAGTAGCTCATTTAACCATTGCTTTAATTCAGGCTGACTAAAAATAGCCTCACGCAGTTTTGCCCGATTTAACGTACCATCTTTAAGTAAAATATCAGCACCAAGTTTTTCGATAATAGTGTTCAAACCGACGGTATTCGGCTCGACGACTTCACGTGCAACAATATCTGCATCAATAATATCAATGCCGTAGTTATCAGCAAATAAGTTAGCAACCGTGGTTTTACCGCTACCAATTCCGCCTGTTAGGCCAATGACAATACTCATTATCTACATTCCTAAGTACGAAGTAACATACCAATTCACAATAGGCTCGCCCCATAACAATGCAATCCAACCAGCAACCGCAAGGTAAGGGCCGAATGAGAATGGCGTCTGGTTATCAGCATCTTGCATTTTGAGTAACACAATACCGCACAGCGCGCCGACTAAAGATGAGAGTAACACTACAAACGGTAGTAACTGCCAGCCAAGCCATGCACCTAATGCGGCGAGTAATTTAAAGTCGCCATAGCCCATGCCGTCTTTTTTAGTCAGTAATTTAAAGACCCAGAATACGCTCCACAGTGATAAGTAACCTGCCATTGCACCAATCACCGAATCGGTCAGAGATACAGGGCTAATACCCATTACAGAGAGTAAAATACCCGCCCACATTAGCGGTAAGGTAATTTGATCGGGCAATAGCATTTTATCGACATCGATAAAGGTAAGCGCAATTAACGCGAAGGTGAAAAAGATCACCACGATTGCCCACCATGTCGGTGGCAACATCAGCGATACCGTTAAGCTCATTGCTGCAGTTAGTAATTCAATCGCTGGGTAGCGTTTGCTTATTGGCGCTTTGCATTCTTTGCATTTGCCGCCCAGAGCTAGCCAACTGATCACTGGAATATTTTCCAGTGCACTAATGGCGTGATTACAGTGTGGGCAGCGTGAACGTGGCACACTTAAATTAAAGACCGAATCGTCTGGCTGGTTATCCATTTCAGGAAAACACTCTTGGCACTCTTTACGCCATTGACGCTCCATCATGATCGGCAAGCGGTAAATCACCACATTTAAAAAACTGCCGACTAACAGACCAAAAATAACGGCAAAAAGGGGATATAACCAAGGGTAATAGGAAAGTACTGCCATGTGAGGATCTCTTAAAAATTAGGCGGTTATTGTAAGGCAAACAGCTAGGTGATCCTAGCCGATGATTATGGGAAGTGAATAATGCGATTAACTTATAAGGTGATTACTAAAATAGTATTAACCCATCACACTCATTAAGGTGAAGATTGGCATATACATAGCAACCAGTAAGCCACCGATTAAGCCACCCAAAATAATGATAATGAAAGGCTCTAAAATTTGCCCAAGGTTATCAACGGTATTATCAACATCGGCTTCATAGATTTGCGCCATTTTATTTAGCATGTCATCGAGCGAGCCTGATTCTTCACCAATCATTACCATTTGCAGCATGAGCTCAGGGAAAACCCCTGATTGACGCAGGGCTAAATACAGTGGCATACCGCCAGCGGTACTTTCGTACACTTCTTCAATTGCTTTTTCTATATACAAGTTACCACAGGTTCTGCCTGCTGATTGAATCCCTGATAGCAGTGGAATACCTGCCATAAAGGTGGTAGCTAAGGTGCGGGCAAAACGGGCAGTGGTGGCTTTTAATAACACATCACCAAAGATAGGCAACGTTAAGGCAAATTTATTAGCTTTATAGCGAAAATCATCAGATTTTTTATAAAAATAACGGTAAAGAAAAACGGCTATTCCAACACCAGCCCCAAGATAGACGCCATAAGCAATAAGAAAATCTGAAGCATGAACAACAAATTGTGTAAATAATGGTAGTTCAGCATTAAAGCTTGAAAAGACTTGAGCAAACTGAGGAATAACAAATACCAGCATCATTACGGTAACAAGCACTGCTGTAAGAGTGACCATTGCAGGATAAATCATCGCCTTGATGACTTTTTTACGCATAGCTTCATTTTTTTCACGGTATACCGCAATACGGGCAAAGACTTGCCCGAGGTGGCCGGTTTGTTCACCGGTAGCGACTAAATCACAAAAGAATTTGTCAAACAGAGGCGAGCTTGAGCGCATCGCGCTAGACAGCGAGGCGCCAGATTCAACTTGGGTGGTGATTTGGAGCAAGGTAGCACGCATTTCGGCTTTGTTGTAACTACTCGCCATTAATTGCAGCGCTTGCACCACAGGTACGCCAGATTCGATCATGGTGGCAAGCTGACGGGTTACTGCAGTGACGTCTTCCCCCTTCATTTGATCGCGTAGCTTCGTTAATGTTGAAGGTGAGGTTTTCTTTATTTTTTTGACAACAATTTTCTGTTCAAGCAGTTGATGGCGCACTTCTTGTTCTTGAAATCCTAAAGTGGTGCCAGAGACTTTACGCCCTGCTTGGTTGGTTCCCCGCCAGTTGTAATAACGAATTTTAGTGGCTGCTGTACTCATAAGCGGAACTCTCTATCAAACAATTAATACAAAGTAAGGAAGGTTATAATTGTAATACCCGTTGTAATTCGGCAAGGCTAGTAATGCCATCGGTTAACTTTTCAATGCCGGATTCTTTAAGCCGTTTCATCCCTTGTTGGGCGGCAATATCTTCTAATTGCAGTGCGGTAGCATTGGTCATTAAGGCTTCGGCGATCTCACGGCTAAATACCATGACTTCATAAATACCGACGCGTCCGGCGTAGCCTTTATTACAATCATCACACCCTGCGTTATTAGCTTTATAAACACTGGAGTTTTGCGGTAGGCTTAATCGCTGGCAGGTGATCGGATCAAGCGGGTGTGGTTGTTTGCAGCTTTTACATAAACGACGGGCAAGCCGTTGGGCGATAATTAAACTTAGCGATGAGGCGAGGTTAAAATCTTCCACTCCCATATTGGTTAAGCGGGTAATGGTTTCGGCAGCAGAATTCGTATGCAGAGTTGATAATACTAAGTGTCCCGTTTGAGCAGCCTTTACTGCAATGGAGGCAGTTTCTAAATCACGAATTTCCCCTACCATGACAATGTCGGGATCTTGACGCAAAAATGAACGCAAGGCATCGGCAAAGCTTAAACCGACTTGCTGATTAATTTGTACTTGGTTAATACCGGGTAGGTTAATTTCAACTGGATCTTCAGCAGTAGAAATATTGCGCTCATCGGTATTTAAAATATTGAGCCCTGTATATAACGAGACGGTTTTACCACTACCTGTTGGGCCGGTAATTAATATCATTCCTTGTGGGCGCTCAAGGGCGGTTAAATAATCGGATTTTTGTTTATCGTTATAGCCTAAAATATCAATATTAAGATTAGCAGCGGAGCTATCTAATATCCGTAGTACGACTTTCTCTCCCCATAGGGTGGGCAGGGTTGATACACGTAAATCAATCGCCAAATTATCAGAGAGCTTTAGTTTTATTCGTCCATCTTGTGGTTGACGTCGCTCGGCAATGTTGAGCTTTGACATGACCTTTAAACGGGTTGATAAACGGCGCGATAAACTGGCGGGTGGAGTTAAATGTTGATGCAATATACCGTCACAGCGAAAGCGAATACGGTAATTATGTTCATAAGGCTCAAAATGAATATCAGATGCTTTACGGCGTACTGCATCTAATAATACTTGGTTGATATAGCGGGTAACGGGTGCGCTGTCTTGGCTTAAATCGGTAGCGTCATCGAGTTCAGCATCACTAATATCAACCAGTTCACCTAAATCTGCATCACTGACTTGTTTACTGTGGCTGGTTTCACCAATATCGCTACCATAAACACGGCGAATGGCTGATTCTAACTGTTTGTTTTCTAAAACCAGAAACTCAACGGTTTTTCCTACCGCAAAACGAAACTCGTCTTGCGCATCCATATTAGTAGGATCGCTGACGCCTAAAAATAAACTATTAGCATCTTGGGTTAATGGCAGCGCACGATGACGTAGCACTAATTCACGTTGGTAGACACTTTGACAACAACCGTCATAGTCGTAGTGATGAACATCGACTTTTTGTAATCCAAATAAGTTAGCTAAGTTATCGGCTAAATCTAGGTCACTGAGGACACCTAAACGGGTTAAGGCGGTCGGGACGTTAATCCCTTCCGCCGTTACAAACTCGACTACTTGTTGTTCTTGCTCTGGGCTAATTAAATTAGCTTGAGCCAAGATAGAAGCGAGATTGGTTTGCATTGATATTATTGACAGCCTTTAGGCATATAATCAGATGCGATGTTTGTGGTAGAACACACCCATCCAGAAGCACTTCTGGTAAATGTTACTGTTGCATTACTTAATGATCCTGACGAAAATGTAAATTTGGCTCCACTTGCAACTAAAGATAAAGCACCCAAAGATCCTGCTGCTGATGCAGATGTACCAATTTGAGCTAATGTTGTAGGTGCTGCATTATTTTCTTGCACATGCATGTCGTAGTTTGTCAGTACAGCTCTTACAGAGGCAACAGCTGTTGAGGCTTCTGATTTTGCAACATAACTTTGGTATGCCGGAATAGCAAAAGCACTTAATACGCCAATGATCGCGACTACGATCATCAATTCAATAAGTGTAAAACCCTGTTGTTTTTTCATTTCTCTGTCCTTAAGTAACAAAATAATAAATGAGTTAACGTCATAAATTCGCGAATGGAATTAAGTTCAGAATAGAGGCTTTATTGTTAGAGTGAATAACGAAAAAGGGATAGCTCGGCACGGGTGGTAAAAATAAATAATGCGTTGCAGAAGTTGCAAAGCTCAAAGCGAGTAACCGCTCGTAATTAGATTTGATTTTTATTTAATTCAGTAAGATGTGAAGTGGAAAGAGAAAAATGGGTGGTTATTTTTCTCTTTCTTTGTAAATAAAAGTATCAGTTAAATATTTTTGTCACAAAAATCTGATGTTAGAGAGGTGCTACTTAAAACGCATCGATAAATCCATCGCTTTAACGTGCTTAGTCAGTGCGCCTACCGAAATATAATCCACCCCCGTTTCAGCGCATTCGCGGATATTGCTTAGGGTTATATCACCTGAGTTTTCCAATGCCACACGTCCTGCGTTAAACGCGACTGCTTCACGCATCATGGCTAAGGTAAAGTTATCCAGCATCACAATATCAGCGCCGGCTTCAATGGCTTGTTTTAGCTCTGCAAGGCTTTCTGTTTCCACTTCGACGGGTTTATTTGGATTTAGCTGTTTTGCTGTACGAATTGCTTGTTCAATACCACCACAAGCAATGATGTGGTTCTCTTTTATTAGGTAGGCATCAAACACGCCAATACGATGATTAAAGCCACCACCACAAGTTACTGCATATTTTAATGCGCTACGCAGACAAGGAACGGTTTTACGGGTATCAAGTAGGCGAGTGTTGGTGCCTTCCAGTTGTTTGACATATTCGGCGGTTAATGTCGCGCAACCAGATAGGGTTTGAATAAAGTTCATCGCATTACGCTCGCCAGTAAGTAGTGCTCGTGACGGGCCTGATAGGGTACACAAGGTTTGATTAGGCTCGACTACATCACCATCTTCTACGTGCCAATCAATGGTGACTTCGCCACCGAGTTGCTTAAATACTTCATCTGCCCACATTTTTCCGCAAAATACGCCATGTTCACGGGTAATGATGGTGGCAACGCCTTGGCTATCGGCTGGAATTAGATTGGCAGTAATATCGAGATTGGCATCAATCTCGCCACCTAAATCTTCTCGAAGTGTGTCGGCAACAGTACGGCTGATCTCGATTGGGAGAAGTTGTTTTAGGTAAGCGAGGCGGGCACTGCTATCGTGTTTGTGTTCCATATCTGTCTTCTTGTATCCATTGCGCGTTTAGCAGCAAAAGTGCTGCGAATGATGGTGCAAATCATACCGTGAGAAAGGAGTGGGATAAAGTGAATACGGGTTAATCGAATGTTAATAACGAAATATTTGGTTGTTTTTATCTATTACTGCGATAGGCAAAAGCGATGAGAAGAAATTGGCTTTTCAATATAAGCTAATGATACTTTACGTGCTTGTTTGGTTTTAGTAACACGTAAATAGAAGATGGATTATGACGTTATTGATTAACGATGATCATTGGTTAAAGACAGCAAGGCATGTGCCGTCGCCTTTTTGTGATGCGCGACCTCATGACGAGATGTCATTGCTGGTGGTACATAATATAAGCTTACCACCGGGTAAATTTGGTGGGCCTTATATTGAGCAGCTATTTACTGGGCAATTAAACCCTGCTGATGATCCGTATTTTGAAATTATCCATCAGTTTCGTGTTTCTGCTCACTGTTTGATCCGCCGAGATGGTGAGATAGTGCAGTTTGTACCTTTTAATCAGCGTGCTTGGCATGCGGGGGTATCAAAGTTTGAAGATCGGGATAAGTGTAATGACTTTTCAATTGGTATCGAATTGGAAGGCACAGATCACCTACCGTATACTTCTGAGCAATATCAAATGCTGACAAAATTGACTCAATCTTTGATGTCTAATTACCCAGCCATTACTCGAAATCGTGTAACAGGGCATGAATTTATTGCCCCTGGGCGAAAAACCGATCCCGGTTTATCTTTTGATTGGCGACGGTTTAAAAAACAGCTTTAAAAGGGCAGTTATTAGACTAAAGTTTTATTTACGAATGGAAATTGGTCATATTGGTCTGACCAATTTCCACAATCACTCCGCTTTTTATCTCTTCCTTTCACCTTTTTCGTTGCTTGGCTGTTTCTAGCTCTGAAGATTCAGTGTTTTAGTAATGTATCAAAAGTTTAAATTTTTGTTAAAACCCACTTCGTTCTATGATTTCAATCAAGTTGCGTGTGGACATCTTTATTTATTTCTGTACACTTTGCCCCTGTAAAATAATTGGTAATACCAATTATCCGATGATTCGGTCTTTATGAAACGGATTTAATATAAGAAGCGTCGATAAAAATGACTTATAAACGCATTAAACAACCAAAGCTTTCTGATGCTATTGAGCAGGAATTGGAGCGCTTGATCTTAGAGGGAATTTTGTCCCCAGGTCAGCAATTACCTCCAGAGCGAGAGTTGGCAAAACAATTCGATGTTTCTCGTCCTTCCGTTCGTGAGGCGATCCAACGTTTAGAAGCAAAGCATTTGCTTACTCGCCGTCAAGGTGGCGGGACATTCGTAAAAGAAAAGTTATGGCAAAGCTTTTCTGAACCTTTATTGGATCTATTAGCGACTCATCCGGAAACACAATTAGATTTATTGGAATCTCGCCATGCACTAGAAGGCTTAGCCTCTTATTTTGCGGCATTGCGAGGTAACGAAGAAGATTTTGTTCGCATTCGCGATTGTCATCAGCGTATTCAAGACGCGCAGCAACAAGGGGATTTACCCTTAGAAGCTAGCGCAGTGATGCAATATCTTATTGCGGTAACAGAATCGGCTCACAATGTGGTGTTACTGCATATTATTCGTAGTTTAGCACCGCTACTTGAGCAAAACGTATTACAAAATTTCGAACTCCTAAACCGCCGACCTGAAGTGGTGGAGAAAGTAAGAAAGCACCGAGCTAATATTGTGCAGGCGATTGTTTCTGGTGAGCCTGAAAAGGCCCGTGAAGCATCGCACGCACATTTGGCTTACATCGAGGAAACCTTGTTGGATTTATCGCGTGAAGATAGCAGGCGTGAACGCTCTCTTCGTCGGATTCAACAGCGCAAGGACGGGTTAGAGTCTTAACTTCATACCTAAAAACGAAGTTGGACCTAGTCGCGACATTGTTAGTAGATTATCAACGAAAGGATAGATCGCATGTCTGAAGTCATGAAAAGTGACGTGGATGTACTGGAAACTCAAGATTGGCTAGAAGCACTTGAATCAGTTGTCCGTGAAGAAGGTGTAGAACGCGCACAGTTCTTACTTGAGCAAGTATTAGAAAAAGCTCGTTTAGATGGTGTAGATATGCCGACTGGCGTAAACACAAACTACATCAACACAATTCCAGCAGCACAAGAACCAGCGTACCCAGGTGATGTAACATTAGAGCGTCGTATCCGTTCTATCATCCGTTGGAACGCAATCATGATCGTTCTACGTGCTTCTAAGAAAGATTTAGACTTAGGCGGCCACATGGCTTCTTACCAGTCTGCTTCTGCTTTTTACGAAGTATGTTTCAACCACTTCTTCCGTGCACCTAACGATGTTGATGGCGGTGACTTGGTTTACTACCAAGGTCACATTTCTCCAGGGATTTACTCTCGTGCGTTTGTTGAAGGTCGTCTAACTGAAGAGCAGCTAGATAACTTCCGTCAAGAAGTTGATGGTAAAGGTATTCCTTCATACCCACACCCTAAACTAATGCCTGAATTCTGGCAGTTCCCAACGGTTTCTATGGGTCTAGGTCCAATTTCTGCGATCTACCAAGCTCGTTTCCTTAAGTATCTAGAAGGTCGTGGCCTTAAAGATACTTCAGCTCAGCGCGTATATGCGTTCTTGGGCGATGGTGAGATGGATGAGCCAGAATCACGCGGTGCTATTTCTTTCGCTGCGCGTGAGAAACTAGACAACCTATGTTTCCTAATCAACTGTAACCTACAGCGTCTAGACGGCCCAGTAATGGGTAACGGTAAGATCATTCAAGAGCTTGAAGGTCTATTTAAAGGTGCTGGTTGGAACGTTGTTAAAGTTATCTGGGGTAACAACTGGGATGCACTACTAGCGAAAGATACGTCTGGTAAGCTACTACAGCTTATGAACGAAACTATCGATGGTGACTACCAAACATTTAAATCTAAAGATGGCGCTTATGTACGTGAGCACTTCTTTGGTAAGTACCCTGAAACAGCTGCACTTGTTTCTGACATGACTGATGAGCAAATCTTCGAATTGAAGCGTGGTGGTCACGATTCTTCGAAACTATTTGCAGCATTTAACAATGCAAAAGAAACAAATGGTAAGCCAACTGTGATCCTAGCTAAGACTGTTAAAGGTTATGGCATGGGTGAAGCAGCTGAAGGTAAGAACATCGCTCACGGTGTTAAGAAGATGGACATGACGCACGTTCAATACTTACGTGATCGTCTAGGTCTACAAGATCTTATCTCTGAAGAAGAACTTAAGACTCTGCCTTACCTAAAACTGGAAGAAGGCTCAGCTGAGTACAACTACTTACACGCTCGTCGTGATGCGCTACACGGTTATACACCTAAGCGTAGCCCTAAGTTCACTCAAGAATTTAAAGTGCCTGAGCTTGATGCATTTGCACCACTACTAAGTGAGCAGAAGCGTGAAATCTCAACCACTATGGCTTATGTTCGTGCACTAAATATTCTTCTTAAAGATAAAGCGATCGGTAAGAACATCGTTCCAATTATCTGTGATGAAGCGCGTACGTTCGGTATGGAAGGTCTGTTCCGTCAGGTTGGTATCTACAACCCAGATGGTCAAACTTACACACCAGAAGATAAAGGCATCGTTTCTTTCTACAAAGAAGCAACATCTGGTCAGGTACTTCAAGAAGGTATCAACGAACTAGGTTCAATGGCATCTTGGGTTGCTGCTGCAACATCTTACAGCACCAACGATCTTCCAATGATTCCATTCTACATCTACTACTCAATGTTCGGTTTCCAACGTATTGGTGATATGGCATGGCTAGCAGGTGACCAACAAGCACGTGGCTTCCTACTAGGTGCTACTGCAGGTCGTACAACACTGAACGGTGAAGGTCTACAGCACGAAGATGGTCACAGCCACATTCTTGCAAACACAGTACCTAACTGTATCTCTTACGATCCAACGTTTGCTTACGAGCTAGCGGTTATCATGCAAGACGGTATTCGTCGCATGTACGGTGAAAATCAAGAGAACGTTTACTACTACCTAACAGTAATGAACGAAAACTACGCAATGCCAGCAATGCCAGAAGGCGCTGAAGCAGGCATCCGTAAGGGTATTTACAAGCTTGAGTCTCACGCTGGTGATAAGTCTAAAGTTCAGTTAATGAGCTCTGGTACTATCATGAACGAAGTACGTAAAGCGGCACAGATCCTAAGCGAAGAGTACGGTGTAGCGTCTGATGTTTACTCTGTAACATCATTCAACGAACTAACTCGTGATGGTCAAGATTGTGAGCGTTACAACATGCTTCACCCTACAGCAGAGAAGAAGGTACCTTACCTAACAACTGCAATGGGTTCTGAGCCTGCAATCGCTGCAACGGACTACATGAAGAACTACGCAGAACAAGTACGTGCATTCATGCCATCTGAGTCTTACAAGGTTCTTGGTACTGATGGTTTCGGTCGTTCTGATAGCCGTGCAAACCTACGTCGTCACTTCGAAGTGAATGCTGGCTACGTTGTTGTTGCTGCACTTTCTGAACTCGCTAAACGTGGCGATATTGATAACGCAGTAGTTGTAGACGCAATTGCTAAGTTCGATATCGACGCTGACAAGATCAACCCGCTATACGCATAAGAGGCAAATTAAAAATGGCAATCGAAATTAATGTACCAGACATCGGTGCGGATGAGGTTGAAGTAACTGAGATTCTTGTTAGCGTTGGCGACAAGGTTGAAGAAGAGCAATCACTGATCACTGTTGAAGGCGATAAAGCTTCAATGGAAGTTCCTGCTTCTCAAGCGGGTATCGTTAAAGAAATCAAAGTTGCTGAAGGCGACACGGTTTCTACTGGTTCTCTAATCATGATTTTCGAAGCCGAGGGTGCAGCTGACGCTGCACCTGCTCCTGCGGCTGAAGCAGCACCTGCTGCTCCAGCTCCAGCAGCAGCGGCTGAACTGAAAGAAGTTCATGTTCCAGATATCGGTGGTGATGAAGTTGAATGTACTGAAATCATGGTATCTGTTGGCGATACAGTAGAAGAAGAGCAATCTCTAATTACTGTTGAAGGTGACAAGGCTTCTATGGAAGTTCCTGCGCCATTCGCTGGTACAGTTAAAGAAATCAAAATCGTAGAAGGCGACAAGGTTTCTACTGGTTCTTTAATCATGGTATTTGAAGTGGCTGGTTCTGCTCCAGCAGCAGCACCTGTTGCTCAAGCGGCAGCGCCTGCTCCTGCAGCACCTGCGGCATCTGCAGCGAAAGAAGTTAACGTTCCTGATATCGGTGGCGACGAAGTAGAAGTTACTGAAATCATGGTATCTGTTGGCGATACAGTGGAAGAAGAGCAATCGCTAATCACTGTTGAAGGTGACAAGGCTTCTATGGAAGTTCCTGCACCATTCGCTGGTACAGTTAAAGAAATCAAGATCGCAGAAGGCGATAAGGTTTCTACTGGCTCACTAATCATGGTATTTGAAGTTGCTGGTGCAGCACCTGCAGCGGCTCCTGTAGCTCAAGCGGCAGCGCCTGCTCCTGCGGCGGCTCCAGCAAAAGCTGAAGCGCCTGCTGCAACAGGTGATTTCGTTGAAAACAACGAATATGCACACGCATCACCAGTTGTTCGTCGTCTAGCTCGTGAGTTCGGTGTTAACCTTGCGAAAGTTAAAGGTACTGGCCGTAAGAACCGCGTTCTTAAAGAAGACGTACAAAACTTCGTTAAAGATGCACTTAAGCGTCTTGAGTCTGGTGCAGCAGCTTCTGCGTCAGGTAAAGGCGATGGCGCAGCGCTTGGTCTACTACCTTGGCCGAAAGTTGATTTCAGCAAGTTTGGTGAAACTGAAGTTAAGCCACTTTCTCGCATTAAGAAGATCTCTGGCGCTAACCTACACCGTAACTGGGTAATGATCCCTCACGTTACACAGTGGGATAACGCAGATATCACTGCGCTTGAAGCATTCCGTAAAGAGCAGAATGCTATCGAAGCGAAGAAAGATTCTGGCATGAAGATCACTCCACTTGTGTTCATCATGAAAGCGGCTGCTAAAGCACTTGAAGCATTCCCTTCATTCAACTCTTCTCTATCTGACGATGGCGAGAGCTTGATTCTGAAGAAATACGTGAACATCGGTATCGCAGTAGATACGCCAAACGGCTTAGTTGTTCCTGTATTTAAAGATGTGAACAAGAAAGGTATCTACGAGCTATCTGAAGAGCTAATGGCTATTTCTAAGAAAGCACGTGCTGGTAAGCTAACTGCATCTGATATGCAAGGCGGCTGTTTCACTATCTCAAGCCTTGGTGGCTTAGGTGGTACTGCATTCACACCAATCGTGAACGCACCAGAAGTAGGTATCCTAGGTGTATCTAAGTCTGAAATGAAACCAGTATGGAACGGTAAAGAGTTCGAACCGCGTCTACAACTTCCACTATCACTATCATACGATCACCGTGTGATTGATGGTGCTGAAGGTGCGCGCTTCATCACTTACCTAAATGGCTGTCTATCAGACATCCGTCGTTTAGTACTTTAAGGTTTCACATCCACAACGCCATGCCTACAATGCGTAGGCATGGAATTGTTGTGTAGCTCACAGGCTGCAGTAATTTATTTTTCACTCTGTTAATAGGTCTGTAGACTTGTTATCCATCTGAAAGATAAACGTATACAAATACGTAAAAGTTACCTGATAGCTTGTTAGGGATATAAGACTTACAACGAGGTCATAATGAGTAAAGAAATTAAAGCCCAGGTAGTGGTGTTGGGTTCAGGCCCTGCTGGTTACTCTGCTGCATTCCGTTGCGCTGACTTAGGTCTAGATACGGTTCTAATTGAAAAATTCAACACACTAGGTGGCGTATGTCTTAACGTGGGTTGTATCCCATCAAAAGCATTACTTCACGTAGCGAAAGTTATCGAAGAAGCAAAAGCAATGGCTGAGCACGGCGTTGTTTTTGGTGAACCACAAACAGACATCAACAAGATCCGTCTGTGGAAAGATAAAGTAATTACTCAGTTAACTGGCGGTCTTGGCGGTATGGCTAAGATGCGTAAAGTAAATGTTGTTAATGGTTACGGTAAGTTTACTGGCCCTAACAGCATTGTTGTTGAAGGCGCAGATGGTCCAACAACAGTTAACTTTGATAACGCGATTATCGCGGCGGGCTCTCGCCCAATCGAACTACCATTCATCCCGCATGAAGACCCACGTATTTGGGATTCAACAGATGCGCTAGAGCTTAAAGAAGTACCTGAGAAGTTACTTGTTATGGGCGGCGGCATCATCGGTCTTGAAATGGGTACGGTTTACCACGCGCTAGGTTCTCAAATCGACGTTGTTGAGATGTTCGATCAAGTGATCCCTGCTGCGGATAAAGATATCGTTAAAGTATTTACTAAGCGTATCGCGAAGAAATTCAACCTGATGCTTGAAACTAAAGTAACAGCTGTTGAAGCAAAAGAAGACGGTATTTATGTAACGATGGAAGGCAAAAAAGCACCTGCTGAGCCTGTTCGTTACGATGCTGTTCTTGTTGCTATCGGTCGTGTACCAAACGGTAAACTAATTGACGCTGAAAAAGCGGGTATCAATGTTGATGAGCGTGGCTTTATTAACGTTGATAAGCAAATGCGTACTAACGTTGCTCACATTCACGCAATTGGTGATGTTGTTGGTCAACCAATGTTGGCTCACAAAGGTGTGCATGAAGGTCACGTAGCGGCTGAAGTTATTTCTGGTAAGAAGCACTACTTCGATCCTAAAGTTATTCCTTCAATTGCTTACACTGAGCCAGAAGTTGCGTGGGTTGGTAAGACTGAGAAAGAAGCGAAAGCTGAAGGTATCAACTACGAAGTTGCTACATTCCCATGGGCGGCATCAGGCCGTGCTATCGCATCTGATTGTGCTGACGGTATGACGAAGATGATCTTCGACAAAGACACGCACCGTGTGATCGGTGGTGCTATCGTAGGTACTAACGGTGGTGAACTACTTGGTGAAATCGGTCTAGCGATCGAGATGGGTTGTGATGCTGAAGATATCGCATTAACTATCCACGCTCACCCAACACTACACGAATCAGTAGGTCTTGCTGCTGAAGTATTTGAAGGCTCTATCACTGACCTTCCAAATGCAAAAGCGGTAAAGCGTAAGAAGTAATTACTACTTGTTATGATAATAAAAAAGCGCCTAAGGGCGCTTTTTTGTTGTCTGCTGTTTAGCATTGCTAACATTTAATTTCAGGTTACAACTTAAACGTACCGACCATGTCATCAAGACGTTGTGATAGTTGACGTAATGCTTGGCTTGAATCAGCTAATTGCGCGGCTGTTTCTGCGGTTAGCTGAGTGGTTTCATTTATCTCTTCAATATTACAATTAATGTCTTGTACCACGGTTGACTGCTCTTCTGTCGCGGTAGCCACTTGGGTATTCATATCGGCAATTAAACTAATACGCTCAGAAATCGACACTAAAGCAACAGATGCTTGATCGGAAGCTGATACCCCATTTTCAGACAGCTGACGGCTTTGCTCCATCGCAACCACTGCATTGGATGCTTCTTGCTGGAGGCGGTTGATCATCGCTTGGATCTCGTCGGTAGAATCGGCAGTACGACTAGCAAGATTACGCACCTCATCGGCCACGACCGCAAACCCTCGTCCTTGTTCGCCAGCACGTGCTGCTTCAATCGCGGCATTAAGGGCAAGTAGGTTAGTTTGTTCTGAGATCCCACGGATCACATCTAAAATACTACCAATCGACTGGGTATTACTTGCCAGTGAGTCAATGACATCGCTGACTTGGCTAATATCCGATGACAGTTGATTTATGGTATTACGTGCTTCACCAACAACGGTTTGACCATCATGGGTTTGCTGCTCTGCTTGTTGGGTGGACTCTGCAGCCAATGCGGCGTTACTGGCTATTTCATTAACCGTCGCCCCCATTTCATTAATCGCTGCGACAACCTGAAGGGTTCTATCTCGTTGGCTATGACTATTATCCAGTGTCAGTTGAGCTTGGTGGGCGACAGATTCTGCCGCTTGGCGCAGTGAATTTCCGGTTTCTGCTACTTCTGTTACTGAGTGGTGGATTTTACCAATGAAGCCATTAAACCCTGATGATAATTGTGCAATCTCATCATTTCCTTCCACTGTTAAGCGGTGACGTAAATCGCCATCACCTTCACCCAGATCTTTAAACATAGCCGCAAGTTGTTGAATAGGGCGAGTAATGCTACTGGCAAGGAAAATCGCAACAACAATGAAAATGGCTGCAATGATGCCTGTAAAGAGGATAACTTGATTTCGAATGGAGGTAAGTGCTGCAAACGCTTCTTGTTTTGGTAGTTCACCAATAACGTACCAATCCATTGCCGGAATATAACTAGCAGCTAAGAAAACATCTTGTTGATTATTCGTCGCTTCTACCACGCTAAAACTTTGTTTGTTTAATAATTTTGAGGCGATATTGGAATCAAACAGTGTAGAGATTGAGTTGTGATTTAGCATCTTATTATTATCGCGGTGGATCTTAATTGTCCCTTTATTATCGACTAAATATACAAATCCTGTTTGCTCTATTTTAAATTGGCTAATGAAGTTTGCCATTTCATCAAGTGACTTAGACAGCCCTGCTAATGTGTCGCCATTGGGCTGTTGGTAGTTAACAAACAGTTTTACCTCGCCATTATTCTCACGAAAAATACTTAAACTACGAGCTTGATTGCTGCGCACAGCATCAAAAAACCAACTATCTTGTTGAGGCGTTAACTGACGAAGAAAACCATTTTGATTCCAATAGTCACCGTTATTTCTGTTAGCAATAGAGACATCGAGTAGGTTGTATTGATTCTTTATACTTTGAAGTTCCTGAACCAAACGAGTCTTATCTTGTGGCGCTTTGTTATCTAATACGCTATCGACAACATAGCTGTTATTGGCCAGTTGCTCTGCAGCAGATTGAAGTTGAATAACTTCTTTTTCTACATTATTACGAATTTGCAGCAAAATCGCGGGTAATTCGAGGTCTAAGATACGATTGGTAATCGCAGTACGGACTTGGTTTTGGCTGAGTACACTGACGAGAGTCGTAGAGGCAAGAACCGCCATCGTTATCGCGATGATCAGTTTAGATTTGATACTTAAATGTTTGTAATTCATAAAACGGCTTATATTTATGAGCAAATGAACAGACCATGCACAACGTGACAACGCAATACTGATCAATGAAATGAAAATACGCCGTTATGTATCTGCAATTTTGTTACAAAACTTTAGTGATTTATGTCACTTAATATGACCTGTAGCTAAAAAAGAGAAAATAAAACCAATATGAAACAAGCGACTTTTATTTTATGCGTTATAAATATTGAGGATCGCTTTACACATTATGAACAAAGAATTTTCTTAAAATGTGAATGTTGTAAAAAAGCAGTAGTTTTTAAGTTTAAGTTAACAATGGTATGATGTTTACACAGATTTGGTCTCTACTAAATGAATTTTGCTCAGAAGGTATTTAGCAAAACAAGATTGATAATAATCCAGAGATCATCCACTTCCAAGGATGTCTAGTCACTAGAGCTAGGCCGTAATATGAGGAATATGTCGTGCTTGAAGCCTACCGTAAACACGTCGAAGAGCGTGCTGCTGAAGGGGTTGTTGCTAAACCATTGGATGCTGAACAGGTTGCCGCTCTTGTTGAGTTACTAAAAAATCCGCCAGCAGGCGAAGAAAGTGTTCTGCTGGATCTACTAGAAAATCGTATTCCCCCAGGCGTTGATGAAGCGGCATACGTAAAAGCGGGTTTCCTTGCAGCGATTACTAAAGGTGACGCGCAATCACCTATCGTAAGTAAAGAAAAAGCCGCAGAGTTACTCGGCACAATGCAAGGTGGTTACAATATCGAACCACTTATTTCTTTGCTTGATGATGACACGCTAGCTCCGATTTCAGTTAAAGCGTTATCTCATACGTTATTGATGTTTGATGCGTTCTACGATGTAGAAGAAAAAGCAAAAGCAGGCAATGCATTTGCTCAGCAAGTTCTACAATCATGGGCTGATGCTGAGTGGTTCCTATCTAAACCAGCATTGGCTGAAAAAATCACCCTGACTGTATTTAAAGTCACAGGTGAGACCAATACCGATGACTTATCACCAGCACCTGATGCATGGTCTCGTCCTGATATCCCACTTCACGCGCTTGCGATGCTGAAAAATGAACGTGAAGGTATCGTGCCTGATCAACAAGGCTCTGTTGGTCCGATCAAGCAAATCGAAGCGTTAAAAGAAAAAGGCCATCAGCTTGTTTATGTTGGTGATGTTGTAGGTACCGGTTCTTCTCGTAAGTCTGCGACTAACTCTGTGCTTTGGTTCATGGGCGATGATATCCCTTATGTACCGAACAAGCGTGCGGGTGGTTATGTTTTAGGTGGCAAGATCGCTCCTATCTTCTTTAATACGATGGAAGATGCAGGCGCACTACCGATTGAAGTTGATGTGACTCAACTCGCGATGGGTGATGTGATCGATGTGTATCCATTTAAAGGTGAAGTTCGTCGTCACGAAAGTGATGAGCTAGTTTCTACTTTTGGGCTAAAAACGGATGTGCTGATTGATGAAGTACGTGCGGGTGGTCGTATTCCATTGATCATTGGTCGTGGCCTAACCGATCGTGCTCGTCAATCATTGGGTTTACCATCATCGGATATTTTCCGTCGTCCTGTTGCGGTTGAAGATAGCGGTAAGGGTTATACCTTAGCGCAGAAGATGGTAGGTAAAGCATGTGGTGTTGAAGGCGTTCGCCCTGGCACTTACTGTGAGCCTAAGATGACAACGGTAGGTTCGCAAGATACCACCGGTCCTATGACTCGTGATGAATTAAAAGACTTAGCGTGTCTTGGTTTCTCTGCTGAACTTACGATGCAGTCGTTCTGTCATACCTCGGCTTATCCGAAACCGATTGATGTTAATACTCACCACACATTACCTGATTTCATTATGAATCGTGGTGGTGTATCACTTCGTCCGGGTGATGGTGTTATTCACTCATGGCTAAACCGTATGCTCCTGCCTGATACTGTTGGTACAGGTGGTGACTCACATACGCGTTTCCCATTAGGTATTTCATTCCCAGCTGGTTCTGGCCTTGTCGCTTTTGCTGCGGCAACAGGTGTTATGCCGTTAGATATGCCTGAATCTATTCTGGTTCGCTTTAAAGGTGAGATGCAAGAAGGTATCACGCTACGTGATCTGGTTCATGCGATCCCATACTACGCGATTCAGCAGGGTCTACTGACAGTAGAGAAAGCAGGTAAGATCAACGAATTCTCTGGTCGAGTACTGGAGATCGAAGGTGTTGAACACCTAACGGTTGAGCAAGCATTTGAGCTATCAGATGCATCGGCAGAGCGTAGTGCGGCAGGTTGTACCGTTAAGCTTTCTGAAGAGTCGATTGCAGAATACTTAAATTCAAACATCGTGATGCTGAAGTGGATGATTTCTGAAGGTTACGGCGATCGCCGTACCATTGAACGTCGTATTACCGCGATGGAAGAGTGGTTAGCAAATCCAGAGCTAATGACAGCAGATAATGATGCAGAATACGCACACGTGATTGAAATTGACTTGGCAGATATCAATCAGCCAATTCTATGTGCGCCAAATGATCCTGATGATGCGCGTTTACTGTCTGACGTTCAAGGTACACAAATTGATGAAGTATTTATCGGTTCATGTATGACGAACATTGGTCACTTCCGTGCAGCAGGTAAACTACTAGAGAAGTTTGGTGGTCAGCTAGATACACGTTTGTGGGTCGCACCACCGACGAAGATGGATAAAGATCAGCTAACAGAAGAAGGTTACTACGGGATCTTTGGTCGTGCTGGGGTTCGTATTGAAACGCCGGGATGTTCATTGTGTATGGGTAACCAAGCACGTGTTGCTGATAAGGCAACAGTAATGTCGACATCAACCCGTAACTTCCCGAACCGTTTAGGTACAGGCGCGAATGTTTACCTCTCATCAGCAGAGCTTGCAGCTGTTGGCGCTATTTTAGGTCGTATTCCAACGAAAGAAGAATACCTAGAATACGCGAAACAAATTGATGCAACGGCGGCAGATACTTACCGTTACTTAAATTTCCATCGTATGGAAGATTACACCAAGAAAGCGGATGATGTGATCATTCAAAAACCAGCTTAATCATAGTGCTTAGTTTTGATTAAATAATAAAAAACGCCTCGAATGTTCGAGGCGTTTTTGTTTGTATGGGAAAAGTTTTTATTAGCGAACTATTGCGTAAATTGCAGCCACATTACGTGCCGTAAGCTCAACGTTAATTGCAGCTTCTGCTAGCGCTTCAGTCAAACTTACCGAGCGTGGTACGACACTGAATACTGCATCAATCCCGTGGTCATACACGGCATCACAGTCATAAGATAGGCACCCTGCAATACCAATGACAGGTTTGTTGAAACGTTTTGCTGTGCGTGCAACCCCAATTGGGGTTTTACCATGAATAGTTTGGCTATCAATGCGACCTTCACCTGTGATCACTAAATCAGCGTCTTTTAATACGTCTGCTAAATTGACCGCATCCATGACTATTTCTATTCCTGAACGTAACTGCGCGTTAAAAAATCCAAGCAAAGCAGCTCCTATACCGCCAGCAGCACCCGCACCAGCCCTGTTTTTTACATCACGACCTAAATCACGTTTAATAATTTTGGCGTAATGGGCAAGGTTAGCGTCAAGTTGATCAACCATTTCCGGAATTGCACCTTTCTGAGGACCGAAGATCCGTGATGCGCCTTTTTCGCCACACAGTGGATTATCGACATCACATGCAACTTCTAATTTTACCTTAGCAAGGCGAGGGTCGATGTTACTGATATCAATATGGTGCAAGCGAGCTAACGCACCGCCACCGAAGCAAATTGGGTTGTTGTTTTCATCCTGTAGACGTGCCCCCAACGCTTGTGCCATACCGACACCTCCGTCGTTAGTTGCGCTTCCACCAATACCAATAATTATGTGCTCTACACCTTTATCCAATGCAGCGATAATTAATTCACCTGTACCAAAGCTGGTCGTCAACATGGGATTTCGTTGCTCAGAGCTAACAAGATGTAAACCAGATGCAGCCGCCATTTCAATAATCGCGGTTTTGTTATCACCCATTAAACCGAAGAAGCTGTTTACTTGCTCGCCTAAAGGACCTGTTACTGTGCACTCAATAATACGACCGTTGCTAGCATCTACCAATGATTGCACAGTGCCTTCACCGCCATCAGCCATGGGAAGTTTAATGTATTCAGCGTTTGGTAATACTTGGCGGAAACCGTTTTCAATCGCGGTAGCCACTTCCATTGCCGTTAAGCTTTCTTTGTAAGAATCAGGAGCAATAATAATTTTCATAATAATGAGCTCTAAACGAAGAGAAGGAATACGAGCATTTTTGTTATGGTTACGTCATTGTGTAGCACGATTTGCGTCTACTTGTGGTATTGAGTTGCATTTCTTGAGTAGATCCTGACAATGGGCGGCAGCATATAGGCTGTATTTTATCAGCTTATTAAAGCAAGAAGATCATCTATGAGGAACGAAAGGTATGGACTACGAATTTAAAAAAAATACCTTGGACGGTACTTATCACGCTATTTTTTCTATGGGTCATGAAGTATTGGGTCGTTGGATCATTGAAGAAATAGGTAAGGATACCGAGAAGCTCGATCTCATCATGGATCAACTTAGTGCAATGAAAAACAGTAGCCAAGAGTGGCGTTTAGTGGGGGAAGAATTAACCCTATTATTGCAAGATAATGAAGCCTTAGTTCAAGCTAACTGTTTGTTTTCAGAAGAAGAGGAAGACTTTGAAGAGGATTTTCATTTCTATGATGAAGAAAGTCTTTCTGTTTGTGGATTTGAAGATCTTGAGCAAGTGTTAGAAGGTTGGCGTACTTTTATTGCTCGTTTTTAATTTTCTTAGCGAGTTTTAAAAATAGAATTGATTTGAGGCGTATTTATGCTTCATGTTAGTGAGAGGGCTGCACTGTGATGGTGCAGCCTTTTTTCTTTAAATTCCTTTAAATATATTAAGTTGTTGAATTTTATTACAAATAAAAGTTGGCACAATGCTTGTTTGTTAAGTAACTGTAAACATCAAGGATTGGGTATTTGAGGAGCAAGCAATGAAGATAATTAACGCCATTATTAAGCCATTTAAATTAGACGACGTACGTGAAGCATTAGCCGATGTCGGTGTAGAAGGTATGACAGTCTCGGAAGTCAAAGGATTTGGCCGACAGAAAGGGCATACAGAGCTTTACCGTGGTGCAGAATATCAGGTCGATTTTTTACCTAAAGTGAAAATTGAAATTGCGACACAAGCTCAGAATTTAGATGCCATTGTTGAAGCCATCAGCAATGCCGCACAAACCGGGAAAATCGGTGACGGCAAAATTTTTGTTTACGATCTTGAGCACGCGGTACGTATTCGTACTGGTGAAGTGGATACAGAAGCACTGTAATTCACAACAATAAAAGAATTGATGAATTAGGTTATTAGGGGAAGACGACCATGGAATTATCAACAACAGTAATAGAATTACGTTATGCGTTAGACACATTTTTCTTTTTGATCTCTGGCGCATTAGTGATGTGGATGGCGGCAGGTTTTGCGATGTTGGAAGCAGGCCTTGTTCGTTCGAAAAACACCACTGAAATTTTAACTAAAAATATTTGTTTATATGCTATCGCTTGTACCATGTACCTACTGGTTGGTTACAACATTATGTATGTCGATAACAGTGCGGGTGGTTGGTTACCCTCATTTGGAGCATTAATTGGTACGCAAGCTGAAGGCGCTGATCACTCTTTAGAATCTGACTTCTTTTTCCAAGTTGTCTTCGTTGCGACTGCGATGTCTGTTGTTTCTGGTGCAGTAGCTGAACGTATGAAGCTATGGTCATTCTTAATTTTTTCTGTAGTACTAACAGCGGTTATCTATCCTGTAGAAGGTTACTGGACATGGGGTGGTGGTTTCCTATCAGAAGCTGGCTTTAGTGACTTTGCAGGTTCAGGTATTGTACATATGGCAGGTGCAGCAGCAGCACTAGCGGGTGTAATACTACTAGGAGCACGTAAAGGTAAATATGGTAAAAATGGTGAGATTTACCCAATTCCAGGTTCTAACATGCCACTTGCAACATTAGGTACATTTATTCTGTGGTTCGGTTGGTTTGGTTTCAATGGTGGTTCACAGTTAATGGTATCTGACTTTGAAAACGCAACTGCTGTTGGTCAAATCTTCCTAAATACGAATGCCGCAGCCGCCGCTGGTGCCATTGCAGCACTAGCAGTATGTAAAACAACATGGGGTAAAGCTGATTTAACTATGGTGTTAAACGGTGCGCTAGCGGGTCTTGTGGCTATCACGGCTGATCCATTATCACCATCACCAGTTGCTGCGGTAATTATTGGTGTGGTTGCAGGCGCATTAGTTGTGTTTAGTATCATTGCACTTGATAAAGTGAAGATTGATGATCCAGTAGGCGCGATTTCAGTACACGGTGTATGTGGTTTATTTGGTCTAATGGTCGTGCCATTTAGTAATGCTGATGCAAGCTTTATGACTCAGTTATTTGGTGCTGCAGTTATCTTCGGTTGGGTGTTTGCAGCAAGTTTAGCGGTATGGGGTTTACTAAAAGTAACGGTTGGTATTCGCGTAACAGAAGAAGAAGAACTGGAAGGTATGGATTCACATGATTGTGGTGTTGATGCTTACCCAGAATTTGTTAGCGTAAAATAAAATATAAGTAATTAATTACTTTGTAGATAAAAACTCGCCACCTAGAAATAGGTGGCGAGTTTTATTTTTGATTGTAATAAATTGTAACTACTGGATTGCGAAGGTAAGTGTTTTACGTATAATGAATGTTATTGAGAAACATTATCATTACATTTTGCGTTTAAGGGAATAATCAATGAAAAAGCTTTTAGCTTCAGCAATCCTTATGGGTTTAGCCGCTCCTCAAGTTGCTACTGCAGCTGAAGAGGTTAATGTTTATTCATACCGCCAACCTTTCCTAGTTGAGCCTATGTTTAACGAATTCACTAAAGAAACTGGCATTAAAGTTAATGTGAAGTTTGCTAAAAAAGGTCTTGCTGAAAAGCTTGAGCAAGAAGGTGAATATAGCCCTGCTGATGTTGTATTAACAACAGATATTAGCCGTTTGGTAGAGCTATCTGATAAGAAATTAGTTCAACCAGTTGATAGCAAACTGATTGATGGTAATGTTCCTGCACAGTTTCGTGATAACGAAGATGAGTGGTTTGCTTTAACACTGCGTTCTCGTAACGTTTACTCATCAAAAGATCGTGTAGGTAAACTACCTGCCTCTTTTGATTATGCAGATTTAGCGAAACCAGAGTGGAAAGGTAAAATTTGTACACGTTCAGGTAAGCACCCTTACAACGTTTCACTCGTTTCATCAATGATTGCTCACTATGGTGAAGCGGAAACGAAAAAGTGGCTTGAAGGTGTGAAAGCAAACCTTGCTCGTAAACCTCAGGGTAACGACCGCGCACAAGTTAAAGCTGTGAAAGAAGGCCTATGTGATCTAGCGATTGGTAACAGCTACTACCTAGGTAAGATGGTTAACGATGAAAACCAAAAAGCATGGGCTGAAGCGGTTTACATTAATTTCCCAGGTCAAGAAGGTAACGGTACTCACGTTAACGTAAGTGGTATGGCAATGGCGAAATACGCGCCAAACCAAGCTAACGCACTTAAATTAATGGAATTCTTAACGTCTGATAAAGCACAAGAGATGTACGCTGAAGTGAACTATGAATACCCAGTTAAAGAGGGTGTGAAGCGTTCAGAACTAGTTGCATCTTGGGGTGATTTTAAAGCTGACGATGTATCACTAGACAAGATTGCACAGTACCACAATGCAGCAACAAAACTGCTGGATGAAGTGAAGTTTGATCTGTAATTAGTTACAAAATAAATGGGGCGCTAAGCCCCATTTTTGCATCATGCTTGGTAAATTTTGCAATAAGTTGTGGTAGTTTCCTCTTCCCATTACTAGGGAATGTTGATACTTAATCTTGCCATTATTCTTATGGTTAAAGATATTGGAAAATACTAAGTAGTAGTCAATGAAAGAAAAGTTTTTGTTCTGGAAAGCCGGTAGTTGGACCTTTGCTCTGCTACTGGTTTTTCCTATTCTTGCAATATTTTTTACCGCAATGGGCAATTCAGATGAGGTATTTGGCCACCTAATGAATACGGTGATGCCAACCTATGCCTTTAATACTGTTGCTTTAGTTGTGGGCACGGTACTGTTATCTCTTTGCTTCGGCCTTCCTACTGCTTGGTTAATGGCAATGTGCCGTTTACCAACCGAAAAAACACTTCAGTGGGCACTTGTTTTACCTTTAGCCATGCCCGGTTATATTGTTGGTTACCTCTATACTAATTGGTTTGACTACGCAGGCCCAATTCAGATTTTTTTACGCAGTATGTTCGGCTGGCAGCATGTTGGTGACTATTGGTTTCCTGATCTTCGCTCATTAGGCGGTGCATGTTTTGTTTTAGCCTTAGTGCTTTACCCTTATATTTATCTTCTTGTTCGGGCTGCCTTTATGGAGCAGAGTGTCAGCTTATTGCAATCTGCTCGTTTGCTACGTTGTACGCCATGGGAAAGCTTTCGTCGTATTTCGCTACCGTTAGCACGACCAGCAATTGCTGTTGGGGTGTCACTTGTGGCCATGGAAGCGTTAGGGGATTTTGGTACGGTTAGTTACTTTGCCGTTAATACGTTAACGACAGCGGTTTACGATACGTGGCTAGGTTATTCTAATCTTTATGCTGCTGCGAAAATATCAGCCATCATGTTGCTTGTTATTTTCTTTTTGATCAGTAGTGAGCGTTTTAGTCGTCGTAAACAGAAGATGTTTCAACATCAATGTGATAACGATGGGGATGTTAAGTACATCTTAAAAGGATGGAAAAAGTGGCTAGCACTCGTATGGTGTTGGGGACTGGTTGGCTGTGCTTTTATATTTCCGCTACTACAACTGGGTTATTACGCCGTTGAGTATTTTAGCCAAAGTTGGACACCTGAATTTAAACAATACAGCTTAAATAGCTTCTTTGTCTCGATCACTGCTGCGGTTATAGCGGTAATTCTAGGGCTTGTGGTTAACTTTTATCGACGCCTTGATGGTAACGGTTTTAGCCAAATGCCAATTCGTTTATCGTCATTAGGCTATGCGGTACCGGGTACTGTGTTGGCGATAGGAGTGATGATCCCACTAACCAGTGCTGATCATCTGGTTAATGATATTGCGATGAGCCTAGGGCTTGGTCGTCCGGGATTAATTTTCTCAGGTACGATATTCGCGATTATTTTTGCCTTTGTGGTCCGTTTTGCTGCCGTTGCGATTGGTAGCATTGAAACAAGCTTAACCAAAGTATCGCCATCATTAGATATGGCGTCAAAAACCATGGGCTATGCCTCAACGGCGATGTTGAGAAAAGTCCATCTGCCGTTAATACGTCGAGGTTGTTTAATTGCAGGGTTACTGGTGTTTATTGAGTCGATGAAAGAGCTCAATGCAGCCTTGTTGCTGAGACCATTTAATTTTGAAACCTTAGCGACTTACGTATTTAATTTTGCGTCAGATGAACAGCTAGAGCTAGCAGCATTACCGGCTATTTTACTGGTGGTTGTGGGTTTAATTCCCTTGGTATTGGTTAACCGATCTTTGGAGCAAAAGAACTAATGAAACATGCATTATCTGTCAACGGCTTAACCTGTAGTTACCATGGTCAGGCTGTGCTGCAAGACTTATCGTTAGCGGTTAATCCCGGTGAGATCGTTTGTCTGTTAGGCGCAAGTGGTTGTGGTAAAACAACGTTGTTAAAAGCAATTGCTGGACTGTTGCCGTTAGAACAAGGTTTAATGTCGATTAATGGACGAACAATTGTTGATGAGCAGCAATGGTTACCACCAGAGAAACGTAATATTGGGATGATTTTTCAAGATTATGCATTGTTTCCGCATTTAACCGTGGCGCAAAATATAGCCTTTGGTCTACGCCATTGGGATAAAGCCCGTACCGCAGCCAAGATCCAAGAAATGTTAACCTTAGTGCATTTAACAGGGTTAGAGGATCGTTATCCTCACCAATTATCAGGAGGACAACAGCAACGTGTCGCGATTGCTCGTGCACTGGCGTCTGAGCCTGATTTGATTTTGTTAGATGAACCTTTCTCTAATATTGATACACAAGTACGACATAGCTTGATTCGTGATATTCGAAAAATCTTTAAAGCGCAGGGAGTAACAGCGATCTTTGTTACCCATAGCCGTGAAGAAGCTTTCGCTTTTGCTGATAAAATGGCGGTCATGAATCATGGTGTGATTGAACAATTTGGTAGTGCTACGGAATTGTATTATCAGCCAAGTAGCCGATTTGTTGCAGATTTCCTCGGTACGGGATCTTACCTTCCCGCTACGGTGAAAAATCAAACGCGGTTGCTGACACCCTTAGGTGAGTTAGCATTAGCGTCTAATGAAACGTTACTTGATGATATATCAGTTGATTGGCTTTTAAGGCCACAAAACTTGCGTGTTATGTTACAAGACGATGGTGATGGTGAGATTATTGAACAACAATTTATGGGTGATAGCTGTCGCTATACGGTTGATTTTTCAGGCCATAAATTGATTGTGAATTCTCATTTATTGATGAATGTCGGCGATCGTGTTTCGGTTGAAGTTGAACCCCATTTACCAGTGGTTTTTGCGGTTGCGTCGTAACTGTTTTAAAGAGAACGTTGTTTTCAACTTCGCTAATAATAAAGCCTGCATGATGCAGGCTTTATTATTTATGCGCTTGAATTAGCGATTTAAAGCTAATGCTTCAAGGTAGATTTCTGCTTGTTCTTGAAGTGCTGTTTGATCTGGTAGTAAGTTCGCTTGGATATAAATGACGTAACAAATGCCATGTAACAATTTGGCTAAATCATCAGCCTTTTGTGCGGTAGTAATTTCACCGTTATCGATAGCTTGGGCAAACGCATCACGTACTTTATGAAGGTTATTACGGTTGGTTTCAACAAATTGTGGCCATACTTCATCGCGTACCGAAGTACTCCATTCAAACCATACTTTAATCCAATCTTGTTGATCTAAAACCGTATCGATAAGATTGTGACTAATACAGGTTAAACGTGCATGAAGTGTCTTGTTTTTATCACCCAGACATTCTTCTAGTAATGCACTAAACTCATTTTCAACTTCAACTAGTACTTGCTCAACCAGTGCCTCACGAGTTGGAAAGTAATTAAATACAGTTGCAACAGAAACGTTTGCCATTTCAGCGATATCAGCATGTCCTGCACGGCCGATACCTCTTCTGGCAAAAACTTCCAATGAGTAATCAAGAAGTTGCTGTCTTCTCTTTTCAGGTGAAAGACGAGTACGGGTTTTTTTTGTAATCGTATCCATAATTAATAATCCCTAGCCTAAGTATAAAAACTGTTTATGCATCTGTTTTAATAAGGGTAGGTTACATAATAAACAACTGTTCGGCAAATATAACTAATCTAAAGTGTTTCGGATAATTGACACTATTGATTAAATAACCATTATTTCTGAGGAGTGGTACAATGCGATTCCTTTGAAATAAGTAGCCTGTGATGGCTAGTGCAGTCGCACAAATGGAGAAGAAAATGAAACATACAATTGAAGTAATGATTTCTGAGCAGGAAGTTCAAGAACGAGTTAAAGAGCTAGGTAAGCAAATTACTGAGTGTTACAAAGATTCAAAAGATCTAGTGATGGTAGGTTTGTTGCGTGGTTCCTTTGTGTTCATGGCAGATCTTGCACGTGCGATTGACTTGCCTCATGAAGTCGATTTTATGACTGCATCAAGTTACGGTAATACGATGGAAAGTAGCCGTGATGTACGTATCTTGAAAGATCTTGATGATGACATCAAAGGTAAAGATGTACTGCTTGTTGAAGATATTATCGATACCGGCAATACATTACATAAAGTGTGCGAGATCTTATCGCTACGCGAGCCTAACTCTATTCGTATTTGTACCTTACTTGATAAGCCAGAGCGTCGTGAAGTGGACGTGAAAGTTGATTGGTACGGTTTTGTTATTCCTGATGAATTTGTTGTGGGTGTCGGTATCGATTACGCACAAAAATACCGTCATTTACCTTTCATTGGTAAAGTGGTTCCGGAATAAAAAAAAGCGACCATTAGGTCGCTTTTTTTATCATGATAGATCCTGAAGCTTAGTTTGTTTTTTCAGTAATATGATCATTGATAGACTGCTCTAACGGTGGCAGCAGTGAAGACATTGCCGATTGGTAACCAACTTCAAGCGTTTCTCGACTGGTTGAGGTAACACCAAGATCTTTAAGTACGCCATTGCTTGTACTATAGATCCAACCATGGATCTTCACTTCTTGTCCACGTTCCCATGCTTGCTGCAAAATGGTTGAGTTACCCAAGTTATAGACTTGCGAGGCAACGTTAATTTCAGATAATTTATCATCCCACTCTTGGCGAGGAAGGGCACCTAAATCAGTACGGTGCTTTAAGTAAAGGTCGCGAATATGCAGTAGCCAGTTATTGATTAAACCTAGCTGTGGGTTTTCAATGGCAGCGGTAACGCCACCACAGCCATAGTGACCACAGATAATAATATGTTTAACCTTCAGTACATCAACAGCATACTGAACCACGGATAAACAGTTAAGATCGGTGTGGATCACTTGGTTGGCTACATTTCGGTGGACGAATAATTCACCAGAGACAAGTCCCGTCAAACGTTCAGCGGGAACACGACTGTCTGAACAACCGATCCAAAGGTATTGTGGATGTTGTCCTTTTGCCAATTCTGTAAAGTAGTCAGGATCTTCATTTTTAATGTTCTCTGACCAAGATAGGTTGTTTGCGAAGAGCTGCTTAATATCTGCCATGATGATACCTTATATTGATATGTTCCTTACTATACACAAGCTTCGCTAATAGCAAATCGGATTAGTGATAGATAATTAATAATTCCTTTTATTTTTGTAACAGAAAGATTGCAATTTATGAACGCTTTAGAAATAAAAAATGTAAGAAAAACTTACAAAGGCGGTGTGGAAGCTTTAAAGAATATGAGCTTAACCGTTGATGAAGGGGATTTTTTTGCGTTATTAGGGCCTAATGGTGCGGGAAAATCGACCACTATTGGCATCATTAGCTCATTGGTGAATAAGACCTCGGGCTCGGTAAAAATCTTTGGTTATGATTTAGACTCTGAAAAAGTCGATGCGAAAAACCAGCTAGGGTTAGTGCCACAAGAATTTAATTTCAATCCTTTTGAAACGGTTGAGCAAATCGTGATTAACCAAGCCGGTTATTACGGTGTAGAGCGATCGCTTGCTAAAGAGCGTGCTAAGAAATATTTATCACAGCTTGATTTATGGGGAAAGCGCAGTGAGCGTGCGCGTAATTTATCGGGTGGGATGAAGCGCCGATTAATGATTGCTCGTGCATTAATGCATGAACCTAAGTTGCTGATTTTAGATGAGCCAACCGCGGGTGTCGATATTGAATTACGCCGATCTATGTGGACGTTTTTACGTAAAATAAACCAAGAGGGGGTGACGATTATTCTTACCACTCACTACTTGGAGGAAGCCGAAATGTTGTGCCGTAATATCGGTATTATTAACCACGGTGAATTGATTGAGCATACCTCAATGAAACACTTATTGGGAAAGCTTGAATTAGAAACGTTTATTTTAGATATCAACCCACAACAGACGCCACCAAACTTAATTGGCTTCAATAGTCTATTGGTTGATAGTGCGACTTTGGAAATTGAACTGAAAAAAGGCGAAAGTTTAAACCCTGTATTTAGTCAATTAACTGAGCAAGGGATCGAGGTTAAATCGATGCGCAATAAGAGTAACCGCTTAGAGGAATTGTTTGTCACTTTGGTAAACCAAGCACAGAATAATAAAGGGGTTGAGGCGTGAAGAAACAATATTGGATCGCTTTTAAAAGCTTAATTGCCAAGGAAATCCATCGATTTACACGTATATGGGTACAAACGTTAGTCCCACCTGCCATTACCATGACCTTGTATTTCATTATTTTTGGCAACTTAATTGGTAGCCGAATTGGTAATATGGAAGGGTTTAGTTATATGGCCTATATCGTGCCGGGTTTGATCATGATGTCAGTGATCACTAATTCTTATTCTAATGTTGCGTCTTCTTTTTTTAGTGCTAAGTTTCAGCACAACATTGAAGAGTTATTGGTTGCGCCAGTTCCTAACTACATCATTATTGCTGGTTATGTCGGTGGTGGTGTACTACGTGGTTTAGCCGTAGGGACATTAGTTACGATTGTGTCATTGTTGTTTGTAAAGCTTCACATTGCACATATTGGTGTGATTGTAGCAACCGTGGTAATGACATCTATCGTGTTCTCATTAGGCGGCTTAATTAATGCGGTATTTGCTCGCACGTTTGATGATATCAGTATTATTCCAACGTTCGTGCTAACGCCGTTGACTTATCTTGGTGGGGTGTTTTACTCGATCAATCTACTGCCTGAATTTTGGCAAGGTGTATCGAAGATCAACCCAATCGTTTATATGGTGAATGCCTTCCGTTACGGCTTTCTTGGCGTCTCTGATGTGGGAATTGGTACATCGTTTGCTGTATTGAGTGTTTTTGTTATTGCGTTGTATAGCGTGGCATATTATCTAATATCACGCGGTATTGGATTACGTTCATAGCGTGATATTTGAGATAAAAAAATACCGCTCAATGAGCGGTATTTTTTATTAACCGTTATTACTAACGTTTATTCAGCGACATCTTCATCTGATGTTTGAGTCGGTCCCAAGTCAACAACTTGGTTATCAATTAGGCGGACTTTACCTAATTGAGATGACATCAAGATCACCGCTTGCTGAGTTCCTTCGGTTATAGGCAGTAAGGTAACTGCATCACGAATGAAACATTTATCAGGCTGTAAACCTGCCGCACGTAATTGATCATTGGCATCGACGACAAGCTCGTCATAGTCAGTACGACCACCACGCATTTGGCTGCTGATCCAACGCATAGTACGGGCAAGTACAGGCGCTCGTTGACGTTCATCAACGGTTAGTTTGCCATTGCGCGAGCTCATGGCTAAACCATCCATTTCACGTACTGTAGGTACACCAACAATTTTGATATCAAGTTCAAGGTCGATAACCATCTGACGAATAAGCGCTAATTGTTGGAAGTCTTTTTCACCAAAGCAGGCTACATCAGGTTGAACAATATTAAAGAGTTTATTAACGATGGTTGCTACACCACGAAAATGACCAGGACGCAATTCGCCCTCTAAGATGCTAGATAGGCCTGGTACTTCAACAAATGTTTGATTGTCTAAACCGGCAGGATACATAACTTCCGGCGTTGGTGTGAATACCACATCAACCATATTTTGTTGACTCAGTTTGGCAATGTCTTGTTCTAACGTACGTGGGTACGTTTGTAGATCTTCTGCCTTATCAAACTGCATTGGATTAACAAAGATACTAGCAACAACAACATCGGCATGTTTACGCGCTTTACGCATCAGCGTTAAGTGGCCTTCATGCAAATTACCCATTGTTGGAACAAAAGCGATACGGCGACCCTCACGGCGCCAGGTACGAATTTGCTCTCTTAGTGGGGCAATCTCGGCGAATGTTTGCATCTTTTATTCCTTATTCAAAGGTATGTTGAGAGGCTGGAAACTCACCTGTCTCAACATCTTTAATATATTTAGTGACAGCCGCACGCATGTCGCCAGTTTCTGCGAGGAAGTTTTTCGAGAACTTCGGCATATAATTGGCAGAAATACCGAACATATCGTGCATAACTAGAATTTGACCATCGGTACTGTTACCTGCACCAATACCAATCACAGGGATCTCTACCGCTTTGGTAATGCGTTCAGCAAGGCTGGCAGGTACACATTCGAGAACAATGATCTGTGCGCCTGCATTTTTTAATAGGATAGCGTCTTTCACCATTTCATCGGCTTTGTCGATATCACGGCCTTGTACTTTGTATCCACCAAAAATATTGACTGATTGTGGTGTTAAACCGAGGTGAGCACAAACAGGTACGGCACGTTCAGCTAGCATAGAAATGGTATCTGCTAACCATGCACCGCCTTCTAGTTTGACCATATTAGCGCCAGCACGCATTAGCTTTGCTGCATTTTCACAAGCTTGCTCTGGCGTTGCATAACTCATAAATGGCATATCAGCCATCAGTAATGCATTAGGGCTACCAGCACGAACACTACGCGTGTGGTAAGCAATTTCTTCTACAGTAACAGGAAGCGTATCTTCACGGCCTTGTAAAACCATGCCAAGAGAATCACCAACCAGTAATACTGGCATTTCCTGCTGCTCAAATAATTGAGCAAAACTTGCATCGTATGCAGTGACTGATGCGAACTTACGACCTTCTTGCTTCCATTTCATGAGATCGTTGATAGTAATTTTCTTCATAGCTTTTCCTCGCCCTGATAGATTTTTATTTTTGCCAGATAGCTAAGCCATTTAGGTCTACCTGATCCAATAGAGTGGATAAAGGGGTGTTGTCAGGTAGGGTTAACTTAGGGCTTATCTCAGCTAACGGGTAGAGTACAAACTCTCGTACTTTCATACCGTAATGTGGAACGGTTAAACGTTCGCAATGGTGCATGAGATCACCGTATAACAGAATGTCGAGATCCAAGGTTCTTGGTCCCCAACGCTCATCTTTACGTACTCGACCATGTTCAAGTTCAATGGCTTGGGTTTGATCAAGTAATGCGAGCGGTGCTAAATCGGTATCGATTGCTACCACGGCATTGATATAATCGGGTTGGTTCTGCGGTCCCATTGGTGTACTGCTATATAGGGATGAGACAGCAACGACCGTCATATCGGGATGTGCGCGTAACGCATCAATGGCACTATTAGCTTGGGCGATAGGATCGCCCAAGTTACTGCCTATTGCGATATAAGCTCGGATCATGATGATTTTGGCTGTGGCTTTTTACGGCGCTGCTGCGGACGGCGACGACGTGGGCGACGACTGCCACTTTCATTCAGGTTCTGCACCATTTTACCGCGCTGGTTGCGATCCACGTTTTGGAATTCACTCCACCATTGCGCTAACTCTTTAACATCATGACCTTCAAATAGGGCACGCATTTCTAAGAAGTCGTAAGCGGCACGGAATTTAGGGTGTTCCATAGTTTTAAACGCACGCTTGCCACTGCGACGAGCAAAGCGTAATTGCTGTTGCCAAATATCGCGAACTGTCGTGGTATGGCGACGTGGGATCGCAATCGTACGAACTTGATCATCAAGAATATCGTTACTAGCCACCATAAAGGCGTCGTAGAACGATAAACCACTAGCAAAAGACACTTCTTCTGCACGGATCATCATTGGATACCACAGCATTGCCGCATAGATAAAGGCAGGGTTTACGCGTTTATCTTCTGCAATACGCTTATCGGTAGATGCCAAGATGTGCTCAATCATCTTCTCTGTTTGGCTGCTGTTATCTTCAGTAAAGTGATCAGCCAAAATAGGGAAAAGTTGTTGGAACAGGTTATATTCACGTAGCATACGGTACGTTTCTAAACCTTGTCCTGATTGCAGCAGTTTGAGGCTTTCTTCGAACAAACGCGCCGATGGAATATCTAGCATGAGTGGCGCAAGATCTTTGATCGGTGCTGCCGTTGCAGGATCGATTTCCATGTCTAGTTTTACCGCGAAACGTACTGCACGTAACATACGTACAGGATCTTCACGGTAACGGGTTTCAGGATCACCCATTAAGCGAACAATACGATTGTTAAGATCGTGAACACCGTTGGCGTAATCGGTCACCGTAAAATCTTTCACACTGTAATAAAGTGCGTTGATGGTGAAATCACGACGCTCTGCATCTTCTTCGATCGTGCCGTAGACGTTGTCACGAAGTAACATACCTTCTTGGCTACGCGACGAGATTTGTGGTTTTTGTTTGCTATCTTTTGGTGTAGTCGTTTGTACTGGCGCGTCTGAATGGTGTCCGCGGAATGTTGCCACTTCAATAATGTCACGACCAAATAGGATATGGGCAAGACGAAAACGACGACCAATTAAGCGACAGTTACGAAATAGCTTTTTAATGTCTTCTGGTGTTGCATTGGTTGCAATATCGAAGTCTTTAGGTTGTTTGTCTAGTAGTAAATCACGTACGCCGCCACCTACTAAGTAAGCGTCGTAACCGGCTTTGTTTAGACGATATAGTACTTTCAGCGCATTTTCGCTGATATCTTTACGTGAAATGCTGTGCTCTTGGCGTTGGTAAACTTGCAAAGTTTGTTCCTCTGGAACGCGAGTACTACTGTCGCGATTCAATACTTTACGGCAAAAGCTGGCTACTCGATTAAAGATAATACACCCCATTATGTGCATCTGGTTCAACAAACAGCCGTATATAATATATCACGGCAGACTATTTTAGAATGCTAGTGTGATAGCGGTGGTTTTTGGTAGCTTATCGAGCTGCCAATGTTCAACGCCCCACAATAAAATTTCTTCTACAGTTAGTTCAGCAAGTTCTGCTGGTGGCGCTAAGCCTAAAAATTGTAGCGCTGCAACTAAAGCCGGCCGAGGATTGTTTTTATCAATCGCTGGCGCATGGTTTTGTTTTGACAATTTATTGCCATTTTCCGTTACAGCGAGCGGTAAGTGTAAATAGCTCACAGGGGCATGACCAAGCTGTTGGTATAAGCCGATTTGACGTCCCGTAGGTTCAATTAAATCAGCACCACGAACAACTTCTGTGATCCCTTGTTCGATATCATCAAGCACAACCGCAAGATTATAAGCAAATAACCCGTCTCGACGTCGAATGATAAAATCCTCTCCCGCAACAGCTGTTGGTAGGACGATTTGACCATGTAATTGATCATCGAAAAGAGTGATAGGTTTGTCCACTTTTAACCGAACAGCACTGTCTTTAGGCTGTTGATTGAGGTTACGACAGGTACCTGGGTAAAAACCGCCTGCTTCTTTGATTGCTTTACGACTACATTGACAATAATAAGCATCGCCTTGGGCTAACCATTGGTCTATTTGACTTTGGTATGCATCATGACGTTGGCTTTGATACATAATTCCACCGTCCCACGTAAAGCCATAAGCTTCAAGAGTACGAAGAATATCATCTGCAGCACCTGGCATTTCTCGTGGTGGGTCGAGATCTTCCATTCTGACAATCCAGCGCCCTTGGTGTGACTTGGCTTGCAAGTAGCTACCGAGTGCGGCTATCAATGATCCGAAATGAAGTGGCCCTGAGGGTGATGGCGCAAAGCGTCCTATATATTGTGTCGTCTGTGTCATAAATTATGAACAATAAAGCAGCCTAGACCTGATTAGGTGACTAGGCTCGGCGTTAAAATATGTTGACCAGAGCTAGGGGATACTGCAGCAAGGCAAACCCTCCAAACTGAATAAGACTCTTAATACAGAACCTTATTCAGTTTGGTGCGAGCTAATCTTAAGCTCAATTGAGCGTGATTAGAGCGCAAGCAATGTTCAACATGGATAAGTCGCGCTAATAATAGCGCCACACAAATTAAATCGCACGTTAGTGTAAACGAAAGAGGGAGCTTTCGCTCCCTCTAAAATTAGGCATTAACGCAGGTGACGTAATTAGCCTGCCATTTGCTTTTCTTTGATTTCTGCAAGTGTCTTACAATCAATGCAAAGTTCTGCTGTTGGACGAGCTTCTAAACGACGAATACCGATCTCGATACCACAAGAGTCACAGAAGCCGAAATCATCTTCTTCAATGCGCTTTAGCGTTTTTTCGATTTTTTTGATCAGTTTACGTTCACGGTCACGGTTACGTAATTCAAGGCTGAATTCTTCTTCCTGAGCTGCACGATCGACAGGATCTGGGAAGTTAGCGGCCTCGTCTTGCATATGGTTTACTGTACGATCAACTTCTTCACGAAGCTGATTACGCCATGCTGAAAGAATCTTATGGAAGTGATCGCGTTGAGCTTCACCCATATACTCTTCACCAGCTTTTTCCTGGTAAGGTTCAACCCCAGCAATAGCCAGGATGCCTAGTGATTTTTTAACGTTGCTCTCTGGCATATAGCATCTCCTAATGTACCTAATAACCGTCACTGGTTAATTTTGGGCGGTATCTATAGCAGAAAGGGTTGGCTGTGGCAATTATTGTCTTTCTTCAATTCTATACCAATGTGAAGAAACCATCATTTTTTAGTTTGAATGACGAAATTCTATACAATTAGTTAGCTTGATTTGTTCTTTATTGAGCTCTGCTTTATAGCAAAGAACCTCAACACCAGCCTTCACTGCTTGCGTTAATAGCTGAGCGTATATTGGATCAATATGATCAGCTACTGATACGTTATCAATTCCCGAATGTAATACTGCAAATAAAAGCACCGCTCTGTTACCTTGATCAACCATCTCCATTAACTCTCTAAGGTGTTTTTGGCCTCGAGTGGTTACGGCGTCAGGAAAATAACCTTGTCTATCTTTCCCTAATAAGGTGACGCTTTTTACTTCAATATAGCAGGGTGGTCGACTTTCTGACTCAAGTAATAAATCAATGCGACTATTTTCAGTGCCATATTTAACTTCAGCTCGCAGTGATGTGTAACCTGTTAGTTCATCAATTACGTCATTTTTAATGGCTTCTTCTACTAATCGATTGGCTTGGGCTGTGTTTACACAAATCCAATCATTAGTCAGTGTTTGAGTAAGCTCCCAACTATTAGGATATTTACGTTTTGGATTGTCAGAGGTGGAATACCAAACGGTGCTGCCAGGTTCGGCACAGCCTGTCATAGCTCCCGTATTGGCACAATGGATAGTGCGAACATCATTATTACCAAGTTCAATATCGGCTAAAAAACGCTTATAACGTTTGATCAGTTTTGCCGCTTGTAAAGGTTGCGCAAATTTCATAGTTCTCTCTGTGACTGATTATTGTTTTTCGTTGTAGGTTACCTTTTCGCTACAATGGCAATTAAAGGCATGGCATTAGCCGATAAATTAGATCATGACATAAGGTACTCAGCTTGTCACAACTCCCAATAGTAGACGTTTTACCCAATTTATTATCAGCACTGACATCTTCATCTCAACTGATTTTAAAAGCGCCACCGGGGGCAGGTAAGTCGACATTTCTACCGCTTTCATTATTGCAAGAAAATACGTTTACCGGACGTATCGTAATGTTAGAGCCAAGACGATTAGCTGCAAGAAATATTGCGGGGTATTTAGCTCGTCAGTTAGGTGAAAAGGTCGGGGAAACTGTTGGCTTACGTGTACGAGGTGAAACTAAAGTCAGTGCAAAGACCAAGCTTGAGATTGTCACCGAGGGGGTGATGACACGGATGCTGCAACAGGATCCTGAACTGACAGGCATTGATTTACTGATCTTCGATGAATTTCACGAGCGTTCTATTCACGCCGATACCGCATTAGCGTTAGCACTCGAAGTACAGCAAGCGCTTCGCGATGATTTAAAGGTTCTGGTAATGTCAGCAACCTTATCTCAGCAAGAATTGATAGCACTATTGCCAGAGGCTAGCTATATCGAATCACAAGGACGCTGCTTCCCTGTTGAATATCGCTATGCTGGGCAAACTGAGCCGAGAGATCTTATTGAAAAAATGGCACAAGCAATATGCCAATTACTCATTACTGAATCAGGATCTATGCTGGTGTTTTTACCGGGTGTAGGCGAAATTAAACGGTTAGAGCAAGCGTTACAGGATCGTGTCGACAATAAAACTATGATCTGTCCACTTTATGGACAACTGAGCATTGAACTGCAACAACAAGCGATCAGTGCGCCAATTAATGGGCAACGTAAAGTCGTGTTGGCGACGAATATTGCTGAAACCAGTTTAACCATTGAAGGTATTCGGTTAGTGGTTGATAGCGGGTTAGAGCGTATCGCACAGTGGGATCCAAAATCAGGTATTAGCCGCTTACAGCAAGTACGTATTGCACAGTCATCGGCAGAGCAACGAGCAGGACGAGCAGGACGTTTATCGGCGGGTATTTGTCTGCGAATGTACAGTGAAGAGCAACTACAGCGTCAACCTGCAACCCCGCAGCCTGAAATTTTACGTAGCGATTTAACCTCATTGGCAATGGAATTAGTGCAGTGGGGTTGTCACGATCCCGCTGAATTACAATGGCTCGATATTCCTCCTGCAATCGCATTACAACAATCTCGTGAATTATTGGTACAACTTGGCGCCATAGATACGCGAGGCCAACAAACTGAACGAGGAAAATTGATTCAAGTTTTAGGTGCCGACCCTCGTCATGCCGCGATTCTGGCCTTTGCCCTTGAACGCTACCGAGCGCAACAGGATGAGACAATATTGTCGACAGCAGCCATGCTTGTGGCGTTATTAGAAGATCCGCCGCGAGGGATGGACAATCCGGATCTCGGTTTTCAATTACATTTATTGGAAAGTCAAAAGCTTGCTAAAGCAGGGCATTACTGCCAGCGCGCGAAACAAGCCCAACAAAAACTTTATCAATACCTTGATGACAAACCCAAGAGCACATCGTTGACGGTTAATAACCAATGGTTAGGTGCATTGTTAGCAGCAGGCTTTCCTGATCGTATTGCGATAACACGTAATCATGATGGACGTTATCAGTTGGCAAACGGTCAAGGTGTGATACTCGATGTGGATCAAAATCTGGCATCTGAACATACCTTGGTGGTGGCGGATGTGGTGAAAACACGTCAAGGTGATAGTCGAGTATTTTCTGCTGTGTCTGCTGATTTAGCCCAATTACAACAGGCGCACCCTCAGTTATTTACCAAGAAAGACTGGCTGGATTGGGATGATAAAAAAGGGCGCTTAAGTGCTGAACATCGGATCTATTGTGGCAAACTCATCGTTAGTCGAGATATTGCCGCCGATCCTGATCCAGCGCTTGCCAGTGAAGCGTTGGTTAATGCAATAAAACGCAAAGGCTTATCGGTATTAACGTGGACAGATAAAGCCACTTCGTTGCTGACACGTGCACGTTGTGCTGCTCGCTGGTTACCTGAACTAGCGCTCCCTGCATTAGAGGAAGCGGATTTACTTGAAGCGGCTGATCGTTGGTTACTGCCTTATATGAATGGGATCAAAACCATGAAAGGTGTCGCTAAGTTAGATGTACTTGCCGCATTAGAGGCGTATTTAGGTTGGGATAAAAAGCAACAAGTCGATTTGCAACTGCCCACGCATTATCAAGTCCCAACAGGGACTACTATAAAGATCCGATATCATGAACAACAGCAACCTGTACTTGCGGTGAAATTACAAGAAATGTTTGGTGAAAAAGTGTCGCCTTGTATTGCTAATGGCAAAGTGGCGCTGGTGTTGGAATTATTATCTCCAGCACAAAGACCACTGCAAATTACACAAGACTTAGCCGCTTTTTGGCAGGGCTCGTATAAGGAAGTACAAAAGGAAATGAAAGGTCGATATCCGAAGCACCCATGGCCGGATGATCCTGCTAATCATGTACCTACACGTAAAACTAAAAAATATATGTAGCAATAGACCTGTATATATAATCAGGTATAGTATTCATTATTAGCCATAATCACGTTTTTAGGAGCAATGGTAGTTGCTCCTATTTTAATATAGGAATGACCTTAGTTGATGCATTATGATTAAGTTGCCTCTTCATTTTCAGTCAAGAAAACACGTTGCACCACCCAAAGACAGTGGTGGAAAAAAGCCGACGACCCCACGAAAGAAAACCCCAGTAAAACCTACAGCAAAAAAGCCCACTAAACGTACTCCTGCTGCGAGTGCGACCAAAAAGGCACCGGCTAAGAGATCAGCAAAGAAAAAAACAAAAAAATCGGTTAAAACAGATCGTCCTTGGTTACGCAAACTGGGTTGGTTGAGCTTTAAAATCGGCTTAGTGGTTGTTGCTGCTATGCTGGTTGTGGGGATTTACCTTGATACGATTGTACGTAATAAAATGGATGGTCAAATTTGGGATTTACCGTCCGTTGTGTATGGTCGAGTATTAACACTTCGCCCTGATCAACACATCAGTATTATGGATGTGCGTCGTGAATTGGATTTATTGAAATACCACAAAGTGCGCACGCCAACCCGTATTGGTGAATACTCTGCTTCATCAACTCGGATTGAATTGATCCGACGTCCGTTTGATTTTCCTGAAGGTGCTGAGAAGAAACAGCATGTGTTGCTGACGTTTTCGGGCAATACGCTAACAAGCATTAAAGATCTCACCACCAAGCGCTCGTTAGGGTATTTCAACATTGAACCTAAAATGTTAGGCATGCTGGGGCTTTCTGGTAATGAGCAGCGTATTTTTATGAAGCGCGACGAGTTCCCACCACTTTTAATTGATGCATTACTCGCGACAGAAGATAGAGATTTCTATCAGCATGATGGTGTATCACCATTGGCAATCATTCGCGCCATGTTTGTGAACTTGCGTGCGGGTCGAACGGTACAAGGTGGCAGCACCTTAACCCAGCAGCTCGCGAAGAACTTATTTTTAAGTCGTGAACGTAGCCTATGGCGTAAAGTTCGTGAGGCTTACATTGCCGTTATTATTGATTATCGCTATAGCAAAGATCGGATATTAGAAGCTTACCTTAACGAGATTTATCTGGGGCAAAATGGCGGTAAAGAAGTTCATGGTTTCCCATTGGCTGCTCGATTGTATTTTGGTCGTCCATTAGAAGAGCTCACATCAGCCCAATTAGCAATGCTGGTGGGTATGGTTAAAGGACCTTCTCAATTTAACCCTTGGCGACATCCTGAACGTACGCTAGAACGCCGTGATTTAGTCCTCAGCCTATTGTTGAAAAATAATACCCTTACAGGTGCTGAATATGAAGTGGCAGCCTCTAGCCCATTAGGGGTGCAAAAAACACCGAAGATTGCGAGTCGACAACCTGCTTATTTCCAGCAACTACAACGTGAATTAGAGCGTGATGTCGGTGATATTTATAAGTCAGGTAAAGGGCTGCGTATATTTAGTACGTTAGATCCATTGTCTCAACAAGCGGCTGAGCAAAGCGTCGCATCAATGGTACCTAAGCTAAATAAAAAAGCAGGACTTAAAGTAGAAACCGCGATGGTAGTGGTTGATCGATTAAGTGGGGAAGTGCGTGCTGTTATTGGCGGAAGTCGTCCTGGTTATGCTGGCTTTAACCGCGCATTAGATGCCAGTCGTCAAATTGGTTCATTGGCAAAGCCTGCAGTGTACCTATCGGCATTAAGTCAGCCGAATCGTTTTAGCTTAGCAACCAGTCTAGATGACAAATCCATTGTTCTACGAGGCAGTAAAGGTAACTCTTGGCGTCCACGTAACTATGACCGTAAGTTTAGAGGGCAAGTACCACTTTATTATGCGTTAGCTAATTCATTAAATGTGCCGACTGTTAATCTGGGTTTAAAAGTCGGGTTAGGGACTGTGATTGATACCATGGCGAAGTTGGGGGTGGATCGTAATGAAGTGCCTAAGTTGCCGTCTATTTTGTTAGGTTCATTTACCTTATCGCCTTATGAAGTTGCACAAATGTTCCAGACAATCACAAGTGGTGGTCGCAGAGCAGATTTAACGGCATTACGCGCGGTTGTTGATCAGAAAGGTAGGATTCTTTATCAAAACTACCCTAAAGCCTCTCAGGTGGTACCAGAGCAAGCAGCATGGCTGACAACTTATGACATGAAGCGGGTAGTGAGCCAAGGTACAGCCCGTTACTTACAGAGTAAATTTAGTGCCGCGAAATTGGCAGGTAAAACGGGTACCACAGATAAAAACCGTGATAGCTGGTTTGCGGGGGCTGATGGGCATGAAGTCGCAGTAGTATGGGTTGGGCGTGATGATAATACGCCAGTGCGCTTAACTGGCTCTAGCGGCGCATTAAGGATCTATGCTGATTACTTAACCCGTCGTAAGCCTGCACCATTAACGCTGCCATGGCCTAAGCAGATCACTACCATGAAGTATGATAAGCAAGCGAATGGAACATTAACCCCTAATTGTAGTGGTAATGTAACCTTGCCGGTTTGGGATCTGGATGGGCGGCTTAAAGCGCAGTGCTCAACGAAAAAGCCCGCAGCTTGGATCACAAACATGTTCACTGATGGTTAACCGCGTGTATTAATCATTACAGATAAAGCCTCGCTCATTGTAGTGGGGCTTTTTTTTATCTAATGATTGTTAGATAGGCGAAGAAATAGAATTGATAATTGATTTTATCGAGGTGAAAAAAAACCTCATCAAAGATGAGGCTTCAAAAGATGGTGCCGACTACCGGAGTCGAACTGGTGACCTACTGATTACAAGTCAGTTGCTCTACCTACTGAGCTAAGTCGGCACATTTTATTCTTTTTGTATAACGTCAATGACGCTACTTTTTAATATGGTGCCTCGAGGCGGAATCGAACCACCGACACGAGGATTTTCAATCCTCTGCTCTACCGACTGAGCTATCGAGGCAGAAGTAGTGATGGTTAAGTCTCTACTTTTGCATTCTTACGTGAGTAAGAAAATAAATGGTGCCGACTACCGGAGTCGAACTGGTGACCTACTGATTACAAGTCAGTTGCTCTACCTACTGAGCTAAGTCGGCACACGTTTATTTGGCTCCTCCTGCTGGACTTGAACCAGCGACATACGGATTAACAGTCCGCCGTTCTACCAACTGAACTAAGGAGGAATTATCTCTTTTATCTTACCTGACGTATCAGGTGAGATGAATATGGTGCCTCGAGGCGGAATCGAACCACCGACACGAGGATTTTCAATCCTCTGCTCTACCGACTGAGCTATCGAGGCAAACACAGCAATCAAATTGCTATTTTTGCATTTCTTACGTGAGTAAGAGAATAAATGGTGCCGACTACCGGAGTCGAACTGGTGACCTACTGATTACAAGTCAGTTGCTCTACCTACTGAGCTAAGTCGGCACACTATATTCTTTTAATTTCCCCGCTCTATTGAGCCAAGAAATAAATAGTGGCTCCTCCTGCTGGACTTGAACCAGCGACATACGGATTAACAGTCCGCCGTTCTACCAACTGAACTAAGGAGGAACAGATTGTGGTTGCTTTGCACCAAACTTCGAAAGGGAAGTAATGGTGCCTCGAGGCGGAATCGAACCACCGACACGAGGATTTTCAATCCTCTGCTCTACCGACTGAGCTATCGAGGCAACGGAGCGCATTAAAAAGGTTTTCGGTCTTTGCGTCAATGCTTTTTTTCTAAATAATTATCAACCTTGTCTTTTTTGTTCCGTTTGTTTGAAAAGTAAGCTTTTATTGGAGGTTGATACCTGTTTGAACATTAGTTTGTGAAGCAAGCAACAGAAATAATTAAAGATTATTTTGTGAAATATCGAAAGAAAAGGAGAGTAATTATTAAGTTTTTAACTGAAAAAGATCTCATTGCTGGTAGGGCGATAAAAAAAGATCGGGGAATAATCATTTTGAGAGAGGGAGTTCTTGTCTAAAAATAGAATAGGAAGAGGAAAGTGAGGAAAGTTAACAAATTCAAGACGAAAAAAAACCTTGTCTTGCGACAAGGTTTCTTAACTGGCTCCTCCTGCTGGACTTGAACCAGCGACATACGGATTAACAGTCCGCCGTTCTACCAACTGAACTAAGGAGGAATTATCTTTTTTATCTTACCTGACGTATCAGGTGAGATGAATATGGTGCCTCGAGGCGGAATCGAACCACCGACACGAGGATTTTCAATCCTCTGCTCTACCGACTGAGCTATCGAGGCAGAAGTAGTGATGGTTAAGTCTCTACTTTTGCATTCTTACGTGAGTAAGAAAATAAATGGTGCCGACTACCGGAGTCGAACTGGTGACCTACTGATTACAAGTCAGTTGCTCTACCTACTGAGCTAAGTCGGCACACGTTTATTTGGCTCCTCCTGCTGGACTTGAACCAGCGACATACGGATTAACAGTCCGCCGTTCTACCAACTGAACTAAGGAGGAATTATCTCTTTTATCTTACCTGACGTATCAGGTGAGATGAATATGGTGCCTCGAGGCGGAATCGAACCACCGACACGAGGATTTTCAATCCTCTGCTCTACCGACTGAGCTATCGAGGCAAAACACAGCAATCAAATTGCTATTTTTGCATTTCTTACGTGAGTAAGAGAATAAATGGTGCCGACTACCGGAGTCGAACTGGTGACCTACTGATTACAAGTCAGTTGCTCTACCTACTGAGCTAAGTCGGCACACTATATTCTTTTAATTTCCCCGCTCTATTGAGCCAAGAAATAAATAGTGGCTCCTCCTGCTGGACTTGAACCAGCGACATACGGATTAACAGTCCGCCGTTCTACCAACTGAACTAAGGAGGAACAGATTGTGGTTGCTTTGCACCAAACTTCGAAAGGGAAGTAATGGTGCCTCGAGGCGGAATCGAACCACCGACACGAGGATTTTCAATCCTCTGCTCTACCGACTGAGCTATCGAGGCAACGGGGCGCTATTAAAAGGGTTTTCAGCCTTTTCGTCAACACTTTTTTTAATAAAAAAAGATAAATAGTGTTGTTTGTTGTCTTTTTGTTCGTTGTGGTGTGATTTTGATATTCATTATTGAGATTTCATCAATTTAAAGCAAATTCAGAGATGAAACCTCAATTATAAATTTTATTTTTCTGGCGGTGTGTAACCGTCGATAATCACATCTTGACCTTCGAACAAAAACTTCACCATTTCAGTTTCTAATAACTGGCGATGTTCAGGATTCATCATGTTGAGCTTTTTCTCGTTGATCAGCATGGTTTGCTTACCTTGCCATTCAGCCCATGCTTGCTTCGAAATATTATCAAAAATACGTTGGCCTAGTTCACCTGGGTAAAGTTGAAAGTCTAAACCTTCAGCGTCTTGTTGTAGTCGAGTACAAAAAACAGTACGACTCATGAAATATTCCTTACTGTAACTCGCTGATATACAGGCTCAGCGAAAATGAGTGATTAGTTGATAGTTATACCAGAGTCAGTGACTGGCATCTAGCATCACTGAGCGGAAATAAAAGCGGTAAAAACCGTCTTATTTTTGATGGTTTAACGAGTATGCCAAACTGTCCAAAATTTTCTGTACTGGTGCTGCTAATCCGATTTTTGGTGGATTATTAAGATCATACCATTGACCTGAAGCTTCATTGATCTCTGTAGGTTGTGATTTAAGTTCGTATAAGATCGGCACGATATCAAGATGATAATGGCTAAACGTATGACGAAAAGCAGTTAACTGACTTTGCTGTTCGATAAGTGACAGTTGTTGACCTAATTGCTTGTCCAATAGCGACGTTAAATCAGCATTGTCATGTTGAGGGAAGCACCATAGGCCACCCCAAATTCCGACTTGTGGGCGTTGTTCTAACCAAACTTTATCGTCGCACTGTAAAATAGCGAACCATGTTTGTTTTTCAGGCAATGTTTTTTTGGGTTTTTTACCCGGAAAATCGGTTTGTCGTAATTCTTTGAGTGCAATGCATTGTGTGCTTACGGGACATAATTCACATTTAGGTTTACTACGGGTACAAATCATTGCTCCCATATCCATCATGGCTTGGTTATAGCGTTCGACCCCCATCTCGGGCGTATTTGTCTCAGCAATTTGCCATAATTTGTTTTCAACGGTTTTCTTACCAGGCCAGCCTTCAATCGCGTAACAACGGGCAAGCGTACGTTTCACATTGCCATCTAAGATAGGGTGATGTTGAGCGAGTGAGAGTGAAAGAACAGCGCCAGCAGTTGAACGACCAATGCCCGGTAATGCTTGGACTTGATCGATATCTGTTGGGAAAATGCCGTTATGTTCGCTAACAATTAATTGTGCTGCTTTATGGAGGTTACGCGCACGAGCGTAATAGCCGAGCCCTGTCCATAAGTGTAAGACTTCATCTTGCTCGGCATCCGCTAAGTCTTGCACGGTAGGGAAGCGTGTCATAAAACGTTCAAAGTAGGGGATCACGGTTGCTACTTGGGTTTGTTGCAACATGATCTCTGAAAGCCATACTTTATATGGGGTTTTATCTTGTTGCCAAGGTAGGGTTTTGCGGCCGAATTTGTCGTACCACGCTAAAATGGCATCGGAAAATGTCGTACTCAATGTTGTGCTCACTTTACAGTTTATAGCTACTTATCTTTATATTGCGCAAAGGGATATGGTATTTGCCAATGAGGAGTAGCTATTGAGTTATTTTTCGCTACACAGTGAAAATTGGTGTCCGCTAGTGCAATCACTTATACTGCAAACAGAAGTGCAACGTTATTTATTGTCTATTATGGGCAAGATTGCACCATAAACTGGCCATTGTCGCAATTGATAGACTTGAATTGAGTCGATAACTTTGGATAATGCCAATCCGTTTCTTTTTTGTTTGGATAGTTATTAGCATGAGCGAAGTTTCAAAGAAGTCAGGTGAAGTGACCCTGACCGAATTTACCGAAGATGGCAAACTGGTTCGTAAGATCCGTAGCTTTGTTCGTCGTGAAGGCCGTTTAACTAAGGGCCAAGAACATGCGATGGAAAACAACTGGCCAACTATGGGTATTGACTTCGCCAAGCAAATGCTGGACTGGAAAGAAGTATATAACCGTGAAGCGCCAGTAGTGTTAGAAATTGGTTTTGGTATGGGTGCGTCATTAGTAGAAATGGCTAAAAATGCACCTGAGAAAAACTTTATTGGTATCGAAGTACATAGCCCTGGTGTGGGTGCGTGTCTAATGGGTGCTGAAGATGCAGGTTTAACTAACCTTCGTGTAATGTGTCACGATGGTGTTGAAGTGTTTGAATACATGATCCCTGATGGTAGTTTAGATACCGTACAGCTATTCTTCCCAGACCCATGGCATAAAGCACGTCACCATAAGCGTCGTATCGTTCAGCCTGAATTTGCTGAAATGCTGCGTAAAAAGCTTAAAATTGGTGGTATTTTCCATATGGCAACTGACTGGGAAAACTACGCTGAGCATATGGTTGAAGTGATGGATGCAGCGCCAGGTTACCGTAATACGGCAACAAACGGTGCTTATATTGATCGTCCAGAAGATCGCCCATTAACCAAATTCGAAGCTCGTGGTCACCGTTTAGGTCACGGCGTTTGGGATATGAAGTACGAGCGTACTGAATAATTTCTCTTTGGTATTATATGCTGAAGAAATAAGACATTATTGATTTAATGACGCTTTGTTAAATCAATTAAAAAGCCAACCTTGTGTTGGCTTTTTTTCCCCTTGGAGAAAGAGATATGAAGCCAACAGCTACACTGCTCAATGAAGTATTAGATGAAGTGAGACCATTGATAGGTCAAGGAAAAGTGGCTGACTATATTCCTGCTTTAGCTAACGTACCTGCGAGTAAATTAGGTATAGCAGTGTGCTATAACGACGGAGAAATTATTCAGGCGGGTGATAGCCAAGAAGGTTTTTCTATTCAATCTATCTCTAAGGTGTTGTCGTTAACACTTGCAATGACATTATATGAATCGGAAGAGTTGTGGTCTCGTGTTGGAAAAGAGCCATCAGGTCAAGCGTTTAACTCTATGATTCAGCTTGAGTTAGAAAAAGGGATCCCACGTAATCCATTTATTAATCCAGGTGCGATTGTAGTGTCGGATTTACTGCATAGTCGTTTATGTGCACCGCAATATCGGATGTTGGAATTGGTGCGAGAGCTTTCTTGTAATCCGAATATTGTTTACGACAAAGTCGTCGCTAGCTCTGAAATGCAACATAGCGATCGTAATGCTTCCATTGCTTATTTAATGCGTTCATTCGGTAACTTTGATAATGAAGTGATGCCAGTACTCACTAATTATTTTAGTTATTGTGCTCTCAAGATGAGTTGTGTCGATCTCGCCAGAACATTTAGCTATTTAGCAAATAAAGGGCTTCCTTTAGGCGCGAAAAAAAGAATTATCAGCCAAACTCAAAGTAAGCATATAAATGCATTGCTTGCGACCTGTGGTTTATATGATGGCGCAGGTGAATTTGCCTATCGGGTAGGTATGCCAGGAAAGTCTGGTGTAGGAGGTGGCATTGTTGCGATTGTACCGGGTGAGATGACGATTGCAGTGTGGTCGCCAGAACTGGATCAATCCGGTAATTCTGTTGCAGGGACTGCAGCGTTAGAAAAATTATCTGAGCGTATTGGACGTTCTATTTTTTAGTGAGCCCGTATACATAAAACAGCGAGGCTCACATTAGGGGAGAATCGTATGTTAATGAATAAGGGGTTTCACGGACTAACAACATCGATATTAGGCGCAATAGTAGCGATGCTCAGCTTCTTTACGGTATCAGCTCATGCGGTTGAATGCGAACCACAATGGCATAACTCACTGAGTTTAAATGAAGGGCGGTTAACTTTAGTACAAGGTAAGCAAGAATTTATTGTTGATGCTAAAGGGCGGATGTTTTTCGATGTACATAAGGTTGCATTGAGTCCAAAACAAACACAATTATTATCGGACTATTACGAGCTTTTAGATAATGACTTGCCTTATTTATTGTCGCATTCTCAGCGTATTGATAAGCAAGTGTGTGACTTTGTTTCGCTGCGGATAGAACAAGAACAACAGTTGCAAGATGCGATTCCAGCATTAAAAAACTGGCGTAGCGTCACGTTAAATTAGTCAATATGTAACAAGAGAAAAGCGAGCACTCTGAATAACATAGTGCTCGCTTTTTTATTGGATACTACTCGTTATCATCGTCAACGAAGGCAGCTAGGAGATCATTTAAGAACAATTTACCGTGCTCGGTGATTTGCCAATGATCGCCCGTATCTTGGAGATAGTTTTGCGCTATCGCCCAATCAATTGTCGGCTCTATGGTTGTTAACGCTAAACCTGTTCTTGCGACAAAATCTTGCTTTGGACAGGATTCTAATAAACGAAAACGATTCATAAAGAACTCGAATGGACGTTCACCATCAGCAACCTTATTCTCTTGCGTTAAATACGGTTTATCGGCTTGTAAATATCCACGAGGGTGTTTGACTTTAACGGTACGGATGATTTGCCCATCAGCAAAACTGATTTTGCCATGTGCGCCACAACCAATACCAAGGTAATCACCAAAACGCCAGTAGTTAAGGTTATGCTGACATTGTTTTCCCTGCTTGCTGTAGCCTGATATTTCATATTGCTGATAACCGGCTTCTGTTAAAAGCTGATGACCTTGCTCAAAAATATCCCACAAGTCGTCATCATCAGGCAATGTCGGTGGTTTTGAGTAATACAGGGTATTGGGTTCAATTGTCAGCTGATACCAAGACAAATGCGGTGGATCGAGCGCGATCGCTTGTTTTAAATCACTGATCGCATCATTCACGCTTTGATCCGGTAAGCCATGCATAAGATCGACATTAAAGCTGTTTAATCCCGCTTCCTTTGCAAGCCCTGCAGCACGAATCGCTTCATCTGCGCCATGAATACGGCCAAGACGTTCGAGTTTTTCATTTTGAAAGCTTTGAATACCAATAGAAATACGGTTTACACCAGCTTGGCGATAAGCTTCAAAACGACCCGCCTCTACCGTACCAGGGTTGGCTTCCATAGTGATTTCAATATCATCACTAAATGGAATGCGTTGCTCAATGGCTTTTAATAAACGACCAATCTCACTTGGAGAGATCAAGCTAGGCGTCCCTCCACCAATAAAAATTGAGTGGAGAGGTCGTGCTCCATTGATTAACTGATAAGCACTAAGATCGGTTTCTAAGTCGTCAATTAAGGCATCAATATAATCAAGCTCAGGAAGATCTGTCTTTAAGGCGTGAGAGTTGAAATCACAATAAGGACATTTTTGTACACACCAAGGGATGTGGACATATAAACTCAGTGGTGGAGGTACAAGCATTTAATCGGCCTTTAATGCGCTAAACAATTGCTGTAGTGCTTTACCACGGTGTGATAGTTGCTTTTTACGAGCTGGTGGAAGTTGAGCTGAAGCACATTGATCTTCAGGTACCCAAAATACCGGATCGTAACCAAAACCATTTTCGCCATGACGTTCAGTTAAGATGCTGCCTTCCCAAGAACCATGACAAACCAGTGGCGTAGGATCGTTTTCATGGCGCATCATCACAAGTACACAATGGAAACGTGCAGTACGTTGCTCGGCGGGTACATCTTTCATTTCCGCAAGTAGCTTATCAATGTTGTCAGCATCTGATGCGTCTTCACCAGCAAAACGTGCAGAATAAATACCCGGTGCACCGTTGAGGTGATCAACTTCTAAGCCAGAGTCATCGGCAATAGCTGGAAGGCCCGTTTCCTTTGCCGCATGGCGCGCTTTAATGATCGCATTTTCAATAAATGTGGTGCCCGTTTCAGCAACGGATGAAACGTTATAATCACTTTGCGCGACTACATCAAAACCAAAATCAGCCAGTAAATCGGCCATTTCTTTTACTTTGCCTTGATTGCCTGTTGCTAGTACAAGTTTACTCATTTTGATGCCTTTGAACGTCAAGCTATGTAATATTGGCAGCTATAATAACGGTTGTTATCGTAATAAAAAAGGCGCGAGTGCGCCTAGTGATTGTAGAAGAGGTTGATGCTCAAGTGCTTACTTGTCAACGAAGAAGGTCTGCTTAAAGGCCAGTGTTTCTTTTTTACCGTTAGAGAAAATAGTGATCGTAAAATTAAACGTTTCATCATTAGCGTGTTTAAATTCAGCAAGGTAATAAATTGATTTACCTTCTTTTATTTCTCTAAAGTTCAACTTCTTTTGCTGTCCTAATACATTACGAGCAATACCAGTTAGCTGTGCTTTAACCGCTGTTTTTTCTTGTTTACTGGTATCGAGAATCGCAATATTGACCAACGCACTGTAACGGCTGCGCTGAATTTTATAGTGGCTGGCAATTTCTGGGGTTAAAAATGTTGAGGCAAAACTAGAATAATGTACTTCTAAGTCGCCAAATTTTTTGAATTGTCCAGCATGGCTAGGCAGCGTGAAAACGAGCAGTAGCAGGCTAAGTAATATTTTCATTGAAGTATCCTTATCTTTCAGTAAGTAACTGAAGTATTTCCTTTATGTCGCGATGTGTTGCTTGACTTGATGATTGTAGCTAAGAGTAAGGGGATAAAAAAAGCGAATATCGGTTACTGATATTCGCTTTATTGAACCAATCAAATTACATGATGGTGGCGATCTCTGAGGGAATAACTTTCGGGGCTTCAATCCGAATTTGTTTGTGCCGACCTTGTAAGCCTTTTTCTACATGAATTAACCCTTTAGCGACCTTAAATTGTTTTGCAAGGAACTTTACTAAATGGGCATTGGCTTTTCCGTCTACCGGTGGCGCGGTAATGGCAATTTTTACTTCGTTGCCATGCAAGCCAACAATCTGATCGCGGCTTGCTTTCGGTTGGATATAAAGTCGAATAATGAGATCGTCATCATCACGAAAGATGGTCTTTTCTGTCACAGCATGTACCACACGTTACCAACTAAAGAGCCCATCGCGTAGTTAGCAAATTGTAGTGCGATAAAGATCACTAGAACACTCAGATCTAAACCGCCCATTGCAGGAAGAACGCGGCGAACAGGCGCCATTAGTGGTTCTGTTAATTGGTGCATGACATATTCGATAGGGCTTCGACCTTGGCTAACCCAGCTTAAGATTGCACGGATCAATAGTACCCAGAACAATAAACTACCAGCTGCTTTTAATAATGCTAATAGCCCTAAGAACAGGAAGCTTGGTTCAAAGGAAAAACCACCACTGCTGATTGAAATAATGATGATAAATTTAGCGACACACAGTACATAAGCAAACAGTACCGTTGCCATATCTAGCGAACCAATTGATGGGATCACGCGGCGTAATGGCGCAACGATCGGTTGAGTCGCTTTAACAATAAATTGTGAGAAGGGATTATAAAAGTCTGCACGAGACCATTGTAACCAAACTCGTAATAATACGACCATGATGTAAAGATCAAAGCCGGTTTGAACTAGATAAACGAAAGGATTCATAGATAAACCTTAAAACAATTGTTCCATTTCTTTAGCTCGAGATACGGCTGCTTGCATCGCTTTAGCAACAATATCTGAGAATTGATGTTGATTAAATGTATTAATAGCTTCAGCTGTCGTGCCACCTTTTGAAGTGACTTGATCACGTAGTGTCGACAATGAAGTATCAGGATTCGCTTTTACTAATTCAGCGGCACCTAAAGCGGCTTGCTGAACCAGTAAGCGCGCAGTATCGGCATCAAACCCTTGGTTCATCGCTTCTTGCTGCATTGCTTCCATAAACAAAAAGAAGTAGGCGGGAGCACTGCCTGCTGCGGCAATAATACCATTAATACCTGATTCTTCTTGTACCCAACAAATTTCGCCTACGGCTTGTAATAGTTGAGTGGCAAATAATCGGTCGGTTTCTGTGAGTTGTGGGTTTGCATATAAGCCGCTCATACCCTTACCAATTAAAGAGGGAGTATTTGGCATTACACGAACCAATTCAACTTGCTGGCCTAGCATTTCACATAAGCGCTCGCAATTAATGCCAGCGGCAATAGAAATCACTAATTTTCCCGCAAAGTTAATGTCTTGCAGTGGTTTACACACTTCTTCCATAAGTTGTGGTTTAACCGCAAGAACAACAACATCAGCATTTTGAGCAGCATTTAAGTTATCGCTAGTGGTATGAATACCAAAGTCACGTGCTAAAGGTTCACGTCGTGCATCGCTAGGAGCGGTGGCCGTAATCTTTTTTGCATCGTAACCGCTAGCAACTAATCCTGCGATAATTGAGCGAGCCATATTACCTGCCCCAATAAAGGCAATTGAGCGTTGTTCCATGTAAAATCCTTATAAATAGGTACAAACTAAATGTTTTTTACCTTAATTGAGCTGTTGTTATCATGAACAGTACGAATATTGGTAATTATTCTTTATTGCCGTAATCACGAGCACCAAAAATCGCGGTGCCAATACGAACAATTGTGCTGCCAGCTGCAATTGCTGCATCCATATCACCACTCATTCCCATCGATAATGTATCAACGTTTGGATAAGTCAATTTCAGCTGTTCTAGTGTATCAGCCAACGCTTTAAAAGTGGCAAATTGGCTGTCGTAATCTGTAGCAGGTTGTGGGATCGACATTAAACCGCGCAGTTCAATATTTGGCATTGCTGCTATTTCTGCGGCTAGTGCAGGAACTTCAGTCAATGTTATCCCCGATTTTGTTGCCTCAGCGCTGCTATTAACTTGCAGTAAGACTTGTAGCGGTGCCATTGACGTAGGACGTTGATCGCTTAAACGCTTTGCTGTTTTTATGCGATCAATAGAGTGCACCCAATCAAAATGCTCAGCGACAAGGCGAGTTTTATTGGATTGGATCGGCCCAATAAAATGCCATACAAGCAAGTTTTTCTCCGGATGGCTCGAAAAGTGATTTACCTTATCAACACCTTCCTGTACATAGTTTTCGCCAAATGCATACTGGCCTGCAGCGATGGCTTCTTCGATCGCTTCCACTGGCTTGGTTTTACTTACTGCCAATAGTTGCACGGAATCTGCAGCCCTGCCGCATTTTTCAGTTGCTAGGGTGATCTGGTTGATGACCTCAGCAATATTTTGTTTGATACTAGTCATAATTGATTCTTGGGGAAAATTTATGGATATCACCGAATTACTGGATTTTAGTGTAAAGCATAACGCATCGGATCTACATCTTTCTGCAGGTGTTCCACCGATAATTCGTGTTGATGGCGATGTTAGAAAACTCAGTATGCCAGCACTCGATCACAGTGAAGTGCACCGTTTAGTATTTGACATTATGAACGATGCTCAGCGTCGTGAGTATGAAGAAAACTTAGAAGTCGATTTTTCATTTGAAATTCCCGACATCGGTCGCTTCAGGGTCAATGCTTTTCATCAGTCTCGTGGTTGTTCGGCGGTGTTTCGAACCATTCCTATTCATATTCCAACATTGGAATCGTTAAACGTTCCTGATGTTTTTTATGATATTGCCCAGCTTTCACGTGGCTTGGTATTAGTAACAGGTGCGACTGGCTCGGGTAAATCGACCACGATTGCTGCGTTAGTTGATTATATCAATACCAACTATAACCGTCATATTCTGACGATTGAAGATCCGATTGAATTTGTTCACAGCAGTAAACGTTGTTTGATCAACCAGCGAGAAGTACACCGTGACACATTGGGCTTCCAAAACGCACTGCGTTCAGCACTGCGTGAAGATCCCGATGTGATTTTAGTGGGTGAGCTTCGTGATCAGGAAACGATCAGTTTAGCGTTAACAGCAGCTGAAACAGGACACTTAGTTTTAGGTACCTTGCATACAAGTTCTGCGGCAAAAACGGTTGACCGTATCATTGATGTTTTCCCTGGTAGTGATAAATCCATGGTTCGCTCTATGTTATCGGAGTCGTTACGTGCCGTGATATCACAAAGCTTATTAAAGTGTGTGAGCGGTGGTCGTGTGGCCAGCCATGAAATTATGATGGCAACACCTGCGATTCGTAACTTGATCCGTGAAGATAAAGTCGCGCAAATGTTTTCAATGATCCAAACCGGCTCATCGATGGGAATGCAAACCATGGAGCAAAGCGTGAAGATGCTGGTGGCAAAAGGCTTAGTTGAAGCTGAAGAAGGTCGCCGTATTGTTGATACGAGTCAGCGCGGTTTCTAATAACACCTCAGGTTTAACGAGGTAGGAAAAGAGATGAATTTAGATAGTATATTAGCGCAAATGGTTGAGCGTAAAGCGTCGGATTTATATATCACCGTCGGCTCAGCATGCTTACTGAAAGTCGATGGCAACTTACATCATCTTGGCGAATTACTTGATCGCGAAGCAGTGGATTCGTTGTTCCACGAAGCGATGGATGATGAGCAATATAAAGAATTTGTTGCGACCCGTGAGGCCAATTTTGCCATTGTCCGTAATGGTTGTCGTTTTCGATTAAGTGCATTTTGGCAACGTGAATTACCAGGTATTGTGGTCCGTCGAATCGAAACCAAGATACCGAATATTCATGAGCTTAATTTACCGCTGGATATGGAAAGATTAGCACTGGCTAAACGTGGTTTAGTATTGGTAGTTGGTGCGACAGGCTCGGGTAAATCGACATCCATGGCGGCAATGACGGGGTTTAGAAATCAAAATCGCAGCGGCCATATTTTAACGGTTGAAGATCCGATTGAGTTTATCCATGAACATAATAAATGCATCATAACTCAGCGTGAGGTTGGGCTTGATACTGCCAGTTATGAGGTGGCATTGAAAAACTCACTACGTCAAGCTCCAGATATGATCTTGATCGGTGAGATCCGAAGTCGTGAGACGATGGAATATGCGATGACGTTTGCCGAAACAGGGCACTTGTGTATGGCAACACTACACGCGAATAACGCCAACCAAGCACTTGAACGTATTCTTCATCTTGTACCAAAAGAGCGACGTGAGCAGTTTTTGTTTGATCTGTCGTTAAACCTGAAATGTATTTTAGCGCAGCAATTGATCCCTGATGCCAATGGTGTTGGACGACATGGTGTTTATGAACTGCTGCTCAATACGCCACGCGTCGCCGATTTGATCCGTCGCGGTGAGTTACATGAAATTAAAGATGTGATGGCAAAATCAAATCAGGCTGGAATGGTTACGTTTGATCAATCGTTATATGCATTATTTCGAGATGGGAAAATCACCGAGCAAGATGCGCTGCACCACGCTGATTCACCAAATGATCTCCGCTTAATGATTAAAGTCGGTGATCCTAATAATAAAACGTCAAACAGTACCAGTACCTTATCTGGGGTAAAATTAGATCTTCAGTAATATGCTTGTGATGATCCTAATGCATTAAGATCATCATGCACTAATCACTCGTATTTAATGATACATTTAAATTAAGATCTAAATCATTGAATTTAAATTAAAAATAATTTCATGTATTTAAGTGGTGATTGTTGGAACAGCTTTTGAGTTCAAGAGGTACAAAAGCTGTACAAGCTGTACAAACAAGAAACAGCAAGGCCTTGAGGGAGGATCTTAGTACAGGTTTTGATCGTGTTTAGCTTTATGATGATCAATATGAAAAAAGCTGTACAAGGTTTCGACAATTGCTAGATTTTAGATAATAAAAAAGACAAGTACCTCAACAGGACTTGTCTTTTTTGTTTTAGATACTTGTAATATTAAGCGCCGTATTGACGTTCAAACCAGCTTTCTAAAATAACGACAGCAGATTGTGAGTCGATATTACCTTTACTTAATGAGCGATAACCACCACGCTCAAACAGTTCTGCTTTTGCTTCAACAGTACTTAAACGTTCATCGTGTAGTTCAACTTGGCAACCAAAACGGCCATGTAAGCGATTAGCAAATTTTTTCGCTCGTGGTGTAATGCTTTCAAGTTCTTTACCTTCAAGATCTAAAGGTAATCCTACAACGACTAAATCAGGTAGCCATTCTTTTAAAATCTTTTCAATATCATCCCAATTGGGGATGCCATCTTTGGCTTTTAAAGCGGCAAGGGGAGTAGCGGTTCCTGTCAGCTCTTGACCAATAGCAACACCAATACTTTTGGTGCCGTAATCAAAACCTAATACACTGCGAGATTGACTCATGCGTGACCTATATCTAAAGAAAGGTTTGCTGGTGTAAAGCCAAGTTTTTCAATTGCTTTATGCCAACGTTCGTCGATAGGAGTGGAAAAAATAATGGTGTCATCTGCTTCAATGGTGAGCCAATTGTTATCAACCAGTTCTTGCTCCAATTGACCTGCATCCCACCCGGCATAACCTAGCGCGACCAGAAATTGGTTTGGCGCTTGCGCAGTACCTAGCTCAGATAAAATATCCAGCGAGGTGGTCACGGCTAATTCGTTATTCACAGGTAAACTTGAGCTATATTCACCTTTCGTGGTGTGGAGTACAAAGCCACGATCTTCAGAAACGGGTCCACCATTAAGTACCAGTGATTCTAAGCTAATAGGATCGGCAACAGGTAGCTTTCTCTCAATTTCAATTTGCTCCAACATATCAGCAATAGAAATATCGATAGGTTGATTGATAATGATCCCCATTGCACCTTCATTATTATGTTCACAAAGATAAATAACACTTTGCTTAAATTGAGGATCTTGCATAGTGGGCATCGCCACTAAAAAGTGGTTGGTCAAATTCATCTACAACACCAGAGTTTGATACAAACCAGCGAGCGTTCACTCGTTACTGATAGGTAAAAAAGCAGCGACATTGCCGCTGCATTCTTAATTTGAGTATGGTTGATGATTGTCAGTAAAGCGATATTACTTCGCGTTTACTCGACGTTCGATAGCATCCATTAACTTGCCTGTAATTGAGATATCAAAAGCTGCTTCAATCTCACGGATACAGGTTGGGCTAGTCACATTAATTTCCGTTAGCTTGTCACCAATCACATCAAGACCAACAAAAATCAGGCCTTTTTCTTTTAGTACTGGTGCAACTGTTTCTGCGATCTTACGATCGGTTTCACTGATTGGACGCGCTTCACCACGACCGCCAGCAGCTAAGTTACCGCGAGTTTCCCCTTTAGCAGGAATACGTGCTAGGCAGTAAGGCATAGGCTCGCCATCAACCACTAAGATACGCTTATCACCATTACTAATATCAGGAACAAAGGTCTGTGCCATGCAGTAGTTTTGGCCCATATTAGTTAGTGTTTCAATGATGACCGATACGTTAGGATCGCCTTTCATTACACGGAAAATCGACGAACCACCCATACCATCAAGTGGCTTTAAGATCACATCACCGTGCTCTTGGTGGAAGGCTTTTAGTTTCTCGGCACGACGAGTAACAATAGTGGTTGGTGTCAGCTCAGGGAACCATGCCGTAAACAGCTTTTCATTACAGTCACGTAGGCTTTGTGGTTTATTTACAATGAGTGCACCATTATTTTCGGCACGCTCAAGAATGTAGGTTGCGTAAATATATTCAGTATCGAAAGGAGGATCTTTACGCATTAATACAGCGTCAAGATCTGATAATTCAATTTCTTGTTCGCTGTGAAAATCAAACCAGTGATCAGGATCTTGTTGTACTGTGACGACACGCGTACGGGCAATCGCTTTACCTTGCTCTAAAGATAGATCATTCATTTCCATGTAATGAATTTCCCAGCCGCGACGCTGAGCTTCTAACATCATTGCAAAGCTAGAATCTTTCTTGATATTGATAGACTCGATAGGGTCCATCACGATACCCAGTTTGATCATTGTGTTCTCCTAATCTCTAATTTAGCCTAAATCACCGAAGCGTACTTGCAGTGCAGTGATGGCTGTCATTGCGGTGGTTTCGGTACGAAGTACGCGAGGTCCCAGCAAAATTTCATCAAATTTATATTGTTCTGTCATGCTGATTTCATCAGCGGATAAACCGCCTTCTGGGCCAATCAATAAACGAACATTAGTGACTGGCGTTGGAAGCGTGTTTATCGAATAATTAGCGCGAGGGTGTAAGTTGAGCTTTAGACCATCATATTCTTCAGCACACCATTGTTCCAGTTTCATCACTGGGCGAATAGTAGGGACAACATTACGACCACATTGCTCACAAGCTGCAATGGCGATTTTTTGCCATTGTTCGAGTTTTTTTTCAAAACGTTCAGCATTTAATTTAACGCCACAACGTTCTGAAATTAGTGGTGTTATGGTGTTCACCCCTAACTCGACGGATTTTTGAATGGTGAATTCCATTTTATCACCACGTGAAATCACCTGACCTAAATGGATATCTAGTGGGGATTCAATACTGTGTTCAACCCGAGATTGGATCTCTACTTCAACGCTTTTTTTACTTGCGTTGGTGATCACGGCGGGAAACTCTGCATTACTGCCGTCAAACATTAATAGCTCTTGGCCTACTTGCATACGCATAACGCGACCAACATGGTTAGCAGCATCGTCACTGAGCATTACCTTGCCGTGGGAAGGTAAAGATTCTGGATGATAAATACGTGGAATTCTCATAATGCGGTCATCTATGCAATAAAAAAAGAGTAATGACGAATCTTAACATGGATGCTCTGTTCGCCAATTATTCGAGGTTAAATAAAACGCGTTATTTACACATAACGCGTTTTTGAACGCTAAAGTGCGTGTAAGTAAAAGATGCTGTTATGAACAACGGCTCGCAAGAATAGGGTTAACGTTACCTTGGATTTTTTCAATTTTAGCGGCACGCTCACATTCCCATTTAGATACAGGGTACTGTTTATCCCAACTATTCATTAATTGGCGTTGTTGACGACTCATTTTATATTTTGGGTATACGGCTTCAAAGTACATATAAGTACGAGCAATCACACCACGAGCACGCTCTGGCGGTTGAGCATCATGATCCTTTTTATCAATGATCATGTCGCAACTACCAAATGAACGATAATTTTTGCTATTGGTTTTAGGCAGCATCACATAATTATAGTTTTGTCGTGCAGCATTAACGGCGCCAATGGCAGGGTATAAATTATAAAGGTCGGATTGCATTAAGCGGTATTCGTTATTGGCTTTTTCTGCACATTTACGGCCTTTAAAGGCTTTTCCTTTACTATCAACACAAACGGCAGCACCTTCACGCCACTCACTAAAAGCACGACCAAAGTTCTCGGCAGGAACGACATGCTCCGCTTCCCAGCGTTTAACGCGTTTTTTATACACTTCAGTGGTAAAACCGGATGGTAATGTCACGTATTTTTTATTGTTGAAATCAGCACCACAGTAAATGGTTTTCATGTCTTGAGGAGAAATATAAATTTCCGTTTGCATGATTTTTTTTGCTTTACTGAAAGAAGGATTAGTCGTGTTACCCAGTTCGCTTGGCTTATAAGAGGTCGCGAATGCGGTAACAGGTAACAGTAGGGCAATAGCAAAACAGCTTGAGATACGCGTCATGAATGTAGTTCATTAATTATTTATCGTATCATTAGCTTACTGATATTTTTCTCTTTGAGAAGTGTGTCGCAATTATTTGTAACGGTGCTTTTAGATATTTTTATATAAAATCGTAGGTTACTGAGGCGAATAAACCAAAACTTCACGGCATCGGCGACAATGGTAGTTAGCTTGTCCACGTAAAATACGGTTATGTCGGCGAATGGTTAATGGGTATTCGCTACAGCTACATTTATAGAGGTAAGTGTCACCTGAGACAGAGCTGACATCAAAGCTATGTGTTGTTCTTGGTGCTACTTGAAATACTTCTCGCATGATCAATTGCCACTCTCTACCATGCGGCTTTACTCGGCCAAACAGTTTAAACACGATTAAATGTGCCACTTCGTGAGGAACGACTTCGTTTAGAAAAGCGTCTGCGTTTTCATTGAGTAAGACAGGGTTAAAACGTACTTCCCAGCTTTGTAATCGTGCACTTCCCGCAATTTTCCCTCGTTGGGTAAAAGTCACAGTCGGCATTTTTAAACGTTTATTAAGGCGTTGATTGGCGGTTTTGATGGCGTGTTCGACACGTTTGATAACTTGTTGTTGCAGTGAATTCATTTTTACTCGTTCTTTGTTATTGAGAACGGCACTATACACCGAAGATAAAGCGCTGGCGAGGGTAGGGGAGCAAGGTGTTTTTATTGCAAATAGATAAACGACAAGTAATAAAAAAGGACGCCTAAGCGTCCTTTTTTGTGCACGATTAAGTGTATTACTTAATGTTTGCGAAATCGCGAAGTGCAGCCACTTTATCTGTTTTTTCCCAAGGGAACTCTTCACGACCAAAGTGACCGTAAGCTGCAGTCTTCTTATAGATTGGTTGTAGAAGATCTAGCATTTCTTGTAGGCCATATGGGCGTAGGTCGAAGTGCTGGCGTACTGCTTCAATGATGATCTCATGTGCTACTTTTTCAGTACCAAATGTTTCCACCATGATAGATGTAGGATCGGCTACACCAATAGCGTAAGAAAGTTGGATTTCACAACGATCTGCCATACCTGCTGCGACGATATTTTTTGCTACATAACGTGCTGCATATGCTGCAGAGCGGTCAACTTTTGATGGATCTTTACCAGAGAAAGCACCACCACCGTGACGTGCAGCACCGCCGTAGGTGTCAACGATGATCTTACGACCAGTCAAACCACAGTCACCCATTGGGCCACCGATAACGAAACGGCCGGTTGGGTTGATAAAGAATTTAGTCTCTTTATTTAACCATTCCGCAGGCAGTACTGGTTTGATGATTTCTTCCATTACTGCTTCACGTAGATCAGACGTTGAAATTGAATCACTGTGCTGAGTTGATAGAACAACCGCATCAATACCAACAATTTTACCTTGATCGTAAGCGAACGTTACCTGAGATTTTGCATCAGGACGTAACCAAGGAAGCGTGCCGTTCTTACGTACTTCAGCTTGACGCTGAACTAAGCGGTGAGAGTAAGTGATTGGCGCAGGCATGAATACTTCAGTTTCATTGGTTGCGTAACCAAACATGATACCTTGGTCACCAGCACCTTGTTCTTTTGGATCGGTTTTATCAACACCTTGGTTGATATCAGGAGACTGCTTACCGATGGTGTTCATTACTGCACAAGAGTTTGCATCAAAGCCCATATCTGAATGGACATAACCGATTTCACGTACGGTTTCACGTGTTAGCTCTTCAATATCAACCCAAGCAGATGTTGTGATCTCACCACCAACCATTACCATGCCGGTTTTTACGTAAGTTTCACAAGCTACACGCGCTTTAGGATCTTGTTCAATAATTGCATCCAATACAGCATCTGAAATTTGATCTGCAATTTTATCTGGATGACCTTCTGATACCGACTCAGAAGTGAATAAATGTTTTGCCATCGGTAGTCTCACTTTCTTTTGAATTTAGTCGCACGGTAGCGTTTATAACGCTGTTATATAGCTATATGTACGTTTGTATGTATAGAGCTACTTCCGTCTAGACGTCTATAATACATCGAGAACAGATAAAATCAACAATATGAAAACTAGGGTTTCTTATTGTATAAAAAAATTGAATAGCTCTATTGTGGTGGTTTACAGATATAGTTGCTATTTAAGCTTTTGATAAATAATGGTATTTATCTTCCGTGATTACAATGGGATCTTTTTTTCCTCAAAAATGTAATCACAAATTGACTATATAAAGTTTCTTTTATTAAAAATGACGATAAACAGACTTTATATACCTGAGTACAAGCAATATTGTATAGGCTATAAAGTCTGCTTCGTATGCTGGTGGATTTAGTTATAGATTGCGGTATCTATCATACGACAAGAGTTTATTATCTTTTTTCTAGCAGATTGATGAGATCAACGGTACCTGCTTGAGCGCGAGATACGTAATTTGCCATGATCAAAGAGTGGTTAGGCAATAAACCAAATCCCATACCATTTAAAATCATTGGGCTCCAAACCGTTTCTTGGGTTGCTTCAAGCTCACGAATTATCTGATCAATCATGACAGTTGCTTTTTCTTCTTCTAACAGCGGTTCAAAATCATGTTTCATTGCTTTCATTAGCAGTAATATGGCCCAAGTAGAACCTCGTGATTCGTAAAAAACATTATCAATTTTGAACCAGCTTGTTTTCGACGCATTGAGTGAAACTTCCTTACTTTCTGCTTTGCTATCCATTATTAACTGTGGTTCACCCACAGATGAGCCAAGGTCTTGTGAAATAGTACCTAAGCGTTTTTGTACTACTTCAAGCCAAGCCACTAAATTATCATCCCGTGAATAAAATTGTGCTGGATGGCGAGATGCCGAAAGGCGGTCACGGTATCGAGTAAGGGCGTCAATTGCATTTTGATATTCAGACTCTGCACTTGGAAAGTTCCAGCTATGGCTATTTATATTGAGCTCGGGTTGGGCTTCTTTTAAATCTGAATCGACATGGCTTTCATTTTGAGGGCGGCTAAGATTATCTTTTAGTACCAGTGCCATATCTCGTACTTGCGTTAATACACCCGTTTCCCATGCTGGCATGTTATCCATTAATAAGCTGGGTGGTAATTTATCGTTAGTAAGGAACCCGCCTTGCTTATTAATCAGTAATTCTGAAATATGAATTAGCGTTGTGGTGGTCTCATACCCAGTCGTCAAAGTTTTTTTATTGAGCTTGGCTTGCTCTGTCGCATAACTGTCTGGATTAAATGTATCTGGTTCAAATGACCAATAAACAGACAAAAAGTAAAGTACGACGGTGAAAAATACTGCGCCAATAATGACTTTTACTTTCGACATAACCACCTCTTTGGGATTGCTTAATATGAACTTTTTTTCATTTATCTATTAGCTATATGTAAAAAAGTGAAGGTTTGTTAATGCTAATCCTAATCTTAAACGCCGTTTATTAATGCGTAGAAAAAGACGCTGAATGAACAAATAGTGACTTTTTAATACGTGATATTTCGCTGTTTTAAGCCTATAAATCAGTGAATTTTTAAGGTTAAAGTAGAGGATATACGCAAAAATATCGATGAGTGATGAGTCTATCTATTTGGTTATATTAGATATTAATTCTGCTTGGTGAGAGATGTCACAATTATGGTGATTCTGTATCTAGCTTGGTATACACTAACGCAGCTTAGTATTTTTGTAGCACGGATATGACACTAAAAGTCGCAATAAATGGATTCGGTCGCATTGGTCGCAGTGTGCTTCGCGCATTGTATGAAAGCGACAAACATCATCATATTAACGTCGTGGCAGTTAACGAATTAGCAGAGCCGGAAGCAATGGTTCATCTACTTCAATACGATTCTAGCCATGGACGTTTCAAAAATCCTGTCAGTCATGATCAGGAGCATCTTTTTATTGCCCATGAAAATGGTCGCCAAGATCAAATTCGTATCCTTCACCAACCTGATCTAAAACTGTTACCTTGGCATGATCTTGATGTCGATATTGTTTTAGACTGTACTGGTAAGTTTGGCTCCCGTGCCGACGGTTTAGCGCATATCGCATCTGGCGCTAAAAAAGTATTATTTTCCCATCCTGCTAGCAAAGATATTGATTGCACTGTTATCTATGGTGTTAATCATCAACAATTAACATCTCAGCACCGCATTGTTTCTAATGGCTCATGTACAACGAACTGTATTGTTCCCATTATAAAAATCCTAGATGACCAGTTTGGTATTGAATCTGGCACCATTACGACAATTCATTCAGCCATGAATGATCAGCAAGTCATTGATGCTTATCATCCTGATTTACGCCGAACGCGCGCAGCAAGTCAGTCAATTATTCCAGTTGATACTAAACTACACCTTGGAATTGGTCGTATATTTCCGAAGTTTTCCGACAAATTTGAAGCCATTTCTGTGAGGGTGCCCACAATAAATGTCACTGCTATGGATTTGAGTGTCACAGTTAAAACAAATGTGAAAGTTAATGACGTAAATCAATCATTAAAAAATACGTCTCGTTGTACATTAAGTGGTATTGTGGATTACACAGAAGCGCCTTTAGTGTCGATTGACTTTAATCACGATCCCCATAGTGCAATTGTTGATGGCAGCCAAACTAGGGTAAGCAACCAGCATTTGATTAAATTGTTGGTATGGTGTGACAATGAATGGGGCTTTGCTAATCGAATGTTGGATACAGCGTTAGCAATGTACGCAACCGAACATACGGATGCTGAAAAGTAAAATAGTAAGAATTACAGGGCTTGGCGTTGAACATTAACGACGGCAGGCTGTCAATTTTATGAACTTTTATTTTTAATAATGTTTGAGAGGACAAAACATGTCTGTAATCAAGATGACTGATCTGGATCTAGCTGGTAAGCGTGTATTTATTCGTGCTGACCTAAATGTGCCAGTAAAAGACGGTAAAGTAACTTCAGATGCACGTATCATTGCATCTCTACCTACAATTAAGCGTTGTCTAGAAGCTGGCGCTAAAGTAATGGTTACTTCTCACCTAGGTCGTCCAACGGAAGGCGAATACGCAGAAGAATTCTCTCTACAGCCTGTAGTTAACTACTTAAATGACGCACTAGATTGCGACGTTAAACTAGCAAAAGATTACCTAAATGGTCTTGAGCTAAACGCTGGTGAGCTTGTTGTTCTTGAAAACGTACGTTTTAACAAGGGCGAGAAGAAAAACGAAGACGAATTATCTAAGCAATACGCTGCACTTTGTGACGTATTCGTAATGGATGCATTTGGTACCGCTCACCGTGCACAAGCATCAACTTACGGTGTAGGTATGTTTGCACCAGTTGCATGTGCTGGCCCTCTGCTAGCTGGCGAGCTAGAAGCACTAGGCAAAGCAATGGACAACCCAGCACGTCCAATGGTTGCTATTGTTGGTGGTTCTAAAGTATCAACTAAACTAACTGTACTTGAGTCACTATCTAAAATTGCTGACCAAATCGTTGTTGGTGGTGGTATTGCTAACACATTCATCGCTGCTGAAGGTAACGATGTAGGTAAGTCTCTTTACGAAGCAGACCTAATTCCAACGGCTAAAGAGCTAATGGCAAGCACTGACATCCCAGTAGCAACGGATGTTGTATGTGCTAAAGAATTCTCTGATTCAGCTGAAGCGACTATCAAATCAGCATCAGACATTGCAGCTGACGACATGGTTCTTGACCTAGGCCCTGATTCAGCACAAGCACTTGCTGACATCATCATGAACGCGAAAACGATTCTTTGGAACGGCCCTGTAGGCGTGTTTGAAATCGAGCAATTCGGTAAAGGTACTGAAGTTGTTGCTAACGCAATCGCAGAATCTGCGGGCTTCTCTGTAGCAGGTGGTGGTGACACACTAGCGGCTATCGACAAGTACGGCATCAAAGATAAAGTATCTTACATCTCAACAGGTGGCGGTGCGTTCCTTGAGTTCGTTGAAGGTAAGAAATTACCTGCAGTTGAAATGCTAGAGTCTCGCGCTAAAGCATAATTATTTTGGGCGTGGGAGCCGAATTTACACTATATATGAGTGTTGCTTCCACGTTTAAATGTTTGTGATAGCTATTAACTTTCAGTAGAATAGCAAGCAATCGCAAACGTTTGCACAAGAATTTTTCCACAGACAACAAAGTAAATAATAGGACTATTGTTATGTCTAAGATCTTTGATTTTGTAAAACCTGGTGTTATTTCTGGCGACGACGTTCAGAAAGTATTCGCAGTAGCTAAAGAAAACAACTTCGCACTTCCTGCTGTTAACTGTATCGGTACAGATTCTGTTAACGCAGTATTAGAAGCGGCAGCTAAAGTTAAGTCTCCAGTTATCGTTCAGTTCTCTAACGGCGGTGCTGCATTCTTTGGCGGTAAAGGTCTTAAACTAGAAGGTCAAGGTCCACAAATCCTTGGCGCTATCGCTGGTGCTAAGTACGTTCACGCTGTTGCTGAGTCTTACGGTGTTCCTGTAATTCTTCACACTGACCACGCTGCTAAGAAACTACTTCCTTGGATCGACGGTCTACTAGATGCGGGTGAAGAGTTCTTCGCTCAAACTGGTAAGCCTCTATTCTCTTCTCACATGATCGACCTTTCTGAAGAGTCGCTAGAAGAGAACATCGAAATCTCAGCTAAGTACCTTGCGCGTATGGCTAAGATGGACATGACACTAGAAATCGAACTAGGTTGTACTGGTGGTGAAGAAGACGGCGTTGATAACTCTCACATGGACGCATCTGAGCTTTACACTTCTCCAGAAGACGTTGCATACGCATACGAGAAACTAAGCGCTGTTAGCCCACGTTTCACTATCGCTGCTTCTTTCGGTAACGTACACGGTGTTTACCAAGCAGGTAACGTTGTACTTACTCCAACTATCCTACGTGATTCTCAAGCATACGTTTCAGAGAAGTTTGGTCTTCCAACTAACTCTCTAGATTTCGTATTCCACGGTGGTTCAGGTTCTTCTGAAGCTGAAATCCAAGAGTCTATCGGTTACGGTGTTATCAAAATGAACATCGATACAGATACACAGTGGGCTTGTTGGGATGGTATCCGTCGCTACGAAGCTGAAAACCACGATTACCTACAAGGTCAAATTGGTAACCCAACTGGTGAGTCAGCGCCTAACAAGAAATACTACGATCCACGCGTATGGCTACGTGCAGGTCAAGTATCAATGGTTGAGCGTCTAGAGAAAGCATTCGCTGATCTAAACGCAGTTGATGTTCTTTAATCGAACTTCAGCCATATAAAATGTGAAAAAGTCCGCTTCGGCGGGCTTTTTTTTTGTATTTTGTAAGGGATTGTACTTAAATTGTTGTTTAGTAATATTTAAGTTAATTTATGTAAACATCGTTTTTTTTAGTAGCTATTTACTAGTAAAAACGGGAATAATTAGCGTCAAAATTCCGTAGTATGTTTTTTCGCTATGAGATAGACAAACGGAAAGACAGTTCTAATGGAGTAAGTCGTAGAGTAATTTTACTATCTACGACTTACGCTATAGATTTATTTTAAGTAAATATAAGAGAGAGCACTTCAAATGACTGAGAGCGTTACAGACAAGGTTGTCGAAAAAATTTCTGATAACACATTAACTAATGGTGTGTTGCACGCTGGAAACTGGCTGAGTGATAATCAGGATCTTTTGATCCAATACGCAGTGAATCTTGTTTCAGCACTTCTGATTTTATTTATCGGTAATATGATTGTTAAAGCAGTTGCTGGCGCAGTTGCTAAAGTATTACGTAAGAAAGAAATGGATAACGCGGTTGTTGAATTCATTCACGGCTTAGTTCGTTACCTATTGTTCGTTATTGTATTGATTGCTGCTCTTAGCCGTATTGGTGTTCAAACAGCTTCAGTGGTAGCGGTGATCGGTGCCGCGGGTCTTGCGGTTGGTCTTGCTCTTCAAGGTTCTCTATCAAACTTTGCTGCAGGCGTTCTGATTGTTGCTTTCCGTCCATTCAAATCTGGTGATTTTGTTGAAGTTGCTGGTGTTTCGGGTGCAGTTGAATCAATTCAGATTTTCTCTACAGAGCTACGTACGCCTGACAACAAAACCGTTGTAGTACCAAACTCATCTATCATTGGTAACCCAATTACAAACTATTCTCGTAATGCGACACGTCGTATTGATCTTGTAATTGGTGTTTCTTACAACGCTGATCTTCAAAAAACAAAAGAAGTACTTAAGCGTGTTGTAACTGCTGATGAGCGTGTTCTTAAAGATCCTGAGCCAACAATTGGTGTTGTTGCTCTAGCTGATTCTTCAGTGAACTTCGTAGTACGTCCATGGGTTAATACGCCTGATTACTGGGCTGTATACTTCGATCTTAACCAAGCAATCAAAGAAGAGCTTGATAAAGAAGGTATCGAAATTCCATTCCCACAAATGGATGTTCACCTAAACAAAGTTGATGCTTAATTTATTTAAAGCATAACGAAGAGAAATGGAGCCTAATTGGCTCCATTTTTTTATCTATAGAAAATAAAAAGAGTCATTAAGTAACCACAAAGGAACGTTGTTCAAAATAAATAATGTTATAAGGGATAGATTCCATTTTTTTGGGGTCAAAGTTCATAGATTATTTATCTCATGACTACGATAAATAAAAATAACTCTTTGTTAGCGAGGATTGATAATGAAAAAACACCTATTAGCTATATTATTAAGTACCAGTGCACTTATCTCTACAGGCGCTGTTGCCGCTGATCTATCATTTCCTCATTTAGAAACAACTGGACGCGGTGAAGTTGTTGTTAAACCGGACATGGCTGCATTTTCTGTGGACGTGGTTGCAACCAAGCCAACAGCATCTGAAGCAAAGCAAGCTGCAGATCAGGCTGTGGCTAAGTTTATTGAGCGTTTAACTAAAGCGGGTGTTGAGCGTAAAAATATTAACAGTGCCAATATTTCTCTATCTGCACAGTATCGTTACCCTAAAGATCAAGCGCCAGAATTTACAGGCTTTAAAGCAACCCGTAATGTGGTTGTAACGGTATACAAATTAGAAAATCTTAATACATACCTTGATGGTGCATTAGGTGATGGTATTAATCAGATCAACAACATTACATTGAAAGTAAAAGATCAGAAGAAATATCAAGATGAAGCGCGTCAAGCGGCCATAGCTAATGCTAAAGAAGTTGCAGCATCGTTAGCTAAAGGCTTTGGTGATAAAGTTGAAGGCGTGTGGCAGATAGATTACAACACCAATGATCGTCCAATGCCTTATGGCATGAGAAGTGCGCCAATGATGTATGCAGCTGATGCAAACTCTGCTGTGAATCAAAGTTACAGTGATAATAACATTGTGATTTCTGATAGTGTAAATGTGATTTTTAAATTAGCTAAGTGATCATACTCTGCATCATGTTTAGTCATAGAATATGCAGATGATATAAAAAAGGAGAGCCTCGGCTCTCCTTTTTACTATCACGTTAACGTTATTAACTATGAGTCATTAGTGCAAAATACGGGCGCGAATAGTGCCTTCGATTGTTTTCAGTTTGGCTAGTGCTTCTTTTGAACGTTCAGTTTCAACATCAATAACCACATAACCAATTTCCGCACCTGTTTGTAAGAACTGGGCAGCAATATTAATGCCTTCCGACGCAAAAATTGTCGTGATTTGATTTAAGACACCAGGGCGGTTTTCATGAATATGAAGTAGACGAGAACAACCACGGTGCTCAGGTAGTGATACCTCAGGGAAGCCAACAGCAGATAACGTTGAACCATTATCTGAGTATTTCACTAGTTTACCTGCCACCTCAATACCAATGTTTTCCTGTGCTTCTTGTGTTGATCCTCCAATGTGAGGCGTCAAAATAACGTTATCAAATTGCAGCAGAGGGGATTCAAATGGGTCGTTATTGGTTTTCGGTTCAACAGGGAATACATCGATAGCCGCGCCTGCAATATGTTTGCTTTCTAACGCGCTACAAAGTGCATCAATATCAACGACAGTACCGCGTGCTGCGTTAATAAAGATAGAACCTGGCTTCATGCGTGCAAACTCATCTGCACCCATAATGTTTTGTGTCTCTGGTGTTTCTGGTACGTGCAGTGAAATCACATCAGATTTATTTAACAGTTCACTTAACGATGCGACTTGGGTTGCATTACCTAAGGTTAATTTACTTTCAATATCGTAAAAACAAACGCGCATTCCGAGGTTTTCAGCCAATATACCAAGTTGAGTACCGATATGACCGTAGCCGATAATACCTAGGGTTTTACCACGCGCTTCAAATGAGTTATCTGCAGATTTTATCCATTCACCACGATGCGCTTTAGCGTTCTTTTCTGGAATGCCACGTAGCAGAAGAAGCAGTTCACCTAAGACAAGCTCTGCAACACTTCGGGTATTTGAAAATGGTGCGTTGAAAACGGGGATACCGCGGCGCATAGCTTCATCTAAATCAACTTGGTTAGTACCAATGCAGAAACAACCAACAGCGGTAAGTTTTTTCGCTGCAGCAAAAACTTCAGGCGTTAATTGTGTACGAGAGCGAATACCAATGAAGTGAGCATCTTTTACGGCTTCTAGTAGCTCTTCACCAGCGAGTGATCCTTTGTGGTATTCAATGTTGGTGTAACCTGCTTGTTGTAGCACTTCTAGAGATGAAGGGTGTAGTCCTTCTAATAATAGAATTTTAATTTTATCTTTATTGAGTGAAACTTTGGCCATGGTTCTCATCCTTAAAAACGCAGCTAACTGAATGTAAAACAAAGAAATGTCAGGTGGTGAAATGTCTTCTTTACAGCCACGGTAGCGAAATGGTTAAACGTTTGCTAATAGCTTATTAGTAAAGTATCAAAAAATAGCCACTATGGGTAAGAATATTACAAAAAAGATAATAAAAAACGGCATAAGCTAGAATTAGAATCAATAAGCTATGCCGTTTTGAAAGGAAATAACATTTATACTGGGATCAGTAGCGTTTTATATTTTTGAATAAAACGCGATCATTGTATGTTATTTCTCGAATTTTTTTACACCTTCAGGTGAGCCAACCAATAATACATCAGCGCCACGGTGAGCAAATAGACCAACAGTTACAACACCAGGTAGGGCGTTGATTTTATCTTCCATTGTTTTAGGATCAGTGATCTTCATGTTGTAGACATCAAGGATCATATTACCGTTATCGGTCACAACGCCTTCACGGTAAGCCGGATCGCCACCAAGTTTTACCAATTCACGACCAATGAAAGAGCGCCCCATAGGGATCACTTCAACTGGAAGCGGGAATTGACCCAATACGTCAACTTGCTTGGTGTCATCAACGATACAGATAAATTTTTTCGCGATGGCTGCCACGATTTTTTCACGAGTAAGCGCCGCACCGCCGCCTTTAATCATGTCGTAGTCTGCGTTAATTTCATCAGCACCATCGACATAAATATCAAGTGAAGCAACTTCATTCGCATCAAATACAGTAATGCCTAGTTGTTCAAGACGTTCAGTTGAAGCGACTGAACTTGAAACAGCACCTTTAATTTCTTCTTTGCGAGTTGCTAAGGCATCGATGAAGTGATTAACCGTAGAGCCAGTACCTACACCTACAATTGTTCCTTTCTGTACGTATTCAAGTGCTGCCCAACCTGCTGCTTTTTTCATTTCATCTTGTGTCATGCCATTCTCCTCGTTATGACTAATACGCCGAGTAAGCGTTGATGCTAATTATAACGAATTGGAATTCGTTCGTCAGTGTGATTATGAACAATCACAATGCAAAATAAGAAATAAAAACATAAGGTTATTTATAACAATTAGTTAGATTGTTCGTTTTTATTGAAACTAAAGTAAACGATTGCTTAAGCATGTCAATTTGATGCTCTTATTTGTGTTTTTACCAACAGTGGATCTTTGACGGAGTGATAATTTTAGGTAACGGCACATCCCATTGTTCGCTTGGCAATTGTTCTACATATTGGCAATCATGGGCTAAACCTAGTGGGTAAGGGCCTTGTTTATGCTGATGCCATTGGCTAAGAGTGCGATCATAGTAGCCACCTCCCATACCTAATCGTTGACCTGAGTTATCAAAAGCCACCAGTGGGGTGCAAATAATATCTAATTTATTAACGGGTTTTACTGCTCGTACATCGAGAGTGGGCTCTGAAATTTGATAGCGATTTTTGCGCATAGGAGTGCTAGGGGTGTAGTTAAGAAATAATAAGTGCCCTTTGCTAAAAGGATGTAAAACCGGTAGGTAAACAGATTTTCCGCTTTGCCATAACCAGTCGATAATGGGTTGAGTGCTGATCTCACCATCATTGGTCAAATAAAGCGCAATATGTTGACTGGCAATAAATTGTTCGCATTGCTGAACTTGTTTAAGTAATTGTAGGCTAGCGTGTCTTTGTTGTTCAGGAGGAAGTTGTTGTCGCTGTAAGCGAATTTGTTGTCTTATTTTTTGTCGTGGGGTTACAAGCTGTGGTGTCATTTGGCTCAATCCTTGAGTTGGGATTTTGCTAAATTGTATGGATATGCTTTTGAAATTGGAAGTAAAACAGAGGAGTGCCCCAAGGTGCCGTTGCGAAATAATGCCCTTGAACCAGACGTTCAAGGTGGATCGGCAACATTAACCGTAGGCTTCTCAGTCGAGCTGAGCATGCTCAATAGCTAATAAAAGCAGATCCTGGGTATTTGCTTATCGGCTCGGGGACGTTCATTCACTGACGCACACCCCAGGGTTAATTCATTATCAACGCTTTGGATAATTTTGCAATGCTTTATCTAATTTTTCTTCTAGTGCACTGATCTTATTGGATAAAATTCCAGCGCTTCCGTTATGTTCTAGTCGCTCTGCATGTAACTCGTTGCAGATGTTAAGCCCTGTAAAGAGTAACAGTTGCTCTACATTGGATACTTTAGTGCGCTCTGACATATCTTTCAAGCGTTGGTCAAAATCAGAAGCGGCAGCACGAAGTGCATCCTCTTGACCAGTTGGGCAGTTAACTTTGATATTTCTGCCGAATACTTGAATCTCTACAGCCTGAGTACTCATAAATCTTCGGTTTGCTCCATGCCTAATGGGTATTCATTCCGCTTTTGCTTGTCGCCAAATCATAGGAAAAGCGGTTACAACATGCAAGCGGCTATACTTCACTTTGTGCTCAATAGTCTCTAACTAATCAGATATTAATCACACCAAATTGGTGGTTGGTTAACTATTGAACGTTATGCCCGGCGTTATGATTTGCCGAACAGAGCTTAAGTGTTAGCATAACACAGGCGGTTACTGACCCATTGTTATTTCTGCTTTAGAAATTAAGTAAAAATGTAATTATTGATGTTTGCTTGATTTGAATTCTCTAAATGAAGTGGATATAGCAATGTGAAGTAACAATAGAACGCTTTGTTCGTTGTTTGATCTAAAAATAAAGGTAATAAACCATGAGTGAAATAACCCTACCTACATACCAAGCTGTTGAATCTGCGTTAAAAGAGCAAGGGCTTGCAGCGGCACCTGCTGAATTACATGGTTTATTAAGTGGCATGATTTGCGGTGGTTTAGCGATTGATGATGAAAGCTGGGTTGGCCCTGTTAGTGATTATGCTAACGAAGGTGAGCCATTAACCGACGGTGCTAAAACAATGATCCGCTCTCTGTTTACGACAACCGCGAATGAGCTGTTTAGTGGTGGTTTTGAGTTTTCATTACTGATGCCAGATGATGATGAGCCACTAATGATGCGAGCAGATGCATTAACAGAGTGGGTAACTAGCTTTATTTCTGGTTTAGGGCTGATGGATCTTCAAAAGAACCAATTGTCTGAAGCTGTCACTGAAGCTTTAGCTGATCTTCAAGAGATCGCTCAGTTAGGTATTGATGAAGATGACGATATGGAAGAACAAGCAGCTTTATTTGAACAAGTTGTTGAGCATGTTCGTATGTGTGTATTGAGTTGTCATTCTGAATTAGGGCAGCGTCCAGTTGCTGAAGATGCAGAGGAAAAACCAACGTTACACTAAACGTTGTTTTGTGAAGGGATAAATAGTGAAGCACTATGATGTTGTAATTGCTGGTGGTGCAATGGCAGGAGCGAGTCTTGCTATCGCATTAGATGTATTGAGCCGTCATTCATTACGTATTGCAGTGGTTGAAGCTGTGATGCCTGAGTTTGATACTCATCCGGGTTATGATGCAAGAAGTATCGCTTTATCGTATGGTACGACACGCTTACTGGATAACATTGGTATGTGGTCAGCCTTGCTTGATGTTGCAACGCCGATAAACGATATTCATGTTTCAGATCGTGGTCATGCGGGTATGGTTCGTATCTCCTCACAGGAGCAGGCGGTCGATGCGTTAGGTTATGTGGTTGAACTCGCTGATGTAGGTGAAGTTTTTCACCATAAACTGCAGCAGCTAGTAAATGTTGATCTATATTGTCCTGCCAGTGTTAAGCAAATTGAGCGCAGCGTAGATCACGCAACTATTGAGCTTGATAACGGTGAACGTATACAGGCGTCGTTGCTGGTGGCTGCTGATGGGGCTATTTCTCATTGCTGTCAGTTGGTGAAGCTTGGTCGCTCAGACTATGATTTTGAACAAACTGCTATTATTGCCAATATTACAACCTCTGAGCCTCATTATAATCAAGCATTTGAACGCTTTACAGAACATGGTCCTGTTGCCTTGCTGCCGATGTCTCAAGGGCGAAGCTCTTTAGTGTGGTGTGTACCACCAGAGCAACAACAAGTGATCATGGATTTATCTGACGCAGAATTTCTTGCCAAGCTACAACACGCGTTTGGGTGGCGTTTAGGTGCGTTAACCCAAACGGGTAAACGCTCATGCTATCCGCTATTACTTCGTCAATCGAACTCGCTGGTATCGCATCGTTTTGCCGTGATTGGTAATGCGGCGCAAACATTACATCCTATCGCAGGACAAGGATTTAACCTCGGTATTCGAGATGTAATGACACTTGCTGAAGAGATCGTTTCAGGTCGTCAACAGGGTAACGATATAGGTTTACCTGAGGTGTTAGGGCGTTACCGAGAACGCCGTATGCCCGATCGTCAAAATACCATTATGATGACAACAGGATTGGTAAACTTATTTGCTAATGATAATCGATTGTTGACGGCTGGACGGAATGTTGGTTTGGCTACAATGAATCTTTCAAACACATTAAAAGCACCGCTATTGCGTCGTGCTATGGGACAGGTAGAACGATAGCTATGATGCAAAGTGTTGATGTCGCGATTATTGGCGGCGGAATGGTGGGCTTAACGTTAGCTGCAGCATTGGCTGAAACTGAACTTCGAGTTGCCGTTATTGAAGGACATTTACCTGATCCTCAATTGCAGTCATTACCTGATTTACGTGTATCGGCATTAAGCCGTGCCAGTGAACGTATTTTTCGTCGCTTAGGCGTATGGGAAGGGATTGTAAGTCGTCGTATGAGCCCATATTCGGAAATGACCGTATGGGAGCAAGATAGCTTTGCTCAAATCCATTTTGATGCACAGCGATTAGCTCAGCCTGATCTGGGGCATATTGTTGAAAATCGAGTCATTCAGCTCGCCTTATTAGATCGTGTAAAGCAGTTTAGTAATGTGACGTTATTAGTTCCAGAGCGTTGTGAAAACATCGCTTTTGGTGAATCAGAAGCATGGCTAACATTAGCATCTGGCAAACATCTGACGGCGAAATTGGTTGTTGGTGCTGATGGGGCAAACTCTTGGGTACGTCAGCAACTAGATATTCCATTAACCCATTGGGATTATGGTCATAGTGCCATTGTGGCTAATATTCGTAGCCAAGAGCCACACATGAAGATGGCACGACAGATTTTTCGGCCACAAGGACCGTTAGCCTTTTTACCGTTATCTGAACCTGATTTATGCTCTATCGTGTGGTCTGTACCGCCAGATGAAGCTAAACAATTATGTGATATGTCAGATGAGTTGTTTAATCAGCATCTAACGACTGCATTTGATAATCGCTTAGGTTTATGTCGCGTAGAAGGTGAGCGTCAAGCGTTTCCACTGCGTATGCGTTATGCGCGTGATTTTGTTCGTGAACGCGTCGCGTTAGTCGGTGATGCAGCACATACTATTCATCCATTGGCAGGGCAGGGAGTAAACCTTGGTTTGCTTGATGCAGCGGCTTTGGCACAAGAGCTTAAAGCACTATGGTTAGCAGATAAAGATATAGGTAAACAGGCGCATTTACGTCAATATGAACGTTGGCGTAAAGCTGAAGCGGCGAAGATGATCACTGCGATGCAAGGATTTAAAGATCTGTTTTCAGGTTCAAATCCAGCGAAAAAACTATTACGTGATATAGGTATGTTAGTAGCAGATAAAGCGCCGGGTATGAAAGACGAGTTTATGCGTAAAGCGTTAGGTTTGAGTGGTGAATTGCCAGAGCTTGCTCGCTACGAAAAATAACATGCTTGTTAGCGAATGTTGAAAAAGTCACCTGATGGTGACTTTTTTGTTTTTCGTGACTAACAAAATGGATTTTTTCACCTACAGTAAATATCAGGCATAAATACTGTGCGTTAATTTATATAGATCTGACATGGTGACAGTAGCGCTTTGAAGATTATTGCTACTTTTATAAGGATGTGAAAATGAGTTACGTTTCTCTTGAATTACAATATACCCACAGCCATGAATGGATTCGTTCTGAAGGTGATGGGATTTACACTATTGGTATTACCGACCATGCTCAATCATTGCTTGGTGATATGGTTTATGTTGAATTGCCAGATATTGAATCATCCACAGATGTGGGGGAAGAGTGTGCGATGGCTGAATCTGTAAAAGCGGCTTCAGATATATATGCTCCCTTGTCTGGTGTCGTGATTGCTGTTAACGATGAATTAGATTCGGCACCAGAGCTCGTTAATAGTGATCCTTATGGTGACGGTTGGTTATTTCAGATTAGGGTGAATGATGATAACGAGCTGAATGACTTATTGATGGCGGAAGATTACGCCACTATTATTGTTGAAGATGAAGAACAGTAAGATCAAAAAAGCCCATTTTGATATGGGCTTTATAGTTAGCAATAGCGCTTAAGCTTCATAGGTTTCACGTAAGCGTCTTACCTCTAAATTCACCTCATTCACGGTATCGTAATGACGCTTCTCTGCTTTAATAGGAACCAGTAGTAAACCATTTTCAAAATGGTACCCACCGCGTCCGTCAATGTAGAGGCGACCACTAAATAAGCGACTGACATGTTTGGCGATTAATTTTGGTAAGTAGCGTTTAAACATCCGCATAATACTGCTAACTCCAACCTTCCTGGCTATTGACGGCGCTAAGTATAGCAGTTTGTATATGACACTTCTGTGACATAATTAGCATATGCTGTTTCCTATATGTAACTATCTAACTTATTAATTAGCAAAGAAATAAAAAATCAGATGATTATTCTGTTTATAAGGTTTTTAGGGGGGGCGAATAAAATAAACAGACTTCATTTTTAAAGGTAGTTCGCGCCATCTTCACGTCTGTTATCTTCTCTTCGCTACAATATCCGCGCATGGTACTTTCATCTTCATTGTTTTTAAAAGCCGTTATATTGGGATTTTATTTTGTGAATTTATAAATCATTGATGTGTTTAGATAAGAAAAATTTTTATTGCTTGTTACGTATCTAGATCAAAGTAATGTTTTTGGCATACGCCAATAATTCACCATAGTTAGATGGATAAGGTGAACCATGGCTAGGCCTAAGATTGAACGTCGAATAGGATGTCGTCCAGCGTACAGTTGCTTTAAGCCCAATGGCGTACCGATGAAAGAACTCGTGTCATTACGTTTAGATAGCGATGAATTAGAAGCACTTCGATTAGTTGATATGCAAGGTTTGCAACAGGTAGAAGCGGCAAAGCAACTCGGTGTCTCTCGTCAAACATTAGGCAATATAGTGGCGTCGGGACGAAAAAAAGTGGCGCAAGCGTTAGTGCAAGGGTTGGCGTTAGAACTTGACGGTTATATGCCAACACCATGAACGCTTTTATTTTGATAAGTGATAAAAAGCGATCATATTCGTTGTGAGCGCTCGGTTAAGTGAGTGAGGAATAATTATGTCAATGGCAATTGCATTAACGCCACGTGAGCAGGTTGCAGGGCACTTTGGTAAAGCGGCTGTTTTTGTTATTTACGATCAGCAAGGACAGCAAGTTGCTAGAATTGAAAATACAGGTAGTCGCGAACTAGGCTGTAAGCATAAAAAAATAATCCAGCGTCAATTGGCTGATCATGACGTGTCTGAAATCGTCTTAGGTAATATTGGTCAGCGATCACTGGCTCGATTATTAAAGGCAGGCTTTAATGTTAGTCGAGTTGCACCACGCACAACGTTGGCTGATGTATTATCAGGTAGCGCAGTAAAAGAAGCGTTAACATCGGCAGAGCAAGGCCGAGATTGTAAGCGTGAAAAAGGCGCATGTGGCTGCGGTTGCGGCACTAAAAAGAAAGCGCCTGTTGCTAAAGTCGGGATGTCATCATTATCGCCTGTTAGCGGTTTAACAAAAATTGGAGGTTTTAAGTTGTGACCACATTTCTGTTAACACTAGGTATTTTTCTGCTTGTTATTTTTGCTATGGCGATAGGTTGGTTTTTAAAACAACGTACCATCAAAGGCAGCTGTGGTGGTTTAGCCAACGTGGGTGTTGATAAAGAATGTAACTGCGATGAACCTTGTGACGAACACAAGTTATACCAAATTCAAGAACCTCAATCGGGTAAGTAGTCGTAGAAAGCAGAGTATGCATACTCTGCTTTTTTATTATCCGTTATTGTTTCTGGAGTTGTTTTACCTGTTCGATAACCGTACTGGCAACCCGTTGACGTAGCCACTCATTACGCGGGTGAGTGCCATTGCGATGTAGCCATAATAAACGAATATCAAAATCAGCAATATCGACAGGGGTTGGGCATTGGATCAAATCATCATGAAACAGATCTAATTGTGCCATTAAGCGAGAAACCACACACAGTAGATCCCTTCCTTTGAGTAAATGGCGGATGGTCAAAAAGTTACGTGAACCTACCGCGACTTGACGTTGTAAGGCATGATTTTTTAGTTGCTCATCAACTTGGGTAATGAGTTGTCCATCTGGTGAAACTAAGGCATGCGGATGTGCACTATATTGTTCTATGGTGATAGGGGCATTGAGTCCGGTTGCTTTGCTATCGAATAAACAAACATGATCTTCGGTATATAAATATTGGCTACTAATGTCTTTGCCCATATTTGTCATTGAACCAATCACTAAGTCTAATCGTTGATCATTAAAAACGGTTTGATAGTTATGCCGATCAACATTAAAGAAGCTGAGATGACTATGTGGTGAGCAAGTATGAATGGCATCAAAAATGGCGGGTGCGAAGAGTAACTCTGCGTAATCGGTTAGGCCTATTTTAAACGTTCCAGTGAACAGCTCTGGCTCAAATGTACTCGGTTGTAATAGCTCTCTAGTGATTAAGTTTAGAATTTTTTCGACAGTGACCGAGAGCTCTAACGCTTTTTGTGTTGGGATCATATTGTGTCCTTGACGTTCAAATAAAGGATCGTCAAGGAGTTGCCTTAAACGAGACAAATTATGACTCATGGCAGATTGTCCAATCGCGAGTTTGTTTGCCGCCTTCGTAACACTTTGTGTTTCCATTAGAGCGGAAAAGGAGATCAGCAGGTTGAGATCAACACCACGCCAGTTGATATCTTTTTTATGTGAAGGAGAAACAGACATAGTGTGGAATACCTAGTAAGAAATAACATTAATAAGCGAAATTGGCACAATAAAAGAGCGAGTATCAAAGAGTGCTAATTGCAAGAGTAATATATGAAACAAATTGCAATTGATAAAAAACAGCTTGTGAGTTCGCCTTGTTTTATATCGATTATCTGTTTTTTTATCAAGCTGGTGCCTTTTTAATCTGTAGAGTAATACTCGGACTTATCAGATAAAAAGGGATTATGATGGCTAGAACACGTACTAAGAAAAAACCAAAGGTTTGCCTTGTTCTACAAGGTGGTGGTGCATTAGGTGCTTATCATATTGGCGCGTATCAAGCACTGGAAGAAGCGGGATACACACCAGACTGGTTTGCTGGCATTTCCATCGGCGCGTTGAATAGTGCCATCTTGGCAGGCAATAAACCTGAAGATCGTTTAAATAAATTGACTGATTTTTGGGATCGTATCTCAAGACCAGAAACTGATGTTGATTTATTACCATCAATGGCACCGATGTTTAATATCTTTAGTGCATCTCAAGCATTAATAATGGGCCAACCTGGCTTTTTTGTACCGCGTATTATTAATCCATGGTTGTCATTGCCTGGTGAATCAGCAACCAGTTTTTATGATACTAGCCCGTTATTTTCCACTATCGATGACCTGTCTGATTTCTCTATTATTAATCAACAGAAAGCCCGTTTAACCGTTGGCGCAACAAGTGTAACGAAGGGAGAGTTAGTATTTTTTGATAGTCATACGCAACCATTACAACCAGCTCATGCTGTTGCTAGTGGATCTTTACCACCAGGCTTTCCAGCCACTAAAATTGGTGATGATCATTATTGGGATGGTGGGTGTGTTTCCAATTCACCGATCAATGGTATTTTAGATTTAGCTGAAAAAGATGAAGATTTACTCGTCTTTATGGTTGATTTATGGAATGCAAAAGGTGAATTACCACAAACCATGAGTGAAGTGTTATGGCGTGAAAAAGAGATCCAGTACGCGAGTCGCTCTTGTGATCATATTGAAGCGCTCGTAGCAAAGCGTAATCTTGATCATATTTTAGAACATTCAAAAGATGTCGTTGATAGTGAACAAGTGCCTGATGTGGTGTCACTAAAAGTAGGCAGACATATTGATATCGTGCATATTACGTTTGATCCACTGAAAGGCCATATTCCATTAAGTGATGCAGAGTTCTCACGTCGTTCTATTCGTTTACGTCGTGAAGCAGGCTATGAAGATATGACGAAAGCCATTAAAGAATCGCCATGGACGCAAAGAAGTAAAAAATTACCCACGCATTATCATCCACGCCAAGACCACGGTGGATGGGTAGAAGATGATAAAATAAGTAAAGCCAGTTAACGTATTAGAGTTAAATGAAAGCCCCTTATTTTTAGGGGCTTTACTTTAATGGATTAGTCTCGGCTGATATCACCAAACATAGGATCGCATAAGATCACTAAATCATCGGTAGCTAACTCAAGCCCTGCCATACGATCGCCGCTACTAATGTTCACTTTAGTATGTTGCTCTATTTGATGATCGAAAATAATGGGCAATGGGCGTTTCAAGCCTAATGGCGCAACAGTGCCAATAACTAAACCTGTGATTTTTTCAACATCAGAAGCATCAGCACAGGTCATACGACGACAACCAAATAGCTCACGGACTTTCTTAGGATCAACAGCATTCGGCCCAGGTACACAGGCTAAAACATGAAATCCTGCCATATCTTTGAGCAAAATGGATTTGACCAGTTGCTTTGGGTCAACACCACGTTCTTGAGCCGCTTCCTCAATGGTTTTTGCTGGTTTGCTGTGATGAAGAAGGCGAAAATCAACGCCTTCTTCATCAAGAAAACGGGTAACAGCAGTATCGATAGAATTATGCGTCATCATCTAAAGCGTAAGGTAATGGATGTTTTTCCCAGATGGCATCAGGTTGTGATGCAAATCGAAATTGTGCATCGTCATCGAGATCGTTTGGCAATACGACTAAAGCTAACGCTTGTTGATCATTAAATTGGTAGCCAGTGATAACCGTTCCACCTTTACGCCAGTTTTCACCGATGCTACGTTCAAGTGCATCACCTGCTTGTGGGCACTGTGTGGATTCACCGCTCACGATGTACATCGCGCGTTTGTTAATACCACGGTATTTTGCACGGGCAACCGTTTCTTGACCTGTGTAACACCCTTTTTTAAAGCTAATACCGTTAACGGCCTGAAGGTTCATCGCTTGTGGAATAAATTCAAGTTCAGTCTCTGCTTCAACAACGGGGAGTGCAGCTTTAATATCGTATAAGTTCCACAACGCAGCATCGGTTAGCGTCGCGTTAGCCGCAAAGTGTTGAGCGACAGCTTCAGCGTGCTCCATTGGCGTGATAATAAACCAACGTAAGTTATCTACTTTTACTGCAGTTGCTGTGTCGTTATGACGGACATCATCATTACCTGTAAAGTAGTTATCAATCGTGTTTTGAGCTTGTTCACCACTAAGACCTAAGACTACGTCAGTTGATTGATTGATATCGGTTTTAGAGAAAACTGCGTATTTTTTTAGCTCGGGGATCTGGGTTGCCATGACCGTTTGGCGTTGAAGATAACCATAGCCATTGTCGATATGGAAAACACGCATCACAGTACGCATTTTACCTTTAGCATCACAATGTGCTGCTAATGTTGATTTACTCGCTTCTAGTGATACAAGATCACACGTTAACTGACCTTGTAAATAGGCTTTACTGTCGGCACCAATTAACGTGACCATTCCCCAGTCATCAAGCTTACTTAATGCTAAAGCTGGAAGAGGATCTTGCGATGATAAAGCAAGGGGGGAAAACGTTAGATTTGTTGACCAAGTACTCATATCTCTGTCCACAGAATGTTGTCATTATTACGACATGGTATACCAAGTAAATAAAATAATTAACCATCGTCTCGCTGTGGGAATCAAGCAAGAGTCATTGAAAGGGGATTTATCGTTTTAATGTCTCATCTTTAATGATTGCTTGTTTAAGCGCATGGTCGGGAAGTGATGTCACTGCTACTATAAATAGCTGTTTCTCTTTGTTTTAAATCTACAGCATTAAATAGGTTTTTAGTTCTAGTTATCGAGGTTAAATATGTTAAGCGCGGAAGATAAAGCACGAGTTAAATGGGCATGCCGACGTGGAATGCTAGAGTTAGATGTGATTATTATGCCGTTTTTTGAAGAGCGTTTTGATGAACTATCAGAGCAACAGCAGCAAGACTTTATTAATCTACTAACGTGTGATGATCCTGATCTTTTTACATGGGTGATGAAACACGGCCGTAGTGAAAATGAAGCCCATGCGAATATGGTGGATATGATTGTTGCTCACAACAACAGTAAATTACGCTGATCTTTATTTATTCCCATCTAAATTACACATAGCCACATTAACGGTAGCTTACTTGTGTGTGGCTATATTCCTCTTGTTTTCAAGTTCATTACTAACACTTCCGATAGCTTTGATTTGGTGTGAAAAGCTGTATGACGAATACCTTAATTCGGCGATATACAGTTATCAATTACAAGGCCATTTCCGACTTTCTTCTATAGGTGAGGTTTATTATCAACAGCAACGAGGTGGCGTGATTTATGTTCGTCCGTTAACCCGTTGGTTGATCATTTTTAAAGTGGAGGGGTTATCTCATCGTTGGATTATTGTCTGGCGTGATAGTTTGTCCGAACGTCATTATCGCCATTTAAAAATGTTTACGTATCTGTATTTCTCACCTCGTTAGCAACGAATGTTTTTTAAAGTAGCAATTTATGTGATTGGAATATAAAAAAAGCCCGATACTTGATCGGGACTTTTATGTTTTTGTCTACGTGAATGATATTGACGATTTATTTGGGAGTTAAGACCGTAGGTTGTGCGTTATCGTCTAACTCTGGGTAATCCAAGGTGTAATGAAGACCTCGACTTTCTTTTCGCTCAATAGCACAACGAATGATAAGCTCTGCAACCAGAACAAGGTTACGCAGTTCAATTAAATTGTTTGAAACACGGAAATGGCTGTAATACTCGCTAATTTCATTTTTCAGTAACTCTATTCGGTGCATTGCACGTTCAAGTCTTTTTGTTGAACGGACAATACCGACATAATCCCACATGAATAAACGTAATTCGTGCCAGTTATGTTGGATAACGACTTCTTCATCCGAGTTGCTGACTTTACTTTCATCCCATATTGGTAAAGCTGGTGGAACGGCAATTGTATCCATTTTAGCCTGAATATCTTTGGCTGCAGACCAAGCATAAACCACACACTCTAACAGTGAATTTGATGCCATACGGTTAGCACCATGCAAGCCTGTGTAACTCACTTCACCAATCGCATATAAGCCATCAATATCCGTTTTACCCTTTTTATCAACCATAACGCCACCACAGGTATAGTGGGCGGCGGGAACAATAGGGATAGGCTCTTTCGTGATATCAATGCCGTAGCTTTGTAGCTTTTCATCAATCATCGGGAAGTGTTTTTTAACAAAGTCTGCTGGCTTATGACTGATATCAAGGTACATGCAGTCAGCGCCTAAACGTTTCATTTCATAGTCGATGGCACGGGCAACAATATCACGAGGCGCGAGCTCTGCACGCTCATCAAATTCAGGCATAAAACGAGAGCCATCAGGGCGACGTAAATACGCCCCTTCTCCACGCAGTGCTTCTGTTAGCAAGAAAGTCTGGGCTTCAGGGTGGAATAAACAGGTTGGGTGAAACTGATTGAACTCAAGATTTGCCACACGACAACCAGCACGCCACGCCATGGCGATACCATCACCGGAAGACACGTCTGGGTTAGAGGTATATTGATAGACTTTTGAAGCACCACCAGTGGCTAAAATAACGAACTTAGCCCCCAGTGTTTCTACCATTTCTTTATCACGGTTCCACACATAAGCGCCTAATACGCGATTTGATTCGGTATTTGGATTAAGCTTTTTTTCGGTGATTAAATCGAGCGCATTATGACGTTCTAAAATGGTAATATTGGGATGATTACGGGCTTGATCTTGAAGAGATGTTTGCATTGCCATGCCTGTTGCATCAGCGGCATGGAGAATACGACGATGGCTGTGGCCGCCTTCACGAGTTAAGTGAAAACGAGGGTTATCATCACTATCAGATTCTTCACGATCAAACGGTACGCCGCCATCAATCAACCACTGAACACATTCTTTAGCATTCTCGGCAATAAAACGAACGACCTCTTTATCGCATAAGTGGGCGCCAGCAATAAGGGTATCTTCAACATGTGAATCGATGCTGTCTGACTCATCAAATACTGCTGCAATTCCGCCCTGTGCGTAATAAGTAGCGCCTTCATTTAGCGGTCCTTTACATAACACGGTAACATTGGCAGAAGAAGAAAGGTGTAGTGCTAATGATAGGCCAGCGGCACCGCTGCCAATAACCAGTACATCGCAGTTATGTTGATGAATCTGATTCATACTTGATCTCATATCCTTTTGTTATCTGTCCGTATCCTAACAAATTCACGTCAAATTAGCATGAAAATTGTACGACAAATAAGTTTTGTAGACGATTAAGTATTCAAATATATCGCATGACAATTTTTATACCTAGCGTCAACGCGTGAATTAATGACGATTAAAGGTGAATAATAAAAAAGTTATATAATGTAATAATCCTAAAACTTGTTATTAATTTTGCTTTTTTCGCGCTGAAAAGCCCGTTAGTATCGTGAATTAAGGTAAGATAGTGTTCACTTAATACACCGTGACATAAGTCACGGTGATATAAAAATTAACATAATAAGCCGAAATTATTTAATGGGCGTAGGAACTTTGCCATTATCCTTCGGTCATAAGTAGTGCTCATGCTCATAAATATTTCATAACTCAATGATTTGTTTAAGGCGACACTCGGCTTATTAGCGTTACTACGCCGAACAAATCATGATATAGCATTTTTGATAGAGCACTTAACGTAAGTATTTGTGGCTTTATTTAGCTAATGCAATATTGAGTAAAGACAGATATAGGAGTACACGCTCGAATGAGCGAGCAGCAAACTGATCAGGTTTTAATTGAGCGAGTACAGCGGGGAGATAAGCAAGCTTTCAACCTTCTGGTTATTAAATACCAGAACAAAGTTTGTAACCTTGTATCACGTTATGTCAGTAATTCTGGTGATGTACCAGATGTGGCGCAAGAGGCGTTTATTAAAGCGTACCGAGCGTTACCAACATTCCGTGGTGAAAGTGCCTTCTATACATGGCTCTACCGAATTGCAGTCAATACTGCAAAAAACTATTTAGTCGCTCAGGGGCGTCGTCCGCCTGCATCTGATGTTGATGCAGAAGATGCGGAATATTATGAAAGTGGTAGTGCGCTGAAAGAAATTTCGAACCCTGAGAACCAAATGTTGTCAGATGAATTGAAGCGGGTTGTTTTTAGCACGATTGAAGCGCTACCAGATGATCTCAAAACTGCAATCTCATTACGTGAACTGGATGGTCTAAGTTATGAGGAAATTGCAGAGGTAATGGGATGTCCAGTAGGTACAGTTCGCTCTCGTATATTCCGTGCACGTGAGGCGGTTGAAAAACGTATCCGTCCTCTCATGCAGCAATAATGTTGCACCCAACGGTGGAAAAAATGGCTGATAAAGAAAAGATCTCGGCATTACTTGATGGCGAAGAGCTAGATCAGAGCATTATTAATGCGCTGACTGTAGACAAAGAAGATGAGCTTACATGGCGTGACTACACCTTAATTGGTGATGTGTTGCGCGGTGATGCTCCGCAATGCAAAGAATGGAATATTGCAGCGAATGTCGCATTAGCGTTAGACGATGAACCTGCCCATTCAGTTGGCCATACTGAAACACCCGTTGCGGTTGTTACAGAGCCAATTTCGCAAGCAATTGAAGAGCAACCAACACCATTTAAAGCCCAGCGCACGTTACCAGCTTGGCTTACTCAATTTGGCCAAGTGGCCGTTGCTGCTTGTGTCTCTTTAGCTGTTATAGTTGGCGTCCAGCAGTATGATGGTGAAGATAATTCATCAGGTTCAACTAACAATGATGTGCCTGTGTTACAAACGATTCCGTTTACAGGTAAAGCGGAACCGGTAAGTTTAAATACCAATATGGCAAGTAATACGGATCGTGCACCAACTGAAGCTCAGTTGATGGAGCAACGTCGTCGTATTAACTCCATGTTGCAAGATTATGAGTTGCAGTTGCGTTTTAATGCGCAAGACGGCAGCCTTGATCACTCTTTACTTAAACAACATAATTCTGTGGCAGATTAATGAAAAAGATTCTGGTCGGTGCGATAGCATTGGTCAGCTTGCTTTTGCCTCTCCAAGCCTTTGCTGAAGCTGAAAAGCCTTCGGCAGAGGCTTTGTTGCATCAAATGGAGCAGGCAAGCCAAAAGCTGAGTTACGAAATTTCTTACATTCGAGTAAAAAAGAACAGTATTGATACCTTGCGCTATCGACATGCGCTAGAGGATGGTCAAGGCTATAGTCATTTACTCTACTTAAGTGGCCCACCTCAAGAAGTGATTCAACGCGGTAATGAGGTGAGTTACTTTGAACCCGGTCTTGATCCATTCACGGTAAAAAGTGCGAAAATAGTGGCGCCTATCATGCCGCTGATGAAGGCTAATATTCAAGAGTTAGCCCATTACTACGATTTCATTTCAATGGGACGCGCACGAGAGGCGGGAGTTACCTGTGATGTTATCCGTATTGCACCAAAAGACGGCGAGCGTTATTCATATTTGATATGGGTTGATCAGCTTAGTCATTTAGTGATGCGTGCGGATTTATTGGATCGAAATGGTGATTTACTAGAGCAGTTTCGCGCAGTTTCTTATGCGGTGAATCCAAAAGTGGCTGAAATGCTCAGCAAGCTGAAAACAGTAAAACTACCAGAAGTGGTAAAATTACCAGTACAAGAAAAAGCTAATCTTGATTGGAAGGTGTCATGGTTACCTGATGGCTTTAAATTAATTTCAGGCGATCGCCATCGCCTCTTGATGACAGAGCGTCCTGTTGAAAGTCGGATGTACAGTGATGGTTTATTTAGCTTCTCTGTATATGTGTCTGATATTGATAGCTATGCGTTAAGTGGGCAACTTGTCCGTCAAGGTCGCCGAACATTGAGCAATATAGTTAAAGACAATAAAGAAATTACGGTTGTCGGCGATATTCCTCCACCAACAGCAAGACAGATTGCAGAAAGTGTCACTTTCGATAACACTAAAGGGACACCCAATAAGGCAGTAAAAAAAGGTAATTAGTCATGATGCGCACTTTAGCGACAGTGACCGCAGTCGAAAAAGGAGCGGTGACGGTAAGTTGCCAGCAACAAACAAGCTGTGGTCATTGTGCATCACGTGATAGTTGCGGAACAGGCATTGTAACGAAAGCAATGCCTGGTCGTGTACATGATATAAAAATAGCAACGCAATCGTCGCTTTCTATCGGGCAGGTAGTTGAAATCGGCTTATCTGAGCGAAGTATGTTAAGCTCTGCTTTATTGATCTATATGCTCCCACTGCTTTTTTTACTGTTAGGCAGTGCATTAGGGCAATGGGTATTTGTTGATTTAGCTAACAGTAACGAACTGGGTGTTATCAGTTCTGCTGTTATTGCGACAACGTTAGGATTACTGATAGCACGGCACTATGCCAAACGCTTAGAGGGTAATTCAGAGTATAAGCCAACCCTTATTCGAGTTCTCGGCGCACCGATTTCATCAGATAAGCTGATAAATGCCGCATCGAAAGATAGCGAGTAGCGTTTAAATTCGGTAGAATCCGACAACTTGATCGTAAGATCCCATTCATTTTAATCACGAGCTAGTCACGCCATTCATGAAGCACATTCGTAACTTTTCGATTATCGCACATATCGACCATGGTAAGTCGACCTTATCCGACCGTCTAATTCAAGTTTGTGGCGGCCTTTCTGATCGAGAAATGGCTGCACAAGTTTTAGATTCTATGGATCTTGAACGCGAACGCGGTATTACCATCAAAGCCCAGAGCGTGACGCTCGATTACACGGCTAAAGATGGTGAAACTTATCAATTAAACTTTATCGACACACCGGGACACGTAGACTTCTCATACGAAGTTTCTCGTTCTCTTGCCGCTTGTGAAGGCGCATTGCTGGTGGTTGATGCGGGTCAGGGCGTTGAAGCTCAGACTCTTGCTAACTGTTACACTGCCATTGAGATGGATTTGGAAGTAGTGCCAATCTTAAATAAGATTGACTTACCTGCGGCTGAACCTGAGCGTGTAGCTGAAGAGATTGAAGACATTGTTGGTATCGATGCTATTGATGCTGTTCGCTGTTCAGCGAAAACAGGCTTAGGTGTTGACGATGTTCTTGAAAAGATTGTTGAAGCAATTCCTGCACCTGAAGGTGATCCAGATGCGCCATTACAAGCGCTAATCATTGACTCATGGTTTGATAACTACTTAGGTGTTGTTTCTTTAGTTCGTATTAAGAACGGCAAGCTAAAGAAAAATGACAAGATCAAAGTTATGACCACAGGTCAAATCTGGGGTGTTGACCGCTTAGGTATTTTCACACCAAAACAAATTGATACAACAGAGCTAAATACAGGTGAAGTTGGTTGGGTTGTTTGTGGTATTAAAGATATTCTTGGCGCACCTGTAGGTGATACCTTAACGCTGGCAAAAGGTGGTTGTGAAACCGCGCTGCCTGGCTTTAAGAAAGTGAAACCTCAGGTATACGCAGGCCTATTCCCTGTATCTTCTGATGATTACGAAAACTTCCGTGATGCTTTAGGTAAATTAAGCCTGAATGATGCGTCATTGTTTTATGAGCCAGAAAGCTCGTCTGCGTTAGGTTTTGGTTTCCGTTGTGGTTTCTTGGGTATGCTTCATATGGAGATTATTCAAGAGCGTCTAGAACGTGAATATGATCTAAACCTGATCACAACAGCACCGACTGTAGTGTATGAAGTGAAGAAAACAGACGGCACAATGTTGTACGTTGATAGCCCTGCAAAACTGCCAGCAGTGAATGATATCGAAATTATGGGTGAGCCAATTGCTCGCTGTAATATTTTGGTACCAAGCGAATACTTAGGTAACGTTATTACCTTATGTATTGAAAAGCGTGGTGTGCAGATTGATATGGTTTATCACGGCAATCAAGTTGCACTAACGTATGATATTCCAATGTCAGAAGTGGTTCTGGATTTCTTTGATCGCTTGAAATCAACATCTCGTGGTTATGCGTCACTTGATTACAATTTCCAGTGTTACCAAGAATCAGACATGGTACGTGTTGATATTCTTCTTAATGGTGAGCGTGTTGATGCACTTGCTATCATTACTCACAAAGATAACTCACAATCTCGTGGTCGTGATGTTGTTGAGAAAATGAAAGAGTTTATCCCTCGTCAGATGTTTGATATCGCAATTCAAGCCGCGATTGGTACGCATATTATTGCTCGCTCTACCGTGAAGCAATTACGTAAAAACGTAATCGCTAAGTGTTATGGCGGTGATATTAGTCGTAAGAAGAAACTGTTGCAGAAACAGAAAGAAGGTAAGAAGCGTATGAAGCAGATCGGTAACGTAGAACTGCCTCAAGAAGCATTCTTAGCGATTCTTCATGTGGGTAAAGATAAATAATTATCTTTAGCTAATAAGCTTCAAAAACGATTAGAAAGTGCTTATTTATTAATTAAATAGCACTTTCTTTTACTCTGACGCTCTAAATGGGGCAGAGCAGATCAACATTCTTCTGTTGGTCGGGTTAAACATAAGGGATAACATGGCAAACACTTTTTCTTTGATTCTGGTACTAGCTACGTTAGTAACAGGGATCATTTGGGCACTTGATAAGTTTCTTTGGGCACCGAAGCGTCAATTAAAAATAGCTGCAGCAGCTGAACAATCCGGTGGTCAAGTTGATGCTAAAACGCTAGAAAGTGTTGCGCCACAGCCTGCATGGGTTGAATCAGCAAGTTCAATGTTCCCTGTCATTGCTTTGATCATGGTATTCCGCTCTTTCATTTATGAACCTTTTCAAATTCCATCAGAATCAATGCTACCGACTTTATACGTAGGTGACTTTATTCTGGTTGAAAAATTTGCTTATGGTCTACGAGATCCTGTTTTCCACGATAAAATCGTCAGTACAGGTGAGCCAAAGCGTGGTGATGTAGTGGTGTTTAAATTCCCACCTCAGCCAAAGATTGATTACATTAAGCGTGTTGTTGGCCTACCTGGCGATACTGTTCGTTACAGTGAAGATAAGCAACTGTGTATTCAGCCTAAAGGTACCTCAGTATGTAAACTGGTTAAATTAACCGATATGACTGACAGTGACTTTAAGCAAGGTATGGCACGTTTAGTTGAGTTTAAAGAACAACTGGGTGATGTTGATCACCATATTCTGATCAACCCATTACGTCGTGATCGTCGTATGGCATATGAGCCTCGTCCAGGTATTGGTGAGTGGGTTGTACCAGAAGGAAACTATTTTGTTATGGGTGATAACCGTGACAATAGTGCTGACAGTCGTTACTGGGGCTTTGTGCCAGAAGCGAATCTTGTTGGCAAGGCGGTAGCTATTTGGATCAGCTTTGAGTTTGATCGACAAGCAGATAGTTTACTTCCATCTTGGATCCCTACCGGCGTACGTTTTAATCGTATCGGTAGCATTAAATAATCGAGAGAAAATGACAACTCCAGCGAATAGGCTTCAGCGCAAGCTGGGCTACCAATTTAATAATTGTGAGTTGATGACATTAGCACTGACACACCGCAGTGCTAATGGCACCCACAATGAGCGCCTAGAGTTTTTAGGTGACTCTATTTTAAGTTTTGTTATTGCTGATGACTTATATCACCGTTTTCCTTCAGTGGATGAAGGTGATATGAGCCGAATGCGTGCAACACTAGTCCGTGGAAAAACATTGGCTGAGCTAGGTCGAGAATTCGAGCTTGGCGACCATTTGTTACTGGGACCTGGCGAGTTAAAGAGTGGTGGCTTCCGTCGCGATTCGATTCTTGCTGACTGTGTTGAAGCAATCATTGGCGCGATTTATCTAGATAGCGATGTTGAGCAAGTACGAAGTATCGTATTGGCTTGGTATAAAGCTCGTCTTGATACGATTGAGCCAGGCATCAATCAAAAAGATCCAAAAACACGTCTTCAAGAGTGTTTACAAGGTCGTCGTTTACCGCTACCTGCATATACTGTAACTAAGGTACAAGGTGAAGCTCATAATCAAGAGTTCACCGTACAATGTGACGTAACAGGTTTGGATAAACCTGTAATTGGCAAAGGCGGCAGTCGGCGCAAGGCAGAGCAGGCAGCAGCAGAACTTGCACTAAATCAGTTGGAATCATGACAGATAAACAACATTGTGGCTTTATAGCCATTGTTGGTCGACCGAATGTCGGTAAATCAACCTTGCTAAACCGTTTAGTGGGGCAGAAGTTATCTATTACTTCTCGTAAACCACAAACCACGCGCCACCGTATTATGGGTGTAGACACACGTGACGGCTATCAAGCTGTGTATGTTGATACTCCAGGATTGCACATTGAAGAAAAACGTACAATTAACCGTTTAATGAACCGTGCTGCAAGCAGTTCATTAACCGATGTTGAATTAGTATTGTTTTTAGTTGATGGCACTATGTGGACAGCTGACGATGAGATGGTATTAAACAAGTTGGCGAAGAGCCAGTTACCAACTGTGTTGTTAGTGAATAAAGTTGATAACGTAAAAGATAAGCATGAGCTATTCCCTCACTTGCAAGAGCTTGCAAGTAAGATGGAATTTGTTGATGTGATTCCGGTATCAGCAAAGCATGGTACAAACATTGATGCGGTAGAGAAAATCGTACGTCAGCACTTACCTGAGTGTGAGTACTACTTCCCTGAAGAATACGTAACTGATCGTTCTCAACGCTTTATGGCCTCTGAAATTATCCGTGAGAAGCTGATGCGTTTTACGGGTGATGAATTGCCATACGCTGTGACGGTTGAAATCGAGCGATTCGATTACAACCCTGAAACAGATGGTTTCGATATCAATGGTTTGATTCTGGTTGAACGTAAAGGCCAGAAGAAAATGGTGATTGGTAAAGGTGGCGATAAAATCAAAGTGATAGGACGCGAAGCGCGTTTAGACATGGAAGACTTGTTTGAACGTAAAGTTTACCTTGAACTTTGGGTTAAAGTGAAATCAGGTTGGGCAGATGACGAACGTGCACTGCGAAGCCTTGGTTACATCGACGACTTATAAGGGTAGTAATGGAAGGGCTACAGCGTTGTTTTGTCCTTCATTCTCGTCCCTATAGTGAGACGAGCCTGATCCTTGATGTATTTAGCGAGGATCATGGCCGTCTTACTCTTCTTTCTAAAGGCGCTCGCCGTAAGCGATCTAATCTAAAAGGCACACTCCAACCTTTTACTCCCTTATTTATGAAGTGGAGTGGCAAAGGTGCGATGCCTGTTCTTACTCATGCCGAACCTATCAGTATAGGTTTACCCCTACGCAGCTATATTTTATATTCAGCAATGTATGTGAATGAAATACTGGTACGTGTATTGGGCAACCATACCCCTTATCCTCAGCTGTTTCTGGATTATTTGAATGTGCTTAGAGAGCTAGCACAAGCGGATAACCCAGAGCCTGCTTTACGCCGCTTTGAGCTTTCGCTACTACATCATCTAGGCTACGGGATTGACTTTCTGCATTGCGCTGGTAGTGGATTAAGTGTTGAAGATGATATGACCTATAACTACCGCGAGCAGCAGGGGTTTATTGCTTCGATGAAAATTGGTTTATTAACCTTTCGTGGCAATGATTTAAAAGCTATTGCCGCTAGACGATTTGAAACCCCAGAGCAGTTACGCGCAGCAAAACGATTTACAAGGATGGCATTAAAACCGTATCTTGGTTCTAAGCCATTAAAAAGCCGGGAATTGTTTATCCCGCGAGGAAGGAGAATCGGAACATGAACAATATATTACTTGGCGTGAACATCGATCATATTGCGACATTACGTAATGCGCGTGGTACACGTTACCCAGATCCTGTTCATGCTGCAGAAGTAGCCGAGCGAGCAGGCGCTGATGGCATCACTATTCATTTGCGTGAAGATCGTCGTCACATTAATGATCGTGATGTGTGTATTTTACGTGAGACGATCCAAACTCGCATGAATTTAGAAATGGCCGTCACTGATGAAATGGTAGCAATTGCGTTAGATGTTAAGCCTGAATATGTTTGCTTAGTACCAGAAAAGCGTGAAGAGTTAACCACAGAAGGTGGTCTAGATGTCGCAGGTCAACTTGAAAAAGTAAAAGCGGCAACAGAAAAACTGACAGCTGCTGGGATCAAAGTGTCACTTTTCATTGATGCTGATCGCGCGCAAATTGATGCTGCTCATGCATGTGGCGCACCGTTTATTGAGCTTCATACTGGGCAATACGCAGAAGCGACAACCGAAGAGGCACAATCGGATGAACTGAAGAAGATTGCTGCAGGTGCAAGCTACGCTCATAATTTAGGTATTAAAGTAAATGCAGGACATGGTTTAACTTATCACAATGTTAAGCCGATAGCGGCATTGCCAGAGCTGTATGAACTCAACATTGGGCATTCTATTATGGGACGAGCAATGTTTGATGGGCTAGAAAAGTCAGTGGCAGATATGCGTTCGCTAATGCAGGAAGCGCGTGGTTAATGGCGATTGTTGGTTTAGGGACTGATATTGCTGAAATTGAGCGAGTCGAAAAAGTCTTTGCTCGCTCGGGTGATGCGTTCGCCCAGAAAATACTGTCTAGCTCTGAGCTTGAACAGTTTCAGCAATTAAAGCTAAAAGGGCGCTTTTTAGCAAAACGTTTTGCGGTCAAAGAAGCAGCATCAAAAGCACTCGGTACCGGTATTGCGTGTGGTGTCTCTTTCCATGATTTTACTGTTAAAAATGATGAGCGTGGTAAGCCATTACTGAGCTTATCAGGTAAAGCGAATGAACTAGCGCAAGCAATGGGAGTGAATCATGTTCACCTTACCATTGCTGATGAGCGTCATTACGCAGTTGCTACTGTCATTTTAGAACGTTGAATCGCGATTAGTTTTTTACGTTAATAAATAAAAAGCGGTAGATAATATATCTACCGCTTTTTTGATCGTTAGCTTATCTGTTTAAAGCAAAACGGGTTAGTTTCGATAGTCTTTAGACGCTTTGACAATGTTATCCATTTCATCAACCAGCTCTAATAGCTCTGGTTCAATATCGGACAGGGTTGCATTAGCCTTAAGTGCGGTTTCAATTTCCAAACATAAATTCTTCAGGCGTGGAACACCGCTGTAAGCGCAGCTACCGTGTAATTTATGAATCGGTGGCCAGAGTTCAACATCTTTACCATCCAGTGCTTCATTAACCAGCATTTCTACCTCAGGCATGAAATCAAGCAGCATTTGCAGCATGTCATAGGCTAAATCTTCTTTTCCTGCCGCTTGTTTTAACGCTAAATTCCAATCAAAACTAACGCTGCTATTATTTGTCACAGGAGCGACATCATTAACTTGTCCTTCAAGCGTTACAGGCGCTCTGCCTACAGAGGATGGCGTTGCTTGCGGTTGAGGTGTCGTTGGGGCAATCCATTTTGCTAAAATTTGCTGCAGAATATGCTCTTCAATCGGTTTGGTGAGATAATCATCCATCCCAGCATTAATTAAACGCTCACGCTCTCCCGCCATGGCGTGTGCGGTAACAGCAATCACTGGTGTGTTATGGTTCAGTGCTGTGTCATGGATTTTCTGACAGGCTGTCACACCATCCATTTCAGGCATTTGAATATCCATAAAGATCAAATCAAAGGCTTTATTCTTTGCATATTCGACCGCTTTTTTACCACCGGTTGCGGTAATAACCGTTTCTACACGCTCACCAAGTAGCGCTGAAATTAACTTCAAGTTCGCTGGGTTATCATCTACTGCCATCACAGTAAGAGGTTGCAGTTTTTCAACAACAGTAGGTAATAGCGGTACTTCTAATTCGCTAAGGGGCTCGTCATCATTGTCGCATAACGCTTCAAACAGTTTACGCTGTGCAAGCGGTTTACCTAAACAGGCATAAACACCGGTTTGAGTAAGTTTTTCTGATAACGCAAGCTCTGTTGTTGGCAAGCAAACTAGCACCTTATCCGCCGTTTGTTCGGCTTTAAATACATCATTTAGAATGACAGGTAATGGTGGTTGTTCACCCGGTGACAGACACAGTAAAGCAAAATCATGGTGGTCAATATCGTCAGGCATGCTTGCGCGATATGTAACATGTATACCTGCGAGCATTAAACGTTGTTGAATGACAGAGGCCGCTTGCATGTTGGCTTCGACCAATAGTAAAGACTTACCTTGCAGTGCTGTCGTATCAATTGGCTGTGATACGGGGAGATCCGTCTTGTTCATTTGGATGGTGAACCAGAAGGTCGAGCCTTGGTGTAAGCGACTGGTTAAACTGACTTCGCCTCCCATTTGGCTCACCAGTTTCTGGGTGATCACAAGGCCTAATCCTGTACCGCCATAACGGCGAGAAATACTGGCGTCAGCTTGGCTAAATGCTTGGAATAATTGCGCTTGTTGACGCTCTGAAATACCAATACCAGTATCACGAACCATAAACTGTAGGGCGATATTATTATCCACATCAGATTTTAACTCGACAGAGACATCAATATTGCCATGCTCGGTAAATTTAACCGCATTACCAATTAAGTTAGTGACCACTTGCTGAATACGTAATGGATCACCAATTAAGCCTGCTGGAATACGATCGTCAATCTTCAGTGTCAGTTCTAGGCCTTTTTCGTGGGCACTTGGCGCAAGTAGGCGCATGACTTCATCAAGTGAGTCCGTAAAGTCGAAAGGAATGTTTTCGAGTAACAGCTTACCCGCTTCGAGCTTCGAGAAATCGAGAATGTCATTGATGATAGTCAGCAGGTTATTGGCTGAATTCTCAATCGTTAATAGGTAATCTTTCTGGCTAGTATTTAATTTGGTTTTGAGCATTTGTCGGGTAAAGCCAATTACACCGTTTAGCGGTGTGCGGAGCTCATGAGACATATTGGCTAAAAATTCTGATTTCACCCGTGCCGCTTCCTGCGCACGTTTTTTTGCAATATCTAATTCAACGTTCTGAATTTCTAACTGCTCTAAAGTTTCACGTAGATCGGATGTTGCCTGATCAATACTTTGTTGCATTTCAATGTGGTATTCCGACAACGAAATTGCCATGGCGTTAATACCGTTTTTCAGGGTATCTAATTCGCCCAACAATCGACCTTCAATTCGAATATCAAGGTGGCCACGACGGATCCTATCTACCACACTGATCATATGAGAGATCGGTTGTGTCACGTCTTGCATTAAGCGATACGCAAACAGTGATGACAGGGTTAAGCCCAGTAATAACACCATTAAGGCGGTAAACACTTCTTGGTATTGTTGTAACCGTAGTGTGCTGAGATCCAGTTCGATAGCGATATAGCCGAGGGCTTTACCACGAACATCGCTACCAACATTAGTACCAAATTGACCTTCAGTAAGAATGGGCGCGCGTAATATTAAGGTGTTATCGGTTAACTGAGTATCAAGTAGCCGAGGAATAGGTTTGCCTTCAGGATACATGAAGGAATCAAAATTACGGTGGAAGTTAGATGTGGCAAAAATATGATTATGGTTATCAAACACCGCAATGCTGCGGATGATATCGGAGTGCTTTCTATGGGTATAACCAATCAACCGACGAATTGCTTCTCGGTTTTTTTCTGTCATGCCGTATTCCGCTGAAATCGCTAACGGCTCGATGATACTCGCACCCGTAGAAATCAGCTGATGTTCCAGATCCTGATAACGGCTCATGGTGAAAAAAGCGCTTAATAATAAGCCGATTATAAGTGTAGGTGCTAATGTCAGAGTAAATACTCTGGCACGAAGTCCATATCTGGTCATGGTTCTCTTAATTACAAGCAGACAAATCTGTGGGAGAATTAGCTCCCATCAGTAGCACTAGATTAAATAAATCAGTGCTGTTCGACAAATACTCAATGCCTGAACAGTGAGCAAAATTTTATGGCACGCTTTTTTAAGCCTCAAAAACGTAAAACCGATACCAAGCATAAAGAAATAACTATCAGCCGTTTAGATCATATCGGCGCTGGCATCGGCCACTTGAACAACAAACCTGTTTTCATTGATGGTGCATTACCCGATGAAACCGTTGTTGTGCAATTGACGGAAGACAAAAAAAATTATGCCCGAGCTCGCGTGATCAAACGTTTAAAAGACAGTGCTGCGCGTATTAAACCTCATTGTCCAATCTATGACCAGTGTGGCGGTTGTAACTTGCAACATTTATCCCACCAAGGTCAAGTTATCGCCAAACAACAGGCGCTAAGTGAATTGATGGAGAAATTTGCGATCACAGAAAAAGACGATGCCTCCCAAGTTGAGCCTATTGTTAGGCAAAGTGAACATTATCGTCGCTGTGCACGTTTTAGTGTCCGTATGCTACCTAATGGCAAAATGGTATTTGGCTTTCGTAAAAAACAGAGTAAAGACATCGTTGATGTGAATGCTTGTCCTGTTTTGGCGACCACTCTTAATGATTTGTTACCGCCATTACGTGAACTGTTAAGTAATCTTAAAGGACGTAAGCATGTTGGCCACATAGAATTGGTTAATGCAGATAATGGTCGCGTATTGTTAATTCGTCATTTGCAGCCATTTAATGACAATGATCTCGCAGCGATTAAAGCTTTCGCTACTGAACATGCATTGATGCTATTTTTAGCGCTGTCGTCAGATGAGCTTGACCATATGTTAGGTGAGCAACCGTTCTACGATATTGACGATGTAAGACTGACATTCTCACCAAAAGATTTCATTCAGGTTAATCGAGACGTAAACGTAAAAATGGTTGAGCAAGCGATAAATTGGCTTGATATTCAGCCGCAGGATAGGGTACTCGATTTATTCTGTGGGTTAGGCAATTTCAGCCTTCCGCTGGCAAGACAAGCGAAAGCGGTAGTCGGCGTGGAAGGTGTTGATGAAATGGTCGCGCGAGCGACAGCTAATGCGGCAGCGAATGGTCTAGATAACGCAACATTTTATCAAGCAAATTTGGATGAAGATGTAACGAAACTAGTGTGGGCGCAAGAGCAATTTGATAAGATTTTACTAGACCCAGCACGAGCTGGGGCGGCTGGCGTGATGCAGCATATTGTAAATTTAGCGCCAAGCAAAGTGGTCTATGTATCATGTAATCCAGCAACATTGGCTCGTGATAGTCAAATGTTGTTGCAGCAAGGGTATAAGTTGGCACGTCTTGGTATGATGGACATGTTCCCTCATACAGGGCATTTAGAATCAATGGCGTTGTTTGTTAAAAGCTAATCACCATAAAAAAAATAGCAATGTGATGTAAGACAATCATCGGTATTCAGAGAAAACAGGATAGAAACATGGTCGCAGTTCGCGGTGCGCATTTAAAGGAAAATACCACATTTGAGCTTGTCTCGTGGGTCGAGAGTTTACGTCAAGATGCAAAAGTATCGAGTCGGATAGAAGGAACATATCAGCGCTGTATTGAACTTGCCGCTGAACAAGAAAACGGTCCGTTACTGTTGTGGCGTGGTCGTGAGCTAGTTGAAATCCTTGTCACCTTGAGTATGGATGCCGATACTTTAATTGCGGCCTTGTTATACCCATTAGTGGAAGGCGGTTGTTACAGCAATGAAGCGTTAAAAGAAGAATATAGCGGGACGATTTTACATTTAGTTCAAGGTGTTGAACAAATGTGTGCAATCAGCCAGTTAAAATCAACGGCGGAAGAAACTGCGCAAGCCGCGCAGGTGGATAATATTCGACGCATGTTACTGTCGATGGTTGATGATTTCCGTTGCGTGGTTATTAAATTGGCTGAACGTATCTGTAATTTACGTGAAGTTAAAGATCAGCCTGATGAAGTACGTCGAGCGGCAGCGCAAGAATGTGCCAACATTTATGCTCCATTAGCGAATCGTCTCGGTATTGGTCAGCTTAAGTGGGAAATTGAAGATTACGCGTTCCGTTACCAACACCCTGAAACTTACAAGCAAATTGCTAAGCAGTTATCTGAGCGTCGTATTGATCGTGAAGATTACATTACACAATTTGTTGATGACTTATCTGATGCGATGAAAGCATCAAATATCCGTGCAGAAGTGCAAGGTCGACCTAAGCATATTTATAGCATTTGGCGAAAAATGCAGAAGAAAAGCTTAGAGTTTGATGAGCTTTTTGATGTTCGAGCTGTGCGTATTGTTGCTGAAGAGCTACAAGATTGCTATGCCGCACTGGGTGTTGTACATACCAAATATCGTCACTTACCAAAAGAGTTTGATGATTACGTTGCCAACCCTAAACCTAACGGTTATCAGTCTATTCACACTGTAGTGCTTGGTCCTGAAGGTAAAACGATTGAAATTCAGATCCGTACTAAGCAAATGCATGAAGAGTCTGAGTTAGGGGTTGCTGCGCACTGGAAGTACAAAGAGGGTACGGCATCAGGTGGCGCGAAAACCGCTTACGATGAGAAAATTAATTGGCTGCGTAAGCTATTAGCATGGCAAGAAGAAATGTCAGATTCTGGCGAAATGCTGGATGAGCTTCGTAGTCAGGTATTTGATGATCGCGTCTATGCTTTTACTCCTAAAGGGGATGTGGTTGACTTGCCATCGAATGCGACACCGCTTGATTTTGCTTATCATATTCACTCTGAAGTGGGTCACCGTTGTATTGGTGCCAAAGTAGAAGGGCGTATTGTTCCTTTCACTTATCATCTTCAAATGGGCGATCAAGTTGAAATCATCACTCAAAAAGAGCCGAATCCGTCACGAGATTGGTTAAACCCGAATTTAGGATTTGTGACATCTAGCCGTGCTCGTGCCAAAGTTCATGCGTGGTTCCGTAAGCAAGATCGTGATAAGAATATTATTGCGGGTAAAGAGATCTTAGAGGCAGAGCTGGTAAAAATTCATGCGACGTTAAAAGATGCGCAATACTACGCAGCAAAGCGTTTTAATGTGAAATCGCCTGAAGAGCTATATGCGGGGATTGGTAGTGGTGATTTACGTATTAATCAGGTGATTAACCATATTAATGCGCTAGTAAATAAACCAACAGCAGAAGAAGAAGATCAGCAGCTTTTAGAAAAGCTATCTGAGGCAAGCAATAAGCAAGCAACAAGCCATAAAAAACCGCAACGTGATGCTGTTGTTGTTGAAGGTGTTGATAATCTGATGACTCACCTTGCTCGTTGTTGTCAGCCTATTCCTGGCGATGATATTCAAGGCTTTGTTACACAAGGCCGTGGTATTTCTGTTCACCGTATGGATTGTGAGCAGCTTGAAGAGCTTCGTCATCATGCGCCAGAGCGTATTATTGATACGGTTTGGGGCGGCGGTTTTGTCGGTAATTATACCATTACTGTGCGTGTGACGGCTTCAGAGCGCAATGGCTTATTGAAAGAATTAACCAATACTTTAATGAATGAAAAAGTAAAAGTAGCGGGAATGAAAAGCCGAGTTGATTATAAAAAGCAAATGTCTATCATGGACTTTGAGCTTGAATTGACTGACTTAGAAGTGTTAGGTCGTGTACTGAAACGCATTGAACAAGTTAAAGATGTCGCTGAGGCTAAACGATTATACGGCTAATTAATCGATAAAGATAAAAATTAAGGGGAGCAATATGCTTCCCTTTTTTATTTATACAGCATTATGAGTAGTAGCAATTATTTTATGCTTAGTTCTTATAAAAAATAATTCATTTCTTTATTTGTTTAATGATCTAAAACAAGGCTTGATGTTGACTCATATATAATTGACCGATAATATTCTATTAACTTCTAAATAAAGACTCAGTATGTATTTATCTCAATTACATAAAATTTTATATGCATTATTTATAGCAATATTACTGTTAAGTAGTAGTGTAAATGCTGCGTATATGAGTCAAAATGTTCAAGTCTCTAATGCTGCTAATTTAGCAACTAATATCAAGAGCGAACTGCAATACCAGCAAACGGCTACTCAACAATCTCATCACTGCAGTTTGCAATGTGATCACGGTTGTAATGACTGTTCACAGTGTTCATGTTGTAGAGTATTACCTCGTACTGGTGGTAATGCATTTCATCTACTCTCTTTTCCTCCACTCGTTATCGCTCGCGTCAGTAAGCTGTTACCGATTGAATATCTTCAAGAGTCGCTTGTTCTTGCCGTTATAAAATCAATTTATCGCCCTCCTATTGCCTAATAGTTTGCTTATTTCTGGATCTAAATTGGATTCAAAGTAAGTGTTAATTTAACAAATTAATTATCCCATCTTAATTATATAGATGAGTGATAGTTGTTATTAATTAATGATGTTGCTTTATAAATAAAGCGGCAAGAGAACTATTATGAAAAATTTACTATTAAAATTATTAACTAAAAATAGTGTTACGAGTGTTTTATTACTTATTTCAATGTTTCTTCTTCCTGATAATAACTTTATCAATGTACCTAGCGATGAAATCAAACAATTGCTGTTTTTTATTCTTTGCCTGCAGGGAATGAAAGTGGGTGCAGATAAAGTAACGTTTAAATAATTAACGGGGGTATTATGAAGTCGAATGTATTAAGCATGATTAGAGAAAAAAGTCTTACAATAGTAATGTTATTGTTAATGTCATTTCTGTTGCCAAACTATGCGTTAGCAGAGTCTTATAGCGTAGATTCATCTAATCACACGTGCTCTCATCACTCTGATTGCCAACACCATTATTCACATCACCAAGGGTGTAGACACCATCGTCATGAGTCACATCAACATCGATGTGATAATCATCATTATGATGGCGATAATGGACATGAAAATTGTGATCATGCTAGAGATCATCATAAGCAACATGAGCATTGCCAACATGATGATGATTGATCGTTGCTATGAATTTCTAAATTAGTTTTCTAGTATTAACTATCGAAGTTTTGGCGCTTTAAAGTTAGAAGCTTAAAGCGCCATTTTTAAAGAGTTGATGGTATGGATAATAAAAAAGCATCTCAAATGGAACAATTATTAGCGATTATGTCTCAGTTGCGAGACCCACATCGTGGTTGTCCGTGGGATTTGAAACAAAACTTTGATTCAATCGTTCCCTATACCCTTGAAGAAGCCTATGAAGTGGCTGATGCCATCGAGCTGAAAAACTGGAACGATGTAAAAGAAGAATTAGGTGATTTATTGTTCCAAGTTGTTTTTTATAGTCAGATGGCCAAAGAACAAGGGTTGTTTGAATTTGACGATGTAGTGGCAGGCATAAGTGAAAAGCTGGTCCGTCGCCATCCCCATGTTTTTAGTGATGCTGATTTTGATGATGAAGCAGCCGTTCAACAAAACTGGGAAGCCGAAAAAGCCAAAGAGCGCGCAGCTAAAGAGCAATATGTGAGCTTGCTTGCCAATATTCCAAACGCATTACCAGCATTAATGCGTGCTGATAAAATTCAAAAACGCTGCGCGAATGTTGGTTTTGATTGGGATGAATTAGCACCAGTGGTTGATAAGGTAAAAGAAGAGCTTGATGAAGTGATGGACGAAGTGATTCAAGCGGTGCCAGAACAACAACGAATAGAAGAAGAGCTCGGTGATCTACTATTTTCAGTGGTGAATTTAAGTCGTCATTTAAAAGTAAAACCAGAGATGGCATTACAAAAAGCCAATAAAAAATTTGAAAAGCGTTTTCGCCAAGTGGAAGAAAGTGTGCTAGAACAAGGAAAGATCATTAGTCAGTGTTCATTAACTGAGCTAGATGAAGCATGGAATAGTGTTAAAGATAAAGAAAGTAAAAATCAGTAATTGAATTTAAGGTATGGATTATAAATAAAATATACCTATTTAGCATTGTTTTGGTTGTTAAAGCTTGATATTTCAGTGGCATAACGCTTACTTGATTTGAAGCAAAAAAAATCAAATGGCGGTGTGATAGTTTTCACGTTGTGGCGATAAATGGTGTCTGGTATACTAATTTCCCGTCCAGATACATTTATCCTCTACACCAATCTTCCAGGTTAAACATGACTACGAATTACATTTTTGTTACGGGCGGAGTAGTTTCCTCTCTAGGTAAAGGCATTGCTGCTGCATCACTTGCAGCGATTTTAGAAGCACGTGGTCTTAACGTGACTATGATGAAGCTAGACCCTTACATCAACGTTGATCCAGGCACAATGAGCCCAATTCAACACGGCGAAGTATTCGTTACGGAAGACGGTGCAGAGACTGACCTAGACTTAGGTCACTACGAGCGTTTCATTCGTACCAAGATGACTAAGCGTAATAACTTTACAGCTGGTCGCGTGTACGCAGACGTATTACGCAAAGAGCGTCGTGGTGATTACTTAGGTGCAACGATTCAGGTAATTCCTCATATCACTAATGAAATCAAATCTCGCGTATTAGCGGGTGCTGAAGGTCATGATGTAGCAATCGTTGAAGTAGGCGGTACTGTAGGTGATATTGAATCACTTCCATTTATGGAAGCTATTCGTCAATTAGCAGTAGAGCAAGGCCGTGAAAACACCATGTTCATGCACTTGACTCTCGTTCCTTACCTAGCGGCGGCTGGCGAAGTGAAAACCAAGCCAACTCAGCACTCAGTAAAAGAACTTCTTTCTATTGGTATTCAGCCAGACATCTTAGTGTGTCGTTCTGATCGTATGATCCCTGCAAATGAGCGAGCAAAAATTGCGCTGTTCTGTAACGTGCAGGAAAAAGCTGTTATCTCAATGAAAGATGTAGATTCAATCTACAAAATCCCACAATTAATTAAGGCTCAAGGTCTTGATGATTTAGTGTGTAAGCGTTTTGGTATTACTGCACCAGAAGCTGATCTTTCTGAGTGGGAACAAGTTATTTATGAAGAAGCGAACCCTACCTCTGAAGTAGTTATTGGTATGGTTGGTAAGTACATTGAACTGCCTGACGCATATAAATCAGTTAACGAAGCGCTTAAACACGCGGGCCTGAAAAATCGTCTATCAGTAAAAATCAAATATATCGATTCTCAAGATGTTGAGTCAAAAGGTACAGAAGTACTGGCTGGCCTTGATGCTATCTTGGTTCCTGGGGGTTTTGGTAGCCGTGGTGTTGAAGGTAAGATCCTTACAGCTCAATACGCACGTGAAAATAATATTCCATACCTAGGTATTTGTTTAGGTATGCAGGTAGCATTAATCGAGTTTGCTCGAAATGTAGCCAAAATGGCCGATGCGCATTCAACTGAATTTAATGCTGAAACTAAATATCCAGTCGTTGGTCTTATTACTGAGTGGATTGATAGTGAAGGTAAAGTTGAAGAGCGTACTGAGAAATCAGATCTAGGCGGTACAATGCGTCTTGGCTCTCAGCTATGTCATCTACAAGATGGTTCTAAAGCGCGTACGTTATACGGTCAGCCAACGATCCATGAGCGTCACCGTCACCGTTACGAAGTAAACAACACTTTACTACCTAAGCTTGAAAAAGCAGGTCTAAAAGTATCTGGTTTGTCTGCTGACAAGAAACTTGTTGAAATTATTGAAGTTCCGAATCACCCTTGGTTCGTAGCTGCACAGTTCCACCCTGAGTTCACATCGACACCTCGTGATGGGCACCCATTGTTTGAAGGTTTTGTAAAAGCGGCGGGTGCATACCACCGTGGTGAGCTTAACCAGTAAGGATTACTGATAGCTGTAGTTGTTATGGCTACAGCTATTTTTTTAGCTTTTAATTTGAAGATAAAGCAAGAGGAAACACAATGTCTAAGATCGTTAAAGTTCTAGCTCGTGAAATCATTGACTCACGTGGTAACCCAACAATTGAAGCTGAAGTTCACCTAGAAGGTGGTTTCGTAGGTATGGCTGCTGCGCCATCTGGTGCTTCAACTGGTTCTCGTGAAGCTCTAGAGCTTCGTGATGGTGATAAATCTCGTTTCCTAGGCAAAGGCGTTCTGAAAGCTGTTGCTGCTGCAAATGGTCCAATCGCTGAAGCACTAATCGGCCAAGATGCAAAAGACCAAGCTGCAATCGACCAAGTTATGATCGACCTTGACGGTACTGAAAACAAATCAAACTTCGGTGCTAACGCAATCCTAGCTGTATCACTAGCTAACGCAAAAGCAGCTGCTGCATCTAAAGGCATGCCTTTATTCGAGCACATTGCAGAGCTAAACGGTACTGCTGGTCAGTTCTCTATGCCTCTACCTATGATGAACATCATCAACGGTGGTGAGCACGCAGATAACACTGTTGATATTCAAGAGTTCATGATTCAGCCAGTAGGTGCTAAGACACTTCGTGAAGCTGTACGTATGGGTTCTGAAGTATTCCACAGCCTAGCTAAAGTTCTTAAGTCTAAGGGCATGAGCACAGCTGTAGGTGACGAAGGTGGTTTCGCACCAAACCTAGAGTCAAACGAAGCTGCTCTTAAAGCAATTAAAGAAGCTGTTGAAGCTGCAGGTTACGAGCTAGGTACTGATATTACTCTAGCAATGGACTGTGCTGCATCTGAGTTCTACAACAAAGAGCAAGGCATCTACGATCTTAAAGGTGAAGGTAAGCAATTCACTTCAGAAGAGTTCAACTACTTCCTTAAAGATCTAACTGAGAAGTTCCCAGCTATCGTTTCTATCGAAGATGGTCTAGACGAATCAGATTGGGCTGGCTTCAAGCACCAAACAGAACTACTAGGTGACAAAATTCAACTAGTAGGTGACGATCTATTCGTTACAAACACTAAGATTTTCGCTGAAGGTATTGAGAAAGGTATCACTAACTCAATCCTAATCAAGCTTAACCAAATCGGTTCTCTAACTGAAACTCTAGCTGCTATTAAGATGGCTAAAGACGCTGGTTACACTGCTGTTATCTCTCACCGTTCAGGCGAGACCGAAGACGCAACTATCGCTGATCTAGCGGTAGGTACTGCTGCAGGTCAAATCAAAACTGGTTCTATGAGCCGTTCTGACCGTGTTGCTAAGTACAACCAACTTATCCGTATCGAAGAAGCACTAGGTGAGCGTGCTCCTTTCAACGGTCTTAAAGAAGTTAAAGGCCAAGCTTAATTTTCTATTAAGCGATGATTGAGTTTACTCAATTTGGTTAAATAAAACCGCCTTGCAAGAGGCGGTTTTTTTATCTCTAAAATAAAAAATACAACACTAAGCGGCATCAATATTTATGCAGGAACAAATGCTTATTTTGTATTGTTGTCAGTGAACACTGTTTTTATTTTCAGGAAAAGAAATGTTAAGTAAGGGAGATGTAAAGTCTCATAGCATAATAGTAGTCACCATTGACTGATTATGGGATTATTGCTGACTCGCAAAATGTATTCCAATTATTTAGGTTTATTCAATAATCGGAATGCAGCTTGCTGTTTAAAATTATTTCGCAGGGAGAAGTATGCGCCTGTTTATTATTGTATTATTGGTTCTTATCGCTTGGTTACAATATGATTTCTGGTATGGCAAAAACGGTATGAAAGAATTTACCGCAGTCACAGAGAGTGTAAGCTTACAACAAGCCGCTAATGCTGAATTACATCAACGTAATCAGCAAATGTATGCGGAGATCAAAGATCTTCATGGCGGTAAAGAAGCTGTGGAAGAGCGTGCGCGTACTGATCTTGGTTTGGTGAAACCAGGGGAAACATTTATTCGTGTTGTTGGTGATAGTAACTAATTACACATTTTTAGTTAAGTGATGAGATAACCTTTCATGATCGATAAATGCATTGCTATTGTACCTGCAGCAGGGGTTGGTAGCCGTATGGCCGCTGATCGTCCGAAGCAATATTTAACGATTGCTGGTAAAACGATTCTAGAACATTCGGTTGAGCGTTTATTAAGCTTATCTGAAATCCAACATGTTGTGATTGCAGTAAGTAAGAACGATCCTTACTTTCCGACGTTACCGTTAGCGATGGATCCCCGTATCACTGTGGTTGATGGCGGTAATGAGCGTGTTGATTCCGTATTTTCAGGCCTAGCAGCAATCAATGATGATAACGCATGGGTGATGGTACATGATGCTGCTCGCCCTTGTGTACGTATCGAAGATCTCCGTCAATTAATGGCTGTGGCTGAAACGTCTGAATATGGCGCAATCCTTGCCACGCCAGTACGCGATACCATGAAACGCAGTACTGTTAATTCAAATGCACTCGCAGTGATTGATCACACCGTTGACCGTGAGCAACTATGGCATGCATTAACGCCTCAAATGTTTCGTGCCAGTCAACTACGTGACGCGTTAACGACCGCTTTAGCAAAAGAAGCGGTGATCACAGATGAAGCGTCTGCGCTTGAGTTTTGTGGTTTTTCACCTGTACTGGTGAAAGGACGTGCGGATAATCTAAAAGTGACACAACCTGAAGATTTAGCTTTAGCTGAGTTCTACCTACAACAGTTATTAAAGGAATTACCATAATGCGAATTGGTCATGGTTTTGATGTTCATAAATTTGGTGGTGAAGGCCCGGTAATTATTGGTGGGGTAGCAATCCCTTATGAGCAAGGTCTGATCGCTCATTCTGATGGTGATGTTGCACTACACGCGGTATGTGATGCATTACTTGGCGCAATAGGCGCGGGGGATATTGGTCGTCATTTTCCCGATACAGATGCGGAATGGGCTGGTGCTGATAGCCGATATTTATTACGTGATGTCTACAGTAAAGTTAAAGCACAAGGTTACAGTCTTGGTAATGTAGACGTTACTATTATTGCACAAGCGCCAAAAATGGCGCCGTATATTGATGCGATGTGCCAAGCGATTGCAGAAGATCTGGAAACAGATATCGCCAATGTAAATGTTAAAGCAACGACCTCTGAGCGTTTAGGTTTTACTGGACGTAAAGAAGGCATTGCTTGTGAAGCGGTTGTTTTAATTAAAAAGGTATCTTGAGCTTATGTCTCACTCCAACACTGCAGAAAATATAATGGATTGTTTTAATTGGCTACATGCAAAGCCAATCTGTCACGGACGTCTTAAAGCCAGTCCTCAGGACTTCATCGTTAATGAAGAACTTGGTTTTAAATTTAGCGGTACAGGCGAACACCTGATGGTGAAAATTCGCAAAGTCGGTGAAAACACCAAATATGTAGTGAATGAGTTAGCTAAAGCATGTGGTGTTAAATCACGTGATGTTAGCTGGGCTGGGTTGAAAGATCGCCATGCAATCACAGAGCAATGGTTAAGTGTTCACTTACCGGGTAAAGCTGATCCTGATTTAAGCCAATTTGAAGCTGAACATCCAGGTGTCGAAATTCTTGAAGTGACACGCCATGATAAAAAATTACGCCCAGGTGATTTAGCGGGTAACTGGTTCCAATTACGCCTTACTGATCTAGATAACCTTGATGCATTAACTGAGCGTCTGGAAATGGTCAAAGCACAAGGTGTTGCAAACTATTTTGGTGAGCAGCGTTTTGGTCATGGTGGTAATAACGTGGTTAAAGCACGCGCTTGGGGCAATGATGAATTCCGTGTGCGTGATAAGAGTAAGCGTAGTTTTTACTTATCAGCAGCACGTTCTTGGATGTTTAACCAAGTATTATCAAAGCGAATTGAGCACGGTTCAACCTCAACCATTATGGCAGGCGATTGCTTACAAATGGCAGGAGATGAGCGCACGTTTGTTGCTGATGTGGTAACCGATGAACTCCAACAGCAAGTCAATAGTGGCGAGGTAGCTATTACAGGTCCGTTGCTTGGTGACAATGCTCTGCCTACTCAAGCGGAAGCACAAGCATTTGAGTTGGCAATTGTTGAACAAGAACCCGCATTGGTTAAGCTTGTTCGAGATAACCGAATGCGTCATGATCGTCGTGCATTATTATTAATGCCTAATAATATGCAATGGCATTTTGAAGACAAAGATTTGATTGTTTCATTTGCTCTGCCTGCTGGTAGTTTTGCCACCTCGGTAGTGCGTGAGTTAATCATGCCACTTAAATCTGAGGTTGTGAATGATGAGAATATTGATCAGCAATGATGATGGCATTTTTGCCGAAGGCATCAATACACTTGCAAAAGAATTAAGCCAACTGGCCGATGTAATTGTGGTTGCACCCGATCGAAATCGATCGGGTGCTTCAAATTCATTGACCTTAGATTATCCACTGCGTATTCGACAAGAAGCTGAAAACCGTATTTCAGTACAAGGAACGCCAACTGATTGTGTGCATTTTGCACTGAATGAATGGTTGGATGAACGTCCCGATATTGTCGTTGCAGGGATCAATCATGGCGCTAATTTAGGTGATGACGTGCTGTATTCCGGTACTGTGGCAGCGGCAACAGAAGGGCACTTTCTAGGTGTTCCTGCTATTGCAGTCTCACTTGTTGGTAATACACACTTTATAACGGCAGCAAAGGTTGTTAAACAAGTGATTGAACAGCTATCTAAGCAGCCATTACCCAGCAACAATATATTAAATATAAATGTTCCTGATGTGCCTTTTGAGCAACTTAAACCTTGGCAAGTCACTCGTCTTGGGGCAAGACATCGTGCTGAAAATATGATCAAAGAGCATGACCCAAGAGGCCAACCGCTATATTGGTTAGGCCCTCCCGGTCAATGCCAAGATGCTGGTATTGGTACTGACTTTTATGCGATAGAGCAAGGAGCTGTATCAATCACGCCGCTACAAGTCGATTTAACCGCGCATGATGCCATGGTTGGAATTGAGGGCTGGATGAAAAATGTGGAGATCCAGTAGTCATGCGGTATCAAAATCAAGTAGATAGCTTGATAACATTTTTAAACAATAAAGGGATAAGTAACCAACGCGTTCTCAATGCGATTGCAACAGTGCCTCGAGAGCGTTTTATTGATGAAGCTTTTTCCTATCAGGCATATGAGAATAATGCGTTACCCATAGGTAGCGGACAAACGATTTCTCAGCCTTATATTGTGGCAAGAATGACAGAGTTACTAGGGCTAACCTATCAATCGTCTGTATTAGAGATTGGTACTGGCTCTGGATATCAAACCGCCGTATTAGCTCAACTGGTTGAGCATGTTTATTCTGTTGAACGAATCAAAGCGTTGCAGTGGCAGGCAAAACGACGCTTTAAGCAGTTAGAGTTACATAATATATCAACTAAACATGGCGATGGATGGCAAGGATGGGCAAGCAAAGGTCCCTTTGATGCGATTATCGTGACAGCTGCAGCAAGTGAGATCCCCCAGAGCTTACTTGCTCAACTTGTTGATGGTGGACGATTAATTTTACCTGTTGGTTGTCAACAGCAAGAATTGAAATTAATTGTTCGAAATGGCGAAGCATTTTGCGAAACCGTGATTGAACCCGTAAGATTTGTGCCTTTATTGGCTGGAGATTTGGCTTAAACCATGAATACAGAGTGTATGATGAAAAAAATAATTCAACCTTCCTTGTTAGCAGTGACGAGTATGATCCTGCTATCAGCTTGTAGTAGTCATACACCAGCACCGGTTGCCAATCTCAGCAAAGATTACTCACAATTAGAGCGTGGTAGTTTTAAAGGAAATTCATACACGGTAAAGAAAGGAGATACGTTATATTTTATTTCCTATGTTACTGGGCAAAATGTAAAAGATATTGTGAAAAACAATAATCTATCAGAACCTTATATTATCTACCCAGGTCAGCGCTTAGTGATCCCTAATGGGAGTAATAGCTCATCATATAGTTCTTCAACGCCTCCTGTTGTGGTCAAGCCTCCTGTTGTAAATACCACTCCAACAACACCGAAAAAGCCAGTTGTTAAACAACCAGAGCAAAAAACAACCAATAAAACGGTTGCACAGCCAAAACCAAAAGAGTACTCTGAAAACTCAAAAGTTAACAAACCTGTAACAACTAAACCAAGTACAAGTTCAGCAACATCTAAATGGGCTTGGCCTGTAAAAGGGAAAATTATTGCTGGTTTTTCTAATTCAGATAACGGCAATAGAGGTATTGATATTGCAGGTACGCGAGGAGAAGCCATTAAGGCGACTGCCGCAGGTCTTGTTGTATATGCTGGTGATGCGCTACCGGGTTACGGTAATTTAGTCATTATTAAGCATGGTGAAGACTACTTAAGTGCTTATGCACACAACGACAAAATTTTAGTAAAAGAACAACAACAAGTAAAAGCTGGGCAAAAGATAGCTTCCATGGGAAGCACTGGGGCTAGCAGTGTAAGGCTACACTTTGAAATTCGCTATAAGGGTAAATCCGTCGATCCGATGCGTTATTTACCGAAGTAAAAGTGAAAGATCAATGATGCAGCAATAAGAGATGACATGATGAAGTTGTAATGTCTTGCTAACTCGCCATCTGGGAGGCGCTATGAGTAGAAGCAGCACAGCCACAAACCTTGATTCATTCACTTTAGACGAAGAACTGGATATTGATGTACCAGCACCTACGTCTGCTGATGATAGTTCTGAAACTACCGCAGCATCACCTGTAACCGATGATACAGATGATGCTGAACTTGCCAAATATGAGGCCACTCAAAAAGCACTGGATGCAACTCAACTCTATCTCGGTGAAATTGGCTATTCGCCATTACTTACCGCAGAAGAAGAAGTACTGTATGCACGTCGCGCATTAAGAGGCGATGAAGTCGCCCGTAAACGTATGATTGAAAGTAATCTTCGTTTAGTTGTAAAAATATCACGCCGTTATAGTAATCGAGGACTTGCGTTACTCGACTTAGTCGAAGAAGGTAATTTAGGCTTGATCCGCGCGGTTGAGAAATTTGATCCCGAGCGTGGATTCCGTTTTTCTACCTATGCTACATGGTGGATCCGTCAAACGATTGAACGGGCTATCATGAATCAAACCCGTACTATTCGGTTGCCAATCCATGTCGTTAAAGAGCTCAATGTCTATTTACGTACAGCACGTGAATTAGCACAAAAGCTGGATCATGAGCCAACGGCAGAAGATATCGCTCAACAATTGGAAAAACCGGTTGATGATGTGAACCGTATGCTGCGCTTAAATGAGCGTGTGAGCTCGGTAGATAATCCGATCGGTGGGGATTCCGAAAAAGCACTACTTGATATCATTCCTGATGAGAAAGGTGGTAGTCCTGAATCATCAACCCAAGACGATGATATTAAAAACTCGATTGTTCACTGGTTACAAGAACTCAACCCTAAACAACGTGAAGTGTTAGCGCGTCGATTTGGCCTATTAGGTTATGAAGCCTCAACATTAGAAGATGTGGGACGAGAAATTGGTTTAACCCGTGAACGAGTACGTCAAATTCAAGTTGAAGGTTTACGACGTTTACGTGATATGTTGACTCATCAAGGGTTAAATATCGAATCACTATTTAATCAAGAAGTTTAGATTCAATATGGCGCTAACAATTATTTAAATCACTTTTGACGTGCCAATAATAAATTTAAAGTAATAAAAAAGGACGCTGAAGCGTCCTTTTTTATATCTGATTTCAATGATTTTTAATTAAAGCAGCGCTTTTAAACGATAAAGCTCATCAAGTGCTTGGCGTGGTGTTAACTCATCAGGATTAACGTTTGCTAAAGCTTCTTCTACTTCACTCGGCTCTGGGATCAAACTTAATTGATGCTCTTCTTTAGGTGCGCCCGTTGTGATTTCGTTAGGTTGCAGAGCTTGCTGGTGGCCAGATGCCTCCAATTGCTGTAGTTTGATCTTAGCGCGTTTAATCACCGTCTTAGGTACGCCAGCTAAGCTCGCTACCGCTAAACCATAAGACTTGCTTGCGGCACCTTCTTGTACAGCATGCATAAAGGCGATTTCATCACCATGCTCAACGGCATCAAGGTGAACGTTAGCTAACCCTGTTAACAGTGATGGCAGCTCAGTCAATTCAAAGTAATGAGTCGCAAAAAGTGTCATGGCTGATATTTTATCCGCGAGCCATTCCGCACTTGCCCATGCCAGCGATAAGCCGTCATAAGTACTAGTACCACGACCAATTTCATCCATTAAGACTAAACTTTGCTTGGTAGCATTGTGAAGAATATTAGCCGTCTCTGTCATTTCAACCATGAAAGTTGAGCGACCAGATGCTAAGTCATCAGAGGCTCCAATACGGGTAAAGATACGATCTAATGGGCCAATTTTTACCGCTTCAGCTGGGACAAAAGAGCCGACATGTGCCATTAACGCAATTAATGCAGTTTGACGCATATAGGTTGATTTACCACCCATATTCGGACCAGTAATAATTAGCATACGGCGGTCTTGATGCAGCGAAATAGGGTTGGCAATGAACGGTTCGCTTAGCACATGCTCAACGACAGGGTGACGACCTGCTGTGATTTCGATACCTGTTTCTGTCATTAATTCAGGACGACAGTAATTAAGGCTATCAGCACGTTCAGCAAGGTTGGTTAATACATCAAGCTCTGATAATGCACTTGCTGCATTTTGCAGTTGTTCAAGGTGAGGCAATAGCTTATCAAACAGCTCTTCCCATAATTTCTTCTCAAGAGCGAGTGCTTTTGATTTAGAGTTTAAGACTTTATCTTCATGCTCTTTAAGCTCAGGGATGATGTAACGCTCTGCGTTTTTCAGTGTTTGGCGACGAACATAATGACTTGGTACTAAGTGACTTTGACCGCGGCTTACTTGAATAAAGAAACCGTGCACTTGGTTGAAGCCAACTTTTAGGCTGTCGATGTCGTGACGTTCGCGTTCACTGGCTTCTAATTCTTCTAAGAATTTAGTTGCGCCATCGGCTAAATCGCGCCACTCATCAAGTTCTGCGTTATAACCCGGTGCAAGAACGCCACCATCACGAATGATAACCGGTGGATTTTCAATAATGGCATGCTCAAGTAATTCACATAGCTCGTCCATTGGCGCTGCATGAGAGGCTAAGTCATTAATGCGTGATTGGGGTATTTCCGCTAATAATTCAGCAAGTTCTGGTAGATACTGCATTGCTGTTCGCATGCGTGCTAAATCGCGTGGACGTGCTGAACGTAATGCAAGACGCGCAAGAATACGTTCTAAGTCACCCATGTGACGCAAGACACCCGATACATCGACAAACATGCCGCTATTTTTAAATGCTTCAATGGCATCTAGGCGACCATTTAATTGTTTTTGATCGCAAATAGGTTGGTGAAGCCAGCGTTTTAATAAACGACTCCCCATCGGCGTTGCGGTTTGATCGAGGACGGCTGCTAGCGTGTTATCGTAGCCACCGGCAAGGTTTTGCGTTAACTCTAAATTGCGACGTGTCGCAGCATCTAAGATAACCGCATGATCTTTAGTATCTAAAGTGATCGCACGAATATGTGGTAATGCCGTACGTTGGGTGTCTTTGACATATTGCATTAAACAGCCAGCCGCACATAGCCCTAACTCCGCATTCTCAACCCCAAAGCCGATTAAGTCACGGGTACCAAATTGCAGAGTTAGTTGCTGGCGCGCGGTATCTAATTCAAATTCCCAAATAGGGCGACGACGTTTACCTTTAAACGGTTCTACTAAATGTAGGTAGGTAAAATCTTCAGGATAAAGTAGTTCAGCAGGGCTAGTACGTTGTAGCTCAGCCTGCATTTCTTCTTCGCTGTTTGGCTCTGTGAGCATGAAGCGACCAGAGGTGATATCTAATGTTGCGTAGCCAAATTTATTATTTGCAGTATAAATAGCGGCAATTAAGTTATCACGTCGCTCATTGAGTAACGCTTCATCACTGACAGTTCCTGGAGTGACGATACGCACGACTTTACGTTCTACAGGGCCTTTACTGGTAGCCGGATCACCAATTTGCTCACAAATCGCAACAGATACACCTTGCTGAACCAATTTAGCTAAATAACCTTCAACCGCATGGTAAGGCACACCGGCCATCGGAATAGGTTCGCCATTGGTTGAGCCACGTTTTGTTAGCGAAATATCAAGCAGTTGAGAGGCACGTTTCGCATCATCAAAAAACATTTCATAGAAATCACCCATGCGATAGAACAATAATATATCAGGATTCTCAGCTTTGATTCTTAAGAACTGCTGCATCATAGGTGTATGTTTTTCTAAGCCTTTTATCGTCACGATATTGCCTACTCTTGCTTGAACGTGGTCATGCCTACATAACAGCATGACCAATGAATATTTGATCGCTAAGGATACGTGAATCTGACTATAGGGCAAAGTAGCGAAATACGTTTTTTTAGATATTTGCAACAGCCTTAGATAGGCGTAAAGTCGAGAAAAGAAATTGTAATTCATATTACGAAACGAAATATCGAGAGCATTTCACGTTGATAACGCTAGCAAGGAGCAAATAAAAATGAATATCGAACAGCTTGCGACAGATTTAGGTCAGGCATTAAAAAATAAAAATTGGGTTGCAACGACAGCGGAATCTTGCACTGGAGGCGGTGTTGCTTACGCGATCACTGAGATTGCGGGCAGTTCTGCTTGGTTTAATCGCTCGTTTGTTACCTATAGCAACGAAGCAAAGCAAGAAATGTTAAGTGTTTCTAGCGCGACGTTAGCAGAATTTGGTGCGGTAAGTGAAGCTGTGGTATTTGAAATGGCATGTGGTGCATTAGCGGCTTCACGAGCAGATATCAGTGTGGCGATCAGTGGTATTGCTGGTCCTGATGGTGGCAGTGAAGAAAAACCTGTGGGTACAGTCTGGTTCTGTTGGGCTGATGCAACGGGTTGGCGACAAACAACGTGTTGCCATTTTGAAGGCGATCGAAAAAATATACGATTACAAGCGATTGCTAAAGCATTGTCTGCCATGCTTGAACGAGCAACAACTGTGGCGGAGTAGCACAAGGCTATGCACATTTAACAAAAAAATTATGATCACCTATAGACACTGTATGAATAGACAGTATACTAGGCGACATAGAAATACTTCACTCATTTCATTTTAGCATCCGTTGGAGAGTCGAATGGACGACAACAAACAAAAGGCTCTTGCCGCAGCGTTAGGCCAGATTGAGAAGCAGTTCGGTAAAGGTTCAATCATGAAGTTGGGCGATAACCGTACTATGGATATCGAAACCATTTCAACCGGTTCATTATCACTAGATATTGCACTGGGTGCTGGTGGTCTGCCAATGGGACGTATTGTAGAAATTTACGGTCCAGAATCATCAGGTAAAACAACCTTAACCCTTGAAACGATTGCAGCAGCTCAGCGTAAAGGAAAAACCTGTGCTTTCATCGATGCTGAACACGCACTTGATCCTATTTATGCACAGAAGCTAGGTGTTGATATTGATCAGCTATTAGTTTCTCAGCCAGATACAGGTGAGCAAGCGCTTGAAATTTGTGATGCATTAGCTCGCTCAGGCGCTGTTGATTTAATCGTTGTTGACTCAGTGGCAGCTCTAACACCTAAAGCTGAAATCGAAGGTGAAATGGGTGACTCACACATGGGTTTACAAGCGCGTATGCTTTCACAAGCGATGCGTAAGTTAACGGGTAACCTTAAGCAGTCAAACTGTATGTGTATCTTCATCAACCAGATCCGTATGAAGATCGGTGTGATGTTTGGTAACCCTGAAACGACTACTGGTGGTAATGCACTGAAGTTCTATGCTTCTGTTCGTCTTGATATCCGTCGTACTGGCGCAATCAAAGAAGGTGACGAAGTTGTTGGTAACGAAACACGCATTAAAGTGGTTAAAAACAAAATTGCAGCACCGTTTAAGCAAGCTGAAACTCAAATCCTTTACGGTCAAGGTTTTAACCGTAACGGTGAGCTAATTGATTTAGGCGTTAAGCATAAACTAGTAGAAAAAGCGGGTGCTTGGTACAGTTACCAAGGTGATAAAATTGGTCAAGGTAAGGCAAACTCTTGTAAGTACCTTGTCGAAAACCCTGCGATTGCCGCTGAAATTGAGACAAAATTACGTGACTTGCTGCTAACACCTGTAACTGAAGGTGATCAAGTTGACGAGAAAAATAGTGATATTGAAGAAGACGAAGCATTCTAAATTACGTTAACTTCGTATCAAGAAACCCAATCTTAGGATTGGGTTTTTTTATATCTGGTGTATTTTATTAATAGAATGAAAATTAGATCCTCCGTAGCACCATGTTTTGTTTTAATATAGAGGAACGTTATTTTTATTTGACTAAGCTATAACGCTAACTCATTGATATTGCTTAATAGGTATATACAAAGTGAAAGACGGTTTTTCGTTATTGCGTTGGATAGGACGCATTTTTCGGCGTTTCGCGTTATGGCTATATAGTATTAGGCATATTTTTGTCGCGTTATTTGTATTGGTTAATAGCGGTTTAATTTTCCATACTATTTATGGTTTACCGATTGATCTGATTACGATCTTTAATGTGAAAGATTATGAGCAAATTAACCATAGCTTTTTAACCAATGCGCCTTATTTCATGTTGGGCGTATTTATAGCTTTGAGCTCTATTGGACTCTTTTTTCGAGCTCGAATATCGTGGATGATCAGTTTCACTTTAATGATCATCGATACGCTTTACACCGCGCACATCCACCCTGATCAGACGCACAATATTCACTATGGCTTAATTTCTTTATTAATTTTGTTTTTAGTTCGTCGCCATTTTTCAAGAAGCAGTGTTGCGGCAGGTAGTATTTTTGCGTTGATCAGCGTGATCACTTTGATGCTAACGTCAACCTATGGTGCGCTGTATTTTGGTGATGGTTTTGACCCTAAAATTACCTCATTATTGACCGCGTTTTACTACGCAATAGAAACCATGTCGACAGTGGGATATGGTGATATTGTTCCCGTTTCGGAGCCTGCGCGATTATTTACTATTTCAGTCATTGTTTCAGGTATCACGGTCTTTGCCACATCGGCGACGTCAGTATTAGGTCCTGTTGTTCATAGTGGTTTTGAGCGACTTGTTAAAGGTAATACTAAAAAAATGAATAGAACCAATCATTTTATTATTTGTGGCTTATCTAGCCTTGCAATAAATACAATAAAACAACTGTCTTCTCGTAAACAACCTATCACCGTGATCGTATCTCCTCGTACTCAACAAGCAGCGAAGGATTTACTTGAAGATTTGGATGTTGTAGTGGGGGATTACAGCGACGGTGAGATCTTAACTCAAGCCGGTGTGATGAATGCAAAAGCGGTGCTCGCATTAAGTGATGACGATGCTGATAATGCCTTTATTGTGTTGTCTGCGATTGAATTGGAAAGCAATGCACGTACGGTTGCACTGGTAAATGACAGTAAAAATATTAATAAAGTGAAAAGTGTGAATCCTGATATTGTGATTTCACCGCAGCAATTTGCTAGTGATATTTTAGCGCGAGTGTTAAATGGTGAAAGTATTGATAGCGACTCCATCGTGTCTTCACTTCTTAACTCTGTTCAAGGCTTATCAGCAAAAGAGATCTCGAAGTAGGTAGCCAAAGAGCGTTTATTTAATAAATTACACGAACGTCTTATTCAATCTTGAGCAATCACCTACCAAATGCATTAAATAATCGGATTATTTAGTGCATTTTCCCACATAACATTTTCAGTTATTGCTGCCGTTGTTTTACAATAGCCCCCAAAAAATTTATCTTAGTTCGATTACTCAGCTCGACCTTTTTAATAAAGTATGTTTTTCATACCCCAAAGGGCGAGGAGGAAGATCACATAAGTATGATTTTCTGTCTTTCAATAAAGCATTAATTCAGGATTTGCCAATGTACATGAGCACTGATGAGATCCGCCGTGCGTATCTTGCGTTTTTCGAGAGCAAAGGCCACCAAATAGTGGAAAGCTCTTCTCTTGTACCTGCGAATGACCCAACGTTGTTATTCACTAACGCAGGTATGAACCAATTTAAAGATACATTTCTAGGTCTTGAAAAGCGTAGCTATACCCGAGCAACAACGGCTCAGCGCTGTGTACGCGCAGGTGGTAAGCATAACGACCTTGAAAATGTAGGTTTTACTGCTCGTCACCATACTTTCTTTGAAATGTTAGGTAATTTCAGCTTTGGCGATTACTTCAAGCACGATGCAATTGCATACGCTTGGGAGTTCTTAACTTCTGTTCTAAAACTGCCAGCCGATCGTTTGGTTGTGACTGTTTATGAAACCGATGACGAAGCATTTGAAATCTGGAACAAAGAAGTAGGTATTCCTGCAGATCGTATCGTTCGTATCGGCGATAAGAAAGGTGGCAAGCCTTTTGAGTCTGACAACTTCTGGCAAATGGGCGACACAGGTCCTTGTGGTCCATGTACAGAAATTTTCTACGATCACGGTGATCATATTTGGGGTGGTCGTCCTGGCACACCAGAAGAAGATGGTGACCGTTTCATTGAGATCTGGAACAACGTATTTATGCAGTTCAACCGTCAAGCTGACGGTACAATGGAACCGCTACCTAAGCCTTCTGTTGATACAGGCATGGGTATTGAGCGTATTGCTGCAATCATGCAAGGCGTACACTCAAACTACGAAATCGACATTTTCCAAACGCTAATTAAAGAAGCGGCGAAAGTGATCGGCTTTGAAGATCTGTCTAACCAATCACTACGCGTTGTGGCTGACCACATCCGTTCATGTGCTTACTTGATCTCTGATGGTGTTATGCCGTCAAACGAAGGTCGTGGTTACGTACTTCGTCGTATTATCCGTCGCGCAGTACGTCACGGTAACAAGCTAGGCGCACAAGGTGCATTCTTCTACAAGCTTGTTGGTCCTCTTGCTGAGATCATGGGTACCGCTGGTGAAGAGCTAAAAGCACAGCAAGAACTAGTAGAAAAAGTTCTTAAGATTGAAGAAGACAACTTTGGTCGTACTCTTGACCGAGGTTTGACAATTCTTAACGAAGCACTCGATAACTTAGACGGTAAAGTGCTTGATGGTGAAACAGTATTTAAACTATACGATACGTACGGTTTCCCTGCTGATTTAACCAACGATGTTGCTCGTGAGCGTGGCTTCACTATTGATGAAGACGGTTTTGAAGCGGCAATGGAAGAACAACGTCAACGTGCTCGTGATGCAGGTAACTTTGGTGTTGATTACAACGATGCAATCAAAGTTGATGCTGAAACAGAATTCTGTGGTTACAGCGCAACAGACGGTGAAGGTGAAATTGTTGCCCTATACCGTGATGGTGTTGCTGTTGATAGCGTAAATGCAGGTGAAGAGGCGCTAGTCGTACTAACGAATACACCATTCTATGCAGAGTCAGGTGGTCAGTGTGGTGATAGCGGTATTCTTACTGCTGAAGGTGTACTGTTCAACGTTGCTGATACGCAAAAGTTTGGTGCAGCAATTGGTCATAAAGGTCAAGTTGCTGAAGGTACACTAACTGTTGGTCAAAAACTAACAGCGTCTGTAGATTCAGCGCGCCGTGCAGCAATCAGCCTAAACCACTCAGCAACACACCTAATGCACGCAGCATTGCGTAACATTTTAGGTGAGCATGTAGCTCAGAAAGGTTCATTAGTAAAAGCTGATGGTCTACGTTTCGATTTCTCTAACCTAGAAGCAGTTAAACCAGAACAACTACGTGCTGTAGAAACCATGGTTAACGACCAAATCCGTGCTAACCATGCGATTGAAACCAATATCATGGACATCGAAGCGGCGAAAGCGAAAGGTGCAATGGCATTGTTTGGCGAGAAGTACGATGATGAAGTACGTGTACTAAGCATGGGTGAGTTCTCAACTGAGCTTTGTGGTGGTATTCACGCAACGCGTACAGGTGACATCGGTCTATTTAAGATCCTATCTGAGAGCGGTATCGCTGCGGGTATTCGTCGTATTGAAGCGGTAACAGGTGCTGCTGCAATCGAAGCGATGCACACTGAAGATGCAATGCTTGCTAAGACTGCTCGTCTAGTAAAATCGGATTCAGCATCAGTTGTTAGCAAAGTGGAAGCATTAGTTTCGCACAGCAAGCAACTAGAAAAAGAAATTCAACAATTAAAAGATAAGTTAGCGGCTCAAGAAGGCGCAAATCTTATCAACCAAGCGCAAGAGATCAACGGCGTTAAAGTTTTAATCGCAAAACTTAACGGTGCTGATAATAAAGCCCTTCGTGGCATGGTTGATGAACTTAAAAATCAGCTAGGCAGTGGTGTTGTTCTACTTGGTAATGTAAGCGACGATAAAGTTGGCTTGATTGCTGGTGTAACAAAAGATCTTGTTGGCAAAGTTAAAGCGGGTGAACTAGTTAACCTAGTTGCTCAACAAGTTGGCGGCAAGGGCGGTGGTCGTCCTGATATGGCGCAAGCAGGCGGTACAGATGCAGCAGCATTACCTGCAGCACTAGAAACCGTTGCACCATGGCTAGCTGATAAACTGTAATTACTGGAGAGGTAATGTGGCACTATTAGTGCAGAAATTTGGTGGAACATCGGTTGGCTCAATAGAGCGAATTGAAGCGGTGGCTGAGCGTGTGATAAAAGCACGCCAGTCAGGCCATCAAGTTGTCGTTGTTCTTTCTGCGATGGCAGGGGAGACCAATCGTTTATTAGGTTTAGCTAAGCAAATAGACGAAATACCAACACCGCGTGAGCTAGATGTATTGCTTGCAGCGGGAGAGCAGGTGTCAATTGCCTTGTTAGCCATGGCATTGAATAAACGTGGCTACAGTGCGGTATCGTTGATCGCTGATCAAGTTGTTATTCGAACAGATAATGCATTTAATAATGCCACTATTCGTGAAGTTGAAACGCAGCGAATAACCGCATTACTTGGCGACGATAACATTGTTATTGTCGCTGGCTTTCAAGGTCGTGATATTGACGGCAATATTACGACATTGGGGCGCGGTGGTTCTGATACCACCGCAGTAGCGATTGCAAGTGCGTTAGATGCAGACGAATGTCAGATCTTTACTGATGTTGATGGCGTTTATTCTACCGATCCAAGAATTGTTCCTACAGCAATACGACTCGATGTCATTCATTTTGACTACATGACGTCAATGGCTCGTTTAGGTGCGAAAGTACTACAGCTACAATCTGTTGAGTATGCTTGCCAGCATCGTGTTCCACTTCGTGTACTTTCTTCTTTTGATGATAGTGAAGGGACGCTAGTAAATTTTGATAGTATGGTTTCATCAACTATCATTGGTATCGCGTTACAAAATCAACATGCGTTGCTTGAAATAGCGCTTCCAGAAACTGAGATCAACAAACATTTAGCATTATTTGGTGGAACTGCTTGGATTATTGCTCATGCAAGTGATGAGAATAAATCACAAATAGTTGTTGTAAATGATGATATTGCACGCTTGAAGCTAGTTTTTGATAGTAAAATACGCCATATTGGTATGGTCTCCATTCTTTCCTTGGTGGGAGAGAATACGGAACATTATTTGGATTCTGTTCAAAAGGTGTTAAAGGAGGCTAACATTAAAGTGCATACTTATCAGAGTGACAAAAAATGCTTATCTTTGTTAATTAATGATGATGATCATGTCGCTGCTGTAGATTTAATCCATAAAAGGTTTGTGGTTGACGGTCAAAGTCTGGATAATCAATCATATCTCGCTGTTTCTTGAGCAGTGGCTATTTACGAAATCGTAAATAATATTGGATAATAAACGTTAAATTCTTATAAGATTGAGATGACTCAAGGAGCACATAAATGTTAATTTTGACACGTCGCGTAGGTGAAACCCTAATGATCGGTGATGAAGTGACCGTAACTGTTTTAGGTGTTAAAGGTAACCAAGTACGTATTGGTGTTAATGCACCTAAAGAAGTATCTGTTCACCGCGAAGAAATTTACATGCGAATTCAAGCGGAAAAAGAAACAGACTCTCAGGGTTCTGGTAACTATTAATTTGAAGAAGGTCTGGTATAAAAACCAGGCCTTTTTTGTATCTGTAATAAATGAATGCGTTTAAATATTTATTTAATCGTCAGTAGTTACAGAACCAATTCAGTTAAAAGTAAGTGAATATTTCAACGCTTACGTTGTATAAATTACCTCATTGACTATTAAGTACGCATGCGGTTCGTGATTGTTATTTTTTATCAATAAAGTGATTGACTTATTTTTGGCTGACAGTAATATGAGCCCCCGAAAGACGGTGAGGTGGCCGAGAGGCTGAAGGCGCTCCCCTGCTAAGGGAGTATACGGTTTATCCCGTATCGAGGGTTCGAATCCCTCCTTCACCGCCATCTTTCAACTTGTTTTATTTTGATAAAATAAGTTAGCCAATAAGGCATTTAGTGCGCGCGTAGCTCAGCTGGATAGAGTACCTGGCTACGAACCAGGCGGTCGGAGGTTCGAATCCTCCCGCGCGCACCATTATTTAGAGTGATAAGTGGTAAACTTGTTATTCGCACCGATTTGTGTGGTGAGGTGGCCGAGAGGCTGAAGGCGCTCCCCTGCTAAGGGAGTATACGGTTTATCCCGTATCGAGGGTTCGAATCCCTCCTTCACCGCCATTCTTTATTGATGGCAACGTTGTTGATATCAGTATGGTGTTTTCTTTAGCGAGAAACACCCAGTGCGCGCGTAGCTCAGCTGGATAGAGTACCTGGCTACGAACCAGGCGGTCGGAGGTTCGAATCCTCCCGCGCGCACCATTATTTAGAGTGATGAGTGGTAAACTTGTTATTCACACCGATTTGTGTGGTGAGGTGGCCGAGAGGCTGAAGGCGCTCCCCTGCTAAGGGAGTATACGGTTTATCCCGTATCGAGGGTTCGAATCCCTCCTTCACCGCCATTTATTTTGCTTTCGTCAACGATTATCGCAAGGTAAGGTTTGTCGACTGCATTATTTCCTTTTATAGCTAAAAGGAATATCTTTCCTAAAGAAAGAGCAGTGCGCGCGTAGCTCAGCTGGATAGAGTACCTGGCTACGAACCAGGCGGTCGGAGGTTCGAATCCTCCCGCGCGCACCATTATTTAAAGTGATAAGCCTTAATGCTTGTTACTGTTACACTGATTTAGTGCGCGCGTAGCTCAGCTGGATAGAGTACCTGGCTACGAACCAGGCGGTCGGAGGTTCGAATCCTCCCGCGCGCACCATTATTTAAAGTGATAAGCCTCAATGCTTGTTACTGTTACACCGATTTAGTGCGCGCGTAGCTCAGCTGGATAGAGTACCTGGCTACGAACCAGGCGGTCGGAGGTTCGAATCCTCCCGCGCGCACCATTATTTAAAGTGATAAGCCTCAATGCTTGTTACTGTTACACCGATTTAGTGCGCGCGTAGCTCAGCTGGATAGAGTACCTGGCTACGAACCAGGCGGTCGGAGGTTCGAATCCTCCCGCGCGCACCATTATTTAAAGTGATAAGCCTCAATGTTTGTTACTGTTACACCGATTTAGTGCGCGCGTAGCTCAGCTGGATAGAGTACCTGGCTACGAACCAGGCGGTCGGAGGTTCGAATCCTCCCGCGCGCACCATTATTTAAAGTGATAAGCCTCAATGCTTGTTACTGTTACACCGATTTAGTGCGCGCGTAGCTCAGCTGGATAGAGTACCTGGCTACGAACCAGGCGGTCGGAGGTTCGAATCCTCCCGCGCGCACCATTATTTAAAGTAATAAGCCTCAATGCTTGTTACTGTTACACCGATTTAGTGCGCGCGTAGCTCAGCTGGATAGAGTACCTGGCTACGAACCAGGCGGTCGGAGGTTCGAATCCTCCCGCGCGCACCATTATTTAAAGTGATAAGCCTCAATGCTTGTTACTGTTACACCGATTTAGTGCGCGCGTAGCTCAGCTGGATAGAGTACCTGGCTACGAACCAGGCGGTCGGAGGTTCGAATCCTCCCGCGCGCACCATTATTTAAAGTGATAAGCCTCAATGCTTGTTACTGTTACACCGATTTAGTGCGCGCGTAGCTCAGCTGGATAGAGTACCTGGCTACGAACCAGGCGGTCGGAGGTTCGAATCCTCCCGCGCGCACCATTATTTAAAGTGATAAGCCTCAATGCTTGTTACTGTTACACCGATTTAGTGCGCGCGTAGCTCAGCTGGATAGAGTACCTGGCTACGAACCAGGCGGTCGGAGGTTCGAATCCTCCCGCGCGCACCATCATTTAAAGCCCAGCTTTTGCTGGGCTTTTTTGTATCTGTTGTTTTCTGATTTCTAAGTATTGCTAAGCCTTTATATTATTATTGTTAATAAGTAATAATAGTGGTTTTATTTACTTAGTATCAATAAGGGTATCTAGCTGCTTATTTGATACGATAACTTCTCTTTTTTAGCTGAATGCTATCCTTTCTAGATATATCTTAAATTCCTTTTTTTATTACATTTCAGTATGTTGATTATCTATATTCGATCTTTATGTATTTGTATTCATATTGTGTCTACATGTAATGAAATCTTGCAATTAAGGCTGATAATTATGCTTTCATTTGAGTAAAAATCAGACTAATGTTGCAAAAGTAACCATTTTTTGTGAATCAATTTGACTTGTTTTCAATTGTCATGATAATCGTTAACACTACGGTCACAACTAGAAGGAATTTATGATGACTGATCTGGGAGATGCGCTGTGGCAAGCAGCGGTAATTATGGCGACAGGAATGGTCGTTGTATTTGTCTTTCTATCAATCCTTATTTTTTTGGTTCATTTGTTGGCGAAATTTGCGCCAGCTGACCAAATTGAAGAGCCTACAGCTGCCAAGCCGGCAGTGACCCAAAATCGGTATTAAGCCTGATGTTATTGCCGCTATTTCTGCTGCTGTTCATCAATATCGTCAAGCTAAAAGCACTAGCTAATTTCACAGCATACAGTTTTGATTTAAGGACACTTATTCTTACAAGGAGTTTTGAACATGTCCAAGCCTCTAGCTATCACCGATGTTGTATTGCGTGATGCACACCAATCGTTATTCGCTACCCGCCTTCGTCTAGAAGATATGCTTCCTATTGCCGCACAGCTTGATGATGTCGGTTATTGGTCGTTAGAAACATGGGGTGGTGCAACATTTGATTCGTGCATTCGTTATCTTGGTGAAGATCCTTGGGAGCGTCTGCGCGCATTAAAGCAAGTGATGCCAAAAACACCGATGCAGATGTTACTTCGTGGACAGAATTTACTAGGCTATCGTCATTACGGTGATGATGTTGTTGAGAAATTTGTTGAACGTGCACATGCAAATGGTATGGATGTTTTCCGTATTTTTGATGCAATGAATGATGTGCGTAATTTTGAAAAAGCCGTAAAGTCGACGATTGATGTTGGTGCTCATGCGCAAGGTACTATTTCTTACACAACAAGTCCGGTTCATACTTTAGATACATGGACCGATCTTGCTAAGCGTTTAGAAGATCTCGGTTGTCACTCGCTATGTATCAAAGATATGTCAGGTCTATTGAAGCCTTATGAAGCTGAAGAGTTAATTAAGCGTATCAAAGCATCATGTGATATTCCGCTAGCTTTACACAGCCATGCTACAACCGGTTTATCTACAGCGACAGCAGTGAAAGCCGTAGAAGCGGGATTAGATATTCTTGATACATCGATTTCATCAATGAGCCAAACTTACGGTCATACACCAACTGAAACTGTGGTTGCTATGCTCCAAGGTACAGGACGTGATACCAACCTTGATTTAGAAAAGTTCGCACCTATTGCTAGCTATTTCCGAGATGTTCGTAAGAAGTACGCGAAATTTGAAGGTAGTTTACGCGGTGTTGATGCTCGAATTTTATTAGCACAAGTTCCTGGCGGCATGCTAACTAACATGGAAAGTCAGCTAAAAGAGCAAGGTGCTGCTGATCGTTTTGATGAAGTGTTAGAAGAGATCCCGCGTGTACGTGAAGATCTTGGCTTTATTCCACTGGTTACCCCAACATCACAAATTGTCGGTACTCAGGCTGTATTGAATGTACTGACTGGTGAGCGCTATAAGAGCATCAGTAAAGAAACGGCGGGTATTCTAAAAGGTGAATATGGCGCAGCACCAGCGGCTGTAAATAGTGATCTTCAAGCGAAAGTACTTGAGGGTGCTGAGCCTATTACTTGTCGTCCAGCTGATTTAATTGATGATGAGTTAGCTATCTTAACTGATGATCTTGTCGCAAAAGCAAAAGCTGAGGGTATTACGTTAGCCGATCAACAAGTTGATGATGTATTAACGTACGCATTATTCCCACAAGTAGGGCTTAACTTCCTTAAAAATCGTAATAATCCAGATGCTTTTGAACCTGTTCCAACAGGTGAAGAAGTGGTTACTACTGCTGCTGAAGCGAAAACAGCATCTGAAGTTGAAAGTTATAGCGTACGTGTTAATGGTCAGGTTTATAACGTTGATGTTGCTGAAGGCGGCGAATTGTCTTCTGTGGAACTGGCACAGCAACCAGCAGCGCCTGTTACTGCTGCAGCAACGCCAAGTGCAACAGCAGAAGCTGTTGGTGCACCATTAGCGGGGAATATCTTTAAGATCAATGTTCAACCTGGTCATCAAGTGACAGAAGGTGATGTTCTTGTGATCTTAGAAGCAATGAAGATGGAAACTGAAGTACGTGCTGCACGTAGTGGTGTGGTTGATCAGCTACATGTTAAAGAAGGTGATTCAGTCACTGTCGGTTCGCCGATCATTAGTTTGGCATAAGAGGTAACCATGGAAGGTTTATTAAAACTCTGGTCCGAAACTGGGATTGCAAACTTTGAATTCGGCCAGATCGTGATGATTGTAGTTGGTTGTGGTTTGTTGTTCTTGGCCATTCGCAAAGGCTTTGAGCCATTATTATTACTGCCTATGGGGTTTGGTGCAATTTTGGCCAATATCCCGAATGCAGGATTTACTGATCCTGGCGGTTTGCTTTATTACATCTATTACGTAGGGATTGAAACGGGTATTTTCCCGCTATTAATCTTTATGGGGGTCGGTGCAATGACCGACTTTGGCGCGTTGATTGCGAACCCTAAAACGTTACTATTAGGAGCTGCGGCACAGTTTGGTATTTTCTTTACCTTATTTGGCGCTATTTTCCTTAATGTTGTACCGGGAATGGAATTTTCGCTAGCAGATGCCTCGTCAATTGCAATTATTGGTGGCGCTGATGGCCCAACGGCTATCTTCTTAGCAAGCAGGTTGTCTCCTGATTTACTTGGTGCGATTGCGGTAGCTGCTTACAGTTACATGGCTTTAGTACCAATTATTCAGCCACCAATCATGAAAGCACTGACGACACCTGAAGAGCGTCAAATTCAGATGCAACAGTTACGTCATGTGAGCAAAGCTGAGAAAGTATTGTTCCCATTAGCAGTACTGTTGATGACGATTTTGTTCTTACCATCAGCAACACCATTAGTCGGTATGTTCTGTTTAGGTAACTTAATGCGTGAATCTGGTGTTGTGGATCGCCTATCAAATACAGTACAGAACGAGTTGATCAACATCGTGACAATTATGCTAGGTTTAGGTGTTGGTTCTAAGCTTGAAGCTGCAACATTCCTACAAATCGAAACATTAGGTATTTTGGTACTGGGTGCGGTTGCATTTAGTGTTGGTACTGGTGGTGGTGTATTAATGGCAAAAGCGCTTAACCGCTTTAGTAAAGAGCCAATTAACCCATTAATTGGTGCAGCAGGTGTATCTGCTGTTCCAATGGCTGCACGTGTGGTGAATAAGGTGGGGTTAGAGTCAAACCCTCAAAACTTCTTATTAATGCACGCGATGGGACCAAACGTAGCAGGTGTATTAGGTTCTGCTGTAGCTGCTGGTATCTTGTTAGCATTGGTGGGTGGAAGTTAAGGTATTTCTTTCACTATCTAGTTAAAAAGGCAGCGTTTCGCTGCCTTTTTTATTTAATGACAATATAAAAATATGTTCAGTTATCGCTTCAAATGGCACACTTTGCCTTCCTAATAAAAAGGCGACAGACATGACTGATTTATTTACCGGTGATACGGGCTTATGGGTTCTATTTGCGACCGGATTTCTTAGTGCCACATTGTTACCTGGCGGATCTGAAGCGAACCTTATCGCTGCTGTAAAATTAGGGGATAACCCGATATGGCAAATAGTAGCAGTCGTTGCGATAGGTAATACCTTAGGTGGACTAACTAATTATTGGTTAGGACTTTTACTACCAGATAAAACTTCAGAGCAAAAACAGAGTCATAAAGCGTTATTGTGGCTAAAAAAATACGGCTACTGGAGTTTGTTACTTAGTTGGATGCCAATTATTGGTGATCCCTTATGTTTAGCGGCAGGTTGGCTACGGATGCGATTTTTGTGGTGTGCAGTAGTCATTTTAATAGGTAAAACATTACGTTATATCGCATTAGCCGCAATCGTATTGGGACTTTTCCCTGCATTATCGTTTTAAGGAATTCGAGCGTGAAAAAATGGATCCTGAGTGCAGCCGTCGTTTCGTTGACAGGTTGTACTCAATTTACTGAACAGCAGACCACCCAAGTGTTACCCAAAGGGGTAACGTTTATTGAGCAAGTTAAAGCGGTACAAGGGAAAGCTGTGATCCCTTATAGCAAATACCGTTTGGCGAATGGGTTGACTGTTATTTTATCGCCGGATCATTCTGATCCGTTAGTGAATGTGGATGTGACTTACCATGTGGGCTCTGCGCGAGAGCAACAAGGTAAATCAGGCTTTGCGCACTTTTTTGAGCATATGATGTTTCAAGGCTCTAAGCACGTTGGTGATCAACAGCATTTCAAATTAATCACAGAAGCTGGCGGTAATTTAAATGGCAGTACTAACCGTGATCGCACGAATTACTTTGAAACAGTTCCAGCCAATCAATTAGAGAAAGCCTTATGGCTTGAGTCAGATCGTATGGGGTTCTTACTGGATGCGGTTTCACAGCGTAAGTTTGAAATTCAGCGAGATACGGTGAAAAATGAGCGTGCACAAAACTTTGAAAACCGCCCGTATGGTTTAATTTATGAAAAAATGGCGGAAGCGTTATACCCTCGTAGTCATCCGTATTCATGGCAAACCATTGGTTATGTGGAAGATTTAGATCGTGTTGATGTCAACGATCTTAAAGCCTTTTTCCTTCGTTGGTATGGGCCAAATAATGCGACCTTAACCATTGGTGGTGATATTAATAAAGCGCAAACACTGGAGTGGGTAAATAAGTATTTTGGCTCTATTCCACGTGGCCCTGAAGTAAAGGATGCACCTAAACAACCAGTGACGTTACCGTCTGATCGTTACATTACGCTACAAGATAATATTAAGCAGCCTATGTTAATGATGGGCTGGCCGACAGCGTATTTAGGCGCAGAGCAACAACCCTCACTGGATATGTTAGGACAAGTGATAGGAAGTGGCACGAATAGCTTACTTTATCAAAAACTGGTGAAGACTGGTAAAGCTGTTGATGCCGGGGCGTTCCAAGATTGTGCTGAATTAGCCTGTACTATGTATGTGTATGCGATGGCACCGAGTGGCGATCAAGGCCACTTAGATGTATTGCGTAAAGACGTTATGTCGATCATTAACAGCATCGATAAGCAAGGGATTAAGAAAGCCCAACTGGATGAAATAAAAGGCTCGGTTGAGGCGAGTGCTATTTATGGTTTACAAAGTGTCAGCGGTAAGGTGTCGCAACTTGCGGCTTATCAGACTTTCTTTGGTAACCCTAATTACATTTCAACGGATTTGGCGAACATTGATAAGGTGAATACGCAAAGCGTAATGCGTGCGTATAACCAGTATATTTATCAACATCCAAGTGTCACGCTCAGTGTTGTACCGCATGGTGAATTACAGCTTCAAGCGGCGAAACCTAACTATACGCCAGCTCCTCGTGTGTTACCGAAAAATACCAAGATCAAAGATCAAGATTTAGCTTACCGCACAGTTAAAGATAATTTTGATCGTTCAGTGATGCCAAAGGCTTCAAAGCCAGTGAAAGCAGTCATGCCCACACTGTATGAGTTCAGCCTTGCGAATGGGATCAAAGTGGTTGGTACCCAGTATCAAGAAACTCCAACGATCAGCTTGCAGTTAACTGTACCTGCAGGGCGTCGTTTAGATCCAGCAAGTAAAGAAGGTTTAGCTGAGCTTACAGCTGCGATGATGAATGAAGGCTCTGAGAAATATACCGCAGAGCAAATGGCATCTAAGCTAGATACTCTTGGCAGTAATATTTCAGTACATGCTGGATTATATGGCACCACGATTTCACTCAGTACGCTAACGAAGAACTTACCTGAAACGATGGCGTTATTAGAGCAACGTCTTTTCCATCCCGCCTTTAAAGAAAGTGATTTTAAGCGTCTTAAAAAGCAGATGATTGAAGGTATTGTTTATGAGCATCAAAGTGCGGATTGGTTAGCGGGGCAAGCAACACGAGAAGTCTTATTTAAGGGCACTGTGTTTGGGCGTCCAACGGATGGTACCAAGCAAACGTTGAGCAATATTACCCTGCAAGATGTGAAAGACTTCTATCATCGTTATTACACTCCTAACAATGCTGATGCGGTAGTAGTGGGCGATATAACACAAACGAAACTAGCACAAGCGTTAGCACCTATCGGGCAATGGCAAGGAAAACCTGCGCCAAGTATTGCATCACAAAAATTACCTGTGTTGAAGCAACAAGCAATATGGCTGGTAAATAAAGCGGACGCACCACAAACGGTGATCCGTTTAGTGCGTCACGGAATGCCGTTTGATGCCACAGGTGAGCTATTTAAAACCCAATTGGCAAACTTTAATTTAGCGGGTAACTTTAATAGCCGTATCAACATGAATCTACGTGAAGATAAAGGCTTTACCTATGGTGCGGGAGGCTATTTCAGTGGCGGAAAAGAAGTGGGTGTGGGAGTTTACTATGCTCAAGTTAGAGCCGATGCGACGGTTGCCTCTATAAAAGAGTTTCTCGCTGAACTAAAGAAAATGAGCACATTAGGATTAACCGATAAAGAGGTTAATTTTATGCGCTTAGCGGTGGGTCAGAAAGATGCTCTTAGTTATGAGACGCCAAGTCAAAAAGCATCATTGTTAGGTAATATATTAGCTTATGATTTACCAAATGATTTTGTCGCTCAGCGAAACCATATTGTCGATACCATTACTAAAACGACCATGGATAAATTAGCGCAGAAATGGTTTAACCCGAAAGATTATCAAATTATTGTGGTGGGTGATGCGAAGACATTGGAGCCACAATTGAAGGCATTAGACTTACCTGTTCATCTGCTTACATTAACGAAGTAACAGGTATTCAGTAACAGCTAGTAGCGAGTGCTAGTTGTTACTGCTTAGTAAAAGTCTTTCGCATTTTTTGCTGATATAAATGATGGTAATCAGATTCAATAATGATTACTCTGTTTTCCTTAAATTAGATTAAAACGAGAATAGCCTTGATGGATTTTTCACAGAGGTTACAGCAGCTTTCTACTCATGCTGACGCACTAACCCAGTTTGGACGTGGACTTGAACGAGAGTCACTTCGCATTACTGCGGATAGGCATTTATCCCAACTACCTCATCCTGTTGCATTAGGCTCCGCATTAACCAATAAGTGGATCACAACCGATTTTGCAGAATCGTTGTTGGAGTTTATTACGCCTGTTTCAAAAGATGTTGATCAACTTTTATGGCAATTAGAAGATATCCATAAGTTTGCTCTTAGCAAAATGGACGATGAACGCTTATGGCCAATGTCGATGCCTTGTTTTGTGGGAGCGCAAGAAGACATTACCTTGGCGCAATATGGTTCTTCGAATACTGGACGAATGAAAACGCTATACCGCGAAGGCTTGAAGCATCGCTATGGTAGTATCATGCAGATCATCTCTGGTGTTCATTTTAACTTTTCATTTTCTGATAGTTTTTGGGATGGTTTGTTTGGTGATCAAATGCCTGAGCAGCGTCAAGAGTCTGTTTCTGGTGCGTACTTTGGTTTGATCCGTAACTATTACCGTTTTGGTTGGTTAATTCCTTATTTATTTGGTGCGTCTCCTGCACTTTGTGGTTCTTTTATCAAAGACGACAAAGTGAAGGAATCATTTAGCAAAGTGGGCACCGGCACATATTACTTAGAGAAATCGACAGCATTACGTTTAAGTGATTTGGGGTACACCAATAATGCGCAAAGTGCATTGAAAATTGGTTTTAATAGCTTAGATCAGTACCTTGACGGTTTAAATCAAGCAATTCATACACCATCATCAGAATTTGCTGAAATCGGTGTTGTTGTTGACGGCGAACGTCGTCAGTTAAATAGTAATGTTTTACAAATCGAAAATGAGCTATATGCGCCAATCCGCGCTAAGCGTGTAACGAAAAGTGGTGAAAAACCGTCAGAAGCGCTTAAACGTGGCGGTGTTGAATACATCGAAGTGCGTTCATTAGATGTGAACCCATTTAGCCCGATTGGTATCAGTGAAGATCAGGTACGTTTTCTTGATTTATTCCTAACATGGGCGGTATTAACACCGTCTGCTGATATGGATGATAGTGAACTTGCTTGTTGGCGTGATAACTGGAATCGTGTGGTTATCGATGGTCGTAATCCAGAGTTAATGCTTAAGATTGGTTGTGCAGGTGAGCGTTTAAGCCTACAAGATTGGGGCTCGCGTGTATTTGCTGAATTGGAGCAAGTAGCGAAAACGATTGATGAGTTAAATGGTAACAATCGCTACCAACAAACGTGTGAGCGTTTACTGGGTTGGATCCATCATCCTGAGCGTACGCTATCGGCACAGTTACTTGAGCAAATCAAAATGGAGCAAGGCATTGGTAATCTTGGCTATAAGTTAGCAGCAAAACATGCAGAAAGCTTAAAAGCACAAGATTTCCGTTTTTATGATGCCAATACATTTGAACAAGAAGTTCATCACTCGGTAGAAAAACAGCAACAGATCGAGCGTGATGACACAGTATCATTTGATGATTATCTCGATAATTACTTTGCCGATATTCATGTTGGCTTGTAAAGAGTAACAACGAAAGAGTACCTTCTTTCAAACAAATAAAAGCTGGGATCCGGATGGTTCCAGCTTATTATTTTCGTCTTTATTGATAGATACATTTTACATGGATGATGAAACCTCTTCTTTAGCTACTGTTAACTTCCATCCCTATATAATGTATTACTTGATAAATGTCTTTAATGGAATGTGAGTGATATATGCAGCGATCTCTTCGTTTATTTTTGTTGTTCGGAATAACCCTCATTGTTTCAGGATGTGCCTCTGCACCACCACGAGACCAATCGAATATTTGTAATATTTTTCGTCAATATCCGAGTTGGTATGATGATGCCGTTGATATGCAAAAAGAGTGGGGTACGCCCATCAATGTGGCGATGGCGATCATTAAACAAGAAAGTAGCTTCCGCCATGATGCTGAGCCACCGAAAAACTATGTACTCGGCTTTATTCCATGGGGACGTGTAAGCAGTGCTTATGGTTACGCACAAGCGCAAGATCCTGCATGGGAGGATTTTCAAAAGCACACAGGTCATGGCGGCTCACGTACTGATTTCGGCGATTCATTACAATTTGTTGGTTGGTATACCCATGAAACACAACGTCAGTTAGGTATTTCTAAATGGGATGCTTATCGTCAGTATTTGGCTTATCACGAAGGTCGAGGTGGGTTTAAGCGTGGAACATATTGGAAAAAGCCATGGCTAACCAAGGTTGCTCGTAAAGTAGAGCAGCAATCAAAGAATTATGGTTGGCAGTTAAAGCAATGCCGAAAAGAATTAGAAAGTAATAGAAGCTGGTGGTTTTAGACTGTAACAAGTTGCGAATACAGAAAAAGTACCAATAATTGAATAAGTCAGGATTGACGTGCAAGGAGAAGCAAACAATGCCATTACTCGATAGTTTTACTGTTGATCATACTAAAATGAATGCGCCAGCAGTACGTGTTGCAAAGACGATGCAAACACCAAAAGGCGATACCATTACGGTGTTTGATTTACGTTTTTGTCGTCCAAACGTTGATATTTTAAGTGAGCGTGGAATTCATACTCTTGAGCATCTTTATGCTGGTTTTATGCGTGCGCACCTTAATTCAAATAATGTCGAGATCATCGATATCTCGCCGATGGGATGTCGCACTGGTTTCTACATGAGCTTAATCGGCACACCGACTGAAGAAGTAGTTGCTGCAAGCTGGAAAGCGGCAATGGAAGATGTGTTGAAAGTGGAATCACAAAATCAAATTCCAGAGCTGAATGAATACCAGTGTGGTACTTATGATATGCACTCATTAGAAGAAGCAAAAAAAATTGCCTCAACTATTTTGTCGCAAGGGATCCTTGTAAATAAAAATGATGAGCTTGCTTTGCCTGAAGCCATGCTACAAGACTTAAAAGTGAAGTAAGATTTCTCTTACTGAGTTTGAAATAGAAAAAGCCGACATTGCGTCGGCTTTTTTATTATTTATTGGGCGTGTCGGGTAACACTTTAATCAGCTTTATCATATTGTCTGACACCTCAACGATTTCCATTTTATGATTCGCAATCATGATGCTAACTTTATTATCTGGAATATATTCAAGATGTTCGAGGATCAGACCATTTAAAGTTCGAGGACCATCTGTAGGTAATTTCCAATTTAGGCTTTTGTTCAAATCGCGAATGTTGGCACTACCTTCAATCATCAAGCTACCATCACTTTGTGCCGTGATCTCTTCTGCTAACGTTGGTGCAATAGACGTCGTAAATTCCCCTACGATCTCTTCAAGAATATCTTCTACCGTGATCAAACCTTGGATATCACCGTACTCGTCAACAATTAACCCGATACGCTCTTTATTACGTTGGAATTTCAAAAGCTGAATGTTCAGCGGGGTGCCTTCTGGAATGAAATAGACTTCATCAGCCGCACGTAACAGATTTTCTTTACTGAAATCATTTTTGTCCATCATTAGGCGGTAGGCTTCACGCACACGTAGCATTCCTACAACTTCATCAATATTGTCGCGGTAAAGTACTATACGACCATGAGCTGAATGGCTTAGTTGGCGGACGATTGATTTCCAATCATCATTAACGTTAATGGCTGCGATCTCACTGCGCGGTACCATTAAGTCTTCAACCGTGACATTTTCTAAATCAAGAATCGATAACAGCATATCTTGGTGACGACGTGGGATTAAGCCGCCAGCTTCGTTGACAATAGTACGCAATTCTTCTGAGCTTAATTTAGATGAACTGTTATTGCTGTTCTTTAATCCTAAAATGAAAAGAAACGCACTGGTGATCCCATTAACAAACCACACTAATGGATAAAGCACTTTCATTAAAATGTTTAAGATGATGCTGCTGGCATAAGAGACACGTTCAGGATAGAGCGCAGCTACCGTCTTAGGGGTTACTTCTGCAAAGACAAGGATCAAAATAGTCAGTGCACCGGTTGCAATCGCTACACCTGCATCGCCGTAAAGGCGCATACCAAGAATGGTCGCAATCGCTGATGCTAAAATATTAACTAAATTATTGCCGATCAGAATTAGGCCAATTAAGCGATCAGTACGAGAAAGTAGCTTCTCGACACGTTTGGCTCCTTTATGGCCTTGGTTGGCCATGTGGCGTAGTTTGTAGCGGTTTAGTGCCATCATGCCTGTTTCTGAACTGGAGAAATAAGCCGATAGAACGATCATTAAAATAAGTAGAGAGAATAGTACACCTGTGGAGATCTCGTCCAAAAGTCGTAACCCTTAATGTTTTATGCAAGCTAAAGCCCCTTATAAAGGGCAAAATTATAAGTATTGTAATTATAGAAATATTCTATATAAATATATGATAGGTAATAGAATTACATCCCAATGATGATTTCTTTTACGAACCGGCTCCCAAAGTAAGCCAGTGTGAGTAGAAATGCACCAACGAGGCTGAACCAAATTACCCTGCGTCCACGCCAACCTTGTTGGTAATGTCCCCATAGTAAGACACTGTAAACACACCAAGCTAATAATGATAGTATCGCTTTATGGGTTTTACCTTGAGCTATGATATCGTTAATAAATAGATAACCTGTGAGTAAGGTTACGGTTAATAACGCATATCCAACAATAATGATCTTGAAAAGTTGACGTTCAACTATCATTAATGGAGGAATATTAGGGTTCATTGCTAAGCTCTTTTTATGTTTAAGCTTATGATCAAGCCATGCTAATTGAATAGCATATAGGCTCGCAATCGTAAGGGTTGAATACGAGAACAAAGCAAGAGAAATATGCAGTAATACTTGCGGATGTGCTTCTAAATGGGTAATAAAAGCACCGGGCAATAAAGCTGAAGCCGCTAAATTAATAGCAGCAAAACTGTATATGACTGGCAATAAAAACCAAATCCGCATTTTTAACATTGCTACTGTAGTCAAGCAGGCAATAATTACGCTGATTAACGAAGCAACGTTAAGAATACTGAGGTTTTGTCCTGCACCTGCAAAGATAAGATCTTTAAGCAGTAGGATATGAAAAATAATTGCCATACAGGCAGCGGCAAAAACAGGGGTAACTTTTATGCCGTTATTGTTAGCAAGTCCTGGAATAACCAGCAACAGTGCAATGAGATAAAAGCCAACTGCTGGAATAGCAAGTAACATATCCATAATGAATGAGATAGCTCCGTATTAACTAATGGCTATTTTATAGGGTTTTAGAGACGCAATTATACCTTGCTCAAACCTTCACCGCCAACGTAATACCTAAAAGTGACAGAGGATTACATGAAAACGAAGGTTTTTTTACGGTATACTTGTACCAATTTTAGTGATTTTGCAATTTTAATTGAGTTGCGTAACGAGCGAGTAGCACCACATGTTCGAAAATTTAACCGAGCGTTTATCGCGAACGCTTAAAAATGTCAGCGGCCGTGGTCGCCTTACGGATGACAACATCAAGGATACTTTGCGTGAAGTACGCATGGCATTGCTCGAGGCTGATGTTGCGCTGCCCGTTGTTCGTGAATTCGTTAAGCGTGTAAAAGAGCGCGCTGTTGGTACTGAAGTATCAAAAAGTTTAACGCCAGGTCAAGAATTCATCAAAATCGTTCAAGCTGAACTTGAAGCGGTGATGGGTGAAGAAAACGAAGGCTTGGATTTAAGTTGCCAACCGCCTGCAGTTATTTTAATGGCAGGTTTACAAGGTGCAGGTAAAACAACCAGCGTCGGTAAATTAGGTAAGCTATTAAAAGAGCGTGATAGTAAAAAAGTATTGGTTGTTTCTGCCGACGTATACCGTCCTGCGGCAATCAAGCAGCTTGAGACGCTAGCGGGTGATGTTGGTATTGATTTCTTCCCATCAAACGTAGAGCAGAAACCTGTCGAGATCGCAAAAGCGGCGCTTGAGCACGGTAAGCTTAAATTCTACGATGTGGTGATTGTCGATACAGCGGGTCGTCTTCACGTTGATGAAGAGATGATGGATGAAATTAAAGACGTCCATAAAACATTAAATCCTGTTGAGACATTGTTCGTGGTTGATGCCATGACAGGTCAAGATGCGGCAAACACAGCTAAAGCCTTTAATGATGCATTGCCACTAACTGGTGTGATCTTAACCAAGGTGGATGGTGATGCCCGTGGTGGTGCTGCGTTATCAGTACGTCATATTACTGGTAAGCCAATTAAATTTTTAGGTGTTGGTGAAAAAACTGACGCACTAGAGCCGTTCCATCCAAACCGTGTTGCTTCTCGTATCTTAGGTATGGGTGACGTTCTTTCTTTAATCGAAGATTTAGAACGTAACGTTGATAAGCAAGAAGCGGAAAAACTGGCGAAGAAATTCAAAGACAAAAAAGGATTTGATTTAGAAGACTTCCGTAGCCAGCTTCAACAAATGAAAAACATGGGCGGTATGATGGGAATGCTTGATAAGCTTCCGGGTATGTCACAACTACCGTCTGATGTGAAAGATAAAGTGGACGATAAAGTGTTCGTTCAAATGGAAGCTATCATTAATTCAATGACCAAAGGCGAGCGCGCACATCCTGAACTTATCAAAGGTTCACGTAAAAAGCGTATTGCTGCAGGTTCTGGTACACAAGTACAAGATGTGAACCGTTTATTGAAGCAATTTACCCAAATGCAGAAGATGATGAAGAAAATGCAAAAGGGTGGAATGAAGAATATGATGCGCCAAATGAAGGGTATGATGCCTGGTGGCGGAATGTTCCCTGGACGCTAATTCCATAATTTTAAAAGATTTTAAAGTCGATTGGTTATTTTACTGGCGAAAAAGTAACTAAAGAAGTTGCATTCGTCGTTCTAAAGAGTAAAATTCCGAGGCTTTATTTTGGCACGGGCCCCGTTTTTTAAGCGGGGCCAATTTAATTTACAGTAATGCAAAGAGGACGATATGGTAACCATTCGTTTGGCACGTCACGGCGCTAAGAAGCGTCCATTCTATCAAATCGTTGTTGCTGACTCACGTTGTTCACGTGACGGTCGTAACATCGAGCAAATCGGTTTCTTCAACCCACTAGCTAAGGGTCAAGAAGAGCGTCTACGTCTAGACCTAGATCGCGTAAACCACTGGGTAGGTCAAGGCGCTTCTGTGACTGACCGCGCAGCAAAACTAATCAAAGATGCAGCGAAAGCAGCTTAATTTGATTATTAAGGTAGAAGAGAAACGATGAGCAATAAAAACCAAGACCACATTATTGTCGGTAAACTGGGTGCCACCTACGGTATCAAGGGTTGGCTCAAAGTTTTTTCCTACACCGAACAATCTGAAAGCATTTTCTCTTACACCCCTTGGCTTATTAAAGTTAAAGGTGAGTGGAAAGAGATCCATGTTGAATCATGGAAACGCCATGGCCAAGGTCTGGTGGCTAAGCTAGAAGGCATGGATATCCGCGAGGATGCCCAAGTTTTCACTAACGCTGAAGTCGCTGTATTGGCTGAGCAACTACCAGCACTGTCAGATGAAGAATTCTACTGGCGTGAGTTGTTTGGTATGTCTGTATTCACTACCGAAGGTTACGACCTAGGTAAGGTGACAGACATCCTGGAAACAGGTTCAAACGATGTGTTAGTTGTTAAGGCGAATTTAAAAGATGCTTTCGGGCAGAAGGAACGATTAATTCCGTTCCTCGATGAGCAGGTCATCAAGTTGATTGATCGCACTGCTCAGCGGATCGAAGTTGACTGGGATCCTGAGTTTTAACCTCCGGTAATAAGGTGAGTAACATGTGGGTTGGTGTAATCAGCCTTTTTCCTGAAATGTTCTCTTCCATTACCAATTTTGGGGTAACAGGCCAGGCGGTAAAAAAAGGCCTTTTGACTGTTGATACGTGGAATCCTCGTGATTTTACGCACGACAAACATCGTACGGTAGATGATCGACCATACGGTGGTGGACCGGGTATGTTGATGATGGTACAGCCTTTGCGCGATGCCATTCACACAGCCAAACAGTCTGCAAAAGGTAAGGCTAAAGTAATCTACCTTTCCCCTCAGGGCCGTAAGCTGGATCAGGCTGGTGTTGAGGAGTTAGCGCAAAATGAGAATCTGATTCTTATTTGTGGTCGCTATGAAGGGGTTGATGAGCGCATTATCCAACAAGAGGTAGACGAAGAATGGTCTATCGGCGATTTTGTGTTAACGGGTGGTGAACTACCTGCTATGACGTTGGTGGATGCAGTTGTTCGGTTTGTTCCGGGCGTACTGGGAGACTTTGCGTCAGCAGAAGAAGATTCTTTTGCAAATGGCTTGCTAGATTGCCCTCATTACACAAGACCAGAATTGTTGGACGGGCAGGAAGTACCTTCGGTATTAATGTCTGGCAATCATAAAGATATTAGTCGCTGGCGATTAAAACAATCGCTAGGCCGTACATGGCTAAGAAGACCAGAGCTCCTGGAAAACCTAGCTCTGACTGACGATCAGGAATTCTTGCTAGCGGAATTTATCCGCGAACATAAAGCAAGCATTTAATTAATTTAGTATCAGTTTATTCTAGGGTATATACCAAATGAGTAACATCATTAAAGCTCTTGAGCAAGAGCAGCTAAAAACAGACCTACCGACTTTCGCACCAGGTGACACTGTTGTTGTTCAAGTTAAGGTAAAAGAAGGTGACCGTGAGCGTCTACAGGCTTTTGAAGGCGTTGTAATCGCAATCCGTAACCGTGGTCTACATTCTGCATTTACTGTTCGTAAGATTTCGAACGGTGAAGGTGTTGAGCGTGCGTTCCAAACTCACTCTCCAGTAGTTGACAGCATTACTGTTAAACGTCGTGGTGCAGTACGTCGTGCCAAGTTGTACTACCTACGTGAGCGTTCTGGTAAATCAGCACGTATCCGTGAGAAGCTATCTAAGTAATAGCTTTAAACGCTTGACGTTTAATCGAAAAGCCCACCGAAAGGTGGGCTTTTTTTATATCTGTAAATTATCAATTGGGGAGCTTTAGGATGAATGAGTATTTAAACAGATGAAAAGCGCTGTATATTTACTGAACAGACTCTAATTAAGTATAAAGTTTGCACTATTATGCTAGGTTAAATTGAGAACATATTGTATAAAATTCATAGCGAGTTTGAGGCTGAATAATACTACGTTTTTTTGCTTCTCAAAACTCCTCGATTTGATAACCAAGGAAAAGTTATGAAAGTACTTCCTCTTTTGACTCTCTCTTCTGTTGTGCTTCTATCTGGCTGTGTCACACAGTCCGCTTTGATCAGCAAAGGAAATTTTGAACAGCTTGGTTTTTATGACGGTGCAGGTGGTCGTGTTGCACTAACAACCACACAACTCGATAAAATCTCAGATAAGTATGACGCGACGGAAACACCTAATCATCAAGAGTATCTACAGGGTTATAATAAAGGTCGCGATAATTACTGCTCAATTGAATATGTATTACAACTCGGTGAGCAAGGTAATTCCAATTGGGGAGTTTGTGAATATCGCCGTGAAGTCCCTTTATTTAAAGCAAAATGGCAGCAAGGTTTTGAGCGCTATATGTCACAAGAGCCTAGGTTATAATACTACTGCTCGTAAATTATACGTTTTCGATAAAATAAGAGTTAATACAGACAGACTGTATTAACTTTTTTATATTTATATCATGGGTGTAAATAATAATTTACAGGTGGTGTTTTTTATTTACACTGCTATTGCAATAGGTCATCAAGACTTGTTATGTTTGTTGGCATAATGTTACTAATGGATATAGTGATAACGAAACAGGGACTGTGTTTCGCGCTAACAAATCAATGACAAGGACGACGCTATGCAAAAAGACCAACTCAATAACGTTCATATCGAAGATGAATCTGTTCTCATTACGCCAGCAAAGTTGAAACAAGACTTATCAGCCTCTAAACAAGCGTTGTCTTTTGTGGAGCAATCACGTCAAACCATCGCCGATATTATTCATAAGCGCGATCATCGTTTATTGGTCGTGTGTGGGCCTTGTTCTATTCATGATGTTGAGCAAGCAAAAGCTTACGGGCAGAAGTTAAAGCAATTAGCAGAAGAGCTTAGTGATCAACTTTACATTGTGATGCGAGTCTATTTTGAAAAACCGCGCACCACAGTAGGGTGGAAAGGGTTAATTAACGACCCATATATTGATGGCTCATTTGCTGTTGAAGAAGGCTTGCATATTGGCCGTCAGCTATTAGTTGACTTAGTTGAAGATGGTATTCCTTTAGCGACCGAAGCACTTGATCCTATTAGTCCGCAATACTTAGGCGATTTATTTAGTTGGGCAGCAATTGGTGCACGTACGACGGAGTCACAAACCCACCGTGAAATGGCAAGTGGATTATCAATGCCAGTAGGCTTTAAAAATGGTACTGATGGTAGCTTGGCAACAGCAATTAATGCGATGCAAGCGGCAGCGTCAGGCCATAAATTTATGGGTATTAACCCAGATGGACAAGTTGCACTGCTAAATACGGAAGGTAACCCTGACGGTCATGTTATTTTACGTGGTGGTAAGCAAACGAATTACGATTCAGTGTCAGTTAGAGAGTGTGAAAACGAGATGGTCGGATCAGGTCTTTCACCAGCCTTAATGGTAGACTGTAGCCATGCTAATTCTCGTAAAGATTATCGTCGCCAACCTTTGGTAGCTGAAGATGTAATTCATCAGATCCGAGAAGGAAATCAGTCTATTATAGGATTGATGATCGAAAGCCATCTTGATGAAGGGAACCAGAGTGCAGATCTTCCTCGAGATGAAATGAAGTACGGCGTATCGATAACTGATGCATGTATTAGTTGGGACACCACCGAGAAATTATTGCGTCAGGCACATAAGGAATTAGTGCCGTTCTTACAAGATCGAATTAAATAATTACGGATAGAAAGAAATCATGGTTGCTGAGTTAAGCAAATTAAGAGATCAAATTGATGATGTAGATCGTCAAATGGTTGAGCTATTGGCTCAACGACTCGCTTTAGTTGAGCAGGTCGGCGTAGTGAAGAGCCAGCATGGCTTACCTATTTATGCCCCAGATCGTGAAGCGGCAATGTTGGCATCTCGTCGCGAAGAGGCGGAACGTCAAGGGGTTCCTGCGGATCTTATCGAAGATGTACTTCGTCGAACGATGCGTGAATCTTATTCGAGTGAAAACGATTCTGGTTTTAAATGTTTAAATCCACAATTGCGACCAATTGTTATTGTTGGTGGCCATGGCCAGTTGGGTAAATTGTTTTGTCGTCTGTTTGAACTGTCGGGTTACCAAGTTAAAACATTAGGTAGCCAAGATTGGGATCGTGCCGATGAAATATTGCATGATGCAGGTATGGTCGTTGTTTCTGTTCCTATCCATTTAACAGAATCTGTGATCGCCAAGCTAGGTAACTTACCAGATGATTGTTTACTTGCTGATTTAACATCGGTAAAAAGTGGTCCATTACAAGCGATGTTAGAAGTGCACAAAGGTCCTGTAGTTGGCCTGCATCCAATGTTTGGCCCTGATATTCCAAGTCTGGCAAAGCAGGTGATTGTGTACTGTGATGGGCGAAATCCTGAAAGTTACCAATGGCTGTTGGAGCAATTTCAGATTTGGGGCGCAACGCTAAATCGTATCAGTGCGATTGAACACGATCAGGGGATGACTTTGATCCAAGCATTACGTCACTTTACGTCGTTTGTTTACGGTGTTCATCTTGCAGAAGAAGATCCTAAGCTAGATCAGTTAATGTCGTTAAGCTCACCAATCTATCGCTTAGAGCTCGCGATGGTTGGGCGTCTATTTGCTCAGGATGCACAATTGTACGGTGACATTATTATGTCAGCGCCACAGAATATTGCGATGATCAAACGTTTCCATCAGCGCTTTGGTGAAGCGATTGAAATGCTAGATGCTCAAGATAAAGATGCGTTTAAGCAAGCTTTTGGTCAAGTATCAGGATGGTTTGGCGATTACGCTGAACATTTTTTAGCAGAGAGCCAGGGACTGCTTAGGCAGGCGAACGATTCAACTCACCGTAAATCGTAGTTAATTTTCTGATAGTTAAAATAAAAGAGCCCGTTATGTCATTATTACTCGAAAGAGAATGCCATAACGGGCTTTTTGTCATACGTACTTTTTAGTCGAGAAGCTCAACTTCTGTAGGCGCGACATTTTCACTTGGATAACAGCCTAATACTTTAATAAAGCGAGTTAGGCGGGTGAGCTCTTCTAGCGCTTGTTGCATCACATCTGATTTAAGATTAACCTCGACATCCACATAGAACATTTCTTCCCATGGGTTGCCAATAACAGGGCGTGATTCTAGTTTACTCATATTGATATTAAGACTTCTCAGCACTAGTAAACATTCAACCAATGAACCTGCTTTTTGTGCTGTCGACATAATTAAAGTGGTTTTTGCTGGGATCAAGGATGTCACATCAACAGGTTTACGCGCTACGACAATAAAGCGGGTAAAGTTTTCTTGCTGATTGGCAATACCTGATTTAATGGAGGTTAAACCATACAATTCGCCGCTGGATGCATTACCAATAGCTGCAATATTCGGTTGTTTTAGCTCGGCCACTTGCTCCATCGCTTCAGCGGTACTTGAACAATATTCTTGCTTTATGCTCCCCATGCTATGAAGGAACTCGCTACATTGTTGGTGTGGCTGTGGGTGAGAATACAAGGTATCAATATGTTCAAGTTTCGTATCGACAGCTGTAAGTAGGCAATGTTCGATAGGTTGGGTTATTTCGCCCACAATAGAAAGGCTTGTGTGCTGTAGTAAATCATACACTTCATTGATTGATCCAGAGCTGGTATTTTCAATTGGTAAGACACCATAATCAGCATTACCTGTTTCGACAGTATTGAAAATATCGCGAAAAGTAGAGCAACTCAGCTCAACTAGATCGGTTTGTTTACGGCTAAAATAATTTCGGCTAGCTAAGTAAGAGTATGAGCCTTTAGCACCAAGAAAAGCGACACGAGCAGTTGGATTCGCACTATCTGGGTTGGCGAGCTTTTGTAGGTAAGCCTGTTGAAATAATACGGAGTCTTCAATTATGGTATGGAAGATCTGCGTAACATATTGAGCATCTAATTGATGAAGCTTGCCACTTTCTATCAGTTTTAAAAGTAATTCGTGTTCACGTGTTTGATCGCGTACAGGTTTAGCGGTGCTAATTTTACTTTTAGCCACCTCTAGACTAAGCGCTCTTCGCTCTGCCAGTAGTTCAAGTAAAGCGTTATCGATACGACTGACATTTTGACGAATGTCATCGAGAGAATAGCGAGTATCGGTCATTGGCGTCCCTATCTGATTTCCAAGTATAGCGATAGCTTTTATCGTCACTTACCTTTCATATCATACTAATGCGAATTAATACGAAAGAGTTGATGAATAGATAAGTTGCGATGATATAAGCGAAATGGTCATTTTTTATCATTAGCCACATTATGCAGCACATTATTTATTGTCAAGTAGATTAGTGGCTAGTGCTAAGAATGGAAATAATAAGGGAAGATCCTTATTGTTATGTCGATATAATCAGAACAGTATTGCTAGAAACAAACAGCCCCGCATAAGCGGGGCTGTTTTAAAATCCTTATGATATTCTAGTATGCGTCGTCTAGCTCAACTTCATCTAGTTCTACTTCGTCTTCAGCCACTTCTGGCTTTTCACTATGGCTCGCACGACGAGCATTAGGTTTGTGAGCTTGTTTTTTCAACTGTCGGTCAAGCTTCTGGTAAAGCTCTGTAATAGCACCAAACAGGTCGTCATGCTCTGCAGAAGCAACGAGTTGTCCTCCGGCAATGTTTACTGCAGCCTCGACTTTAAATTGCTTGCTTGGCTCTTTGCTAATCACAACGTGTTTTTTGATTAGCGGCACCTGAAGTTTTTCTAACTTATTGAACTTAAATTCAAAACGCTCACGGATAGCCGGGGTGATATCGATGTTTTTACCAGTGATTTCTAATGTCATAATTATCTTCCTCGTTTGCTACCCTTCGTTGGGTTGAATTCAGATTACTAAATCTAGAACTTAATAACGTGATCTATGTCACATTGTAGCCTTTAATAATTATCAGCAAAAAAATCTGTGATCATCTTGGGTTTGTAGCAAAAAAGTTTATAAAAAGTACTTGAGATGAGAATAATATTTAAGGCAGTATGAAGGAAGGTAAAATGCTGGTGGCTAGTGCTAACTAGGGGTTTTATATAAGAATTTTAATATGGTGAACGTTTTTTAGTCATTATAACTAGTCAGTGTACTGACACAAAACATTAATTAATGTTAAAAATTAAACACTATTTTAAGTATAAAAAATGGCAGCTTATTTTTAAGCTGCCATTTTTTTATGAAATAAAATGCACTAATAGTTAGTTGGCTGGATTTAATTTCATCAATTTATCGGTGCGTTCAACTTCTTTTTGCAAGTTCAGCTTTTCATAGGCTGTCTTTTCCAGCGCTAATGATTGGCGTGCAGCTTCTGTATCTGGGTATAAACGTTGTATTTGCTGACAACGGTTAATTGCTGCAATCCAAGCTTCACGGCGAATATAGAAATCCGCAGTAGACAAATCATAATTCGCTAAACGGTTTTTCAAAAAGATCATACGTGCTTTAGCATCTGCACCATATTCACTTTCAGGGTAACGCTCTAAAAGGTATTTAAAATCCTTGAAGGCTTGGCGTGATGGTGTTGGATCACGGTCAAATCGATTGATATTAAACATATCATGCATAAAGCTACGATCTTGAGCCATATGTGTTAAACCACGCATATACACAACCCAGTCAGCTTGTGGATTATCAGGGTTTAAACGTAAAAAACGTTCAATCGTTGCTTCACCTAGCGCTAAATCATCACTTTTATAGTAAGCATAAATAAGATCTAGCTGTACTTGATCGGAATAAGCACCAAATGGGTAACGTGAATCTAGCGCTTCTAATTGTTCGATAGCCGATGTCCAATTTCCCTTTTGCAAAGCGGTTTGTGCTGTTGCATATAAGTTTGAAGGTGGCACATCTGGTATTACTTCTTCTTTACTCGAACAGCCTGAAAGAAGGGCTACGGCAAGAAGAGTCGTGATTGTCAGGCGTTTCATTGCGGCGTTAGTTTCCTTGATAAAAATTTTATTTTGCTCGATCCATTACGGTTGGAGCCGTTAACAGATACAATGACACTATATAGGTTACATCAAGCATAGTTTCAAGCTTGGTCCATTTTACGCAGCGTATGACAATTAGTCCCACGCTTTTTTAAAAAGTTCGCTATGGCACAGCAAATAGAATTGACAAACACAGTTGGTGAAAACCAATTAGGCATGCGCCTGGATCAGGTTATTGCTCAATTATATCCAGATTATTCGCGTTCGCGCATTAAAGATTGGATTTTAAACGGTATGGTTTCAGTGAATGGCGATGTCGTCAAGAAACCTCGTGAAAAAATGATGGGTGGCGAAGAGCTATTTATCCAAGCTGAGATCGAAGATGAAGTGCGTTGGGTTGCACAGGATATTCCTCTCGACATCGTTTATGAAGATGATGACATTCTTGTTATCAATAAACCGCGTGACTTTGTTGTTCACCCAGGCGCGGGTACGCCAGATGGTACGGTTCTGAATGCATTATTGCATCATTGTCCATCTCTGGCTGAAGTTCCTCGTGCGGGTATCGTTCACCGATTGGATAAAGATACTACCGGTTTAATGGTGGTTGCTAAAACGATTCAAGCACAAACGCGTTTAGTTCGTGCACTACAAAAGCGTAAGATTACGCGTGAGTATGAAGCGTTAGCTATCGGTCAGATGACAGGTGGTGGCACGATTGAAAAGCCAATTGGTCGCCACTCAACTAAGCGTATCTGTATGGCGGTACATGAAATGGGTAAAGATGCGATCACCCATTACCGTGTTGCTGAACGTTTCCGTGAACATACACGTATTGTATTACGTCTTGAAACGGGTCGTACGCACCAGATCCGTGTTCATATGTCATACATGAGCCACCCTTTAATTGGTGACGTGATTTATGGTGGTCGTCCTCGTCCGCCACGTGACGCATCTCCTGAATTTATTCAAGCACTGCGTGCGTTTGATCGACAAGCACTGCATGCACGTATGCTGCGATTAGATCACCCTATCACCGGTGAGAAGATGGAATGGCACGCACCGCTACCAATTGATATGGTGGCAATGATTGATATTTTGCGTAAAGACACGCAAGAAAATAACGAAGACGATTATTAATGAAAGTCATTATTCCTAACTGGCCAGCCTCGAAACATGTGCGCGCGATAAGTACGACCCGTTTAGGTGGTGTTAGTGCAGCTCCATATCATGAATTGAATTTAGGTTTACATGTTGGGGATGATGAAGCTGTTGTTAATCAAAACCGTGAATTGTTGAAACAACATTGTGGTCTTGTGGATTCTCCTGCATGGTTGAATCAAATCCACAGTGCTGATGTGATTGAGCTGAATGCTGAACTTTCATCAGTACCAGATGCTGATGGTAGCTTTACTCGTTCTCCGGGATTAGCCTGTGCCATCATGACTGCTGACTGTTTACCTGTTTTATTTTGCGATAAGCAAGGAACAGAAGTTGCTGCGGTTCATGCCGGATGGCGAGGACTAGCTACAGGTGTGATTGAGCACGCAGTGGAAAAATTTCACTGTAACGCAGCCGATATTATGGCGTGGTTAGGTCCAGCTATTGGGCCTAACGCATTTGAGGTCGGTGGTGAAGTGCGAGAACAATTTATGGCTGCCGATCCGAATGCCGAATGTGCTTTTACTGCGCATGGTGAGAAATGGTTGGCTGATTTGTATTTACTAGCAAAGCAGCGTTTGAATCGATTAGGTATCACTGCGGTTTATGGTGGAGAGTATTGTACTTTTACTGATGAACAGCAGTTTTATTCCTATCGACGACAAGCGGTAACAGGTCGTCAGGCCTCATTGATTTGGTTAGCGGATAACAAATAGCACGTCATTGGTTAACGTCGTTAATTATTGCTAAGCGAGTGATCTTAATAAAGATCGCTCGCTTTTTTTTTGCAGCATTATATTGCGATTTATGGAGTTGAAAAATACTTGCTAAGTATCCATATATATAGCATTAGTTTATTTATATTTATTGGGAGAACTTATGCGTCTTGACCGATTTACCAGCAAATTTCAATCGGCAATATCTGATGCTCAGTCGCTGGCTCTAGGACGAGACCATCAGTATATCGAGCCTGCACACCTTATGGTGGCTTTGCTTAATCAAGATGGTAGTACCGTGCGTCCGTTGCTCACCCTTTTGAACATCGATATTACCCAGTTACGTTCACGCTTAGCTGAACTATTAGATCGGATGCCTAAAGTAACGGGTATTGGTGGTGAAGTTCAGCTTTCACATGGCATGGGCATACTGCTTAATATGTGCGATAAGTTGGCACAAAAGCGGAAAGATAAATTTATTTCCTCAGAGTTATTTATTTTAGCGGCAGCTGAAGATAAAGGCCCATTGGGTGAGTTATTTAAAGAATTAGGTTTAACAGCGAAAAATATTGAACAAGCGATTGATCAAATTCGTGGTGGTCAAAAAGTCGATGATCCTAATGCCGAAGAAAATCGCCAAGCTCTGGAAAAGTACACGATCGATTTAACCGAACGTGCAGAGCAGGGCAAATTAGATCCTGTTATCGGTCGTGATGATGAAATTCGCCGTACTATTCAAGTATTGCAACGTCGTACCAAAAATAACCCAGTGATCATCGGTGAGCCTGGGGTTGGTAAAACAGCTATCGTTGAAGGATTAGCACAACGTATTGTTAACGGTGAAGTACCTGAAGGCTTGCGTGATAAGCGTGTCCTTTCTCTCGATATGGGCTCATTGATTGCTGGAGCTAAATTCCGTGGTGAATTTGAAGAGCGCTTAAAAGCGGTACTTAACGAATTATCGCAAGAAGATGGTCGTGTGATTTTGTTCATCGATGAAATTCACACCATGGTTGGTGCGGGTAAAGGCGAAGGCTCAATGGATGCCGGTAACATGCTAAAACCTGCATTGGCACGTGGTGAGCTTCATTGTGTCGGTGCTACAACATTAGATGAGTACCGTCAGTATATTGAGAAAGATGCGGCACTTGAACGTCGTTTCCAAAAAGTGCTGGTGGATGAACCGAGTGTTGAAGATACCATTGCAATTCTTCGTGGTTTGAAAGAGCGTTACGAGCTTCATCACCATGTGGAAATTACCGATCCTGCGATTGTAGCAGCAGCAACATTGTCACATCGTTATATTTCAGATCGTCAGTTACCAGATAAAGCAATTGATCTTATCGATGAAGCGGCATCAAGCATTCGTATGCAGATTGATTCAAAGCCCGAATCATTAGATCGTCTTGAGCGTCGTATTATTCAGCTTAAGATTGAACAGCAAGCGCTAGAAAAAGAAGATGATGCTGCAAGTAATAAACGTCTCAGTGATCTGCTTGAAGAGCTTGATCTAAAAGAGCGCGAATATGCAGAACTTGAAGAAGTGTGGAATGCTGAAAAAGCAGCACTGTCAGGTACTCAACATATTAAAGCAGAGCTTGAACAAGCGCGTACTGATGTGGAAATTGCTCGTCGTGCTGGCGATTTAAACCGCATGTCAGAGCTACAATATGGTCGTATTCCAGAGTTAGAGAAGCAGTTAGATCTTGCCGCGCAAGCAGAAATGCAAGAAATGACCTTGTTGAAAAACAAAGTTACTGATACTGAAATTGCCGATGTTTTATCAAAAGCGACAGGTATTCCTGTATCAAAAATGCTTGAAGGTGAGCGTGATAAATTGCTTCGTATGGAAGATGAATTACATCATCGTGTCATTGGTCAAGATGAAGCGGTAGTTGCTGTTGCTAATGCCATTCGTCGTAGCCGTGCAGGTCTTGCTGATCCGCAACGCCCAATTGGCTCTTTCTTATTCTTAGGCCCAACAGGTGTCGGTAAAACGGAGTTATGTAAATCACTGGCTAACTTTATGTTTGATAGTGAAGAAGCAATGGTGCGAATCGACATGTCTGAGTTTATGGAGAAACACTCAGTCGCTCGTCTAGTGGGTGCGCCTCCAGGTTACGTCGGTTATGAAGAAGGTGGTTACCTCACAGAAGCGGTTCGTCGTCGTCCATATTCAGTAGTATTACTGGACGAAGTAGAAAAAGCACACCCTGATGTGTTCAATATCTTACTTCAAGTATTAGATGACGGTCGTTTAACTGATGGTCAAGGTCGTACAGTAGATTTCCGTAATACGGTGATCATCATGACATCGAACTTGGGCTCAGATCGTATTCAAGAGCATTTCGGCAACCTTGACTATGAGGGAATCAAAGCACTTGTAATGGAAGTTGTTGGACAACACTTCCGCCCTGAGTTTATTAACCGTGTTGATGAAACCGTTGTGTTCCATCCGCTTGGTAAAGAAAACATCAAGAATATTGCAAGTATTCAGCTTGAACGATTGAAAAAACGCCTCGCTGAAAAAGACTTCCGTCTAGATGTTGAAGACAGTGCGTTAGATATGATTGCTGAAGCTGGATTTGATCCTGTTTATGGTGCGCGTCCATTGAAACGTGCGATTCAGCAATATATTGAAAACCCATTAGCGCAAGACTTGTTATCAGGTAAATTTGTTCCGGGTAAAGTGATAACACTGTCTGTGAAAGATGATGTAATTGTTGCTGAGCAAATTTAATTACTTCATTTAATCATTATGACTAAACGCCCTGCATTGAAGCAGGGCGTTTTTTTATCTAATAAAAACCATCTCCTTAGGTGAATTCTTGATCGTTAAAAGATGAATTGTTTAAGGATTGTTCAAACGCGCATTTTTCTTTAAAAAAGGGCTTGTCAGCAAAAAATCTCTCCCTATAATGCGACCTCACTGACACGGAGCAAGCCACTGGCTAGCAACGAAATCAGTATTGTTCTTTAACAATTTGACCATGCAATCTGTGTGGGCACTCGTTGAAAAGTTAAGTCGAAAGATTTATCAATGATACTAGTGACCAATACAAATAACTCATCTCTTTATAGAGAAGGATTATTTGGCACAGTCAATTCAAATATCCTAACTAGCTTCTAGTTAGCGGTATTTTAACAGTATTCATTGAGCCGGTCGAAAGACCAACAAAACTTTAATTGAAGAGTTTGATCATGGCTCAGATTGAACGCTGGCGGCAGGCCTAACACATGCAAGTCGAGCGGTAACAGATTGATAGCTTGCTATCAATGCTGACGAGCGGCGGACGGGTGAGTAATGCCTGGGAATATGCCCTGATGTGGGGGATAACTATTGGAAACGATAGCTAATACCGCATAATCTCTTCGGAGCAAAGAGGGGGACCTTCGGGCCTCTCGCGTCAGGATTAGCCCAGGTGGGATTAGCTTGTTGGTGGGGTAATGGCTCACCAAGGCAACGATCCCTAGCTGGTCTGAGAGGATGATCAGCCACACTGGAACTGAGACACGGTCCAGACTCCTACGGGAGGCAGCAGTGGGGAATATTGCACAATGGGGGAAACCCTGATGCAGCCATGCCGCGTGTATGAAGAAGGCCTTCGGGTTGTAAAGTACTTTCAGTTGTGAGGAAGGCAGTAAAGTTAATAGCTTTGCTGTTTGACGTTAGCAACAGAAGAAGCACCGGCTAACTCCGTGCCAGCAGCCGCGGTAATACGGAGGGTGCGAGCGTTAATCGGAATTACTGGGCGTAAAGCGCATGCAGGTGGTCTGTTAAGCAAGATGTGAAAGCCCGGGGCTCAACCTCGGAACAGCATTTTGAACTGGCAGACTAGAGTACTGTAGAGGGGGGTAGAATTTCAGGTGTAGCGGTGAAATGCGTAGAGATCTGAAGGAATACCGGTGGCGAAGGCGGCCCCCTGGACAGATACTGACACTCAGATGCGAAAGCGTGGGGAGCAAACAGGATTAGATACCCTGGTAGTCCACGCCGTAAACGATGTCTACTTGGAGGTTGTGGCCTTGAGCCGTGGCTTTCGGAGCTAACGCGTTAAGTAGACCGCCTGGGGAGTACGGTCGCAAGATTAAAACTCAAATGAATTGACGGGGGCCCGCACAAGCGGTGGAGCATGTGGTTTAATTCGATGCAACGCGAAGAACCTTACCTACTCTTGACATCCAGAGAATTCGCTAGAGATAGCTTAGTGCCTTCGGGAACTCTGAGACAGGTGCTGCATGGCTGTCGTCAGCTCGTGTTGTGAAATGTTGGGTTAAGTCCCGCAACGAGCGCAACCCTTATCCTTGTTTGCCAGCACATAATGGTGGGAACTCCAGGGAGACTGCCGGTGATAAACCGGAGGAAGGTGGGGACGACGTCAAGTCATCATGGCCCTTACGAGTAGGGCTACACACGTGCTACAATGGCGTATACAGAGGGCTGCCAACCAGCGATGGTGAGCGAATCCCAGAAAGTACGTCGTAGTCCGGATTGGAGTCTGCAACTCGACTCCATGAAGTCGGAATCGCTAGTAATCGTGAATCAGAATGTCACGGTGAATACGTTCCCGGGCCTTGTACACACCGCCCGTCACACCATGGGAGTGGGCTGCACCAGAAGTAGATAGCTTAACCTTCGGGAGGGCGTTTACCACGGTGTGGTTCATGACTGGGGTGAAGTCGTAACAAGGTAGCCCTAGGGGAACCTGGGGCTGGATCACCTCCTTACCTAAAGACTTGCTGTTTAATGCAGTGTCCACACAGATTGCTTGGTTAAAATGTAGAACGTAAAAAGACTTGGGTCTGTAGCTCAGGTGGTTAGAGCGCACCCCTGATAAGGGTGAGGTCGGTGGTTCAAGTCCACTCAGACCCACCACTTTCTCTCCCAGAGAAGGTGGCGGTTTAGTCTTTTATATCGTTGGGGTTATAGCTCAGCTGGGAGAGCGCCTGCCTTGCACGCAGGAGGTCTGCGGTTCGATCCCGCATAGCTCCACCACTCTTTAAACGCATTCTTGTGAGTGTTTTTAAAAAGTGGTTATCTAACGATAATGACATGTTCTTTAACAATCTGGAAAGCTGACTAGTAAATTCAATCAATAGATTGATTTTAAAAAATGTTTTTATCTTCGGATAAAAACGAGTTCTCAAACAATACACATTCAAGTGTCTTGTATCGAGTCCGGCGAAAAACCAACGTTTAATACTTTCTTGATCGAAGTGTTAAACACAAACCTTGGTTGTTTGAACATACGAAACCTCTTGGGGTTGTATGGTTAAGTGACTAAGCGTACACGGTGGATGCCTTGGCAGTCAGAGGCGATGAAGGACGTATTAACTTGCGATAAGCCCAGAGAAGGTAGTAAAAACCGGTGACTCTGGGATTTCCGAATGGGGAAACCCACGTGCATAAGCACGTATCGTGTTGTGAATACATAGCAGCACGAGGCGAACCGGGGGAACTGAAACATCTAAGTACCCCGAGGAAGAGAAATCAACCGAGATTCCGGTAGTAGCGGCGAGCGAAACCGGATTAGCCCTTAAGCTAGTTTTGCGTTAGGTGAAAGTTCTGGAAAGTTCTGCGATACAGGGTGATAGCCCCGTAACCGACAACGCATTATCAGTGAAAACGAGTAGGACGGGACACGTGATATCCTGTTTGAATATGGGGGGACCATCCTCCAAGGCTAAATACTCCTGACTGACCGATAGTGAACCAGTACCGTGAGGGAAAGGCGAAAAGAACCCCTGTGAGGGGAGTGAAATAGAACCTGAAACCGTGTACGTACAAGCAGTAGGAGCCCACTTGTTGGGTGACTGCGTACCTTTTGTATAATGGGTCAGCGACTTAATTTTAGTAGCAAGGTTAACCGTTTAGGGGAGCCGTAGGGAAACCGAGTCTTAACTGGGCGAATGAGTTGCTAGGATTAGACCCGAAACCGAGTGATCTAGCCATGGGCAGGTTGAAGGTGAGGTAACACTTACTGGAGGACCGAACCGACTAATGTTGAAAAATTAGCGGATGACTTGTGGCTAGGGGTGAAAGGCCAATCAAACTCGGAGATAGCTGGTTCTCCCCGAAAGCTATTTAGGTAGCGCCTCGGACGAATACTACTGGGGGTAGAGCACTGTTAAGGCTAGGGGGTCATCCCGACTTACCAACCCTTTGCAAACTCCGAATACCAGTAAGTACTATCCGGGAGACACACGGCGGGTGCTAACGTCCGTCGTGAAGAGGGAAACAACCCAGACCGCCAGCTAAGGTCCCAAAGTTATAGCTAAGTGGGAAACGATGTGGGAAGGCTCAGACAGCCAGGATGTTGGCTTAGAAGCAGCCATCATTTAAAGAAAGCGTAATAGCTCACTGGTCGAGTCGGCCTGCGCGGAAGATTTAACGGGGCTAAGCTATACACCGAAGCTGCGGCAATGCAGTTTACTGCATTGGGTAGGGGAGCGTTCTGTAAGCCGTTGAAGGTGAATCGTAAGGTTTGCTGGAGGTATCAGAAGTGCGAATGCTGACATGAGTAACGATAAAGGGAGTGAAAAACTCCCTCGCCGGAAGATCAAGGGTTCCTGTCCAACGTTAATCGGGGCAGGGTAAGTCGACCCCTAAGGCGAGGCCGAAAGGCGTAGTCGATGGGAAACGGGTTAATATTCCCGTACTTCTTATAATTGCGATGGAGGGACGGAGAAGGCTAGGTGAGCCTGGCGACGGTTGTCCAGGTCCAAGTATGTAGGCTGATGGTTTAGGCAAATCCGGACCATCTTAAGGCTGAGATACGATGTCGAGTTACTACGGTGACGAAGTCATTGATGCCATGCTTCCGGGAAAAGCTTCTAAGCTTCAGATTATAAGAAATCGTACCCCAAACCGACACAGGTGATCAGGTAGAGAATACCAAGGCGCTTGAGAGAACTCGGGTGAAGGAACTAGGCAAAATGGTACCGTAACTTCGGGAGAAGGTACGCTCCTAGCGGTGATGAGACTTGCTCTCTAAGCTGCCGGGAGTCGCAGATACCAGGTGGCTGCAACTGTTTATTAAAAACACAGCACTGTGCAAAATCGAAAGATGACGTATACGGTGTGACGCCTGCCCGGTGCCGGAAGGTTAATTGATGGGGTTAGACTTCGGTCGAAGCTCTTGATCGAAGCCCCGGTAAACGGCGGCCGTAACTATAACGGTCCTAAGGTAGCGAAATTCCTTGTCGGGTAAGTTCCGACCTGCACGAATGGCGTAATGATGGCCACGCTGTCTCCACCCGAGACTCAGTGAAATTGAAATCGCAGTGAAGATGCTGCGTCCCCGCGGCTAGACGGAAAGACCCCGTGAACCTTTACTATAGCTTGGCACTGAACATTGACCCTACATGTGTAGGATAGGTGGGAGACGTTGAAGCAACCGCGCCAGTGGTTGTGGAGTCAATCTTGAAATACCACCCTTGTATGCTTGATGTTCTAACGTTGGTCCCTTATCGGGATTACGGACAGTGCCTGGTGGGTAGTTTGACTGGGGCGGTCTCCTCCCAAAGAGTAACGGAGGAGCACGAAGGTGGGCTAATCACGGTCGGACATCGTGAGGTTAGTGCAATGGCATAAGCCCGCTTGACTGCGAGAATGACAATTCGAGCAGGTGCGAAAGCAGGTCATAGTGATCCGGTGGTTCTGAATGGAAGGGCCATCGCTCAACGGATAAAAGGTACTCCGGGGATAACAGGCTGATACCGCCCAAGAGTTCATATCGACGGCGGTGTTTGGCACCTCGATGTCGGCTCATCACATCCTGGGGCTGAAGTCGGTCCCAAGGGTATGGCTGTTCGCCATTTAAAGTGGTACGCGAGCTGGGTTTAGAACGTCGTGAGACAGTTCGGTCCCTATCTGCCGTGGGCGTTGGATGATTGAGAGGGGCTGCTCCTAGTACGAGAGGACCGGAGTGGACGAACCGCTGGTGTTCGGGTTGTGTCGCCAGACGCATTGCCCGGTAGCTAAGTTCGGAATCGATAACCGCTGAAAGCATCTAAGCGGGAAGCGAGCCTCAAGATGAGTCATCCCTAGACCTTTAAGGTCTCTAAAGGGTTGTTGAAGACTACAACGTTGATAGGTCGGGTGTGTAAGTGCTGCGAGGCATTGAGCTAACCGATACTAATTGCCCGTGAGGCTTAACCATACAACACCCAAGGGGTTTTATCTCGTAAAGAGAAAAGCGGACTCCAAGTACACTTGAACGTGTAGAGAACACTAGTTAGATTTTCCCAGATTGCTATTTATTGTCTAATGACAATAAATAAAACCGAATTTGCTTGGCGACCATAGCGTTATGGACCCACCTGATCCCATGCCGAACTCAGTAGTGAAACGTAATAGCGCCGATGGTAGTGTGGGGTCTCCCCATGTGAGAGTAGGACATCGCCAGGCTTTGAATTTTCTTTCACTTTTATAAAAAGTGAAGACAAAAAGTTAAGATACTTGTTCTGAACGACAGGTATCGGATAAAACGAAAGTTTTATCTCCGTGTGGAGCGGTAGTTCAGTTGGTTAGAATACCGGCCTGTCACGCCGGGGGTCGCGGGTTCGAGTCCCGTCCGCTCCGCCACTTCTTAAAGAAACCTCAGCAGAAATGCTGAGGTTTTTTGCTATGTGCGACCCGAAAAAGTGCTTCGCATCTTGGGTCGCGGCACTGGCCGTGCGCGTTGAGTCCCTACCGTCCCACCACTTATATTAAGCCCTAGTCGAAAGACTGGGGCTTTTTTTCGTTTGTAAGAAATGAATATGATAGTGGGGGAGTTCGTTTGGTTAAGATTTAAAATTGAGAAGCTTAACTGCTGGTAACGCTGGGATGCGCTGGTATTAGGAGTGGAACCCAGTATTATTGAATAAAAAAGCCCTGCTATAGCTAGCAGGGCTTAAAATAATCTTATTGTAACTTTAGATTAGATAACAACTTTTCCATTTTTAACCGCTAGCGTATCGCCACTTGGTTTGGCGTCCATGCGGACTGTATCTTTATTATCGCCAAGTTGGTAAGTTACATCATAGCCAATGGTTTGTTCTGTTTTACTATTTTCAGTATGACAACGCTTTTCCATCGTAGTCGTTGTATTGTTTGCTTGCATCTTACCTTGAACGGCATTACCAGCAACACCACCGGCTACAGCACCAGCTACTGTTGCGACTTTCTTACCATTACCACCACCAACTTGGTGTCCAAGTACACCGCCAGCAACAGCACCAGCAATGGTACCTAATACTTTATTTTCGTCTTTAGGAGCGACCTTATGAGTCACAGCAACTTGCTCACAGACTTGGTGTGGTGTGGTTACTGTTTTAGTGACGGCTTTTACTGATAAAACTTTTGCTTCTGTTGGTTCGCTAGCGTGAGATTTTTCATTACACCCTGTTAACGATAAGCTTGAAATAGCAACCAGTGCACTTAGACCCATAATCATATTTTTTTTCATCATATCTCTCCTTAATTTTCTGAAGTCTATTCTCCTGATTAGTTCCTGTTTAATGACAGAGCGTTGTAATTTAAATGTAAGCTGATAGTAAAATATTGAATGTATCTAATGCTGTTGATTCACTGTATAGATGAAAGACGGGTGGGGGAAAGACTGGTTTTATTTTTTTATAAAGGGTGAAAATAAGAAACTTAAATTGATTAACTAAATATAAATCACTTTAAATTGAGGAATAAAATAACTCGGTTAATTATTATCATCACTGAGTGGGCTTGTTGAAATGAATGATTCAACAGAAATCTCTTTATCCGATCAAGTTAAAGGTGTTGTTAAAGAAAATTGGAATGTTTTATTTCTCGCAATATTAATTGTAAGTATTGGGCAGCTTAGTTTAGGTTTAGTCTTTCCTTTATTACCTTGGATCCACCTAGATTTTAATATTAATCAACGTTTAGCCGAAGGACTTATTGTTAGTTACCTAATGGGGTATGGACCTTCACAGTTACTTTATGGGCCACTTTCTTATGTTTATGGACGTCGGCATGTATTATTAATCGGGTTATTTATCTCTATCCTTGGATTAGGAATTATCTTAACTTTTCACCATTACTTTTATATTTTGATTATAGGACGTTTTATTCAAGGAATTGGTGGCGGGTGTGAATCAGTTATTGCACGTTCAATGCTACATGATAGCTATAAAAATAAATTTTTTTTATCAGCGATGACAGGACTATCGATTATTTCAGCATTTACGCCAATATTCTCGCCTATTATGGGAGGATTAGTGAATCATCATTTTGGTTGGTTTGCGGTTTTTATTTGCTTGTTTATCTATACCGTTTTAGGTTTTTTAATTTTATTTTTCTATTTGCCTGAAACATTAACTACGCCTCGTGTCTCGATCTCATTTATTCCTATATTTCAATACTATGGAACTTTGTTAAAAGATCGATACTTTCTTTCTTATGCCATGATCGGTTGGGTTAATTGGGCGCTTGTCATATTTTCCGGTTCATTAGCTCCATTTATTTTAGAATCACAATTACATATCTCTTCAGCAAACTATGCCTATTGGTCAATTATTCCTGCGGTAGCGTTTTTATTTGCAAGTACATTATGCTTTATATTGAGGAAGTCTTACGGTACGCACCATATTGTATTTATTGCTCCTGTTATTCAATTGAGTGTGGTGATGCTCTTTTTATCACAACCAATGTCACTATTGACGTTAACAATCGGCTTTATTGGTGTTGCTATTGCTCAAGCGCTGATTTACCCCTGTTCTCAATCCTTACTATTGGTACCTTACAGTAATCAATTAGGGACAGTAAGTGCGCTTTCTGGCGGTGGACAAATGTTATTCTCAGCTATTTTTATTTTTATCGCATGGCAGCTTAATCTTGATAATTTTTACTCACTGACAGCTATTATATTTATTACATCCGTCATTGGACTGCTATTTGCCTTGCTGGGCAAGCGATGTACGGCAAGTGCATCACTAGAAAATGAATTATTTAAGTAATAAAAAATCGGGAAATGTTTTTTTCTTTATTACAATGTACATTCGTAAAACAATAATAAAGATAATACTGCTTAAGGTCGCAATATCTGGGTTAATGTGGTGCTCAGTTTGGAGAATATATAAGTAACAGCCAATAATAACTGGGCTGGCATAAAATTCCGTATTGTTAAACATGGTAGGGCGGTTGGTGAGAATATCACGCAATACGCCACCAAAGACGGCTGTTATCATTCCCATGGTGATCGCAACGTATGGCGCGTAGTGTTGTGCGGTAAGGGATTTAGTAACCAGCACGGAGAACATTGAAATACCAATCGCATCCAGAGTCACAATGAGACGTTCGACTTTTTCTTGTCGTAAATGTGGTGCAAGAAAAAAACCAATGAAAGAGCTAAGTAATGCCGTCCAAAAATAGGATGGATCTCTTATCCAAAATACCTGATTTGTGGATAGTATAATATCCCTAACGGTTCCGCCTCCGAGCGCTGTTACCCACCCAATCACCATGATGCTAACGATGTCTTTACCTTTATTGGATTCACTGATCACGGCACTTAATGCGAAGGCAATAATACAAATAATTTCAATGGAATGAATGAACATGATAGACCTATACGATTACCAAGCAATGAAAGTCGGTTGGAATCGTAGCATGAGGGTAAGGTATTGAAATGGGGTAATAATGAGCTTAGTGTTTTCAAAAATAAAAGGCCGGTATAAACCGGCCTTGATGTATTTATCGTGTTCGATTATCGACCACTGTGATCAAATGTTTTTACATCTTCAGCAGTGCATTTAGCTTGTGCATGTGTATTTAGAAAATCAATTGAACGTTTAAAGTCAGCAATTAATAGATTAGCTAAATCAATCGTTAGACCTTGTTTAACTAAGATACGTTGTACCACAAGATCTTGTGCGTTTGCAGGTAAGCTATAAGCAGGTACTAACCAGCCACGAGTACGTAGACGATCTGCTAAGTCATATAGGCTAAATGAAACACCAGCACCATTTTTTAAGCGCCATGAAATTGCTGGAATACCTTTTTCACGGTTACCGTCAAATAAGAATTCAAACAGATTAAATTTGTTTAACTCTTTGACGAGGTATTCGCATACATCGTAACTTGCATCATGAATACGTTTGTAGCCTTCATAACCTAAACGTAGGAAGTTGTAGTATTGCGCAATGATTTGTCCTGCTGGGCGAGAGAAATTCAAGGCGAAAGTCGGCATGTCACCGCCTAAGTAGTTAACATGGAATACTAAGCCTTCAGGTAAATCTTCTTTACTACGCCATACAACCCAGCCGCATCCTAAAGGCGCTAGACCGAATTTATGGCCTGAAGTACTGATTGATTTAACACGCTCTAAACGGAAGTCCCAAGGATCAATTTCTGGTGCACAAAATGGTGCTAGCATTGCGCCGCTTGCACCGTCAACGTGGATATCGATAGAGTTACCAGTATCATGTTCGTAAGTATCTAGTGCATCAGATAACGGTTTTACTGTTTCGTATAAACCAGTGAAAGTTTGACCGAAAGTCGGTACTACCATGATAGTGTTTGCATCGACAAGCTCTAACATGTCTTCTGGCGTCATACAGTAATGACCATCAGCCATTTTTGTTTCACGCATTTCAATGTCCCAGTAGCGGGCAAATTTTTCCCAACAAACTTGGACTGGACCACAAACCATGTTTGGTTTATCGGTTGGTTGACCAAGAGCACGACGCTTTTCACGCCAGCGCCATAGGGCAGCTAAACCACCTAACATACATGCTTCACTGGAGCCTGTAGTTGAAGTACCAACGGTAGTTACTGATTCTGGTGAATTCCATAAATCCGCTAAAATATGAACACAGCGACCTTCTATTTCAGCAGACTGAGGGTATTCATCTTTATCAATCATGTTCTTATCAATGGATAGATCCATTAATTTATGCACTTCATCTTCTTCCCATGTTTGGCAGAAGGTGGCAAGGTTTTGACGTGCATTACCATCAAGGTAAAGTTCGTCACGGATCATTTGATAGATCACGTTAGGTGCTTGTTCTTGCTGTGGTAGCTTGGTAGTTGCCGCAACGTTATGAATAGTATCTGAACCATAGATTGGATCGTTACCAGTTTTACGTGTTACTTCATGAAGAGCCATAATTTTCTTCCTACCTTAGTGTTGCTTACTGTTAAACAAGTTCCAGCCCATAGTTTGAGCGACATGTTTGATCATTAATTGTCCGCGTACGCTATTACCAAATTGGTCGATACGAGGTGAGAATGCAGCGAGTGCACCTACGTTTGGAATAATGGTAACTAAACCACCACCAACACCACTTTTTCCTGGTAAACCCACATCATAAGCCCAGTCGCCCGATGTGTCGTAAAGCCCTTCCATCATCATTTCAGCTAAGATATGAGAGGCATTGTCAGGGCTAACAAGTTGTTGTCCTGAAATTGGGTTTTTACCGCCATTAGCATAAGTAGCACCTACTGTGGCCAATTCAACAGTGTTGAATAACGTCGAACACTGACGGGTATAAACATCACACGCTTCAAGTGGATCAGAGTAGATACGGTTTGATGATTCTAGTAACAAAGCAATTGCGCGGTTATGGGCGTTGGTTGTTTGCTCAGACTGATTCACATCCTCTGAAAGCTCAATGTTTGCCCCAGCTAGCGCTGATTGAAACGCGAGAATTTTCTGCCAGCGTTGTTCTTTATCATCAGCTTCAATTAGGCTTACCGTTGCCATTGCACCTGCATTTACAAGCGGTGTTAGTGGTTTACCGTTATGGAGTTCAAGCGCCATCACGGAATTAAACGGTAAGCCTGTTGGTTCAGCACCGACTTTACTGTGAATCGCATCTGCACCTGATTGTTCTAGTGCTAACCCTAATGTCATGATCTTTGAGATAGATTCAATGGCATATTTGTAGTCAGCATCTTGGATTTTAATGACTTCGCCTGTGACAGAGACGAAAGCCAATCCACATAAATCTGATGGAACCGATGCTAGGAACGGGATGTAAGAAGCATTAGCGCCATCTTTGTTGCCTTTATGCAAATCAAACGCTTGTTGCATAATGGCAGCGACATCTTTTTTACAACACGACATATTCATTTCCTTACTGATTCAATGTGTGAGTAACTTTGTCTGATGGGTTAATTACACCTGGATGAACGTTTTCAATTTCCCAAGTGAATGGCGCAAAGTCTGTAACCGCTGGATCTTTCCAGTGAGGTTTGCGGGCTTTGTAGATAAATAGCGGAACAGATACAAAGATGATGGTTAGCACAACTAAGATACCTACGTATTCTTGAGGGCTACCGACAGAGATCTGGCCGGGTGGAATGAATGAGAAGATGAAGGCAGTTAAAGAGCCAACAAAACCTACGCCACCAACAAACCACATGCCACCATTACCACCAGGGATTTTGAATGCACGTGGGCGGTTTGGTTGGCTATAACGTAAGTGAATGGCAGCAGCAAACATCAATAGGTACATCACAAGATATAAGATCACTGTAAGCTGACTTAAGATCTGATAAGCCGCTTGTACAGATGGAAGTACCACAAATACGACTGAGAGAGCGGTAACAAGTAGACCTTGCATCAACATGATATGTGATGCCATGCCGTGTTTGTTTGTGTATTGCCAAAAACGAGGCAAATAACCGCCTTTTGCCACAACAAGTAGTGCTGAAGAAGGACCTGCAACCCAACCAACAACACCCGCTAGTACGCCAAGAGCTAAACATGCAGCCATGACAGGCGCAGCCCAGCTAATACCAGCCCAAGCAAACATGTCATCGTAAGTAACCAGTAAGCTTTGAGTTAAGCTAATGTCTTTTTGAGGGATAACAAACGCAATAGCTAATGTACCGAGTACGAATACACATACCGTACCAAGTGCAGCGATACCGATAGCGATAGGGTAGTTACGTGGCGCATCATCAACTTCTTTAACGTGAATAGCGTTCATTTCCATACCGGCGTAGAACAAGAAGATGCTGGCAGCAAGAACAACATTATTAAAGTTAGAGAAGTCTGGAATGAGTTTATCCCAGCCTAATTGAATTTGTGGTGTATTACCGGCGAAGAAATAAGAAAAGCCTAATACAATTAATACGATACCAGGAATAACAGTACCAATTAAACCGCCCCACTTAGCGACTTTAGAGAAAGCCTCAGTACCACGTAGAGCAATGAAAGTGGCTACCCAATAAATAGCGAGAACAATGGCAAGTACGAAGAATTTGTTTTCTGATAGTGCTTGGTCAAAAGTATGGTTAGGTCCCATAAAGGCAAGGGAAACTGAACCGAATGTTAGTGCTGTTGGGAACCAAACGGTCACCTCAATCCACAACATAAAAATAGCAACAAGCGCAAGTTTTGGACCAAATGCTTCACCTACCCAGCGGAAGATACCGCCTTTTTCCGACCAACCTGTTGCGAGCTCTGCTGCAACCAGTGATACAGGAATAAGAAAAACAATAGCAGCAAAAATATAATAAAAGATTGAACTTAAACCATATTCTGCTTCAGCAGGAAGACCACGCAAACTCACCACGGCAACAATGTTTAACATTGCCAAGGCGAATACGCCGATCCTCCCTTTATTTATTTTGTCTGTACTAGCCATAATAACCTACTTATATTTCCATATTTAACATACGTGGGTTAGGTGTCCTTGTAGGCGTATAACATTTTAAGAAACGTTATATGGAGACAGGTGTTACCTAATGGTGAGAAAAGTAGCATCAAGTATTTGCATTTAATATTCCTAAAAAACATACTTTAAGTTGCAAATATTAATGTTGTTTTAATGAATAAAAAGAGTAGATGTGGAGGTTTTTTATACTTATCTGAATTAAATGAGCGGTTATTAGAAATGAAGTAAATAAATTTACTTGATAGCATTAAACGGTCTATGAGATTCTAAGTTTAAGGACTTAATGGATGGATAATATAGTGAAATTCTTTTTTCAACGCAGTGAAACGGACTCGGAAATACGCATAGAATTGAAGACAGCCCCTTTTTATTTGTTATTAGCAATGATTGCAGGCTGGTTAGCTATTAGCTTTATTTTGAAATCTAATGAGGCTGGTTCAATCTTTTTACCAGTACTTATAGGCTTTATCATGCTGAGATTCTTTGCCTTAATTAAAGCGCAGAAAGAAGTACTAGCGGCGATGAAAGATCGTCGACTAACGACTCAAGGTAGTAAGTTTTCTTTTAATAATCCGTTTATTTATATTATTAAAAAGAAAGTAGATAACACTAAACCAGAAAAATAAGTATTAACCTTTTATAACAAAGCGGCTCACTAAAATAGTGAGCCGCTTTTTGTTATCGATAATCTATCGACAATAAAATTAGTTATTGCTGTGTAATTCGCTGTTTAGCTCAATCGCAGTTTTGTTGGTTAAACATTCGATCTGGCCTGTCATAGAGTTACGACGGAACAGTAGATCAGGTTTGCCAGCAAGATCGCGCGCTTTAACGACTTCTACAGGTTTACCGCTAGCATCAAGCATTTGTACTTTAGAGCCTGCAGTTACATATAGGCCTGATTCAATAGTACAACGATCACCCATAGGGAAACCAAGACCAGCGTTGGCACCTAGTAGGCTGTTTTCACCGATAGAAACGACTACTTTACCACCGCCAGAAAGAGTACCCATGATGGATGCACCACCACCGATATCAGAGCCATCACCCACAACAACCCCAGCAGATATACGGCCTTCAACCATACTTACACCTGTTGTACCTGCGTTGAAGTTGATGAAACCTTCGTGCATAACTGTCGTACCTTCACCCACGTGTGCGCCAAGACGTACACGAGATGTATCAGCAATACGTACGCCTGTTGGTACCACGTAGTCCACCATTTTAGGGAACTTATCGACGCAATCGACAGTGATTGTTTCACCGTTTAAACGGGCTTCAATTTGACGATCTGCAAGCTCTGGAAGATCAATTGGACCTTTGTTTGTCCAAGCGATGTTGTGTAGTAAGCCGAAAATACCGTCAAGCACTACGCCATGAGGCTTAACTAAACGGTGAGAAATTAGTTGTAGCTTTAAGAAACCTTCAGCAACAGACGATGGAGCGAGATCTGTTTTTAGCATCACCATAACGAGTGGCTGAGAGGACAGTGTTGCTTTTGCTGCAAACTGTGCACTTACTTCATCGTCAGCATCTTCAAATGCAGAAGCGATAGCTGCACATTGTTCTGGTGTTACTTCAATCGCTTGGTTGCCGCCACGGTAGCCAACAATCGTCGCAATATCTTTTACTAATTGTTCTGCTGGATGAAGCGTTGGGGTTGGGAAAAACGCTTCAATGATTTTTCCATCACGGTTTTTAGTGGCTGTACCTAGGGCGAGTGAAAAGCTAGACATGGTTACCTGTTCTCCATTACAAAAAATGTGATGTTAAATACACCTTACATTGAGGTGGAACATCAAGATAAGCCCGAGAGATCATTTGCAACGAGCAGATAACTCCCGATTAATAAAACCATAATAAAGACACTTGGTAAGATATAGAAGAGCCGAAAGAAAAATCAGAGCAAAATGATGTTTTTTTAACGAATATGTTGCCTTAAAGGGAGGGAATAGCCCTTAAAGATGGGACAAATTACTGGCTGATATTTGCTGTAGAATTGAGTTTTTATTGCTGAGTTATAAAAAAACCTCCAGTGAGGAGGCTTTCAACAGCGAACGGGATAATTTAAAAAATTATGCTGCGTCTTCTTGCTCTGGGGTATCAGCAACAACTTCAGGTTTTGTTACCTTCTTTTTTGCTGCTGGTTTTGCTTTTTTCGCGCCTAACGCAATTAATACTTCTTCACGCTTTTGCGCTAAGAACATAGATAGTTCTTCTTGCTTGGCTTCATCTTCGAAAAGTTCACTTTCGCTAAGTAAAGTAAACATCTCGTCAGCCATATCTAGCATTTTGTCGTATGCGTCGGCTTCGGATTTAGAGGTGAAAGTCATCTTTTCTTCTCCGTTGCGCTCAACTACATATTTGACGATAACAGCCATGGTCATCCTCTCCCGAAATTGATTTACTGGCTGTTTATACAGTAGCATACTAGCTTCGTCCAGTGCTAAGCGTGTTAATGTGATGACCAGAGAAAAATTTGACCAAATTTACATCAGAGCAGCAGAAAGAAAAGGGGGCGATATCGCATTAGAACAGCGATTATCACTGCCACTTAGTTGCAATGAATTAAAAGCGATCACAGATGATCGGTGGCTTGCGTGTTTAACCCAAAAAATCTTTCAGTGTGGTATTCGCTGGCAGGTTGTACGAAATAAATGGGCAGGTTTTGAAGACGTGTTTTTTGGTTTTAATATCGAAAAAATGGGCTTAATGCCTGAGGAAATGTGGGAGCGTAAAGCGCAAAACCCCGAAATTATTCGTGATTTAAAGAAGGTAATGACGATCCCTGAAAACGCCAATATGATCCATCGTGCAGCAGTCGAGCATGGTTCATTTGCTAATATGGTTGCCGAATGGCCAGAGCAAGATATTGTAGGCTTGTGGCTTTATTTAAAGAAACATGGCAAACGTCTAGGTGGCAAAACAGGTGCTTATAGTTTACGTGCGATGGGCAAAGACAGTTTCTTGTTTACCAAAGATGTGGAAAGTTATTTACGCCATACGGGGATAGTGGATGGTGGGCGAGACACATTAAAATCATGGCGAAATGCGCAACATGCATTTAATGATTGGCAACAAGAATCTGGCCGCTCATTAACTGAGATCAGCCAAATCATTGCTTACAGCGTGGGTGATAATCGTGTTTAGCAAGCTTGTTTAAGGCGTGTATGGCGATTAATCAAATGTCCATTGCTGACTAAATTGAATAAAGGATTCTAGCAATGGGCTTTGGTACTTTTCTTTATGGAAAATCAGCCAGTATTGTCGGCGCATATCTAATGGCATGGGTAATAAGACTATCCGTTCTTCTTCTACTGCATGTAACGCTGCACGTTGTGAAATACAGGTAATGCCAAGTCCTGCTGCAACACTATTGATGATCGCTTCTGTGGTGTTTAGTTCAAAAGCTGGCGTCCAGTGCTCTAAGCGTGGTGCTAAACGATTTAAGAAAAACTCGCGTGTGCCTGAGCCTGATTCACGCAGAACCCATTCGGAATCTTCCAGATCCGATAAACGTAATTCTTCAATTTTGGTCAATGGGTGATCAGGATGGCAAGCCACCACCATATTATCTTCGAGCCATGGCTGCACAATAAGATCTGAGTGTTGGACCTTACCTTCCACAAAGCCCACATCTAATTCAAATTCACTGAGTTTTTGACATACTTGTGCGGTGTTAGAAATAAACAGTTTTTGGTGACGATGTTGGGTTGCTGAGCGGAAATCTCGAATTAAAAAAGGTGTTAGCTGATTGCCTACAGTATCACTTGAACCGACTTTTAACTCGCCAGCAATAATATCATCTTGATCAAACAGTTTTTCGATGGTGTTAGAACGCGCTAATAGTTCGTCAGCCAAAGGTAGTAGTTTCTTACCTTGTTCGTTGATCAGTAGGCGATTATTGTTGCGATCAAACAGTTTATGATCAAGCTGCTTTTCTAGCTCAGACAACGCCATACTCACTGCAGGCTTAGATAAGAATAACTTCTCAGCGGCTGCGGTAATGGTACGTTCTTGGGCTACGGTTACGAAAACTTTCAATTGTTTTAGCGCTATATTCATAACTATCCTTTGTTGAAAACTCATTGTGCAAGGTCGTTATTTATCATTAATGAAGGTAAAATCTCGCCTCTAAAATTTTAGTTAAGTTTAACTTAACATATAGTTAAATATATTCAGATATTATAAAACAATCAAGCTGGATATACTTAGTTACATCAAAAGAAACAGACAATTCGCTAAGAGCTATTAGGTAAAGGCGGAGAGAGAACATGATTAAGACGACGAAAAGAAAAGTAGCTGGTGCACCAACACCAATGGCAGGTTTAGCACTGGGTATTGGTAGTATTTTATGGAGCTGGGAGAATGGTGCGACACTTCATGGTTATGCACAAATAACTGGTGCAGTTATTGCGGCATTGATGCTACTCGTTTTAGTTGCAAAATTTATATGGCATCCAAAATTATTATGGGGTGATTTATCTCACCATGTTGTTGGTAGTGTTGTGCCAACGTTTGCGATGGCATTAATGGTGGTATCAAAAGCGATTGGTTTATATGTATCAGCGCAAGCAGGTGCTTACCTTTGGTTATTTGCAGTCGTGCTACATGTTATTTTCTTAGCATTGTTCTTATACCATCGTGCATGTGACTTCCATCTTCACCACATGGTACCTAGTTGGTTTGTTCCACCAATCGGTATTATTGTTGCTGATGTGTCGTTCCCTGGTATTGCAGAGCTACATCCATTAGCAAACGTATTGTTAATCTTTGGTATGTTGTCATACGCAGTTATGCTACCAATGATGATTTACCGTTTTATGTTCCGTGATGAAGTGCCAGATGCTGCAAAACCAACCATTGCAATTATGGCTGCACCAGCAAGTCTATCATTAGCGGGTTACTTAACAGTAACTGCGAACCCATCACCAGTAGTGGTTGCATTACTAGCAGGGATTGCAGTATTGATGACAGCGGTAATTTACTTAGCTTTCTTCCGTTTATTACGCTTAGATTTCAGCCCTGGTTACGCAGCTTTTACGTTCCCAATGGCTATTGGTGCAACAGCACTATTTAAAACAGCGGCATGGATGAAAAACTACGGCTTTGATGCTCACTATGTCGCGCAAGTACACGGTTTAGCAACTCTTGAGCTTTATGTCGGAAGTATTATTATTGGCTATGTAGCAATTCGTTATTTAGCATTTTATCGTCCATTCGGACTTTTTAAGAATAACAGTGAACACTGTCCACAAAATGTTTGATAGCGATGGTAATACAGGCAGATGAGTTAAGGTTATTTGCCTGTACGATCACTGATGTTTTGTGTGTTGCCCGATCTAAAGATCGGGCTTTTTTGTTTTAGGCCTAAGACGATATTGTTAATATTTCTGCCTGTATGTATTTACAGTGTTCAATTCATGGTAGACAATTTAGTTATTCATCACCTGCTGTGAGATACCTTAGTGTTTACCGTCTACCATTCAAATCAACTCGACTTGCTTAAATCTTTGCTGGTGGAGCTTATTAAGCTACAGCCATTAGCCAATCCATTTGAAAAAGAACAGATTCTGGTACAAAGCCCAGGGATGTCGCAATGGTTAAAAATGGAACTAGCAAAGTCATTGGGTGTGGCTGCTAATATAGATTTTCCACTGCCTGCGACCTTTATTTGGAAGATGTTTACGCAGGTCCTCGCTGATGTACCAGAGCGCAGTGCATTTAACAAAGAAGCGATGACGTGGAAGTTAATGCAAGTGCTACCAGCACAGTTTGAGCAACCGGAGTTTGAAGCACTACAGCGGTATTTAGACGGTGATGACGACAATTTAAAGTGCTATCAATTAGCGGAAAAAATTGCCGATATTTTTGACCAATATTTAGTGTATCGCCCTGAGTGGATCCAACAGTGGGAAGCGGGGGAAACGGTCGCTGAATTAGAAGATGAGCATCCTTGGCAGCCTATTTTATGGCAAGCACTGTACGATCAAACCTTGGCACTTGGACAATCGCCTTATCATCGTGCCAACTTGTATGAACATTTTATTGAAACACTACAAAACTACAGCGCTTCACAAGGTAAAGAAGCATTAATTGCAGCAGGTTTACCGCAGCGTTTATTTGTTTTTGGTATCTCATCATTACCCCCACGTTATCTAGATGCACTTGCTGCTATTGGTGAGCATATTGATGTGCATTTAATGTTTACTAACCCTTGTCGTTATTACTGGGGAGATATTCGTGATCGTAAACACCTTGCGCGACTTGCTGCCAGTAAGCGGGTCAAACTTCATAATATCGCAGAGCAACAAGATATTGATGCCACGATTGAAGTACTAAAAGACAACGATGAAAGCCACTATGATGATGAAATGCAAAATGGCATGGTGGGTAATAGCTTATTAGCCTCTATGGGTAAGCTTGGTCGCGATAACATGTATTTGTTATCAGAGATGCAAGTTAACGAAGTGGATGCCGGTTTCGTTGATATTGAATCAGATACTTTATTACATGCCATTCAAGCTGACATCTTAAACTTGGTTGATCGTCAAGATGATACCCAATTAGATTCCAGTGAGCATAAGTTTCCGATTATCTCTGATGATCAATCGCTCTCTATTCATGCTTGTCATAGCCCAATGCGTGAGGTTGAAGTGCTTCACGACAAGCTGTTAGCGATGTTTGAGGCAAACCCTAATCTGAAACCACGCGATGTGATCGTGATGGTGGCAGACATCAATGCCTACAGTCCCGCGATCCAAGCGGTATTTGGTAATGCACCGGGTAACCGCTATATCCCATTTTCGATTTCTGACCGAACCGCAGAGCAAGAAAACCCGATCTTGTTGGCGTTTTTACGTCTGTTAACTTTGCCTGATAGTCGCTGTCATGCTTCAGAACTGTTAGAGCTATTAGAAGTGCCAGCGGTGATGAATAAGTTTGGTTTTGATAGCCAAAGCTTTGAGAAAGTAAAACAGTGGATCGAAGAAGCGGGAGTTCGCTGGGGCTTAGATCAGCATACATCTAGCCAATTTAATCTTCCTGAGCAGATGCAAAACACTTGGCTGTTTGGTATTCAGCGCATGCTGTTAGGTTATGCCATGCCCCATAATACTGGTTTGTTTGAAGGCATTTCTGCTTATGATCAAGTACAGGGTATTGATGCGGAGTTAGCTGGGCAGTTAGCTGGCTTTATTGATTGCTTAATTAGTTATCGTGAAGTGTTAGCACAGCCACATTTGGTGACAGAGTGGGCGGATACACTGAACCAAATGCTGGATGATTTTTTCGCCGTGGAACTGGAAGGTGAACTGGTTCTTAAATCTATTCGCGATAACTTACACCGCTTGCACGAACAACTCGATGATGCGGGTTATCAAGGTGAGATCACACCAGCAGTGCTAACTCAATATTTACGCGATAAGTTATCGGGTGAGCGAGTAAGCCAACGCTTCCTTGCTGGACAAGTGAATTTTTGTACCTTAATGCCAATGCGTTCGATCCCCTTTGATGTGGTGTGCTTGCTTGGCATGAATGATGGTGCTTACCCTCGAAATATTGCCCCTGAAGGGTTTGATTTAATGAATGGTCGCACTAAAGCGGGCGATCGTTCTCGTCGTGATGATGACCGTTATCTTTTCCTTGAAGCATTATTATCAGCGCAAGAAACCTTATATATCAGCTACGTGGGTCGCTCAATTCAAGACAACGCAGAAAAAATTGCTTCTGTGCTTGTCAGTGAGCTGGTGGAATATTGTCAGCAAGGTTATTGCTTAGAGGGAGATGAATCTCTTCCTGTCGATCAATCAGCAGAAAACATTAAACAAAAACTGATTGAGCACCATCCCTTAGTGCCATTTAGTCCGAGCGCATTTACTGGAGAGAGTGGCAGTTATGCCATTGAATGGCTACCTGCTGCTGCTCGTGAAGGGCAAGCGAGCCAACCTTTCCAATTAGGTGAACTCCCTCCAGAGCCGATTGCCGATGATCAACAACAAGTATTAGAGCTTGCTGAGTTGCAACGTTTCTGGCGTTTACCGGTACGCTATTTCTTTAACCGTCGTTTGAAAGTCTACTTTGAGCCGCCAATGGGATTATTGGAAGATGATGAACCGTTTGTGCTGAATCATCTTGAAAGCTATCACGTTAAAGATGAGCTATTAGCATTATTGCTTGATGCTCAAATGACCAATAAAGATCCGGATCAGATTTTCAATCATTTCGCCCAAGAGCAAAAAGCAGCGGGCAAGTTACCTGTTGCTGCATTTGGTGATATTGATTTAGATGCCAGTCGTCTAGCTGTACGTGAGTTAGTGAGCCAGATTGAGCCATTAATTCATGCACCATTAGATGATCAGGAAGTAGCAATAACACTAACGATAAATGGTCATGCCGTATTACTTCAAGGTTGGCTGAAACAGCGCTATCAATCAGGTTTAATGCGTTTTCGTAGTGGTAAAGTGCGCTCGGTAGATTTACTCGCGGCTTGGTGTGATCACTTATGTTTAGCGATTAGCCAGCCAGAATTGAATCAGAAAACACATATTATTGGCACCGATAAACACCTTGTCATTGATGCGATCGAAGCGAGTAAAGCACAAGGTTATTTACGAGAGCTTATCGAGTTGTATTACCAAGGCTTGAATCAACCTTTAGCGTATTTTCCGAAAACAGCACATGCAGGTATTCAAGCGTGTGTTGATAAGCAAGGTAACTGGAAAGACGATGAACAAACCATCGAGAAAGCCTACAGCAAAATGGCAGATTGTTTTAACGATGGTTACTTCTTTGCAGGTGAAGGCGCGGATGAATACATCAATCGAGTATGGACACATTGGAATGATGAACTTGCACAGAATAGCTATGTGTTAGCACTGAAAGTACTACAGGCTGCGGTATTAAATAGTGAAGAAGTAAAGCCGGAATAAGGGAGTAGTGTGGCCGCCAGCAAATCATTATTAGTTGTAGGGTGCTTGCTGTACGGCCACCGGTCCAGAGGTGACCAAGTTTCTGGCGCTGATACTAACCAACCGCTGTAATACAAACCGTGAGTAAGTTCTCACAATATTAGAATATAACAAGATTTGATCGCTCAATATTCGCTTATAAGTGTTTGATCACAGTAGTGATGTGAGCAAGATCACCTTGAGCTTCAAGGGATCATTGGAGTGATCGAGTTTTACGATATGGGACAAGTAAAATCATGACGGTACAAACGCAAACCAATATTTTGCAGCCAATGGCCTTTCCATTGCATGGTACACGTTTAATTGAAGCCTCTGCCGGTACGGGCAAAACATTTACTATTGCCAGTTTATACCTGCGTCTATTACTCGGTCATGGTAATACAGAAACGCGTCATGCCGTTGAATTAACCGTTGATCAAATTCTGGTGGTGACTTTTACAGAAGCGGCAACGGCAGAGCTTCGCGATCGTATTCGTGGCCGTATTCATGATGCGCGTTTAGCGTTTAGTCGTGGTGTGAGTGGCGATCCCGTTATAGCCCCGTTACTGCAAGAGTATCCCGATCATAAAGCGGCAGCCAATATTTTACTGCAAGCTGAACGTCAAATGGATGAAGCGGCTATTTATACCATCCATGGTTTTTGTCAGCGAATGTTGACTCAAAACGCGTTTGAATCAGGCTGTCGTTTCAACAATGAATTTGTCACCGATGAAAGCCAATTGAAGAACTTGGTGGTAGCGGATTACTGGCGTAGTCATTTCTATCAGTTACCACGAGCGCTTGCTTGCCAGATCCGTGATTTATGGTCATCGCCGCATGCGCTATTAAAAGATATTGGCAATAGCTTAACAGGTGCCCCCGTTAAACTTTCTGTAGCGGCTATGACGGCAAGTTTAGAGCAGTTACATCAGCAAAATATTGAACGCATTAATGAATTTAAAGCATTATGGAAACAGCACTTCGCTGATTTAGAAGCGTTAATTGCAAACTCTGACGTGAATAAACGTAGCTATACCAAAAAGAGCCTACCAACGTGGCTCGCTCAAGTGAATGAATGGGCAAATCAACCGACTGAGAATTATGATTTACCGGATAAATTAGAGAAGTTTCACCAACAGGAATTGATCACTAAAACCCCGAAAGGTGAAGCACCACAGCATGCGGTATTTGTTGCGGTTGCAGATTTACTTGATAACCCAGTTACATTACGCGATCCCTTATTAGCGCACGCGATTGAACATTGTCGTATTTTACTGGCGCAGGCAAAAGCCCATAAAGGGTGGTTATCGTTTGATGATCTCTTAACGCAGTTAGGTGCTGCGATCGACAACGATCAAGATGATCTCCTAGCAAGTAAGATCCGCAGCCAATATCCAGTTGCGATGATCGATGAATTCCAAGATACCGATCCCCTGCAATACGGTATCTTCAGTTCGGTGTATAACGATCACCCTGAGTGTGGGTTATTTATGATCGGTGATCCTAAGCAGGCGATTTATGCGTTTCGTGGGGCAGATATTTTTACTTATATTCAAGCCCGTCGTCAGGTTCAAGATCATTACACATTAGGTACCAACTGGCGTTCAACGGCAGATATGATTGCGTCGGTAAATAGCGTGTTTGATACCCCTAATAGCCCGTTTATTTATGATCAAGATATTACCTTTGATCCTGTTAGTCATAGTCCGAAAGCACCAGATCGTAGCTGGTGGCTAAACGGCGAACAACAACATGCGCTCACGTTCTGGCTGCAAGATAGCCTCGATGGCAAGCCTATTACCAAGGGCGATTATGAGTCGACGATGGCAACGGCGACAGCAGCACAAATTCAGCATATTTTAGAGCAGTCACAACAAGGACAAGGCTACTTTTTAGATAAAGAAACTCAGCACCCAGTGAAAGCGGGTGATATTGCGGTGTTAGTACGTACAGGACGAGAAGGTAAGTTGGTGCGTGAAGCACTGGCAAAACAAGGGATTGCCAGTGTGTATTTATCTAATCGTGATAGCGTTTTTTCCACTGCAGAAGCGGCTGATGTACAGCGATTATTACAAGCGGTACTAACACCTGATGACGATCGCGCATTGCGTGCTGCGTTGGCATCAGGGTTGTTTTCTTTAACCGCAATAGAGCTCGATACGCTTAATAATGATGAGAATGAGTGGGAAATTGCAGTAAATAGCTTTAAGCAATACCGTCAACAATGGCTCAAGCGTGGTGTGATGCCTATGCTACGAAGCGTGATGGCGAAAAACAATATTGCTGAGCGTTTATTAGTGGAAGAAGGTGGTGAACGTCGTTTAACTGACTTACTTCATATTGGTGAATTACTGCAAGAAGCGAGTCAAACCTTAGACAGTGATTATGCGCTATTACGTTGGTTGGCTGAAAACGTAGCTGAGCCAAACGGTAATTCTGATGAGCAAATTTTGCGTTTAGAGTCCGAACGTAATTTGGTGCAGATTGTTACCATCCACAAATCAAAAGGATTGGAATACGATTTAGTCTTTATGCCGTTTGTTTGTAGCTATCGTGAAGTCGATAGTAAAGGCGAAGTGAAGTATCACGATGAAGACGATAACGTGACGATTTTAGATATTACCAAGCACGCTGATTCTATTTCTAAAGCTGATAAAGAACGCCTCGCAGAAGATTTACGTTTAATTTATGTAGCGTTAACTCGTGCAGTTTATGGCTGTTTTGTTGGTATGGCACCAGTACGTAATGGTCGCAGTAGCAAAGAGCCTACTGGATTACACAAATCAGCGATGGGGTATTTAATTCAAAATGGAGAAGAGTGCGGTGTTGCAGCACTAGAATTAGCACTGGCTAAGTTATCTGAAGCGCAACCGACGATCACTATTGCTGAACCTCCAGTATTACCTGTCGATAAGTGGGCAGGACAAAATGAGCAAACTGATGCGTTGAATCGTCGTGAATTTGAGCGTCAAATTGAACGTAATTGGTGGATGACCAGTTATTCCAACTTGGTGAAACAAGGTCATCAAGCACATCATGATAGTAGTTTAGATCTTCCTGGATTTGATATCGATTCTGTACAGAAAGAAACGCCAGAAAACAGTGAAACGGAGGTGGAGTTAGAGCCTGAATACTCTATTTACACTTTCCCTCGCGGTGCGCGTCCGGGGACATTTTTACATACGGTGTTTGAAGAAATTGAGTTTACTCGTCCTGTCGATAGCCCAGAAACTGTCGCTAAACTGACGGAGCTATTGCAACTTGAACATTACGAGTTAGCGTGGCTACCTGTATTGCAGCAATTAATTAAAGATGTTTTGCACTGTCCATTAGATGGTGAACAATTGCGATTGGCAGAAAAAACACCACAACAACGTTTAACGGAAATGGAGTTTTTACTCCCGATTGAAATGTTGCAATCACCGCTACTTAATAAAGTCATTGCTAAGCATGATTCTATTTCCGCTAAAGCTGGTGAGCTTGGCTTTAGTACGGTCAGCGGTATGCTTAAAGGTTTTATTGACTTGGTGTTTGAACATCAGGGTAAATATTACGTATTAGACTGGAAATCGAATTATCTCGGAGATGATCCACAGGTGTATCGTGGTGAGCAGTTGGTTGAAGCGATGCGCGATCACCGCTATGACTTGCAGTATCAAATCTATGCCTTAGCGCTGCAACGTTTCTTGCGTAGCCGTATTCCAAACTACGACTATGAGACTCATTTCGGTGGTGTGTATTACTTGTTCCTACGTGGCATTCAAGCTGGTAGTGACAGTGGGATTTTCCATGCGAAACCATCGCAAGCATTGTTAGAAGAACTGGATTTATTAATTGATGGAGCATTACCTCATGCTTAAACGACTTCAAGCGTTAACCAAACAAGGTGTGTTGCGTCAGCTTGATTATCAGTTCGCAAAATTTGTCGCGCATCATAGCCCTGCAGATCAAGCTGATTTAGCCGCACTTGTGGCAGCCCTTGCCAGTAATGAATTAGGTAAGGGGCATGTTTGCGTAGTGCTAGATACACTTTCGCCTCAGCGTTTATTTAGTTTGCCATCACGTGTTGCGATTGAGTTGTTAGAAGGCGTGCCAGAGCCTTCACAATGGGGAGAGCTATTAAGCCATTTTGCGGTGGTATCAAGTGTGCAAACCGGCAAGGTGCAAGCGAGCCCTTTAGTTATTGAGCATGGACGTTTGTATCTAAGTCGTTATTGGCAATTTGAACAAACCGTTGCTAATAAAATCCTCATGATGGCAAACAATGCAGGAGCAGAGGATGTACGATTTAGTACGACTGCTCTCAACGTTATGCATCAGGCATTAGATGATTTATTTCCTGTTACTTACGGTTACTTGTATGAAGCTTTATCTACAGCGACAACAGCTGATGCACGCCAGAGGTTAGTGTGTGACATGCTTGATGTGGTGAAACCGGAGCAAGTTGACTGGACGAAAGTCGAGCATATTTTAGTGAATGCGACATCGCAAAAAGATCTGTCTCAATTAGATGGGGTGATCCCACTTGATGCCTGCTTAAATTGGCAGAAAGTGGCAGCAGCAGTGGCATTGACACGTCAGTTTGCAGTGATCTCTGGCGGCCCTGGTACGGGTAAAACAACCACAGTCGCTAAATTACTTGCGGCATTAGTGATGCAAGCCGGTGATGAGCATGTACCTAATATTATGCTGGTGGCACCGACAGGTAAGGCGGCAGCACGTTTAACAGAATCGATTAGTTCTGCGGTGAAATCATTGCCCGTTGAGGCATCAGTAAAAGAGCGTATTCCGACGCAATCGAGTACGATCCACCGTTTATTAGGGGCAATTCCGGGACGCGTTGAATTTCGCCATCATAAAGATAATCCCTTACACCTTGATGTGTTAGTGGTTGATGAAGCCTCAATGGTTGATTTACCTATGATGGCACGATTGCTTGATGCGATGCCTGCTGGCGCGAAACTGATTTTATTAGGAGATAGAGATCAGTTGGCATCGGTTGAAGCGGGTGCTGTACTCGGTGATATCTGCTCATTTGCTAATCAAGGTTATAGTGGAACGCAAGGGCAAGTGCTTAGCCAGTTGACGGGCTATGACCTCCATAGCACCTCACTAGATTTAAGTTTGGTGGCCGATTGTTTATGCATGCTACAAAAGAGTTACCGTTTCCACGCTCAATCTGGTATTGGTCAGTTAGCGAAAGCAATTAACAGCGGTCGTCCTGCGTTGGTGGAAAAAGTCTGGCAGCAAGGCTTTAAAGATATTCATCATTACGCCTTATCTTCTGACAGTTATCAGTCGATGATTAATCAGGTGACGACCTTCTACTTTGATTATTTAGATGCGATTGCTGCACAACGTGAACCTAAATTGGTGCTAGATGCGTTTGCGAATGTGCGCTTGTTATGTGCATTGCGCGAAGGTGATTTTGGTGTTGTAGGGTTAAACTACCGGATAGAAAAAGAGTTAACTCACCGCGGTAAAATTAACCCGGGAGACGATACGTGGTATCAAGGTCGCCCAATTATGATCACCCGAAATGATCATGCCGTTGGTTTATATAACGGTGATATTGGTATCACTATGTTAGAGCCAGAAACGGATGCCGTCGATGGTGTGCGTCGTTTGAAGGTCTATTTTGAGATGCCTGATGGAACGATCCGTGGATTCTTGCCTAGTCGTATTCCAGAGCATGAAGTGGTGTATGCGATGACTATCCATAAATCACAAGGATCTGAATTTGCTGATACCGTAATGGTGTTGCCGAATGACTTTACACCGATCTTAACTCGAGAATTGATTTATACCGGTATTACTCGTGCAAAAGCGAGATTGTATCTTTATGCTCAACCAGACGTTATTCGTCGTAGTGTGCAAGTAAGAACTGAGCGAGCAAGTGGTTTATCTGAATTGTTAGTGTAAACCTGTATCTATCAATAAAAACGCCAGCATTTGTGCTGGCGTTTTTTATTGTTCGTTATTTAAGGTATTACTTAAACATGTCTAACAACCAGTAACTAACAGGGTTATCTGGACATTGGTAAGGGCCACATTCAAGGAATGTAGAAATAACATTAATTAGAACGGCCACAATCGCTAGAATACAAACAAACTTACCAAATTTGTTCATTTGATAATTTTCGCTTGTCCATTCTTTATTCCAAAGTAGGAGAAGTAGTGCGACACCGGCGATAGCCATAGCAAAGATCACAAATGCCCATGTGTAGTAGTGCATACCAAGGATCGGGCTACCAAAACCCGGTGTGCCAGGGATAACGTGTAGCGATACTTGGCGAAGCGCTGTCGCTGCGCCAAATAATGCACCGACTAAGATCACACCATAATGGCGTTGCTGAGTGCCATAAACGACATTAAGCATAAAGCCGAACATTACCATAACAAAACCAAGACGCTGCAATAAACACAGTGGACAAGGTAATTCATTCCAAGCAACTTGTAATACTGAGCCCATTAATAATACAAAGGTAATACCTAATAGACCCAAACTATTAAGAAGGGTTACATGTTTATTATTCATTAATCATTCCCCCTCTATAATAAAATCGATAGTGAATCAGTGGCATGGTGATGAAACCAATATAAGCCAATAATTACGGATGCGGCAAAAAATGCATATCCTACGTTTTTCTTACCAATGAAAGCGCTGACCATTGCAATCAAAAGTAATAGAAATATTAAACTCATCATAAGTTGATTTAACCTGAAGTAATTTGTATTTTTTTAATGTATTTGTATCGTTATCTTAGTTGAGCATGTTTTTAGTAAAATAACTCTACACAGACAATTTTACGCTCTTAAGTCACCCTTTTGTTAATTTTCTGTCAATTATTTTACTTTTGTAATGAGTATCTTTGATCTTCTTTGGTAATTATAGAGTGCTTTTTTGGCCATTGGCAGCCTATCTACATCACATTCAGAAAAGCCTTGTTCTCGGAACCAGTGCAAGCTTCGAGTGGTTAATACAAATAAGTGTTCGAGGTTTTGTTGGCGTGCTTGTTGGCATAACTCATTGAGCAGTAATACACCGCGATTATCATCCCTAAAGTCAGAATGAATTGCGACACAAGCCATTTCAGCCATTTTCTCTTCGGGAAAGGGATAAAGGGCAGCACAGCCGATAATTAAATTGTCACGCTCTACAATCGTAAATTGAGTAATTTCTTGCTCTAGTTGTTCTCGGGAACGTCGAACTAAAATTCCCTCTTGTTCTAATGGCTGGATCAGATCCAGAATGCCACCAATGTCGTTAATATTGGCGCGTCGTACTTTTTCTGCACTCGCCATTACGATTTGGGTACCGATACCATCAAGAGAAAAAAGCTCTTGAATTAATGCACCATCTTCTTTGTAGCTGATCAGGTGGCTGCGAGGAACGCCAGCTCGACAAGCACTAATAGCGCCACGTAGGAAACGTCCTGTACCACAGTCTTGCGCACGCTGTGCAACAAGTTTTTGATGGATATGTTCAGCTTCGTTTGGCAGTAATTCAGAGATAATTTCATTGTTGTCGCCAATGACTCCCTGCTCTGAGCAGAAACCAATAAGTTTGTCGGCTTTTAAGCGGATAGCCACTTGGGTTGCGACTTCTTCTGAGGTGAGATTAAAGCATTCTCCGGTTACTGAACTCGCAATTGGGCCGAGTAGTACAATGGAACCTTGCTCTAACTGGCGTTTAATCGCATCGGTATCAATACGACGAATTTTTCCACTATGACAATAATCTACGCCGTCATCGACACCGAGAGGTTGGGCGATAATAAAGTTGCCACTAATGATATTAATCTGCGCGCCAGCCATTGGGGTATTATGGAGCCCCATTGAAAAGCGAGCGGTGATATCTAACTGAAGTTGTCCCGCAGCTTGCTTAGCAATTTCTAATGCTCGTTCATCGGTAATACGGATCCCTTTATGATAAGGAGAATGACAATCTTGCTCTGCCAGTAACGTACTAATTTGCGGGCGAGCGCCGTAGACAATAACGATTTGAATGCCTAGGCTATTAAGTAGTGCGATATCATTGACGATATTATCGAAGTTGGGATCGGCAAATGCCTCTCCACCCACCATGATCACCATGGTTTTCCCAACATGCGCATTTAGGTAGGGAGCTGATTGCCTGAATCCTTTAACCAGCGGTGTACTACGTCTTTTCACTATCTGACATCCATGTACAAAAAAGTTATATGGATAAAGTAAATTAATTTGTCAATTTGTACAGTATTTAAGTGATAGTATTTACAAAGATGTTATGGCAGTGATTTTAATTTAACATTGCGAACAATCTGTTATTTTAAATTGTATTAGTGGTTTTTGTGGAGGTGGGAATTGGATAAAGTACAATCATCTAAAGTCAGTACTTCTCATCTGATGACAAAACATTCACAAACAATTATTTTGATCTTGCTATTAGTTGGTGGTTTAGCACTAACTAGCCTGTTTGTATCAAAAACAGCATTATCTTCTTGGTTAAAGCCTCCTTCATCTGTAGACATCTATGGCTCTTGGAAAGAGCATGATGTCGCGCAATATGCGGCAGAAAGTTTTGAAGTCCGTCCATTGGGTATTTATCGTGATGGGCGGCTAGTAACGACACAGTATTGCTGGGATGGCCAAACATTGAGCTATCAATTAGGTGAACAGCATTACTCTTATCTTTATCATAAGAACAACTTTATCCGTCAGCAGCCTGCACATTACATTTCTACATTTGTACGCACACCGTTACGACTCGATTAGATCAATTTTAGTAGCTCATGGATGGAACTTTGCTTGAGTGCTATTTGTCTCAAGAGATCAGCTATCTGTGGTGTACCGCCGAGACAATGTTGGATAACGTGGTTAATTTGGTGTTGAGGAACTCCTTCGCTAGTTAAATTCCTGATCCATTGGTATTCAATAGCATTGGGATCTAACAAGGTATCTTTGCCAACTTTAAGTGGTGATTGCATCTCTTTATATCCTTATGAGTGCGTTATTTTTATTATTCGTTTGTAAGTTGTTTATTTTTTATTACGATTTTATTAAATCGTTTGTATATGTCAAGAATATGACACTGGGGGAGTTATTAACAATATAAATATCTATATTCGTTGAGTGAAAATGCAAACACTACAATGACATTTAGATACAAATATGACTTAAGATTATTACGTTATATTGTTATTGATTTGCTACTATTGCCTTCATTCACATATATCTACCATATTAGCTGTATCTCGCATTTTAAAATTTTATAGGCTTATCTATCGTGTTACGTAAAGCAGCAATCGCTATTATTATGTTTGGTTTAGTAGGTTGTGCATCGAATAACGATGCACAATCAACTAATGAACAAACCGCTATTCAAAAAAATCCATTAGCTCACCAATATCTTGGTAACTATTTTTCACATGTATTAAATCGTGTTTCAACAATTAAGTCAGATAAGCAGCGAGATTACACCACCTTTGCTCCCCAAGCTGAAATGGTAGTCACACGTTCTCCATCAATGGCGCGCAAATATGGCCCGTTGTATAACCAGCTTGAAAAATGGATCAGTGCTGGTGGCGATCCAAGCACATTAGCAAGTTACGGTATTGAAGCCGCGCAAATGGGCGGTGGTGATAATAAAGGTAATGTGATGTTTACTGGTTATTATTCGCCAGTGATCGAGCTACGTCATACGCCGAACGCCACGTTCCGTTATCCTGTCTACGCGATGCCAAAATGCCAAGGTCGTTGCCCATCACGTGCTGAAATTTACAATGGTGCGTTAAAAGGTAAAGGCTTAGAGCTTGGTTATAGTAAATCTATGTTAGATATCTTTATGATGGAGGTGCAAGGTAGTGGTTTTGTGCATTATGAAGACAATGATCAATTAGAATACTTTGGTTATAACGGTAAAAATGGTCACCGTTATGTGAGTATTGGCCGAGTATTGATTGATCGTGGTGAAGTGCCGAAAGAAAAAATGTCACTGAAAGCGATTCAAGAGTGGGTATCTACCCATAGTGATGCTGAAGTACGTGAACTGTTAGAGCAAAATCCATCATTTGTTTTCTTTAAACCAACGAAAACGTTAGATGTTAAAGGCAGCGCGGGTATTCCGTTACTTGCTAATGCTGCAGTAGCGGCAGATCGTAAATATATTCCAATGGGCTCTGCGCTATTAGCTGAAGTACCAGAGCTTGATGCTCAAGGTAATTGGACGGGTAAGCACGTATTACGTTTATTACTGGCGTTAGATACTGGCGGTGCTGTAAAGAAAAACCACTTAGATCTTTACCATGGTATGGGTAAACAAGCGGGTACTGATGCGGGTCACTATAAACACTTTGGCCGTGTATGGCGCTTAGGCTTAAAAAATACAGCGACACAAGACCCGTGGTTAAAACCATAATCTCGTCACGTTAGATGTCATGATCGCCTATTGGGCGTCATGCTAACAACTGGACAATTCTATTAAGAGTGCGTATAAAAACGCACTCTTTCTTTATCCATCAGATCAGTGAAGAAGTACTATGCGTGAACTTGATACTCCAGCATCCGACAGTTATAACCAACGTTTTGGCGGCACACGTCGCTTATATGGTAATAGCGAAGTAGACATTCTTCGTGCTGCACATGTGTGTGTGATTGGTATTGGTGGTGTTGGCTCATGGGCGGCAGAAGCGTTAGCACGTTCAGGTATCGGTGAGCTTACCCTGATAGATATGGATGATGTGTGTGTAACGAATATTAACCGTCAAATTCATGCTATGACAGGGACGGTAGGTAAAAGCAAAATTGAAGTGATGGCTGAGCGTATTCACTTAATCAATCCTGAGTGTAAAGTGAATCTGATTGATGATTTCATTACGCCTGAAAATCAAGCTGTATACTTGTCAAAAGACTTTGATTACGTACTCGATGCGATAGATAGCATTAAGCCAAAAGCGGCACTGCTGTCATACTGTAAAAGCAATAAAATTAAGGTTATCACCACAGGTGGTGCTGGCGGTCAAATGGACCCAACACAAATTCAGATCGCTGATTTAACCAAGACAATTCAAGATCCATTAGCGAAGAAGTTACGTGATACCTTGCGTCGTCATCATAACTTCCCGAAAAACCCAAAACGTAAGTTTGGTATTGATTGCGTATTTTCAACAGAGCAACTGAAGTATCCACAAGCCGACGGCTCTGTGTGTGCAGTAAAAGCGACAGCAGAAGGGCCTAAGCGTATGGATTGCGCGAGTGGTTTTGGCGCGGCAACCGTTGTGACTGCAACGTTTGGTTTTGTCGCAGTATCACAAATATTACGTAAGCTTATCGAAAAACATAAACAGTAATCGATAGGCAGTTACATGAAAAAGGCAGATCATATGATCTGCCTTTTTTATTACTCTGCTATTTCTAGGACTGATAAATCTTGTTTAGCGTGCGAGTTGTTTTATTTGCTCAACAATCGCTTTTAACCCATTGCCACGAGACGGACTCAAATGGGCAATTAAACCGAGTGAATCAAAGTAGCCATCAATATCAAATTCACTGATCTCTGTACGCGTTTTACCGTGATAAGCGGCAAGTACGAGTGTTATTAAGCCGCGAACAATACGCGCGTCAGAATCAGCTTGAAAATAAAAGTGATCACCAACTTGCTGGTGGCGAAGCCAAACTTGCGATTCACAACCACTGACTTTTAACTGCTCATCTTTGTCTTCTTCTGCCATTACCGGCAGTTTCTTACCTAGCTGAATGACAGTACGGTAGCGATCTTCCCAGCCTGAAGCGTTTTGCATTTGAGCAACAATGTCTGTATCTGAAATGTCGGTGCCGAAAGGGTGATGGGGAAGTGTAAGTTCAGTCATAGTATTCAATCCAGATAACCGCATTAAAGTAAATCACAAGCTTTGTGTAGTGCATTGATAAAGCGCTCTACATCTTGCTCGGTGTTATAAAGCGCTAATGATACGCGTAATGTTCCTGTTAAGCCTAGTGCATCAAGCATGGGATGTGCACAGTGGTGACCAGCACGCAGCGCGATATTTTGTTGATCTAATAGGGTCGCAATATCTTGATGGTGCACCCCATCAACGACAAAAGAGAATAAACTTGCCTTCGGTTGTAATCCTATAATACGTAAGCCATCAATATTTTTAATGCCTTCGATGGCTTTGTGGCGCAAGTTTTCAATATGTACTTCAGCGCCTTGTCTATCCAGTTGCTTGAGCCAATTAATTGCTGCGGCTAACGCTAAACATCCTGCTACATTTGGGGTGCCAGCTTCAAATTTACCCGGTAGTGCGGCGAAAGTTGTACCTTCAAAAGAGACTTTTTCCACCATTTTACCGCCGCCGTGCCAAGGTGGCATTGCTTCAAGTAGCGCTTGCTTGCCATAAAGAACGCCAATACCAGCAGGAGCATATATTTTATGGCCTGAGAACACATAGAAGTCAGCATCAAGTGCAGTGACATCAATATCTTCATGAGCAATACCTTGTGCGCCATCAATCACAGCAATTGCGTTGTGCTGGTGAGCTGCGTGAATGATTTCTTCAATTGGGTTACGGGTACCCGTAACATTGGTAATGTGGGCTACTGCAACGATTTTTGTTTTATCCGATAAGAGCGAATAAAACGCCTCTAGATCTAAAGTACAGTCATCGCGCATCGGAATTTTAATGACGCGTGCACCGGTTTCGGCCGCTATCATTTGCCATGGCACGATATTGGCGTGATGCTCTAACTCACTGACTAGAATTTCATCTCCTGCCGTTAGATTTGCGCGGGCATAAGTTTGAGCAATTAAATTTAATGCTTCTGTTGCGCCACGTGTCCAAATAATTTCTTTGCTGTGCGCTGCGCCAATGAAGTGTTGTACGGTTTCTCTTGCTTGTTCAAAGCGCAGTGTCGCATTCGCTGTGAGGCTATGACTGCCACGATGCACATTGGCATTATAACCACGATAGTACTCAGTGATTGTATCAATAACCACGGCTGGCTTTTGTGCGGTTGCTGCACTGTCTAGGTACACTGGCGGTAATTCACCATCTGTGTGTTGCAAGGCAGGGAATTGAGCCAAAATAGTTGAGATATCAAATTGAGTGGTCATGGTTGTTCACATAGCTAAGATTGAACGAAGGATCATGCTAATAAATAAGTCAGAGAGCAAGTATTGATGGCTTTATATTGATAAAAAAATAGCACTGCGTTGGGGCGCAGTGCTAAAAATAGCTTTGACTGTATAGTCAAAAATACAGGAAATAAAGGATGGTTATTCCATCCGTCCGAAAGGATTCGGATAATATGCAAACACAACACGCAATATTGATTAAGCTGGTTAGCCAGAGGGCAAAGAACAGAGGATTAAATCAATATTGCGTAGAGATAATAGGGTTTCTCTAGTAGTTGAACAATGGACAATTTATAATGTTCAGGATTAAAAAAACTAATGCATTAAATAGTCGAGAAAAGTATGTCTAGACGTTTACCTCCGCTCAACTCATTAAAGGTGTTTGAGGCGGCAGCAAGACACTTGAGTTTTACTCGTGCTGCTGAAGAATTATTTGTTACTCAAGCCGCAGTTAGTCATCAAATTAAAGCGTTAGAAGAATTTCTAGGCTTAAAGTTATTCCGTCGTCGTAATCGTTCTCTATTACTAACAGAGGAAGGACAGGGCTACTTTCTCGATATTAAAGATATCTTTTCAGCGATATCTGATGCGACTGATAAGGTCTTGGAACGAGGTGCTAAAGGTGCATTAACCATTAGTTTACCTCCTAGTTTTGCCATCCAATGGTTGGTGCCACGTTTAACCGATTTTAATGAACAACACCCTGATATTGACGTACGTATTAAAGCGGTCGATTTGGATGAAGGATCGCTCACTGATGATGTCGATGTGGCGATTTACTATGGTCGAGGTAATTGGTCTGGCTTGCGTGCCGATAAATTATATCAAGAGTTTATGATGCCTGTTTGTTCGCCAATGCTGCTGACAGGGGCGAAACCGCTGCGCACATTAGACGATTTAAAACTACACACCTTGTTACACGATACTTCTCGAAAAGAGTGGAAGAATTATGTTCGTCATTATGATGTGCAAGGAGTTAACGTTAACCAAGGGCCTATTTTTAGTCACTCAACCATGGTGCTACAAGCTGCGGCTCATGGTCAGGGAATTGCGCTGGGAAATAATGTATTAGCGCAACCAGAATTAGAAGCTGGGCGCTTGGTGTGTCCATTTGATGAAGTGTTAGTGAGTAAAAACGCTTTCTATTTTGTTTGCCAAGAGCGCCAAGCTGATACTGGGCGAATTCAAATATTTAGAGATTGGGTGTTAGCCAAAGCACGTCGTGAACAAGAGGATATGCCTGATGTCGAACTTAGCCAGTGAATACGTAATCAACGAACCTAAATCAGGTACCGCTGTAGCAACATTTTTGTTTGCGCATGGTGCAGGGGCGGGAATGGATCATGCTTTTATGACGGCAGTCGCTGAAGGTTTAGCGCTGCAAGATATTCGGGTAGTACGGTTTAATTTTCCATATATGGTTAAACGTGCTGAAGATGGAAAAAAGCGACCGCCTGATCGCCAACCAAAACTCTTGATTGATTTTCAACGTCATATCGAAACCTTTGCTGGCAGTTCGTTAGTCATTGGCGGTAAATCAATGGGCGGTAGAATGGCGAGTATTATGGCAACAGAGGTTGCCGATCAAAGCCCGGATGTAGAAAACTGCGCAGCGAAAGTCAAAGGTGTGGTGTGTTTAGGTTTTCCTTTTCATCCACCGGGGAAACCTGAAAATTTTCGTGGTGATCATTTGGCGTCGATTACGGTACCCACATTGATCCTACAAGGTGAGCGAGACACGTTTGGTACTAAAGCAGAAATAGCACAATGGGCGTTTTCTCCCAATGTAGAGGTTGCGTTTCTTCCTGACGGCGATCATAGTTTTAAACCGCGAAAAGCCTCTGGTTTTACTGAGGCTAATAATATAGCAACTGCCATTGAGCGATTAGCGCGGTTTATTAAGGAGTGCTGTGGTGACTGAACCATTACAAAACCGAACGCGTTGGATGCTCTTTGTTGCGGCAATGAGTGGTGCATTAACTGTGGGGTTAGGGGCATTTGCTGCACACGGTTTAAAGCAGCATTTATCGCCTTATTTACTCGATGTATTTAAGACTGGCGTACAATATCAAGCGTGGCATACATTCGCATTATTGGGTTGTGGAATATTGACACGCTTTTTGTCTTCAAAAGCTGTATCATACGCCGCTCTGTTTTTCACCCTTGGTATAATCTGTTTTAGTGGCAGTTTATATGCAATGGCATTAACAGGCATTAAGTGGTTTGGTCCCATCACACCGATGGGCGGAGTATGTTTTATTATTGGCTGGGTAATGCTTGCAGTAGCAGCCTGGCGTTCAGCTTGAGGGTTCCAACGTGAATCATGTTTTATTGTATTGTCGTCCTGGCTTTGAAAAAGAATGTGCGGGTGAAGTTCAAGACAAAGCAAATACGCTGGAATTGTTTGGTTTCCCTCGGGTAAAAAACAATTCAGGTTATGTGTTATTTGAATTTTATCAAGCAGGTGATGCGGATAAATTTATTCAGCTACAACCATTTTCACAGTTAATTTTCGCACGTCAAATGTTTGCGGCATCGCAGATGTTAACGGATTTACCGGCTGATGATCGTATTTCTCCAATCTTAGAAGTGATTGGTGATGACTTCCCTCGTTGTGGTGATCTCCGTGTTGAAACACCAGATACCAATGAAGCGAAAGAGTTATTAAAATTCTGTCGTAAGTTTACGGTGCCACTTCGTCAAGCAATGCGTAAGCGTGAGATTTTATACGCGAAAGATAACAGCAAAAAACCTGTGCTACATGTATGTTTCGTTGCACCGGGTTGTTGTTTTGTAGGTTATTCCTACAGCTCGAATAACTCACAGTTCTTTATGGGCATTCCACGCTTAAAATTCCCAGCAGATGCGCCAAGTCGCTCAACGCTGAAATTAGAAGAAGCATTTCACGTATTTATTCCTCGCCATGAGTGGGATGAGCGTTTAGCCCCAGGTATGTGGGGTGTTGATTTAGGTGCTTGTCCTGGTGGTTGGACATATCAATTGGTGAAGCGCTCGATGTTCGTTCACGCGATTGATAACGGTACAATGGCACAAAGCTTAATGGATACAGGCCAAGTTAAATACCATGCTGTTGATGGTTTTAAATTTGAGCCAGCACGTAAGAACGTTACGTGGATTGTTTGTGACATGATTGAAAAGCCAGCGCGTGTAGCTCACTTAATGGGTGAGTGGTTAATTAAAGCGTGGGCAAAAGAAGCGATCTTTAACTTAAAATTACCGATGAAAGGTCGTTATGATGAAGTGCTTCAAGATATTGAAAATCTAAAAGTATTTCTTATTCAAAATGGTGTGAAGTTCAAGCTACAAGCTAAGCATTTATACCATGATCGCGAAGAGATTACGGTTCACATTCAGCGTCTAGATACACGCTCTCCACACTAAGTGAAAGAGATAACCGCGATAGGTTAATTAAAAAATGCCACTGTATTGCAGTGGCATTTTTGTATCGCGAATCTCTTAGGCTTGCGGTGTGATGTAACGAATATCTTGCAGGTTAAAACCTAACTCTAAATCAGTTTTTAAACTTGATACCGCTTTACTTGCAAGTGCCACATCGTGGTGACCATCAATTTTCTTTTTCCATTTAGCTGGTAGATCATCTGCTGCCAAAATAGTTTCTAACGTTGGGTATAGGCTGAGTAACTCTACAGCGGCTTTAGGACCGATACCTGCAATCCCCGGGATCTTACTCGAACTTATTCCTGCAAGTCCCCAATAATCCGTTAGCTTATCTGGCGCTACGCCATATTCCTTTTCAATAAATGCACTATCTAGCCAGCGCTCTTGAAAGTAATCACGAATGCGCAGTGTAGGTTGTAACAATTGGCAGTAACCTTTATCCGTCGAAATGATAGTTACTTGCTCACCACGAGAGGCGACTTTTAGCGCAAGAGTAGCGACGAGATCATCGGCTTCATCACCATCAGAGAGCAGTGAATCAATCCCTATTTCCATAAAGGCATCTTGAATAATATCCATCCCCGTCATGAGCTCATCAGGCATGGGTTTTCTCCCTTCTTTATAGTGAGAAAGAAGCTCAGCTCGCCAGCCACGCTCATCACCATGATGATCGAATACTGCCACAATATGGGTTGGTTGGCTGATCTTGATGATTTTTTTCAGTGCTCGACAACAAGTCTCAGCTGTCGCTTTTACATCAGGTTCACCGGGACGAGCCGCATGAACACGACGAATGAGATTAAGAGCGTCAATAACAACAAGGTGGATAGCCATAAACAAATTCTTTGTAAATAAAAAGGAGCACTAAAGCTCCTTATTGTACTCAATTATAATCATCGATGTTGTGATTATTTTGTTGCTTTATCGGCTGTTATAATTTCATAACAAGGCTCATATTTGCTGCCGGGTAACTTCATTCGTTGCTGTTTAACGAAATCCTGTAACAGCTTATCCATCCGATCCATTAAATATTTATCACCATCAATTTTGAAGCGGCCATGGCGTTCAATTTCATGAATACCTTCTTCTTTAACGTTACCTGCGACAATTCCAGAGAAAGCACGACGAAGGTTGGCTGCAAGTTTATCAACGGGCTGATCCATATGCAGATCCAAATTTGCCATCGCTTCATGAGTGGGGGCAAAAGGCATTTGAAATTCTTCAGGGATCTTGAGTGACCAATTAAAGCAGTAAGCATCTCCGATTTCTCGACGATGTTCTTTAACTTTGGTCATGGCTGTTTTCATAACTTTTGCAACTTGCTCAGGATCATCAATGATGATCTGATAATGCTTGGTCGCTTCTTCGCCTAAAGTATTCTGAATAAAATCATCAAGCGTACGGAAGTAATCTTCACTTTCTTTCGGCCCTGTTAATACTACTGGCATCGGTTGTTCGGTATTTTCAGGCTGCATCAGCACCCCTAGAATATAGAGCAATTCTTCCGCAGTACCGGCGCCGCCCGGGAAAATAATAATACCGTGTCCAACGCGAACAAAAGCTTCTAAACGTTTTTCAATGTCAGGCAGAATGACTAATTCATTAACGATTGGATTTGGTGGCTCTGCGGCAATAATTGAGGGTTCAGTTAACCCTATAAAACGGCTACTGCCATAGCGTTGCTTAGCATGTCCGATAGCAGCCCCTTTCATTGGCCCTTCCATTGCGCCAGGCCCACAACCGGTACAGACATTGAGCTCACGAAGACCAAGTTCATTACCCACTTCACGGGTGTATTGGTATTCAGTAGGGTTGATAGAGTGACCGCCCCAGCAAACAACAATATTTGGATCTTCACCAGCATGAAGGGTACGAGCATTACGCAATAAGCTAAAGACAAAATCAGTGATGTGCGGTGCACTACTAAGATCTATATCGTTACGGCGAGCAACATGCATATCGACATAAATAATATCGCGCAATACTGAGAACATATGCTCTTGAATACCCGTAATGATCTTACCATCTACAAATGCATGCTCAGGTGGGTTGACCAACTCTAACTTGATACCACGTTCTCGACGTTTTAGGTTGATATCAAAATCTTTATTTTTTTCTAATAGCTCTTTTGAGTTATCGGTATGGCTACCGGAATTAAGTACTGCCAGTGAACAGTTACGGTATAGGCGGTATAAATCACTGGAAGCGGTTGCTTTTAAGCTATCAACTTCTATTTGGGAAAGCAGGGACATAGCCCCAACAGGACTGATATGTGTGATCATAGTAACCTCCCTGGAAACAATGAAAGCTCAGTTTGGTTCTTGCTATATGCGAAAATCAAGCAGAGTATGTTGATGATTTGAGGTTATTCCCCCATCAGGTATCTACTATAGAAGGTGTTTGGAGGAAGCACTAAATAGTGTTTGTTTTTATTACCATACACAGTGAATATGCATTTGACTAGATGTTAATAATAAAAAATCAGACGTCTGTTTTCACTATCATATTAAGTTTTAAGAAAGGTATTTAAGAAAAAGTGATCGCTAGCGTTTTAAGAGATCCAAATTAAGCGATTAGTTCCAGCACTTTTTGCGCTTGCTAATGCTTTTACAGTTCGCTCGATGACAACATGATGATCATCATTACCTTCAAATAAGGTTGCGCCGATAGAGACCGAAATAGATAGGTTTTGATCTTTAAATCGGAAGGGGAGTTGGCTGATCGCCTCTCGAATATTAGCAAGTTTTTTATTGCGAGTTTGTTCATCACAGTCAGGCATGATAAGCATAAATTCATCGCTGCTAAAACGTGCTAAATAATCAGTATCAGATAAACATTGTTGAATGTTTTTAGCGATAATTTTTAACGCTTTATCACCTGCAAGGTGACCAAATTTATTGTTGATCTCACCGAAATTATCAACATCAATAAGCGCAACAGGTAGTGCGTATTCATAACGCTTCCAGTTGTGATACTCATGCTCAATACGATCCATAAATGCATTACGGTTATAGGCAAGAGTTAATGAGTCTCGTAGCATGCTTTGTTCTTGATCATGCAGACGTTGACGATAATTATGGGTTTGTTGAATCAACTGTTGAATTTGTTTCTCGTTATGTTGCTGTTGCTCAATCAGTGCTCGTTCACGTTCTTGAAGTGCGATATTTCTTTCTACAATACTGTCTATCTCGTTTGCGGCAGCATAAAGCGTTGGACGTTTATTTTCTAGGTTCGTGTTATCAGATAAGCTTATTTTTAGTTGTTGGGTAACGTGTGATAATTCGTTATCCAACTCGCTTCTGTGTTGATGTAATGTGTACGATTTGTCTGCTGTTTGATGGGTATCTTTGTGCAGTTCGGCTAAGTCACTATTAATATTATTAAGAAAACTTTGCGAAGCTTGGCGTTCATACAAAGTGGCATCTAAGATCAAACGTAAAACTTGGAACTGAATTTTTGTCAGTTGTTGAGTATCAAGTTCGTTGTTGAGTTGAGATTTGATCTCAATCAGCTGATTACCATGTTCACCGTTAAAGTCTATTTCAGTAATAAGGTGTTGTAACTCGGCAATTAACTCAAGATGATGTGTAGACTTCTCTACAACATCTGCTGCATGAGTAACTTTGGTTGCTGAGCCTAGTTTTATCGTTCGCTCATAAAGTTCTAACAAACGTAAAATACGGCGATGGTTGTCGAGTAACACGCCAGAGTCATGGTTCAGTACGGCGCGTAGATCACGTCGTAACTGGACGGGTAAATCACGATGGCGAGAAAGGGTTTCTCCCGCTTGATGAATTTTTTGATTTAAGCGTAGATTCTGTTTATTAACAATATCAGCTTGTTGATTAACTAAACGTTCAATGACAGCTAAGCGAGGGATAAGTTTACTGATATCTGTCGGTTGTTCTAACTCGTGGCGAATGCTTTCTAAACGCTCATCGAGTTCAGAATTTATGCCTCTACAAGCGATAATTAATCGTGTGATGAGGCGTTTTAAGATCACGATTTCACGTCGTGACTTTAAAGAGGCATCACGATAAGAAAGTTGAGCTTGATCTAAGCGTTGCTTCAAGTTACTCACTTCAGAAACAACCGAATTAATATCTGTCACAGGATTACGTATTCATCATTAGCATTAATATCTATCTTCTTCATTGAGCGCTTTTTTCCTCAATCCCTTAAATTTACACATATCTCAACTATTTTCGACATCGAAAAAAAAAGCTTGAGTAACTTAACTTACATTTGTGTCAGTACTGTGATCATTATTCCAGATAATATCTGATTTGGATGAACTTCGTACTTTCACGAGCCCTTTATCGATGCCTTCAATGCAAGACCGACGAATATCGCCACAGACAAAACTGGCTGCTGGTGCGGCATCTATAGCGCATAAATGCACCCAATGGCTACCCGGTTCACTGTCATTCATTTTCACTCCCGCATTGACTGCCATTAGTAAGATATCAATGAGCTCTTGGTCATTAATCGCCGTATAAGCGCGGGGTAAGAATGGGTACTCTGCCATACCTATTTGAATATCATTATTGAGATTGTTTTTAAGCGCATAATTATCAACAAGTTGCTGTAATGAATCTGCTAACTGTTTAGGATCGCAACTTAACCGTGCGTTCGGCTCTATATATAAGAACATGGCATCGGAGAAGTGGTAGATCCTCGCAGGCTCTAAAACTTGTTCTTGTAAATATAAACCAAAGGCCTTTTCGGCATCTAAGCCTTGCTTATAGCCTTGCTCTAAGTAAATTCGCTTTAAGCAAGAGACTTCAAATAACGCAAAGCGTAATCGGTCACTTAGCGGTTCATTGATTATTTCACCTAAGTGCCACTGTTCAAAGTTTGCACTACTTTGCTGAAGTGAGTTTGCTAAGCGTGCATTGAGCATTCGTAAGTTACGTAGACCACTACGGGGATGGGTATAGTAATCCGTACGTAGTTGCGCTAGTTGTTGCTTAAGTTGTTTATTCAGGTGTTGGCGACGAAGTAATAGCAAAAGCATAAAGGCTAAAACACCAATTAAAATCATGGTGATTTTTTGCTGTTTATATAATGCTTTTTCACTTTCAAATTGTTCACGCTCCATCTCTTCAAGCTTAAGTGAGCGCTCCATCATTTTTTGTTGCTGTTTAAATACTTCAACATTACTTCTTGCAATACTTTCTTGTTGGCCTGCATATAACTGTTCATAGCGGCGCTGACTTAATAACGCGTTGTAGTAATCATTTTGCTTTTCAAAGGCTTCAGAAAGGATGGATTCACCCAATAGTTGTAATTTGACCGCACCGATACGACTGGCTGAAATTAAACCTGCTTGAAGAGAGGTTACTGCATCATCGAGCTTGTTTTCAGCAAGCTCTAATTGGCCTTGCAAGATTTGGCTTTCAGCCACAATGTTCTCATTACCGGTTTGTAGCGCTAAGTTACGTGCTTGTACGATATAAACTTCTGCTTTGGTGTAGTTGTATAAATGCAAATACACGCGAGCAATATTTAGACGTAACCGTGCTGAACGAACATCGTGTTCAAGTTGGTTTTCTTGATCTAGCGCGTTGAAATAGTGAACAAGCGCTAAGTTATAACGCCCCTGCTGTTCATAAATAGAAGCAATTAGCGTTAATGTCTTAGCTAGCTGTTGACCGCGCTTATAGCGTTCGAAAAACTCACCCGCTTGAGTAGCATGGTCGAGTGCCTTATCAAATACTTTTCGCTCATCAAATAACTCAGCTAAATAATAGTTAGCTTGGGCAATTTGGCCTTGATCATCTGTTTCAACCGCTAGCCAATAACCACTAAGTAGACGATCGAGCGCCATATCATAGTGCTGATGCTTTAAATAATGTTGACCCAGTTTTAATTGGTAATTAATGAGCTCGTCTTGATCATCTAACGCGACTAAATAACCTTTGGCTTTGATATACAGCTTTTCTGCTTTTTCATCAGCACCAATACTTGATTCAATGTTGGCACGTAACATTAACGAACGATATTTAAGGACTTGTAGTTGCTTTGTCAGCTTGAGCGAGGGAGCTTTGCGACTTTCAGCATCAATATTATCGAGCATCTTTAATGCAGTCGTGCTATTACGAAGGTTTTCCCAATAGAACGTAGCTAGCAATAACTGACTTTCATATAAAGGATAAATAAGGTGATGTTCAGTAGCAATTTTTTCAGCTTTTTTGATAACGGCAATAGCTTGTTCTGAACGTTGTAAAATCGATAGTGCTTTAGCTTGAATTTGCAGAGCATTCACCGTATTTAATGGTGTTCGGATAGTATGATCACTTTCTTCATTGATATGAACTCTAGCGGGGTCTTGAGGTTTACTTAAGCGACGTTGGCTGAGGTATTTTTGGGTAATAGAAAGTGCTCGCTCAGGCTGACTAAGTAGCAAGCTGTTAGCTTCAGAAAGCATAGGGACGGTGTAGATTTTTGCTTGCAGGCTAAATGAAGTTAAGAACAAAAAGAGAGCAGTGCAAAGCAAACGGCGAAAAAACATATCATCCCAAGACAACAAAAAACGAATAGTGTTGATTTTACTGGCTTAAGGCATCAAGTCCAGCAAAGACAGGTTTTTTGCTGGACTTAATGTTGATTTCGCTAACAGAGTCTAATTACTGGCGAGCGAGACGGAAGTTGTCGCTAGGTGATTTACCCATATTGGTACGATAAGGGTTAATATCTAAGCCACCACGGCGTGTATAACGTGCATATACCGTTAACAACTCGGGTTTGCAGTATTTCATGATATCACTGAAAATACGCTCAACACATTGCTCATGGAATTCATTATGATTGCGGAAAGAAACGATATAACGTAGCAATTTTTCACGATTAATACGTTTGCCTTTATAAGCAATACGGACACTGCCCCAATCAGGCTGGCTGGTGATCAGACAATTTGATTTTAACAGATGGCTATGTAGGATTTCTTCTACTTCTTCCTCCTCTACACTATTTTCAAGTAGTGCAGGATTGAAGCCATAGTCCTCAATTTCGATATCTTGATCATCAATACAAGTGCCGAAGAAATTCACGATAGGTTGTTCGCTAAAATCTTCTAATGGTTGAATTGTGACGTCAACATCAGCACCTGCGCAGCGTGACAGATCAATCTGCAGTGTGTCTGCAATACCTTGCCAACTTTCAAATCGTGTTTGATTAAAGCTATTCAGGTAAAGCTTGAAAGATTTAGATTCAATCAAGTTTGGACTTGAAGCTGGTAGACGTACTTCACCAATGGCAACTTGTGGTAGACCTTTACTATTTAACCATGACAATTCGTACAACGTCCAAATATCATAGCCAGTGAAAGGGAGTGCATCATCACTGATATTGAGATCGGTACGGTTTAGGCTTCTCGGTACAGCTTGTAGTAGCGATGGGTCGTACTGATCTTTATACTCTGTGGTTTTACCAAGGGTTAAACCAGCTAATTCTTTAGCGTCTTTATATTTACTCATACTGTCTATGACACTCTTGGATTAGAATTGATAGTCCGTAAAAACGGTTTTCAAGTCTAAAGTTTACTGAATCTTTAATGAGGTTGCGAATGAATCATCCAGTTACCTGTGCTTTATCTGACTTTTCTTCTCGTTATTTGCAAGCATGGTGTGATGCAGATCGCGGTTTTCCAGAAAGTCAGGATCTTGTTGGCTTAGATTCCCCCTGTGTGATCCATGATTCTGGCGATATGGTGACATGGAAGCCGATGTCTCGAAATCCTATTGGAACATTATCTGGTGTTGAAAAAGGGATTGAACTTACACTACATCAAGATGTTCATGACTTTTATTGCTCACAATTTAGTGGTGATATGCGAGCAAAGTTTGGTGATGTTGAGTTAGATTTACTTCAAGCTTTTAATGAAGACGATATAGATCGCTTACAACAAAATATTTTAGGTCACTTAGTGACACAACGTCGTTTAAAGCTAAAGCCTACTGTTTTTATTGCAGCACTAGAAGCCGAGTTTGAAGTGATCTCTATCTGTAATTTAACGGGGAATGTCTTACGAGAAACGCTAGGTAAAGATATTCGTGAAGTGTTAGCGGTCAATGTTGAAGAGTTTTTAACTCAGTTAACCCCCGTAATAACAGAGGAATAAAAAGTGTACGTTGTAGAGTTACAGTTTGAGTGTTTTGATAATACAACGCTATCACGTGTGGATCGTGCCATTAATGGATTAATGGATGATTTACGTTATAACGGTCAAGTGCTAGGACGCGAGTTTCCGATTACGGTTGATGATGGGGTTTTTCGTGTCCGTGCAGTATGTCCTGAAAAAGACAGTCTGCATCCGAAATACAATAGTGAACAAGTGACACGTTGTTTTGAAAAGTTGAGTGATGCTTGCTTACTGACACCAAAAATAAAAGTGTTAGGGATTGATTTAAATTCAGAAGCGGCAACTGAGCAGAGCAAGCCATCGTGGCAAGTGCTTTATACAACCTATGTACATACATGTTCGCCGTTACGTAGTGGTGATTCATTATTGCCGATCCCACTCTATCAGACTGGTGCTCATCTTGATGGTGATTATAAGGCATTGGTTAAATGGCAAACAGAATGGCAAGCCTTTGATGAAATTCAGATGGCAAATAAGAGCCAACCAGCAATAAAAATGGCACTAGATGAAATTGGTGAGGTTGATAGTGAACTGTTTTCTCGTGGTGAGAAATTACGTGAGCACATTGAATCAACAACCCGCATACCGACTTATTACTATCTTTATCGTGTTGGTGGCGAAAGTCTCGAGAGTGAAATAAACCGAACATGCCCTAAATGTAGTAATGATTGGCGTGTAGAGGATCCTTTACATGGTTTATTTCATTTTAAATGCGATAAATGCCGATTAGTTTCAAATCTATCATGGAACTACCAATAATATAAATAAGGCTCCTGATTTCATCAAAGGAGCCTTTTTATTATTGCTGAGCTTCTAATTTAGCTAAGCGAGTTGAAAGTGTGATGATCTGTTGTTCGAGTTGAGTGATACGTTCTTCCGCGGTGAGCGCTTTGGTTTGCTTTTCAATCGTTGGAACTTTGGCATTTTTTTTCCATGCTTGAAGCGCTTTGATAATAACCGGGATCGGTAGAGGCGTCGCTAATCGTGATTTTATTAAGGCAACAGAAGGCTCTTTTCCTTCTGAGATTAAAGAACTAATCGCACTCTCTAATTCTTGGGTAATTGTCGACATTGTTTTTAGTATCCTACATATAACAACGCATTTACTTTCTTAGTAAAGCATCAAGTTGATCAATCACTTCACACCAGTCCGCATCTTGCTCTTGGCATTCCTTTATAAATCGGCGCTGTATAACAGAGAAAAAAGGTGCTTCAGCAATATTTTGATGTTGGGCTAGCTGATGTTGGATGATGAATGATTGTATAAACTCATCTGAATTATTAAGTCCTAATTGGCTGAATAAATGAGATAAATTGTGCTGAAATTGTTCCATCATCGTTTCCTCATAATCATGACCGAGATATTAAGCAAAGTATAGTGTATTCAAACTGTCTTTTTTACTATTCCTGTTGTGAGAGATCGCTTACAACAGCGTGAGAAAACAATCTTATAAGCATACTAAATGTCGTCACTTTTTTTTTATCTGATTGATTTTAATTGTTTTATTTATTGATATGTATTTTATCAAAAAAATTTTTATAAATTATTGATAGAGCTTTATTGTTTAAAAAAGCAAATCGCGTAATCTTATTGGTGTCGGAAGGAGCTGACGGAACGGAACAGGAATATACTACAGGATGTAGTGGTCTCAGGATGAGAGGTTGATAAACTAGGATGGCTTATCAAACAAGGACTGTGAAGGGAACACTCTAGGATAGAGTTCGGTAAGCAGGATGTTTACCAGTCAGGATGACAAAAGGAACACTTCAGGACGAAGTAAAGGACACCTCCAGGAAGGAGAAGAGAGTCATAACAGGATGTGGTGACGGGTTAGGATAACCAAAGGAACAACTTCAGGAAGAAGCGCAAGGACAATGCTGAAGGAATCGGCAGTCAAAGGAATGAGGCAGGGAGCACTATAGTAGCGGGAATGCTGCAAGTAAGACCTAAGGGCGTGGCGAAAGTCACGCCCTCTCTTTTTATTTAAAGAAAAATATCTTTGTTCCTTTTTCTTCTTTTTGTTGCGAAAGTTGTTTTTACAGCGTGACGCATATGTCGATTTATACGTAAAAAGATTAAATATAAAAGAATATTTCAGTTTTTATATCGTTAATCTCTTGCTCCTTTGTGCGAGATCTCTTACAAATGCGTGGGATATCTGTTGTTTAAGTAACATCAAATGTCTTTTAAATATCCTTAACTATATGATTATAAACCCTTTATTCCTATGTGTGTGTTTGGGTTTTTTTTCAATAGAAAATAAATGTATTTTGGTGTCTGTGTTTATTAAGGTGATTGGCGTAATATTAATAGTGTCGGAAGGAACTGACGGAACGGAACAGGAATATACTACAGGATGTAGTGGTCTCAGGATGAGAGATTGATAAGCTAGGATGGTTTATCAAACAAGGACTGTGAAGGGAACACTCTAGGATAGAGTTCGGTAAGCAGGATGTTTACCAGTCAGGATGACAAAAGGAACACTTCAGGACGAAGTAAAGGACACCTCCAGGAAGGAGAAGAGAGTCATAACAGGATGTGGTGACGGGTTAGGATAACCAAAGGAACAACTTCAGGAAGAAGCGCAAGGACAATGCTGAAGGAATCGGCAGTCAAAGGAATGAGGCAGGGAGCACTATAGTAGCGGGAATGCTGCAAGTAAGACCTAAGGGCGCGACGCAAGTCGCGCCCGCTCTTTTTTATGCCTTTCTAATTTTTCATATCTCTTTTTAATACTTCTTTTCATACGTTATGTAACATTCAACGTCTGTTTTTCCTCTGTTTTCTCTTTATTTTTCTGCGTTATAGCTTTTTATCTATTCACTTTGTAAGACATCTCTTACATCGCTGTGGGATTAATTCTTTTTTTTAATCGTAAAAATAGTAATTTTATAAAAATAGTTATTTAATATCAGTCATTTATTTTTACGCTTAGTGGTTTAATAAAAAGTCTTTATTTTTCATAACCTGTATATGTGTTGTTCATGATTACTAATCTAGTAATATCTACCTTGTCGAAAGGGAACGGCATTAGGAAACGGAACAGCTAAGGATTAGCTACCTCAGGATGAGGATAGATAGCGGAGCTATCTAACAAGGATTGTGCAGGGAAAACTACAGGATGTAGTGAGGTAAATAGGATATTTACTGGTCTGGATGACATGGAACACTTCAGGATGAAGTTTAGGGATAGCGCTCTAGGATGGAGTGAGTGGAACACTCTAGGATTGAGTAGGGATTAATCTTCATTGATGAAGTCAGGAACAGCTTTAGGATGAAGTAAAGGACACCTCCAGGACGGAAGAGAGAGTCAATATTGGAATATTGATGGGTCAAGGAACTACCGAAGAGCAACTCTAGGATAGAGTTTGGAGCTACATTGGGGATTTAAGTATATCAAGGATTGATGGCAGGGAGCACCATAGTAGCGGGAATGCTGCATGTAAAGCCATAGGGCGCAACGAAAGTTGCGCCCGTTCTTTTTTATCACTATAAAAAATTAATACTCTTCACCCTCAGGAAGACGATGAGGGGGAATATAAAAATGGCTTGCTCGAAGTCGCTTCATTTCTAAATAACCTTGATAGGCATCATGCCCGTCGGCAGAAAACTCAAAGACAAAGATAGTACGCCATCCCCATTCTCCACGATGATCTTTGATTTTATGTTTTCCTCTCGCAAAGCTCAGTAATTGCAGTCCCATATTTTTACAGCGCTGCTCTATAAAATATTGCGCTAGCTCTGTTTGTCGTCTTTGCTGCCAAAATAAAAAACCGATGATTGCGATAAGCAGTATTCCGAATAAATTATCCAAACTTTTATTCCTATTCTCTTATTGCCCACGAGCATGTTGCTGTAATTTCTCAATCGCGGCGACTAAAGCTGGTTCAGCTTGACCATGTAATACTTGAAGCATGGTGCCACGTAGTACAGGAAGCATGACTAAATCTGCAAATAATTGATTGAACAGTGCTTGATCGTTTGTCTCAGCAAGGCGTAATAAAAATCTTGCAGCGTTGTCTGTTGTTAATAGCCCCGACCAGCATCGACCAGCAATAGCGATTAACACTTCGCGGTGACACAATTCTGGTTGGGCTAAAATACTTTCAAGAGCAGGGTTTAAGACTTTGCTATCACTGCCAGATATTGCACGGATCAACGCTGAAACTAAAAATAGATCCGGATCTTGGCTATTGATTTCAGCACTTAAATGTTCACTGATACGAGTACTTAAAGGATCAGGTAATGTACAGTGCTCTAAGCAGCCAAGCAGGGCATAAAGTGGCGTCATAGGAAGGTTTGCAATTGCTTTACGAATAAAGGTAGCATTATTTTCTTGCTTCATTCGCGCACAAATATCGGCAATGCCTTGTAAACCAACACCTTGCCACTGTTGCCAATCTAATTTACCGGATAAATATTGCTGAGCATGTTCGTAATATTGGCTTGCTGGTAAATCCAATTGATGACGGATCTGGGCGTGAAAAATAGCCATCTTGTCATCGGTGGGTTTAAACGTGTAAGGATTAGCCGCTAGCTTTTCTTGTTCTTCTTCAGTCGGCTCGCTATTAAGTGTTGCGCCCATCGCTTCAATCACATATTTAATAAAATCACCAACAGCTGCTTGTTTTAATAAGCCACGCTCATCGAGTGGTAATCGAAGAAACCAGATCCACGGTGTATGTTGAGGTTGCCAAAAAGAAATAGCTAAATGCGCATGTTGCTGTAATGGCCATGGATAAGGCTGGCGATTTTCTTCGACAGCTTTAAATTGTGAAACATCAATTTCATTCACACGGCGGCCGAGATCAAAAATGTTGTATTGGCAGCCTGCATTATCAAGTAATTGGGTCAGGGTATGAAATTTATCCATGGTCATATCTGTGCTCCTAAGTCAGAAAGTCAGTATAACTTTTGCGGTGAGCCAAGCATACCTATTAACTAAAGGATTTATATTGGGTAGGCTAAAGGTTTCATAACCGCGATGCTAAGACGCTTGAATTACTTGGGGCATCTCGTTTCAAGTGCTATTCTGCGCGGCTTACTATCAGGGGGGAAGATGGATAAATATCATCATAGTCAACGTTTACTTGAAGAATTAGAGTTGGTACTACGTCAACATTCTCATTGGCAGTTAACGCCTCCTGATGAGCAGTTACTTACAAGCACTGAACCATTTGCAATTGATACATTAGATTGCCACCAATGGTTACAATGGATTTTTATTCCCAAATTCGGACAACTGATTGCTTTACAATTACCGTTACCAGCACAGTTTGAGATTAGTCCTTATATTGAAGAAGCAATGAAAGAAAAAGTAGGTGTTAACGATATTTTATCGGTCACACGTCAGCTAGATTTACTATTTAAACAACACTGAGTGAATGTAATGGAACTTGAAATTTTATATCGCGATGACTATTTGATTGCGGTTAACAAGCCTGCCGGTATGTTGGTTCACCGTTCATGGCTAGATAGTCATGAGACTGTTTTTGTGATGCAAACATTGCGAGATCAAATTGGCCAGCATGTCTTTCCATTACATCGTTTAGATCGCCCAACATCGGGTGTTTTGTTGTTTGGATTATCCAGTGAGATTGCATCACAAATGATGCCACTTTTTGCTGGGCGCGATATGCATAAAACGTATCATGCCGTGGTGCGTGGTTGGATAAAAGAAGCGGCAGTGCTCGATTATCCGTTGAAGGTTGAGCTTGATAAGATCGCTGATAAAAATGCATCAGAAGAGAAAGAAGCACAACCAGCTGTAACGGCTTACGAGCCATTAGCAACGGTTGAAACAGATATTGCGGTAGGGCGCTACTCAACCAGTCGCTATTGTTTAGTTGAAATGAAACCAGAAACTGGGCGGAAGCACCAGCTACGTCGACATATGCATCATTTAAGTCATCATATTATTGGTGATGTAAATCATGGTGATGGACGCCATAACCGTATGTTCCGTGAACATTATGATTGTCACCGTTTAATGCTGCATGCCTCAAGATTACAATTTGATCACCCGATCACAGGTGATTCTATTGATATTCGTGCAGATATTGATGAGACGTGGCGTAAAGTCATGACTGCGTTTAATTGGTCCCCCAATCTATTAGTACGAGACTAATTGAAGTTTAATTATATCTGATCATAGTGCTTGATTTTTAAGCTTATCATTGCCACATTGGTGATAGTTTATAGTGGCAATGGAGGGCATTATGGCTCGATTAGGTATTTTTATCGGATCTGTTTATGGTGGTGCGGAAGATCTGGCAGAAGCATTAGCAGAGAGTGCGACGTCGATTGAAACGCAGGTCTATTTTGACCCCACGCTAGATGATTTTCTTGATTACAAAGATGATAATGTACTGATCATTTCATCGACAACTGGACAGGGTGAGATCCCTGAAAACTTGTTACCGCTTTATGTTGCACTGCAAGATCAATTCCCTCTTTTACCTCAACAGCAATTTGGTGTGATAGCGTTAGGGGATTCAAGCTATGGTGAAGATCGCTTTTGTGGTGCTGGGCGTCAATTTGATGCGTTATTAGTGGAGTTAGGCGCTAAACCTGTACAAGATCGCCTTGATATTGATGCGGGTGTCCATTTTGAGCCGTTAGATGTAGCCCAAGGTTGGTTTAACACCTTTATTACACAGATATAAAAGAGAAAGCCTGCAATAATTGCAGGCTTTTTTTTATCCTAATACGTTATCGATTATGCGTGTTGATTGATTGTGCGTATTAGCGACGCTTCCAATACTTCTTGCTGTTCAACGCTAAGATTACAACCTTGATCATTAACCAGAATAAAGAAGTCCTCAGCGCGCTCACCAATCGTGGTGATTTTCGCTGCTTGCAAGCTAATATTGTGCTCGGCAAACACAGCTCCCACTTTAGCTAATAATCCTGGCATGTCTAACGCAACTAATTCCATCATCGTTTTCTTGCCCGTTTTGGTTGGCAGAAAACTGACTTTAGTTTTTACATTAAAATGTAATAGCTTACGTGGTGCTCGACGGATTTTTCGTTCAGATTTCATCACTGTTAATGCTTTGGTTAATGTGCGTCGGATGGTGATATGACGGTTTTCATTGATTGCTTTGCCGTTAGGATCTAACACCATAAAGGTATCAAGCGTGTAACCATCTTTGCTATTCATTATTTGAGCGTCATGGACACTTAAGTTCTTCTTATCTAGCTCTGAAACGACGATAGCAAAAAGCTTGGCTTTATCTTTGCTATACACGAATACTTCAGTACCGCCACGGGTTGCTTTTTTACTGAGTAAGATTAGCGGTTTGTCATGATCGTGCGTGAGTAAGGCTTCAGCATGCCACGCCAGTTGTTTGTGGGTATGGCGAAGAAAGTAATCAGCTTTAAAGCGTTGCCATAACACTTCAATCTCACGTGGCTGAAAACCTTTACTGCGTAACATGGCAGAAGCTAATTGTTGATTGTGACGAATACGGTCACGCACATCTGGCGTATTTTCTAAACCGCGACGTAATGCTTTTTGGGTTGAGTAGTAAAGCTCGGAGAGAAGAGTACGTTTCCAACTGTTCCATAAGTCTTGATTAGTAGCGCAGATATCTGCAACGGTTAAGCAGACTAAATAGTCCAGACGTTCTTCATCTCGTACTTCTTTAGCAAATTCAGTGACGACTTCGGGATCGTAAATATCGCGACGTTGTGCGGTTACTGACATGAGAAGGTGTTTTTTAACTAACCATGAAACAATGTTCGCTTCTGGTCGTGATAGCCCATGTTGGATACAAAATTCATAGGCATCGACAGCACCGAGTTCAGAGTGATCGCCTTTTCGACCTTTGGCGATATCATGAAAAATAGCCGCTAGAATTAATAATTCTTTCTTAACTATACGGGGATAGATCTCACAGCAAATAGGGTGACGTTGTTGATTTTCTGGATCGCTAAATTTATTCAGGTTTTTGATCACACGAATACTATGTTCATCGACGGTATAAACGTGGAATAAATCAAATTGCATTTGGCCAACAATGTGGCTCCATTGCGGTAGATAAGCGGATAACACGCCGTGACGATGCATTAAGCGAAATGCTTTTTGCAAGGCGTTGGGTTGTCGGACCAACTCCATGAACTTTTCACGAGCAGTTGGGATTTCGATTAGGAAGAGATTCAATCGCCGACGAGCTGTACGTAATTGGCGCAATGTGGGTGCTGCAATACCTTCAATCTCAGAGTTTTTTGCGACATGAAGGAACATATCTAAAATAGTTTCAGGGCGTGCTTGGAATAGAGCAGGCTTAGTGGCTTCAATTAAATGCCCCCGAATTTGAAAGTCCTCATCAAGTACGGTGGGCTCGGTATCTTTTTGTTGGGTAATAATCGCTTGTTCAAATAGTTGTAGTAGCATTTTATTGAGTTCGGCTACTCGACGAAGCGTGCGGTAGAACTCTTTCATCATCATTTCAACATGGCGATTACCTTCACCTTGATAACCTAAGTTGTTAGCCACTGATGCCTGATGATCAAAAGTAAGGCGATTATCATAACGACGAAGTTCTATATGTAATGCAAAGCGAATTCGCCACAACTCATTTTGACATTCAACCAGTTCACGATATTCAGCATCAGTTAAAAAACCATGGCGACTCATTTCAAATAAGCTGGTGGCGCCAAAGTGTCGGCGTGCAACCCAAGTTAAAGTATGAATATCTCGCAGTCCGCCAGGGCTTGATTTTATATCAGGTTCTAAATTGTAGGTGGTATCGTGATAACGAGCGTGACGTTTTTTTTGTTCTTCTAACTTGGCTTTATAAAACGTATGACTTGGCCAGAATGCGCCATCATTAATGGATTCAATAAGGTGATTATAGGTACCTTTATTACCACATAAATAACGGGCTTCGGTTAAGTTTGTTGCAACAGTTAGATCATCTTTGCCAACATCAACGCATTCAGCAACAGTACGGACACTTTGTCCTACTTCTAATCGTAGATCCCACAGTAGTGTAATAAACTCACTGACTTTTACGCCAATCTCATCGCTAATAGGTTGTTCACTTAAGATTAAAATATCGACATCCGAAAGGGGATGAAGCTCACCACGACCATAACCACCGACGGCAACAAAAGCTAAATCTGATTGCTGTGAAAATCCGTAAAAATGCCATAAACGTTGTAGCAGTTGATCTATATAGTTACTGCGAGCAGTAACTAGATCTGCAATAGGAACATGCTGAAAAAAACATTCTTTTTGTTGTTCTGCAAAGGTGGCTAATGCATTACGTAAATTATCGAGCGTGATGTCTTGATCAAGGTAACGATCAAGTTGAAGAGAAAGGGTATCCGTCATGGCAGTCCGTGCTATTGCTAAATCTTATCTTTACTATAACGACTACTAGTGAGGAACAACATGTATAGGGAGAAAAAAACCGACACAGAAGGTCGGTTTTTATGATCTTGTTAACGAAGTCGGTACGTTATGCGTTATGCATAACGCGTGGAAGTGTTTCTTCTGTACGAAGCGTTAAAATTTCACAACCATCTTTTGTCACTAGCAGGGTATGTTCCCATTGCGCGGATTTTTTACCATCGACTGTGTAAACTGTCCAACCGTCTTGGTCATCAGATTCACAACCGAACTTACCGGCGTTGATCATTGGCTCGATAGTGAAACACATGCCTTCTTTTAGTACGGTACGATCGTTATTTTTGTAGTGAACTACTTGTGGTTCTTCGTGGAATTCATTACCGATACCATGACCACAGTAATCTTTAACAATAGAGAAACGGCTATTACCAGATTTGATAAACTTCTGAATAGCTGTACCAATATCACCTACACGTGCACCTGGTTTTACTTTTTTAATGGCTAAGTAAAGGCTTTCTTGTGCCACACGACATAGACGCTTGTCTTCGAGTGATACTTCACCCACTTCAAACATTTTTGATGTATCGCCATGGTAACCATCTTTAATAACGGTTACGTCGATATTAATAATATCGCCATCCTTTAGTACTGCAGGCTTGATGTATTTACCATTTGCTTCTGGTACTTCTTCATCAGCTTGTGCTGGAATACCATGACATACTACGTGGTTAATTGAAGTACATACTGATTTTGGAAAACCATGGTAATTCAGTGGTGCTGGAATAGCTTGCTGATCTTTAGTTATGTAGTCATGACAAATACGGTCAAGCTCTTCGGTAGTTACACCAGCTTTAACGTGGGGCTCGATCATTTCTAGCACTTCAGCAGCCAAACGGCCCGCAACGCGCATTTTTTCAATTTCTTCAGCCGTTTTGATCTTAATGCTCATATAATCGTCTCTATTTGTATGTTTTGCTATAGCACTATATTACCAGTCGCTTAGGGCTAATGGAAAGATAAGATTCATTCTCATAACCAGATTTGACTAGATTTAGCGCCTAAATATATGGTATAAAGCGCGCCGTGATCGGTGATTTTGTTTCTTTCGATAACATATATTTTTGCGTAAGCACTAATATTAGGTACGAAGGTGCGACTTGATTGAGTCACACACACTTATTTTATTATTCACACATATCGACACATCTGCCGGGGTGCTCGGTTACCTAATAAGGTAACAATAGCTTTAATAGTTATTATCGGGTCGGTTTTAAGATGGGATATGTGGACGCCTAACCCCATAGAGGATTATTCAATGGCAACTGTATCAATGCGCGACATGCTTCAGGCTGGTGTACACTTTGGTCACCAAACTCGTTACTGGAACCCAAAAATGAAGCCATTCATTTTCGGCGCTCGTAACCGTGTACACATCATCAACCTAGAAAAAACTGTACCAATGTTCAATGCAGCACTAGCTGAAATTGAAAAAATTGCAGCTCGTAAAGGTAAAGTTCTTTTCGTTGGTACTAAGCGCGCAGCTAGCGAATCAATCAAAGAAGCAGCAATCAGCTGTGACCAGTACTACGTAAACAACCGTTGGTTGGGTGGTATGTTGACTAACTGGAAAACTGTTCGTCAATCAATCAAGCGTCTTAAAGATCTTGAAGCTCAATCTACTGATGGTACTTTCGACAAGCTAACCAAGAAAGAAGCGCTAATGCGTACTCGTGAAATGGAAAAGCTTGAGAAATCACTAGGTGGTATTAAGAACATGGGCGGCCTACCAGACGCAATGTTCGTAATCGGCGCTGACTGTGAGCACATCGCAATCAAAGAAGCTAACAACCTAGGTATCCCAGTATTTGCTGTTGTTGATACTAACTCTGATCCAGACGGCGTTGACTTCGTTATCCCAGGTAACGATGACGCAATCCGTGCGATCCAGCTTTACACTGGTGCTGTAGCTCAAACTGTTAAAGAAGCTCGTAACCAAGATATCGCTGTTCAAGCTGAAGAAGACGGTTTCGTAGCTGAAGCTTAATAAGTACTTGTTACTTACCGAGCCTCTTAAGTTACCTTGTGTAAACTAAGAATGGTTACCAGGGGCCGATAGGGCCCCTGATTTTTACTCGAAGAATTAAATCTGAGGATTATGACAATGGCAACAGTTACAGCTGCCCTAGTTAAAGAACTGCGCGAGCGTACTGGCGCAGGTATGATGGATTGTAAAAAAGCGCTTGTAGAAGCTAATGCTGATATCGAGCTAGCAATCGAAAACATGCGTAAGAGCGGTGCTGCAAAAGCTGCTAAGAAAGCAGGTAACGTAGCAGCTGAAGGTACTATCATCATCAAAGAAGCTGCTGGTAAAGCTGCTCTTGTTGAAGTTAACTGCCAAACTGACTTCGTAGCTAAAGACGGTAGCTTCCTAGCATTCGCTAACGCAGTTGCTGACGCAGCACTTGCGAACCATGCGTCTATTGAAGAGCTTCAAACACAATTTGAAGAAGCACGTATCGAGCTAGTTGCTAAAATTGGTGAGAACATCTCTATCCGTCGTGTAGATTACATCGAAGGCGAGAAAGTTTCTGCTTACACACACGGTGCTCGTATCGCTGTTGTTGTTGCTGGTAACGGCGATGAAGAAACACTTAAGCACATAGCTATGCACGTTGCTGCATCTAAGCCTGAATACGTTAACCCATCTGACGTACCAGCTGAAGTTGTTGCTAAAGAGCGTGAAGTTCAAGTTGAAATCGCAATGAACGAAGGCAAGCCACAAGCTATCGCTGAGAAGATGGTTGAAGGCCGCATGAAGAAGTTCACTGGCGAAGTTTCTCTAACTGGTCAAGCTTTCATCATGGAACCAAAGAAAACTGTTGGTGAAGTACTGAAAGAAACTGGTGCTACAGTAACTAACTTCATTCGTCTAGAAGTTGGTGAAGGTATCGAGAAAGCTCAAGAAATGAGCTTTGCAGAAGAAGTAGCAGCTGTTCAGAAGGGTTAATCCTTCTTTATAAGAATGCCAAAGACCGTAGCCAAGGCTGCGGTCTTTTTACAACTCCATATCTCAAGTTAGCCTGGAAGGTAAAACACATGACCACAAACCCAAAACCAACTTATCAACGAATTTTGCTTAAGCTAAGTGGTGAAGCACTACAAGGCGAAGAAGGTTTCGGCATTGACGCACAAGTTCTTGACCGTATGGCTCAAGAAATCAAAGAACTCGTTGAACTGGGTGTTCAAGTAGGCCTAGTTATTGGTGGTGGTAACTTATTCCGTGGTGCTGGCCTTGCAGAAGCAGGTATGAACCGAGTTGTGGGCGACCACATGGGTATGCTAGCAACTGTAATGAACGGCTTAGCAATGCGTGATTCTTTGCACCGTGCCTATGTGAACGCTCGAGTGATGTCTGCTATTCCTCTTAATGGTGTTTGTGATAACTACAACTGGGCTGATGCAATTAGCCAGTTACGCCAGGGCCGTGTAGTGATTTTCTCTGCAGGTACTGGTAACCCATTCTTTACCACTGATTCAGCAGCATGTTTACGTGGTATCGAAATTGAAGCTGATGTTGTACTAAAAGCGACCAAAGTGGATGGTGTTTACACAGATGATCCAGTTAAGAACCCAGATGCAGTACTTTGTGATAAGCTAAGCTACCAAGATGTACTTGAAAAAGAATTAAAGGTAATGGATTTAGCTGCCTTTACACTTGCTCGTGACCACAATATGCCAATTCGTGTCTTTAACATGAATAAACCAGGCGCACTACGTCGCGTAGTGATGGGTGAGCAAGAAGGTACGCTAATCACTAACGCTTAAGCAAAAGTGGGCAACTGATTACTTGAAAAAAGTACGATTACTTTTTTACTGTGACCGAATTATCAAGGGTATTTATTGTGATTAACGAAATCAAACAAGACGCGCAAACGCGCATGGAAAAAAGTGTTGATGCACTACGAAATCAACTAGTAAAAATCCGTACAGGTCGTGCTCACCCAAGCCTACTTGATACGATTCATGTTGAGTACTACGGCGCGAACACACCGTTAAACCAAGTGGCAAACGTTGTTGCTGAAGATGCGCGTACTCTTGCTATCACTGTATTTGACCGTGAACTAGCACCAAAAGTAGAAAAAGCGATCATGATGTCTGATTTGGGTTTAAACCCAATGTCTGCAGGTACTGTGATCCGTGTTCCTCTTCCACCGCTTACAGAAGAGCGTCGTCGCGATCTTGTTAAGATTGTACGTGCAGAAGCAGAGCAAGGCCGTGTTGCTGTTCGTAACATTCGTCGTGATGCAAATGCAACGGTTAAAGGTCTATTAAAAGACAAAGAAATTTCTGAAGATGATGATCGTCGCGCGCAAGACGAAATTCAGAAATTAACAGACGATGCTATTAAGAATATCGATGCAGTTCTTGAAGTAAAAGAAAAAGAGTTAATGGAAGTTTAAAACTTTATTCGTTAAGTTTTAAATAGCTAGAGGCGCTGTGCGTGCAGCACGGCGCTTTTTTTGAGGGATAGAGATGGCAGAGCATTCAATCGAGGCTGGGCTTTCGGCAGATTGTCTTCCTAACCACATAGCTGTGATTATGGATGGTAATGGTCGTTGGGCAAAAGCCAAAGGCAAAGCTCGGGTGTTTGGTCACAAGGCTGGCGTAGAAGCCGTGCGAAAAACAGTCTCTACTGCTAATCGTCTTGGTATAAAAGCATTAACACTATTTGCTTTTAGTAGTGAAAACTGGCGTCGTCCCGAGGCCGAGGTTTCACTATTGATGGAGCTCTTCATGACAGTATTGAGTCGTGAAGTAAAAAGATTACATAAGAATAATATTCAATTACGTATTATTGGTGATAAGCGCCGTTTTAGTCAGCGCTTACAAGATAAAATTTCAGCGGCAGAAGAATTAACCGCTGACAATACAGGCATGGTGTTGAACATTGCAGCAAATTACGGCGGGCAATGGGATATTTTAGAAGCGGCTAAAAAGCTAGCTCAGCATGCGATTGATAATGAGCTTGATCTCGCAACCGTAACGGAACAAGATTTAGAGTCAGGGCTCTCAACGTATGGGTTACCAGAGGTTGATCTCTTGATCCGTACGAGTGGTGAGTGCCGAATTAGTAACTTTATGCTATGGCAGACAGCTTATGCGGAGTTATTTTTCACAGAAGAACACTGGCCTGATTTTGATGAATCAAGTTTATTGAATGCCGTTGCTTGGTTCGTGACTCGTGAACGCCGTTTTGGCTGTACTGGCGAACAAATACAAGCATTGTTAAAATAAGAGTTATTATTTTTCGCCAATGCACAGCAATGTGTGTTGGCGTTATTATTTACAGTGAATATGGCCTTTGCCTATACAATAATTATATAGAGGACGCAGTTTGCTAAAGCAACGAATTATTACCGCATTAATCCTCGCACCACTTGTTATTGCGGGGATCTTTTTCTTACCATTTCCAGCCTTTGTGGTAGCCATTGCGGCAATAACATTAGTGGGCTTTTGGGAATGGACACAGTTTGTTAATACATCATCTCGCATCCGTGCAATGATTCTACCTGTGATTGCATTAGGTACTAGCCTAGTGTTATTACCAGTAGATACAGCGTCTCTTTCGGCGATGAGTAATGGGTTACATGGCGTGTTATTAGTCGGTGGAATATGGTGGCTAATCGCGTCTATATTAGCGATTACATACCCTAAAACTGATAAATTATGGTCATCGAACTCTTTTATTAAACAGATTTTTGGCTTGTTAACACTGCTCCCGTTTTTTTGGAGTATTTTAATGTTACGTGCTGTAGATTACAGCATCGATTCGTATCATGGTGCTAAACTTGTTCTATTGGTTTGTTTCTTAGTTTGGTCTGCAGATACTGGCGCATATTTTTCAGGTAAGCGTTTTGGTAAGCATAAAATGGCGCCATCCGTTAGCCCAAATAAAACGATTGAAGGTTTAGTGGGCGGGGTAATTTTAGCTGTTATTATTACTTGGCTAGGTGCAAAACTTCTTTCTATCCCGTTTGTCTCAATTTCAAGCTTGTTATCGATAGCTATTATTACTGTTGTCATTTCTGTGCTTGGTGATTTAGTTGAAAGTATGTTTAAACGTGCTTCTGGCGTTAAAGATAGCGGTAATATATTACCCGGACATGGTGGGATCTTAGATCGTATTGATAGCTTAACCGCAGCAATACCTGTTTTTGCATTACTTTATCTCTGGTTAATGTAAGCCACCTCTTTTCTAAGGCAGCCATTACGCTGCCTTTTTTGTAAATGTAAGTGAATTTATGCGTAAGTTAACGATCCTAGGAGCTACGGGCTCAATAGGTAGCAGTACTTTAAATGTCGTTGCTAAAAACCCTGAACTATTTGAAGTAGTAGCACTTGCTGCTGGTTCAAATGTTGAGAAAATGTTTGCGCTTTGCCTGCAATGGCAACCGAAATTTGTTGCGATGTTTGATACTCAAGCCGCAGCAGAATTGACGGCTTTATTAAAGCAGCAAGCAATTGCTACAACAGTGCTTAGTGGTGAGCAAGGTGTTTGTGAAGTCGCAGCACTTGATGATGTAGACACTGTTATGGCGGCGATTGTTGGCGCAGCGGGTTTATTACCAACAATGGCAGCAGTGAAAAAAGGCAAACGTATTTTACTTGCTAATAAAGAAGCGCTGGTGATGACAGGGCAAATGTTCATTGATGCCTGTGAGCAGTATGGTGCTGAATTATTACCGGTTGATAGTGAGCATAATGCAATTTTTCAATCATTGCCGACCAATATTCAGCAGCGTATGGGACGTTGTGATTTATCAGCATCGGGCGTGAGTAAAGTGTTATTGACGGGCTCTGGTGGTCCGTTTCGATACACAGATATTGCTGAGTTAGATGATGTGACACCAGCAATGGCGATTGCTCATCCTAATTGGTCAATGGGGCCTAAAATCTCTGTAGATTCAGCCACAATGATGAATAAAGGTCTAGAGTATATTGAAGCGCGTTGGTTATTTAATGCCAGCCGTGAGCAAATGGATGTCATTATTCACCCGCAGTCTGTTATTCACTCAATGGTGCAATATAAAGATGGTTCTGTTATTGCACAAATGGGATTGCCCGATATGTGTACGCCGATTGCTTGTGCAATGGCATACCCTGAGCGTGTCGATGCAGGTGTAGCTCCGCTTGATTTTAGTCAAATTGGTGAATTTACTTTTATGAAACCAGACTTTGATCGTTATCCATGTTTAAAACTTGCTATTGATGCGTGCTATCAAGGACAAGCAGCAACAACGACTTTGAATGCTGCTAATGAAATGGCTGTTGCGGCATTTTTAGCAGGTGAAATTTGCTTTACAGATATTGCTAAAGTGAACCAAAAAGTGCTAGAAATAGCCGTGCTTGTTGAACCTCACAATATTGCTGAGGTTATGGAAATAGATAAACAAGCTCGTCAACTTGCTTCAGATGTCATCACCAAGGAATTTGCATGATTGAATTTATCCGCAATTTAAGTGCTTTTTTAGTTGCTCTAGGAATATTAATTGCTGTCCATGAGTTTGGTCACTTTTGGGTTGCTCGCCGTTGTGGTGTATATGTTGAACGCTTTTCTATTGGCTTCGGTAAGGCTCTTTTCCGTCGTAAAGGAAAAGACGGTACAGAATATACATTGGCAATGATCCCATTGGGTGGCTATGTAAAAATGCTTGATGAGCGGGTAGAAGAAGTACCTGCAGAAAAGCGTCATATGGCGTTTAATAACAAAAAACTTTGGCAACGGAGTGCAATTGTTGCTGCAGGTCCTTTAGCAAACTTTATTTTTGCCATTTTTGCATATTGGGTTGTTTATCTTATAGGGGTCCCTGCGTTAAAGCCGTATATCGGTGAAGTGGCTCCACAATCTATTGCGGCGCAAGCAGGAATTACACCTGGAATGGAACTTAAATCTATTTCAGGAATCGAAACATCTGATTGGGAATCAGCCAATATGGCAATGGTTTCTCATATTGGTGATAAGAGCATGGTGATCACAGCGACAGAGCCTGACAGTAATGTCATCGTGACGCGCACTTTAGATCTATCTCATTGGTCTTATGATCCTGAGTCTCAGCAAGTACTAAAAACATTAGGTATTACGCCTTATCGACCTAAAATTACGCTAAATGTCGCGCAATTAGTTGATAATAGTGCTGCAGTAGATGCAGGATTTAAATTAAATGATAAGATTGTAGCAATTGATAAAAAGCCTGTAACTGAATGGCAGCAGTTTGTTGATGCGGTGCGCACGCACCCTGAGCAACCGCTTTCAGTTGAAGTGTTGCGAGATGATGAACCGGTGATGTTATCATTAGTTCCTCGTAGCAAGGTTGAGCCAAATGGTAACCAAGTTGGCTATGTAGGATTGGCGCCTGCGATTGAACCGTGGCCAGAATCCTATAAAGTAAACTTACAATTTGGCCCAATTGAAGCTGCGGTTAAAGCAACAGAAAAAACTAAGCAATTAGTGACATTGACTTTTGATATGGTCACTAAACTGTTTACAGGTGATGTTGCAATTAAAAACCTCAGTGGACCGATATCTATTGCAAAAGGTGCAGGAATGACCGCCGATTTTGGTCTGGTCTATTTTCTCGGATTTTTAGCACTGATAAGTGTCAATTTAGGTATAGTTAATTTGTTACCGCTTCCTGTACTGGATGGAGGACATTTAATGTTTTTCGCTATTGAAGCTGTAACCCGTCGTCCTGTATCAGAACGAATTCAGGATATTGGCTATAGAGTGGGATCAGCCGTTTTGGTTGCGTTAATGGCCGTTGCGCTATTCAATGATTTTACCCGTCTTTAATAATGCGTTTTTAGCAAGGAATAATCAGAACAGTAATGGCGATTAAAAAACTGTTGGTCGCATCGCTGCTTTTAACCAGTAGCGTTGCGCATAGTGCGGAAGATAAATTTGTAGTTGATAACATTCGTTTTGAAGGACTTCAGCGTGTCACGTTAGGTGCGGCATTGTTAAAAATGCCAGTCCGCGTTGGAGATACTGTTGATCAACAGGATATTTCAGAACTGATAAAATCACTTTACTCTTCTGGCAACTTTGAAAATATTAGAGTATATCGTGACGGTAATACGCTTCAGATCGATGTAACAGAGCGTCCTACTATTGCTGATATTACTTTTTCAGGTAACAAAGCGATCAAAGCTGAGCAGCTAAAAGAAAATTTAGAAGCATCAGGCTTGCGTGTGGGTGAAGCACTTGATCGTACAACGTTACGAAAAATTGAAAAAGGGCTAGAGGATTTCTATTACAGTGTTGGTAAATACAACGCAACGGTAGAAGCTGTTGTTACGCCTTTGCCTCGTAATCGTGCTGATATTAAATTTGTTTTCACTGAAGGTGTGTCTGCAAAAATTAAGCAGATTAACATTTTAGGTAACCATGTTTTCAGTGATGATGAATTACGCAGTAAGTTTACACTTAAGGACGATGTGCCTTGGTGGAACTTCATGGCGAATGAAAAATATCAAAAACAAGTATTGCAAGGCGATTTAGAAACGCTACGTTCTCAATATTTGAATAATGGTTATTTGAAGTATCGACTTGATGATACACAGGTGTCTATTTCTCCGGATAAAAAAGGTGTGTATATCACTCTTAAAATCCATGAAGGGCATCAGTATAAAGTTAAGAATGTACAGTTCCGTGGTGATGTTGCAGGTCGCGTTGCTGAATTCGATAAGCTGGTAACATTTAAGACTGGCTCTGTTTATAACGGTGCTGCTGTTACATCGCTAGAAGAAGCGGTTAAACGTAAGCTTGGTGAAGCAGGTTACGCTTACCCGAAAGTAACGACATACCCTGAGTTTGATGATAAGAGCAATGAAGTATCATTGGTTGTAAATGTTGAGCAAGGTAAACGTATTTACGTTCGTAATATCGAGTTCCGTGGTAATACCAATACTAAAGATGAAGTTTTACGCCGTGAAATGCGTCAAATGGAAGGTACTTGGTTAAACGCGAAGAAGATTGAAACAGGTAAAACACGTTTAAACCGTACTGGTTTCTTTGAAAATGTCGATGTACAAACGGTACGAGTACCTGGTTCTGATGATCAGGTTGATATTAAGTACAACGTGAAAGAAGCCAACTCTGGTAGTGTTAATTTTGGTGTTGGTTACGGTACTGAATCAGGTATTAGTTTCCAAGCCGGTTTAACTCAAGATAACTTCTTAGGTACCGGTAATCGTTTTGGTATCAATGCGATGACTAACGATTACTCGAAAAATATTAGCCTTGAGTACAACGATCCTTACTTCACGATTAATAATGTCAGCCTTGGTGGTAAGATCTATTATAACGAGTTTGAAGCATCTGATGCCAATATCTCGGATTACACCAACCAAAGCTACGGTACAAGCTTAACGTGGGGCTTCCCATTTAATGAGTTAAACTACTTTAACTTTAGTTTGGGTTACGATCACAATAAGATTTCGAATACTCAAGATTATTACCAAATTCAGCAGTTTAAAAAGATTCATGGCTTTGATCTCGATAGTGATAATGCGATCACTCTTGATGATTACAGCTGGACATTTGGCTGGACTCGTAACAACTTAAACCGAGGTTACTTCCCAACCTCTGGTAACCGCCAAGATTTCTCATTTAAGATGACAATTCCTGGTTCTGACTCACAGTACTTCAAAGCGCAGTACAACGTTCGTCAATACATACCGTTAACAGAGAGCCAAAACTTTAGTTTATTACTACGTGGTAAGTTGGGTTACGGTAATGGTTACGGTACAACGGATAATGGTAGCGATCAGCTAATGCCATTCTACGAAAACTTCTATGCCGGTGGCTTTAGTTCAATTCGTGGTTTCCGTTCAAATACTGTAGGTCCAAAAGCGGTATTTGTTGGTGGTTGTGGCGTTAATGGTCAAGGTAATAACAACTGTGCGACTGGTACTGATGATGCTGCTGGTGGTAATGCAATTGCGCTTGCAAGTATGGAGCTAATTGTCCCAACACCATTTGTCTCTGATGAGTTGAAAAACCAAATTCGTACGAGCTTCTTTGTTGATGCTGGTTCTGTTTGGGATACCGAATATAACCTGAATTATAAGAGCAGCAACGGTCAAAAACTGGCAGATTACTCTGATCCAGGTATGATCCGCGCTTCTGCAGGTGCAGCTTTACAGTGGATGTCGCCAATGGGTCCACTTGTATTCTCGGTTGCTAAGCCAATCAAGAAATATGAAGGGGATGATGAGGAATTCTTCACATTCACTATTGGCCAGACATTCTAATTTTGAGGAGAGAACTTTTGAAACAATGGATTAAAGCAGCAAGTCTTGGCTTGGTAATTCTATCGTCGTCTATGTACGCAAATGCAGCGGAAGCTGCTCAAAAAATTGGTTACGTATCTACTGGTCAAGCAATGTCTGAGTTAGCTCAGCGTTACAAGGTTCAAGATAAGTTAAAGAAAGAATTCAGTGGTCGTGTTGCGGCACTACGTTCTATCGAAACTAAGATGAAGAGCAAGATTGATAAATTAAAGCGTGATGGTGAACTAATGAGTTCAGATCAACGTCAAAAGCTACAACGAGAGCTTGCTCAACTTGATTCTGATTACAAACTAAAAGCACAAGCACTTGCTGAAGATCAACGCCGTCGTGGTATGGAAGAAGAGCAGAAGCTTGTTAAGAAAATCCGTACAGCGATTGATACAGTTGCAGAGAAAAATGGTTATAACATCGTGCTAGATGCACAAGCTGTTTTATTCGCAAATAAGAAAGATGATCTTTCTTCTAAAGTGATTGCTGCGGTAAAATAATCAGTAATATAAAGCAATAATGATTGGTATATCGCTATTTTCGCGATATACCAGTTTTTAGCGTACTAACAGCCACTTTTGTGGCTGTTGTTACAATAGGTATAAGGTAAATATGGCTGCAATCACACTTGCTAAACTAGCTGAAAAATTAGGTGCAGAGCTTCAAGGCGACGGCTCTGTGGAAATCCATTCTATTGCTGGAATGAGCAAGGCTGTGGAAGGTCAAATAACGTTCCTTTCTGATAGCAAATACCGTAAGCAACTTGCTGATTGCAAGGCTGATGCAGTAATGCTACGAGAAGCGGATGTCGAATTCTTCCAAGGTAATGCATTAGTTGTTAAAGATCCTTACTTAAGCTACGCATTAGTTGCACAACTATTAGATACAACGCCAGCAGCTGCAACCGAGATAGCCGCATCTGCATTTGTTGATCCAACAGCTACACTAGGTAATAACGTTGCTATTGGCCATAACGCAGTGATTGAAGCAGGTGTTACTTTAGGTAATAACGTGCAAATTGGTGCGGGTTGTTTTATCGGTAAAGGTGCGGTGATTGGTGATAACACTAAATTATGGGCGAACGTCACTATCTACCACAACGTTGAGTTAGGTAGCGATTGTTTAGTGCAATCAAGCACGGTTATTGGTGCCGATGGCTTCGGTTACGCTAATGATAAAGGTGAGTGGGTGAAAATCCCTCAACTGGGCTCTGTGCGTATTGGTAATCGTGTTGAAATTGGTTCATGTACTACGATTGACCGTGGTGCACTCGATGACACCATTATCGAAGACAATGTGATCATTGATAACCAAATGCAAATCGCCCATAACGTGCAGATCGGATATGGTACAGCGATGGCGGGTGGTACAATTGTCGCTGGTAGCACCAAAATTGGTAAATATTGTATTATTGGTGGTGCATCAGTATTAAATGGCCATATCAATATTGCTGATGGTGTAACCATCACTGGTATGGGCATGGTAATGCGAAGTATTGAAGAAAAAGGCATGTACTCTTCAGGTATTCCATTACAAACAAACCGCGAATGGCGTAAAACTGCAACGCGTGTTCATCGTATTGATGATATGAACAAACGTTTAAAAGCTGTTGAAAAAGAACTCGCAGCGAAAGAGAAGTAAGTTTTTACGTTTAATTGATGTGCCTACCTTGTGTAGGCCGTTTTGCATTTATATTGAATATTATTTTATTCTTTCTAATACAGGTATTTAGTTTTGACCAGCGAAAATAAGACGCTAAACATCACAGAAATTCAGGAACTGCTTCCTCATCGTTATCCTTTCTTAATGATTGACCGTGTTACTAATTATGATGAAGGTAAAACGTTAACAGCAATCAAAAATGTTTCTGTCAATGAGCCTCAATTTACTGGTCATTTCCCTAATATGCCGGTGTTTCCAGGCGTAATGATTTTAGAAGCGATGGCACAAGCAACAGGTCTACTTGCATTTAAAACCTTTGGTGCACCTGCTGAAAATGAACTGTACTACTTTGCAAGTATCGATAAAGCAAAGTTTCGTAAGCCTGTAGGTCCTGGTGATCAGCTTATTTTGGATGTTGAATTTATCAAAGAGCGTCGCGGTATTGCGCTATTTAATGGCGTAGCAACAGTTGACGGCGAAGTGGTATGTTCAGCTGAACTTAAATGTGCACGACGAGTATTCTCATGATCCATGAAACCGCACAAATTCATCCGTCAGCAGTGATTGAAGACGGTGTAAAGATTGGCGCTAATGTTAAAGTTGGTCCATTCACTTATATTGCCACTGATGTTGAAATTGGTGAAGGCACTGAAGTGATGTCACACGTTGTGATTAAAGGTCCAACGGTGATCGGTAAAGATAACCGTATATTCCCATTCGCCGTGATCGGTGAAGAGTGCCAAGATAAGAAATATCAAGGCGAAGCAACACGTCTTGTGGTTGGTGATCGCAATGTGATCCGTGAAAGCGTTCAAATGCATCGCGGTACAGTACAAGATAAAGGTGTGACTATCGTAGGTAGTGATAACCTTTTCTGTGTCAATGTACATATTGCGCATGATTGTGTTGTGGGCGATAACATTATCATGGGCAATAACGCGACATTAGCAGGTCACGTAACAGTTGAAGATTACGCGATTATTTCTGCACTATCGCCAGTACACCAATTCTGTACTGTCGGCGCACATAGTTTTATCGGCGGCGGCTCTATTGTTGTCCAAGATGTGCCACCGTTTGTAATGGCACAAGGTAACCACGCGAAACCGTTCGGTATTAATATCGAAGGCTTAAAGCGTCGTGGTTTTGAAAAGCCAGAATTACATGCTATTCGTCGTGCATATAAAGAAATTTACCGTTCAGGTAAAACGCTAGCTGAAGTAAAACCTGTACTTGAAGAAATGAGTAAAGATTATCCTTCAATTGGCTTATTCCTGAAACTATTTGAAAACTCGACACGCGGTATTATTCGCTAATGACGAAGCCACTTCGAATAGGAATTGTCGCCGGAGAAATCTCCGGCGATATTTTAGGTGCAGGTTTTATTAAAGCCGTTAAAGCCAAATACCCAGATGCTGAATTTGTTGGTGTTGCAGGTCCTCGAATGCAGGCAGAAGGCTGTGAAGCGCTGTTTGATATGGAAGAGCTCGCGGTGATGGGGATTGTTGAAGTATTAGGTCGCTTACCTCGCTTATTTAAGGTAAAAGCAGAGCTTGTTAAATACTTTAGCGATAATCCGCCAGACGTTTTTGTTGGTATCGATGCGCCTGATTTTAACTTACGCCTAGAAAAAGATTTAAAAGAAAGCGGTATTAAAACCGTGCATTATGTCAGTCCATCGGTATGGGCATGGCGCCAAAAGCGTATCTTTAAAATCGAAGCTGCCACCAATCTTGTGCTTGCTTTCTTACCATTCGAAAAAGCGTTTTACGATAAGTTTAATGTTCCTTGTGAGTTCGTCGGGCACACAATGGCAGACGCTATTCCATTGCAAACCGACCAAGGTGCTGCACAAACATTATTAGGCCTAGATCCTGATAAACGATGGCTTGCGGTATTACCCGGAAGCCGAGGTAGCGAAATGGAAATGCTCGCGCCACCGTTTATCGAAACGTGTAAAAAGCTTAAGGCTAAACATCCTGATTTAGGTTTTGTCGTTGCACTAGTTAATCAAAAGCGTCGAGCACAATTTGAGCAAGCGTGGCAACAAACAGCACCGGATCTTGATTTCGTGCTGGTGGATGATACTGCTCGTAATGTAATGATTGCTTCGGATGCTGTATTGCTCGCATCGGGTACAGTTGCATTAGAATGTATGTTAGTGAAGCGTCCGATGGTGGTGGGTTATAAAGTGAAACCATTAACGGCGTGGCTGGCTAAGAAAATGCTTAAAACTAAGTATGTTTCATTGCCAAATATTCTCGCAGATGAAGAGCTGGTCACAGAGCTTTTACAAGAAGATTGCACGCCAGAGAAGCTCTATCATGAAGTGGATAAAATGCTATATGGTGACACTTCTGAGCTGATGTTGAAATTTGAGCAGATGCATAAAACCATTCGTTGTAATGCTGATGAGCAAGCAGCAAATGCCGTCCTTGCCTTGATTGATAGAGCGTAAAATGGCTGAGAAAAAAGAGTTTGAACCTTTTGTTTACCCGCAAGCAACTTGTATTGCTGGGGTTGATGAAGTTGGTCGTGGGCCATTAGTTGGCGCAGTGGTGACTGCGGCTGTGATTTTAGATCCGAATAATCCCATTGAAGGTTTAACGGATTCTAAAAAATTGACCGAGAAAAAACGCAATTTGTTGTTTGATGAAATCAAAGAAAAAGCGTTGTCTTGGTCATTAGGTCGTTGTGAAGCGGACGAAATTGATAAGTTGAATATCTTGCAAGCAACGATGGTTGCGATGCAGCGCGCAGTAGCAGGCTTAAGTGTACAGCCAGATTACGTACTTATTGATGGTAACAAAGTACCTGAATTACCGATGGCTGCACAGGCTGTGGTGAAAGGGGATTTACGCGTTGCAGAGATCAGCGCCGCATCCATTATTGCTAAAGTGACCCGTGATCGTGAAATGGAAATATTAGATGCTGAGTTTCCGCAGTACGGTTTTGCTAAACATAAAGGTTATCCAACCAAAGCACACTTTGAAGCATTAGAGCAATACGGTGCAATAGAGCAGCATCGTAAGAGCTTTAAACCCGTAAAGCGAGTATTGGGTTTAGACTAAACGATTTTTCTTTTTACAGACTAATGGCATAGCTATTCGCTATGCCATTTTTTTGTTTGCTCAATACCTCTCATACCTTGTTTCAGGTATAATTTTCATAATTAAGTTACGTAATAAATTAGGTTGTCATGGCAGAACCACGTTTTATCCACCTTCGTGTTCATAGTGATTATTCGATGATTGACGGTTTGGCGAAAGTAAAGCCTATCGTTAAAAAGGCATCAGAACTTGGTATGCCTGCACTCGCAATGACAGACTTTACTAACCTATGTGGTTTAGTGAAGTTTTACTTTGCTGCTCATGATGCCGGAATCAAGCCAATCATCGGTGCAGATTTCAAAGTACAGTCTGCTGAGATGGGCGATGAGCTATTTGAACTCACCATTCTTGCTGCCAATAATGAAGGTTATAAAAATCTTACTTTATTGATTTCTGAAGCCTACCAACGTGGTCATGTACAGCACCTGCCTGTTATTGATAAAGAGTGGCTCGTGAATCATCGTGAAGGGCTTATTATCCTATCCGGTGGTAAAAATGGTGATGTGGGTAAAGCTTTATTAAAAGGCAACCAGAAAATGGTTGATAGCTTAGTTGCTTTTTATCAAACCCATTTCCCTGATAGTTACTATTTGGAATTAGTACGCACAGGGCGTGCAGATGAAGAAGCATACCTTCACTTTGCGATTGAGCTGGCAGAAAAAGCCGATTTACCCGTTGTCGCTACTAATGATGTTCGTTTACTCACTGCTGATCAGTTTGACGCACATGAAATTCGCGTTGCTATTCATGACGGCTATACCCTTGTCGATCCCAACCGTCCGAAACTTTATAGCGCACAGCAGTATCTTCGTAGTGAAGAAGAAATGTGCGAGTTATTTGCTGATATCCCAGAAGCACTACAAAACTCAGTTGAAATCGCAAAGCGTTGTAACGCGACCGTTCGATTAGGTGAGTATTTCTTACCTAATTTCCCAACGGGTGATATGACAATTGAGGACTTCTTGATTGCTAAATCTAAAGAAGGACTCGAAGAACGTTTAGAATTTTTATTTCCCGATCCAGAAGTGCGTGCTGCTCGTCGTCCTGAATATGATGAGCGTCTAGATATCGAATTAAAAGTTGTTAACCAAATGGGATTCCCTGGTTACTTCTTGATCGTAATGGAATTCATTCAGTGGTCGAAAGATAACGATGTACCAGTAGGCCCAGGCCGCGGTTCAGGTGCGGGCTCATTGGTTGCTTACGCGCTGAAAATCACCGATCTAGATCCTCTGGAGTTTGACTTACTTTTCGAGCGATTCTTGAACCCTGAACGTGTTTCCATGCCCGATTTTGATATCGATTTCTGTATGGATAAGCGTGATTTGGTTATCGATCACGTGGCTGAAATGTATGGTCGTGATGCGGTATCACAGATCATTACGTTCGGTACCATGGCAGCGAAAGCGGTTATTCGAGATGTTGGTCGTGTACTAGGTCACCCGTATGGTTTTGTTGATCGCATTTCAAAGTTAGTGCCAGCAGAGCCTGGGATGACACTCGCCAAAGCGTTTGATGCCGAACCTCAATTAGGTCAAGCCTATGATGCGGATGAAGAAGTCCGCGACTTGATTGATATGTGTCGCATTCTTGAAGGGGTAACGCGTAACGCAGGTAAACACGCTGGTGGTGTGGTTATCTCGCCAACAACCATCACCGACTTTGCTCCCTTATATTGTGATGCAGAGGGTAATAACCCTGTTACTCAGTTTGATAAAAATGATGTTGAAACTGCGGGTTTAGTTAAATTCGACTTCTTAGGTCTACGTACATTAACCATTATTGATTGGGCATTAGCGCTAATTAACCCACGTTTGGTTGAACAAGGCAAAGAGCCTATAAATATCGCAGCGATTCCAATGGATGATCCTAAATCCTTTGCGATGTTACAACGCTCAGAATCAACTGCGGTATTCCAGCTCGAATCTCGTGGTATGAAAGATCTGATCAAACGTCTTCAACCCGACTGTTTTGAAGATATGATCGCTCTGGTGGCACTATTCCGTCCCGGCCCGTTGCAATCAGGCATGGTAGATAACTTTATTGACCGTAAACATGGTCGAGAAGCGGTTTCTTATCCTGATGAAAAATGGCAACACGAGTCATTAAAAGAAATTCTCGATCCGACTTACGGCATTATCTTGTACCAAGAACAGGTAATGCAGATCGCGCAGGTGCTAGCGGGTTATACCCTTGGCGGCGCGGATATGCTTCGTCGTGCGATGGGTAAGAAAAAGCCTGAAGAAATGGCGAAACAGCGAGCTGTGTTCGAAGAAGGCTCGATAAAAAATGGCGTTGATGGCGAGCTATCAATGAAAATCTTTGACTTGGTAGAGAAATTTGCCGGTTACGGATTTAACAAATCGCACTCAGCCGCTTATGCATTGGTGTCTTATCAAACCTTATGGTTAAAAGCACATTACCCTGCCGAGTTTATGGCTGCGGTAATGACAGCCGACATGGATAATACGGACAAGATCATTAGCTTGGTTGACGAATGTCACCGTATGAAACTAAAGCTGCTGCCGCCGGATGTTAATAAAGGTTTATATCGTTTTAATGTTGATGAAGACGGTGCCGTTGTTTACGGTATCGGTGCGGTAAAAGGGGTCGGTGAAGGCCCGATTGAAAATATTATTAGTGCCCGTGAAAAAGGTGGTCACTTTAAAGATTTATTTGATTTCTGTGCCCGTATTGATACTAAAAAAGTCAATAAACGCGTTTTAGAGAAACTGATTAAGTCGGGTGCGATGGATCGTTTAGGGCCTAATCGTGCTGCGATGCTGGCAACCTTAGATGATGCGATAAAAGCGGCGAGTCAGCACCACCAAGCCGAAGCCTTTGGTCAAGCCGACATGTTTGGTGTATTAACTGCGGCACCAGAAGAAGTTGAGAATAAGTATGCTAATATCCCTGAAGCACCAGATAAAGTCTGGTTGGAAGGGGAGCGTGAAACATTAGGTTTATACCTAACAGGTCACCCTATAAATGCGTATATCTCAGAATTAAAACATTACACCACATGGCGTTTAAAAGATGCGCAGCAAACAGGACGTGATAAGGTAGCGACTGTTGCTGGGCTTGTTATTGCCGCCCGTGTAATGACAACCAAACGTGGGACCAGAATTGGTTTAATGACGCTTGATGATCGTTCAGGTCGAATGGAAGTCATGCTATTCTCTGATGCCTTAGATCGCTATGTTGATCTGCTTGAAAAAGATAAAATTGTGGTGGTATCAGGACAGGTCAGCTTTGATGATTTCAATGGTGGCCTTAGAATGTCTGCACGTGAAGTGCTCGATATATCAGAAGCGAGAGAAAAACATCTCCGTGGTCTTGCTATATCTGTAACAGAACAGCAGATTGATGAGCAATTTTTTGCCCGTTTCAGCCAAGTGTTGGAACCACACAGAGCAGGTACTGTGCCTGTTAATATGTACTATCAGCGCTCGAATGCCCGTGCCAAACTCACTTTAGGAACAGAATGGCGAATAACGCCAGCCGATCAATTAATATCGGATCTAAAAACACTCCTAGGTGATAAGCAGGTCGAGCTTGAGTTTAATTAAATGCGCTTAATGTTTATGATAGGGTAGTTAAGTCCCTATCATCATCATAAGCAAAAGGATTTTAAGTGGTATGAGCCTGAACTTCCTCGAGTTTGAACAACCGATTGCAGAGCTAGAAGCAAAAATTGAAGCATTACGTGATGTATCTCGTCGTGATGAGTCTAATTCGGTTGATCTAGAAAAAGAAATTGAGCAACTAGAAAAGAAAAGCCTAGAGCTTACCAAGAAAATCTTTGGTGATCTTGGTGCATGGCAGGTTGCGCAACTCGCACGCCATCCTCAGCGCCCATATACTTTTGATTATGTCGAGCACATGTTCGAAGAGTTTGATGAATTGGCAGGCGATCGCGCGTTTGCTGATGATAAAGCGTTAGTCGGTGGTATTGCCCGTATTGATGGCCGTCCTGTTATGGTGATTGGTCATCAAAAAGGCCGTGGTACGACTGAGAAGGTGAAGCGTAACTTTGGCATGCCTAAGCCAGAAGGTTACCGTAAAGCATTACGTTTAATGAAAATGGCAGAGCGCTTTAATATGCCTGTGATCACCTTCATTGATACAGCTGGTGCATATCCTGGTGTCGGTGCTGAAGAGCGTGGTCAATCAGAAGCTATCGCGATGAACCTAAAAGTTATGGCTGGCTTGAAAGTGCCTGTTATCTGTAATGTGGTTGGTGAAGGCGGCTCTGGCGGCGCATTAGCGATCGGTGTGGGTGATTGCGTTAATATGCTGCAATATTCAACCTACTCTGTTATTTCACCTGAAGGTTGTGCATCAATCTTATGGCGTGATTCAGACAAAGCACCGCAAGCGGCTGAAGCAATGGGTATGACAGCTCCTCGCTTAAAAGAGTTGGAGCTGATTGATAACATCATTGAAGAGCCACTGGGTGGCGCTCACCGTAATGTGTTACTCATGGCAAACACATTAAAAGCACAACTTAAGGCAACATTGGCTGAACTGGATGAATTAGATACTGAGACGTTACTTGAACGTCGTTATCAGCGTCTAATGAGTTATGGTTACTGCTAAAAAGTTGGTGTAACGCTTAGTAAAAGGTCAGCAATTAAGCTGGCCTTTTTTGTTTTTCCCATTTAGTGCTTTGATAGGCTGCGATAGACTATAGTTTTCTCTTAATGTTGAAAGATATCATGTTGTATTCTGCTTTTTGTCGTCAATTATTGACTCACCTCCCTGCAAGTAAACGGTTTGTTCTTGCTTTTAGTGGTGGGCTCGATTCTCGTGTACTGCTTGATTTAATGGCGCGATTTATTACACAAAATCCAGAATATAGCTGTCATGCCGTTTATGTACATCATGGGTTAAGCACTAATGCTGATATATGGGCTGATAAGTGTGTGGTTTGGGCTAAAAGTGCAGGCATTAGCTGTGATGTTGAACGTGTAAAAGTGCTAACAGGAAACCGAATTAGCCTTGAGCAAGCTGCACGAGAAGCGCGGTATAACATTTTAGCGCAACACGTCAACATGGGTGACATGTTATTAACCGCTCAACATAGTGACGATCAGATTGAAACTTTTCTATTGGCATTAAAGCGCGGGAGTGGCCCTGCTGGATTAGCAGCGATGCCAATGATACTCCCTTTTGCTAAAGGAACGCATTTAAGACCATTACTCAATATTACTCGTGCTGATATTGAGCAATACGGATTGGAGTACAAACTCTCTTGGGTTGAAGATGAAAGCAATCAAGATGAGCGTTATGATCGCAATTTTATTCGCCATCAAATAACGCCTCGACTAGTTGAACGTTGGCCAAGTATTCATAAATCAGTCGCACGAAGTAGCGCGTTGTGCGGTGAGCAAGAAGCATTGTTAGCTGAGTTATTAGCAACACAACTTGCTCAAGCGATCCAACCTGATGGTAGCTTATTGCTTGCTTCTGATGTGAGCCAACGTGTTGGTATGGCGTTAATTCGTCAGTGGTTAAAAAAACAATCAGTCTTAATGCCATCGTTAGCACAGCTTGAACAGATTTGGTTTAACGTAGTACAGGCAAAAGAGGATGCGAATCCCAAACTGTGTTGGGCAAATGTTGAAGTGCGTCGCTATCAAAAGAAGTTATATTTACTGCTGCAATGGGATGATATTAGCCAGTGGCAAAACAATATTGATTTAGATTCTCCTTGCCTGTTACCGCAAAATTTAGGGACGCTGGTTTTAAATCAAGAGGGTGCTTATCCTTTATTAAGACAGCCAGAATCTGATGAGATTATAACTGTGCGTTTTCACTATCAAGGTGATGCTATTAAGCCTGTAGGACGATGTGGCAGCAGAAAATTAAAAAAACTTTATCAAGAATATAATGTGCCAAGTTGGTTACGCAGTCGTACGCCTCTTATCTTTTATGGCGATAAACTTGCTGCTGTAGTGGGGTATTTTGTCGTTTCTGAGTTTTCTGGTCATGATATTACGATTGATCTTAATTCTTAAAAAAGACAAATAGGGCATTATTTTCCGAGCAAGTTCGAACACTCTATCTTTCATCGTAATATTATTATTTACTTTGCACCGTGAGATATTTGTATGTTGAATCACCGTAATACATTATTTATTACGGTGTTTTTTTTATGCTTTTAAATCATGTTTCTTGAAGAAGGATATATAGCTAATTTTTATTATGTTGTTTTTTTAGCCTGCTTAGTAACTTTTTATTGCGATAAAATACAAAAGGTATTAGTGTACTAGTCTACTGATACGATAGTTGGAAGGGAAAGAAATGAGCAAACCATCGACACTTGGCGGAGCGTGTATTATTGCAAGCGTTTGTGTAGGCGCGGGCATGTTAGGTTTACCGAGTGCTGGGGCGGGTGCATGGACATTCTGGAGCGTTATTGCAATATCTTTAACCATGGTTATGATGACATTATCAGGCTGGTTATTATTAGAAGCGCTTAAGCATTATGATTTTAAAGTGTCTTTTAATACCATCACAAAAGATGTACTTAATACTAAAATTAATATTATCAATAATCTGTCATTATACTTTGTTGGTGGTATTTTGCTTTATGCCTATATTTCATCATCAGGTATGATTTTTAGTAATATATTAGGGATTGATAGTAAGTTAGCTTCTATTTTATTTGTCGCAATCAGTTCGACCTTTGTTCTGCATTCAACGCGAGCGGTTGATCGTATTTCTATTTTACTGATTGTTTTTATGTTGGTGAGTTTTTTAATTGGAATTTCAGGACTAGCGACACATATCAAAGTTCCGGTTTTACTTGATACGACTCACTTACATGCTAGCTACTCTCCTTATGCGTTAGTACTATTACCCGTTGCATTAACTTCTTTTGGTTACCACCACTCGGTTAGCACAATGCGCGACTATTACCGCGATGAATACCAAGCTAAAAATGCGATTTTAGGTGGCACATTAATCGCGTTAGGTTTCTATTTAGTGTGGGTGATTTGTATTTTTGGTAACTTACCTCGTGATGCATTTGGTCCTGTGGTTTCGGCTGGTGGCGGTATTGATGCTTTAGCGCAAGCACTTGATAGCGTGATTGACTCAAACAGTATTAAACAAGCAATCCGTATTTTTTCAATTGCCGCTGTTGTTTCTTCGTTTATCGGTGTTGGTCTGGGGGTCTTTGATTACTTAGCTGATTTATTTGGCTTTGAAGATTCAAAACAAGGACGATTGAAGACGTGGGCTATCACTTTCTTACCACCGTTGATCCTTTCATTATTTGCACCACTGGGCTTCTTATCTGCGATTGGTTTAGCTGGTGCTGCTGCAACGATTTGGGCGTGTATTATTCCGGCTTTATTGGCTAAAAAGACTCGCCAATGCAAAGAAAAGAAAGATGGGTTTGTTGTACCTGGCGGTAATGTGACGGTATACGTTGTGATTGGCTTTGGTGTGGTGACCGCAATATTCCATATTATGGCGATGGCGAATTTACTGCCGATCTTTAAAGGTTAATATAGGTTTAACCCATAAATAAAAACGGAAGCTTTAAGCTTCCGTTTTTTGTTTAGCGAAATTGTTTTGCTTCTGGTAAGTATTCAAACCCAGCACTTGCAAGTTTATCGATTAGCTTTTGGCGATCAATATCGTAGAATTTAACGAGTTCATCGAGATCTTGGAAATCATCACGGATCTTCATGTTTACAATACTCATTAACATGATGGGATCCATGCTTTCAAATTTAGATAAATCCATTATTTGTCCTCATGATCACTGATTAATAAGTTCGCAGCAGCAAAGGCTGCACGCTCACGGACTTCAAGCGGTAAATTAGTATCTTCGGCAATATCATTGAAGGTTTTAATTGCACAGGTAATAGCCGCAGGAATATAGCCTTGATCTCCACTACCTATTTGCGCGTAAGTTGCTCGGATAAGCTCACAGCATTGATAAATTTGCATTATTCACCCTTTCTAGAAAGTATTCGAAGAGAATGTAGGGTTCGCTTCGAATATACTCACTATTAACGTGGATCATCATAGCGTTAAATAAAACAAAAACGTAGGATTTATGGTGATTAGCGCAACGAGATGATTATTTATTACGCTTGTGATGATAAAGCTTACGATCAGCACGTTCGATCAAAGACAGCATAGAATCGCCTTGATTAAAGGTCGCAGTACCATAGGAAAATCCAATATTTAAGATCCCCAAGATTGGGCTTTGTTGAATATATTGGTTGATCCGTGACGCTACTTTTATTTCAGAACGAGCACTAGCAGGTTGAAGCAAGATAATAAACTCATCACCTCCGATGCGATAACAACGATCTGAGGTGCGCGTTGCAAACTTCAATGCATTAGCAAAATCTTTAATAACTTTGTCTCCATCAAGGTGACCAAAGTTATCATTCACTTGTTTAAAATTATCTAAGTCACAAATAAACAGTACCAACTCCACATCTCGTTTTTCGCTCATTGCAATAGCATGATGAATATCTTGCTCAAAACACATTCGATTACACAGCCCTGAAAGTTTATCTTTCAGTGCCATGTGTTTTACTTTTTGATATTCAATCGCATTAAATAGAGGGCCAGCAAATAAACGGTGGTAGGTATGTAATAAGCTTATTTCGTCGTCATCTAATGGATAAAGAGTGGAATAATGAAGTGAGCCTAAAGAGTTATCACCAAAGCGTAAAGCAAAGCTGTTTTGATGAGGGGTCGATTGTCCTTGGCGGATCAATGTTGTGGTTTCATCAAGGGTCCAGATTAAACGAGAGATATCAATTTGTTTATCTAGCTCCCTACAGAGAGGTTGAAATAACGCTTGGATCTCCAGTTTCCCTTGAAGCTTTTGCAGGATCAACAGACGTTGATCCGCAGCTAAAGGTTTTTGCTTTAGCTTAGGGGAAGGTGAGGAATGAGATCGATTAAATAAAGCGTGTTCCATTACGACAAGATCAATAACTATTTGATTTGTCACTATAGGGCATATTTTGAGCAGATCAATGATAACGGCAAGATTGTAACGGATATTTACTGTTACATAAAAAAATGGGAGTGAGTAAAATGTTTTTTAAATAAAAAATAGAAAAAAGCTGCCATAACGACAGCTTTTTCAATGTGTTATTAACTTTTTACTTAAGCCATTTTTTGCTTAAGAAACGCAACAACATCATTTACAGCAACGGCTTCTTTGATACCTGTGCGACGGTTTTTATATTCCATCTCACCGTTTTCAAGGCTACGGTTACCAATAACGATAGTATGTGGAATACCTAGTAGTTCGTGATCTGCAAACATTACACCAGGGCGTTCTTTACGATCATCAAACAGTACTTCAATACCAGCAGCAGTTAGATCGGCATATAGCTTCTCTGCCGCTTCTTTTACTTCTTCTGATTTCGCCATGTTCATAGGAACAATAGAAACGTGGAATGGTGCAAGCGCATCTGGCCAGATAATACCGTTTTCGTCATGGTTCTGTTCGATAGCTGATGCCACAACACGTGATACACCAATACCGTAACAACCCATTTCTAGAATGGTGTTTTTACCGTTAGCATCTAGCACGCCACAGTTCATCTTCTCAGAATAAGCATTACCTAATTGGAAGATGTGACCCACTTCGATACCACGCTTAAGCATCAGTGTACCTTGGCCACATGGGCTTGGATCACCTTCAACTACATTTCGTAGATCTTCAACGCGACCTAGTTCAACGTCGCGACCCCAGTTGATACCAACATGGTGTTTACCATCGATGTTTGCACCAGCGGCAAAGTCACTCATTACAGCGACAGTACGGTCAACAATAACAGGTAGCTCTAATCCAACAGGACCTAGTGAACCAGGACCTGCGTTAACGAACTGACGAATTTCTTCTTCAGTTGCCATTTCCAGTGGAGAAACAACCCAGTCTAGGTTTTCTGCTTTAATTTCGTTCAATTCGTGATCACCACGAACTAATAGCGCTACGATAGGCGCATCGATCTCATCAGAAGCTTTAACAAATAGCGTCTTGATTGTTTTCTCGATAGCAATACCGTGTTGCTCAACTAACTCATCGATAGTTTTCGCATTTGGTGTATCGATAACAGACAGTTCAACTGTTGGTTCAGCACGATCGTGAGCAGGGGCTAGTGCTTCTGCTTTTTCGATGTTAGCTGCGTAATCAGATTCTGTAGAGAATGCGATTAAATCTTCGCCACTTTCTGCTAATACGTGGAACTCTTGAGAGCCATTACCACCGATCGCGCCAGAATCAGCCCATACAGGACGGTACTCAAGACCCATGCGATCGAATGCTTTACAGTAAGCGTCGTGCATTGCATCGTAAGACTTTTGTAGACCTTCTTTGTCAATGTCAAAGCTGTAAGCATCCATCATGCAGAATTCACGTGCACGCATTACGCCGAAACGAGGACGACGCTCGTCACGGAATTTAGTTTGGATTTGGTACAGGTTCAGCGGAAGTTGCTTGTAAGAGCTTACTTCGTTGCGTACTAGGCTTGTGATCACTTCTTCTGCTGTTGGGCTAAGCACAAACGGACGAGTATGGCGGTCAGTAAAGCGAAGTAGTTCAGGGCCCATTTTCTCAGAGCGACCTGTTTCTTCCCATAGTTCAAACGGCTGAACAACGGGCATCAAGGTTTCGATTGCGCCTGCATTGTCGATTTCTTGGCGAACGATGTTTTCGACCTTACGCAGTACACGCAGACCTGTAGGTAGCCAGGTGTATAGACCTGAAGCCAGCTTACGGATCATACCTGCACGTAGCATTAGCTGGTGGCTAATAACTTCTGCGTCGTTTGGAGTCTCCTTCAGAGTAGAAAGAAGATAGTTACTGGTACGCATTGATGGTATCCGTTGATTAATTAAATTAAAAAAGAAGGAATAAATCCCGCCCGTCAGTGATCTGACGATAGCCGAATATATTACCAGCCTACACGTTATTCGCCAAAGAGAACTGTATAAGATCTGCTATTGATTAACTTTCTCGATCTGATTAACGGTTATTTGTTGTTCGGTCACGGAAAAGTGAACATTAAAATCAAACAAATGTACTGCATATTGTTTGAGATCGGGTTTACCTTTTTTATAAGCAGGGCGAGGATCTTGGGATAATACTTCGCTGATTACTGCTTGATAATAGGCTTTGTTTTTTGATGGTAGTTGGTTGAGCGCTGTTTCGCTAAAACACACTGGCATTAGATCCGGTGCGCTTGAAGCAAAGCCGCCTTCTGCTTGGGGTAAACTATCGGAATAAGGGATATAAGGCTTTATATCAACAATTGGGGTGCCATTAACTAAATCGACACCACCGAGTTCAATGATCACATTACCGTTTTCATTACGAACCCCTTTTAATTCGACTGCCGACATACCAATCCCATTTGGGCGGAATGTGGCACGGCTGGCAAACACACCAATACGTTCATTACCGCCCAATCGAGGCGGTCGAACGGTTGGGCGCCATCCTGCTTCTAAATTCTGATCAAATAAAAATAATAACCACAAATGACTAAATTGTTCTATGCCTCTTACTGCTTCTAATGAATTTGCAGCACCTTGTAAAACAATTTCAGAACGCGCACTTGGCACTAATCCTGGCTGTCTAGGAACAGCAAACTTTTCTTTATAAGGAGAGTGGATAATACCGATAGGTTCGATGTTATAAGACATGGAATTAAGCCAACTAAGAAGTCAAAAGAGCTGCGAATATAGCATAAAAAAGGGTAGGTGCTGAGACCTACCCGATAAGTATATGGTTAGTAGAAAGTAGGGATTACCAACCTTTTACAACACCACCATTAAAGATATTTTTCGCAGAGTTATATACATCTTCAGATTGGTACGCTTGAACAAATTTCTTCACATTTTCTGCATCAACATTGTCTTTACGAGAAACGATAAGGTTCACATACGGTGATTCTTTATCTTCTACAAACACACCGTCACGCTCAGGCGTTAAGTTAATGCTACTTGCGTAAGTTGTGTTAATAACAGCAAGTGCCACATCATCTAAAGAGCGTGGTAATTGTGCCGCTTCTAGCTCAACAATCTTCAGGTTTTTCGGGTTTTCAACAATATCTAATACTGTAGCAGTTAAACCTGAACCGTCTTTTAGTTTAATTAGGCCTTGCTGTTGAAGAAGTAAGAGTGAACGACCAAGGTTGGTTGGATCGTTTGGTACTGCCACTTTATCTCCGTCTTTTAGCTCATCAACAGATTTGATTGAGTTTGAGTAACCTGCGATTGGGTAAACAAAAGTATTCCCCGCTACTGCAAACTTATAACCACGATCTTTAATTTGTTGATCAAGATATGGCTTGTGTTGGAAAGCATTAGCATCAATAGAGCCTTCTTCTAATGCAGCATTAGGTGATACGTAATCGGTAAATGAGACCAACTCGACATCTAAGCCGTATTTCTCTTTAGCCTGCTTAGCGGCAACTTCTGCCACTTGCTCTTCGGCTCCTGCCATGACGCCAATTTTTACTTTATTGTTATCAACGACAGCTTCTTTTTCACCACAGCCAGTCAGTGATAGTGCTGCAGCAACACCAGCAAGAGCAAAAACATGTTTTAGATTAAACGCCATACAACTTCTCCTTAAAATGGGTTTTTCCTTAAAGTGTTTGATTATCGATGATCAAAACGTTTAACGAGGTAATCACCAACAGATTGAATAATTTGTACCAGTATTATTAGAACGACTACCGTGATAGCCATGACTGTGCCATCAAAACGTTGGTAACCGTAACGAATACCGACATCACCTAAACCGCCACCACCTACAGTACCGGCCATTGCGGAATAACTGACTAGGGTAACAAGGGTGATCGTTACCGCATTGATGATGCCTGGTAATGCTTCTGGTAATAAAACTTTTTGAATAATTTGGAGTGGGGTAGCTCCCATAGATTGCGCTGCTTCAACTAAGCCTGATGGGATTTCTAATAGTGCTCCTTCAACTAAACGAGCAATAAAAGGGATAGCACCAACAGCAAGAGGAACTATCGCAGCAGCAGTACCAATTGAGCTACCAACAACAAAGCGGGTAAAAGGAATAATCGCAACTAGCAGAATAATAAAAGGAATAGAGCGACCAATATTAACGATGATGCCAAGGATATTATTAACGGTAGTATTCTCTAACAAGCCATTTTTCTTTGTTAAATGAAGGGTGACACCCAAAGGAATACCAATAACAAAACCAATCAGTCCAGACACAAACACCATGGTTAATGTTTGTCCTAATGCTTCAATGAGTAAATCAATCAAGCGGGTATTTTGTTGCCACCATAGGGTTAAATCATTAAGCGACATAGCCAAGCACCTCAACATTCACTTTATTTTGACGTAGAAAATTGACAGCATTCTCAACAGAGTCTTGATCACCAAAAAACTCTGCTAACATCAGTCCAAATTTTACTCCTCCCGCATAATCCATATCCGAACTGAGAATACTGATATCTAAACCAAATTTACGTGTTACTTGGCTGATCAGTGGCGCATCAACAGAAGCACCGGTGAACTCTAAACGAATAAGAGGGTATGAGTTTTCTACTTGAGTTTTTGTCATACGGGCTTGGTAATCAGCAGGAATCGACAAATCCAATGTTGAACGAATAAAGTCTTTGGCTAATTCTGTTTTGGGATGTGAGAAAATATCTCCTACAGATCCTTGCTCAACTAATTTACCGTCACCAATAATCGCCACTTCACTACAGATACGCTTCACTACATCCATTTCATGGGTAATAAGCAAAATAGTTAGGTTTAGCTTTCGGTTAATTTCTTGCAGTAGCTCTAGAATCGAATGTGTGGTGGCAGGATCCAATGCGCTAGTGGCTTCATCACAGAGTAACACTTTTGGATCAGAGGCTAACGCACGAGCGATCGCGACACGCTGCTTTTGTCCACCACTTAAATTTGCTGGGTAGCTTTGGTGTTTATCCTCAAGGCCGACTAAAGCCAGTAACTCTGTCACTTTTGTTTTTATTGTCGCTTTATTGGTATTGGCTAACTCAAGAGGCAAAGCAACATTATCAAAAACTGTGCGAGATGAAAGTAGATTAAAATGTTGGAAAATCATACCTATTTTACGACGAGCCAAAGTGAGTTTTTGATTCGACAGAGTAGTGAGGTCGACGCCATCGACAATCACTTGCCCATTAGAAGGGCGCTCTAATAAATTAACACAACGAATGAGGGTACTTTTCCCTGCACCGGATGAGCCAATAACACCAAAGATAGTACCTTGCTTAATCGTAAGGTTTATATCGCTTAATGCGTTTATAGCCTTATCACCTTGATAGAAGACTTTATTGAGTTGCTTTATTTCTATCATTGAACGTCCTGCTCCTAGATAAAACTATTGTATGATCTTGAAAAACTATTGTATAAATTTATGGTTATTTGTTTTATTAGGGTTAAATAAGTAATCAACCTGAAATGATGATGCTATGTGCTATCATAAAAACTGTCAATAGCTATTTTTACGGCTAGACGTCCAAACGGCTATGTTGTGAGCGTTAATCAATAACGAGTACTTTTCATAATTAACTCGTGCCATAATCTAAAAAATTTATGATTATAAGAGGGCTATTCTTTTGGCCAAACCAGCAGTCTTTATTGACCGTGATGGCGTGATTAATGTTGATCACGGCTATGTACATACCGTTGATGATTTCGAATACATTGAAGGTGTATTTGACGCATGTAAAAAATTCAAAGAGATGGGTTATCTACTCGTATTGGTCACTAACCAATCAGGTATCGCTCGCGGTATGTTTAGCGAAGATGAATTTACTTCATTAACAGAGTGGATGGACTGGAACTTTGTAGATAATGGTGTTGAGTTTGACGGTATTTACTATTGCCCGCACCACGCAACAAAAGGGCAAGGTGATTACTTGCAAGATTGTGATTGCCGTAAACCAAAACCAGGTATGTTTATTTCAGCTCGCGACTTCTTGAAAATCGATATGTCACAATCTGTAATGATTGGTGATAAAGCGGATGATATGAAAGCTGCTACTGCTGCTGACGTTGCTCTAAAGGTACTCGTACGTACAGGTAAGCCAATCACTGAAGAAGGTGAAGCGTTAGCAAACGTAGTGTTAGACAGTATTGCTGATGTTCCAGCTTGGTTGGCTAAACAATAAAGTAAAATGCTATTGCTGAATTAGTAATAGTAGAAATCAATGAATATAAACAAAGCAGCGAATATTACGCTGCTTTGTTGTTTTTAAATGATTGGTAGTGTTATTACGTAAAAAACGATCGAACAAATGCGTTTTTGATTAAAATTCACCCAAACGATCTCGGCCTAATAAAAAAAGCCAAAAAAACTATTGTCAGCTAAAAAAATCCCCCTATAATGCGACCTCACTGACACGGAGCAAGCCACTGGCTAGCAACGAAATCAGTATTGTTCTTTAACAATTTGACCATGCAATCTGTGTGGGCACTCGTTGAAAAGTTAAGTCGAAAGATTTATCAATGATACTAGTGACCAATACAAATAACTCATCTCTTTATAGAGAAGGATTATTTGGCACAGTCAATTCAAATATCCTAACTAGCTTCTAGTTAGCGGTATTTTAACAGTATTCATTGAGCCGGTCGAAAGACCAACAAAACTTTAATTGAAGAGTTTGATCATGGCTCAGATTGAACGCTGGCGGCAGGCCTAACACATGCAAGTCGAGCGGTAACAGATTGATAGCTTGCTATCAATGCTGACGAGCGGCGGACGGGTGAGTAATGCCTGGGAATATGCCCTGATGTGGGGGATAACTATTGGAAACGATAGCTAATACCGCATAATCTCTTCGGAGCAAAGAGGGGGACCTTCGGGCCTCTCGCGTCAGGATTAGCCCAGGTGGGATTAGCTTGTTGGTGGGGTAATGGCTCACCAAGGCAACGATCCCTAGCTGGTCTGAGAGGATGATCAGCCACACTGGAACTGAGACACGGTCCAGACTCCTACGGGAGGCAGCAGTGGGGAATATTGCACAATGGGGGAAACCCTGATGCAGCCATGCCGCGTGTATGAAGAAGGCCTTCGGGTTGTAAAGTACTTTCAGTTGTGAGGAAGGCGTTGATGTTAATAGCTTCAGCGTTTGACGTTAGCAACAGAAGAAGCACCGGCTAACTCCGTGCCAGCAGCCGCGGTAATACGGAGGGTGCGAGCGTTAATCGGAATTACTGGGCGTAAAGCGCATGCAGGTGGTCTGTTAAGCAAGATGTGAAAGCCCGGGGCTCAACCTCGGAACAGCATTTTGAACTGGCAGACTAGAGTACTGTAGAGGGGGGTAGAATTTCAGGTGTAGCGGTGAAATGCGTAGAGATCTGAAGGAATACCGGTGGCGAAGGCGGCCCCCTGGACAGATACTGACACTCAGATGCGAAAGCGTGGGGAGCAAACAGGATTAGATACCCTGGTAGTCCACGCCGTAAACGATGTCTACTTGGAGGTTGTGGCCTTGAGCCGTGGCTTTCGGAGCTAACGCGTTAAGTAGACCGCCTGGGGAGTACGGTCGCAAGATTAAAACTCAAATGAATTGACGGGGGCCCGCACAAGCGGTGGAGCATGTGGTTTAATTCGATGCAACGCGAAGAACCTTACCTACTCTTGACATCCAGAGAATTCGCTAGAGATAGCTTAGTGCCTTCGGGAACTCTGAGACAGGTGCTGCATGGCTGTCGTCAGCTCGTGTTGTGAAATGTTGGGTTAAGTCCCGCAACGAGCGCAACCCTTATCCTTGTTTGCCAGCACATAATGGTGGGAACTCCAGGGAGACTGCCGGTGATAAACCGGAGGAAGGTGGGGACGACGTCAAGTCATCATGGCCCTTACGAGTAGGGCTACACACGTGCTACAATGGCGTATACAGAGGGCTGCCAACCAGCGATGGTGAGCGAATCCCAGAAAGTACGTCGTAGTCCGGATTGGAGTCTGCAACTCGACTCCATGAAGTCGGAATCGCTAGTAATCGTGAATCAGAATGTCACGGTGAATACGTTCCCGGGCCTTGTACACACCGCCCGTCACACCATGGGAGTGGGCTGCACCAGAAGTAGATAGCTTAACCTTCGGGAGGGCGTTTACCACGGTGTGGTTCATGACTGGGGTGAAGTCGTAACAAGGTAGCCCTAGGGGAACCTGGGGCTGGATCACCTCCTTACCTAAAGACTTGCTGTTTAATGCAGTGTCCACACAGATTGCTTGGTTAAAATGTAGAACGTAAAAAGACTTGGGTCTGTAGCTCAGGTGGTTAGAGCGCACCCCTGATAAGGGTGAGGTCGGTGGTTCAAGTCCACTCAGACCCACCACTTTCTCTCCCAGAGAAGGTGGCGGTTTAGTCTTTTATATCGTTGGGGTTATAGCTCAGCTGGGAGAGCGCCTGCCTTGCACGCAGGAGGTCTGCGGTTCGATCCCGCATAGCTCCACCACTCTTTAAACGCATTCTTGTGAGTGTTTTTAAAAAGTGGTTATCTAACGATAATGACATGTTCTTTAACAATCTGGAAAGCTGACTAGTAAATTCAATCAATAGATTGATTTTAAAAAATGTTTTTATCTTCGGATAAAAACGAGTTCTCAAACAATACACATTCAAGTGTCTTGTATCGAGTCCGGCGAAAAACCAACGTTTAATACTTTCTTGATCGAAGTGTTAAACACAAACCTTGGTTGTTTGAACATACGAAACCTCTTGGGGTTGTATGGTTAAGTGACTAAGCGTACACGGTGGATGCCTTGGCAGTCAGAGGCGATGAAGGACGTATTAACTTGCGATAAGCCCAGAGAAGGTAGTAAAAACCGGTGACTCTGGGATTTCCGAATGGGGAAACCCACGTGCATAAGCACGTATCGTGTTGTGAATACATAGCAGCACGAGGCGAACCGGGGGAACTGAAACATCTAAGTACCCCGAGGAAGAGAAATCAACCGAGATTCCGGTAGTAGCGGCGAGCGAAACCGGATTAGCCCTTAAGCTAGTTTTGCGTTAGGTGAAAGTTCTGGAAAGTTCTGCGATACAGGGTGATAGCCCCGTAACCGACAACGCATTATCAGTGAAAACGAGTAGGACGGGACACGTGATATCCTGTTTGAATATGGGGGGACCATCCTCCAAGGCTAAATACTCCTGACTGACCGATAGTGAACCAGTACCGTGAGGGAAAGGCGAAAAGAACCCCTGTGAGGGGAGTGAAATAGAACCTGAAACCGTGTACGTACAAGCAGTAGGAGCCCACTTGTTGGGTGACTGCGTACCTTTTGTATAATGGGTCAGCGACTTAATTTTAGTAGCAAGGTTAACCGTTTAGGGGAGCCGTAGGGAAACCGAGTCTTAACTGGGCGAATGAGTTGCTAGGATTAGACCCGAAACCGAGTGATCTAGCCATGGGCAGGTTGAAGGTGAGGTAACACTTACTGGAGGACCGAACCGACTAATGTTGAAAAATTAGCGGATGACTTGTGGCTAGGGGTGAAAGGCCAATCAAACTCGGAGATAGCTGGTTCTCCCCGAAAGCTATTTAGGTAGCGCCTCGGACGAATACTACTGGGGGTAGAGCACTGTTAAGGCTAGGGGGTCATCCCGACTTACCAACCCTTTGCAAACTCCGAATACCAGTAAGTACTATCCGGGAGACACACGGCGGGTGCTAACGTCCGTCGTGAAGAGGGAAACAACCCAGACCGCCAGCTAAGGTCCCAAAGTTATAGCTAAGTGGGAAACGATGTGGGAAGGCTCAGACAGCCAGGATGTTGGCTTAGAAGCAGCCATCATTTAAAGAAAGCGTAATAGCTCACTGGTCGAGTCGGCCTGCGCGGAAGATTTAACGGGGCTAAGCTATACACCGAAGCTGCGGCAATGCAGTTTACTGCATTGGGTAGGGGAGCGTTCTGTAAGCCGTTGAAGGTGAATCGTAAGGTTTGCTGGAGGTATCAGAAGTGCGAATGCTGACATGAGTAACGATAAAGGGAGTGAAAAACTCCCTCGCCGGAAGATCAAGGGTTCCTGTCCAACGTTAATCGGGGCAGGGTAAGTCGACCCCTAAGGCGAGGCCGAAAGGCGTAGTCGATGGGAAACGGGTTAATATTCCCGTACTTCTTATAATTGCGATGGAGGGACGGAGAAGGCTAGGTGAGCCTGGCGACGGTTGTCCAGGTCCAAGTATGTAGGCTGATGGTTTAGGCAAATCCGGACCATCTTAAGGCTGAGATACGATGTCGAGTCACTACGGTGATGAAGTCATTGATGCCATGCTTCCGGGAAAAGCTTCTAAGCTTCAGGTTATAAGAAATCGTACCCCAAACCGACACAGGTGATCAGGTAGAGAATACCAAGGCGCTTGAGAGAACTCGGGTGAAGGAACTAGGCAAAATGGTACCGTAACTTCGGGAGAAGGTACGCTCCTAGCGGTGATGAGACTTGCTCTCTAAGCTGCCGGGAGTCGCAGATACCAGGTGGCTGCAACTGTTTATTAAAAACACAGCACTGTGCAAAATCGAAAGATGACGTATACGGTGTGACGCCTGCCCGGTGCCGGAAGGTTAATTGATGGGGTTAGACTTCGGTCGAAGCTCTTGATCGAAGCCCCGGTAAACGGCGGCCGTAACTATAACGGTCCTAAGGTAGCGAAATTCCTTGTCGGGTAAGTTCCGACCTGCACGAATGGCGTAATGATGGCCACGCTGTCTCCACCCGAGACTCAGTGAAATTGAAATCGCAGTGAAGATGCTGCGTCCCCGCGGCTAGACGGAAAGACCCCGTGAACCTTTACTATAGCTTGGCACTGAACATTGACCCTACATGTGTAGGATAGGTGGGAGACGTTGAAGCAACCGCGCCAGTGGTTGTGGAGTCAATCTTGAAATACCACCCTTGTATGCTTGATGTTCTAACGTTGGTCCCTTATCGGGATTACGGACAGTGCCTGGTGGGTAGTTTGACTGGGGCGGTCTCCTCCCAAAGAGTAACGGAGGAGCACGAAGGTGGGCTAATCACGGTCGGACATCGTGAGGTTAGTGCAATGGCATAAGCCCGCTTGACTGCGAGAATGACAATTCGAGCAGGTGCGAAAGCAGGTCATAGTGATCCGGTGGTTCTGAATGGAAGGGCCATCGCTCAACGGATAAAAGGTACTCCGGGGATAACAGGCTGATACCGCCCAAGAGTTCATATCGACGGCGGTGTTTGGCACCTCGATGTCGGCTCATCACATCCTGGGGCTGAAGTCGGTCCCAAGGGTATGGCTGTTCGCCATTTAAAGTGGTACGCGAGCTGGGTTTAGAACGTCGTGAGACAGTTCGGTCCCTATCTGCCGTGGGCGTTGGATGATTGAGAGGGGCTGCTCCTAGTACGAGAGGACCGGAGTGGACGAACCGCTGGTGTTCGGGTTGTGTCGCCAGACGCATTGCCCGGTAGCTAAGTTCGGAATCGATAACCGCTGAAAGCATCTAAGCGGGAAGCGAGCCTCAAGATGAGTCATCCCTAGACCTTTAAGGTCTCTAAAGGGTTGTTGAAGACTACAACGTTGATAGGTCGGGTGTGTAAGTGCTGCGAGGCATTGAGCTAACCGATACTAATTGCCCGTGAGGCTTAACCATACAACACCCAAGGGGTTTTATCTCGTAAAGAGAAAAGCGGACTCCAAGTACACTTGAACGTGTAGAGAACACTAGTTAGATTTTCCCAGATTGCTATTTATTGTCTAATGACAATAAATAAAACCGAATTTGCTTGGCGACCATAGCGTTATGGACCCACCTGATCCCATGCCGAACTCAGTAGTGAAACGTAATAGCGCCGATGGTAGTGTGGGGTCTCCCCATGTGAGAGTAGGACATCGCCAGGCTTTGAATTTTCTTTCACTTTTATAAAAAGTGAAGACAAAAAGTTAAGATACTTGTTCTGAACGACAGGTATCGGATAAAACGAAAGTTTTATCTCCGTGTGGAGCGGTAGTTCAGTTGGTTAGAATACCGGCCTGTCACGCCGGGGGTCGCGGGTTCGAGTCCCGTCCGCTCCGCCACTTTATTTAGACACAGTTAAGTCTTTAAAATAACTACAGGGGTGTAGCTCCAATTGGCAGAGCAGCGGATTCCAAATCCGCGTGTTGGGAGTTCGAATCTCTCCACCCCTGCCATCTTCAAGAAAGCCTCGTCAGAAATGACGGGGCTTTTTTACGTCTGGATATTATTAGGTCCGCTATGTTCTTTTTAACTCTCGTTTATTGATTTCTTTTATCGAATTTAAATTATCATTGTATTCATTCTTCAATGTATTCTGCTGTTGATATTGTATTGCTTGGTGTAAAAGCAAAAAAGGAGGGGTATGATTACGCTTATAAGCAAAGAGATTGACCCATCGCTAACAATAAAATCTCGAGCTTAGGTAAGATTAAGTGGTAATCTAGTGTTGCTAACATTGATTAATCAAGGAGAGTTCATGCCTCATCTTCGTTTCCGTGCTGTAGAGTTTGATGCAGTGAAAACCTTATCAACAGAGCTTGTTGATGAACTTCAACCACTGATGTCATGCCCTCGTGAAGACTTTACTCTAGAGCATATTCCGGCATCTTTTATTTTTGACGGAGAGGTATCTGATGCTTACCCGTTTGTTGAAGTATTGTGGTTTGATCGCGGGCAAGAAACGCAAGATAAAGTTGCAGCTATAATAACAGCCGCTGTACGTAAAACTCTGGATGATAAAGATCAGGATGTTGCCGTTATTTTTACCGCATTAACGGCGACCGCTTATTATGATAATGGCGAACATTACTAATATCCCTTTCTAAAACAGATATTCAAGCGTTTAAATTTTCATTTTTTATAAGTCAGCTTATATCCAATAGGCTGACTTACTCTGTTTAAGGTTTAGTATGGCACGTTATACAAAAACGAAGCTTGTTGCTGGTGTCGGGGTGGTTGCGGGCGCATTAGGCCTTGGTGCTTTTAATGCTTCTTTTGATATATCAACCCAACCCGATGTTACTAATGAGGTCTTTGCTCCACACCTCTCGTATCGTTGTATGGAAAGTGTTATTGCGCCGCCACTGGATATTGATGGTGAATTAACGGTAGCGGTCTGGAACATCTATAAACAACAACGCAGTAACTGGCGTAAGGCTTTAGAGTCTTTTTCAGCTGGAACGGATTTAGTTTTACTGCAAGAAGCGAGCTTAAATACTGATTTAAAATCATACCTTGATGATAATAGCTGGACGGTACGGATGGCGAATGCTTTTCGTTTTCTAGATACGCCGGCAGGGGTGATGAATTTATCTCGAGTAGACTCAAAGCAGACGTGTGCTTATTTAGCAATGGAGCCTTGGTTACGATTACCAAAATCAGCGTTGTTATCAGAATTTTCGCTTTCTAATGGGCAAACACTGGTTGTTGTGAACTTGCACGGTGTGAACTTTGCTTTAGGGCTTGATGAGTACAAGGCGCAGCTAAATAGTCTAAAAGATGTGTTGTCCAATCATGTTGGTCCAATCATTTTGGCTGGGGATTTTAATACTTGGCGTCAGGGGCGGATCAAGGTGTTAAAGTCGTTTGCGCATTCACTAGGATTGAAAGAAGTATCATTTGCGGATGATCAACGTATTCGTATATTAGGGAAGCCACTTGATCATTTGTATTATCGTGATTTAACGCTAGTGGGATCAGAAGCACCAAGAACGGATGCTTCTGATCATAATCCGCTACTCGCATCGTTTAGGTTGAAGTAACAAGGCGAGCGACGAAGTTGCTAGGCCACAATAATCAGTAGTGGCCAAATGATAAGTGTTAATGCCCAAGGTAATACAGCAACAATAATTGCTTTAGGACGATCGAAGTCAGTCCAAGCGCCTACGGCAGCATAAGTGAGTGCAATATACCAAGGCGCTAACAATGGTATTGTGGTCGCAAACGGTGCCCATGGATTGTTTAACGGTAGCTTTAATAGTCCATTAATGCTGTTTAAATCAGCGGCATTAGGCAGAATATTTGCAGAATTAAAGATAACATTTATATAACTCGCAATATCACCAATAAATGCAGGTAACATGATAAAGCAAGACGCTGCTAACCATTTACCGTAACTGTGTTGATATTGGCTTCCTTTGGTAGCCATTTTTAACCATAATGCCAGTAGAAAAATAACCGCAGTTCTACCTGAAAAATCGCTAAATACTTCGCCAGCCAGTAATACTTCTTTTGTTAACCACGCTTGTTTTACGGATTCATCCACACTGCCTAGTTGGCTTTGTAAGGCTTGTTGTAACCAAGGTAGGTCAACGTGATTAAAGTAATTCCCCCAGAAGATAAACGAGCCGAAAATAATAATGATGTAGGGTAAGAACGCCCATTTTGGACGTTCATAAACCGCTGCAAAACAATCAATCGGCGAACGGAAAAGATCTACAAGAGCAATTAATGGGTTTTTGGATGGTGTCATGCTTTAACCTTGCTTGTATCTATAACCAACTTAAGTGTTTGGCCCTGTTTTAGATACTTTTTACTATTGAGATTATTCCATTTTACTATTTGTTTTACTGTCACTTTGTGACGTTGTGCAATAACACTTAAACTATCGCCATTTTTTACTTTATAACTGATTGTTTTGACTTTATTGGTTGATTTACCTGCAGTTGTCGACACTTTATTGGAGGCAACTTTAAGCTTTTGACCTAAACGTAACGTTGATTTTGTTGAGAGTTTATTCGCTTTCGCTAGTGCCTTAACGGAAGTGTTGTATTGACGTGCAATTGTCCACAAGCTATCGCCTTTACGAACGGTATGGTGCGTTTGAGTAATAGCATTGTTGTGCTGAGTACGAACTAAGGCATAACTTGATGATGGTAGTTTCAGTTTTTGGCCAATGCGTATATTACTAGTTTTCAGGTGGTTTGTTTGTTTAATCGCACTGATTGTTGTGCTGTGGCGGGCGGCTATTACACCTAAGCTATCGCCAGACTTAACTGTGTAGGTCGTAGTAATTAACGCTTTATTCCTATTATTAGCGAATGCGCGATTAAATTTATTGACGCTGTTTATTGGCAATAATAAATCGTTTAACCCATTAGGTGCTGTAACGCCTCGACGATAAGCTGGATTTAGTGCCTTTATTTCAGCAGTGCTGATACCTGCGAACTTTGCCGCAATATCTAGATCGATTTGTGTATTGGGTTTAACTATTGCAACCGCAGGTTTGTTACTAATTGCGGGTAATGTGATGCCGTACTTTTTCTGATTTTTGATAATATCAGCAACAGCATAAAGTTTAGGCACATAACTGCTGGTTTCATCCGGTAGATCTAAATCCCAGTAATCGGTTGATTTACCAAGCGCTTTGTTTTTCTTTATGGCATTAAATACTCGGCCTTCACCAGTATTGTAAGCTGCTAGTGCGTATTGCCAATTACCATCAAACTTTTTATTGAGGTAAGTCAGTAGATTTAATGCAGCATCTGTTGATTTCACAATATCGCGACGACCGTCGTACCAACTATTTTGCTTTAAGCCAAAGCGACGACCTGTGTCGGGGATAATTTGCCATAAACCTGCAGCAGCCATACTAGAGTAGGCGTTTTGATCAAATGAGCTTTCTACAATAGGCAGTAAGGCAATCTCTAATGGCATACCGCGTTTCTCAACTTGTTCTGTAATGTAGTACAAGAAAGGTTGAGCACGCTCTGCAATGATTTCTAAATTGCGAGGGTGTTTTAAGTACCAGTTACGGTAATAACGGATACGTTTATTATTCGGGATGTGGGTATCGATTTGCATGCCAATGCGATCCCAGACATTTTTTTGTTGTTGGGGGGTAATTTTTTTTACTTCTGAAGTTACCTTATCTGGTTGGGATTCAAACAAGGGTGGAATAACTTCATTTGTCGGTTTTACAACGACGGTATTTACATCGTTAGTCTCGGCTTTTTTGGTGATAGGCTGTGTTGTTTCACAGCCAACTAATAAAAGCACGCTTGCTAAAAGAATCCGTGATTTCATAACTGTCGTCTATTGCTAAAGTGGCTGAAGATAATACGTGTCCAACCACCTTAGTGACAAGGTCTAGTATGTTAAAACTTATCTTTCCAACGTCGAAGTGCAGCGAAAGTCTCAAGATCGGAGTTATCATATGCTTTATCAGCAACAGAACGCTTGATGCTAGGTTGATCGCAACGCAAAAAAGGATTGATGCGTTTTTCTTGACTTAGTGTTGATGGAAGCGTTGATTTTCCGTTGGCACGCAGTCGAATCACTTTATCGCGATATTGCTGTAGGTGGGGGTTATCTTGTTCAGCGACAAGAGCAAAAGCGAGATTACTTGCGGTGTATTCGTGAGCACAAAAAACTTCTGTTTCATCAGGAAGAGTAGCAATTTTTTGTAGTGAATCGAACATTTGTGCAGGTGTGCCTTCAAATAAGCGTCCACAACCCGCAGAGAAAAGGGTATCACCACAAAAGAGTTTTTCATCCCCGACATAAGCCACATGACCTAAGGTATGACCTGGAACACTAAGCACCATAAAACGTTCACCAAAAATATCTACTTGGTCGCCATCTTCTACTGGTTGCGTTAGCCCTGGAATTGGTTCGTTAACCGGTCCGACGACTTTAGTTGATGGAAAGCGGCGTTTGAGTTCACTTATCCCCCCGATATGATCATGATGATGGTGAGTAATTAGAATCGCATCAAGGGTAAAACCGAATTTATCGATGGTTTCTAAAACCGGAGTCGCATCACCAGGATCGACAACGACACAGTGATTATCTTTGTTGTGAATGAGCCAGATGTAATTGTCATTAAATGCGGGTATGCTTTTAACTGTTAGCATGAATTTCTTCTCCAGCCTTATTCAAGTGTTGAGCAGTACTATTATGAAGCCAGCGCGTACAGTAACACATATTGAAGTGCCTTATTCTTGGTCTAATGTGACCAATGGTGAATGGGCGGCACAATTATTACAAGCTCGAATCGATGAGTGGTGTCCGAAGCTGTTTGGTTACCATATGTTAAAGCTTGGTGGCTTAAGTGCAGAGCTGACCAGTCACCATTGTAATATCCAACATCAAATTAGTGTAGATAAATTCAGTAGTTATCGTAACGTCGAAGCTGAGTCTTTTGAATTACCCTTTGTTGAAAAGTCATTTGATGCGTGCTTGCTTATTCATCAGCTCGATTATTCAACGGATCCTCATCGATTATTGCGTGAGGTTGATAGAGTTACTGTTGATGATGGTTATCTGTTACTTAGTGGTAATAACCCATTAAGTGTTAATGGGTTTTGTGGATTATTGCCGTGGAATAGAAACAAAGCGCCATGGAATGGAAGAATGTATTTATCGTCTCGAGTCATTGATTGGCTTAGGTTGCTAAATTATGAGGTGATATATCATGAGACATTTGCGGTATTACCTTCTACGCGTCATTTAACGTGTTCAGCATGGCTGGAAAATATCTTATCAGAACCCTTGTCTGCGGTAGGAAGTTTGTATTTTATCGTGGCAAGGAAGCGTACTTTCCCATTAAAACCAATAGAACCAAAATGGAAAGTGAGGCGTCAATTGGCTCCGTTACAAGTAAATTGTCGTACCGAAGCCTGTGATAAAATGGCGAAAAGAGATGCGGCGTATAAAAAGTCAAACTAATTGGCTTGATAACCATCGTCAGTAAACGTGGGTTTTTCTGCCGCGGCTCTAGCTAATACATCGCAACGTTCATTTTCAGGATGACCTGCGTGACCTTTTACCCAGTGCCATTGCACCTGATGACGTTGGGTTTCTGTATCTAAACGTTGCCATAAATCTGCATTTTTTACTGGTTTTTTATCGGCAGTTTTCCAACCTCGTTTTTTCCAATTATGGATCCACTGCGTAATTCCTTGACGCACGTACTGGCTATCAGTGGTAAGATCAACTAAACATGATTCCTTAAGGCTTGCTAACCCTTCAATGGCTGCAAGTAGCTCCATTCGATTGTTAGTTGTCATGAAAAAGCCGTCACTTAATTCTTTTTCATGTTGCTTGTATCTAAGTACAGCGCCATAGCCACCGGGACCTGGATTACCTAAACAAGAACCGTCTGTGTAAATTTCTACCTGCTTCATCATATTTGGTAGTATTGCCCTAGATAAAAACTTAAGTCTGACACATAAGCCACTATGAAAGCCACTAACCAACGCATTATTGTATTTGATACAGAAACCACCGGTATGAATATGACGGGCCCGCATTATGAAGGGCATCGGATTGTTGAAATTGGTGCGGTTGAAATTATTAATCGTAAATTAACGGGTAAAACATTCCATGTTTATATCAAACCCGATCGTCCAATCGATCCTGAAGCGATTGATGTTCACGGTATTACGGATGAGTTCTTAATCGGTAAGCCGAGCTATGCTGACATCCATCAAGAGTTTATCGACTTTATTGATGGTGCAGAGCTGGTGGCTCATAACGCATCGTTCGATATTGGTTTCATGGATTATGAATTCCAGTTAATGGGATCTGATCTTAAGAAAACGGAAGATATCTGCAAAGTAACGGATACCTTGGAAATGGCAAAACGCCTCTTTCCTGGTAAACGTAATAACCTTGATATTCTTTGTTCACGTTATGGCATAGATAACTCGCATCGAACGCTCCACGGGGCTTTGCTCGATGCCGAGATCCTTGCTGACGTTTACTTAATGATGACGGGTGGTCAAACATCGTTGAAATTAAGTGGCGATAACGAAGGGGATAGTGAGAAAGAATTTGCGATAAAGCGTTTGGTCGGTGAGAGAAAAGGGCTAAAGGTTATCTGTGCTTCTGCCGATGAATTAGTTTCACATGAAGAAAGACTCGATTTGATCGGTAAAAAAGCTGACGTTCTTTGGCGTCTGTAGGAGAGTTATGCTGAAGCGGTTATTAATATGTATGGCTGTCTGGCCATTATTTGCTTGGTCGCAAGATAATGATCGGATGACGTGGCTTGATAACCGTTTCCGTGTGGATCCAACGATAAAACAAGTGTCTTTCATGGTTAAACGAGAGCAACCCAGTCGCCCAGTGGTGTTGGTTGCGCCGGATGGCACGAAATATTATTCCAGTCGTCATCCTAAGCATGTCTCTTGGTATTCTGAAAATGATCTCGATATTATTTCGATTGATGAGCCAATGGCTGGACCTTGGCAAGCAATTGGCCGCGTTTCGCAAGATAACCGTATTACCCTGTTGTCTAATCTTCGCCTAACAGCAGATACGTTGCCGCAGAACTTATACCAATCTGAAGTGTTAAAGTTCTCAGCAAAACTCTTGCAGAATGACCAGCCTTTAACCGTTCGTGACTTTTTAGATCGGGTTAAATTACGTGTATCATTTTACCCCTATATATCGAAAGAGCAGCAACTCGTTCATGACGCCCAGCCAGAACCAATAGTGGTGGGCAACTTTGAAGATAATGGTCAAGATCGTGATGAAGTGGCAGGGGATGGCATCTTTACTGTTTCTCTTCCGATAACGGTTGAGCCGGGTAAATACCGTGTTGTAATTAAATCAATGAATGGTGTTTTTACGCGAGCCATAGAGCAAGAAGTATTAGTTTACCCTAAACCGTTTTCAGCCACTCTCATTAAAAGTCATAAGCTGCAAGAACCTCACCAGTTAGTGGTATTGCCACAAGATGATATGTTGGTTACAGGATCGTTAGCCGCTTATATTCGCTACGGTACACCAAATATCAAACAGCAAATTATTCAGCAACGGACATTACCAAATGAAACTGAGCTATCGATTGGATTGCCTTTTGATGGTGAGACGGGGAAATATTCGTGGGAAGGTTGGATCTATGGTACTGATAGGCTGCACCAACGCGAGCTGATATTTCCATTAGTTGAGAGCCACTTTGCGGTGATTAATAATATTCGCTCTGAAACTCATATGGAGCTTCCGCCTATCGATAAAGCGGAGCTTGAACGACAACAGATATTGAAAGAGATTGAATTGCAAAAATCCTCACGTGAAAAAACACTTAGCGTGATGGTGATGGGTAATATGGCGATAATCGTATTGGTCATTAGTGGAATATGGGGCTGGCGAGTATTTAAAAAGCGTCGAAAAGAGAAAAAAGAAGCCCTTGTTTTACCCTCATAAACAATGGTCAGAGAACAAATAAAAGGGAAGCGCTAGCTTCCCTTTTATATTTTTAACTGACTTCAACAATGAAATATGTCGTGATTAAGCCGCGTTATTGATCGAGCAATCAGCATTTGGTGTTGTCTTTGCCGCTAATTGTTCTGGCTCAAAGTCATCAACATTAATCGTACGTAAGCGACCTAATTCAGCACGGCGCAATAGCTCTGCTTCAGCATGTTCAATCACACCGAGTTCAAGTCCTTTATCGGCAACATTACCTAACTGTACAAACGGATATTTTTTGTTAGCTGCTTTACAAACTCGATCATAAATCGGCTCAGCGGCAAGAATATCGTTAAGTGCAGCTTCCATCATACCGACTGGATTCCCTTCAGATGCTTCTAAGAATTGGCCTCGACCTAGGCGATCTCGAGTTTCTGATGGGGTTTGTGCTAAACGAGCAACGGCATGATCTAAGTTATCACTTGGTTTGATACGACGTTGACCTAATGGGAACAATACAACACGTAGTGCGCCAGCAATGAACTTATTAGGGAAGTTACTTAGGAAGTCATCAAGGGCTGTTTCTGCTTGGTATAATGAATCCTGTAGACCCCAATGTACTAATGGAAGATCTTGTTGTTGATAACCATCATCGGCATAACGTTTTAGCGTCGCTGATGATAAATAAAGCTGGCTAAGCACATCACCTAAACGGGCAGATAAACGCTCTTTACGTTTTAATGAACCACCAAGCACTGCCATGGAAATATCAGCCAGTAGCGCAAGGTTAGCACTGTAGCGGTTAAGTTGTTGGTAATAACGGGATGTTGCATCTTTACGTGGTGCGGATGAACCGTAGCCATCGGTAATACCTAACCAGAAAGAGCGTGCCATATTACTTATCACGAAGCCAACATGCGCAAATACGGCTTTATCAAAGCTTTCTAAGGCTTGTTTTTTATCATCATTATAAGCGGCGTTCATCTCTTCTAATACATAAGGGTGACAACGGATTGCACCTTGTCCAAAGATGATCATTGAACGTGTTAGAATATTCGCCCCTTCAACGGTGACAGCAATAGGTGCACCTTGATACCCGCGAGCAATAAAGTTACTCGGTCCCATACAGATCCCTTTACCACCGACAATATCCATCGCATCAATCACACCGCGTTGGCTACGATGGGTACAATGGTATTTTACAATCGCTGAGATAACGGAAGGCTTTTCGCCCAGATCGATACCAGCGACGGTTAGAGTACTCGCTGCATCTAAGACATAAGCATTACCCGCAATACGCGCAAGTGGCTCTTCAATGCCTTCCATTTTACCAATAGGCATTTTAAATTGGCGACGAATACGAGCATAAGCCCCTGTTGCGATTGCTGCAGTTTTTAATCCACCCGTTGAATTAGACGGCAGAGTAATACCACGACCAACCGATAGACATTCCACGAGCATACGCCATCCTTGGCCAGCCATTTCCTGACCACCGATAATAAAATCAATAGGGACAAAGATTTTGTTACCTTTAGTTGGACCATTTTGGAATGGCACATTAAGAGGGAAGTGACGACGGCCAATCTCAACGCCCTCTAGATCGGTTGGGATCAATGCACAAGTGATACCCAGCTCTTTTTGATCTCCGAGTAAGTTGTCAGGATCCGAGAGTTTAAAGGCAAGACCTAGTACCGTAGCAACTGGTGCTAGAGTGATATAACGTTTGTTCCATGTTAATTCCATACCAAGGACTTCTTCGCCTTGCCACATACCTTTTTTCACAATACCGAAATCTGGAATTGAGCCTGCATCTGAGCCTGCTTCTGGGCTAGTTAAGGCAAAACAAGGGATCTCCTGACCAGCTGCTAAGCGGGGTAAATAATGGTTTTTCTGCTCTTCTGTACCATAGTGTTGAAGCAGTTCGCCTGGACCTAGTGAATTAGGAACACCAACGGTTGATGATAATACTGCAGAGACGCCTGTTAATTTTTGCAGTACTAGGGATTGGGCATAGGCAGAAAACTCAAGTCCACCATATTGCTTTTTAATGATCATGGCGAAGAACTTATGATCTTTTAAGTATTGCCATACTTCGGGTGGTAGATCGGCAAGTTCATGGGTAATTTGAAAATCATTCACCATACGGCAAAGTTCATTTACTGGTCCATCGAGAAAAGCTTGCTCTTCTGCTGAAAGGGTTGGTGCTGGAATATCATGGAGCTTTTTCCAGTCTGGATTACCACCAAACAGATCAGCTTCCCACCACACAGTACCGGCATCGATTGCTTCTTTTTCGGTACGAGACATTTCTGGCATGACACCTTGAAAGGCTTTTAATGCAGGAGCGGCGAGATATTTTTTACGTAAAGCTGGGATATTAAGAGGAATCGCAATCGCAGCGAAAATTAACCAGCTAATAACTCCTGTAATAGAAAAAACAGTACCGATTAATAGTGTTGCAGCAATTACTGCCGTAAAGGTTTTTAATGACGCGCGATGATACGCCAATATGAACATAACACCGATAAAGCTAATGACATACGCAAGCGTAACCATAGAGATTCTCCTTAATCTGTGTATTAAGACTGTTTACACATCATCAGGAATAATTGAGCTAGACCTGACTTCATGATGGAGAGTTCAGTACATTGCTACACATTTTATTGTTAATTGTAGGGTAATTATTATCAAGGTAAGAGGTCTTACCACTTTTGAATTATTGTAATGCGTTTTTTAACAAAATGTAAAATAGTTTTTCGGTATGAAAGTAAACTGTTACGTATACAAAGTGGGCTTAAGTCAGGTTGTTAAAGGGATTGATCGAGATCATTGAGGCTATTTTTTTTACTTGCAGATTTTTAGCAGAGCGTTAACATACGCCGTATTGTGATACTGTTCACGTTATTTGGAGTGGTTGAATTTTAACCATCCATGCAGAATGGTATTTCCCTTTGTTGCCTTTCCCGATTCCGACTGACACATGCCCGCCGGACTCCCTTACATCGGGTTGACATCAATTCCTGTTTATCAAATGTACGCAAAGTACAAGAGGTCTTGTTGTGTTGTTATTTCATGCTTTATCACAGGCGTGGAAGGATGGTTATTCCTTCTCTAAACTTCGTGCCGATATTGTATCGGGTATTACTGTTGGCATTGTGGCTATCCCATTGGGGATGGCATTAGCAATTGCTGTCGGTGTACCACCACAACATGGATTGTATACGGTCATTGTGGCGGGCTTTTTAGCGGCGTTATTAGGTGGTTCACGATTTAATATCACAGGCCCTACTGCGGCCTTTGTGGTTATCCTTTTACCGATCACTCAAAAATACGGCTTATCAGGCTTAATGTTAGCCACCATGATGTCAGGCATTATTCTATTATTGATGGGCATTTTTCGCTTAGGACAGCTGGTGGCATATGTGCCATATCCAGTTACCTCCGGCTTTACTGCGGGGATTGGTTTTGTTATTGCTTTTTTGCAGCTTAAAGATTTATTAGGTCTACATATTCAAGGTAGCCCAATCCATTTTCCTGAAAAAGTGATGTCATATGCCCATGCGTTACCTACAGCGAATTATGCTGATGCGATTGTTGGCGTGGTCACTATTTTAGTCTTTATTGGCTGGGCGAAATTAAAAACGCGTATTCCACCCCATTTAGTATCGTTACTGGTAGGGACGGTTTTAGCCTTAGTATTAAATAAATTTGGTCCTGAGCATGTGACTTTGCTGGGTGAAAAATTCAGCTATACCATTGGTAACCTTGTGGGTCATGGTATTCCACAAGAAGCACCGCAGTTTATTGCGCTGTGGAAGTCCAATACATTTAATTGGGCAACCGTAATTGAATTAATGCCTTCAGCATTAACTATCGCGATGCTAGGTTGTATTGAGTCGTTGTTATGCGCGGTTGTAGCTGATGGTATGACAAGTAAAAAACATAATCCTAATGCAGAGCTTGTTGGTCAAGGGATCGCGAATATTGTCGTGCCTTTCTTTGGTGGTATTCCAGCAACAGCGGCGATTGCTCGTACGGCAACCAATATTCGATCTGGCGCGTTTTCACCGATATCTGGTATAACGCATGCGCTTTTTGTTTTAGCTGCGATGATTGTGTTAGCCCCAGTACTCTCGTTTGTTCCAATGAGTGCATTGGCTGGCTTATTAATTATGGTGGCATGGAATATGTCTGAAGCGCCTCACTTTGTGCATACATTAAAGGTTGCACCACGTCGTGACGTTGCCGTCTTGATGACATGCTTTATCTTAACCGTTGCATTTGACATGGTGGTAGCCGTTATTGTGGGGTTATTACTTGCGGGCGTATTATTTATTCAGCGTATTGCGACATTAACAACAGTCACGATCACACATGATGAGCATCCTCACCTCAATTTGGGTCATGATGTAGTGGTCTATGATATTAATGGCCCACTATTTTTTGCTGCGAGTGAGAAGGCTTTCTCTGTTATTGAACATGCAACGACAGAAACACGTGCCGTTGTACTTGATTTTAGTGATGTTTCAACGATTGATATTACAGCGATCCATGCCTTTGATATGGCGTTAGATCGTCTGTCTGAGTTACCTGTTTATTTATTGGGAGCGCAGCCGCATGTTGAACGTAAACTCTATCATGCTGGAATATTTGAGGCAGAGAATGTGCATTTAGCCCACTCTATTAGTCAATTACAGCAAGTTTTACTGATTAATTCTCACAATGATTCTGATCAGGAGTCGACACTGTAAGTTATTTGTATGTAAACTGCGAATAACGGTGTATTTAAAACATCAAGCGGGTCTTTACCCGCTTGATTTGTATCTAAAGAATAATAGAGAGAATCGCTTATGTATCAGGATCTGATCCGCGCTGAACTAACAGATGCAGCTGATGTACTAAATCGCTTTTTAAGTGATGATAAAAACCTTGCAGATATTGAAGCGGCAGCAAAGCTATTGGCAGATTCCTTTAAACAAGGTGGTAAAGTACTGTCTTGTGGTAACGGTGGCTCACATTGTGATGCAATGCACTTTGCTGAAGAACTAACAGGTCGTTACCGTGAAAACCGTCCTGGTTATCCTGGTATCGCGATTTCTGATCCAAGCCACTTATCGTGTGTAAGTAATGACTTCGGCTATGAATACGTATTTTCACGCTATTTAGAAGCTGTTGGCGCTAAAGGTGATGTATTGTTTGGTTTGTCTACTTCTGGTAATTCAGGCAATATTTTAAAGGCGATTGAAGCTGCAAAAGCTAAAGGCATGAAGACGATTGCCTTAACCGGTAAAGATGGCGGTAAAATGGCTGGCTTGGCGGATGTTGAAATCCGTGTTCCCCACTTTGGTTATGCGGATCGCATTCAAGAAATTCATATTAAGATTATTCATATTTTAATTATGCTAGTTGAAAAGGAAATGGCAGCAGAATAAGCCTTAGGTCATTCTGGCTATTGATAAGTATCGTTAATTAATAATAAAAGGGCATAAAGGAAAATGTGTGAATTGCTAGGCATGAGCGCAAATGTGCCAACAGATATTTGCTTTAGTTTTACTGGATTAATGCAGCGAGGAGGCAATACTGGTCCTCATCGCGATGGTTGGGGCATTACGTTTTATGAAGGTAAAGGTTTTCGAACCTTTAAAGATCCGAATCCAAGCTGTCAGTCTCGTATTGCTGAATTAGTACAACAATATCCGATAAAGAGTCGGGCAGTAGTGAGCCATATTCGCCAAGCTAACCGTGGTGGTGTGAACTTAGAAAACACCCATCCATTTACCCGTGAGCTTTGGGGAAATTATTGGACGTTTGCGCATAATGGTCAGTTAACGGGCTATGAGAGTTTAGAAACTGGCAGGCATAAAGCGGTAGGTGATACAGACAGTGAAATTGCTTTCTGTTGGTTGCTCAATCAACTTGAATCGAAGTTTCCAGAATTGCCTGACGATTTAAATCCGGTATTTAGCTACTTTGCCCAGTGTTGTAATCAGTTACGTCAGCTTGGCGTTTACAATATGCTATTAAGCAATGGTGAGTACGTACTAACCTATTGTACCAATAATTTGCATTGGATCACGCGTCGAGCACCATTTGGTCAAGCTTCATTAATTGATGAAGATGTCACGATTGACTTTCAGCAAGAAACGACACCTAAGGATGTGGTGACGGTTATTGCTACTCAGCCGTTAACCAATGATGAAAGTTGGCACAAAATGGCAATTGGTGAATTTATTGTGTTCCATTTTGGTGAGCCTGTATTTAATCAATTGGCGACTGAATAAGTTGATGTAAGATCGAACGGTTATAACAATTTGGCTGATAAAGGAAAGGGCGATCAGATGATCGCCTTTTTTATTGTTAACATTATCTCGAAAGGCAAGTACAAAAAACAAGCCATAGTTATACTCCTAACTTTTTATTCTGTGACGGATTAAATATATTTATTGAATAGTAGGTTTTATTTAAACGTTGAGTTAAAGCTTTTATTAAAAATATAAACGAATTTTTGTGATAAAATATGTAATATTCTTGTTATTAGATATTTAGGTTTGCTATGAAAAAAAATGTAATTGAAGAGAGACTGAGTTTGGTTTGTTATTTAATTGACAGTGAACCTAATAAAAAATACTCTCTGCAAGAGCTAAGTGATGTTGCAAGACTTTCAAAGTATCATTTTCAACGCGTATTTAAATCTATGGTTGGCGTTACTCCTCATCGTTATATATTACTTTCTCGATTACGTCGTGCTTCTTTCGAATTGGTTTATTTTAAAGAACTAAAAATAATAGATATCGCGCTTTCAGCTGGGTTCGAAAGCCCTGAAGCATTTACTCGTGCATTTGTTAGGTTATTTGATCAAACGCCAACAGAGTTTAGAAAGAAACCTCAATGGTCAAGTTGGGGGCATAGATTTAATATTCGGATACCTGTGAGAGAAAAGAAGTATGAAATTAAAGTAGAAGAATACCCGAGTAGGGAATGTGTAATGATCACCCACAAGGGTGAATATCTGGAAGGTATGAAAACTTTTGATATATTAGTTTCATGGTTGGTAGAAAATAATTTTCATAGTGAAACGAGCATTAAATCGACACCATTTATTACTATTCCATATGCAAATCCCTTAGAGAGCGATGGATCTGATTATCGATGTGATATTGCCATTGCTATTAATTGTAAAGTCTTACCCAATGAGCTTGGTATATTTTCAGGAACTATTTCAAGAGGAGATTTTGCTGTTGTTACTTATGTAGGACAAAGAGAAGTTTATGGTTTTGTTCATGCGATTACTAATGTTCTTACTGAGTGGTTACCAAAAACACAATGGGAGCCGATATCAGCCCCCATTCTTTTCGAACATATTAACTCTCCGCTTATCGTTCCTGAAACGGAATTAATTACAAAAATCTGTATACCTGTATATAGTAAAATTAATCCTTAAATAACACATAGGGTTAGTATAAAGTTAATACTAAAATAAGTATAACAATCATAAAGAAAGACAAAATAAGGCTATTCATTATCGAATAGAATATTACCTTCAAGCCAGGTTAAGTTTGTTGTCATTCCTGCTAATAGCCAAGTTGATGCGTTTAAGCAGAATAAAACAGCGAGATGATCTAAACCATCGATCGAATCGCCATGTAAGTAACTAGGTTTGACAGGGTAATGAGCGACGTAAGAGCATTCAGAACCCAATGAGAGTTGTTTATAATTTTGTACCCAACTTGTCAGTACTGCTTTAGTAGATTGGGCTTTCGGCTGACTTAAAACAGTTATACAAGCATCATTATCTTCAGGTGTTCGTCTAAATTTATTGATTGCATGACGTATATCTTGAGCCGTCAGAGTGCTTTCAGTACTGATAATTATTGGTTTGATATAATTTCCAACATCCGTCTCATCAAGGTAATTGATATGAGGTCTCGCATTTACCGGAAATATGGCTAGATCTGGTTTTACTGAATTAAAAAATAATGAATTAATAATATCATGAGTAGACACCCATTCACCGTGCAAGTTTTCGTTAGTTTCATCTTTTAATTTATTAATTAATTCTAAGTTTATCTTTTTCACAAACGTTTTCTTTTCTATGGATGTGAATTTATTAACCTCTCCTTCGATTCTGGAAAACTGTAATTTCCTCTCAAAGTTAAAAGGTTTAATTTCTTCATCAAAGCTTAATAAACTTAATAGCTGATAATAGCTCGTTCCATCACCAATAATATGATTCATTGAATAGATAATCGCAAACTCTTTTTCCTTTTTATCTTCAATGAGACTAAATTTTATTAATGGATTGTCAGTGTTAATACATTCTTTTGTCGGTAATGGATAAAGTTTATTAATTATCTCTTTGTCTTGGCTATTATCGATAATTTCAATAAGATTATTAATGTTTGCGTTTTCATTCAATAAATCTTTTATATCAAAGAACTCTAAAAATGGGGAAATATCATTAACTATTTCTGGTGTTTGACATGCAATTTCATCATCATTAGTGCTTATTAGTTTCGCTCCAATCCAAGGATTCGCAATTAAAATGTCTTTAAATCTATCCTTTAATTTATCTAGAGGAGGCGTTCCATTAAACCTTGAAATTGTTGCAACGATACCATCGTGGCGAGCTGTGTTAATTTCTGACTTTAGAAGTGGACTGATTGGCATATATTTATACTCTTGGTTTTATTGTGAGAAAATTATAAAACCGAAGCGTAATCATTACCTGACCGATATTGCTATTTAGGTATTTGATGTGAATTTAAAAAATACTGAAGCATACTCAGTATACTTCAGCATGTTTGATCTCAATATTGTGTCTTTATTTAACTATCTTCGGCTGCGTAGCCATGAGCACCAAGTTCTAAACCATCTAAATATGCTTTTCGATTTTTCATGGTTAAGCGTTCATCGGCTAACCATTTTACGACAATTGGATAAATGCCGTGTTCTTGTGTTAGCACGCGTGAAGCGAGAATATCGGCATTATCATCCTCAAAAACGGGAACTTTAGCTTGCAGTACTACAGGCCCGCCATCTAATTCTTCTGTGACAAAGTGAACACTGGTTCCGTGCTCTTTATCTGATGCATCAATAGCACGCTGGTGGGTGTGTAGACCTGGATATTTAGGCAATAGAGAGGGGTGGATATTTACCATTTTCCCCAAGTAATGAAGAACAAACGCTTTACTTAGAATACGCATATAGCCTGCTAGCACAATAATATCAGGTTGGTATTCATCTATTTGTTTCATTAATTCATCATCGAAAGCTTCACGAGATTCAAATGATTTTGGATCAAGAAAATGATCAGCAGCGCCAAATTGTTTCGCACGCTCTAAACCGTAAGCTTCTTTTTTATTAGAAAAAACAGCAACAACTTTTGCGTTGGGGATTTGGGCTTCAAAAATGGCTTGTAGGTTGCTTCCGCTACCTGAAATGAGGACAACGATATTTTTCATAATCTGGGACTACCATTGTGTTGTAAGCTGGAGATGTGTCATGACTAAACTAATACATTTTTAAAGGCTATCGATGTATAGATAGCAGAATGAGGACATAGTGTCCTCATTCTTTTTGCGAGTTAGCACTGTTGAGAGTTATTTGATCTCGACTTGCTCTTCGTTATCAGCAGCGTTTGCAATTTCACCTAGTAGCCATGCGTTTTCGCCTTCAGCATTTAGGATATCAATGGCTTGTTGTGCTTGATCTTGTGGAAGGGCAATCACAAGGCCAACACCACAGTTAAACGTACGGTACATTTCGTAAGTTTCTACATTACCTGCAGTTTGTAGCCAGTTGAAGATTGCAGGCCATTGCCAGCTCGCACCATTTACAACCGCTTTTGTACCTTTTGGAAGTACACGTGGAATATTTTCCCAGAAACCACCGCCTGTAATGTGTGAAATAGCATGTACGTCACAGCTTTCCATCATTTTTAGCGTTGATTTAACGTAAATTTTGGTTGGCGTTAATAGATGTTCAGAAAGTGTTTTACCTTCTAATTCTTCATTCAAATCGGCATTGGAAACGTCAATGATTTTACGCACTAATGAATAACCGTTTGAGTGTGGGCCGCTTGAACCTACAGCGATAAGTGCATCACCAGCAGTTACTTTTGAACCATCGATGATGTCTGCTTTTTCAACAACACCAACGCAGAAACCAGCTACGTCGTAATCTTCACCGTGGTACATACCCGGCATTTCAGCGGTTTCACCACCAATTAAAGCACAACCTGATTGGATACAGCCTTCGCCAATACCTGTTACGACACTTGCTGCTGTATCAATATCTAACTTACCGGTTGCGTAGTAATCAAGGAAGAACAAAGGTTCAGCACCTTGAACAATAAGGTCGTTAACACACATAGCAACCAGATCGATACCGATTGAATCGTGTTGATTTAAATCCATAGCCAAGCGAAGTTTAGTTCCTACACCATCCGTGCCTGAAACTAAAACGGGCTCTTTATATTTGGTTGGTAGTGAACAAAGTGCACCAAAACCACCAATTCCCCCCATAACTTCTGGGCGATGAGTACGTTTTACCACCCCTTTAATACGGTCTACTAATGCATTACCGGCATCGATATCAACACCAGCATCTTTGTAACTAAGAGAAGAGTTTTTGTCGCTCACAGATGATCCCTCAACGTATTAAAGTAAAAAAGCGGATACATGATAACAGCAGTCACTGCCTAAAGGAAAACGTTTGCGTCAATTTTTTTAGCTGGATACTAAGTAAACAGTTAAACGTTTACTACTATCTGCAATCGTTTGGCTTAGTATATAATGATGCGATTTTATTTTTTATTTGCTCAGGAGTCAGAGATGAAAGTTGTTGAGGTAAAACACCCACTGGTTAAACATAAGATTGGTCTTATGCGCGAAGGTGACATCAGCACTAAGCGTTTCCGTGAGTTAGCAACTGAAGTTGGTAGCCTACTGACATATGAAGCGACTTCAGACTTCGAGACAGAAAAAGTTACGATTGAAGGTTGGAATGGTCCAGTAGAAATTGACCAGATCAAAGGTAAAAAAGTAACTGTAGTGCCAATTCTTCGTGCAGGTCTAGGTATGATGGATGGTGTACTTGAGCATATGCCAAGTGCACGTATCAGCGTTGTTGGTATCTACCGTGATGAAGAAACGCTTGAGCCTGTGCCATACTTCAACAAGCTAGCATCGAATATCGATGAGCGTATTGCGCTTGTTGTTGACCCTATGCTAGCAACGGGTGGCTCTATGATTGCCACACTAGATCTATTAAAAGAGCACGGTTGTACGCAATTTAAAGTACTAGTGTTAGTTGCGGCACCAGAAGGTATTGCTGCATTAGAGAAAGCACACCCAGATGTTGAGCTATACACAGCTGCAATTGATGAGAAGCTAAACGATAAAGGCTACATCGTTCCTGGTCTAGGCGATGCAGGTGATAAAATCTTCGGTACTAAGTAATTAGTAAACAAGATTAAAATAAAACCGGACATTACGTCCGGTTTTTTATTTCTGAAAAGTGCTAAACGTTAAGATAAGCAATTATAAGTATTCGGTATCTTCGATTTGAGCATTGTCTACTACATTATTTTCGCCCAAGTCTTTAGGTAAAATCAGGTTGAGTACAATTGCAACAATACCGCATAAGCTCACGCCTTGTAGGCTAAATTCACCAATACCAAAAGCCATCCCACCAATACCAAAAACCAATGTCACAGCGACGATCACCAAGTTACGCGCTTTATGTAAATCGACTTGATTTTTGATCAACGTATTTAAGCCAACAGTTGCGATAGAGCCAAATAGTAAGATCATGATACCGCCCATCACTGGTGCTGGAATCGTTTGTAATACGGCGCCTAATTTACCGACAAACGCTAATACCAATGCTGTTATCGCAGCCCATGTCATGATCACAGGATTAAAGGCTTTCGTTAACATTACCGCCCCCGTTACTTCTGAGTAAGTCGTATTTGGTGGAGCGCCAACAAGTGATGCGGCAATGGTGGCGATACCATCACCCGCCATAGTGCGGTGTAAGCCAGGCTTTTTTAGGTAATCTTTTCCTGTCACATTCGAGATTGCCAGCATATCACCTACGTGTTCTACCGCTGGCGCGATAGCAACAGGGATCATAAAGAGTACAGCGTTAATATTAAATTCAGGAAAGGTAAAGTTAGGAAGCGCTAACCAACTTGCATTATGAACAGGCGTAAAGTCAACCACACCAAAGGCAAGACTTGTAATATAACCTGCTGTTATACCACCGACGATAGGGACAAGCTTTAATATACCTTTAGCAAAGACACTTAAGCCAATCGTGACGATTAACGAAATGGCTGAAATCCATAGCGCGGTATCGTGAGCAATCAACTGTACGCCGCCATCCCCCGTTTTACCTACTGCCATATTGACGGCTGCAGGCGCTAAACCTAAGCCGATCACCATAATAACAGGGCCGACGACAACGGGAGGAAGCAATTTGTGAATAAAGCCAACGCCACGTATTTTGATAATAACTCCCATAATGACGTAGACAATACCAGCCATCATTAGGCCGCCCATAGTACTTGCGATTCCCCACGTTTGAATGCCATACATAATAGGGGCGATAAAAGCAAAAGATGATGCAAGGAAGATAGGAACAGAACGTTTTGTGACAAGTTGAAAAAGGAGGGTTCCTATACCAGCGCCGAATAGGGCTACGCTAGGATCAAGCCCCGTAAGTAATGGGACTAGAACGAGTGCGCCAAATGCAACGAATAACATTTGGGCACCTTGTAATACCTGCATCATATTCAAAATCACCTTGTCATAAAAAAAATCGCGCAATCCTATCACACATAGCAAACGATTAACTAGGTCGATTAAGAGAAAAATAATGCTAATTTTTTAAACACTACTATTTATCACTAGAGAATATTTTTCAGCAAATGGTTTGTTTCTTGCTTGTTGTATTGTTTTGGTTCAGGAAAAAGTACATATTGTAGAGCTAATTGATTTTAGACTACGTGGCTATACAGAATATCAATGAGTCTTTAGGTCTTTTTGATTATCTTTTTATTTTTTGACGACTTATTTTTGTAAATTACGAGTGCGATATGTTGCGATTTGCGTTGTTATTTTTAGCTCTACTGGCTTTACCTATTAAAGCGGCTACTGTCAGTGATTTATATCAGGCTCAAGTAGTGATGCCTGCTGATGGGCAGAACCCCGATCAAGCAGCAAGGGAGCAAGGCTTTAAGCAAGTATTAGTTAAAGTGACAGGTAATCCGAACATTGCCCAAAATAGTGTTGTGGCTCAGGCAATTGCGAACAGTTCAAGTTACGTGAGCCAATTTGGTTACGGTCAAGATAATGGACAAAAGACGTTAGATTTAACGTTTGATCAGGTACAAATTAAGCAGCTATTAACACAAGCTAAAGCGAATTTTTGGAGCGCTCAACGTCCTAATATTCTCGTTTGGATGGTTGATGATAACGGTAATAGCCGAGATATTTTATGGGACCAATCAACCAATGCACTCGTCGCTGATACAAAACAAGCTGCAAATGATCGTGGTCTACCCGTTACTTTCCCTGTGGGTGATTTTAACGATGTTACAGCAGTACATGTATCCGATCTTTGGGGGAGTTTTATCGATCCCATCACTAGCGCAAGTCAACGTTATAATGTGGGTGGTTTATTGTTAGTAAAAGCTCACCAACAAGGTGCAGATAAGGTTGAATTAACATGGCAGCTGTATGCTCAGCAGCCTAGTACGATTGCAGCTGATACGCAACCTATCACTGGTAAAGCGAGCGGTACATTGGTACAAGCTAGTCTCGATATGATGAATCAAGTGACAAACCAATTAGCGCAGAAATATGCTATCGAATTAGGTGGTGTCGCGTCAGGTAGCGTTAATATTGAAGTTGAGAATGTTAATTCAACAGAAGACTTTTTTACGCTTGAGCGTATGCTAAATCAGATGACGACAGTAAACAGTGCTAATGCGGTAAATATTAAAGGTGATAAGGTGATTTTCCGTATGAATTTATCAGCATCTGATACTGAGTTTAAGCGTGAATTGAGCCATGAAAGTCGTATTAGCGCCGATGATTCTACTGTTACTAATACTAACGTAACGACAATGCCAAATACTGATGTGAGCCAAGATCCTAATACGTTGGATGTCACAGCGACACAATCACAGCCGCAAACTCAACCTGAAAACTATGTTGCACCTGATGACATGTATATATGGCATAACTAAAATCCGGTGTTAATAGCAATAATTAAGCCCTCATTATGAGGGCTTTTTAATATCTCATTATTAGAGAACGAGCTATTGGTTCAATCTTTAGGTGGTTCAAAACGTTCGCGTTCTTGTCGCTCCACTTGCGATAGGCGCTGGAGTTTTATACCTAGTTCTTTTGCTCTTACGCGTGCAAAAAGTATGTTACTGAGAAAAGCGATGGTTACGAGTAGTAACTCTACGCCGGCTAACCAGCGTTCACCTTCATCAATAGTGAGTAGCGTCAGAGCATGCAGGAAATAGAACATTAAAATGAAGTTCGACCATGCGTAAGTATAAGGTTTCGCTGCTAACATCCCATGTAATGGCAATAGTAAAGGAATGAGCCAAACAACTGCCATTACCCAATTATTAAGATGAGGGTGGGGAGAGAGGATCATTTGCCATAACGCGACCCATAGCATAAGAGTTAAATTCACGCAGAATGCAAAGCGGTGAAGATATTGTGTTTGCGGTTGCATTGGAGGCATCGAATGTTCCTTTTCGTTAGCCATATGGGTTAACGCTGAAGTTGCATCGCTGTTAGTGCAAGCCGTTTACCGAGAGCTTGTGCAAGTTCAATTTCATCACTATGGAGTTGCTTGTTAGTACCTGTGTTGAGATGTGAAGCTCCATAGGGGGTACCTCCATGTTGCGTAGTATGCAAAGTGGGTTCGGAGTAAGGGATACCAACAATTAGCATGCCGTGATGCAATAACGGTAACATCATTGATTGTAACGTTGTTTCTTGACCACCATGCATAGAGGATGATGAGGTAAATACACAGGCTGGTTTATCGATTAATGTACCTGATAACCATTCTTGGCTAGTACTATCAATAAAGTGTTTTAATGGCGCTGCCATATTACCAAACCGAACAGGGCTTCCCATCGCTAAACCAATGCATTGTTTCAGATCGTCATGATTGACGATAGGATCAAGGTTTGATTGCTGAAGATCATTTGTACCGATTTCAGCAACCGTTCTTAGCACTGCTTCACAACCAGATACTTGCTCAATACCACGACTAATATGTCGTGCTAACTGACGTGTATTACCATGACGGCTGTAATAAAGAACTAAGATTTTATGCATTATAAAATATCCAATACTTGCTCAGGTGGACGACCCAATGCCGCTTTTTCACCACGTACCACAATTGGACGTTCGATTAGCTTTGGATGAGTACTCATTGCAATGAAGAGTGCCTCATCAGATAGGTCATTATTACCTAGTCCAAGGGCTTTATAATCCGCTTCTTTGGTACGCATCATTTTACGCACAGAGTCCAAGCCTAGTTGGCGATATAACGTTTCTAGTTCAGCTACGCTTGGTGTTTGTTCTAGGTATTTAATTATAGTCGGTGTGATCCCTTTTTCTTCTAATAACGCCAGTGTTTCACGGCTTTTAGAGCAACGAGGGTTATGATAAATAGTGACTGACATGACATCTCCTAACTGACTGTATTAGCAGTGTATTTTATTGGTATTGATTTATTGTCGATGATCTATAATAAATTAAAATTAATCAATACGTTATTGTAATGCTTTGAATTTTTGACGTTGAAAGCGAAGTTGATCAATTCGTGCGTCATAACGGGCTTGGGCCATGGAGCCTAATTTGGCCATTTGTGCTGCTTGCATATAATTATTAATAGCTCTGTCCCATTGTGCTCGTAAGGCAAGTAATTCACCAAACGATGCAAGTTCAGCTGCACGATTACCTAGTTTTGCATAACTTTTTGCCAATAATGCCCAACCATTTGTATCGTCAGGGTGATCATAGGTATAGCGATTTAATATTTGGATACTCTGTTGATACTTTCCTGCTTCTAAGTATGCATTGGCTAAATTTATTCGTAATACACTACTATCGGGATTATTTTTTTGAGCATTTACTAAGCGAGAAATAGCACGTTGATATTGTTTTTGATTGATATCGAGATCTGTTGCAGCATCGATGTAGAAAATATTATCGGGTTCACCTGCAATTAATGGATCTAGTAATTGGTGAGCTTGTTGATATTTTGCATTATCGATATATACCAAAGCTTTACCGTAATTGAGTTCTTTACGACGATTTGGCGCTGCCTTTTTTAATTCTCGATTTAGCCAGTTTAATGATGACGTTTCACTAAAACCTGCATTACGTGCAACAACACGTGAGCGCGCAAGTAAGTATCGCTCAGAGGGTGGAAGAACAACGGTAGGGTAATTCCGTGCACGCATACGGCTATCAGTGACGCGAGACTCTGGTAATGGGTGAGTAAGTAGCATTGCCGGTAATTTAGAGGTGTAACGATATTGTTCAGCTAAGCGCTCAAAAAAACGTGGCATCGCATGGGCATCAAAGCCTGCTTTGGCGAGTGTTTTAATGCCTATACTGTCAGCTTCTTTTTCGTTACTACGGGTAAAATTAATTTGCCCTTGTATATTTGCAGCTGTCGTTGCATGAATGGCTGCAATACCGGCTTCAGGTGCTGCAACGGTTAATAGTAAAGAACCAACCAATGCAGCCACAGTCAGTGGTGAATTTTTTGCGTCAGCTTCCATTTTTCGCGCTAAATGACGCTGTGTAACGTGGGCGATTTCATGGGCAAGCACAGAAGCCAGCTCACTTTCTGATTGTGCATGCAAAAATAATCCAGAATGCAGCGCAACATGGCCACCAAAAAAAGCAAACGCATTGATTTCGTAATTTTGAATTAAGAAGAAATAAAAAGGTGTCCGTACACCTTCCGCATTGGCGACAAGCTTATGTCCTAATGATTGGACATAATCAGATAGCAAAGGATCGCTGATAACAGGTTGGCTCGCGCGTATAACTCGCATATAGGCATCGCCATATTCACGTTCTTTATCAATCGTTAACGTAGAAGAGGCCGTCGTTCCCATTTCAGGTAAGCGATTATCATCACTAGCAATAGCTGGAATACTGCTACTAAGAAGAGCAGAAAGCAAAAGATAGGTCGGTGCATTGGCAAATCGAAACATGGGAATGGTACAACCTCCTTGTTGAGTTATCTTTAATATCTATAAGTTAGGACACCGAAATGCTTTAGAGGTTCGTTATTGTGATTCATGTCCTTTCTCTATCTCGCATCTTATATGTGCTGAGGTTACAATACGGCAATACAAAATATCTGTCACTTAAATGAAATGGAAATTATATCGCTTGATCTAATGGCCGAACGTTGTCCACTGGCTTTATTGTTAGCTAAACGCGCATGCTCAACACTTCTTCCCAATCAAGGGTTAGAAATACGAATTTCAGACAGCGGCGCAAGAAGTGATATCACTTGTTTCTTGCATAATAATGGATATGTTACCGATATCTTAGTTGATGATAATACTCAACTGATCATGATGGTGAAAAAAGGATAGAGCTCAACATGTTACACATGCTAAACCGCTGGTATCAGCGTCGATTTTCAGACCCCCACGCTGTAAGCCTTGTTGTTATTCTTCTCGGCGGCTTTCTTACTATTTACTTTTTTGGCAGTTTGATTACGCCGTTATTAGTCGCTATCGTTTTGGCTTACTTATTAGAGTGGCCAGTTGCAAGGTTAAATAAACTAGGGATGCCAAGAACCCTTTCAGTCGCTATCGTGCTATTGGTCTTTGCAGGGTTAATGGTGCTTGCTTTATTTGGTTTAGTGCCGACGATTTGGCATCAAATTACCAATTTAAGTGCTGATGTGCCGAAGATGTTTAACGATCTTCAAATCTATGTATCTAGCTTACCAGAACGCTACCCTGATTTTGTTCAGCCGGCTCAAGTGGTGGATTTCATGACTACATTGCGTGAGAAGGTGTTAGGGCTGGGCGAAAGTGTTGTAAAAGGCTCATTTGCATCACTAGTCAGTTTAGCAACAATTGGGGTATATCTTATCTTAGTGCCATTGCTTGTTTTCTTTTTACTTAAAGATAAAGACGAAATGTTGCGCACGTTATTAAACATTTTGCCTCAAAATCGTCGTTTAGCCAGCAAAGTTGGCAGCGAGATGAATCAGCAGATCTCTAATTATATTCGAGGCAAAGTAACTGAAATTATTATTGTTGGCATTGCAAGTTATGTCACATTTGAAGTAATGGATTTACGCTATGCAGTATTATTAGGCGTGTTAGTAGGGCTTTCTGTTCTTATACCTTACATTGGCGCGGCAGCTGTAACGGTTCCTGTTGCTATGGTTGGATTATTCCAGTGGGGCTGGACGCCAGATTTTTGGTGGTTATTACTGGCATATGGCATTATTCAAATGTTAGATGGCAATGTATTAGTACCAGTTCTATTTTCTGAAGCGGTAAATCTACACCCTGTCGCAATTATTGTTGCTGTGTTGGTTTTTGGCGGTTTATGGGGATTTTGGGGGGTATTTTTTGCTATCCCATTAGCGACATTAGTTAAAGCCGTGTGGGGAGCATTACCTGCGAGCGATAATAATTTATCATCCTCTGATGTGTCAGAAAAAGTGTAGTAAAAAGGCCGTGAAAACGGCCTTTTTTATATCTAATTAAAACCTAAGCGATTATTGATTTAAATAATCAAGTACCACTTGGTGGTGATCTTTTGTTTTAAACTTATTAAATACGTGCTCAATCATACCGCTTTCATTAATTAAAAAGCTGATGCGGTGTAAGCCGTCATATTCTTTACCCATAAACTTCTTCAGTCCCCAAACACCGAACTGATCAGCGACGGCATGATCTTCATCAGATAAAAGGGTGAAGTTTAGGTTATCGCGCTCGATAAATTTTGGTAGACGTTTTACCGCATCAATACTAATACCCAGTACGACTACATTTTTTTCATCAAGCTCGGCTTTGCTGTCACGTAGTCCACATGCCTGTACCGTACAACCTGGAGTCATTGCTTTAGGGTAAAAGTAAGCAAGAACTTTTTTACCTTTAAAATCACTGAGGCTAACAGGCTCGTTATCTTGATTCATTAAAGTAAAGGCAGGTGCAGGCATGCCAGCTGTGAGCGTATTCATAAGTATAATATCCTTTTAGTTATCGTATCGCGATGCATTGCATGTTGAACGAACATGAGGCTGATAATGAAAGTTTTGTTATTTTTGCTTTCGTTAATGTGTATGACCAATAAAATTCACAGACCCTTTTGCTGATAAGCTCTGGCACAAGGTTTCAAATTCCTCTTGCAGTGTCATCAGATTACAGTCTTCAGGTAAATTTGTGCTAATTTGCAAAACAAGTTGATTCATTGTACCCACTGTTTGGCTTTCAACGGTATTGGCGCTAAGCGTCGAAATATCGATATGTCGGCTCGCCATAAAGTGAGTAAATTGCTTAATTAAACCTGGGCTATCATTAGCTTCAATATGGAAATCAGCGGTATAAGGGAAAAAGCGCTGTTGGTGTTTACTCGTACGTTTTATAACAGTAATAAGATCATGCTCTTGCCCTTTTAATGGCAAGGTCGATTCAATTCGAGATATTGCATTGTTATTACCTGATAACAACATGATCAAGGTAAACTCAGAACCAAACAGGGCAATGCGGCTATCTACGATATTACAGCCACATTGAGTCACAAGGTGAGTGATTTCATCAGAGATACCTGGGCGATCAGTACCTACAGCTGTGATGACAAGGTAGTGTTCCATATTGGTCTTCATTGTAAAATTATAATCTAAACATGTTAGCACAGACTGTTATTGATACGATGGCAAATTTAATGACAATAGTCCTTACTGTTGAGGTGAAATTTGACTGATTTTTAAGCAAAAAATGAGAAAGGTTATTAGGTTTATTGAGATTTAAGTTTCAAAGTACAAAATTGTGATGAAAGAAGACGATAAAGCCTGTTAGTTCACTGTTTTCAATCAGCCTTTGCTTGAGTTTATAGTCACTCAAAAGTACCATGACAAAGTTATACCCTAACGGCTTTAGCATACAGCCCCACAAGGTTATGTTGAGAGAGCCGTTTGGATATATAAGAAGAGGGGGATGGACATGTTTAAAGGAAGCATGGTTGCGCTATTAACTCCACTAGATTCAGCAGGCGAAGTAGATTACGTCGGTTTGAAAACGCTGGTGGATTATCATATTAACGCAGGAACAAGTGCGATTATTGCCGTGGGTACCACGGGAGAGTCTGCAACACTTACCGTTGATGAGCATATCAAGGTTGTTTTAAAAACATTGGAATATGTTGATGGACGAGTTCCTGTTATTGCAGGTACAGGCGCAAATGCGACGCATGAAGCCATCACTATTACCAAGCTTTTTTCTGGCACGGGTGTAGCAGCATGTTTAAGTGTTACACCGTACTATAATAAGCCAACCCAAGAAGGTTTATTCCAACATTATAAAGCTATTGCTGAAGCAACAGATATTCCGCAAATTCTTTACAATGTACCGGGACGAACTGCGGTAGACTTATTACCTGAAACTGTCGCACGTTTAGCTAAAATCGATAATATTATTGGTATTAAAGATGCGACAGCTGATTTATCTCGTGTGAAAAAAACACGGGAACTTTGTGGCGAAGATTTCATCCAATTAAGCGGTGATGACGCTACAGCCGTAGATTTTGTCGCTGAAGGTGGTCACGGTGTTATTTCTGTTACGGCAAATATTGCCGCTGCAGATATGGCTCAAATGTTTACACTCGCATTAAGTGGCCAAATTGACGCTGCACGAGAAATTAATGAGCGTTTAATGCCATTACACAGTCATCTGTTTGTTGAAGCTAACCCTATTCCAGTGAAATGGGCCGCTCATCAGTTAGGTTTGATTGATAATGGTGAATTACGACTACCGCTAACTGTATTAAGCGAGTCACAGCAACCGATTGTTAAACAGGCTCTTTTGGATGCCGGTGTGCTTTAAGTTGCACAAGCGTAGGAGCGCAGGAGCATAAATGAATTATAAATATCGACTAGCACTAGCTGCATTCGTGGTAACCAGTTTATCTGCTTGTTCTGGTGGGGCAGAGTCTCGTCGTCAGGCTAATCAAGATTTTAACTATCTTGATACTCAACCTTTAGAATCATGGACGTTGCCAACAGGAGCTATGCCTTTTAGTAATGCCAATTACGCGATTCCGAGTAAGGCGTTTGCTGGTGATGTTGGTGCTAGCGTTGATATTCGCCCACCGCAACAGGTGCTTAATCTGATCCCTGGTATGCGCTCTAACGTGGACCAAGATGGTGTAACAGTCCAACTTCCTCGTACTTCTGATTTAACCAAACTATGGCAAGTTACCCAAAATTTGATCAGTAAAAATAACATTGGTATTGCAAAGCAAAGTGCTGATCGTATTGATACTGATTGGGTAAGCTGGACAAATGAAGATGAAGATCATGAAGTGGGCAGTCGCTATAGTATTGAGAAATCACCTGAGACGAATAGTTACCGTATTATCTTAACGGATTGGCGTGAAGATGGTAAAACGATGCCTGTTACTGCGAATAATAAACGTCGTTACAGTATTTTGATGACTAACTTGGTGATGTCGAAATACGATGAGACTATTCGTGAGCAAGCACGTTTAGCAGCGGCTGAGCAGCTAAAAAATATCCCTATTTCAATGGGTATGGACCGCAGCGGTTTCCCTGTACTTATTGCTCGTGCACCTTATAGTGATATGTGGGAACGTTTACCTAAAGCGTTAGAAAAACTTGGCTTTACTATTGAAGATCGTAACCGTTCACAAGGTTTGATTGATGTTAAGTACCGTGAGCCTAATGATGAGTTCTGGCAAAAAATAGGGACTAAACCGATGAAATTAACTGATGATAAGTACCGTATCTTAGTTGGTGATCTTGGTAATCGTACGTCAATTAATATTACTGATAATGATGGTAAACCTGTGACCGGTGAAATTTTAGAATCAGCGGCCCCCGCTTTTGCAGCAAGTTTTCAGAAATAATTAGTTATTTTTGTCATAAAAAAAACCGCTTTATTTAAAGCGGTTTTTTTATATTTAATTTTTAGCTTACGCCATAGTATGTTGAGATATTATTTAATCTCTACACCTTGTGCTTGTAGATCGGCGTGGTACGACGATCGTACAAATGGTCCACATGCTGCGTGCGTAAAGCCAAGATCGAGAGCGATTTCTTTAAGTTCATCAAACTCTTCTGGCGGTACATAACGCTCAACCGGTAAGTGGTGACGGCTTGGTGCTAAATATTGCCCCAGTGTCAGCATGGTAACGCCATGAGCACGAAGATCTTTTAATACTTGAATTATTTCTTCTTTGGTTTCACCTAAGCCCATCATTACACCCGATTTAGTCGGTACATCAGGATGAAGCTCTTTGAATTTTTTCAATAAATCCAATGACCACTGGTAGTTAGCACCAGGGCGCGCCTTACGGTACAGGCGTGGTGCCGTTTCTAAGTTGTGGTTAAAAACATTAGGTGCGGTATCACGGAAGATCTCTAGTGCGCGCTCCATACGGCCACGGAAATCAGGCACTAATGTTTCAATATGAATGCTTGGGTTTTTGGCTCTAATCTCAGTAATACAGTCAACGAAATGTTGTGCGCCACCATCACGCAGATCGTCACGGTCAACAGAAGTGACAACTACATAACGTAGCTTCATATCTGCGATTGTCTGTGCTAAATGCGCAGGCTCTTCTGCATTCGGTGGTAGAGGACGACCATGAGCAACGTCGCAGAATGGGCAACGACGGGTACAAATAGCACCTAATATCATAAAGGTAGCTGTACCGTGGTTAAAACATTCGGCTAAATTCGGGCAAGAAGCCTCTTCACAGACTGAGTGAAGTTTGTTTTTACGTAGGGCAGATTTGATTTCCTGAATACGCTTACTATCAGACGGTAGCTTGATTTTCATCCACTCAGGTTTACGTAATACTTCTTTTGGCGCTTCTTCATTCGCAACATTACGAACTGGGATCAATGCCATTTTATCGGCATCGCGATATTTGACGCCTTGTTCAATTTTAATTGGTTTACTCATGGTTGATTGCTTTCCGTCATCCACTCGATTTTCGGATAATCGAGTAATTTAGTTAATTCTTCAACGAGTACAGGCTGAACTTCCGTCAGTTCAGTTGGGCCATTTAATGACGCAGTTTGTGTCATTTCCATTCCAGCATAACCGCAAGGGTTTATACGAAGAAAAGGCGCCAGATCCATATTTATATTGAGTGCCAGACCGTGAAAAGAGCACCCACGTCTGATCCGTAATCCTAATGAGCATATTTTTTGATTATTAACATACACACCAGGTGCATCAGGGCGAGCGTTAGAGCTAATCCCAAAGTGGGATAAAGTATTGATTACTGTATTTTCGATGTGCGTAACTAATTCACGTACACCTAATTTTTTCCGGCGTAAATCGATCAAGATATAAGCCACTTGTTGTCCGGGACCATGATAGGTTACTTGACCACCACGATCACTTTGAACAACAGGGATATCGCCTGTGTTGAGCAAGTGTTCGACTTTGCCTGCCTGTCCTTGAGTGAAAACAGGTGAATGTTCAACTAGCCAGATTTCATCTGCCGAGTCTTCAGTTCGATTATTGGTGAAGTCATGCATGGCATCGTACGTCGCTTGGTAATCGCAACGGCCAAGGTTTTTAATAATAAGAGCTGTTTGCAATGTACTACCCAGATAATAATTAAGATGCCAATCATAAAGAAGGCTAGGTCAGGGCATTATACCTAAACTTGTTGCGGATGTAATGTTAACGACTGATGAAGGAGTTATGGATAATAAATGAGGATTATAAGAAACGTAAAGAGAATAAGAAGACAGGCGGTATTGATAACCGCCTGAAAAATAGTGCTTATAACACTACGCGAACAATATCAATTGAACCTAACTCTTTGTATAAGGTTTCAATTTGTTCAACATTGGTCGCGTTTACAGCAACAGAAACTGCAGTGTATGTTCCTTTGCTACTTGGTTTTGTTGTTGGAGTGTAATCCCCAGGGATAATACTCTGAATAACTTCAACCACACGATCTGGCAATTCTGGTTTGTTTTCGCCCATTACTTTAAAAGTAAAGATACAAGGGAATTCCAGTAGATCTTTTAGTTTTGGTTGCTCTTGTTCTTGCATATAGAACTCCAAAGTTCGCTTTCAATGTGTCTTTCATCATTACTATTATGGCTAATAGTAGTGTAATGCAGGCATCTTAATGTGTCAGTGAATGTAAAACAAGGGGAGGATGAAGACGATAGAGAATATAGGAGGTAATGTTTGTATTCAGTAATGAAAACAAAGAGGCAACCGAAGCTGCCTCTTAGTCGTCGATGAAGTCGATGGTTTAAATTACTTAAACCAACTTTGTACTAGCATCATTACGTAGTCAACCATACGGCTAAATAGGCTGCCTTCTTTAACATCGTTTAATGCCACAAGAGGGTATTCTGCAACGTCTTGATCACCAACACGGTAAGTCAATTGACCAACAACTTCACCTTTGGTAATTGGTGCTTTTAGCTCTTTAGTTAGCACAAAGCTAGCTTTCAAATCTTTAGCTTGGCTACGAGGCAATGTTACGTAAGTGTTTTCAGCAACACCTAGGTTTACTGTATCAGTATCACCCATCCACACTTTTTCAGTTTCAATGGTTTGATCTTTTTTGTTTGGTGAAAGTGTTTCGTAGAAACGGAAACCAAAATTAAGCAGCTTCTTACTTTCAGCAAGGCGAGCATTTTTACTTGCAGTACCCATTACAACTGAGATAAGACGCATGTTACCTTCAGTAGCAGTACTTACAAGGCTGTAACCTGCGTTATCTGTATGACCTGTTTTTAGACCATCAACGTGCATGCTCTTATCCCAAAGTAGACCGTTACGGTTGTATTGGGTAATACCGTTGTAAGTGAATGATTTTTCAGCGTAGATCTTAAATTCATTAGGCAAATCATGAATGAGTGAGCGTGCTAGAATTGAAAGATCGTAAGGTGTTGTGTATAGATCGGGGCGATCTAGACCGTGAACATTAGCAAAGTGTGTTGATTTCATACCAAGGTTTTTAGCCCAGCCATTCATTAAATCAACAAAAGATTCTTGAGAGCCGGCAACGTGCTCTGCCATTGCAACACAGGCATCGTTACCTGAATCTACGATAATACCGCGGTTTAAGTCAGAAACTTTTACGCTTTTTCCAACTTCAAGGAACATTTTAGATGAGCCTGGGAAATTTTTCGCCCATGCATTTTTACTGATAACAACAGTGTCATCTGGTGAGATGTTACCGTTTTTAATTTCTTGACCGATAACGTAACTGGTCATCATTTTTGTCAAACTAGCAGGTGCTAATTTTTCGTATTCATTATGACCCGCAAGGATTTTACCTGAGTTATAGTCGACGAGGATATAGCCTTTTGCCGCGATTTGTGGAGCTTCAGGTACGACTGCTGGTGATGCAGCAACAGTAGCTGAAGCCAGCAAAGTGGCTGAAATGGCGACAGAACGGAAAAGCGCAGCTGTTTTCTTCATGATTATTATAACTTTAGTTTATCTAAGACAAGAAATGACGCTCACTATAGCAGATAACACCTTACCTATCAGTTGAATGGGGGGAAGAATCCCAATTATTGACATTAAGCGGACGTAATGTACGCAAAGATTGGTTATTACCTCACTGTTGTGAACAAAATAAAGCTTGTATGTTCATTACGTTAAACGAATAAACATACAAGCCGATGTTATGAGTCCTAAATGTCGATTAGGTTCCCATTATCTATTAACAGTGGTTATAAATGCTTTTGGATAGTGATGAGATTTAACTTTGCTCAGTTGTATTTCAGCATCTCGATGATCCATATAAGGACCTAAGCGGACACGATATACAGCGCGACTATCCACTTTTTGAATATCAATATCGGTATTGAAGCTACGCTTTAGCTCTTTTTTCATCTCTTCGGCTTTTGCTAAGCTATTTACCGCAGCTAATTGGACAAAATAATGATGAGGAATAGGAGAGTTCTTCATCGTACTTTTATTTGTCGGCTTAGGTATATTTATCACTTCTATCTTAACAGGGGCTGTGCCTAGACTAATAACCCCAATTTTTGCGGCTGCAGCCATACTTAAATCGATAATTCGACCATCATGGAATGGGCCGCGGTCATTTACTCGAACGATGGTTGATTTACCATTTAGGGTATTGGTTACGCGAACAAAACTCGGAAGCGGTAAGGTTTTATGTGCCGCAGTCATAGCAAACATATTGTATGTTTCACCATTAGAGGTTTTGTGTCCGTGGAACTTTTCACCGTACCAAGAAGCGTAGCCTGTCTCTGTGTAACCTTTAGTATCTTTTATTATGTGGTAGCGTTTACCACGTAATGTGTAGTCTTTATTACCACCACGACTATAAGGTTCATAATGCGGTACAACGGGGGGTACTTTACTAAAATCAGGTACAACCTTTGGTGCACGGTCATCTTTTAATGAATAACGACCCGCGTTGGGATCATCATTAGTTGGAGTATTAGGTTTAAACAGTAAGCCCGGTGTGGCTTGATCTGCTTTTGTCTCTGCCTGTTGAGGTTTATCTGGCGCGGAGCTACATCCTGCAAGTAGAACAAAGAACAATAAAAAAAGTGAACGCATTTAGGTCGCCTTAGACAACATTTTTCTGTGAGTGTGGATAGACATCAAAATACCGAAGCCAGCTAGTAGGGTCATCATGGATGTACCGCCGTAACTCACCAAAGGAAGTGGAACACCTACCACAGGCAGAATGCCACTTACCATGCCGATATTTACAAAAACATAAACAAAGAAACTTAATACAATACTACCAGCCATCATACGACCAAATGCTGTTTGCGCTTGGCTGGCTAACCATAAACCTCGTCCTAATATAAACAGGTACATTGTTAGTAAACCAATGACACCGGTTAACCCCCATTCTTCTGCAATAACAGCAAAAATGAAGTCAGTATGTCGCTCTGGAACAAATTCAAGCTGCGATTGGGTACCATGGAGCCATCCCTTGCCGCTTATGCCTCCAGAGCCAATCGCGATTTTTGATTGGATAATATGATATCCCGCCCCGAGCGGATCAGACTCTGGATTAAACAACGTCAAGACTCGTGTTCGCTGGTAGTCGTGCATAAGGAAGAACCATAACACAGGAATAAACGCACCGAGTAATACTAACGCCCCGATAATCAGTCTCCAGCTCATTCCTGACAGAAACAGAACAAAGATACCTGATGCCGCAACCAAAATTGAGGTTCCTAGATCGGGTTGTTTAGCAATTAAGATGGTTGGTGTGAAGATTAATACTAGGGCAACAAAGATATTACGCATCGATGGTGGTAAGGGACGATTACCAATAAAACGCGCCACCATAAGTGGTACCGCCAGTTTGAGTAATTCAGAAGGTTGAAAGCGAACAAAGCCTAAATTCAACCAACGTTGTGCACCTTTAGAGACTTCACCAAAAGCCAATACACTAAATAACAGCAGTAAGCCGATACCAAATAAGTAAGGAGCCCATGCTTCGTAATGGCGTGGTGCAATTTGTGCGAGTAAAACCATGATCCCTAGTGACATCAGCATGCGCATAGCCTGACGTTCCATCATGGCAATGTTTTGTCCGCTTGCGCTCCACATGATGATAAGGGCAAATCCCATTAAGGCAAGGATCCCTAGTAATAGTGGCATATCGATATGTAAGCGATCAGTTAATGTTCGCTTGGTACCGGTTGCCGCCATAATACTCATTATTGTACCTCTGTTGGTTGTGTCGCAGTGAGTTCAGGCTTTGATTTAAGAGCGCTGTCAGCGGTTGGTTTAATTAACATGTGATCAAAAATTTGACGTGCAATTGGCCCACCATTGCTAGAGCCACCACCGGCATTTTCTAATACCATTGCAACGACCACTTCAGGTTTTTCAAATGGCGCAAATGCAGTAAATAAAGCATGGTCACGTAGACGCTCTTCGAGTTCATCAGCATTATATTTTTGGTTTTCAGCTAAACCGAATACCTGTGCTGAGCCTGACTTTCCGCCTGCTTCATATGGCGTATCATAAAATGCTTTACGTGCTGTACCACGATTGCCATAAAGTACGCGATGCATACCTTCACGAGCAATTTCCCATGTTTCAGGTGTTACACCTGTTATCGGTGGAAAATCTTTAAATTCAGCAGGTTTAACAGTTTCTTCGTCAATAACATCTTTTAGAAGATGAGGGCGATGAACCACACCATTATTAACCAACACTGATGTCGCTTTTGCTATCTGTAATGGTGTTGCTGTCCAATAGCCTTGTCCAATTCCGACAGGAATGGTATCACCTTGATACCAAGGACGTTTATGACGAGCTTGTTTCCATTCACGTGTTGGCATATTGGCTTTACTTTCTTCGTGAATATCGATACCGGTATAGACGCCATAACCAAATTTATTCATCCAGGTTGAAAGTCTATCAATACCCATATCGTAGGCGACTTGGTAAAAGTAAGTATCTACTGACTCTTCAATCGCTTTATAAATGTTAACGCGACCATGTCCCCAACGTAGCCAATCACGGAATTTACGGCTAGTCGTGTTAGGGATCTGCCACCAACCGGGATCGTTACGGGTAGTTTTTGGTGTGATCACACCTTCAGTTAATGCAGCGACTGCAATTAACGGTTTTACCGTCGATGCTGGTGGATAAATACCAAGCGTGACACGGTTAACTAAAGGGCGATCAGGGTTATTTAATAATTCGCGATATTTTTTACTGGAAATACCACGAACAAATAAATTGGGATCGTAACTTGGGCTAGAAACCATGGCGAGAATAGCATCGTCTTTTGGATCTAACACTACGACAGAGCCACGCTTGTGCTTAATGATCTCTTCACCTGTTTCAGGATCGATCTTACGTTCAGTCAGCAGATTTTGTACATAAAGCTGAAGCTGAATATCAATATTTAACGAAATATCTTTGCCTGGAATAGGGGGCACGTACTTAAGGGTACGAATAATACGCCCACGGCTGTTAACTTCGACTTCTTGATAGCCTGAAGTACCATGTAATAGATCTTCGTAGTAGCGTTCGATACCCAATTTACCGATATCTCGAGTTGCTTTGTAGTTACTGAGTTTTTCCGCTTTATCTAGTTTTTTAAGGTCACGATCGTTAATTTTCGCGACATAACCTAAGACGTGCGTGAGCGAATCACCATATGGATAGTAACGTTTTAAATAGGCTTTAACTTCAACGCCTGGGAATTTATGTTGGTTGACTGCAAACAAAGCAACTTGCTGTTCGTTTAATCCCTCAAGGATCGGCACTGATTTAAAACGGCGAGTACGGCGACGCTCTTTTTTAAATTGCTCAATGTTTTCATCGGTTAGACCTAATACTGATTTTAAATCCGCATAGGTTTGTTCCATGTCTGGTACTTTCTCTATAGTGACTTCAAGGTTATAGATCGGTCGATTTTCAGCCAGAAGCACACCATTGCGGTCATAAATAAGACCGCGATTAGGTGCGACAGGAACAATTTTGATTCGATTGTCATTAGAGCGGGTCTTATAGTCTTGGTGTTGTTCAACCTGAATATTAAAGAGATTGAACAATAAGACACTGACCAGAATGATAATTCCAATAAATGAGACAAGAGCTCGGCGGAAAAACAGCGCCGACTCAGCGCGATGGTCGCGGATCTGGGTTCGCTTTTGTCTCATCGATGGTTATTCCCTGTGGTACGGATGGTTAGCCGTGATGCTCCATGCACGGTATAAACTTTCTGCCATAACAACACGCACTAACGGATGCGGAAGTGTTAATGGTGATAGTGACCAGCTTTGCTCTGCTGCTGCTTTACAAGCTGGTGAAAGGCCTTCAGGTCCGCCAATTAAAATTGAGACGTCGCGACCATCAAGTTTCCAAACTTCTAGCTGACCTGCTAGTTGCTCGGTATCCCAGCGTTTGCCAGGAATATCTAGAGTAACAATTCGGTTACCCTTAGCAACGGCAGCTAACATCGCTTCACCTTCCTTTTGAAGGATACGAGCAATGTCTGCATTTTTTCCGCGCTTACCCGCTGGGATCTCAATCAATTCCAGAGGCATATCTTTAGGGAAACGACGGCTATATTCTTTATAGCCTTCCTCAACCCACTTAGGCATTTTTGTGCCAACAGCAATTAATTGAAGCTTCATGACTCACTTAGCTCCAAAGCTTCTCCAGTTGGTATACTTGGCGAGCATCTTCTTGCATGATATGTAGCATTACGTTGCCCATATCAACAATCACCCATTGACCTTCTTCTTCGCCACTAATACCGAATGGAGGGAAGTCAATTAACTTTGATTCTTTGTTTACGTGATCAGCAATAGAGCTCACGTGACGGTTTGAAGTACCAGTACAGATAACCATTACGTCTGTGATGCTTGATTTACCACGAACATCAATTGTTACGATGTCTTGTGCTTTAATGTCGTCAATTTTGTCAACAATGAAATCGTGTAGTTCTTGAACTTGCAAAGGGATTCCCTCAATAAGCGTTTAATAAATGTATAGTCGTTATGATCTATTTTACTACTGGATAGGATAGGTAAAAAGGTTGCGACCGTAATAAGATCGGAAGTATACCACGCTCTTATCTGACAGCGATAAAAGGACATGGTTCAGACGGTGATTTTTCGACCGCTTAAGGTAAGTTTTATAAAAAAAACGGTCAACAATGACTGAAGACCGTATTTATATAAAATTATGCGTGTTGTAAGTGAGTTTCTAAGCCGCAGATTTCAGCACACAGGGCGCTAAGGGCTGGCCATGGTGTGGTGTTGTAATCAGTTTTCACTTGTATTTCAAGTTGAGTTAATTGACGAATGATCTTTACCAAACGCGATAACGGTAAGCGATGAAGTGCACCAACATAAATTTCACGGCGGTTTTGCCACACTCTAAATTGCTCAAAAATGATATTAAGTGGTGTGCCTTTTTTCCCCATCTCTTGCATCTTATAGAGCTGTGTTAACTCTCGTTGCAACGTACGTAATAAGATCGTGGCTTCAATTCCTTCTCCTTGCAATTGACGAAGCACGCGTTGGCTACGTTTTGCCTGCCCTGCTAATACTGCATCAACCAATTGGAAAGGGGTATAGTGATTATGACGACTTAATGCTTCTTGTAGGCGAATAATGGTTAACTCACCATCGGGATAAAGTAAAACCAGCTTATGTAAGCTTTGTGCTAACGCCAGTAAATTGCCTTCATGCCATTGTGCTAGCATCTGTACCGATTCATGATCTGGCTTTAAACCGAGCATTCGACAGCGGGTTTGAATAAAGCGTGGCATTTGTTTAGCGTCAGGGGTATTACATGGCACATATAAGCCTAAGCCATCGAGTGCTTTAAACCACTTTGTTGCTTCTTGTTTCTTATTTAAATAAGGGCCCGTCAGTAATAAAAGAATGTCAGGATTTAAGTGCGCAACAACTTCTAACAAGGCTTTTGCTTGATTTGCATTAAGCCCTATTTCAGGAAATTCTAATTCAATGATTTGCTGGGCAGAGAATAAGCTCATCGCTTGGCAGCAATCGAGAACTTGATTCCAATCTAACTGGTTATCAATGGTAAAACGGTGGCGCTCAAGAAAGCCTTGCTGTTGAGCAAGTTGCTTAATATTGTCACCACATTCTTGTTTAAGTAGTGGCTCATTACCAAATAAGAGGTAAGCCTGACGCAGGCCCTTATTGAGTTGCTGCGTCAGTTGTTCAGGATAAACTCTCATTGTGCGTTATGACTATCATGCTCAATAACTGTATTTGACTGCTTAGCAGGTAACGTTGTAATAATCGTTTTACCTGTCTCATCTGAAGATTCTTTTTTATCTTCTTCGTTAAGAATTTCTTTTAATTGAGAGTCTAATTTATCTTCTTCAATCTTATTAAATACGGCGGTTAGACGCGCTAATTTACGCATGATTTGCTGTGCGGCTTGTTCACGCATAACGTTAACTAGTTCATCTTGCTCAACAGATTTTGCTAATGCTGTTAATGGGTTATCAAGGAACGTACGAGTCACTTTGGTGGTATACGTTTGCTGACCTTGATTAGGAATAGTGACTGAGTAATTAACTGTTAAGGTTAAATCGTATTCCGCTTTACCGTTATTTTGATAAATCGATAAAGTGCGCTCACCTTGAGACTCACTGTTAATGTTTAGATTAGGTACATTTTTCGCAGGTGCAACTTCGCTAATACCATGGAGTTTAAATTGGTATCTAACCATACGGGTTAGCTGACCATAAGGGTCAAAACTGGTTAATGATAGTTTAGCGATACCGTCAGGAAGCATGTAATTACCGCGAAGATGGAAGCCACAAGAAGCAGTTGTTAGCGCGAGAAGAGTAATGATAAGTAGTCGAGTTAGGCTGTTGGCCGAGAAAAAACTTTTCACGAAAGTCAGCTCCTTGAAGTAAAAGAAGGTGCGCTAGGCGCAAAATAAAATCGAACTGTTATTATAAAGATCCCCGCAGAAGCGGGGATCTTAAGGTTACTTGCTCTGCTAGATGCACTAACAGAGAAAAATAACCTAATTAGCTAGCAACAATGTTTAGCAGTTTACCCGGTACGTAAATGACTTTACGGATCGTTAAACCATCAGTGAACTTAGTGACGTTCTCATCGTTTAGACCAAGTTCCTCAACTTGTTCTTTTGTTGCATCTGCTGCAACTGTCAACTTAGCACGAAGCTTACCGTTAACTTGAACAATGATCAGTTTCTCATCTTCAACTAATGCTTTTTCGTCAGCTTGTGGCCATTGTGCATTATCAATATCAGTTTCGCCCAGTGCTGCCCACATTTCGAAACAGATATGTGGAGTGATAGGGTAAAGCATAGTAACAATTGCTTTTAGTGCTTCATCAAGAATTGCACGATCTTGAACTGATTCTTGAGAGGCTTTAGCCAGCTTATTCATCAGCTCCATGATAGCAGCAATTGCAGTGTTGAATGTTTGGCGACGACCAATATCATCACTTACTTTTGCAATTGTTTTGTGAATATCACGACGAAGTGCTTTTTGATCGCCAGTTAATGCCGATACATCAACAGCTTCAGCTACGCCTTTCGCTGTATGTTCACGAACGAGTTTCCAAACACGCTTAAGGAAACGGTTAGCACCTTCAACGCCAGATTCTTGCCATTCAAGTGTCATGTCAGCAGGTGATGCAAACATCATGAATAGACGAACGGTATCAGCACCGTACTTATCTACCATTTCTTGAGGGTCGATACCGTTGTTTTTAGACTTAGACATTTTGATCATGCCTGAGTGTTCAACGTTGTGACCTTGAGAGTCAACAGCAGACGTGATGCGACCTTTACCGTCACGTTCAACAGTTACATCTGTTGGTGCAACCCACTCTTTACCGCCTTTCTCTGTGGTATAGAAGAATGCGTCAGCCAGTACCATGCCTTGACATAGTAGTTGCTTGAATGGTTCGTCAGATGTTACGTATCCTGCGTCACGTAGTAATTTGTGGAAGAAGCGAGAGTACAGTAGGTGCATACATGCGTGTTCAATACCACCGATGTATTGGTCAACAGGTAGCCAGTAGTTCGCTTTTTCAGGATCTAGAATATCGTCAGCTTGTGGTGAACAGTAACGCGCGTAGTACCAAGACGATTCCATGAAGGTATCGAATGTATCTGTTTCACGAAGTGCTGGTTCGCCGTTAAAGGTAGTTTTTGCCCACTCTTTATCTGCTTTGATTGGACTAGTTACGCCATCCATTACCACATCTTCAGGCAAGATCACTGGTAGTTGATCTGCTGGTACTGGGTGAACTTCGCCATCTTCAGTTGTTACCATTGGGATTGGTGCACCCCAGTAACGTTGACGAGAAACACCCCAGTCACGTAGACGGAAGTTAACGGTCTTTTTGCCTTTGCCTTCAGCTTCAAGCTTCGTTGCAATTGCATCGAACGCTTGTTGGAAGTTAAGGCCATCGAATTCACCTGAATTAAACAGTACACCTTTTTCTGTGTATGCCGCTTCAGAAATGTCAGCATCGCTACCATCTTCAGGCTTGATAACCGCCATGATGTCGATGTTGTATTTTGTTGCAAATTCAAAGTCACGCTGATCATGCGCAGGTACTGCCATTACCGCACCTGTGCCGTAATCCATAAGTACAAAGTTTGCAACGTAAACTGGTACTTCACGACCATCTAGTGGGTGGATAGCTGTTAAGCCTGTATCCATGCCTTTCTTTTCCATCGTTGCAAGATCGGCTTCTGCAACTTTGTTATTTCGGCATTCGTGAATGAAATCTGCAAGTTCAGGGTTATTTTCAGCCGCTTTTGCAGCAAGAGGGTGGCCTGCAGCAATGCTGACAAATGTAACACCCATAAGTGTATCAGGACGGGTAGTATAAACTTCTAGATCGTCTTGACCTTTAACGTTAAATGTTAGTTCAACACCTTCAGAGCGACCGATCCAGTTGCGCTGCATGGTTTTAACCATTTCAGGCCAGCCATCAAGGTTGTCAAGATCGTCAAGTAGCTCTTGCGCGTACTCTGTGATCTTAATGAACCATTGTGGGATCTCTTTTTGCTCAACAGGTGTGTCACAACGCCAACAACAACCATCTTCCACCTGCTCGTTAGCAAGTACAGTTTGGTCGTTAGGACACCAGTTAACAGATGAAGTCTTCTTGTAAACTAGACCTTTATTGTAAAGCTTAGTGAAGAATTCTTGCTCCCAACGGTAGTACTCTGGCGTACACGTTGCGAATTCACGGTTCCAATCATAACCAAAGCCTAATAGCTTAAGTTGGTTTTTCATGTACTCAATGTTTTCGTAAGTCCATGGCGCTGGCGCTGTCTTATTTTTTACTGCCGCATTTTCAGCTGGTAAACCAAATGCATCCCAGCCAATTGGCTGCATTACATTTTTACCTTGTAAGCGCTGGTAGCGAGAGATAACATCACCGATAGTGTAGTTACGCACGTGACCCATGTGCAGTCGACCACTAGGGTACGGGAACATGGACAGACAGTAGAATTTTTCTTTATTAGGGTCTTCACTAACAACAAACGTTTTTTTGTTGTCCCAATGTTCTTGAACTTTCTGTTCAATGTCCTGTGGACGATATTGTTCTTGCATCGATGACATCCGGGATTTTGTGAGTTTAATATAAACACATTAAAATTAATCGACATAGAATAACCAAAGGTAAAGGTGTCAACAATAGCTGAAGGCAATTCGATACCTTTAATCTTGTATTTGGCGGTATTTCAGCACGCTTTTAGCCAATATAGGCTAAGGAGAAACATCATGACTCAGCAAAAAGCACATTACGAAGCGCTATTAGAAAAAGTAACAGAGACATTAAAGAATAGCCCACAAGAGCTTAAGAAGTTTATTGAGACGACTGAACTGTATGGTAAAGCCGCCAGCGATATGACCAAAGATGAACTTGCACTGATTGAAGCGTACTTAAAAAGTGATTTAAAAACATTCAGTGATGAAGTGAAAAATAGTCCAGAACCGTTCAAAGAAAGTCCGTTTTACCGATTGGTGAGTGAAACAGTATGGCGACACCTTGCTGAGATCACAGATAAAACACAATTGGAGTGGATTGAAGTGATGGATGATATTAAACATAAAGGAGTGTATCGCGCAGGTGAGTTGGTTGGACTTGGTCACTTAGTTTGTGAAAAATGTGGTTACCAACAAACAATCACTCATGTAACACGTATTGAGCCATGCATTAAGTGCGGTTGCGAAGAGTTTAACCGTCAGCCTTTAGAGCCTTAATCTTTGATATCTGGTGTTGATATAAAAATAAAAAACGCAGCGAGTAGGCTGCGTTTTTTTATTTTAGAATCAGTCGTGATGCTTAGGCGTTAAAAATCGTCTGGGCGCTCGATAGTATCAACCACGACAGCAGAATCGTTTTGGGGTTGAGTTAACGTTGCAGCGGGTTTTTGCTGCGTCTGTTTTGCTGGCTGTTGAAGCCCCTGTGGAACGACGTTATCGTAGCCTTTTACTTTACGCGTTGCTTCTGTCATTGGCTCGAAAGTGAACTTTTGTCCAGCCAGTGATGCTTCAACCATGGCGCCGCCTTTCGTTTTAGTGAAAATTGCTACGCCATTGATGTAACTTTTTGTTGCATAGTTACCATTAGAGCCAGCTCCCGCACCAGCGGTTCCCGCTTTTGCAGATGCGCCCTCATCTATGGCTACTGCTGATGCTTGGGCATCTAATTCAAAACTGCCGCTGATGAAATTGTCATAGGCACGTTTGTCTTGGAAAAACAGAATCTCGCTGTAAGCTTGTCCACCAAATTGTAAGCCGATAGAAACTTGAAACAGTTTTGCAAAGCCCGTTGCTTGGTTTGCTTTAAAAACAACCCCTGACCCATAAGCACCGCCAACCCAGAAGCCACCTTTACCAACAGATGGAAAAACCGCATAGCCATAGGCTGACTTAAAGAAAGGTTGTGTTTGCGGTGATTGGTAAAACGTGTCTAATGCGATTTTTGTATCGCTATCTTGTGCTAACGCAGACGTTGAGCTCAGCATCATGGCACAGGTACATAAGGTTACAAATAGTTTATGTATCGCTTTCATTATCCGATCCTTGTTGGTTGCGTAAGTACCAAGGGAAGCCTTACGAATCATAGGTTCTCATTATTAAGTGTTCTGTCGATATTTATTTTGTTATTCAACTCAACATACCATGAGCTGAAAAAAAAGGTGAAGTTTAAAGCTTCACCTTTTTGAGTATCTTATTCTGTTTCTAATGGCCTTGTGTCACGGAAATGTCCACGTTGACGGCGGATAAGAATCCAAGATAACGCGAAAGCCCAAAAGCTATAGAAATACAAAGGCCAACTACCAAGGGTGGTATAAGGCGTCATACCTATCGTTGGGATCACCGTTGCTTTTAGTACTCCAGTGACAAACTGAGGTAATTTTTTAGTGATCATACCTTTATAATCAACGACTGCTGTAATACCTGTATTGGTTGCGCGTAAGAGTGGTTTTCCCAATTCTAATGCGCGCATTTGGGCTATTTCCATATGTTGGAAAGGACCAATAGAGTGACCAAACCATGCATCATTAGAAAGCGTTAGTAGCATTTCCGTGTGATTGGTAATGTTCTCACGCATTTGCTCACTAAATGCCACTTCATAACATAATGCTGGTGCTATTGAATAACCATGAGCTTGAATATTCGGTTGTACATAAGCGCCACGGCTAAATGATGACATTGGCAAGTTAAACAACGGTGCAATAGGACGCAATAAATTACCAAACGGCACAAATTCACCAAATGGGAGTAAGTGATGCTTACTGTATCGTGTTGCTGTGTCGTAGTTATACGGACCATCAGCATCCACACCGAGAGTTAAGATGTTATTGAAGAACTGGCCATCAGGTTTTTGATCAAGAATACCGGTGATCACAGTGCTGTTATTGGCACGGGCTGCATCATCTAAGCCTTGTAAAAAAACAGGAATATGTGCTTCGAGTGCAGGGATCGCAGCTTCAGGCCAAATAATAAGGTCGGATCCCCAGTTTTCACGGGTGAGATCCATATATTTCATCAAGGTTGGCCAACGTTGGCTCGGTAGCCATTTTTGGTCTTGAGGAATATTTCCTTGAATTAAAGCGACAGACACGCTGTGTTTATGATCAGGTTTCACCCATTGTGCTTTTCCTGCCCATAAAGACAAACCAATAATGACGATAGGGATCAGTAATGGTTTCCAATTACGGTAGGTTATCGCAGCAACAATGGCACCAGAAATAAGCACTAAGGCAAGGGTAATACCTTCAACGCCGAAGATTGGCGCAATAGCGGCCAAAGGAGTATCAATTTGGCTGTAACCCATCCATAACCATGGGAAGCCGGTAAATAGCCAACCACGGATCCAGTCTAAAATTAACCAGATCACAGGGCCTGTTAACAGTAGCTGGTGGAAAGGACGAGTACGATTAAAACGATTGTAGAGATAACCATATAACGCAGGATATAGCGCTAAGTAGCTGATAAGCAGTGTCATTAAGAAGACACTTGCAATCTTTGGCATACCACCAAAGTTATCTATACTCACATGTACCCAGCTGATGCCGGTACCAAACATACCTAAACCGTAAAGAAAACCGATTAGGGCTGAACGTTTGGCTGTTTTATGTTGGAGTAAAAAGAAAAAAGCGATGAGAGATAATGGCGCGAGAAGCCAGTAGTTATAAGGTGCAAAAGAAAGTGTTGCAATTGCACCCGCAGGCACAGCTGCAAGCAGCTGTCCCCACGATAATAATGATTTTTTTGTCATTCTTTAAGAAGTAATAGTCGGTTGAAATGCTTCGTCAGGTACCGTTACTTGTAACTGGATAACACGACGGTTATCGGCAGAAGTCACTTTAAACGAGTAACCATTAACTTCAACAACTTCACCACGTGTTGGTAGGTGACCAAAGTTCATCATCACAAGTCCGCCGACAGTATCGACTTCTTCATCACAGAATGAGGTTTGGAATAGTTCATTGAAATCTTCAATGGTTGTCAGTGCTTTTACCGCATAAGTATGTTTACTTAACTGACGGACATCTTGCTCTTCCTCGTCGTCGAATTCATCTTCAATTTCGCCAACGATTTGTTCAAGAATATCTTCAATGGTGATAACGCCAGAAACACCACCAAACTCATCAACCACAATAGCCATGTGGTAACGCTCTTCACGGAACTCTTTTAATAGTCGGTCAACGCGCTTACTTTCCGGCACCACAACGGCGGGACGCAGCACTTTATCCATATCAAAAGGCTCGCTATCAGGAAGCAGATAACGCAGGAGATCTTTAGCTAGTAAGATACCTTCTACGTGGTCTTTATCATCACTGATAACAGGGTAACGAGAGTGTTGGGCTTCAACAATTAAATCAATCAGATCTTCTAACTTCTGAGAACGTTCAATCGTGATCATTTGCGAACGTGGGATCATGATGTCACGAACACGCATTTCAGAAATTTCCATTACACCCTCAAGCATATCGCGAGTGTCATGGTCGATTAGATCGTTTTCTTCTGAATCTCGAAAAACTTCAACCAATTCTTCACGGTTTTGTGGATCACCTTGAAATAGTTGGCCAATACGTTCAAAGAAGGACTTTCTACTCGGACCTTCAGATGTTGGAGAGTTATCTTCGTTCATTATTTACTTTCAGCAAATAGCTTGTCAGCTAAGTGGACGATGCCACGGAAATGCGATTCATCGTTTGTGATGAATCGCGATATAAATGATTACTGCTTCTCTGAAATGTAAGGGTCAACAAATCCCATGTTTTGCATGATTTCTGTTTCCAAACTTTCCATTTCTTCAGCTTCTTCATCTTCAATATGATCATAACCTAGCAGATGGAGACTGCCATGTACAACCATATGTGCCCAGTGTGCTTTTAGGGGCTTGTTTTGTTCAAGTGCTTCTTTTTCTACAACTTGACGACAAATAATTAAATCGCCAAGTAGTTCCAATTCCATGCCAGGAGGCGCTTCAAATGGGAAAGATAACACATTTGTTGGGCGATCTTTGCCACGGTACTCAAGATTTAGTGCATGGCTCTCTTGCTCATCAACTAAACGTATCGTGACTTCTGCATCAGCTTGAAAAGGGATAACGGCTGCATTTAACCACTGCTGAAATTCCGCTTCTGTCGGTAATCCGTCCAGATTCTCAGTGGCGTGTTGTAAATCGAGGTAAATAGCCATTAATTACTCTTTTCTGACTCTATCTTTGCCGCAGTAGCGACGGCAACTAATGCCGCTTCTTTTGCTTCCTGCTCTGCTCGGCGGCGTTGTTCTGCAAGCTTACGTTGTTTTTGGTCTTCGCTTTCCCATACTTCGTAAGCTTGAACAATACGTGCTACCACTGGATGTCGAACGACATCATCGGCTAAGAAGAAATTAAAGCTGATCTCATCAACTTCAGATAATACTTCAATAGCATGACGTAGACCTGAACGTGCACCACGAGGTAAGTCAATTTGTGTCACATCACCTGTGATAACGGCACGAGAATTAAAACCAATACGAGTAAGGAACATTTTCATCTGTTCCACCGTGGTGTTCTGGCTTTCATCTAGGATAATAAATGCATCATTAAGGGTACGTCCACGCATATATGCTAATGGGGCAACTTCAATCACATTTCGTTCAATTAATTTTTCAACACGCTCGAAACCTAACATTTCAAATAGCGCATCATAGAGAGGCCGTAAGTAAGGATCGACTTTTTGGCTTAGATCGCCAGGAAGGAAACCTAACTTTTCCCCAGCTTCTACTGCTGGACGTGTTAATAGAATACGACGGATCTCTTGACGCTCTAATGCATCAACGGCAGCAGCAACCGCAAGGTAAGTCTTACCAGTACCAGCAGGACCAATACCAAAGGTAATATCATGCGTTACCATATTAGCAATATATTGCGCTTGGTTAGGGGTACGCGGTTTAATCACACCTTTTTTGGTCTTGATGTGAATTTCTTTACCGTATGGGATCGAGGATTCAGTTGTTTGCTCTAATACACCAGACTCTTTAATCGCAAGATGGATTTGGTCCGGTTCAATATCTGGAATCACGTTACGAACTGGCGCCGTATCAACGTAGAGATCTTTGATGATATTTGTTGCAGCGTCTACGGAATAGTTTTTTCCAACTACGCTAAAGTTATTGCTACGGTGATTAATTTCAACACCTAATCGGCGCTCTAATTGTTTGATATTGTCGTCGAAAGGGCCACAAAGACTAGATAAGCGTTGGTTATCAGCAGGCTCAAGTTGAAATTCTACAGTAATTATTTTGCTCAAGGTTTGCCTCTCATTAAGGCCGTCATAGTGACGGCCATAGGTTCAGGGCAGGAGACGTACTCAGGTAAAACGTACATGCCTACCAATGTAGAGCAAGAGCTAACGGTTTACTCTGGTGTATATACGCCTACACCCAATTCATTTTCTTTACGTGTTTTTGCCATCATTTCAGATGGTGACATTGCAACACGTAGATCCATTTCTGCTTCAGTACGCACTAATTCGCCACGTAGTGAGTTGGTAAATACATCAACAATTTTCACATCGACGAATTGACCAATTAAATCAGCAGAACCTTCAAAGTTTACGATTCGGTTGTTTTCAGTACGGCCACGCAGTTCCATGACATTTTTACGTGAAGGACCTTCAACAAGGATACGTTGTTCTGTACCTAACATTTGACGCGCATGTCGCATTGCTTGACTGTTAAGCTGCTGCTGTAGTGCGTACAAACGTTCTTTCTTCACTTCTTCAGACAAATCACAAGGGTAATCAGCTGCTGGTGTACCTGGACGTGGAGAGAAGATAAAGCTGTAACTAATATCAAAGTCGATTTCACGAATTAATTTCATCGTATCTTCGAAATCTTGATCTGTTTCACCAGGGAACGCGACAATAAAGTCTGAGCTCATGGTGATATCAGGGCGAACTTTACGTAATTTACGAATCTTAGATTTGTACTCTATTGCCGTATGAGGACGTTTCATCATCGTCAGAATACGATCTGAACCACTTTGTACTGGTAAGTGTAAGTAGTTCACTAATTCTGGTGTATCTTTGTACACATCAATGATGTCATCAGTAAATTCAATAGGATGACTAGTTGTGTAACGAATACGGTCAATACCATCAATCGCAGCGACTAAACGTAGTAACTCGGCAAAGCTTGCTAGTTCTCCATCGTGCATCGGACCACGATAAGCATTTACGTTTTGTCCAAGTAGATTGACTTCACGAACGCCTTGCTCTGCAAGTTGTGCAATTTCAAACAGTACATCATCTAGTGGACGGCTCACTTCTTCACCGCGAGTATAAGGTACTACGCAGTAAGTACAGTACTTAGAACAACCTTCCATAATAGATACGAATGCTGTTGCGCCTTCAGCACGAGGCTCAGGCAAGCTATCGAATTTCTCAACTTCAGGGAAGGAGATATCCATAACGGTTTTTTCATTTGATTGTGAACGCTTAATCATCTCTGGCAAACGGTGCAGTGTTTGCGGGCCAAAGATTACGTCAACATACGGTGCACGTTTACGAATCGAGTCACCTTCTTGCGTGGCTACACAACCACCGACACCGATCACAAGATCAGGCTTATTATCTTTTAATTTTTTCCAACGCCCTAGCTGATGGAAAACTTTCTCTTGTGCCTTCTCACGGATCGAGCAGGTGTTAAGTAGCACAACATCTGCTTCTTCTGGGATTTCGGTTAACTCAAAGCCATTAGCTGCATTAAGAAGATCTGCCATTTTAGATGAATCGTATTCGTTCATCTGGCAGCCCCAGGTTTTGATCAGCAGTTTCTTCGCCATCTCTAACTCTTCGCTCGTAGTGTTGATTTCATTACATTCAGATTACGGGCTGACAGGGGACATGATAGTAATCGCCTGTAGCAAGCCGCGTATTGTACTGCTTTAAACTCGCTCTGACCAGATCATCACCACCCTGAATAAATTGTGGGTTTACTCCAAGCTATGGATAAAGATGGAATGATTTGAAAAGTGATTGTTCATTATAGACTTTATTGAGCGTTACCATACCAAGTTGACGCATTTGACGGCGGATCCATAAAGTACGTTGATAGACGTAATTACTCATTGGTGATGCTTTTATCTTATATGGATTCGGTAATACAGCAGCAAGTTGTGCTGCCTGTTGCACACTTAGTCGGCTGGCTGGTATGTGGAAAAAGTGTTCACTAGCCGCTTCGACACCATAAATACCAGGGCCAAATTCAATAATATTTAGATAAACTTCAAGAATACGCTCTTTTCCCCAAACGATTTCCATCAATAAAGAGAAGTATAATTCGATGCCTTTACGAATATATGAGTGTACTGGGAATAGAAACATATTTTTAGCCGCTTGCTGGCTAATCGTACTAGCACCACGCACTGGCCCATTTTTACCTTCATGTCTTAATACTGCTAGCGTCGCTTGTACGTCAATACCGTGATGCTCAGGAAAGGTTTGATCTTCTGAAGCTATCACCGCTAACTGCATGTTTTTTGATATTTTGTCTAAATTAACCCATTCATGTTGAGTGTGCGCAGGGTAACCTTGAGGTGGAAATAGCATTCGGCTAATTTCCCATCCCCAAAATGGTGGATTAATAAATTTAAAAATAATCACGAGAAATATAGGAAACAAAAGTACAAATAAAATAAATTTAATGAAAAAGCGTTTTAGCATGGTAAGGCTGTTTCCTGCTTATTAAAGTGATCGCACAATAAAAGAATGTTTATCTTAGTGACATTCCCTATATATTAAAATTTTTTATACAATTCGAGTTACTATGATGGTTTTATTGGATTATAACCAAATAATGAGCCTGAACGTAATAGGTAGGTAAATAATGAAGCAGTATGATGTCATCGTTGCTGGTGGCGGTATGGTTGGGGCTGCAACCGCGCTTGGCTTAGCGAAGTTAGGTTTAGACGTTGCCGTATTAGAAGGCTTTGCTCCTCGACCTTTTGCGAACACACAGCCGATGGATTTGCGTGTTTCCGCAATTTCTCCTCATTCCGTTGCATTATTAGATCGGTTAGGCGCATGGGATGAGGTACTCAACATGCGTTTGTGTCCTTTTAAACGATTGGAAACGTGGGAAACCCCAGAATGTCGTACACGCTTTAATGCTGACGATATGGGGTTAGAACAATTAGGCTATATTGTTGAAAATCGCCTGCTGCAACTTGCGCTTTGGCAGCAGTTCGACAACATCGATAACTTGACGTTATATTGCCCATCAAAAATGGTTTCAACAACATCGATTGAAAATGGCTATATCGTTGAGTTGGAAGATACTCAACAGCTTCAGTGCCGATTATTAATTGGTGCCGATGGCGCTAATTCTCAAGTGCGCCAACAAGCCGATATTGGTATTACAGCGTGGGATTACCGTCAACACTGCATGCTAATTAATGTAGAAACAGCATTGCCGCAACAAGATATTACGTGGCAGCAGTTTACGCCTGCAGGCCCTCGTTCATTCTTACCGTTGCCAGGACATCAAGGATCATTAGTATGGTATGACAGTCCTGAACGCATTCGACGCCTATCACATATGACTTCTGAACAGTTGCATGCAGAGATCTCTGCCGTTTTTCCTGAAGAGCTTGGTGAGTTCAGTGTGGTTGATCATGGATCTTTTCCACTAACGCGTCGTCACGCACAAACCTATTACAAACCAAATGTCGTTTTATTAGGTGATGCTGCTCATACGATTAATCCATTAGCAGGCCAAGGTGTAAATCTAGGTTTTAAAGATGTTGATGTTTTACTACAAGAAATAGAAGCGGCAGGTGAGCATTGGGCGGAAAGTGCGGTACTTGATAAATATCAACGTCGTCGTCGTCCTGATAACCTTGTAATGCAAACAGGAATGGATTTTTTCTATGTGGCGTTTAGTAATAATATCGCGCCATTAAAGTTTATTCGAAATGCAGGGCTTCGTTTAGCCGATGGGGCTGGCGGTATTAAAAAACAAGTATTGAAATATGCTATGGGTCTTTAGTTAAAGACTTTGCTATTTTTATAACGAAATGCAGAAAGCCGAGAGACATTGTCTCTCGGCTTTTTCTTTATCTGATAATATATCGCTAGATAAAAGAAAACCCACTCAAAGAGTGGGTTTCTAGTATATGGTGCGGAAGGAGAGACTTGAACTCTCACACCTTGCGGCGCCAGAACCTAAATCTGGTGCGTCTACCAATTCCGCCACTTCCGCATGATTAACTGTCGAGACAATTAATCTAAATAATGGCAGGTCTACCTGGATTCGAACCAGGGAATGGCGGCATCAAAAGCCGCTGCCTTACCGCTTGGCGATAGACCTACAGCGCTTGTTTACACAAGACTTTCACAAACTAGAGAGAATGGTGCGGAAGGAGAGACTTGAACTCTCACACCTTGCGGCGCCAGAACCTAAATCTGGTGCGTCTACCAATTCCGCCACTTCCGCATATTGTCAGTTACGAATAACTGTTGTTTCTCTAGTTGTATTTTTCAAATCAGTAATTGGTAAAAAGCTGATTTAAAGAATAAATGGTGGCTACGACGGGATTCGAACCTGTGACCCCATCATTATGAGTGATGTGCTCTAACCAACTGAGCTACGTAGCCAACATAGAATACTGAATTTCATCAATACTCTTAAATAATGGCAGGTCTACCTGGATTCGAACCAGGGAATGGCGGCATCAAAAGCCGCTGCCTTACCGCTTGGCGATAGACCTACAGAGCTTGTTTACACAAGACTTTCACAAACTAGAGAGAATGGTGCGGAAGGAGAGACTTGAACTCTCACACCTTGCGGCGCCAGAACCTAAATCTGGTGCGTCTACCAATTCCGCCACTTCCGCATATTGTCAGTTATAAATAACTGTTGTTTCTCTAGTTGTATTTTTCAAATCAGTAATTGGTAAAAACTGATCTAAAGAATAATGGTGCGGAAGGAGAGACTTGAACTCTCACACCTTGCGGCGCCAGAACCTAAATCTGGTGCGTCTACCAATTCCGCCACTTCCGCATGATTAACTGTCGAGACAATCAATCTAAATAATGGCAGGTCTACCTGGATTCGAACCAGGGAATGGCGGCATCAAAAGCCGCTGCCTTACCGCTTGGCGATAGACCTACAGCGCTTGTTTACACAAGACTTTTATAAACTAGAGAGAATGGTGCGGAAGGAGAGACTTGAACTCTCACACCTTGCGGCGCCAGAACCTAAATCTGGTGCGTCTACCAATTCCGCCACTTCCGCATATTGTCAGTTACAAGTAACTGTTGTCTCTAGTTGTATAATTTAAATCAGTAATTGGTAAAAAGCTGATTTAAAGAATAAATGGTGGCTACGACGGGATTCGAACCTGTGACCCCATCATTATGAGTGATGTGCTCTAACCAACTGAGCTACGTAGCCAACACAGAATACTGAATTTCATCAATACTCTTAAATAATGGCAGGTCTACCTGGATTCGAACCAGGGAATGGCGGCATCAAAAGCCGCTGCCTTACCGCTTGGCGATAGACCTACAAGTGCTTTTTTAAAGCATCTCTCAACTCTATTGAGAGAATGGTGCGGAAGGAGAGACTTGAACTCTCACACCTTGCGGCGCCAGAACCTAAATCTGGTGCGTCTACCAATTCCGCCACTTCCGCATATTATCAGTTTCTAGAACCGATATTCAATTTTAACGTGAAAATTGAATGGTGGCTACGACGGGATTCGAACCTGTGACCCCATCATTATGAGTGATGTGCTCTAACCAACTGAGCTACGTAGCCATTTTCCGATTTTTCACAGTAATTCTTAATGAGCCACTGTGTCGGGAACGGGGCGCATTATGCTCATACCAGCGAAAACCGTCAATAGTTTTTTTAAATATATCGCCAAAATTCGTTTGTTCGGCGCATATTTGGACGATGTGTGCGAATGACAAACTGAAATTACGATTGTCAGCTTAAAACTTCGATAAATGTGAACACTATCAAGTTATTTATATTGCTAACAAATAAGTGAAATTTCTATTTAGAAAAAATAAGCCAGCTAATAAAGCTGGCTTATAGAATTTGTGAGACTAGCGACTAGGCTAAAAATTATACGTTAAAACGGAAGTGAACAACATCACCGTCTTTAACAATGTATTCTTTACCTTCTAGACGCCATTTACCTGCTTCTTTAGCACCTGACTCACCACCGCAATTGATGTAATCGTCATAGCCAATAACTTCTGCACGAATAAAGCCTTTTTCGAAGTCAGTGTGGATAACACCTGCTGCTTTTGGTGCTGTTGCACCTACAGGGATTGTCCATGCACGTACTTCTTTAACACCGGCAGTAAAGTAAGTCTGAAGAGACAGTAGCTGATAGCCAGAACGGATTACGCGGTTAAGACCTGGTTCTTCGATACCCATATCAGCAAGGAACTCTTCACGATCTTCATCATCCAGTTCAGCGATCTCTGATTCCATTGCCGCACATACTGGAACAACAACCGCATTTTCTTCTGCTGCACGTGCAATTACTTTGTCAAGGAATGGGTTATTTTCAAAACCGTCTTCATTAACATTAGCAATGTACATAGTTGGCTTAAGCGTTAAGAAGTGCAGGTAATCGATCGCTGCTTTTTCTTCTTTTGTCAGCTCTAGCGCACGTAGCATGCCACCTTCAGTTAGGTGAGGAAGCATCTTCTCTAGTACTTTGATTTCAAACTTAGCATCGTTATCACCGCCTTTTGCACGTTTAGCTAAACGCTGGATAGCGCGCTCACACGTATCTAAGTCAGCCATCGCAAGCTCAAGGTTGATGATATCCATGTCTTCTAGAGGATCGATACGACCAGCAACGTGGACAATATTGTCGTTTTCAAAACAACGTACAACGTGACCAATAGCATCTGTTTCACGGATATTAGCTAGAAACTTGTTACCAAGGCCTTCACCTTTTGATGCACCAGCAACAAGACCCGCGATATCAACAAACTCCATCGTCGTTGGCATAATTCGTTCTGGATTTACGAATACTGCTAATGCATCCATACGTGGATCTGGCACAGGAACTACACCTGTGTTTGGTTCAATAGTACAGAACGGGAAGTTTGCTGCTTCAATGCCTGCTTTTGTTAAGGCGTTGAATAGAGTTGACTTACCAACGTTTGGTAGACCTACGATACCGCATTTAAAACCCATGGTTTAAAACCCTTTTGGTGATTATTCTGTGTAACAACTCAACTATAGTACGAATGACTGTATCTATAGCGGCAAAATAGTACGCGAAAATGTGTGGCTATTCTGCTTTGAATGTATGTAGGCGATTTTGCGCCTTTGTTAAGCCGTCTTTAAGTAAGATATCAATACAGCGAACAGATTCATCTACAGCTGCATCAATCAATTCTTGCTCTTTAGCTGGTGCTTTTCCAAGTACGTAGCCTGCGACTTTGTTTTTATCGCCTGGATGACCGATAGCGATCCTCAGACGATAGAAATCTTTATTGTTGCCCATTTTGCTAATGATATCGCGAAGACCATTATGTCCGCCATGACCACCACCTTTTTTAAATTTCGCAACACCGGGTGGTAAATCTAATTCATCGTGAGCAACTAAAATTTCTTCGGGTTTGATTTGGAAGAAGTTAGCTAACGCAGCAACCGACTTTCCTGACAGGTTCATAAAAGTCGATGGGATCAATAGGCGAAGATCTTGTCCATTGGCTGTAATTCTTCCTGTTAAACCAAAATACTTGGGATCAGGGCGAAGGGTTACATTGTGGACGCGCGCTAATTCTTCAACTACCCATGCACCGGCATTATGGCGGGTGTTGGCGTACTCTTGACCCGGGTTAGCGAGGCCAACAAGCAAACGAATATTATTACTCACGTTTATCTCTCTTGTCATTTACCAGTAACTTAGCGGGTTGCACCTGAAATTATAGTGACAATGAGTTACTGGGTGTCGGGCTCAAAACGCGCCATATATTATATTAAATTAACTAAAATTGATATGGCTCTTCATCGTCACTGTTTTTGCTGGCTAGACAAAAGAAAACGCCTCGCAGTAGCGAGGCGTTAAATATCTTATCCGATTAAATTAAGGCAATCTAACCGAGTGAGCAAATTAGTGCTCAAACATTGCTGAAATTGACTCTTCGTTGCTAATACGACGAATAGCTTCAGCTAGCATACCTGACAGTGTTAATACTGATACTTTACCCGTAGCTTCAATTTCTTTTGTTAGCGTAATTGAGTCTGTAACGATAATTTCATCGATAACAGATTCACGGATATTCTCTAGTGCACTACCTGAAAATACTGGGTGAGTTGCGTAAGCAAATACACGTTTAGCACCACGTTCTTTTAGTGCTTCAGCTGCTTTACATAATGTACCACCTGTATCGATCATATCATCAACGATAATACAGTCACGGCCTTCAACATCACCGATTAGATGCATAACTTGAGAAACGTTTGCACGAGGGCGACGCTTATCAATGATAGCAATATCTGTGTCATCAAGCAGTTTAGCGATTGCACGAGCACGTACAACACCACCGATATCAGGAGAAACAACCACTGGATCTTGTAGATCTTTTGCTAGCATATCTTCAAGTAGAACAGGGCTACCAAATACGTTATCAACAGGTACGTCGAAGAAACCTTGGATTTGTTCTGCGTGTAGGTCAACAGTTAAGACACGGTCAACACCTACGTTAGAAAGGAAATCAGCAACAACTTTAGCAGTAATTGGCACACGAGCAGAGCGAACGCGGCGATCTTGGCGAGCATAACCAAAGTATGGAATTACAGCAGTAATACGGCCCGCTGAAGCGCGGCGTAGTGCATCGATCATAACAACCAGTTCCATTAGGTTGTCGTTCGTTGGTGCACAAGTTGATTGGATAATGAATACGTCGCTACCACGTACGTTTTCATTAATTTGTACACATACTTCACCATCGGAGAAACGGTTAACCGTAGCATCTCCCAAGGAAATATAAAGACGATCAGCGATGCGTTGGGCTAGTTCTGGTGTTGCGTTACCAGCAAACAGCTTCATATCAGGCACGGTGTAAACCTCAGGTTGCGTCCAAGTTGTAATTACTGACAATCCGTAGAATGTGCGGCTAAGGCTGTCATAAGAGGAGACGTGTTGACACCTTTTGCGACAAATCCGTGGAGCCAGTCAGGTAAAATGTTCAGGATTGCGTTGGCTTCTTGTTGAGTGTTAAATTCCGAAAACACACAAGCGCCAGTGCCAGTCAATCTTGACGGCGCGTATTCTAACAGCCACGAAAGCGCCTGATCAACCTCAGGATTAAGACTTCTTACAATTTTTTCGCAATCGTTTTCGTAAACTCCACGTAACAGTGCATCTAGGCTACGTTTTTTAGTATTACGCGGAAGTTCAGGATGGGTGAAAATATCGACAGTTGCAATGCTAATATCTGGCTTTGCGATTAAAAACCATTTTTCTTGAGGTTCTGCCGGTTGCAGTTTTTCACCAATACCTTCGGCAAATGCGCTAGTACCACGGACAAAAACAGGGACATCAGCACCTAATTTAAGACCAATATCCGCTAGTTCATCAACTGATAGTTGAGTTTGCCAAAGATGATTGAGTGCGACTAATGCTGTTGCTGCATTAGAGGAGCCACCACCAAGACCGCCTCCCATGGGAAGGATCTTTTTAATATGAATATCGGCTCCTAAGTCACAATTTGCTGCTTGACGAAGTGCATTTGCAGCGCGATAAATCAGGTTATCTTCGGTTTTAACCCCTTCAATTGCAGGCGTTAAATTAATTTGGTTATCACGACGTGGGGTGATGGTTAAAGTATCGCCATAATCGATAAACTGAAACAGCGTCTGTAAATCATGGTAGCCATTTGGACGTTGGCCAGTAATATATAAAAATAAATTCAGTTTTGCTGGCGCAGGCCATTGGCTCGCGACACCAAAAGGGATGTATTGACTCATGCAATGCTCGTCTATTTTGAGTAATCGTAAATGCGTTGCTGTTTAATTCGCTAACCAGTTAGAGATTTTAATTTTAATTTTGAGTTTGCCTTGGTTTAGTACCATCTGTGTGGGTAATGCAAGGCTTTGATCATTATACGTGTTGTAGTGCATTTCCCATACTTGACCATCAATCTCTTTGGCAAGGTAAGCGACTTGATCATTGCTGTTTAGCTGATAAGTATCAGCAGCTGTCGGTAAACCAATTAGCCAATCGCGCATTTGTGATAGGGGTAATTCGATTCCTGTTAATTGCTTCACTAATTGTGCAGCATCAGTGCCATGATAGGTTTTACCATCAGGATCGATTAGTGTGACGTTACCCGGCTCAGCATTGAGATTAAGGATGGTTTTGTACATTTTTGTTAAGATTAACTGGTATTCATCATCATGATTTTTCCAGTTAAAGGTGAGAGATATGCGTTGTTTGGGGCCTAAATAACCGAAGACTCCTTTTGCTTGATAATCCGTTAGACGCTTTAATTGTGCTTGGTGTGTCTCCCAATCTACTTTTGCGGTGCTTTTGGGCGTTTGTGCACAGCCAGATAATAAGGCAAATGTAATAGCAATAAAGGCTAAATTACGTAATCTCATGATGAAAGCTCGTAATAAGAATGAGCAAAAACAATAACGATTATTTTAATTAAAGCCAAATATTAAGCAAAAATAAGGGGTAAATTAGGCAAATAAGGCAATAAAAATGCAGTCATTATTGATTGATTACGTCAGCTACCTTTTATTAAGTCAGGGCATCAAGTAAAATCCCCTCCTTAGATTTTTTCACTGGCGAAGTGGGTACACCGTCTCCATGACCTTGCTTGCATTAGGAATCAACCATAAAACAGCTTCTGTTGATTTACGCGAAAAAGTGGCTTTTTCTCCTGAAAAGCTTTCTTTGGCGTTGCAGCAGCTGAAAAACCACCCTGAGGTATTAAGTGGGGTTATAGTATCTACTTGTAACCGTACTGAAGTTTACTGTGAGATTTCACAGTCAGGGCCGGGTGTGATCATTGACTGGTTGACCAAATTTCATCAGATCACAGCCGAAGAACTGATGCCAAGCCTGTACTTTCATGAAGAGCAAGCGGCAGCACGTCATTTAATGCGTGTTGCTTGTGGCCTTGATTCGTTAGTATTGGGCGAGCCGCAAATCCTAGGACAGGTGAAGCAGTCTTATTCGGAATCAAAAGACAACGAAGCAGTAGGTGGCACCTTAGAAAAGCTGTTTCAAAAAACCTTTACAGTAGCGAAACGCGTACGTACTGAAACTGACATTGGCGGTAATGCTGTCTCTGTTGCTTATGCGGCGTGTTCTTTAGCGCGACAAATTTTTGAGTCTTTATCTGGTGCTACTATTTTACTGGTTGGCGCAGGCGAAACGATTGAACTTGTTTCTCGCCATGTCGTTGAACAAGGTTGTAATAGTTTGATTGTTGCTAACCGTACGCGTGAGAGAGCGGAAGGTATTGCACAAGAGTTTGGTGCTGAAGTGATCAGTCTTGAAGAAATTCCTGATCACCTCCATCGCGCTGATATTGTTATTAGTTCAACTGCAAGCCCATTACCGATTGTTGGTAAAGGGATGGTTGAAATGGCATTAAAGCAACGTCGTCATCAACCTATGCTGTTGGTGGATATTGCCGTGCCTCGAGATATAGAACAACAAGTTGGCGAATTGAACGATGCTTACTTATATTCTGTTGATGATCTTCACTCGATTGTAGAGAAGAACCGTGAGCAGCGTAAGGTAGCAGCGATTCAAGCTGAAGCGATTGTAAGTGAAGAAAGCGCTGTATTTATGCAGTGGTTACGATCACTTGAAGCCGTTGATAGTATTCGTGATTATCGTCAATTTGCCGAACAAATTAAACAGGAGCTACTACAGCGTAGTCTCCAAGCCATTGCTAATGGTACCGAGCCTGAAAAGGCGTTAGCAGAGCTCAGTAATAAACTTACCAATAAGCTTATCCATGCACCAACCAAGGCTATGCAGCAGGTCGCAAAAAATGGCGAATCTGAAAAATTAGCTGTGATTCGTGAAGCACTCGGTCTGGATTCCTATAACGATTAGTAGTTGATCGCCTTTGGCTTTCGCTCAGCACTATTAGAAGATTATGAAGCAATCAATTTTAGTTAAATTAGAAACTCTTGTTGAACGTTACGAAGAAGTTCAACATCTCCTTGGTGATCCAAGTGTTCTTGCGGATCAAAACCGCTTTCGTGCGCTCTCAAAAGAATATTCTCAGCTAGAAGAAGTGACGAAGTGTTTTCAAGCTTATCAACAAGCAAAAGAAGATTTAGTCGCTGCAGAAGAAATGGCGCAGGAAGACGATGCTGAAATGCGTGAAATGGCACAAGAAGAAATCAAAGAAGCCAAAGCTGAAATTGAACGTTTAGCTGATGAACTTCAGGTGCTATTGATTCCTAAAGATCCTAACGATGATCGTAACTGTTTTGTTGAAATTCGTGCTGGTGCGGGTGGTGATGAAGCGGGTATCTTTGCGGGCGATCTTTTCCGTATGTACAGCAAATATGCAGAACGTCGTGGCTGGCGTATTGAGATCATCAATGAAAACCGTTCTGAACAAGGCGGTTATAAAGAGATGATCGCTAAAGTCAACGGCGATGGTGCTTACGGTATTTTGAAATTTGAGTCAGGCGGTCACCGCGTTCAGCGTGTTCCTGCGACAGAATCTCAAGGTCGTGTACATACTTCAGCTTGTACTGTTGCGGTATTACCTGAAATTCCAGAAGCGGAAATTCCAGAAATTAATGCTGGCGATCTACGTATTGATACCTTCCGTTCATCTGGTGCGGGTGGTCAGCACGTTAACACCACCGATTCTGCAATTCGTATTACTCACTTACCAACAGGTATTGTTGTTGAGTGTCAGGATGAGCGTTCACAGCATAAGAACAAAGCAAAAGCGATGTCGGTACTTGCTGCTCGTATTATCAAGGCCGAAGAAGAGAAACGTAATGCTGAAGAAGCGAGTACACGTCGTAACCTTCTAGGTTCAGGCGATCGCTCTGACCGTATTCGTACTTATAACTACCCACAAGGTCGTGTTTCTGATCACCGTATTACACTGACACTTTACCGCTTAAATGAAGTGATGGAAGGTGATTTAGATGCATTGATCCAACCTGTATTTACTGAATACCAAGCGGATCAACTAGCTGCGATGTCTGAGCAAAACTAATGCCTCAAAGCATTGAATATTTGCTAAAGCAAACTACTGAACAACTAGCAAGTGCGGGCTCTGAAAGTCCGCAACTTGATAGTGCTGTGTTGTTATGTCATGTGCTTGATAAGCCACGTAGTTATTTATTAACGTGGCCTGAAAAACAACTAGATGATGAGCAATATAATATTTTTCAGCAGGTACTTGCACGTCGCCTAAATGGTGAGCCTATTGCATATATTGTTGGTGAGCGTGAATTTTGGTCACTGCCATTAAAAGTCTCACCTTCAACCTTGATCCCTCGTCCTGATACTGAGCGCTTGGTTGAACTTGCATTAGATAAAATCACAAGCGCTACTACCAAAGTATTGGATTTAGGAACCGGAACCGGTGCGATTGCACTGGCGATTGCTTCTGAGTGTCCAAGTCTTCAGGTTACCGGCATCGACTTACGTCAAGAAGCGGCTGAGCTTGCGCATGAAAATAGCCAACGTTTATCAATATTAAATACCCGATTTTTAGCGGGAAGTTGGTATTCACCATTACAACACAATGATGTGTTTGAGCTAATTGTGAGTAACCCGCCTTATATTGATCACGCCGATCCCCATTTAGTTCAAGGTGATGTTCGTTTTGAACCAAAGAGTGCATTAGTTGCTGATGATAATGGCTTAGCTGATATCCGTATTATTAGCGCACAAGGACGTAAACACTTAACAGTAGGTGGGTGGTTGTTAATGGAGCATGGCTTCGAGCAAGGTTTGGCTGTAAGAACTATTTTAGAGCAGCTGGGTTATCAACAAGTATCTACCAGTCAAGACTATGCTGGGCTCGATCGTGTCACGATGGGCTGCTGGCAAGGAGAATTATAATTATGTATATGGCAATGAAACATCTTCATTTAGTGGCAATCGCACTCAGTGTTTTACTATTTGTGACTCGCTACATCATGATGATGGCAAACTCATCACTGTTAAATAAAAAGTTTTTCAAGATTACTCCCCATATTGTCGACACTGTGCTTTTAGCTAGTGGTGTAGCATTAATTTTCATTACAGGATTTATGCCTTTTACGGCTGGTAATGGTTGGTTAACTGAAAAGCTAACCTGTGTACTCGCTTACATCGCCCTTGGTTATGTCACGTTACACATGGGTAAAAATAAAGTCTTTAAGACATTTGCCTTTTTAGGCGCATTGGGCTGGGTATTTCTGGCTGCGCAATTGGCGGTAACGAAAACGCCAATTTTAGGTTAAGTTAGGTTAGATCATGATGCTGTTTAATGAAGACGAATTAAATTCGCGGCCATTAGTTTATGGTGCTATTGATATGATGAAGGACATCGTGCCTGAATTTCCAACCCAGTGGGTGGAGTTAAAGTTATCTCAATTAGCGCAGGAAGCTGAGCAAACATTAATGGAAGAAGTTAATCCTCGTTTACGGTTAGAGGGGCTGTTACGCCTTTTTTATCGAGAGTGGGGATTTCAAGGCGATCATCAGCAATACTTTTCGTCAGACAATGCATTTTTAGATAAAGTACTGGAGCGTAGAAAGGGGATCCCTGTAAGCCTTGGTGCTTTATTTCTTTATTTATCTCAGCACCTTGATCTGCCGATTGAAAGCGTAGGCTTTCCGACCCAGTTTCTATTAAAAGCGACATGGTCTGAAAGCGATGTTCAGTATATTAACCCCTTTGATGGTGAATTTGTTAGCACGCATATATTACGTAGCTGGTTGATTGGTCACCGTGGCCCATTTACTGAACTTAAACCTGAATACCTTAAAACGCAGCAGAATCATGAAATTTTAACGCGTTGGTTAACGGTTATGAAAAGTGCACTTCTTCGTGAAGAGCATTTTACGGATGCTTTACGTTGTAGTGATCTTGCGCTGGTATTTAGCCCAGGCGATCCCCATGAGATCCGTGACCGAGGCTATATTTATCAACAGCTTGATTGTAATCACGCTGCAGCGATGGATTACTCATACTTTATTGAGCAATGCCCAGAAGATCCAGCCGCTGATTTACTCAAAACTCAAGTAGAGACGCTCTTTGATGAGCCTCTGATTCTACACTAGAAGAGAACAACAAATATGATGGAACAAAAAACTGTTCGCATAGGCGATATTGATGTTGCAAATGATAAGCCATTTGTTTTATTTGGTGGCATGAATGTGCTTGAGTCTCGCGACTTAGCGATGCAAATGTGTGAGCACTACGTGAAGGTCACTGAGAAATTAGGTATTCCTTACGTATTTAAAGCCTCTTTTGATAAAGCTAACCGTTCATCTGTTCATTCATACCGTGGTCCTGGTATGGAAGAAGGTTTAAAGATCTTTCAAGAGCTAAAAGATACGTTTGGTGTGAAAATCATCACTGATATTCATGAGAAAGAGCAGGCACAACCTGTTGCTGATGTGGTTGATGTGATTCAGCTTCCAGCGTTTCTAGCTCGTCAAACTGATCTTGTTGAAGCAATGGCAAAAACAGGCGCTGTGATTAATGTGAAAAAACCACAGTTCATGAGCCCTGGTCAAGTCGGTAACATTGTTGAGAAACTCGCTGAATGTGATAATCACAATGTGATCTTATGTGAGCGTGGTGTACTACACGGTTACGATAACTTAGTGGTTGATATGCTTGGTTTTGATGTAATGAAAAAAGCATCAAAGGGGAGCCCAATTATCTTTGATGTGACTCATGCCTTACAATGTCGTGATCCACTGGGTGCAGCATCAGGTGGCCGTCGTGAGCAAACCGTTGATCTAGCTCGTTCTGGTATTGCAACAGGCATTGCTGGTTTGTTTATGGAAGCACACCCAACGCCAGATCTCGCGCTTTGTGATGGTCCATCAGCATTCCCACTCGATAAGCTAGAACCGTTTTTAGCACAAATTAAACAACTTGATGATTTGATTAAGAGCTTTGCTCCAATTGAAGTGAACTAAGTCTTTCATTTAGATTTTAGAGCCCAGTGAGAATAAATCACTGGGCTTTTTTATTGCCTATAATGAACTGAATGATTGTTTTGTATGATAAGTGTTCAATATATGAAAAGTTAATAAATATACAAAAACGATATTTAATTCTTATTATTTGAGTGATTTGTGAAGCTATATATCGTTATTTGTTAGTATTGCAGTTCTCATACTTATTGGGTATTGGTTGTTTAGTGTGATATGTGTCTCTCTTTTTTTGAAACTTAAAGATCTTAGTTTCATACTTATAGCCGATTTTATTTGGTTAGAGAGTCACTTGTGTCATTAACAACAATCCAAGCGCACCCCGAAAAAGAGAGCACAGCACATCCTTCTAAATGGACACAGCATGACACCCGTTGGATGTTAAGTTTGTTTGGTACATCGGTAGGGGCGGGTATTTTATTTTTACCTATCAATATCGGCTCTGGTGGATTCTGGTCACTGGTTATAATGGCATTATTAGCAGGACCTATGACATTTTGGGCTCATCGTGGATTAGCGCGTTTTGTTTTATCATCATCATCTTCTGACGCTGATTTTACCGATGTAGTTGAAGAGCATTTTGGTTCCCGTTACGGACGCTTAATTTCAGCCCTGTATTTTCTTTCTATCTTTCCGATTTTACTCATTTATGGTGTTGGCCTAACCAATACCGTTGATAGTTTTATTGTCCATCAATTAGGTTGGCAAGCACCGTCACGGGTGTTGTTATCAGGCGGATTAGTCTTCTTGATGATCACTGTGATGCTTGCGGGTGAAAAAGCGATGCTTAAAGCGTTTGAAGTGATTGTCTACCCACTGGCATTTATTCTGGCGGGCATTTCTATTTACCTGATCCCAAGCTGGCATGTGCCTAATCTTAACTTCTCTCAAAGTATCACTGAATTTAGCTCATCGTTATGGTTATCAATACCGGTTGTTGTTTTTGCTTTTAGTTATACGCCTGTCGTTTCTGGTTTTGTGAATGCTCAACGTCGTCAGTATGGCGATCATGCACATCGAAAATCAGAAACAATCTTAAAGCGTACCTCAATGATGTTGATTACTTTTGTTTTGTTCTTTGTGTTCTCTTGCGTGTTAAGTTTATCCCCTGAGCAGTTGCAGCATGCAAAAATGGATAACGTGTCAGTGTTATCTTATTTAGCGAACGTTAAAGACAGTCACTTTATTATGTTGCTAGGCCCTTTAATTGCTTTTATTGCAATTACGTCATCGTTTTTAGGGCACTTTATGGGCGCACGTGAAAGCTTCAATGGCATTGTAGCGAAACAAACATCACTACCGTTAAAAACCATCGACAAGATTGGGGTAGTGATCATGTTCTTCTCTATTTGGTTTGCTGCTGTTATGAACCCAAGTATTTTAGGGATGATGGAAGCGTTATCTGGCCCTGTGATTGCGATGATACTTTTTATTATGCCAATGCTTGCGGTATATCGAATTGAAAGCCTGAAAATGTACCGAGGTAAAATCAGTACTTGGTTTATTTTATTGATGGGATGTTTAGCCGTCGCGGCGATTATTTTTAGTTTAGTGTAAACATTTACTTGATAGCTGGTTTAAATTGGACTCTAAAAGAAAGGCTTGCGTTATACGCAAGCCTTTTGTTTATTTAGATATATTATAATTTAAAGCGGTTGATTTCTTGCTGCAGTTCATAAGAGAGCTCTGATAATTCAGCGGCTTGTTTTGCAGCTTCATTAGCTTCAACAGCCAACTCGTTTGAGACATCACGGATCCCTTCGGTATTGCGCGTGATCTCTGATGTCACTGATGATTGCTCTTCGGCAGCAGAGGCTATTTGGGTTGCCATATCATTGATGTTATTAACAGCGTTGGTAATTTGCGCCAAGCTAGCAGAAGCAGAGCTTGCATCATCAACACTGGTTTCAGATAGGTGACGACTATCTTCCATTATCCCAACCGCTTGCCCTGTGGTTTGCTGTAGCGTTTCAATCATTTGTTGAATTTCTTGGGTTGAGGCATGCGTACGTTGACTTAACACTCGCACTTCATCTGCAACAACTGCAAATCCACGACCTTGTTCGCCAGCACGTGCAGCTTCAATCGCAGCATTTAATGCCAGCAAGTTAGTTTGCTCTGCAATGCCTTGGATAGTTGAAAGAATCGTGTTGATGCTTTGGGCATGGCTATTAAGATCGCTGATCACTGTCGTTGCCGTTTCAACTTCTTGCGCCAAACTTGAAATAGATTGTTGGCTTTGATTGACCTGAGTTGCACCATGATTAGATGCCATCACAGTTTCTTCTGCTGTTCGTGCTGTATTTTCTGCGTTAGATGCAATTTCTTTGGTTGCCGCTGCCATTTCGTTAATAGCAGTTGCGACCATATTGATTTCATCTTGTTGATGCTGGATGCGGGTACTACGTTCTTCTGCTTGGGTTGCTGTTAAATGTGACTGCTGACTGAGTGATTGAGATACATGGTTTAAACGTGCCACCATTTGATGCATGTTGCCAACGAACTGGTTGAAGTTATTGGCGAGTTGACCCACTTCATCATTGCTCTTTGGCTCAATACGTTGAGTCAGATCGCCCTCACCACTAGCGATTTCTGCCAATGCGTTGGATACGCGATCTAAATCGCGGAACAAGAAGTTAACTAACCAAGCCACTGTAGTAATGACTAACAGTGCAATAACCGCAGCGGTAAGAAGGAGCTTATAAAGCAATGCTTTATGGCTTGCTTCCTCGGTTTTTTTATCCATGTTGATTGCTAATATCCAGTCAGTATGAGGGATGTTAGCAAAATAAAGTAGCTTAGGCTGATCGTTAATGGTCAGGTTAGTCAGTGCATTATTATGAATTTGCTGCTCAATATAATTGATAGAAAGCGCATTGCTATAACGTGAAATAGGTTGTAGCAATAGCTGCTGATCGGGGTGAGCGATAAACGTGGCGTCTTTTTTATTGATCAACATAGCAAATGCATTTTGACCAACATTCAAATTTACGATGTCGTCGATTAATTGGGTGATCAATATATCAGCGCCGATAACACCGATAAAAGTGGAATTATCATAAACAGGTTTGGCGATGGTCACCATTTTAGCTTTAGTTAAGGTGTCCATATACGGTGACGATATGATGGTCTCATTAGCTTTTTGTGCTTCTTGGTACCAAGGACGGGTTCGTGGATCTACCTGAGATAAATCACGTTCAGCAAAAGAGCTAGTGGCGATACCTGCGGTGCTGCCGAAGTAAATATCTTCAAATTGACCCGCTAAACGGGCTTGCTTTAAAGAGGGGATCATAGCAATGTCAGGGTTGTTAATTGTTACTGAGTCAATAATATTGGTACGAATATTTACCCAGTCACCCACACTGCTGCTAACAGCCTCGGTTAGGCTACTTGCTCGAGCATAAAGATCACGTTTAGCTTGAGTATCAATTTGATTAGCAGCGAGCCAAGTGAGTGCAGTCGCCATCACTAAAACTGCCGATAAACTCGCGACAATAAGTTTTTGTTTTAATGTTAACTGCATTATATACCCCTAAAATCCAGTAAATGTTAGCAGATTTTAGCGGTTGTTTATCGTAGATGCACCTTAAATAATATAATTGTTATTAGTGTTACTTAATTGAGTGATGAACGTTCCATTTTTTGTTCTTTTACTACAAGATAAGCGCTTTTCTTGTCATAAAACACAAAAATAAAATGGACTTGACTGAATATGTAATTTAGTTACATATCTTTTGGATGTTTAGACGTCTAGATGTTGACACTCTGAGCGCATCCCTTTAGTCTTAGAATGAATGTATAAATAGAATTTCAGTAGTCGCCATGCCAAACACAGATAAAAAAAATCAAATCATTACACCTTCTGCATTAGCACTATTACCCTTGGGTATTTTTTTAGCTTTATTCATTGGTGTTGGTACTTACCTTACAATGCAAGGGGTTGATTTCGCTTTTTATCAATTACCTTCACCTGTCGCAGCTTTGCCTGCTGTTGTTGTTGCGATTTTATTAAGTAAAGAAAAACTTAATAAAGCGATAGAGCAATTTATCCGTGGTGTTGGTCATAGCGATATTATTGCAATGTGTATGATCTACCTATTGGCTGGTGCTTTTGCCTCTGTTGCTAAAGCGTCGGGTGGGGTGGATGCAACGGTTAATCTTGGCTTATCACTTATTCCAGCAAGCATGATCTTACCCGGTATTTTTGTGATCTCTGCTTTTATTGCCACCGCAATGGGAACATCGATGGGGACAATTGCAGCAGTAGCCCCCGTCGCATTAGGCATTGCGCATGCGTCTGGTATGGATGTCGCATTAACCGCAGGTGTTGTTCTTAGCGGTGCAATGTTTGGTGATAACCTTTCTATTATTTCTGACACCACAATTGCCGCAACGCGATCACAAGGCTGTCAGATGAAAGATAAATTCCGTGAAAACATTAAAATCGCCTTACCTGCTGCAATTGCCGCAATTTTATTATTTGCGTTTAATAGCTCGGTTACACAATTACCTGAAACAACACCGATTGAATGGTTAAAAGTCATTCCTTATATCACTATCTTGGTACTCGCAGTATCAGGCGTTAATGTGTTTGTTGTACTGTCTGTTGGTATTCTACTGGCTGGTGGTGTCGGGCTAACATCTGTTGCTGATTATAGTTTTACAAGTTTTGGTAAAGATATTTATGGTGGTTTTGGCAATATGCAGGAAATCTTCCTGCTTTCTATGTTGATTGGTGGTATTAGTGAATTAATGCGTCAACAAGGTGGACTCGCTTTTTTAACTCAAACCATCAGTCGTGTGATTAATGTCTTTAGTAAAAAACATCAGTCGTCTGAAAATTTACGTGCGAGTGAGTTTGGCATTGCCAGTCTTGTGAGTTTGACTAACTTATGTACGGCAAATAATACTGTTGCGATTATTGTGTCAGGCGGGGTTGCACGTGAACTAGCTGATGAAAATGGGGTTACACCGCGTCGTTCCGCAAGTTTGCTCGATATTTTCTCGTGCGTTATTCAAGGTGTTTTGCCATACGGAGCGCAAGCATTACTCCTTGGTTCTGTTTTTGAGTTATCACCATTAGATGTTGTTGCGCACTCTTATTACTGTTTCTTTTTAGCGTTTTCTGCCATTGTTGCGATTATGTTGAAACACCCTAGTCGAAAATTGGCTAAAGTATAATGTGAGTTAGCTCACTATAAAGTAGTGTTAAACATAACTGTTTGATAAAAGCCCAGTATTTACTGGGCTTTTTTGTGCTTTGGTGTGACATAAACAAGAGTTTTGAAAGACGAAAAGTGATCCTGTTAACAAAAAATTAAAATGGAAAAGTCATACGTGTTTATTTCGTTACACTGGCGATGTTGGTCACATTGTTTCGCTTTTAATCACATGTTTTTGTGGTGAAAATGTGACTGATCAATTTGTACCGGTTTTAAGAAATATTATCTTCGTTTGAAACCGCCATTAAAAATACAGTTAAGGTGGATACCATGAAGCAACGCCTATTTGCTAAAACAGCATTAAGCGCCGCTCTCGTTGCCGTTCTTTCAGGTTGTGCAACGACAGCGGATAAAGCCTCATCAGCATGGGATGCTGATACTACTTATAGAATCACGATTCTTCATACTAACGATAACCATGGTCGCTTCTGGCACAATCAAAATGGTGAGTATGGTATGGCTGCCCGTAAGACATTGATTGATGAAATCCGTGCAGAAGTAGAAGAACAAGGTGGTACTAGCTTATTACTTTCTGGCGGTGACATTAACACGGGGGTTCCTGAATCTGATCTACAAGATGCAGAGCCAGATTTTAAAGGAATGAATCTGCTTGGCTATGATGCAATGGCATTAGGAAATCATGAATTTGATAACCCATTAGATGTGCTACGTAAGCAAGAAGAGTGGGCGAATTTCCCAATGTTGTCGGCTAATATTTACGATAAGACAACAGGTGAGCGTTTATTTCAGCCTTACCAAATTTTTGAAAAGCAAGGGATCAAGATTGCAGTCATCGGTTTGACGACAGAAGACACCGCTAAAATTGGTAATCCTGAATTTATCGGCAATGTAGAGTTTCGCGATCCAAAATCAGAAGCCAAAAAAGTGATTGCTGAGCTAGAAAAAACAGAAAAGCCTGATGTGATCATTGCGGCAACGCACATGGGGCATTATGAAGATGGTCATCGTGGTATTAATGCTCCGGGTGATGTAGCGCTTGCACGTTATTTAGATGATGGCGATCTCGATATGATCGTCGGTGGTCACTCGCAAGAGCCAGTCTGTATGGAAGGCCCAAATGTTGCGAAGAAAGATTTTAAACCGGGTGATGAGTGTGTACCTGATCAGCAAAATGGTACGTGGATTGTCCAAGCCCACGAGTGGGGTAAGTATGTAGGTCGTGCTGACTTTGAATTTCAGAACGGTGAACTGTCACTGGTTAGTTACGATTTGATCCCAGTTAACTTGAAGAAAAAAGTTAAACTAGATGATGGCTCAAGTAAGCGTGTCTTTATTCAAGATGAAATTGTAAAAAACCAAGAAGTATATAACTTCCTTAAGCCTTACCAAGAGCATGGACAAGAGCAGTTAAACGTTAAGATTGCCAAGTCGAATGGCAAGCTAGAAGGCGATCGTAATGTGGTTCGATTTGAGCAAACAAACTTAGGTCGTCTTATTGCTGCGTCACACATGCAACGTGCTAAAGCGGACTTTGCTGTAATGAACTCTGGTGGTGTTCGTGACTCAATTGAAGGCGGCGATATTACTTATAAAGATGTACTAACCGTCCAACCTTTTGGCAATATCGTGACGTACACCGATATGTCAGGGAAAGAAATTTTAGATTATTTAAATGTTGTTGCCACTAAGCCGACGGATTCTGGTGCTTATGCGCAGTTCTACGGTATTTCAATGACTGTTGAAAATGGCAAAGTAAGTGATGTGAAGTTTGCTGGTAAGCCGTTAGATCTGAAAAAGACTTACCGTTTCACTGTACCAAGCTACAACGCAGCAGGTGGTGACGGCTATCCGAAGATCAATGATCATGCAGGCCATGTAAATACAGGTTTTGTTGACGCGGAAGTATTAAAGCAATACTTAGAAACGAATTCACCGATTGATGTAAACAAATTCGCGCCGAAAGGTGAAATTGTTTATAAATAAGCAATATTAATTGCTCGAAAGCGCATCTTATATTTTTATTCGATGCGCTTTTTTGTATTTAAAATCCTTCTTTTTATGGATATAGCCGAAAACTGTCAACTCACGATATAATCATTACAGGTAAACAGATGTTCTTAATTTCTTTAGTTGCTTTTGAGCAATAGGGGGGAATTAACCACAGCTGTTTGAATGATAAATAGAGTGAAAAATAATGACTCCAGCGATTCAATTAGCAAAGAAACAAAAAATTTCGTATCAAGTACATCAATATGAACATGATCCAGCCAATAATAATTTTGGTCATGAAGCGGCAGAAGTCTTAGGGCTAGATCCTAATCGCGTATTTAAAACCTTACTATTTGCATTAAATGGCGATCCTAAAAATTTAGCGGTTGCCGTAGTTCCTGTATCTGGCATGTTAGATTTAAAAGCAGCAGCTAAAGCTGCGGGCGGTAAGAAGGCTGAAATGGCCGATCCAAAGCTTGCTGAAAAAGTAACAGGGTACATAGTGGGTGGTATAAGCCCGTTAGGACAAAAAAAACGGCTGCCAACCTTTGTTGATAGCAGCGCAGAAACGTTTGATACTATTTGTGTTAGTGCGGGTCGTCGCGGCTTAGAAATAGAACTAGCGGCAAAAGATTTAGTTAGCTTAACTGGCGGTAAATTTGCACCGATTGGCAAGGAAGACTAATAACAAGAATAGAGAGTTACCACGTGTCAGTACCGAATTTAAACTTACTTAGAACATTGCATGTCTTACTGGATGAGTGTCATGTAACACGTACGGCTGAGCGTTTGCACATTACGCAGTCAGCAGTAAGTCGGCAACTGACACAGTTGCGTGAAATTTTTTCTGATCCTCTGTTTGTGCGTGAGGGAAACCGGTTATTACCGACCCCTCGCGCGCTATCATTACAAAATAAAATTACGTCAGTGCTAACCGATTGCGATTTGGTGTTTGAACCAGAACAATTCTTGCCGCATAACTGGCGCGGAAAAATAGTCTTGTCATCTTCTGATTATGTCGCGCAATATATCTTTCCTGACATCGTTGAATTATTAGCATTACACGCACCTTTGCTTGATGTGAGCTATCAATTATGGTCGCCAAGTTATACCGACCAGTTAGCCGATCTTGATATTCAATTAGTATCGACAATGGCTCCAAATATACCTGTCGGCTTATCAGGTATACAGATTGGCTCTGATCGTGCGGTATGTGTGATGAGTGCGACTCATCCATTAGCAAATACAAAGCTAGATTTAACGGTAAAAGATTTTGTTGCCTACAATCATGTTTCTGTTAACGGTGGCGGAGACAAAGACAGTTTCGTTGATGTGGAATTACGTACTTTAGGTTGTCGGCGACATATTCAAACAACAGTGCCATTTTTCGGCTCTGCTTTAAGTATTGTTTCTCGTACTGAAATGTTTCTTGTTATTCCTGAACACATAGCCGTTACGATGCAAGATTTCTATAATATTGTTTATAAGCCATTACCATTTCCAAGTGTACTGAATCAGTATTGGTTGCTATGGCATCCTAAATATAACAACGAATTATCCCACCAATGGTTGCGAGAGCATGTACTAACGTTAATGAAGAACTCTTTGTATTCAATGGGGCAATAGAATCAGCCATGAACAGTGATATGTTTTTACGACACCGAAAGTAATGATTTTTTATCATGACTGTAATGATTTCTTTTGATTTCTTCTTATAACGCTTACTTGGTATTTTTTCTACCAATGTAAGGAGAACATCATGACCATCAGCATTTGGCTATCATTATTATTAATTTGTATTTTAGGGGCGATGTCACCAGGGCCTAGTCTTGCTGTTGTTGCTAAACATAGCTTAACAGGTGGGCGTAAACATGGCTTAGTAACGGCTTGGTCTCATGCTTGTGGGGTAGGTTTATACGCATTATTAACATTATTAGGGCTTGCGGTTGTTTTAAAGCAATCACCAACAGTCTTTAACATGATTAGTTATGCTGGAGCTGGCTATTTAGCCTACCTTGGCGTAAATGCGTTGCGATCTAAAGGCGGCGTTGCAGAAAAACTCGCAGCAGGAAAGCCTTCATCACTACTTCATGCGGCAAGAGATGGTTTAATGATCTCATTATTAAACCCTAAGTTAGCGTTATATTTTTTGGCTCTATTTAGTCAATTCGTTGCGTTGGGAACAGAAACTGGAAGTAAAATTGTTATTGTAGCGACACCACTATTAGTCGATGGATTATGGTACACCTTAGTCGCTTGTGTCTTATCATATCCTCGAGTGTTACAAACGTTAAGATCCCGTGCAGTATTGATTGATCGTTTATCAGGTGTTGTGCTTATTGGGCTTGCTTGTCGTGTACTCTGGCTAGTGTGATTGTAAAATTTAAAAGACAAGAGCGGCAAAACCGCTCTTTATCGTCTTTAAATTACTCACTGCGACGATTTAGATGGCGCTCACGTGTTTCAGCTTTTTTCTCAGGACTTTTCTTTAGCATGACATATAGCGCACCAGTGCCACCATGTTGCCGTTGCGCCGAGTGAAAGCAAAGCACATCAGATATTTGTTCTAGCCATGTTGTGACATAGCTTTTCATTAATGCTGGGGGATTAGCACGCTCACCTTTACCATGAACAATCATAACGGTACGAATATCTAAACGTTGTGATTGCTTTAAAAATGCTAATATTTCATCACGCGCTTGTTGTAATGACTTTTTATGAAGATCTAAACGACCGTGAATATCGTACTTACCTTGACGCATTTTTCTAAAGACAGCTTCTTGTACACCATCTCTTTTAAATTCAATCATATCATCAGGTTTTACCATTTTGGCATTATCTAATGATAAGTATTCAGAATCACTTTCAGCGAGGCTTTGAGCGGCAATTCGACGAGCTAGTTGAGACTCTGATACCTGATATTTTTGTGAAATGGTCACAGTATCTTGTTTGATTGGCGCAACATCGGCCATCATTTCTTTAAAAAGGTCTAATTCATTATTATCTGGCATAGGACTTTCACTTTAAGTAACCGATGCTATTGATTATACAAGTGTAATAAAATCTTGCCTAGTTGATGGTGAAAGGTAAGAGTATGAAAAAGAGCGCTTAGGAGATATAAAGCCCCATGCAATATATAAATTGCGAAACGTTACTAGCGAGGGGAAGTTGCTGTGACTGTTCTATAGATAAAGTAACCACCAAAAATAGCATTAAGCCAAACGCTGAAAAATAATTAGTATATAGGCAAGCCCTATACTATTTCCAAATAAAAGCGCTAACTAAAAGTCCATAGAGATCCCTAGCGTTTAGATATGATGGCGGTTATTCAAGCAATGTGTATAGCCTGTTGTTATAATCTAGAACAAGAGTAAAAAGGCTGTTTCATTGTTGTGGTTATTTGTGCGTTTGAGAGCACTTAAGTTACCGAGAATGCACAAATTTGGTTGCTTGATGAGCAAAAAAATTCGTTACAAAAAAAAATACCGTATAGGGGTTGCTAAAATCAATTTGGCGAGTATTATAAGCGACCTCGACGACGCAGAGCGTTGTTGAATTTGTCGGTGAATAGCGCAGTTTGGTAGCGCATCTGGTTTGGGACCAGAGGGTCGGGGGTTCGAATCCCTCTTCACCGACCACTATTTAAAGGTAGTGGTTTAATAAACCATTATTTACAGTCGGTGAATAGCGCAGTTTGGTAGCGCATCTGGTTTGGGACCAGAGGGTCGGGGGTTCGAATCCCTCTTCACCGACCACTATTTAAAAGTAGTGGTTTAATCAACCATTATTTACAGTCGGTGAATGACGTAGCTTGGTAAGCATCCTGTTTTTGGAAATAGCGGACCATAGGGTCGGAGATTCCTTCTCTATATAGACTCAGCTCTTCACTGACCACAATTTAAAGTAGTAGTTTTAATAAAACTATTATTTACAGTCGGTGAATAGCGCAGTTTGGTAGCGCATCTGGTTTGGGACCAGAGGGTCGGGGGTTCGAATCCCTCTTCACCGACCACTATTTAAAAGTAGTGGTTTTAATAAAACTATTATTTACAGTCGGTGAATAGCGCAGTTTGGTAGCGCATCTGGTTTGGGACCAGAGGGTCGGGGGTTCGAATCCCTCTTCACCGACCACTATTTAAAAATAGTGGTTTAATATAACCATTATTTACAGTCGGTGAATGACTTAGTTTGGTAAGCATCCTGTTTTTGGAAATAGCGGACCAGAGGGTTGGAGATTCCTTCTCTATATAGACTCAGCTCTTCACTGACCATATTTAAAAGTAGTAGTTTTAATAAAACTATTATTTACAGTCGGTGAATAGCGCAGTTTGGTAGCGCATCTGGTTTGGGACCAGAGGGTCGGGGGTTCGAATCCCTCTTCACCGACCACTATTTAAAAGTAGTGGTTTAATATAACCATTATTTACAGTCGGTGAATAGCGCAGTTTGGTAGCGCATCTGGTTTGGGACCAGAGGGTCGGGGGTTCGAATCCCTCTTCACCGACCACTTATTAGAAGCCTCGTCGAAAGACGGGGCTTTTTTGCATCAGATGTCTTTCATATTTTGTTGAATAGCATGTTTGGTAGAGCATCACAGCTCTAGGTAAATGGCGGACCAGAGGGTCGGGGGTTCCTGATCTATTAAAAACCAGCTCTTCACCGACCACTTATAAAAAGCCTCGTTGAAAAACGGGGGCTTTTTTACATCTGATGTTTATAAACCCTGCGAGTAAATAATACGATTTAAAGTGTTTTTCCACAGCCATGTATTGGTATTTATGACGTTAGCTTTTCCCATCCATCACACTGTGCCGTAACACCTTTGGTGATCCTCTCAACTGTAAAGCCTTCTTTCTCCATCAAAGCGGGAAGTCCTTGCTCTCCGATTAAATGAAATGCGCCAACAACAACCATAAACCGTCCAGATTGATAATCTTCTGATTCACTGAGTATTTTTGTCCATTGACGATTCCGAGAAAAAATTAAGGCATCGTTGGTTTCTGGATCAAATTGGGTATCGTTGAATAGTTCGGTAAATTTTTTACTGTCGCCTTGTTTCCATACATTAACTAAACATTTCAGTGCTTGCTCTGTTTGTTGCCAGTTGTTGATGGTCTCTAACAACATGTTAGTGCCATTTTCAGGTAAGTTTTGAAGTAGGTTTAATTGATGCTCAACCGTTTCAAATGCCTTAATTGGTAGATCTTGCTGTTGAGCTCTTTTCAATAAAACATAATCGATACCCTGATCGGTTGATAGATTTTGTTGCTTAGCGAGTGCAAGCTGGAGATAAGTTGCTGTCAACCATGGTGGTTGAGCAATAAGGTGTTCATAAGGAAGCTGAAGCGATGTTGTGATTGTTTGAAGCGTTTGGAGTTGTTCGGAATTGAGTTTTTCTTGGGTTAATGGTGGCTGGTATTGTTCAACGGTCGATGTTGATTGCTTGAGTATATTGGCCTCAACAATTAATGCATCAGCATCTTTCCATTGCGCTAAAAAAGCCTTTGGTAATGGAAACATGTCTTTCTCACCCGCATGTATAGAACCTAATACATAGAACTGGCGTTGCGTGTCATAAATTTTCCAAACAATGGGCTCTGCGAATGCATGATGAGAAATAAATGGCAGCAGCACGAGCATTTTTGAAAGTAAGGATTTAAACATTCATCGCCTTAAAATAAGAAATTATACGTTTTCTTAGTTATAACAAAATATTCCTGATTAGTAATAAAAAAGGCTACAGATAGTAGCCTTTGGTGTTAGTTTGGTTAGCGAAGACTAGGGTGAAGCCAGAACCACCAAATAATTAATGCAATAGCAGCAATGCCTAATAACAAGCACATACTATTTCTCCTGTGCTGATTTAGCTTGGTAGCTAGGTTTAAATAAGCGAAGTCGATTGGCATTGGTAACTACCGTTATGGATGATAACGCCATGGCAGCCCCCGCAATGACTGGGCTGAGTAATGCCCCCGTGAGTGGGTACAATACACCTGCAGCAACAGGAATACCTAAGCTATTGTAAATAAAAGCACCAAATAGGTTTTCTTTCATATTTCGCAAAGTTGCTTTAGATAACTCTAATGCATCAACCACTCCATGAAGAGAGTGACGCATTAATGTAAACTGCGCACTTTCTATTGCAACATCAGTACCACTTCCCATCGCAATACCGACTTCTGCCAATGCAAGAGCCGGAGCATCGTTGATACCATCACCGACCATGGCAACTCGATTACCTTGTTGTTGAAGCTGTTTTATTTGTTCCGCTTTACCATCGGGTAGCACATCAGCAACTACATCCGTAATGCCTAATTTAGTCGCGATAACTTGTGCTGTTTTATAACTGTCACCCGTTAGCATCACAACAGTCAGACCCATTTTTTGCATTCGTTTAACCGCACTTAGTGAGTCACTACGTAGAGGATCGCTAATGCCAATAATTCCGATAAGTTGGTTATTTTTCGCTAAGTAAACAGGTGTTACACCTTGAGAGGCGATATTATCAAAGTCAGTTTGGGCTTGATTGATATCAACATTGTATTGGGTCATTAATTTTTCATTTCCCAGTATCACGCTGCTTGTATCAATAGTGCCTGCGACGCCCATACCCGCAATAGCTCTAAAGTCTGTTACTCGACTGAGAGTCAGATCTTTTTGTTTCGCTGATTCAATAATAGCGTTCGCTAAAGGATGCTCTGAACCTTGTTCTAAGGTAGCGGTTAATTGTAATAGCTGATTTTCAGTAAGAGTGGTATAGCTCTTAATACTTACCACTTGTGGCTTCCCTTCAGTGAGCGTACCTGTTTTATCTAACACAACAGTATTGATGTTGGCTGCTTGCTGCATAGCTTCTGCATCACGGATTAAAATCCCCAGCTCTGCTGCGCGCCCAACTCCTACAGTGACTGACATTGGTGTCGCAAGACCTAATGCACAAGGACAAGCAATGATAAGTACGGTCGTTGCAGCGACTAACATATAAACCGATGACGGTGCAGGACCGAAGTAGTACCACACCATGGCAGTAATAATGGCGATGATCATGACACTTGGCACAAAGATGCTTGAAATAGTATCAGCTAAGCGTGCAAGTGCGGGTTTGCTGCTTTGCGCTTGACGAACGAGTTGGATAATTCGAGCTAATATCGTATCACTACCAATATGCTCAGCAGTAAACAGTAATGATCCTTGTTGGTTGATAGTCCCAGCTCTTACTTTGTCACCATTTTTCTTGTGAACCGCAAGAGGCTCACCTGTTAGCATCGATTCATCTATATAGGTATTACCTTCAATGACGACACCATCAACAGCGACTTTAGCACCAGGACGAAGACGTAACGTCATCCCACTTTTTATTTCATTGAGTGGGCGCTCATTTTCCACGCCATTTTCAATCACGATAGCTGTTTGTGGTTGTAGATCGATTAAACGCTCTAATGCTTTAGATGTTTGACTGCGAGCGCGAGCTTCAAGGGCATGGCCTAATGTAATTAAACCGATAATCATGGCTGTTGCTTCAAAGTAAACATGTCGAGCAGATGCAGGGAACATATCTGGTTTTAGCACTACAAGCATTGAAAATAGCCAAGCCGCTCCTGTACCTAAAGCGACTAACGTATCCATTGTTGCACGATGATGTTTGAATGCTTTCCAACTATTGATATAGAAATCTTTACCAACAGTTACGAGCAATAATAGGGTGATTAAGCCAACAAATCCCCATGCTAATTGGCTGGTGGTTGAGTCGATCATCATGCTACCGCCAAAGATCCCCCAAGCCATCATAGGAATCCCTAAGCCAAGTGCAATAAATGCATTCCTTAAGTGTGTTTTGAATGTTTGGGTATTTTGTTGTTGTTGACGTTGGCGACGAGTTTGTTCATCTTCACTGATTTCTGCGCCATAACCGGCTGCAGTAATAGCGGTAATAACGGCTTTTATATCTGGAGTACCTGATATAAGCGCTGTTCGCTCTGCAAGGTTTACACTGACAGTATCAACACCAGTGACTTGTTTAATCGCTTTTTCAACAGAGGCCACACAACTGGCACATGTCATGCCGGATAACAGTAATTGTTGAACCTGAGAACTTTCAGATGAGGGAAGAGTATTTAGCGCTTTATCATCTTTGTTCTCTTGCTCATTGATACTTTCTGGTTGAGCTAATCTCTCATCTAAAGTCGTTTGTATTGCTTGGTAGCCTGCCTCTGTAATAATGGAAATGATATCTTTTGCAGCAAGCATTGTTCTAATTTCTGCATGTGTTTTATCTAAAGCAAGGATTTGAATCTGATCATTGGCTTTTAGTTTCTCTGTTAATTTGGCAACGCATTTTCCGCATGAAAGTCCAGAGAGAGTAAATATTAGCGTGTTTTCTTCTAATTCCGACGAAGCAGGTATTACTTGATAACCTAGTGACGTAATAATATCGGTAAGTGTTTGCTTACTTAGAGAGCCCGTTATATCAGCTGTTTCTTTCGTTATACTAGCGCGAAAAATATCATTACGACTTGCTAGTGCGGCTTCTACTTTAGCCACGCATCGACCACACGATAAACCAGCGAGTGCAAGTTGATAGTGGAAACCGACTTGATAGCCCAATGCATTGATCTTTTCAGACATTGTTTTTAGTGGGCTTTCACTATTTACAGTAATTTGCTTTGTATCAATATCGATAATCTGGCAGTCGGGCAATGTTGCTAAAGCTGAACGTATTTTATTTACGCAGCTCATGCAATGGACGTTAGCAAGTGGGAGAGTAATAGTATTCATTTTGAGCCCTTACGCCTTACTATATTTAAAGAATGAAGTAAGAATAAACCTTCTAGTTACTGTAAGGTCAAGGTATGTTTGGTGTATTTTAAAGAATAGATAAAAAGTGAAAGGATAAAGATGATTAATATAAGTGAAGTCGCTGAAAAAACAGGGCTAACAGCAAAAACTATTCGGTTTTATGAAGCTAAAGGTGTGATAAGCCCCGCTCCTAGAGGAGCTAATGGCTATCGTTATTATAATCAAAACCATATTTCAGAGTTACTGTTGATCAAACGTTCTCGAATGATTGGATTCTCTCTTGATGAATGCCGTGATTTACTGGCGTTATCAATGGACTCAAGTCGTCAGAGCCGTGATGTAAAAGAGAAGGCAGAAGAAAAGTTAAAAGAGATAGATATTAAGATCAATGAATTACTACAGATGAAGAAAACACTTGAAGCATTAACGAAGCAATGTCCTGGAGATAAAAATTCAAACTGTCCGATATTGGAAGGTTTAGCACAGCAAGAATAAACAGGCGCTAGAAAATTAGCCCCTGTTGTTAATTCTGATTATGAATTACTGTCAGTCATTGCAAGTGTGCCATCGTAAGGGATCACTTGTAGCTTTGGTTTTGGATGCTTCGTGAAAATCACAAGCTCATCTTTATTCAGTCTTTGTAGCGAAAGCTGGTACCAAAAACGTTTATTCGCAAAGTTTAAGCTCTCTATCGCAGAATCAGTAATTTTCTTGGTGTGATCTTCATTACTGGTGACTAATACTGCCGCATTGCCAAAAGCGTAAAAATAGAGACCTTTTAATACGGTATAGCCGTTATCTTGTTTAGGGTCGGGGTAGTCTATTAAGGTGTATTGACCAAATTTACAACTACCGAATTGTTCATGACCAGGACTGGTTAATTTATAGTTAAAGTCACAACCCATACCGTTAATTATTGGAAATAACATCAGGGCAACGAGTGCCATGATGATGTATTTAATTTTTTTCATACAGTTTACCTGCGGAATCTATATATACAGTGCCTTTCGCAGGCAGGTTTTTAGGCAATTCATTTAAGTTAAGAAGTTCTATGTTACCACAGATCTGCTGATTATTAACGGACACACAGGGTGGTGTTTGCCAACTACTGGCCCAAAGTCCTATCCATGCCAACAACGCAATCATTGATATACCGCAACCAATTTTAGTTAATTTTGATAACGGCTGGTTTGCAGTAATGTCAGTTTCTTGCTCATCGTTATTATCCAATAATGCAGTTACGTTCTCTTCTTTATTTGAAGATGCGGCTGTACTTTGACTAGTAGTTACATGGTCACTGTCGGACACGACTTCTGGTTGGATTTGATGCTGTATAAAAGTGTTTTTAGCAATCGTAAATCCAGCTCCTTTTATCGTAATGATAATTTCATTTTTTGTTTTAAAAGCTTTGCGTAAATTAGCGATAGCAACATTTAATGAATTAGGCACAACGACTTTATCTGGCCAACCGATCTCAAGTAATTTGTCACGGCTAATAATCTCACCATTATTATCAATTAAGTATTGTAATATTTTTGTCTCACTAGCACTGAGTTTGGTTGTAGTATCAGGTGTAGAATAAGCGCTTTTTTGGGGTTCAAAGCTATCTTTACCCTGCTTATATATAATCATTGATTTACCTATTCACTATCTGCAAAAGACTATAGTTGCCTTCTAACGTATTTATCATTTTTATTATTTATAGTGCTAAATGTATCTTGGCGTAGCGGGATAAACTACGCAATTTTTAGCGATTACTCTGCCTATATTGAAGACTTAAGTAACATGTATTGGATGAAAGAAAAACAAAAAATAATGAGGAATCTTTTTTGTCAGCGCTGATGCTAACAAAAAAATTTATTTATGGAAGAGATAATAAAAGTAGAAGATGCCACATGGTGCAGATAAATTAATATTTGACCGTCTCTTGATAATTCGATTCACCTATAAAAAGTAGTGTTTTTAGGTCGCTGAGATCATAAAAATCGATCTTTTAATTATTTGTTTTGTATTGATTTATGTTTTTTTATATGGTTTTTTTATCTTTTTTTAGGTCTGTTTTCTTACGATAAATTTTTTTGTATTTTCCTTTATCTTCTTTTTTTCTGAAAAAACTATTTTTCAGAAGTCCTATTTTTTGTAGTGGTGAAAAACGCAAAATAATTGTGAACATCATTTTTTATTACTTGCCATAACATCGTATCCGTCACAAAATGCATCCCGTTCCTGACAATAACTGCTTTGCGATACACATTAAAAAAATAGTACGCACTATATAAAGCAGACTTAAAAAGTTTAAGCATTACTCAATGGAGTTAAACATGAAATTGAAATCTCTATCTCTATCTGTACTAGCAGCTTTATCTCTAGGTGTTGCTACATCTGCAATGGCAGCTGATGCAACTACTAGCACTACAGCTACAGCGCCTGCACAAACTGCTCCTTCTTACGATCAGTCTGGTTTCTGGGTTGGTGGCGCACTAGGTATGGGTTACGTATCTAACAGCGATATTTCTAAGTTCCCTGGTTCTGCAAACGGCGAAGCACCAAGTGTTAAACTAGATGCTGGTTACGATTTTAACCAATACTTCGGTATCTACGGTAGCTACGATTACATGCATGACCTAGGTAATGCTGACATGCACCTAGCAACTTTAGGTGTGAAAGGTAATCTACCTCTAACTCAAAAACTATCTGCGTTCGGTAAGTTAGGTGCTACATACATCTACGCTGATAATAAGAACTTTGCAGACAACGCTCTACACATGAAGTCTGACAGCTTCTCACCAACAGCTGGTCTAGGTCTGTCTTACCAAATCACTCACGCACTATCTACTCAAATCGGTGCTGATTACTACCAAGACCTACGTACTTCAAACGGTCACGCTGATCTAACTCAAGCGTACTGGGGTATGACTTACAAGTTTGGTCAACCAGCAACTCCAATGGTTGTTACTAACAACGTTGAAGTAGTTAAAGAAGTAGCTGTTGAAGCACAAGTACCAACTCGTTCTTCTTACGTTCTACCATACCAAAATGGTCAAACTAAGCTAAACGACTACGGCCGTTACAACCTAGGTGAAGTTATTGCAACTATGCAAGCTAACCCAGAAGTTAACGCTCAAATCATCGGTCGTGCAGACAAAGTTGGTTCAGCTAAAGTTAACGAAAAAGTTTCTGCAGAGCGTGCAGCAAACGTTGCTAACTACCTAGAAGCTAACGGTATCGACGCATCTCGTCTAACTGTTTCTTCTGTAGGTTACAACAACCCACTTAAAACTGACGCTTCTACTAAGACTAACTACGTACAGCGTTCAGTACAGATCATCCTTAAGTAATTAAGACTGATCATATCTATCTAGTAGTTTATTACTAAGATAAATCAATGCCGGTGATATTTTCACCGGCATTATTTTTTTAATCACATTCTCATTAAATCACTTTTGATTCGTCGCGCTCAATGCGGAGGACGGTGTACGTCAAACGTAAGCGATTTAATTAGAATGAATTAAGGTATTTTGTAAGGACTAATAATGAAAAAAACAACGCTATGTTTATTAGCATTAATTACAATTTCATTAACTGGTTGCTTTTCCAACCAGCAATTAGAAAAATCAGCACAGATGGTTGGTGATTGGAAGCTGAAGGGGGGAGTTGAGATCCCTGGTATTACAAAGCATCGACCATCATTAAATATTGAATCAAACATGAAAGTAACAGGTTTTACCGGTTGTAATCTTTTTAAAGGTAAGGTTGAGCCAGTTGGTGATTTTTCGCTTCCATTCGTCACGCGCAAAATGTGTTTGCCTGAGTTAGTCAAACAAGAAAATAATATGCTAAACGTGTTACGTAGTGCGACAAGTATTGAAGTTATTAACAATAGCCTCATTGTTGATGCTGGCGATAAGTTTTTGGTATTTGAAAAAACTAATGCAAGTTAATTACCTTATGTGATTTAATTTTATGTAGAGCCCGGCCATTGTGCTGGGCTTTTTTATAAGTAGAACTAAGGATAGAAGATGTCAGTTATCGCGCCAACGCAAGTCGTATTTACTCAACAACAATGGTTGCTTGATAGTACTGTACTAATGATAAGTCATTCAGGTGACGAAAATTATGTTGTTACCCAATCGACACCTTTTCATCCTGTTAGCCATATTTGGCCTGATCATCCGGCTGATCAAGGGATGGTTATTCATGCAGGTAAACAGTATCAGGTTAATAATTGTGTCGTTGGTGCCATTGACCTAGCAACAAGCAGTCTTTTTATTGCCCAAGACATTCCTGTTAAACGGGATACTGATGGATGGGTGTTTGTGGTTGTTCATATTATTACAGGAACAATAGACTTTGATATTGGTAATACAGTGACATTGTCTGTTGATAGGGAATATCAACAAAGTTTGAGTCGTGGACATAGTGCGGGGCATTTATCTTCTTTAGCGTTAAATAAAGTCCTTCATAATGACTTCTGGCGAAAAGAGCCGACTCGTAGAGATGAACTTGGTTACTATGATTTTCATAGCTATGCCCAAGAAAAAAGTGAAGTGACGCCCGATCTCAGTACTGACACGTATCGTTTAGGTAAAACATTACGTAAGCGTGGGCTAAACAGCGCAGATCTACTAGCAGAACTTAATGTTGTAGCTGAGCGTATTAATCTGCAACTTAGTGATTGGGTAGCATTAAAAACTGCTGTACTAATGAGGCGAGAAGGCGATCATCTGACAGATTCACGTTATTGGCAGTGTAATTTAGGCTCTGAGGGCGTTATTGAGATCCCTTGCGGTGGAACTCATATTTTATCTTTATCTGAATATCAATCAGTTACCGTTAGTTTTAAGGTGAATTCAGAGCAAGAGATTGTGATGTATACCAAGAGTGTGAAAGCGTAATATTAAACGTTTATTTAGGTTTTAGTCTTTGATTTATGCTTATAAAGATAAAGATCCTAATTTATATTGTGTATGATCGTTGTGTTTTAATATTAAAATTTAGTTTTATATTCTGTTTTAAATTCAAATACAGCACATGTAACTTATGCTTTCGGGAAGTGTATTGATAAATGTTCTTTTGGTACCTGTTAGCTGATCAGGTTTGTTTTAAAAGAAGATCACCACTAAGCATGTTGATCATCGTGTTGATCTAAATTGATTATTTATGATTGTTGAATAATAGAAAAAAACTTATTTATGATAATTCTTTGTGAGGAAGGTGAAGTTCTATACGCAAGATAATTGTATTTCTGATTACCGCGCTTAATAATCACTCGAAGATGTAAATTTTGTACAGAGGTCGAAGAGCATGGCTGATAACGTTGAAAATATTTGTCCGCAATGTAGCAGCTTGTTAAGTTGGAAAGATCACGGCTATTTTTGCGATTTTTGCCAACAACAAGTTGAGAAGCATGTATTTTGTCCTGATTGCAATGAGCAGTTAGAAAGATTACAAGCTTGTGGTTCTGCAAGTTATTTTTGTAATCATTGCAATGAGTTAAAGTCTAAATCTCGGGTTAAGGTACAATTTGAAATGCGTGCTGAAACACGCTAAATGGAATGAATAAAAAATGGCGCTTAATAGCGCCATTTTTGTTAACAGATTCTATGGTTATTTGATAATACAGGAATGTATATCACCATCTGTTACTGTGGTGATAAGTTTATCACCATGCTTAACTTGTGATGTGTTTCTGATTACATCACCTTGCTCATTTCGAGTAATTGAGTAGCCTCGAGCAAGTGTTGCGAGAGGGCTTACTGTTTCTAGTTTTTCTGCTGCCACCGCTAATTTATGCTTCGCATTTAGCAGCTTACGGTCTAAAGCATCATAGAGTCTTCGTTCACTTCGCTCTAAATTTCGTTGTGCATTGCTTACTAACGTAGCGGGGGAGTAAAGTGATATTTTATAGTTATTACTATCGATATGCTGTTGATGCTTTTGTATTTTTTTCTGCATCGCTTGAATTAAGCGTTGGCTAATTTCATCAAGATGTTGCTGCTGTTGATTTAAACGAAGTTGTGGATGCTGACGTTCTAAGCGGTGTTGTAGTTGGGTTGCTTGGCGCAAAGATTGTGATAAATATGACCTGATTGCATGGCGTAATTGTTGTTTTTTACGATCGAGCAATTGCGTTTGGTGAGTCATATCTCGACTGATCAACTCAGCGGCAGCAGAAGGTGTTGGTGCACGGACATCGGCAACAAAATCAGCGATAGTGACATCTACCTCATGACCAACCGCACTGACAATGGGGATCTGGCTAGCAGCAATGGTTCGTGCGACAATTTCTTCATTAAATGCCCAAAGATCTTCCAGTGAACCGCCACCTCGACCGACAATTAACACATCACATTCCTGCCTAGCATTGGCTCGACCAATCGCTTGTGCAATAGAAATTGCAGAGCCTTCGCCTTGTACCATGGTTGGATAAATTACAATGGGTAAACTCGGATCGCGACGTTGCAATACTTGTAAAATATCGTGTAGAGCTGCGCCTGTTTTTGAGGTAATAATACCAACTCGTTTAGGTTGCTCTGGCAGCGTTTGTTTGAGTGATTGAGCAAATAAACCTTCAGCAGCAAGTGACATTTTTAGCTGTTCAAATTGCTGTTGTAAGCGACCATCACCTTCTGGCTGCATACTTTCAATGATCAGCTGATAATCACCACGTGGTTCATATAATGACAAGCGCGCCTTAACTAATACTTGATTCCCATTGGCTGGTTTAAACGTCACATGTCGATTACTGCCTTTAAACATGGCGCATTTGACTTGGGCACGTGAATCTTTCAGTGTGAAATACCAATGACCAGAAACGGGCATCGAGAAATTAGATAACTCGCCAATAAGCCACACTACACCCATTTCATTTTCAAGTACGAGACGTACTTGTGCATTTAAGCTAGAAACCGTGTAAATACGACTATTTGTTTGGCTTTGAGGGGAAAAAGTGGTCACTAGGAATGGTACCTGCTATCGAATGAAGTAGTAGGCAGGCGGTCAAAATAAAACCGAATAAGACATAAAGTATACAGGCAGATCAATGGACAGATCTTGGCCGTATTTCCTTGACCGCATCACCGGATAGTTAACCGAAATATATTACTTATCAATTAAAAAGTGTCAAGAAAAAAAATAAAAAAAAATCTAGCCAAACGTTTGCTTCATACGTATAATTCGACCGCAATATTTTATCCTTCTTTAAACCCCTATTCGGTGTGAGATATTGCAATGTTACGAATTAAACAAGAAGCTTTAACCTTCGACGATGTTTTGCTGGTTCCTGCCCATTCAACCGTTCTACCTAACACTGCCGATCTGCGCACTCAACTGACAAAAGATATTTCTCTTAATATCCCAATGGTGTCAGCGTCAATGGATACAGTGACTGAAGGTCGCTTAGCTATCGGTCTTGCTCAAGAAGGTGGTATCGGTTTCATTCACAAAAATATGTCTATCGAACAGCAAGCAAACCAAGTTCGCATGGTGAAGCAGTTCGAAGCAGGTGTTGTTTCTGAACCTGTGACGGTTAAACCTACCGCAACGATTGCTGATGTTAAGCGTTTAACAGAGCAAAACGGCTTTGCTGGTTATCCTGTAGTAACTGACAACAATGAGTTGGTTGGTATTATTACAGGTCGTGATGTTCGATTTGTTACTGATCTTTCAAAGACTGTTGAAGAAGTAATGACATCTAAAACGGATTTAGCATCGGCTAAAGAAGGTGCATCTCGTGAAGAAGTTGAAGCTATCATGCAACAGCACCGTGTTGAAAAGGTGTTACTTGTTGATGATGAATTCCGCCTTAAAGGTATGATCACCGCAAAAGACTTCCAAAAAGCAGAACGTAAACCTAATGCTTGTAAAGACGAGCGCGGCCGCTTACGTGTAGGTGCTGCAGTTGGTGCAGGTGCTGGTAATGAAGAGCGTGTAGCTGCTTTGGTTGAAGCTGGTGTAGACGTATTACTTATCGATTCTTCACACGGTCACTCTGAAGGTGTACTTCAACGTATTCGTGAAACGCGTGCTGCATTCCCAAATCTTCCTATTGTTGGTGGTAATGTCGCTACAGCTGAAGGTGCACGTGCTCTAATTGAAGCAGGTGTTAGTGCTGTAAAAGTGGGTATCGGCCCAGGTTCAATCTGTACGACACGTATTGTTACAGGTGTTGGTGTTCCACAAATTACCGCAATTTCAGAAGCGGCATCTGTTGCTGATCAGTACGGTATTCCTGTTATTGCTGATGGCGGTATTCGTTACTCTGGTGATATGTGTAAAGCGATTGCTGCTGGTGCATCATGTGTGATGGTAGGTTCTATGTTTGCTGGTACTGAAGAAGCGCCGGGTGAAGTTGAACTGTACCAAGGTCGTTCATACAAATCATACCGTGGCATGGGTTCACTAGGCGCAATGTCAAAAGGTTCTTCTGACCGTTATTTCCAAACTGATAATGCTGCTGACAAATTGGTACCAGAAGGTATTGAAGGCCGTGTTGCTTATAAAGGTTACCTAAAAGAAATCGTTCACCAACAAATGGGTGGCTTACGCTCAAGCATGGGCCTAACGGGCTCAGCAACGATTGAAGATCTTCGTACTAAAGCTGAATTTGTACGTATTTCAGGGGCTGGCATGAAAGAGTCACACGTTCATGATGTGACTATTACTAAAGAAGCACCTAATTACCGTATGGGTTAATCGTTACCCACTCATCTTAGGGTTTAACGATTACGTCAGTAAGAAATAACATCGGGAGCAGAGTCTTTGCTCCCTATATATAAAATTATTCGAGAACATTCACTAATGACCATGACCACAAATATTCATGAACAACGTATCCTTATTTTGGACTTTGGCTCTCAATATACACAGCTAATCGCCCGTCGTATTCGCGAAATTGGTGTGTACTGTGAACTATGGAGTTGGGATGTTGATGAAGCCGATATCCGTGAATTCGCACCTAACGGTATTATTCTTTCTGGTGGTCCTGAAAGTGTAACGGAAGCCGGTTCTCCTCGTGCGCCACAATATGTTTTTGAGGCGGGTGTTCCTGTATTTGGCGTATGTTACGGCATGCAGACCATGGCAGAGCAACTGGGTGGTAAAGTTGCTGGCTCTAATGAGCGTGAGTTTGGTTACGCACAAGTTAAAATTGTTGAACCAACACATTTCCTTGAAGGTATTCAAGACGCAACAGCCGAAGACGGCACACCATTAATGGATGTGTGGATGAGCCATGGCGATAAAGTGGTAGAAATCCCGTCAGATTTTATCAAAGTTGCAGAAACTGAAACCTGTCCATTTGCTGCAATGGCAAATGAAGAGAAGCGTTTCTACGGTGTTCAGTTCCACCCAGAAGTAACGCACACACGTCAAGGTATGAAGTTAATTGAGAACTTCGTAATGAATATCTGTGGCTGTGAAAAACTATGGACATCAGCAAATATCATCGAAGATGCTGTTGCACGTATTAAAGAGCAAGTGGGTGACGATGAAGTTATCCTTGGTCTTTCAGGTGGTGTGGATTCATCTGTGGTTGCTATGCTTATTCACCGTGCGATTGGCGACAAGCTAACGTGTGTATTTGTTGATAATGGCCTGCTTCGTTTAAACGAAGGTCAACAAGTGATGGATATGTTTGGCGACAAGTTCGGTCTAAACATTGTTCATGTACAAGCTGAGGATCGTTTCTTATCAGCACTTGCAGGTATTGATGAGCCAGAAGCGAAGCGTAAGAAAATTGGTCACGTATTCGTTGACGTATTTGATGAAGAATCAAAGAAACTGAAAAATGCGAAGTGGTTAGCACAGGGGACTATTTACCCTGATGTGATTGAATCTGCAGCATCGAAAACAGGTAAAGCACACGTGATTAAATCTCACCATAACGTAGGTGGTTTACCTGACGATATGGAAATGGGTCTAGTTGAGCCATTAAAAGAGTTATTTAAAGATGAAGTGCGTAAGATCGGTCTTGAGTTAGGCCTACCTTACAACATGCTTTACCGCCACCCATTCCCAGGGCCTGGTCTAGGTGTACGCGTTTTAGGTGAAGTGAAGAAAGAGTACTGTGATTTGCTTCGTCGTGCAGACGCTATCTTTATTGAAGAGCTTCATAAAGCCGATCTTTATAATAAAGTATCACAAGCATTCACCGTATTCCTACCTGTTCGCTCTGTGGGCGTGATGGGTGATGGGCGTAAATATGATTGGGTTGTATCATTACGTGCAGTAGAAACAATCGACTTTATGACAGCGCATTGGGCACATTTACCTTATGATTTCTTAGGTAAAGTGTCTAACCGTATTATTAACGAAGTCGACGGTATTTCTCGTGTGGTTTACGATATTTCAGGTAAACCGCCAGCAACGATTGAGTGGGAATAATATTTCTTACTGAAAAATAGTTAGCAAATATCAAACCCTAGTAAGGTGACTTACTAGGGTTTTTTATTGCTCGTATTTTATAGAAATTCATTCAACTGAGGATGAAAAGTAGCGAAAACATACTTTTCGTAAGGTGACTTGTTGGAGGTGATTTTCTAGAGGTATAACCAAGCGGTTTTTAATTGTTTTGTTTTTGTTGGTGTTTGTGTTTTGAATTGTTTATTGAGTTGTTGCTTTGTTGTTTATGGTTAATGCTTGGTTACAATCTTCCATAATGAGGTTTCGTTATTCGTTAGGTGATCTGGCTTTTTTTCTATTGCATTTAGCTACAATCACCCGACCTAAATTCAGCCGTAGTAGCTGAAAGGCAAAACAATGAGACTTACTAAAATAAGTCCACTTTGCAGACGTAACCAATATGGGGGCACGGAGTTGCCATGAACGAGAAAACATTAAATCAAGCGCCGAAGCCATCAAGCGCTATGGATAAGTTTTTAAATGGTATTGAGCGAGCAGGTAATAAAATCCCGGATCCTGCTTTGTTATTCTTTTGGGGATTAATCGCCGTTTGGGTACTTTCTGCGATTATGTCTCAGTTTGACTTTGGTTTAGTTCACCCTGTTACACAACAAGTTGTACAAGTAAATAATCTTTTAACAGGTGATGCGTTAGCGAGTTTCCTTGCCAATATGGTGAAGAATTTCACTGGCTTTGCCCCATTGGGTATTGTATTGGTGGCAATGTTAGGTGTTGGTGTTGCTGAAGCTTCTGGCTTTATCAATACCGGCCTAAAGAAGATGCTGAATGTGACCCCTGCAAAACTATTAACGCCAATGTTAATTTTAGTTGCGATTGTTTCACATACTGCAGCTGATGCGGGTTATGTTCTGGTTATTCCACTAGGTGGTATTATTTTCCATGCAGCAGGTCGTCACCCATTAGCGGGTATTGCGGCAGCATTTGCTGGCGTATCAGGTGGTTTCTCAGCAAACTTTATTCCGTCTGGTATTGACCCATTACTTGCAGGCTTTACACAAGAAGCTGCACGTATTATGGATCCTAGCTACATTGTGAACCCACTAGCGAACTTAATGTTTACTGGGCTATCTTCGATTATTATCGTTGCTATTGGTTGGTATGTAACAGATAAGATCATTGAACCACGTTTAAGTAAGACAGCGATTGATGCTGACGCAGAAGAAGCACCTGATATGGGCTCTTTCACTGAGCTTGAAAGCAAAGCGTTTTCTTACGCTGGTTGGGCAATGGTTGCTGGTATCGCACTATTGGTTGCAGCGGTATGGCCGGAATCATCACCACTGCGTTCTCCAACGGGTGAAATCGCGGCGTTCAACGCACCGGTAATGCAATCAATCGTACCGTTAATCTTTATCCTGTTCGTGATCCCAGGGATCATTTACGGTCGAGTTGCTGGTACCTTTAAGCAAAGTAGCGATGTCATTAAAGCGATGTCTACCACAATGGCTGGCATGGCAGGCTTTATGGTCATGGTATTTTTCATCGCTCAGTTCCTAGTAGCCTTTACCCAATCTAACTTGGGAACGCTATTGGCACTATCTGGCGCACAGTTACTGCAAGAAATGAATTTGCCAGGTCAGGTAACAATTGTAGGTATGATTCTATTAACGGCGAGTGTTAACTTGTTAGTTGGTTCTGCATCGGCAAAATGGGCACTGATTGGTCCAATCATGGTTCCAATGCTAATGGCTGTAGGAATTTCTCCAGAATTAACGCAAGCTGCATACCGTGTTGGTGATTCTGTATCTAATATCATTTCACCAATGATGGTGTTCTTCCCACTGGTTGTTGTTTACATGCAACGCTACGTGAAGAGCTCAGGTATCGGTACATTAGCGTCAATGATGATGCCATACTCAATTGCGATGTTAGTAGGCTGGACAATTTTCTTACTCGTTTACTGGGCGTTAGGCATTCCTCTAGGTGTACAAGCGCCATATACATACAGCTTATAATTTAAGTGACTGAACATTTAAATTTGAGCGGATAAAAGAAAAGCCTCGCTAAGAATAGTGAGGCTTTTTTCTATTCAGCATCTGAAGATATTACGTGAATACTTCAGTATGACATGCATACTTATTACTTGTTGAAGTGCTCTACGTGGAAACGTAAGTGATCTTCAATAAATGTGGCCATAAAGTAGTAGCTATGGTCGTAACCATCTTGCATGCGAATTTCTACAGGGTAGTTATTTGCTTTTGCAGCGGCAGCAAGAGTTTCGGTACGAAGTTGACCTTCAATGTAGAAGTTGTCATGAGTACCTTGATCAACCAGCATTGGCAGTTTTTTCTCTGCTTTACGAATTAACTCGCTTGAATCGTATTGCTTCCACGTTTCAGTGTTGCTACCTAAGTAACCAGTGAAGGCTTTTTGACCCCAAGGGCAGTTCATTGGATTTGCAATTGGGCTAAATGCAGATACTGAAGAAAAACGCTCAGGATTGCGCATCGCAATCATCAATGCGCCATGTCCACCCATTGAGTGACCACTGATTGCACGCTGATCTGATACAGGGAAGTGCGCTTCAACTAATGCTGGTAGCTCATTAACAATGTAATCGTACATGTTGTAATGACGATTCCAAGGCGCTTCTGTTGCGTTCACGTAGAACCCAGCACCTAAACCAAAATCGTAGCTACCTGCAGGATCATCTTCTACACCTTCACCGCGTGGGCTAGTATCGGGTGCAACAATGGCAACACCTAATTCTGCTGCGATACGTTGAGCGCCCGCTTTTTGCATGAAGTTTTCATCAGTACACGTTAAGCCTGATAACCAGTAAAGTACTGGTACTTTTTGTCCTGCAGCCGTTTGTGGTGGTAGGAAAATAGCAAAACGCATATCGCAATTAAGTACTTCTGAGCGGTGTGTATATTGTTTATGCCAACCGCCAGCAGTTTTATTACAGCTAATGTTTTCTAAAGGCATGGGATGCTCTCTCAGTCAGATTAGGCGCAGAGATAGGGTACAGATGATGATCTCTGCGCATTAATTATTATGTAATTATATTCTTATTTATCGAAGTGGATAATAGTACGGATACTTTTACCTTCGTGTAGTAGGTCGAATGCTTCGTTGATTTTGTCTAAGCCCATATTGAATGAGATAAAGTCATCAAGTTGGAATTCACCTGCCATGTAACGATCAACGATACCTGGAAGCTCTGAACGGCCTTTAACACCACCGAATGCAGAACCACGCCATACACGACCTGTTACTAGTTGGAATGGACGAGTAGAGATCTCTTGACCAGCACCAGCCACACCGATAATTACTGATTCGCCCCAACCTTTGTGACAACACTCAAGTGCAGAACGCATTACGTTTACGTTACCAATACACTCGAAAGAGTAATCAACACCGCCGTCAGTCATTTCAACAATCACTTCTTGAATTGGCTTGTCGAATTTCATTGGGTTGATGCAGTCAGTTGCACCTAACTTACGTGCTAATTCGAATTTTTCTTCGTTGATATCAACAGCGATGATGCGGCTTGCTTTTGCCATAGTTGCACCAATAATAGCCGCTAGACCGATACCACCAAGACCGAATACAGCAACAGTGCTACCTTCTTCAACTTTAGCCGTATTAAGTACTGCACCCATACCTGTTGTTACACCACAGCCTAGTAGACAAACTTCTTCTAGTGGTGCTTCTTTATTGATTTTCGCTAGTGAAATCTCAGGAAGAACAGTGTACTCAGAGAATGTGGAACAACCCATGTAATGGAAGATAGGTTGACCATCTTTGTAGAAACGAGTTGTACCGTCTGGCATTAAGCCTTTACCTTGAGTTTCACGTACTGCCTGACAAAGGTTTGTTTTGCCAGATAGACAATATTTACACTTACCACATTCTGCTGTGTAAAGTGGAATAACGTGGTCGCCTACTTGAAGATCGGTAACGCCTTCACCAATCATTTCAACGATACCGCCACCTTCGTGACCAAGAATTGCAGGGAAGATACCTTCTGGATCATCACCTGATAGTGTGAATGCGTCAGTGTGACATACGCCAGTTGCAACGATGCGAACTAGAACTTCACCTGCACGAGGAAGCATTACATCAACTTCTTCAACAGAAAGTGGTTGGTTTGGACCCCATGCAATCGCAGCTTTTGATTTGATAAATTTATCAGTCATTATAATTCTCTTCTATTTGTTCTACGTTGTTATTGATATTCGTAGAGAGTAATTAAGTTAAATCGAAATTTCTCTGTCTCGATTCGATGAAGACTATTGTATTTATTTCTGAATAAATGATAATTAGGTTAAAGTGCAAATAACTTTTACCTAACGGTAATAATGATTATTGTTGGTATCAATATATAGGTAAGTAAGATGTTCCTATGGGAAGGCGTAACAGAATTTGTTGCTGTAGCTGAAACTGAAAGCTTTACAGCGGCATCTAAACGATTAGGTATTTCAACAGCGCAAGTGAGTCGACAAGTCAGTGCTTTAGAGAATCGACTCAATACTAAATTATTTTATCGTACTACGCGTAAGGTGTCATTGACCGAAGAAGGTAATGTGTATTACCAGCACTGTCGTCAAGTGATGGACGGTTTGGAAGAAGCAGAACGCGCATTAAGTAATTTACGTGGTACACCGCAAGGCTTAATTAAATTAACGGCTCCTGTCACCTATGGTGAGAAATATATCATGCCGTTAGTGAATGACTTCATGCTGCAATACCCAGAACTTGAAGTGGTTATTGATATGACCAATAGACAGGTTGATTTAGTTGAAGGTAGCTTTGACTTAGCAATCCGTCTTGGTCGATTGACGAGCTCTTCAATGATGGCAAAACGTTTAACCTCACGTACCATGTATGTTTGTGCGTCTCCTGATTATCTTGCAAAATTTGGTGTACCACATTCACTGTCTGAGTTACGTCACCATAACTGCTTGATCGGAAACTATGATCATTGGCGCTTTCAAGAATCAGGAAAAGAGAAAAGTGTTAGGGTCTCTGGAAATTTAAACTGTAACAGTGGTTACGGTTTACGTGATGCGGTATTAAAAGGGATTGGTATAGCGCAGCTACCTGATTACTATATTGATAAAGATTTAGATTCGGGTGCCATTGTTCCTATCTTAACTAACTACCAAGAGCCGGATGAGGGGATTTGGGCGCTGTATCCACATAACCGTCACCTATCACCTAAAATAAGAATGCTGGTGGATTTTTTAGCCGAGAAGTTACCACTAATTAGCCATTACGACGTATAAGCTAAATTGTATTTTTGACTGAATATATAAATGATGACGATGGAAGTAGAACCAAACGACGAATACTTTATGCGCCGTGCGATAGAGCTCGCAGCTAAAGCAGAGGAAGAAGGTGAAGTACCTGTTGGCGCTGTTGTTGTTTATAATGGACAAGTGGTGGGTGAGGGCTGGAACCGATCTATAGGTCAACATGATGCCACGGCGCATGCGGAAATCATGGCGTTGCGACAAGCGGGTAAAGTGCTAGAAAACTACCGTTTAATTGATACTACATTGTATGTCACTTTAGAGCCTTGCCCTATGTGTGCAGGAGCAATGGTGCACAGTCGTGTGGGAAAAGTCGTTTACGGTGCTGATGATCTAAAAACGGGCGCGGCGGGAAGTACCATGAATTTACTTAGCTATGATGGCGTCAATCATCATGTAGAGCAAACATCTGGCGTATTAGTCGAGGAATGTCGTGCTCAACTACAAGCTTTTTTTAAACGTAGGCGAGCAGAAAAAAAAGCGGCAAAGCTATTAGCTAAACAACAGATGGCTAATGAACAGTCGCTTTAACCTATCGCCTAACAACGGAAAAGTAAAAGCTCAGGGATAACCTGAGCTTTTTTGTTTTGAAATTGTATATTGTGGGCTATTTAATTTGAGGTCGAGGAAACCGCCGATGATGTTGCTGTCGCCTGAGAAGCACTACCTAGGGTATTTATTGCCGCTGATGAGGCTTGTATTGGTTTATTCGGTAAGGTGATGGTCTGTAATCCATTAATAATCTTGACATCATCACCATCATAATCGTGGCTATGCGTCTGCTCAAAACCAATAATACTTTGATAATAACGGCGGATCCCTTCAACATAGTTAACCGCTTCTGTACCGCGCGCATAGCCATAGCGAGTTTGAGTGTAATACTTTCGCTGCTGTAATAGTGGCAAACGTTGTTTTACATCAGCCCATGTATTGGGATTACCATGTTGTGCTTTTGTTAGACGACGAGCATCCATCATATGACCAAAACCAATATTGTAAGAGGCAAGGGCGAACCAAACCTTCTCGTGCTCATCAATACTATCAGGCACTCGGGCAACCATCTTTCGCAAATACTCAGTACCTCCACGAATACTTTGCTCTGGATTTAGGCGATCAGTAACACCAACAGATTTCGCAGTAGGATTGGTCAACATCATCATGCCACGAACACCTGTTGGAGAAACCGCTTGTGGATTCCAATGCGATTCTTGATAAGAAAGAGCGGCAATTAAACGCCAATCAAACTCGTTAGCATACTTCTTAAATAGCCCTTGCCACTTTGGTAATTTATCATCGAGTGCGCGTAAAAATGCACGAGTATCAACGTAATCAAACTGTTCTACATGGCCGAAGTATTTTTCTTCTAGCTGTGCTAATTCACCGCTTTGTTTTATGTGACCAAAAAACTCAATTAAGAGGGCATATAAGCTGTCATTGTTACTGTCTTTTACAAACCAGCTAATTGGTTGATCTTCAGTAAGTTCAAGTGCGATTGCTAATTCAGGGTGTGTACGTTGTAGCAGCGCAACATCAACAGAGTCAGCAACGGTATAATCTAATTCGCCATTAGCCACTTTACGCAATAGATCATCGATATCGGTTTCTTTGATCGATTGCCATGTTAGGTTGGGATATTTTTTCTTGATCTCTTCTAATTGACGTTCATGGCTAGAGCTTGCCACAACAGCCAGTGAACGATCGGTATTGGCTAACTCTTCAAGATCGCGAGGGCGGCGTTTACCTTTTTTATAAACAACCACTTGGCTTGCATAATAGTATGCAGGAGCGGGGTGAAACCCTTGTAGACGTTGGGGGGTGACGGTTAACCCTGCCGCGACAATATCAACATCACCATTTTTTAAGGCTGGAAATAAGCCTGATAGGGTAAATATGGTTTGCATTTCCAGTTTTACGCCAAGCTCTTTAGCAAAGCGTTGGGCTAATTCATAATCGAGCCCTGTTGGCCCATCTGCCCCTATATAATAAGACAGCTGATTATTTAACGTACCTACACGTAATACACCGCTTTCACGAATGCGCTCTAAAGGATCAAGTGGCTTTTCTTGCCATTGGCAACCACTTAATAATAAAGCAAGCATTAATGATATGAGTACACGGTATGTGCTGGTAAGAGATTGAAGATATATCAACAAAGCTGACCTAACTTAAAAATGAGCAGTCATTTATATCAAAGTGAACGGTAGTGGAAAAGCTGAACCCTGTCGTTGGGTGTGTTAATTCACGGATTGAAACAAAAAAATAGTCTCCTTTTGTTTTATCGGTTAGTTTTTGCTCAAAAAATCGGGTTAATGTCAAAATTACTGATAAATTCAGGATGTTTGAAAAAAAAACACGCAAACGGTTGCGTCAAGTGTTACGTCACAAAAAAAAATCGCTTATACTGCGCTGGTGCGAAATCGATTATTCATCTATTGAGTTAATAAACAGGGATAAATCAGAGGTGACATTGACGTAATTACCCCAGTTTTTTGGGAATTAGGCCAATATTACTTTTCTTTAACCGCTAATCGAGAGACGTTTGCACATGGAAATTTTGCGTGGTTCACCCGCACTGTCTGAGTTTCGCGTTAATAAGCTACTTGAGCGTTGCCGCGAATTCGATCTGCCTGTGTCAGGTATTTATGCTGAGTTTATGCACTTTGCTGATGTATCTGCTGCCCTTACTGCTGATGAGCATAGCAAACTAGCGAGTCTTTTAACTTACGGTCCAACGATTGCAGAGCACGAGCCTTGTGGCACCTTGCTACTTGTTACCCCTCGTCCGGGGACAATTTCTCCTTGGTCATCAAAATCGACCGATATTGCCCGTAATTGTGGCTTAAAATCAATTAAACGCCTTGAACGTGGTACTGCATACTATATTGAATCAACTAGCGAGCTATCAGCATCACAATTAGCGCAAGTCAAAGCGTTAATCCACGATCGCATGATGGAAGTGATTGTTGGCGATTTTGAAGCCGCGGCTGCTTTATTCAAACAAGCAGAGCCAGCACCGGTGAAAAGCGTTGATATCCTTGCTGGTGGTCGCCAGGCATTAGAGCAAGCCAACCTTACGTTAGGACTTGCCTTAGCTGAAGATGAAATTGACTACTTAGTTGAGAACTTCACCAAACTAGGTCGAAATCCAAATGACATTGAGTTGATGATGTTTGCTCAGGCGAACTCAGAGCACTGTCGACATAAAATCTTTAATGCAGATTGGACTATTGATGGTGTTGATCAAGACAAGTCATTGTTCAAGATGATCAAAAATACCTATGAGCAAAACCATGAGCACGTATTGTCAGCATATAAAGACAATGCTGCAGTAATGGAAGGCTCAAAAGTAGGGCGTTTCTTCCCCGATCCAGAATCTCGTCAATATAACTACCACCATGAAGATACTCATATCTTAATGAAGGTAGAAACGCATAACCACCCAACCGCTATTTCCCCATGGCCGGGCGCATCAACAGGTTCGGGCGGTGAAATTCGTGATGAAGGTGCAACTGGTATTGGCGGTAAACCTAAAGCAGGTTTAGTGGGCTTTACTGTATCTAACCTTAAAGTTCCGGGGTTTGAACAACCTTGGGAAACTGATTTTGGTAAACCAGACCGCATTGTTACAGCGCTTGATATTATGCTTGAAGGCCCACTTGGCGGCGCGGCATTTAATAATGAATTTGGACGTCCAAACCTATTGGGTTACTTCCGTACTTACGAAGAAAAAGTGACGTCGCATGCCGGTGAAGAAGTACGTGGTTACCATAAGCCAATTATGATCGCGGGTGGTATGGGCAATATCCGTGCTGATCACGTACAGAAAAAAGAAATTCCAGTTGGCGCGAAGTTAATTGTTCTTGGCGGCCCTGCAATGAATATCGGTCTTGGCGGTGGTGCTGCTTCATCAATGGCATCCGGTCAATCGGCAGAAGATCTGGATTTTGCTTCTGTACAACGTGAAAACCCAGAAATGGAACGTCGCTGTCAGGAAGTGATTGATCGTTGTTGGCAGATGGGTGACGCTAACCCAATTGCCTTTATTCACGATGTGGGCGCGGGTGGTATTTCAAACGCTTTACCTGAGTTGGTTGATGATGGCGAGCGTGGTGGTAAATTCCAACTTCGTGATGTTCCTAACGATGAACCAGGTATGAGCCCGCTAGAGATTTGGTGTAACGAATCTCAAGAGCGTTATGTTATGGCTGTTGCACCAGAACACATGGCGGTTTTCGATACGATTTGTAAGCGTGAACGTGCGCCGTATGCCGTTGTGGGTGAAGCGACAGAAGAGCGTCATTTAACCTTAGAAGATAGCCATTTCGACGATACGCCAATTGATATGCCAATGGATATTCTATTGGGCAAAGCGCCGAAAATGCACCGTGATGTGAAGTCACAAAAAGTAGAAGGCCAAGCGATTGACCGCAGTGGTATTGACTTAGTTGAAGCGACGCAGCGTATTCTTCGTCTGCCAGCTGTGGCTGAAAAAACCTTCCTTATTACAATTGGCGATCGCACAGTTACCGGCTTGGTTGCACGCGATCAAATGGTAGGTCCATGGCAAGTACCTGTTGCTAACTGTGCAGTTACTGCTGCTAGTTACGATACCTACCATGGTGAAGCGATGTCTATGGGTGAGCGTACACCTGTTGCATTACTCGATTTTGGCGCATCAGCACGCTTAGCTGTTGGTGAAGCTGTTACTAATATTGCGTGTAGCGATATTGGTGATATGAAACGTATCAATCTTTCGGCTAACTGGATGTCACCAGCAGGTCACCCTGGCGAAGATGCTGGCTTATATGAAGCAGTAAAAGCGGTGGGTGAAGAGCTTTGTCCTGCATTGGGTCTGACAATTCCTGTCGGTAAAGACTCAATGTCAATGAAGACAAAATGGCAACAAGATGGCGAAGAGAAGGAAGTAACATCGCCACTTTCTTTAGTCATTACTGCATTTGGTCGCGTTGAAGATGTACGCAAAACCGTGACACCTCAACTACGTACTGATAAAGGCGAAACTAGTCTGTTATTGGTGGATTTAGGTTGTGGTAAAAACCGTTTAGGTGCAACAGCACTAGCACAGGTTTACAAGCAATTAGGTGATAAGCCTGCTGATGTAGATAGTCCTGAGCTATTAAAAGGTTTCTTCTACGCAATGCAATCACTGGTACGTGATGAAAAGCTACTTGCTTACCACGACCGTGGTGATGGTGGCTTATACGTAACGCTAGCGGAAATGGCATTTGCAGGCCACACGGGTATTGAAGTTGATATTAATACTGGCAGCGAAGATGCTGTTGATGATGTATTAGCTTCGCTATTTAACGAAGAGTTAGGTGCTGTTATTCAAGTACGTACTGATGATCTTGATTTTGTTCAGTCGGTACTTGCAGCAAACGGTCTTGAAGCATGTAGCCATATTTTAGGTACTGTGGTTGAAGAAGATGTTGTTCGTATTTGGAATGGCAATGATTTAGTGCTTGAGCAAAATCGAACAGACATTCGTGCAGTATGGGCTGAAACAACTTACCAAATGCAAGCCATGCGTGATAACCCAGCGGGCGCATTGCAAGAATTTGAAGCCAAGAAAGATGTTCAAGATCCGGGTTTAAATGTAAAGCTAACGTTTGACATAAATGAAGACGTCGCAGCACCATTTATTGCCCCTGCGATTAATCTTGGTGCTAAACCGCAAATGGCGATTTTACGTGAGCAAGGAGTTAACTCTCATGTTGAAATGGCTGCTGCCTTTGACCGTGCAGGCTTTGAAGCGAAAGATGTCCACATGAGTGATATCTTATCTGGCAATGCCAAGCTAGATGGTTTTAATGGCCTGGTTGCTTGTGGTGGTTTCTCTTACGGTGATGTATTAGGTGCAGGGGAAGGTTGGGCGAAGTCAGTGTTGTTTAACAATATTGCTCGTGATCAATTTGAAGCTTTCTTTAACCGCAATGATACGTTGGCATTAGGTGTTTGTAACGGTTGTCAGATGATGTCTAACCTTCGCGACTTAATTCCAGGCGCCGATTTATGGCCGCGTTTTGTTCGCAATGAATCTGAGCGTTTTGAAGCTCGCTTTAGTTTGGTTGAGGTTCAACAAAGCCCATCGTTATTCTTTAACGAAATGGCAGGATCTCACATGCCAATTGCCGTTTCTCATGGTGAAGGCCGTGTTGAAGTGCGTAATGCTGATCATCTTGCTGCACTAGAGCAAGCCGATATAGTTGCCTTACGTTACATTGATAACTACGGCAAGCTAACAGAACAGTACCCTGCTAACCCGAATGGTTCACCAAACGGCATTACCAGTGTGACGACAACGGATGGCCGAGTAACCATCATGATGCCTCACCCTGAGCGTGTGTTTAGAACCGTTGCAAACTCATGGCACCCAGACGACTGGAGTGAAAACAGCCCATGGATGCGTATGTTTAGAAATGCGCGTGTTAATTTAGGTTAATAAATAGCAGCGTTGAAGAATCAAAAAACCGCCAGAGATGGCGGTTTTTTATTCTTCTTGTATGAAAATCACCTTTTCAACTCTTTAATTGATAATAATCACATTAAAAATTGAAAATAGACGGTTATAATTGAGAAATAAGATGTAATGGAATTTTTATTGCGATAAAGGATTATATATGGGGAAAGGTATTCCCAGAACTTTGCGTTTATGTATTGCATCCAAGATATTGGCTGTGCTGGTTGCGCTGAGCATTTTTCGTCAACTTGATCGATTTGACCAATTCTTTAGTACCTCTCAAATAGTTATAGTGCCAAATATCATCGTACTACTTGTCTTATTTTCTGGCGTGTTGGCAATAGTAGGTTTACTAAAAGGTCAAAAATGGGGATTTCTTCCTCTGTATTTCTACATACCTGCCGCTACGATGTTTCTTAAGATCAGTATTATTCCGATACTCCCCGAACTTGTTCCTAGTATTTATCGCAATCAGATGATCTTAGGGCTAAATAGTGTGGTTTTAGTGTATTCAGTTTTTTTATTATTGCGTAGGATGGATCGAAACTTACTGCATGAAGTTTAAATAAATTTAAATTTGGCTGTAGGATCTGCGATAATGAGAGCAATTAAATCAATTGCTTGTAAGTAAAAATATTACTTCTGCTCAGTAAAGGATGATGAGAATGAAAAAAATTGAAGCTATTATTAAGCCGTTTAAGCTTGATGACGTTCGTGAGGCATTAGCGGAAGTAGGTATTACGGGCATGACGGTGTCTGAAGTGAAAGGGTTTGGACGTCAGAAAGGCCATACCGAATTATACCGTGGCGCAGAATACATGGTCGATTTTTTACCTAAAGTTAAAATTGAAATTGTTGTTACCGATGAAGTAGCAGAGCAATGCATTGATACTATTGTTGAAACGGCACAAACCGGTAAGATTGGCGATGGTAAAATCTTCATGTTTGATATTGAACGTGTAGTGCGTATTCGTACTGGAGAAGAAGACGAAGACGCGATTTAATTGATATAAGAATACAAAAAAGGGGGGCATTACATTGAGTGTAATGCCCCCCCTTTTTATTTATTACTTAATTTACATCAGGAGCGACAGGGTTATACCGGCCTGGTTTGTAGTTCATCGCTAGAACAATATTTAGGGTTATTGCACCAAGGATTGACAACAATAAAGTGGTTGGAGTAACAAAGAAAAAGGATGCAACTAAGATACAGATATCAATCGACATTTGGATTTTTCCTGCTGAAATCCCAAACTTGTCTTGAAGGAATAAAACCAGAACATTAAATCCACCAAGACTGGTGTGATGACGAAACAATATCAGCATACCAAGTCCCATCAATAAGCCACCAATCACAGCGCAGTAAATTGGATTTAGCCAACTTATAGTCAATACATGGTGCAGGTTATCCACCATAATTGAGACCAATGCGCCAGACAAGACACTGCTAATTGCAAAAGATTTGCCCATTCTAAACCATGCCATTAAATAAAATGGACAGTTCATTAAGAAATACAGCTTACCAAAAGAGATATCGACAAAATGGGTGAGTAATAACGCGAGCCCTGTCGTGCCTCCCGTTAATAAATGGCTTTGCTGTAGAAAAAATATGCCCTGAGCAACAATAAATGTTCCTGTTAAAACTGCGATCATATTTTCGTGAACAGGATGTTTAATTCGACTCAATGGATCAACTCCTTGTAAAGAATAGAGCCATAGTAAGAGGGAATAAGAATTTATAAAAGTTTACGTGTAAAAAGTAACTTTGCGCCATGTATTATATTCTTTACACCGTTGTAAATAATTTTATTTTAAAAATACTTGCTATCTATATTTGCCTTAAGATTTAGCCTCGAGTCGTTTATTAAGATGAAAATGATTCATGCTCTATTGAAAATAAACCGTGCTAACCATTAAGAAAAAGAACAATTAGGACTACCTGATTTAGATCAATTTATGTAAGATAGGCGATAATTAATAAGCAAGACGAAAACGTTTGCGTCTACGTGGCGCCTAGCATTGCGATTTTTCAGTTTTTGCTCAAAATGGTATTTAACTTAGCTGAGTTAGGAGATACAGATGCTAAAGCGCGATATGAATATTGCTGATTATGATGCGGAACTATTTGCAGCCATTCAGGAAGAAACAGCTCGTCAGGAAGAACACATCGAGTTGATTGCTTCTGAAAACTACACAAGCCCACGCGTAATGGAAGCGCAAGGATCTCAGCTAACTAACAAATATGCTGAAGGTTACCCAGGCAAGCGCTATTACGGTGGTTGTGAGTTTGTTGATAAAGCCGAGCAACTGGCTATCGACCGTGCTTGTCAGCTATTTGGTGCAGAATACGCGAACGTTCAGCCTCATTCAGGCTCACAAGCGAACAATGCTGTTTACATGGCACTTCTGAATGCTGGCGATACCGTACTAGGTATGAGTCTTGCTCACGGCGGTCACTTAACTCACGGTTCACCAGTAAACTTCTCTGGTAAGCTTTACAACGTGATCCCATACGGTATCGATGAAAGCGGTCAAATTGATTACGCTGAAGTTGAAGCGTTAGCGCTTGAGCATAAACCAAAGATGATCATCGGTGGTTTTTCTGCTTACTCTCAAATTGTTGATTGGAAACGCATGCGTGAAATCGCAGACAAAGTTGGCGCGTACTTCTTTGTTGATATGGCGCACGTAGCAGGTCTGATTGCGGCAGGTGTTTATCCTAACCCAGTTCCACATGCACATGTTGTTACTACAACAACGCACAAAACACTAGCAGGTCCTCGTGGTGGTCTTATCCTTTCTAATGAAGGTGAAGATCTTTATAAGAAGCTGAACTCTGCAGTATTCCCTGGTGGTCAAGGTGGCCCTCTAATGCATGTTATTGCGGCAAAAGCAGTAGCATTCAAAGAAGCAATGGAGCCAGAGTTTAAAGATTACCAAGCTCGTGTTGTTGAAAACGCAAAAGTAATGGTAGGTGAATTCCTAGAGCGTGGTTACAAGATTGTTTCTGGTAGCACTGAAAACCACTTATTCCTTGTTGATTTGATCGACAAAGGTATCACTGGTAAAGAAGCTGATGCAGCACTAGGTGCAGCAAACATCACAGTCAACAAAAACAGTGTACCAAATGACCCACGTAGCCCATTTGTAACATCAGGTATCCGTGTTGGTACACCGTCTATTACTCGTCGTGGCTTTACTGCTGATGATGCGCGTCAACTTGCAGGTTGGATGTGTGATGTTTTAGACAATGTTGATAACGAAGAAGTTATTGCAGCAACAAAAGCAAAAGTTTTAGATATTTGTAAGCGTCTACCTGTTTACGCTTAATCTATTAAGATGCGTTAAATAATATAACTGTCGAGTTATGATGACGAAGGCTTACCATTAGGTAAGCCTTTTTTAATATTTTGCGCTTTTTATGAGCGAACAATAAATCGACTATTCGTGGCTTTTTAACCAAAATGAGTAGAAAAAAAGGGCGAATATTCTCATTAACGGTTTTAAATGAGTTACACTGAACCGATTAAATGTAGGAGGCTAAATGCATTGTCCTTTTTGCGGTGCGAATGACACCAAAGTAATCGATTCACGATTGGTTGCGGATGGCCACCAAGTGCGCCGGCGCCGCCAATGTTTAGCTTGTAATGAACGTTATACGACCTTTGAAACGGCCGAGTTGGTAATGCCGCGTGTGGTAAAAACCAATGGCAATCGTGATCCGTTTAATGAAGAAAAACTTCGTGGTGGTATTCAGCGCGCATTAGAAAAACGTCCAGTGAGTACAGATGACATCGAGCGCGCGATTAATAATATTAAATCTCGTCTTCGTGCAACTGGAGAGCGAGAAGTGCCTTCAGAGATGATCGGTAACTTAGTGATGGAAGCATTAAAAGAGCTCGATAAAGTCGCCTATATTCGCTTTGCATCGGTTTACCGTAGTTTTGAAGATATTCGTGAGTTTGGTGAAGAAATTGCCAAACTAGAACGTTAAGCTGAGTGTAATGTTTACTAACCTTGATACACGATTAATGCTACGCGCTATTCAGTTAGCTAAACGTGGTTGTTTTACGACAGCACCAAACCCGAATGTGGGTTGTGTTATAGCTAATGGCGATGAAATCCTTGGTGAAGGCTTTCATTATCGTGCGGGTGAACCCCATGCGGAGGTGTTTGCATTAAAACAAGCAGGCGCGCGCGCGAAAGGTGCAACAGCCTATGTTACCTTAGAGCCTTGCTCTCATTACGGACGCACTCCACCTTGTGCTGAAGCATTAATTAAATCGGGCGTAAGTAGAGTTATTTGCGCTATGGTTGATCCTAACCCGCTGGTGGCTGGACGTGGCGTTGAAATGCTGCAAAAAGCGGGGGTAGATGTGCAAGTTGGGCTTCTTAAAGAAGAGGCTCAAGCCATTAATAAAGCGTTCATTAAACAAATGACAACCAAGATGCCGTATGTTGAATTAAAACTGGCATCAAGTCTTGACGGTAAAACAGCGTTAGCGAACGGTGAAAGTAAATGGATCACTGGGCCTTATGCCCGCGCTGATGTTCAACGTCATCGTGCGCAAGCTGGTGCAATATTATCAACCAGTGCCACTGTTATCGCTGATGATCCATCACTGAATGTGCGTTGGAGTGAGTTGGGTACGCAGATTCAAGATGAATATCCACAAACAGATGTTCGTCAACCTATTCGCGTTATTATTGACAGCCAAAACCGATTAACCCCGGCATATCAGTTATTTCACCTTCCGGGAGAAACGATTTTGGCACGCGCAGAAATGGGGAATGAAGATTGGCCTGACTCCGTGTCTCAGTGGATAATTCCTACCCGAGAAAATAGCCAACAACTCGATCTCACATTACTCATGCGCAAGTTAGCAGAAAATGGCATAAACCATATTTGGGTTGAAGCTGGCGCTGGGCTTGCGGGTGGGTTACTTGAAGCACAATTAGTTGATTGTTTGATTTTATATCAGGCCCCAAAATTAATGGGGGCAGATAGTCGCAGTTTAATGAATTTATCGCCATTAACCGCGATGGATCAAGTTATCGATCTGAATATTACAGATATACGTATGGTTGATTGTGATGTGAAAATTACAGCCACCGTTAAACGCTGTTAATCAATAGAATAAAGAAGCAAGGATTTTCCATGTTCACCGGTATCATTGAAGCAATTGGAACCATTACCGCTTTAACACCTAAAGGCGCTGATATTTCTGTCACTGTCGACTCAGGCAATCTTGATCTGTCCGATGTTAAATTGGGTGACAGTATTGCGACAAATGGTGTGTGCTTAACTGTGGTTAAATTGACAGGTAAAGGCTATGTTGCTGATCTGTCATTAGAAACCTTAAAACGTACTGCTTTTGCTCATTATCAAGCTGGTCAGGTCGTCAACTTAGAAAAAGCGATGTTACCAACAACGCGTTTTGGCGGTCATATGGTGTCAGGTCATGTTGATGCTGTTGCTGAGATCATTGAACGTCACCATACGGGACGCGCTATTGAGTTTTGGGTAAAAGTACCCGCACATTTAGCGAAATATATCTCAGAAAAAGGCTCTGTTGCGGTTGATGGTATTAGCTTAACGGTGAATGAAATTAATGGTGATGAATTTAAGTTAACCATTGTTCCGCATACAGCACTAGAAACAACAATGGATGCATTCAAACCAGGCCGAATGATAAATCTTGAAGTGGATGTGATTGCCCGCTATTTAGAGCGTTTAATGTTGGGTGATAAAGCTGCAGATAAAAAACCGCAAGTCACAATGGATTTATTAGCGAGAACGGGTTTTCTTGGCTAAATATGATGATTAGCTAGTCAGCTAAGGTACATAAGAATTAAGGGTAGTGTTATGGCTTTAAGCAGCGCAAAAGAAATTATTGATGATATTCGTCAGGGCAAAATGGTTATTCTGATGGATGATGAAGATCGTGAAAATGAAGGCGATCTGATTATTGCATCTGAAAAAATTACACCTGAAGCTATTAATTTTATGGCGACCTATGGTCGTGGTCTAATTTGTCTGACACTGAGCAAAGCCCGTTGTCAAAAATTGAACTTGCCTTTAATGGTTCAAGAAAATACTGAACAGTTTGGCACACCTTTCACTGTTTCTATTGAAGCGGCAGAGGGGGTAACTACGGGTATTTCAGCCGCTGATCGTTCTCGCACAGTACAAGCAGCCGTTGCAGCAAATGCGACTGCAGCTGATATTGTTATGCCGGGCCATATATTTCCATTAATGGCACAAGAAGGTGGCGTATTAACCCGCGCAGGTCACACTGAAGCAGGTTGTGATGTTGCGCGTTTAGCAGGTCTTGAACCATCAAGTGTGATTGTTGAGATCTTAAATGAAGATGGCACTATGGCACGTCGCCCGCAGCTTGAAGTGTTTGCGGAAAAACATGGCCTTAAATTAGGTACAATTGCTGATCTGATTGAATACCGTAATAATCATGAAACCACAATTGAGCGTGTTGCTGAGTGTCGATTACCAACAGAGTTCGGTGAGTTCGACATGATCACTTACCGTGACAAGATTGATAACGAAGTGCACTATGCACTGCGTAAAGGCGATATCAAAGCGGGTGAAGAAACGCTTGTACGTGTTCACTTGCAAGATACGTTTAAAGATATTCTGCAATCAGGTGCGACTCAATGGACGCTGCCTGCAGCAATGAAGCGCATTAGCGAAGAAAATGGTGTATTGGTTATTCTAAGTAAACAAGAATCAACCGATGCCATTATTCATAAAGTGAAAAATATTGCTGCGGAAGAAGCAGGTCAACCTAAAGTAAAAGTGACACAGAAAGATCCGTCTCGCCAAGTTGGTGTCGGCTCACAAATTCTTTCTGATTTAGGCGTAAGTAAAATGCGTTTATTGTCATCAAGTACGCAACGTTATCATTCACTATCAGGCTTTGGTTTAGAAGTTGTTGAGTATATTTGTGATTAAATTCACCAAATGTTAGACGCTAGTGATAAAATAACTGATATCAGCGGTAGCTAAAGACAATTATTATTTTTAACTACCGTTTTCAATGCTGTTTATTGGTCGTATCAAGGACAGATAAGCAACAAATATTAACAAATCTGTTGAAACCGACGGTTGTCCATAGCAGAGATATTGCAAAGTGTGATAGACTCCCGCGGTTTCTCAAACCGGAAAGACATAGTCACAGGAAGGCCCATGAAGGTAATTGAAGGCGCCATCGCGGCACCAAACGCAAAAGTTGCTATCGTAATTGCACGCTTCAACAGCTTTATTAACGAAAGCTTACTTTCAGGTGCATTAGATGCGCTGAAACGTCAAGGACAGGTTAGCGAAGACAACATTACTGTTGTTCGTTGTCCTGGTGCTTACGAGCTACCACTTGTTGCTCAACAGGTTGCTAAAAGCGACCGTTATGATGCAATCGTTGCTCTAGGCTCAGTTATTCGTGGCGGTACACCGCACTTCGATTATGTTGCCGGTGAGTGTAATAAAGGTCTAGCACAAGTTGCACTTGAGTATAATACTCCAGTTGCTTTTGGTGTTTTGACTGTAGATTCTATTGAACAAGCCATTGAGCGTGCCGGTACCAAGGCTGGTAATAAAGGGGCAGAGGCTGCACTAAGCGCGCTCGAAATGGTTAATGTCCTGTCCCAAATCGAATCCTAATAATGGGGGTTACTGTGAAACCAGCCGCACGTCGTAATGCACGTCAGTTTGCTGTACAAGCTATTTACTCTTGGCAACTTACGAAAGGTAATGTTGCTGATATTGAGCAACATTTTCTTTCTGGCGATAAGTTTGAAGAAGAAGAACATCAAGCTGATGCGCCAGTTCTTGCTGCACCACATACTGATGTTAGCTACTTCCGTGATCTGTTCACAGGCGTAGTACTAAGCCACCAAGAACTTGATAGCAAGATGCGTCCATACTTATCTCGTCCGCTACAGGATCTTGATCAGATGGAACTTGCGCTACTTCGTCTTGCAATGTACGAAATGGTTAAGCGTGAAGACGTACCATTTAAAGTTGTTATTAACGAAGCAATCGAATTAGCTAAGCTATTCGGTGCGGAAGATAGCCACAAGTTCGTTAATGGTGTACTTGATAAAGCTGCACCAACACTTCGTAAAGAAAAGTAATTTTCGAAGTAACGAAAGTAGATAAAAGAAGTCAGCCTAGCTGGCTTTTTTTTTATCTATTGTATTGATATGAAGCAATCGTAAAGGTAAGCGCATTATAATGGTGGCTGTTAATGGATGAGTTGAACGGTTATGGCACAAGGTGAATTTGATTTAATTGGGCGGTACTTTGAACACCAGAATGTTAAGCGAGAAGATGTTGATCTTGCTATTGGTGATGATTGCGCATTAGTTCGTGTTCCGGAAGGGTGTCAATTAGCGATCAGTACCGATTCGTTAGTTGCAGGCACGCATTTTCTGGAAGATGCTGATCCTAAGTTAGTCGCACATAAAGCATTAGCCTCAAATTTAAGTGATTTAGCTGCAATGGGCGCAACGCCTGCTTGGGTTTCATTAGCGTTAACATTACCAACGTTTGATGAGCATTGGCTGAGTCAGTTTTGTGAGGGCTTCTTCCAATTGGCAGAGCAATATAATGTTCAACTTATTGGTGGAGATACAACCAAAGGTCCTCTCAGTATTACTCTAACAGTCCAAGGATTTGTTCCTAATGGGGAAGCATTGACACGAGGTGGGGCAACGGTGGGTGATGCAATATATGTTACCGGTCAATTAGGTGATAGCGCAGCAGGTTTAGCGTTATTATTAACAGATACACCATGTCATGATCTCGCTCTGTCTCATGCATTAAAAGAACGTCATTTTATGATGACGCCACAGGTAGAAGCTGGGATTGCATTGCGCGGCATAGCATCGGCAGCGTTAGATATTTCCGATGGTTTAATTGCAGATTTAGGTCATATAGTTAAACGCTCAGGTGTTGGAGCTGAAATTTATATCGATCAGCTTCCTTTGTCTTCTGAGTTAATCGCCTTTTGTTCGACACAAGAGCAAGCACAGCAATTGGCATTAAGCAGCGGTGAAGAATATCAATTGTGTTTTACTGTACCGAAGCATCAATGTATTGAAATTGAATCCTTAATGATGGCAAAAGGTATTCAAGTTTCTCGTATTGGTCAGTTAACTCAATCTAATGGCATTGTTTTATTACAACAAGGTAACCCTATTGATTGGCAAGTGTCAGGATGGGATCATTTTGTGAGTTCAAATAAGTAAGGTATTAGCGTGTCTACAAATCCTAAAGATTTATTGAAAATGAGTAACCCTTGGCATTTATTAGCAACAGGGTTTGGTAGTGGTTTAGCGAAGTATGTGCCAGGTACGATGGGAACATTAGCTGCTGTTCCACTCTATTTACTATTAGCACAGTTACCTTTTAGCTGGTATTTAGTTGTCGTATTTATTGCTGCGTTGATAGGTATAAAAATTTGTACCATTACCTCGAACGATATGCAGGTACATGATCATGGCAGTATTGTGTGGGATGAATTTGTTGGTTTTTGGATCACAATGGCCATCGCACCGGAAGCCACGTGGCAGTGGGTATTAACGGGCTTTATTTTATTCCGTTTCTTCGACATGGTAAAACCATGGCCAATTAGCTGGCTAGATAAACATGTTGAAGGTGGCTTTGGCATTATGGTTGACGATATTCTTGCCGGTTTCATGGCAATGATTGCGCTATGGGGCGTTGGTTACTGGCTTGGTTTTTAATAACTGACTTTTTGCGTATTAAGATTTTCTAAGAGCAGCCCTTTGGGGCTGTTTTATTTTGTAAGTGGATATCGTTTAATTCTTTTGCTCTCTATTATTGTTCTAAAAAAGTGATAATCGATAAAAAATAAAAAGGCATGCTCTAAATGAACATGCCTTTACTGCTTTTAAGGGATGATCTTATTGTTTGATCACTTTCACTTTGTAAATACCATCAACATTGTAAACACCGTGGATATCTGTTTCAAAGCCTGGGAAGTGATTACCAATTTCACATAACATTTCAAGGAAATCTAGCACTGGACGAGATTGTTCCGTTACCATTTCACCCGGAAGTACAACAGGTACACCTGGAGGATAAGGTAGGATCATATTGGCACTGATTTCATTTACCATTTCCGATAGTGGAATTTCTCGAACTTCACCACGTAACTCTTGTTGCCATGCATCATGTGGTGTCATCTTCATTTCTGGTAATACATCAAATGCTTTGTACATCAGTTCTGGCAATTGGAATTTCACGGTGAGATCGTGAATACCTTGCGCAAGATCTTGAACACGCATATTGGCGTAGAATTGAGGATCTTCTTGGTATAGAGATGGTAAGAATGACTTGATAGTCATGTTACGATCGTAGCCACGTTTAAACTCAGTTAATGCACGAAGAAGCTGCATTGCTTTTGGTTTATCAATACCAATTGAGAACAAGAATAATAGGCTGTATGGACCTGTTTTTTCAACAACGATACCGTGTTGGTCAAGGAACTTAGCCACAATAGAAGCCGGAATACCTGTTTCAGATAGTTCGCCTTCTTCGTTCATTCCTGGTGTCAACAACGTGATTTTGATTGGATCAAGGAACATATGATCTTCATCGATGTTCTTGAAACCATGCCATTTTTCATTGGGTTTTAGGTTCCAACATTCTGTTGTTTCAATGTTCTCTGGTTGCCATACATCAAAGAACCAACCATCACATTCAGAACGTAGCTTTTTAATCTCTTTACGGAAACGAATTGCACGATCGATTGAATCTTGAATTAAACGACGACCAGCGTTGCCATGCATCATTGCAGCAGAAATCTCAGCCGACGCCACAATACCGTATTGTGGTGATGTTGAGGTGTGCATCATGAATGCTTCGTTGAAAGATTCTTCTTCAAGTTGACCTTTAACATGGATCATTGAAGCTTGTGAGAATGCAGCCAGTAGTTTGTGTGTTGACTGAGTTTCATAGAACACTTTCCCCGGGATAGCTTCACCACTCATACCGCACTTACCTTCGTAAATAGGGTTAAAGTTAGTGTAAGGCACCCAAGCACTATCAAAGTGGATAAACTTAGTATCCAGTGATTCTTTGATAAATTGAGTATTGTAGAACAAACCATCGTAAGTCGAGTTAGTCACTACCGCATAACCTGGTTTTGTTGCTCCTGGCGTATTTGCTACTTTTTCAGCAATCACTTCACGGCTAAATTCACTCTTAGGAATACCACCTAAAATACCGTAAGCGTTACGTGTTGGGCGGAAGTAAATTGGAACCACATCGGTCATCATCATCATATGAGTTAATGATTTATGACAGTTACGGTCAACAAGTACTGTGCTGCCTGCTGGTGCTGAGAACATACCTACAATTTTGTTCGCGGTAGACGTACCGTTAGTAACAATGTATGAACGATCTGCATTGAATGTACGCGCAATGTACTCTTCTGCTTCTTTATGAGGACCTGAGTGATCTAATAGTGAACCAAGTTCAGGCATCGAAATCGAAATGTCTGCTTTGAATGTATTTGCACCATAGAAATCATAGAAAATACTTCCCACAGGACTCTTGTTAAATGCAGTACCTGACATATGACCTGGAGTACAGAACGTATATTTTGCCTCATCAACATAGTTAAATAATGCTTTTGTTAGCGGTGGAAGAATACTGTCTTTGTAGTCTTGGTTCGCTTGATCAATCTTGTGGGCAATATCTTTTGAACTACCTAGGCTGTATTCGAAGAAATAAATATTTAAACGAAGATCGGCAAGGCTAATATCGAGAGTAGAGTGCTCATTGGCAAAAGCGAATAGCGGTAACTTCTCATTCACTTTATTAATTTGCTGGCACAGATCTAGAGAATAAGTATCCCAATCGAAGATAACGCCACTGATACGTGGGTTCATTTCCAGTAACTTCAGTAAATCTTTTTCATCAACAGGGTAGACTGTCTTGTAACCTAAAGCCGCTAGTGATTGTTCTAGTTCTTGTACTGGGTATTTTTTAAAGAAAACGCCCAGGTTATTTAATATTGCAATCGTATTCATTTTTGAACTTCTCCGAAGTGAGAGAGGGCGCATCATGCCCATATGGGTGATGTATTGATGCGCCTTAAATTAATTTAAAAAGTGAGTAACAGAGCGAGATTACGCTTTTTGCTGTTGCTCTAGTTGTAAGTGCTGACGGAAGCCAAGCTTGCGAGCGTAGAAAATAAAGATGGCTAGAGAGACCACGAAGGTTGCTGCTAATGCTGATGGGTCGGCACCAATCAGTGCGATGAAGCAGAAGATACAAGCTACACCAGAGAACAACATCACAAATACATTACGGGTTGTCATACCTTCGTAGCGGATTAAGTTCACCGCAGAGTAGAAGTAAGGCAGCATCGTTAGCAATACAGCATCTGATGTTAAGATATCGAATAAGTTAGAAGCGTGGCTGTCACTTGAGCTGAATACCGTAATAGCGATCATTAAGATAGTCATCATAACTGAAGCTAAAACAAGACCTTTCTTTGCCACACCATTTTTATCTGTTTCGCCAAATACAGCAGGGAAGTTACCATCATTAGCTGCACGTTTACCCGCCTCACCAACTAACATCATCCATGAACCTAATGATGTAAAGCATGCTAAAGCAGTAAAGGCTGCAACAAATGGAGCACTCCACTTACCGAAGATTGCTGTTGTTGCAAGTGCAAATGGTGCACCTGATGCAGCGACTTCAGAAGCTGGGAACATACCAGCGATAACTTGAGTTGAAAGGATGTAAATAACACCCGCAATTACAGTACCTAACAGTGTTGCAAGTGGGACTGTTTTCTTCGGATTTTTTACCATACCCGATGATACTGCTGCTGATTCAACACCTACGAATGACCAAAGAGTGATCAGTACTGCACTTACAATTGCGTGTGAATTAGAGCCATGAGATGTATTCCAGTTTTGCATGTACATCGCAGAGTCGAAATGACCCCAGCCAATGACAGCTGTACCAACAATTGGAATGAGGATTAGAACAAGGCCTAATGTACATAAGCGGCTTACCCAAGAACCACCAAGTAAGTTAATTACAGTGAAAATCCAAACCGATGCAATCGTAGCAATCGCTGCTGGGATCGTATTGTTTAAAATGGGGAAGAAAACAGAAAGGTAAGATACCCCTGTAATCGCAATAGCGAGATTACCAATCCAGTTTGCGTGGTAGTAAAGAACACCTGTTTGGAAACCAAAAGCAGGAGACACCTCACCGGCATAGGCAATTGGGCCACCTTCTTGAGGGTTACTGGTTGCTAGGCGTGCATAAACAAATGCTAATGACAGAGCACCAATTAAGCAGATAATCCAACTAAAGATAGAAATGGAACCTACTTTTGCCAGTGTTGAAGGAAGTAGTGCAATACCACTTCCCATCATGTTACCAGCTACAACACCAGTACAGGCTATTAAACCTATTTTTTTAGATGTATCAGACGACATGTAACAATCTCCAAAATGTCGTGATATTTGAGAATACTCAAATATGTTTTATTTCAAGATATAAACAAAAACACTTCTTCTTAATCTGAGTAAGAGGAATTGATTTTTAAATTACAGGAGTTTTTTTTAATTTTTTAATCATTTTCTAGTCAAGAATTGAAACATGATATATTTATCTTTTTTTATATTTGAATAACCACAAGTTACTGAAATTTTGATGTTTTATTTAAGTGTGAAAAAATAATTTATTTATAATGTTGCTTATTACATTTAATAAACCTCTATTGTTATCGATATAACTTAAAAATTCCGTATCACTAGACTTAAAAACCAATACTCTTTTTTAGTATCAACAATAATAATGATTGATACATTGAAAACATCGTTTACCTTTTTATTCTTATATTTTGATTAATTATGTTTTTAATCATAATTAGATAGAAAGACAAAAAGTTGCTGATATGAACCAGCAACCTTTAATGTTTATTTAAATTGAATATAAGGTTAAATAGAATGGAACACTAAGTTTTTACAAAGGACTTCCGTTTCATAGGATGGTGCTAAATATTTAGCAATACTATAATTTTCATTTGCTTGTTTATGTTGATTTTTAATATCAAAAATTTTGCCCTGGAGAATATAATAAAGGGCAGAGCTCTGTTTTGATTGTTGCCTTGATAGCGATAAGTAGTGTTGTGATAAATCTATATTACCTTGATAGAGCTGATTCAAAGCAAGTGCATTGAGTGTTTGACTCGGTAGTGATGATAAGGAGTTTTGGAGAGAAATATTCTTTACTAAATCACGTGCATAATTCATCAAATTTGGCATTGATGTTTCTTTGTTATCAAGTGTAAGAATAATGGCGTAGCCAATGTATCGTTTTGCAAGCAAATAACTGTTTTTTGGTGAATTTAAGATAATTTTATTTATATCAGTAAGGTAGCTTTTGTTTACTTGCCCTTCATCATCAATGAGGTCTGGTAATGAGAGGTATTTATAAAGCAGGGTTGAGTCAGTAATTATAGGAGCATTAGTAACGGCTACTTGATGATCATGGGTCAAGGTTTGAATAAGTTCATTCAGTAATTGATTGAGGGATGTATAGAGTTTATCACTTTGTAAAAGCAGGTTTTTTTTAAAATCAGAACGATGAGATATATTGTTATAAAGGTCTATATGTAATTGATTGTTATCGCTAATATATAACGACAGGGTTTTTCCTGCTTCTGAATTTGGATGTAAGCTACTGGTATAGTCAGTGTAACTAAATAGCGTACTTTCTATCATTTTTGCTATGGAATATAGCTGATTAGATGAAGAGGTTATTTCTATATTTATTTGCCGTGGGTTTTTTAAGTCTTTGATTGGTGCATTATCATTGTTCGCCCAACTGGCGAAGACAAGGGTAAGCACTAACATAGATAATATTCCCACATCAAAAAGCCAATGGTTAAGCATTAAGTTGCTTATTTTATTGCTGACTGAGGCAGGTGGAATATCGTTATCTGGTTTGCTAAATGCACGTGTCATCGGCCCCGCTGGGAATGCGGTTCCGAGATTACTATTGTCATTAGTATGTTCGTTAGATGAATGAAACTCTTCTAATTTGAAGCCAGTATTAGGGTCAATGTAGATTTGTTGTACATCAGCGTCGAGCTTATAACCTCGTTTAGGTATAGTAATAATCCAATGATCTTCATCTAACTTTTTTAAAATTTTTCTTAATTCAAAAATGGATTGAGTGACAACTTGATCGCTAACAACAGCACCATCCCAAACCTCATCAATTAACTCATCTCGCGTAAATACAATCCCTTGATTTTGAGCCAAAAAAGATAAAAGTTTCGTAATTCTTGGTTCAAGAATATATGTTTTACCTGATTTTTTCAGGCTATTTTCTGTTGTTATTAATAAACAATCATTTATTTTGAAATTTCTCCAAGCCATAATTAAATTTCTTTGATTTAGATTTCAGATAAAATTATTCATATATTATTTACTTTAAGCCAATTAGTGAATGAATAATCGAAGTTATTAAATGTAATTTCATTTTTCATTTTCAATGTAATTAAATAAACATTCACTTTCTTTATTTTTTGTCGCAGATCACGTTTTTTATTTTTGGAATATTTATTTTAGATTAAATGGTAAAGACAAACATAAAAGTAAAGTTGCATTTTATTGTTGAGTGTTTCTTATATGTAATTAAGTGATAAGGAAATGTTATGTTAGATAATAATGAAGTAGATGAAAATAGATTAATCACTGAACGTAGAGCGAAGCTTGAACATATAAGAAAAGAGAGTAAAGCGAATGGTCACCCTAATACCTTTCGTCGTTTGAAGTTAGCTAAAGAATTAATTAAAGATTTTGAAAATAAATCAAAAGACGATTTGATATGTAATACTTATACGACATCTGTAGCGGGGAGAATTATGGCTAAGCGCGGTCCTTTTATGGTGCTGCAAGATGTCTCTGGTCGTATTCAAGTATATGCAAATAAACAAGTACAAGAAGAGTTAAAAGCAAAATATCATGGTTTAGATATTGGCGACATTATAGGTGTTAAAGGACAAGTACATCGCTCTGATCGTGGTGAACTTTACGTCAATATGGATGAATATGAATTACAAACAAAGGCGTTACGTCCGTTACCTGAAAAATTTCATGGTCTAACAGATCAAGAGCAACGTTATCGCCAGCGTTATGTTGATTTGATCATTAATGAAGAATCTCGCAATACAATGATTATGCGTTCTAAAGTCGTTGCCGCGATTCGTCAATTCATGCTTAAACATCAATTCATGGAAGTAGAAACACCGATGATGCACCCGATAGCTGGTGGTGCGTCTGCGCGTCCTTTTATCACTCATCATAATGCGTTAGATATTGATATGTATCTTCGTATTGCGCCTGAGTTATATCTAAAACGTCTTGTTGTCGGTGGTTTTGAGCGAGTATTTGAAATTAACCGAAACTTCCGAAATGAAGGTATTTCACCACGCCATAATCCGGAATTCACAATGATGGAATTCTATATGGCATATGCTGATTACAACGATTTAATCGATTTTACTGAAGATCTGTTAAGTTCTGTTGCGAAAGAGCTATGTGGCACAACAGCCTTGCCATATGGCGAGCATGTCATCGAGTTTTCTGGTCCTTATACTCGGATGACGATGTTAGAAGCAATCCAGCATTACAACCCTGACAATCGTCGTATTCAAGATTTAAGCTACGAACAAATTAAAAATAAAGAGTTGATGGTTGATATTGCCACAGAAGTAGGCGTTGAAGTTGAGTCATTCTGGACATGTGGTCAATTGCTTGAAGAAATCTTTGGTGAGACAGCAGAGCCTAAGTTATTGCAACCTACATTCATAACCGGTTATCCCGCCGATATTTCACCTTTAGCGCGTCGAAGTGATGAAGACCCATTTATTACCGATCGCTTTGAGTTCTTTGTTGGTGGCAGAGAAGTGGCGAATGGTTTCTCAGAGCTTAATGATGCTCAAGATCAAGACAGCCGTTTTAAAGCGCAGATGGCAGCGAAAGATGCGGGTGATGACGAAGCAATGCAATATGATGAAGATTATATCCGCGCATTAGAGTTTGGCTTACCGCCAACAGCAGGCCAAGGTATTGGTATTGATAGGTTAGTAATGCTATTTACTGATTCTCATACTATTCGTGATGTGATCCTTTTCCCATCTTTACGACCAAATAACTAACTCACAATTAGCGTAGAGGCTCTATTGTGTTGTAGCGTTATAACGGTAGTTGGAACTCCAACTACCGTTTTTTAATGTCATATATTTACTTAATACAAACATCTTCTTAGAAGACACGTATTCATGTGTCGCATTCCTAATAAAATCATTTATTTTTCATCATAAATCTGACGGTTTAACTAGTCTCAAATTATGTAGATAGAGAGAAGGGATCGCTCTATGAGCACCTATCTGAAAATAATCAGTATTGGTTTATTAATCGTGGCTTCGATGGCTGATGGACAAGTTTATCCATCAACGGAAACGGCTTGGGTGTTAACGGGAAACTGGCAACAGCCAACCGCAATATCGGAATTAAATACGATTAAAGAGGTTAGGCGCTGGGAAGCGGATCATGCTGATGTTGTGTTTGGTAGCTTACAAGATGTTGAGTTAAATCAAAAGACCATCGCAATGGGCTATATCTATGTGCATAAACTTGATTGTCGACCCGATGAACAGCAAGGCTGGCTTCATCGTCATGCTTACTTAAATGGGCATGATCCTGAAAAGGGCTATATGCATTATAAAAATGATACTCAACTTACCGTACCTGTTCAAAGCCAAGGGTTAGATTACCTGTTAAATGGCGAACCGATGCTAAGTCTACTTATTCGAAATAATAACTTCTCGACTGCGCGCTTTCCTTTAACCGTCAATGATAAAGAACAAATTATTTTTCATGCTGCTTACCCGTTTGAAAACATCGTTATTGATAGCAATAAGCATCCTGAATTATGGGTCACGAGAGTGAATGATGATGGTGATATTGGTGGTTTCGAAAAAGCAGATGTGCATTGGATCCAACGAGAAGGGAAATGGTTTGGTCATATTAATCAGCGCTGGTTACCGACAAATGCCAAGTTCCAAGGACGTGAGCTGAATACTGGAAATAAGGCATTAAAGGCAGGGTATCGCAGTTGGGTAGTGGCTTTAAACTGGAAGAGTAAGACAGAGGTGAAAGGCGTCAATATTGAGCCTTGGTTATCAATTGTGAAGACTTCTGATAAACAACCGGCTGCGACGATGTTGTTCCCTGGTTGGGATCATAAAAACGATCCTAATAATGATGGTTATGTTGATGATGATGAGTTTTTAGCAAGAGCTAATCAATCAGCAAGTGCGAGGTTTAAACATCAAGCAAGAGTGATCCCTACTGGAAAAATGTGGGCGGGCAGTTGCTGGTATCGGACTAATTTTAATGATGACTCTTTTAATCAAAATCATGCTAATTGGTATAAATATGATTGGAAACGTCAAGGTTTAACCGGCGCTTACAATGATGATATGGCAAAACTGTTCAGTACTAACCAATTTAATGTTCAATTTGGCGGGCAAATATTAGAAGCGCCTATTCGAGCTGGCACCTCAAAAGCGGCGGGATATTATGCAGCGAAAATGTCTGATTTTCTTGATTTAGTTAAATCGACAACGGGCAGTCAGTGGCTATCTGCTAATATCTCTGAGCTTAATTTGTGGGAATACCCTGATTGGCCAAAGCAATTAAGGGGGGTGGTTGATGTTTGGTTACGAGAGCATTATTTAAGCCCAGCGATTGGCTTGGAGCGATTACAGTCCTATTGGGATAGTTATGCGTTAGCAGCACTCGGCGATAAGAGCTTAATAATGACCACAACTCGAGGTGGCAAAAGCCAACAAATGCCGTTAAGTAAGCAAGCATGGGAAGATGATATCTATACCGGATTAGCCCTGTATTATCTGTTTAATATTCCCAATAAAACCTACTACCACAGCTGGAATCAAACCTTTGTCTACGGCAGTAGTAATACCCATGCCGATCCAAAACAGTTAAATAAAACCATTTGGTATCGCACTGGAGAGCCTAAGAATTGGGCGTATCAGCCCCAAAAGTTATTGTCAGTTGATATTGGTAAACCAACGGCCATACCTAACGGCTTTGAAGCGGTTAAATGGTTATCTAAAACAGGGAAAGCAGCAACGGATGATGCAAAACTCGGGGATATTTCATTAGAGCCTGCGAATTGGTTTTGGTTATATCGAACTGGGTGGTTTGACGATGTTCCCAAAGATGGGGTTATCGCGCGGCAATATACTCAAGGGGTAGTGCTATATCGCGGTTCTAAATATCGTAATCACGCTGAATTTTATCAAGTTGACTCAATACGTGTACCATTATCTGGCCTGTATCAAAAAGTAAATTATGATGGTTCACTCGGAGAGCCGACACAGTATGTTGAAGTCAATGGCTATGAGGGTGTGATTTTAAAGAAGGTTGAGAAAGGGCTGAGATGAACAATAAACGTAAGGCTAATAAAGAAAAAGGTTTTCCTGCCTAATAACAGTGAAAACCTTTTTCATAGTGCTTATTTGAACGGTGAAATTACTTAGCTAAATAAGTGCGAATTTGCTTTTCGATACCCGCACCATCAATTTCTAACATTTCATGCAGTTCGGCTTGTGTACCTTGTTCAATGAATCGATCAGGCAAACCAATATTCAGGACTGGTTTCAGTGTTTTTTCTTTCATTAAAAATTCAATAACACCACTACCCGCACCGCCAGCAATCGCATTTTCTTCAACAGTAACAAGAACATCATGAGTTCTAGCTAATTCAAGTACTAAAGCTTCATCTAGCGGTTTCACAAAGCGCATGTCAGCCACTGTTGCATTTAAGTTTTCTGCCGCTTCTAATGCATAACCGAGCATGCTGCCAAAGTTTAAAATCGCGACTTTTTCACCTTGACGGCGAATGATACCTTTACCGATTTCAAGTTCTGTCATTGTAGAATCGACATCGACTTCCATACCACAACCGCGAGGGTAACGGACCGCACTTGGTCCTTGATATTGGTGACCTGTATAGAGCATTTGACGGCATTCATTTTCGTCACTCGGTGCCATAATCACCATATTAGGAATACAGCGCATAAAGCTAATATCAAATGCCCCTTGGTGGGTTTGACCATCAGCACCGACTAAGCCTGCACGATCAATGGCAAACATCACAGGTAAATCCATGATAGCAACATCATGAATTAATTGATCATAACCACGTTGAAGGAAAGTTGAGTAGATAGCGACAATAGGATGATAACCACCAATTGCCATGCCCGTTGCTAGCGTCACAGCATGTTGCTCAGCAATGGCAACATCGAAGTATTGATCTGGGAACTCTTTAGAAAAGCGCACCATACCAGAACCTTCACGCATAGCCGGTGTGATAGCCATCAATTTGTCATCAATAGCTGCCATATCACATAGCCAATCACCGAAAATCTTAGAAAACGTCGGACTTGCGTCCTTCGCTTTTGGTAATGGTTTCTGGCTTAAATCAAATTTAGGAACGGCATGGTAATTAATTGGATCCGCTTCAGCTGGCGCATAACCTTTACCTTTTTTCGTCATAATATGAAGAAATTGTGGGCCTTTTAGGTTGCGCATGTTTTTCAGTGTCTTAACAAGCTCATGCACATCGTGGCCATCAACAGGGCCAATGTAATTAAAGCCTAACTCTTCAAACATAGTGCTTGGCACAACCATGCCTTTGATATGCTCTTCTGCGCGTTTTACCATTTCTTTGATAGGAGGCGCATTGGATAGAACTTTCTTACCACCTTCACGAATAGAGGTATAGAAATTACCCGATAGTAAATGGGCTAAATGATTATTTAACGCGCCGACATTTTCAGAAATCGACATTTCATTGTCATTTAAGATAACTAGCATATCGCTGTGAACATCACCAGCATGGTTCATCGCTTCAAACGCCATGCCTGCGGTGATAGCGCCATCGCCAATAATACTAACAACTTTGCGATTTAGGCCTTCTTTTTCTGCTGCAATCGCGAGACCTAGACCTGCACTTATTGAAGTTGATGAGTGACCAACAGAAAGTGTGTCGTACTCACTTTCACCGCGCCATGGGAATGGATGCAAACCGCCTTTTTGGCGAATAGTTGCCATATCATCACGACGTCCCGTTAAAATTTTATGTGGGTAGGCTTGGTGACCAACATCCCAAATAACTTTATCAAAAGGCGTATTGTAGACGTAGTGAAGCGCAACGGTAAGCTCGACAGTACCGAGTCCGGAGGCAAAGTGGCCGCTGGTCTGACTCACAGATTTCAACAAATAGGTACGAAGTTCATCGCATACTTGTGGAAGGCTTTCAGCTGGCAATAATCGTAATTCATCGGGCGTGTTTGCGAGGGCCAGATGAGGGTATTTTGAGATATCCAAAGTCATAACAGTGTCGGCGCTTATACAGATTTAGTTATTGCGTTCGATAATATATCGGGCAAAAACTTCTAATTGGGATGTATTGTAGGGTATAGCCGCTAATGCTTGTAGTGCTTCTTGATAAAGCAGTTGTGCTTTTTCTTGTGCACCATCTAAGCCAAGCAATGCAGGATAAGTACTTTTATCCAAGGCAAGATCAGAACCTTGTGGCTTACCTAAGGTTTCGGTATCACTGATCACATCTAAAATGTCATCTTGCACTTGGAACGCAAGGCCAATAGCTTCTGCATACTTATCAAGTTGCGGCAAAATTGCTACGCCTTTATCACCAGCAGCTAATGCTCCTAAGCGGACGGCACAGCGAATTAAAGCCCCAGTTTTGTGTCGGTGGATTAATTCTAGTTGTTCTAATCCAACATGTTTACCTTCAGCATCAAGATCTAAGGCTTGCCCTAGACACATTCCGGCAGCTCCTGAGGCTTTTGCAAGCTCACTTACCATAATAATACGTTGGGTGTTGCCATCTTGGCTCAATTGTCCATTCGCTAAAATATCAAAAGCCAGTGTTTGTAGCGCGTCACCCGCAAGAATGGCAATTGCTTCATCAAACGCAATATGACAGGTGGGTTGACCACGACGTAATGCGTCATCATCCATCGCAGGTAAATCATCATGGATTAATGAGTAAGCATGAATACACTCAACCGCAGCAGCAGGAGTGTCAAGATCGTCTTGAGTCACCCCTAACATCTCACCTGTTACATAGGTTAGAAAAGGGCGCGCACGTTTACCACCCAGCAGTGTTCCGTACTGCATGGCTTTTAGTAGGGCTTTATCTGCAAATGGTTGAGTTGATAACCAGTTTGCTAATACGTCATTACTACGTTGTTGATAGCACTTAAGGGATAGCGATAAAGAAGAACTATTGGTCATGGCTTGGTTCAAAATCAGTCAGTGGAGCTTCATCATCTGCCTGAAGCAAAATTTCTACACGTTGCTCTGCTTGTGTCAGTTTTTGTTGACTGCTGCGAGCAAGAGAAATACCTCGTTCGAATTTTTTTAGCGCATCTTCCAGTGGGATATCGCCAGATTCTAGTTCATTGACAATGGCATCTAGCTCATCAAGGGCGGCTTCGAATGCCATATTTTCTGGTTTTTTTGCTGCCATATCATTTTCACTCTTATCTAAGTGCACGAAAAATAACGTAGAGAATTACTGGGGTCAAATTATGTCACAGTAATCTGTGTTGCTGACAGTAATTTTCATAAATAGTCTTAATTAATTGGTTAATAAAAAGCTAAATGAAAATATGAATTGGTCGATAAAGAGTTACTTTGCTGATGACATTCATCATTTAATGCTAAGAAGTGTTTTAGCTAAATAGTGAATATGGCGGTGGCTTTAAAGTTTTGGCTGTCTTTAGAGCGTATTATCTCAGTGATAGATTCAGATGTGTTAATTGATGTTCAATCAACGCAAGCCATTATTTTTACCTAGCAAAAGAGGATCATGCTTTGGATTTGGCGACGCTTATAGGATTGCTTGGTGCATTCGCATTCATTGTTATGGCTATGCTGCTCGGCGGCGATTTGGTTATGTTTTACGATACATCATCTATTTTGATTGTATTAGGCGGCAGTACTTTTGTTGTGTTAATGAAATACAACATTGGACAATTTTTTGGTGCTGCAAAAATCGCCATTAAAGCCTTTATGTTTAAAACAGATAATCCAGAAGAGTTGATTGCGAAAATTGTAGAAATGGCTGATGCAGCGCGTAAAGGTGGATTTTTAGCATTAGAAGAGATGGAAATTACTAATCCTTTTATGCGTAAAGGCATTGATATGCTGGTGGATGGTCATGATGCGGATGTGGTACGTGGCACTTTACAAAAAGACATTTCATTAACCAATGAACGGCATGAACAAGGGGTAGGGATCTTCTCCTCCTTTGGCGATGTTGCGCCTGCAATGGGGATGATAGGTACGCTTATTGGCTTGGTTGCCATGCTTTCTAACATGGATGATCCTAAAGCCATAGGTCCTGCAATGGCCGTTGCCTTATTAACGACGCTATATGGCTCGATGTTGGCAAACATGGTAGCGATACCTATAGCGGATAAATTAACCTTGCGTAAAGAGCAAGAGCGTTTAAATAAGCGTTTAATCTTAGATGGCGTACTGGCAATTCAGGATGGGCAGAATCCACGAGTGATTGATGGTTATTTGAAAAACTACCTTCATGAGAAGAAACGTAGTGTGATCCTTGACGAGTAAGAGACCGTTTTATGGAAGAGCAATCTTGTAAATGTAAAAAAGGTGCGCCTCCATGGATGGCGACCTTTGCTGATCTTGCCACACTATTAATGTGTTTCTTTGTGTTACTACTTTCTTTTTCTGAAATGGATGTACTGAAATTTAAGCAAATTGCAGGTTCAATGAAATACGCTTTCGGGGTGCAAAATATGCTTGAAGTTAATGATATCCCTAAAGGTACGAGTGTTATTGCGCAAGAGTTTAGGCCAGGCCGGCCTGAGCCAACGCCAATAGAAGTGATTATGCAACAAACGATTGATATGACGCAGCGTTCATTAGATTTTCATGAAGGCGAGTCTGATCGAGCCGGTGGCACACAACGTGATGCGGGTAAACTAACGGGTGGGCAAAGTAAAAAAACGGCGACACAAAATAATGAAAATGACGAATCTGAAGCCGATCAAATGCAAGAGAAACTCAAAGAAGTACTGACTAAAGCATTAGAGCGTGAGATCAGTGACAAAATTATAGAAATTGAAAATCTTGGGCAACAATTAGTTATTCGAATTCGTGAAAAAGGTTCGTTCCCAGAAGGCTCTGCGTTTTTACAACCTAAATTTAAACCGTTAGTGCGCCAAGTTGCGATGCTAGTTAAAGATGTGCCGGGTATTATTCGAGTTACGGGACATACCGCGAGTGATAAATTAGATTCAGAGTTATATCGTTCTAACTGGGATTTATCAGCGCAGCGAGCGGTATCTGTGGCGCAAGAAATGGAAAAAGTAGAAGGGTTTGATCATACAAAAATGCGTGTGGTTGGATTGGCAGATACTCAGCCAATCGCTGATAACAAAACTCAAGAAGGGAAAGCGAAAAATCGCCGAGTGGAAATCTCTATAATGCAAGGTAAGCCACATTTCAGTGATGAGATCAGCAGTAACTTTAATGCTCAATAGATTGTAGCACTTAAGGTTATTCCCATAATGGCAGCGATAACGCTGCCATTTTTATTGGGACAAATAGAGTTGCTACTTATCAATAAGTTAAGATATTTACGCTGAATTTCGTCGATGAGAGTTGCTGGCTGAGATGATCATGACTAAGGTAAATATAATTGAAAGCCAATAACATGCGGTAAGTCTAATCGAAGATAACATCGTGAGTTTTCATATCTTTGTTTCAGTGGTCGGTAGCTTGCTGTATAATTCGCGCCTTTAATTCCGTTTGGTACTCTCTGTCAATTTTCACGACATGATCTGTTAAAAATCATCCGTTAATGAATTGATTCTGTACTGTAAGCCCAGTGAAGCGAAGCGTGTTATGAAATTTATTGTTAAGCCACATCCAGAGATTTTTGTTAAAAGTGATTCAGTGCGTAAGCGTTTTATCAAAATTCTTGAGTCTAATTTACGCATCATCTTAAAGCGCCAGTCAGAGTCTGTTAGCGTTTATAACCGCCGTTTTTCATTGGAAATTAATGAACCTGATGAGTCAAAGCGCGATATGATTTTAGCGACTCTGACGCAGACGCCTGGTATTCACCATACCCTTGAAGTACAGCAAACGGAATTTACTGATCTTCATGATGTTTATGAACAAACTTTAGCACTTGTTGGCCCAGAGCTGGAAGGTAAAACGTTCTGTGTCCGTGCTAAGCGTGTTGGTAAGCACGATTTTACTTCAATTGAAGCTGAGCGCTATGTCGGTGGTGGTCTTAATCAAGCTATCGAGTCTGCAAAAGTAAGACTGAAAAAGCCTGAAGTGACAGTTAATATTGAAATTGAACATAATCTATTGAACCTTGTATTATTCCGCCATAAAGGTTTAGGTGGTTTCCCGCTAGGTACACAAGAAGATGTATTAAGTTTAATTTCTGGTGGTTTTGATTCTGGTGTTTCAAGCTACTTGCATATCAAACGCGGTAGTAAAGTCCATTACTGTTTCTTTAATTTAGGTGGTCCTGCACACGAGATCGGTGTTAAGCAGGTTGCGCATTATATTTGGAACAAGTTTGGTTCTTCAGCAAAAGTTAAATTTATCGCGATTGATTTTGAACCTGTTGTTGGTGAGATTTTAGAGAAAGTCGACGATGGTCAGATGGGCGTTATCCTTAAGCGTATGTTTATGCGTGCTGCGGGTAAAGTTGCTGATAAATTCGGTATCGAAGCATTGGTAACGGGTGAAGCGCTAGGTCAGGTTTCAAGCCAAACATTAACTAACCTTCGTCATATTGACGGCGTAACAGATAGCCTAATTCTTCGCCCACTGATTAACTGGGATAAAGAAGACATCATCAATGTTGCACGTGAAATCGGTACTGAAGACTTTGCGAAAACTATGCCTGAGTTCTGTGGCGTGATTTCTAAGAGCCCAACAGTGAAAGCGGTCAAAGCAAAGCTTGAAATTGAAGAAGATAAATTTGATTTCTCTATTCTTGATCGTGTTGTTGATGAGGCGCGTGTGATGGATATTCGTGACATCGAAAAACAAAGCCAAGAACAAGCCCCTGAAGTTGAATTAGTTGAGCAGGTAGCAGGTGACGCAATTGTACTTGATATTCGTAGCCCAGATGAAGAAGATGAAAGTCCATTAGAGCTTGAAGGTATCGAAGTTAAGCACTTACCTTTCTATAAGCTAGCAACGCAGTTTGGTGACTTACCGCAGGATAAGACATACCTTCTGTACTGTGATCGTGGTGTGATGAGCCGCCTACAAGCGCTGTACTTAAAAGAGAATGGTTTCGAGAACGTAAAAGTTTACCGTCCTTTATAATCGCTATCGCTTTGTCTAAATAAAAGAAGCCTCGCAATTGCGAGGCTTTTTGTTATCTGGCGAGTTTACATTACTAAACCTTAACAGATTAAGTACGTGGTAGTACGTCATAATGCATATTCGGCCATACAACCATAGGCTCTGCAACTTCAGCCGCTTTGGCTTTATTTTCTAGTTGTGTCACTATTTCTAGCGCAAACTCTTGTGCAGTTCCGGGACCTTGACTGGTTAATAGACGTGTATTCTTATCATACACTACACGCTTAACGCGTAATTGGTGTGTGGGGATCTGATTTTGAAAAGCAGGATGGCACGTCATGATTGAATGTGGAAACAATTGATGTGAAATAAACATTACCGCAGGTGTTGCACAGATCGCGGCGATCAGTTTGCCGTCGTAATGATGCTGCTTTACAAATTCAACGACCAGTGGACTATCACGAAAATGTTCCGCGCCTTGTAAACCGCCGGGTAATACCACGCAATCAAATGGTTCATCGGCAACATTGATTAAAGGCACATCTGCTACGAGTTTGATCCCGCGAGATCCTTCTAAAATTAGTGCGCCATCTTCTGCGGTACTTGTAATCGTTACTTCAAATCCAGCCCGCTTTAAAATCGCAATCGTGTTAATAGCTTCCATTTCTTCGCTGCCAGGAGCAAGGCAAACAGCAACGCGAGGAGCAGTCGTTATTGGTTCAAGCATGATATGAGGACTCCATAGATGTAATGGTTTGCCATAACTGGGTATTCACAGGCACAGCAATATCGAATTTTTTCGCTCGGTGAATAAGATAGCCAGTAATATAGTCGATTTCTGTTTGGCGCTGATAAAAAACATCTCTATTCATCGAGGAATAATTATCAGCGGTTGCATTTATTACCGTTAGTACTTGTTGATAAAGCTCACCATTCTTTACTTTGTAGCCTTCTGCTCGCATAACGAGCGTAACTTCATTACAAATTTGGATTAATTGGGCTTGATAGTCTTCATTAGCAAGCTCACCATTAGTACATTGATGAATGGCTGTTAATGGATTAATTGCACAATTAATGGCGAGTTTCTTCCATAATGGCTCCATGATGTCCTCTTGCCAATAGCACGGTGATAACGCTTGATTAAACACTTCGCTAAGAACGTTATAGCCAGACTGAGTAGATGATAATGATCCAATAAATGTTTGCCCATTGCCTGTGTGTTGTAATTTTTCGTCAGCTTTTAAGGCCGCCTGTGATGTCGTAGCATAAAAAACACAGTGATTAGGAAAGAGGGTTTTAACTGCTTCATGACTACCTATGCCGTTGTGCATGATCACGATAAGGCAAGAATCAGGGATCTGTTTAATGATTGGCGCTAATGCGACTTCCACCTGAAAGGATTTAACAGTAACAAGCAGTAAGTCACTTTGTGATAGATGCTCAACGCTATTAGCAGTAAAGAGAAGAGGGTGGGTATTACCATTCAGATCTTGGTAATTAACCGAATATTCTGAGTCAGGAGAGCGAGTCCAAACTTGGACATCATGTTGTTGCTGTTTTAATGCAACAGCCCAAAGAGAACCTATGGCTCCTGCGCCTAATACTGTGATTTTCACGTTTAAATCCATTATTCGCTATCTTTTGATAGATAGTAACATTGTTGGTAAATCACAGGATCAAAAAAGGCGCTATGAAAGCGCCTTTTATATCTTTTACAAGTAAGATTAGAACTTGTATGAAAGACTGAAGTATTGAGCAACACCAGATGATTTAAATGCATCTGAATCTTTGATGCCATATACGTTATGGTAAGCTTTAAGGCCGTAACCAACAGCAAAACGCTCTGAGTGCCAGTAAAGGCCGTTAAACATAGCACCACCATTACTTGCTGATGCATACTTATCTTTCATACCAAATTGGTAATCAATGTAACCTTGGTAAGACAGGAAGCTACCGTTTGCAAATGTGTAGAAAGGTTTAAACCAGTTAGTCGACACTTGGTAACCGTTCCAGTCTTTCTTATTCATGTCGTATAGAGAGTATACGTTGAAGCCTACTTTACCAAACCATGGAACATTAATATCTGAGCCAAGACCAACGAAGTAGTTATTCACACTGTTTGGGCCTGTATTACCGCTCCAGTTCATCAGAGTAGCAACATAAACTTCTTGAACTGGACCAAATGAAAGATCTTTGCCTGTTAGAGCATCTAGAGAGATACGCGGAGCAAATTTCATGAACATTTTGTCATCAGAACCTGATTTATCTTGGCTATCAGAGTTAGTTAAGTTGAATACATCAACATAGCCATACAAATCAAAAATTCCCGAGCGACCACCAAATTCCATCTCAAGATAGTCATGACCAGTATGCGCATCATTTGAGCGAGGTAGTTCTTTGTACGCGTACATCAGATTAAATTGCATCCACTTGTAATCGTTTTTGTGGATGTCATCAGAGTAGTCGGCTGCATTTGCTAATGAAGGTAAAGCTGTTGCTGCTAAAACGCTTAATGCTACTAGTGATTTGCGCATGTTTTTATCTCGCTATGATGGTCTATAGATCGGGATTTTGGCCGCCCCGTTTTTCTGGCGCTGATTCTAGTGCTTTACGTCGCGTTTGGGAATGTAACGTTTGCGCAAACCTTTGCCTTTTGTGATCTAGATCGGGTGAAATCGATTACATTTACATTAAAAACGTGATGAATCTGAATTTATTTTGCGATTTAAATGAACTTTTTTTGACTTTAATACTCTGAGGCGATTTTTTGGGTGGCAAAAATTTGTAATTTACATGGAAGAGGTAAGTTAAGGCTTCTGTTTTCAACAGAAACCTTACTTATTATAGGCGAGATTATTTCTCTTCCAACGTATCAGTTGTTGCTGGAAGGGTTAAAGCATCATTCTTAGCAACGAGTTTGATTAAAAATAATACTGGAATACCTATCAATGCGGTGGTGAGGAAAAAGATGTTATAGCCGAAATGGTCGACATAAACGCCAGAGAATCCCGCAATAAATTTCGGGAAAAGTAGCATAATAGAGCTAAATAATGCGTACTGGGTTGCAGAGAAAGCCACATTGGTTAGGCTAGACATAAAGGTGATGAAAGCAGCGGTTGCAATACCTGCACCTAAATTATCAGCTGAAATGACTAAAGTTAACATCTCGAGGTTATTACCAATATAGGTAAATACCATAAACAACAGATTGGTAATTGCGGATAATAAAGCGCCTAAGGCAAGAATACGTAAGGTGCCAAATTTACTGACAAGAATACCGCCTAAACCAGCGCCCACTAAGGTCATGATCACCCCAAAGACTTTTGATATAGACGCGACTTCATTTTTAGTAAAGCCCATGTCAACATAAAACGCATTAGACATTACGCCCATCACCACATCAGAAATGCGATAACAACTAATGAGTAATAAGATCAGTAGTGCGTTTTTACCATAGCGCTGAAAGAAGTCTTGGAAAGGCATGACGACAGCGGTATAAAACCACGCAGCGAGTCTTGCTTGTTTTTTACCTATCCCTTTTTGCTGTAATTTTTGTTGGTAGTCATGTTCGATCTTTTGAATTGATGAGCTGTCGATCTTTGGCTCTTTAACAAATAGGGTGGTGATCACGCCAATTGACATCATACCAGCCATGATAAAGTAAGCGGCTTTCCAGCCTGCAGGATCATAACCACTATCAGAGCCAAACCACGCAGCAAAAGCCAGTGCGCCAGCACCTGCCATGATCATCGCTAATCGATAGCCTGCCATATAGGTTGCAGATAATGCGGCTTGTAAACGCACGGTAGCAAGCTCAATACGAAATGCATCAATGACGATATCTTGTGTCGCAGAAGCAAAGGCGACAACAATCGCAAATAAGGCAAATTGAAGAAGATCTGTTTGTGGGTTGCTGGTCGCCATGCCACATAGCGATAAAATAATGATCAGCTGCGAAAATAACATCCAGCCACGACGTCGACCAAATAATCGAGAAAAAATGGGTAAAGGAAAACGGTCAACAAGTGGTGACCATGCCCATTTGAAGCCATAAGCAAGGGCTACCCAACTGAAAAAACCGATACTGGTTCGGCTAACATCTGCTTCTCGTAACCAGAATGAAAGGGTGCCAAAGACTAATAAAATAGGTAAGCCGGAGGAGAACCCTAGCGCGAACATGATCAGTGCTTTGGGGTTTAAATACACACGCCAACCGGTGGTATTATTTTGTTGTATGGCTTTGTCCATATTTTCCTCGTAACACAAGTATCGACACTTGATACTTAGCAAAGTATAAAACTGTTATTTTTCTTTATAAATCAGATCTTAGCAGCAATAAGCTCAGTGTGCATTGCTTCATTATCAATTCGACAACAACTTGTGCTGTTAATTCATAAACCGTAAAAGTTGGTTGATATTTGAGGGTAATTATTTAAGGACGCTGGATCTGTGTTAGTTCAGGACAAGGGGCAAGATTGAGCAAGTAATAAGCGTGATTGGTGATTTTTTGTTGAATATAAATGTTGCCTAGCAATTGGTAATCTTCGAGTTGTACAACATATTGAAGTAATAGCCAAAAAGCGGCTTCATAATCATCGATTGGGTCTTTATCAGCGATATTCATGTCCCACCACTGAGCAAGACATTCATGGGCATCATTTTTTAGATGATAAAAAGGAACATCACCCTCAATAGTTGCAATAGTAGACACCGCAAAAGAAGGGGCTTGATCAAAAATAAACTGCTGAATTCGTTTGTTTTGACGATGAGAAACAGACGGTTGATAGATAGGTGTGATCATATACGTCACCTGTACTTGATTGCGCACAGGTGACGTAATCAATTTATTTAATAACTTTCATTGATTCAATGATTATAGGCTGCTGAGGTACATCTTGCATGCCCGTTGCACGATTTGAACCTGTTGGAATTTTTGCCATATCTTGTACAACAGAAAAACCTTTAACCACTTTACCAAATACCGCATAACCTGGGTTATTACCTGCGGCATTTAAAAATGCATTGTCTTTATAGTTAATAAAGAATTGGTTAGTCGCAGAATTTGGATTTTGCGTACGTGCCATTGCAACAGTCGCGGTATCGTTTTTCAATCCATTACTTGCTTCGTTTTTAATCTGAGCATGAGTTGGACGTTTTACCATGTCTTTATCAAAACCACCGCCTTGAGCCATAAAGCCTGGGATAACACGATGGAAAATCGTTCCGTTGTAGTTGCCTTCTTCAACATAGCGTAAGAAGTTTTTACTACTAATCGGGGCTTTTTCTTCATTTAGCTGAATAGTAAAATCCCCTAAATTTGTTGTCACTAATACCTGTGTTGCAGCACTGACAGGTAAAGCGATAAGTAAGCATAGCGCAAGTAAAAAACGTGACATTAAACATTCTCCGTTAAGTATTGATGCAATTCGCCGTCTTTGGCGATCTCTTTAAGCACTGAATTCATCATTTTCTCTAAGCTTTGTGCGATTTCTTCGCGCGTCACTTTAAAAGGTGCCTGCTTGGTAGTACGAGCAGAATATTTTTTACTAAAAGTACCTTTTGGTGTCGTTACAACGAGTTCAATTTGAAGTTGGCTATTAATATCATGTTTAACTAGGCCTTGGGTCACGTTGACTAAGGCTTGCTGAATATTTATAGCAATATTTGACGTTGAAGCAGTGTTTACAGTAATCCCTTCACTGGCAAATTGTTTTGTTAATGCTGCTTGAAAGGTTGATGCAATATTACCTTCAGGTTGAAACTCTTCAACATTGGTCGCACCACTATCAATGATGGCGATATAGTTATGATTACGATCATCTTTGCTTGATAGTTGTACTGCAAGCTGTGATGTTGCTTGCTGTGCTAAAACTGGCGTTAATGTTAAAGCGAGTGGTGGTTGCGCAGGACGGCTTGCACATGCGCTTAGTAATAATGCTGCGGCAATCACAATATATTTTTTCATGCTCTCCATTTCCTTGTATTCGTTGTTTAAATATAAACGAAAAATCAATGTTGTATTAAATATCACAAGCAATAAATTAACGTCATAAACACGTTAGATTATTTTGACGATTGCAAAACCACAAATTTATTACTTTGGCCGATAAGTTTTACATTACCAAAGACACGTTTTAGCTTTTCATGGTAACCCAATTGCCTATTCCCGATCACGATCAGATCGCCACCTTGACGCAATACTCGTTGTGCATCGCAGAACATTTGCCAAGCAATATGATCAGTAACGGTATTTTGCTGATGGAAAGGAGGATTACATAAGACTAAGTCAGCGCTATCAAGTGGGAAGTTATCTAAGCAGTTAGCTGTTACTACTTGTAATTGTTTAGGATTTTCTAAGTTTAAATCTGCATTTTCACGGCATGATGCAGTCGCCATGAAACTTTCATCGACACAAACAACGTTAGCTTGTGGGTTTAATTGTGCAGCTTTAATACCTATCACCCCATTACCACAACCAAGATCAATAATATCTATATACTTCTGGTCTTGTGGAATGAAATCTAACAGTAAACGACCACCAATATCTAAGCTATCACTAGAAAATACGTTGGCGTGGTTAGTGATTGTTAACTTATGCTCAGGCACATCCCATTGTGTAGGGCGGGGTAGGGGCTTTGCTAAGTTAGGATTGGTTTTACAAAATATTAATCGTGCTTTTTTAACGGCTAGTGATGTTTTGGTCTCACCTAAAAACTTTTCAAATAGCTTTAAGGTAGAAGAATGAATCTCTTTTACTTTACCTGCCGCAATAATGGTGCAATCAGCAGGAAGTAAGTGACATAATTGTTGTAATTGCCAGCTTAATAACCGATTGTTTTTAGGCTGCTTTAACAAAACTAACTGAGGGTTGTTAGGCAATTTTGAAAGACAATCAACAATATTAATCGTTGGTAATTGGTTGTTTTCTAAGTTAGCAATAAATGCCTGTTTAGAGACAAAAGAATCCGTCACACTTGTTACAGGTGCTTGATTTGAAAACCAGCAACTTAATGCGCCAAAGCTATCGTTCATGATAAGAATTGGACGTTCAGGGTCGAGTTCCAGATCTTGGCAATAATTGATCAGGTACTCATCGCCAGCATCCCATGCTTGCAGAGTTTCATTTTTCCTTACTGGAAAACGAGTTAGCGATAGAGTGCGTTGGTGTAAGGTTAGCTCTGGTTTCATTGCGGATAACTTTCAGGTATGTTTACAAAATAGTCGGCTATTTTCGCAGAACACCACGCGAGTGCAAAGGAAATACGACATTAAAATAACAATAAAGTCGAGAAGGTATGGCAATAAGTCGCGATATTGCGAGCGGAGGTAAATATGATTCAACAACGTATCGAACATAAACTTCATGATGCGTTTGCACCAAAGCATTTAGAAGTGCTTAATGAAAGTTATATGCATAATGTTCCCCCAGGCTCTGAGAGTCACTTTAAAGTTGTCGTTGTGAGTGCTCAATTTGATGATCAGCGTTTAATCGCAAGACACCGCGCTATTAATAGCGTATTGGCCGATGAATTGGCAAATGATATTCATGCTTTAGCGATTCACACTTATACTGAATCAGAGTGGTCTGAGTTAATGGCAGCACCTGCATCACCATCTTGTCGTGGTGGCTCACAAATTGGATAATTACTGAAATAAATTAAATAAAAGGTCGTTGTTATAACGGCCTTTTTTATTATTTGTCGGTAATATAAAACTGAGTGCAAATCCATAAACAGCATATAAATTTGTTAAAAATTAGCGGTACGGTCAGTGTTTAATCGTATTTATGGCTGATGATTTAAATAACACTCATTTGTTAACCTTATGTATTAATTTGATTATCTCAATAAAAGTGATAATGACATTTTTGTTAAAATCTGACCTTAAAAAAAATGCAAGGTCGAATGGTGTTATTTTTAATAAATGTGCGCTTTGTCAAACTTATTGAGTTGTTGAACTATTGCACTCCAATTTTTGCTTGGTTTTCAGTCGGAATCGCGTGTATTGGCATAGAAAAAACAACGCGGTTAATGGTAGAATCGCCGCCTTGAAAAACTACTCGCCGATAATGATTGTGGTGATGTGGTTAACTAGATGTTGCGGTATTGGTTCTTTGCGAGTGAAATTCACTTGTAGACCGATTTCGAACTATGAAAAGTCGTGTCTTAATTGCGCAATAGAAAATTCTTTTTTCCCTTTAATGTAGTGCAAGTGCGTATGATTACAATAAAAAAGGGTTTGGATATCCCAATTTCAGGGACTCCTACCCAGGCGATACATGATGGTAATGCCATCTCTAAAGTCGCCTTGCTTGGCGAAGAATATGTTGGTATGCGTCCTACAATGCATGCTCGCGTAGGGGATGTAGTGAAAAAAGGTCAGATTCTTTTTGAAGATAAAAAGAATCCTGGCGTTAAGTTCACTGCTCCAGCTAGTGGCAAGGTAGCGGAAATTAACCGTGGTGCTAAACGCGTTCTTCAATCTGTAGTAATTGATGTCGAAGGCGATGAGCAAATCACATTTAACAAGTATGAGTCAGCTCAACTTGCTCAACTAGATCGTGCAGTTGTTGTCGATCAATTGGTTGAGTCAGGTATGTGGACTGCGCTTCGTACGCGTCCATTTAGCAAAGTTCCAGCTGTTGGTTCTGAGTCTCAAGCTATTTTTGTGACGGCTATGGATACCAATCCATTGGCTGCGAATCCAGAAGTTATCATCAATGAACAAAGTGATGCTTTCATTGCAGGTTTGACGGTTCTTTCTCGTCTAACTAGCGGTAAAGTTTTCGTTTGTAAGTCTGGTGCTAGTCTTCCGCGTTCATCTGAAGCAAATGTTGAAGAGCACGTATTTAACGGTCCGCACCCTGCGGGTCTTGTTGGTACGCACATTCACATGCTTTATGGTGCAGATGCAAATCACATTGCTTGGGGTATTAATTACCAAGACGTTATTGCGTTCGGTAAGTTATTCCTAACAGGTGAGCTATACACAGATCGCGTTGTTTCTCTTGCAGGCCCTGTTGTTAATAAGCCGCGTCTAGTGCGTACTCGCATTGGTGCTTCTCTTGAGCAACTGACTGATTCAGAAATGATGCCAGGTCAACTACGTGTTCTTTCTGGTTCAGTGCTTAACGGCTTGAAAGCAGAAGGTCCACATGCATACCTAGGTCGCTATCACCTACAAGTGTCAGCGTTACGTGAAGGCTATGAAAAAGAATTCATGGGCTGGATTGTACCTGGTAAAAACAAATTTTCTGTAACTCGCACATTCTTAAGCCAGTTCTTCCCTGGTCAGTTGTTCAACATGACAACAACAACGAATGGTTCTGAGCGTTCAATGGTACCTATCGGTAATTACGAAAAAGTAATGCCACTAGATATCGAGCCGACATTACTGCTTCGTGATCTATGTGCTGGTGATTCAGACAGCGCGCAACAACTTGGTGCATTAGAACTAGATGAAGAAGATCTAGCACTATGTACATTTGTTTGCCCTGGTAAGTATGAGTTTGGTCCTTTGCTACGTGAGTGCTTGGACAAAATTGAGAAGGAAGGGTAATTCATGGGTCTCAAGAATTTCCTCGAAGATATTGAACATCACTTTGAACCAGGTGGTAAGCATGAACGTTGGTTTGCGCTATATGAAGCGTTTGCAACTATCATGTACACACCAGGTCAAGTAACGCGTACTTCTGCACACGTTCGTGACAGCATCGACCTTAAGCGCCTGATGATCATGGTTTGGCTTGCGGTCTTCCCAGCAATGTTCTGGGGTATGTACAACGTCGGTGATCAAGCTATTGCTGGCCTTAATCACCTATACACAGCAGACAAGCTAACAGCAATTATTGCTGCAGATTGGCATTACTGGTTTACTCAAATGCTAGGCGGAACATTATCCGTTGATGCAGGTTGGGGCAGTAAGATGCTGCTTGGTGCAACCTATTTCCTACCTATCTACGCAGTAGTATTTGCTGTGGGTGGTTTCTGGGAAGTGTTGTTCTGTATGGTGCGTAAGCATGAAGTTAACGAAGGTTTCTTTGTAACTTCTATTCTTTTCGCCTTGATCGTTCCACCTACATTACCGCTTTGGCAGGCAGCACTAGGTATTACCTTTGGTGTTGTAGTCGCAAAAGAAATTTTTGGTGGCACTGGTCGTAACTTCCTTAACCCTGCACTTGCAGGTCGTGCGTTCCTATTCTTCGCATACCCAGCTCAGATCTCTGGTGATCTAGTTTGGACTGCGGCGGATGGTTTCTCTGGTGCGACTCCGCTAAGTCAGTGGGCTCAAGGTGGTGAAGCAGGTGTTGTTAACACTATCACTGGTCAAACAATTACTTGGATGGACGCGTTCATCGGTCATATCCCAGGTTCTATTGGTGAAGTATCAACACTAGCTATCCTTATCGGTGGTGCATTCATCGTTGTTATGGGTATTGCTTCATGGCGTATTATTGCCGGTACGATGATCGGTATGATTGCAGCAGCAACGCTATTTAATATCATTGGTTCTGATACGAACCCAATGTTCAGCATGCCTTGGCAGTGGCACCTAGTACTAGGTGGTTTTGCATTCGGTATGATGTTCATGGCAACTGATCCTGTTTCTGCAGCGTTTACCAACAAAGCAAAATGGTGGTATGGCGCATTGATCGGTGCAATGGCTGTGATGGTTCGTGTTGTTAACCCAGCGTACCCAGAAGGCATGATGCTAGCGATCCTATTCGCTAACTTATTTGCACCTCTATTTGACAACCTAGTTGTTCAAGGCAATATCAAACGGAGACTGGCTCGCCATGGCAAGTAATAAAGATAGCATGAAAAGAACGCTGCTTTTTGTTGTTGTATTGAGCCTAGTGTGTTCAATCATCGTATCAGTAGCAGCTGTTTCATTACGCCCTAAGCAAGAAGAAAATGCGGTACTTGACGTACAACGTAATATTCTTTCTGTTGCAGGTTTGCTAACACCAACAACAAACGTTAAAGAAACATACGGTAAGTTCATCGAGCCTAAGCTTGTTAACATTAAAACCGGTACTTATGTTTCTGAAGTTGATGGTCAAACTGCGGCACAATACGACCAGCGTGCGGCTGCGAAAGATCCAACTGAATCTACTAAGCTTCCAGCGAGCGAAGATTTAGCGAAGATCATTCGTCGTGCTAACGTTGCGACTGTATATCTTGTAAAAGATGCTGCAGGTCAAACAACCAAAGTAATCTTACCTATCCACGGTAACGGTCTATGGTCAATGATGTACGCTTTTGTTGCTGTTGGTATGGACGGTAACACTGTTGACGGTATCACTTACTACGATCAAGCTGAAACTCCGGGACTGGGTGGTGAAGTTGAAAACCCAACTTGGCGTGACCAATTTGTTGGTAAGAAGTTGTACGACATGAACTTCAAGCCTGCAATTAAGATTGTTAAAGGTGGCGCGCCAGCGGGTAGCGAACATGGTGTTGACGGTCTTTCTGGTGCAACATTAACAAGTAATGGTGTACAGCACACCTTCGACTTCTGGTTTGGTGCTCAAGGCTTCGGTCCTTACCTTGCTAAGCTACGTGCAGGAGATCTGAATAATGGCTGATGCTAAAGAAATGAAAAAGATCCTATTTGGACCTTTTATTAGTAATAACCCAATCGCCCTTCAGATCCTTGGTGTATGTTCGGCGCTAGCGGTAACAACTAAGTTAGAAACAGCATTTGTTATGACAATCGCAGTAACAGTAGTAACTGCATTCTCTAACTTATTTGTTTCACTTGTACGTAATCAAATCCCTAACAGCGTGCGTATCATTGCTCAGATGGCAATTATCGCATCACTAGTAATCGTGGTAGATCAGGTACTAAAAGCGTACCTATACGATATCTCTAAGCAGCTATCTGTATTCGTTGGTCTTATCATTACTAACTGTATCGTAATGGGTCGTGCAGAAGCATACGCAATGAAATCAGCACCACTTCCATCTTTCTTAGATGGTATTGGTAACGGTTTAGGTTATGGTTTTGTTCTGATTACAGTTGCTTTCTTCCGTGAACTACTAGGTTCTGGCAAGCTATTCGGTATGCAAGTATTACCACTAACGTCTGACGGTGGTTGGTACCAGCCTAACGGTCTAATGCTGTTAGCTCCGTCTGCTTTCTTCCTAATTGGTTTCATGATCTGGGTGATTCGTACTTTCCGTCCAGAACAAGTAGAAGCGAAGGAGTAAGGGGAACATGGAACATTATCTTAGCCTATTAGTTCGTTCGATTTTTATCGAGAACATGGCATTATCCTTCTTCTTAGGTATGTGTACATTCCTTGCGGTATCTAAGAAAGTTAAGACCTCGTTTGGTCTGGGTGTTGCAGTAATCGTAGTACTTACGATTGCAGTACCTGTAAACAACCTTGTTTACACTTACTTATTGAAAGATGGTGCATTAGTTCAAGGTGTTGACCTTAGCTTCCTGAACTTTATTACTTTCATCGGTGTTATCGCAGCGTTAGTACAGATCCTAGAAATGATTCTAGATCGCTTCTTCCCGCCGCTATATAACGCACTAGGTATTTTCCTTCCGTTGATCACAGTTAACTGTGCAATCTTCGGTGGTGTATCGTTCATGGTACAGCGTGATTACAACTTTGTAGAATCTATCGTATACGGCTTCGGCTCGGGTACGGGTTGGATGCTAGCAATTGTTGCACTTGCAGGTATTCGTGAAAAGATGAAATATTCAGATGTACCGGCAGGTCTTCGTGGTCTAGGTATTACCTTTATCACCGTAGGTTTGATGGCGTTAGGCTTCATGTCTTTCTCTGGCGTACAGCTGTAATCAGGATAAGTAAGGAATATCAATGGATATTATTCTTCTTGGCGTAGTCATGTTCACCTTGATTATCCTGGCTCTAGTTTTAGTAATTCTATTTGCTAAATCTAAGCTAGTACCAACAGGTGACATCACTATTTCAGTAAACGGCGATCCAGAGAAAGCGATCACCACAGGTGCAGGTGGCAAGCTACTAAGTGCTCTAGCGGGTAACGGTATCTTCGTATCATCAGCATGTGGTGGCGGTGGCTCTTGTGGTCAGTGTCGTGTAAAAGTTAAATCTGGCGGCGGCGATATTCTGCCAACAGAATTAGATCACATCACCAAAGGTGAAGCACGTGAAGGCGAGCGTCTTGCGTGTCAGGTAAACGTGAAGTCTGATATGGACATCGAATTACCTGAAGAAATTTTTGGTGTGAAGAAGTGGGAATGTTCTGTTATCTCTAACGATAACAAAGCGACCTTCATCAAAGAGCTTAAGCTACAAATTCCAGATGGCGAATCAGTACCTTTCCGTGCTGGTGGTTACATCCAGATTGAAGCACCTGCTCACCACATTAAGTACTCTGACTTTGATGTTCCAGAAGAGTACCGTGAAGACTGGGATAAGTTTAACCTATTCCGTTACGAGTCTAAGGTTGATGAAGATATCATCCGTGCTTACTCAATGGCGAACTACCCTGAAGAGTTCGGTATTATTATGCTAAACGTGCGTATTGCTACGCCGCCGCCTAATAATCCAGATGTTGCTCCAGGTCAAATGTCATCATTCATTTGGTCACTTAAAGAAGGTGACAAGTGTACGATTTCAGGTCCATTTGGTGAGTTCTTCGCAAAAGATACTGACAATGAGATGGTATTTGTGGGCGGTGGTGCTGGTATGGCTCCAATGCGTTCTCACATCTTTGACCAACTTAAGCGTCTACACTCTAAGCGTAAGATGTCTTACTGGTACGGTGCACGTTCTAAGCGCGAAATGTTCTACGTTGAAGATTTCGATATGCTTGCTGCTGAAAACGATAACTTCGTATGGCACTGTGCATTGTCTGATCCACAACCAGAAGATAACTGGGATGGTTACACTGGCTTCATTCATAACGTGCTTTACGAAAACTACTTACGTGATCACGAAGCACCTGAAGACTGTGAATACTACATGTGTGGTCCACCAATGATGAACGCGGCTGTTATCAGCATGCTTAAAGATCTTGGTGTAGAAGATGAAAACATCCTACTTGATGATTTCGGTGGCTAATCAATAGCCCTTCTATCACAATTAAATTGGCTGGCCAGTTAATGGTCAGCCTTTTTTCTTATTAATCTTTTATAAACCTATTTTTTATTGTGGTTATTTATCAATAGTGATTAAGTGATCAGACTAAAAAACAACATGAACGATGGAGTATGAAGTGAAGCGTTTCCTGCTGTGTAGTACGTTGGTGTTATCAACGTTAATGTTGTTGACTGGCTGTGGTGATAGTCGTCAACAGATTGATATTAATGGGCAAACAATGGGGACTTACTATTCAGTAAAACTCATTAAGCAAGAGGGATTACCAAGCCCAGAAGTTATCCAAAAAGAAATTGATAAGCGTTTAGAGCTTGTTAATGATCAAATGTCGACTTATCGTCCTGATTCTGAATTAAGCCAATTTAACCAGCAACAATCTTCTCAACCTTTTGAGGTTTCTGCGGCAACTGCAAAAGTAATTTCTGAAGCATTACGTATTTCTAAGCTAAGTAATGGGGCTTATGATGTGACGGTGGGTCCATTGGTAAACTTGTGGAGTTTTGGTCCTGAAGCTCGCCCAGAATCTACCCCTACAGATAAAGAGATTGCGACTCGAAAAGCTGAAATTGGTTATCAACATTTAGCGGTATTATCGGGTAATAAATTAGTGAAAGATCTGCCTAACCTGTATGTTGACCTTTCATCTATCGCAAAAGGGTATGGTGTTGATGTCGTTGCTGATTATTTAAAAGATGATCTGCATGTTAAAGATTTCATGGTTGATGTCGGCGGTGAAGTTCGCTTACAAGGAAAGAACCGTTCTGATGTGCCATGGCGTATTGCGATTGAAAAACCTGTTGCAAGTGAGCGTGCGGTACAAGATATAATTCAAGCTGGCGATATGGCAATAGCGACATCGGGTGATTATCGTAATTACTTTGAAGAAGATGGAGTGCGTTATTCTCACTTGATCAATCCTCAAACCGGTAAGCCAATTGCTAACCATGTTGTGTCGGTTACAGTTATTGCACCATCTTGCATGACGGCAGATGCATACGCGACGACTTTTTCTGTTATGGGGGAAGAAGAGTCTATTGCATTAGCTAATAAAGAGAAGTTACCTGTAATGTTGATTGTAAAGACCAAAGATGGCTTCGTTGAATATAAGTCAGATACGTTTGAGCAATACGTTGTTAAAAAATAAATGAGGTAGTCATGGTTATTTACTTAGTCACATTTTCTGTTTTCTTATTAGTGATTGTCGCAATGGCAGTTGGCTATATCTTCCAGCGTAAAACCGTGAGTGGCAGTTGTGGAGGATTAGACGGTATTGGTATTGCAAAAGAATGTGATTGCCCTGAGCCGTGTGATGCGCGTAAAAAGCGTGAAGCCCGTGCTGCTCGTGCAGCTGAGTGGAAAAAGAATCAAATTATCTAACTGTCTTTGAGCAAGAATGATGAAAGAAAAGCCTGAGTTAACTCAGGCTTTTTTATTTTTAATCGCTAACTAATTTATTCCGACCATTTTGTTTCGCGGCGTAGAGATTATCATCTGCTTGTTTTATTAAATTCTCTAATGACTCTAAACCGGTTGTTGCACCAATACTAATGGTAATGCTGATTTGTTGATCTAGGTAGGGGATAGTAATTGATTCAATGCGCTTTCGAATCAGATCCAAGGTTGATAAGAAGCTGGGGAAATGACCGCAATGCTGAATGCAGAACTCTTCTCCGCCAAAGCGAGCAACAATCGATTCTGGAAAATGAGCATCAATGATTTTACTGATACTAATGAGCACGGCATCGCCACCATCATGACCATATGTATCATTTACTTTTTTGAAAAAATCGATATCAATCATCGCTATATTTAACGATTCATTTTCAGTTTGACAGCAGTTATGAGTGAAGAAGTAACGACGATTCCAAAGCCCTGTTAATGCATCTTGGTTTGCCATACGATACAACTTATCTGAGGTATCTTTCATATTTAGAATATGATGAATTCGGCAGTTAAACTCTTCTTGATTAAAGGGTTTATAGAGAAAATCGTTGGCACCTGCTTTTAGAAACTGCGCCGTCATCGTGCTGTCGTCACTACCAGATAAACCCAACACCGCCATTTCATTTCTGCTGTATTCTCGTCTGATTTCACGGGTCATGGTAATGCCGTCTTTTTCTGGCATATCGTTATCGGTAATAACTAAGCTTATATCTGGATTATCGTCAATGATTTGTAGCGCTTCATTACCGTCAGAGGCTTCATATACAGTGAGGTTCTGTTTTTCTAATAAATGACTGACATGATTTCGTACCATGTCAGAATCATCAACGACGAGTGCTTTATGCTCTAAGTTAGCTTCTAGACGAAGTAACAGTGGTACAAGGTAGGCAACGGAAGCTGCACTATCTTTAAGTAAATAATCTAAAACACCTTTGGCAAGAACTTTTTCGCGGATAGTTTCATTAAATTGGGCAGTTAAAACGATCGATTTGACCTTGTGGTCTAATACGAGATCGATGATTTCACCATCTTGACCATCCGGAAGGCAATAATCGAGTACAGCACAAAGATAACGTTCTGGGTCGGCTAATAATTTTTTAGCTTGTGATAGGTTTTCGGCAAAAATAGCCTTGAAGCCAGCTTGTTTCAATTGGTCATCAAGATAGTGACGAAATGCGCGGCTATCTTCGACAACAAGTACTTGATGTTGCAAAGTTAACTCCTTTTAGCAATACGCATAATATATTAGGTGTATATTGATATATATAACATTAGATGTAATGGGTTGATTATCAAATATTTTATTAGGTTTTATTTTTGTGATCTTGTTGGTGAAATATCAAACTTAATTTGTATTCCTTCTTAGATAAATATTTTTAATTTTCCAACTATTGTAATTCATCGTTATAATGGCTGTATGTATAAACAGTAACTACGAGTGGCTTTGGTGGCGAATATAACGAAACAAATAGCAGGCCAAAGGAAAATTATCCACGTCGATATGGATTGCTTTTATGCTGCCGTCGAGATGAGAGACGATCCAGCTTTGCGCGATATCCCTATAGCGATCAGTGGGCGCTCTACGCGAGGCGTCGTCAGTACTTGTAATTACTTAGCCCGTAAATATGGTATTCATTCTGCAATGCCAACGGCTCATGCTTTAAAATTATGCCCACACTTAACCTTAGTGCCAGGCAGAATGCAGGTTTATCGTGAAGTATCCCAACAAATACGCGCTATCTTTGAACGCTATACCGATAAAATTGAACCGTTATCATTAGATGAAGCGTATTTAGATGTGTCTGATTGCGAAATGCTTCATGGCTCTGCGACTTTAATTGCTCAAGATATTCGTCGTGCAATTGAAGATGAGTTACAACTCACCGCTTCTGCAGGTGTGGCTCCGGTGAAGTTTATTGCCAAAGTTGCTTCAGATCTGAATAAGCCTAATGGCCAATATGTGGTAACACCTGAAGATGTAGATAGCTTTGTTGCTGAACTAAAATTAGAAAAAATACCTGGGGTAGGAAAGGTAACTATCCAAAAACTTCATGAGAAAGGCCTGTATGTAGGTCGTGATGTACAAAATTATGATCGCCATTTATTGCTACAGCAATTTGGTAAATTTGGGCAATCATTATGGTCTCGAGCACATGGTATTGATGAGCGTGAAGTGATTGTTGAACGACAACGAAAGTCGGTTGGGGTAGAGCGTACTTTTAGTCAAAATATTTCAAGTTTTGAGCAATGTTGGCAAGTGGTTGATCAGTTATATCCTGAGCTTGAGCAACGATTACGTAAAGTACGGCCTGAGTTAGATATTGCCAAGCAAGGTATAAAGTTAAAATTTGCAGATTTTCAACAAACTACGGTTGAGCATATTTACCCTAAATTAGATAAAGCGCAATTTATCGATTTATTAAAAGAAGCGATGACCCGACAAAATTCTCGTGAGATACGCCTAATAGGCTTAAGTGTTGGGTTAGAGGTTGGTTTAAAAGCGCAACAGCTTTCTTTTGGTTTTTGATTAGATGAAAACTGAATCTACTCTGTTAACGCATTTATTACAGTACATATAAAAACGGGCTTAACATGAGATCACGTTAAGCCCGTTTTTGTTATTCCGTTAGTTTATTTTTTAACAGGAATATTTTTAAGTACTGCAATCATTTGATCCCAGAACATTTGAACAGTATCAATTTTCACTTTCTCATCAGGTGAGTGTGGGAACTTGATGGTAGGACCAAATGATAACATGTCCATTTCAGGGTACGGTTCTTTAAATAAGCCGCACTCAAGACCTGCGTGGATCACCATGATGTTGGGTTTATTACCATACATCTCTTGGTACATGTCACGGAATACGTGCATGATTTCAGAATCGGCGTCTGGTTTCCAACCCGGATATGTACCAGAAAACTCACATTGTGCGCCTGCTAAGGTTGCTAATGATTGAAGCATGCTTTCTACATAGCTACGACCAGAGTCAGTTAAAGAGCGTACTAAGCAAAGTACGATCACTTTATCGTTTTCAGTCGTGATAACACCCATATTTAGAGAGGTTTCAACAACGCCCTCAATGTCATCACTCATACGGATAACACCGTTAGGGCAGACGTTTAGTACATTGATTAGACGTGTTTGATCTGACATTACCATCACATCTGCTGGCAGTTCAGTCGTCTCTGTAAATAAATTGATATCAGTTTCAACATGACCAAGCTCAGCACTTAGTAACGCTTGGTAATGAGTAAATAATGAATTTAGTTGATCAACATGTTTAGCTGGTAGGGTAACAATCGCAGATGCTTCACGTGGAATTGCATTACGTAGGCTACCACCTGTGAAGTTGTTAATACGTAAGCCTAGCTCGTCTGCGTGACCGACTAAAAAGCGAGCCAGTAATTTGTTTGCATTACCACGGCCAGTATGAATGTCACAACCAGAGTGACCGCCTTTTAAGCCCTTTAGGACTAGTTTAATTGCTTGGTGATCAGCAGGTGTTGCTTCACGCTTTATATCCAGTGTGATTGCGCCGTCTACACCGCCAGCACAACCCATGTAGACTTCGCCTTCTTGCTCAGAGTCAGTGTTTAGTAGGATGTCACCTTCTAACCAACCTTCTTTAAGACCAAAAGCGCCTGTCATGCCTGCTTCTTCATCAATAGTAAGTAGTACTTCTAATGGGCCATGTTCGATATCTTTAGCTGCCAGTACCGCAAGACAACTTGCCATACCCATACCGTTATCAGCACCTAATGTTGTGCCTTTTGCTGTTACCCACTCGCCGTCAATGAAAGGTTGAATAGGATCGGTTGTGAAGTCGTGTACTGTTTCTTCATTTTTTTGTGGAACCATGTCGATGTGCGCTTGAAGTACCACACCTTTACGGTTTTCCATGCCTGCTGTTGCTGGCTTTTTAATGATCACGTTACCGATTTCATCACGGCAAACGTCTAAGCCTTCTTTTTTTGCAAATTCAACAATGAATTGTGCTAATTGTTCTTCATATTTAGAAGGGTGAGGGATCGAACAAATTTGATCGAAAAATTGCCATACAGCTTTAGGAGATAGTTGACTGATTTCAGACACGGAAGCCTACCTTTATAGAATATTGGTCCAGTGGCACTTGTCAGGCTATTAGCCGCCAAATGACATATATAAGTAGCGATTTACTCTATCGCATTTTTTTTAGCATATCATTCAGACTACGGTGGAGGTAGAGAAAAAAGTAAAATCTTAAACCACGAATACGATAATGAATTAGTATTTAACGGTGCTTTACTTTTATATATTGAGTTTATTATTTCTTATATTTATTTTTTTGATCATAAATGCACATTTAACCGATCAAAATTGAAAATAAATTACGCGTAAAGTTGTTTAACAATGTTTTTTTGTGAAAAGTGTGACGAGCTTAAAAAAAATGCTTGAAAGTAAATTACGTAATGGTTATGATTTAGACAGTCTCATAAAGGTATGAGAAAACACTGTACACGTTCAGGATGAACCCGAGATATCGCCTCCATGGAACCGAGATAAGTGCGACCACGATGGTCTTTACCCTCCAAGGATTAAGCACATAGTTTTTATGTGGTTAATTTGGATTACTTATTTATAAGGTGATTTAAAATGAAAATTTTTGATTCAATTACACACTTTTGGAATAACCGCTCTGTATATACAGGTAACTTTACTTACCCTAACTACTTTGGTTACTAAGAATTTTGTTATCTAGTTGCTGACTAGTTAACTGAACAGCTTGTTCACCCCCTAACTTGAGAATACTAAATAATCGTGATCGATTATTTGCAACATTCGCCGCCGCTTCGTTTTGAAGCGGCGTTTTTTTTACCTTTAAATCGTCATAACGAGTTAGCACACATCGTGATGTGATCCTTAGAAACGTTTTATTGCTGTAGATCTCATAAATATAAAATAGATGAAATATATTAATTTGGCATATTTTTGCTAATGTATTGATTTTATATTGCTAATTATCTGTTCTTAAAAGTCAAAAAAACAAAATTAAATTTATTAGTCTTAGTTTTGTGCATTTACTCGATATTTTCTGGAAATTGATAGATCTGATGTTTATAATCGCGCTCGAATTGAAGACGCAAACGTTTTCTTTTGCTTAATACTAACGTGTCAATCTCCAAGGAACTGAGAAACATGCTTGAGAAGTTATTTAAACTAAAGGAACACGGCACGAATGTGCGAACGGAGTTGCTTGCTGGCTTAACGACATTCCTGACCATGGCTTACATCATTTTTGTAAACCCTACTATGCTAGCCAATACGGGAATGGATAAAGGTGCAGTATTTGTTGCGACCTGTTTAGCAGCAATGATCGGCTGTTTTGTGATGGGATTTTTTGCTAACTATCCTGTCGCACAAGCACCAGGCATGGGGTTGAATGCCTTCTTTACTTATACCGTTGTGCTAGGCATGGGGTATACATGGCAAGTCGCGTTAGCCGCTGTTTTCTTATCAGGCTTGTGCTTTATTGTATTAAGTTTATTAAAAGTACGGGAATGGATCATTAACTCCATACCGTTGGCGCTACGAACCGGGATTTCTGCAGGTATTGGTTTATTCCTTGCTTTCATTGCATTACAGAGCTCAGGCATTGTAGTGGATAATCCTGCGACGTTAGTACAAGTAGGCGATTTAACCAGTTTCCCTGTTGTAATGGCGGCACTCGGTTTCTTTCTAACAATAGCGCTTGTTCACCGTGGCTTTAAAGCCGCAGTATTAATTGCAATCTTAATTGTTACAGGGGTGAGTATTGCATTTGGTGAAGTGACTTATGGCGGCATTATGTCAATGCCACCAAGCATTGCACCAACTTTCATGCAATTAGATTTTTCGGGTGCAATGGAAGTTGGCCTGATTTCAATTGTGTTTGCTTTCTTATTTGTCGATTTATTTGATACCGCAGGTACGCTTGTCGGTGTTGCTACAAAAGCAAACTTAATCGGTGAGGATGGCAAGTTGCCACGCTTAAATCGCGCGTTACTTGCCGATAGTACAGCAACCTCTGTTGGTGCCTTATTGGGTACATCGAATACCACTTCTTTTGTCGAGAGTGTGTCCGGTGTCGCAGTCGGAGGTCGTACCGGTCTTACTGCGGTAACGGTTGGTGTATTATTCTTACTCGCTCTATTTTTTGCTCCATTAGCTGGCATGGTACCTGCCTACGCAACGGCAGGCGCATTATTCTACGTCGCGATTTTAATGATGTCGGGGTTGGTGGCAATTGACTGGCGCGATCTAACAGAAGCTGCACCTGTTGTTGTAGTTTGTTTGTTGATGCCTTTAACTTATTCTATCGCTGAAGGTATCGGCCTTGGTTTCATCACTTATGCTGCGGTTAAAGCTATGAGTGGTAAGGGACGTGATGTAAATATCAGTGTTTGGGTTATTTCAGCATTGTTCCTAGCAAAAATAATTTTCCTTTAAGTTTTAGATTTCATAAAGCTTTATCTATTTATGGCGATTTAACATCGTTGATCCAGAGGTTCTTTATCTATGAGTAATAAATTCATCATCACTTGGGATAACATGCAAACTTACACCCGTCAGCTAGCTGAAAAGTTGCTACCAGCTGAGCAGTGGACAGGTATTATTGCTGTTAGCCGTGGCGGTCTTGTTCCTGCTGCTATTTTGGCGCGTGAACTGGGTATTCGTCATGTAGATACCGTATGTATCTCAAGCTACGATCATGATCACCAGCGTGATATGCGTGTGATCAAGAAAGCAGAAGGTGATGGTGAAGGCTTTATTATTGTTGATGATTTAGTCGATACGGGCGGTACAGCTGAAAAAATTCGTGAACTGTACCCACGTGGTAAATTTGTAACAGTATGCGCAAAGCCTGCTGGTCAACATTTAGTTGATGATTATGTTGTTGATATTCCACAAGATACGTGGATTGAACAACCATGGGATATGGCGGTTACTTTTGTCGATCCAATCGCTAAAAAATAAGTAGCTTAATCTCTTACAGTCTAGAGTAGTGCTACTCGCTACTGTAAACTAAGATTGTTTTTAAAGACGCCATAAAGGCGTCTTTTTTTTGCGTTAAATCGACATCTACAACCCGTTTTGGGTATATCATCTTAACAATTATCACGCCTACGTTGGAGAGTGCTGTGTCAGAGCCATCCCCTGAGAATTTATCAGAAAAGCTATTTGCCCCGAGACCGACGTCAAAAGAAACCTCGAATTTAGTTAAAATTGCCCATGTGCGAAGTGGAAAAGTGAATAATGCACTTGATGGCGAAAGTGAAACGGGTTGGTACCGTGTTTTACGCCGTCCACAATGGATTTGGCAGGGTGTCGATCCGATAGAGCTTGAAGCGGTACTTGCTCGTATTGCGAGTGCGAAAGCTCCACGTACAAGTGAACATTTACTTGATACAGTGATTGGCTATAAGCCAGGTAACTGGACATACGAATGGTCGCAGTTGGGTGCAAACTATCAGAAGCAAGCACGTCTTTTATTAAATGAAGGTGAGAAACTTAAAGCTTCTGAGTTGTTATTAAAAGCCAGCACTCATTACAGTATTGCCGCGTATCCGTATATCAAAGGCGATCAATTAGCTGATCAAGCAGAATTGCAAGCCAATCAAAGTTATCGTGAAGCGATAGAGTTACGCCCGCATGATATGCGAACGATTAATGTCAAGTATGAAGGTAAAACCTTTGAAGCTTTTATTCATTTGCCTCGTACCGATAAACTATTACCCACAGTCATCGTTAGCGGTGGATTAGATACATTGCAATGCGATTTGTGGCGCTTATATGAAGATTATTTAGGCCCAGCAGGTTATGCGATGGTGACACTGGATATGCCATCTGTAGGTCATTGTGATCGTTGGAATTTAACTGAAGATACCAGTCGACTTCATCAAGCGCTATTACAGCAGATCCGTGATGTACCTTGGGTCGATCACCATAAAGTTGCGATGCTAGGATTACGAATGGGCGGTAATGCAGCCATTCGTTTAGGCTTTATGGAGCCAACACGTTTAAAAACTTGTATTAGTTTGGGCGGCGCGATTCATAGCGTGTTGACTCAACCTAAGCTTATTGAGCAGATACCCCGGATGTATCTTGATGTTTTAGCATCCCGAATGGGAAAAAATGGTCAATCAGAAACTAGTATCATTTCTCATCTTCCTGCATGGTCGTTAAAGCACCAAGGAATTTTAGGTCGCCGTCGTATTGATATGCCAATGCTGGGGATAAGTTTAAAAAATGATCCTGTATGCCCTGAAAGTGATAATCAGTTAATAGCATTATCCAGTTATGGTGGCAAAGCGATAACATTACCAGAAAAACCGATTCATGATGGCTACCACCGTTCATTAACGACTGTCGTTGAATGGTTAAATGAGCAGTTAGGGTAGTAAAGTAGACAATTATTTGGCTCTGGCAGTTAAATAGAGACAAAACCTTGACGGAATACCGTGAGGATATCGCATTTTATTTTATACCACTATGATATTGTTAATAAAATGTCGTATCTTCATTGGCATTTTATCCATATTCAACCATAATATATAAATACTGATAGCTATCTTGTTGCACATAAACAACATGATTAAAAAACGTTATTAGAAGTATATTATTTTGAGTATTAGCATACTCATCACTGCAGTTGACTATGGATGGATTTGCAATGACTTCGACAACTCTTTTTCCGCCTCATGGGCGTTTAATGACAAAATTAACTGCGCTTGGCCCTTACTTACGTGAGAAAAAATCAAAAGAAGGTCAGTTCTTTTTTGATTGTTTAGCCAGTTGTGTTAATGCTGATAAAGAGCCAGAACAACGTGAATTTTGGGGCTGGTGGTTAATTTTAACGGCAACCGATAATGGTTATGAATATTGCTATGACTTTGGCCGTTTTGATTTAAATGGTGAGTGGAACAGTGGAAAGTTACCCGCGAAGCATAAAGATGCGGTAATGAAAACATTATCAGATTTTCACGGTAAGTTGACGCCATTTATTGTTGATGAATGCCAATTAACGTTATCTTCATCTTCAGAACTCACGCAAACACCGCTTACTGAGCTAGCATAAATAATTTGCTCAAAATTTATAAAACCCATCCAATGAAGTGATGGGTTTTTTTGTATCTTTTTTTTACATATTGCTGTCTGAGACAACCGAATTTAGCGGCTTAATGATAATTTTGTGTGATTTGTAAGCGTTTCAGTTGGTTAACTAAATATTTGCGTACTTATATCTATTTAGCCACTGTTTTTCTCTTGTGCTTTATTAGCAGTATTGATAAAACAAAGTACATATTATTTCTTTATATTTTGTTTGATCCCCATGGCAGATACCAAAAATACTAATGCTCGAGAGCAAGACCTTGCAGCATCTGCTGCATCACAAACAATTGTTGTTAAGTTGGGCACCAGTGTTCTTACTGGCGGTACGCTGAAGTTAGATCGCGCCCATATGGTTGAGCTTGTCCGTCAATGTGCGATGCTTCGTCGTCAAGGACATAAAATTATTATTGTCACATCTGGTGCAATTGCAGCAGGACGTGAGCATTTAGGTTACCCCGAACTGCCCAAAACAATGGCGAGTAAGCAATTGCTGGCAGCGGTTGGTCAAGGTCGCTTAATTCAAGAGTGGGAAACCTTATTTGGTATCTATGGGATCAATATCGGTCAAATGCTATTAACGCGCGCGGACTTAAACGATCGTGAACGTTATTTAAATGCGCGTGATATGTTAGTCGCCTTACTAGATAACGGTATTGTTCCTGTTGTAAATGAAAATGATGCGGTAGCGACAACAGAAATTAAAGTGGGTGATAACGATAATTTATCCGCACTTGTCGGTATTTTAGGTGGCGCAGATAAATTATTACTGATGACCGATCAGCCTGGTTTATTCACTGCCGATCCACGTAATAACCCTGACGCAGAGCTCATCCGCGAAGTACATACTATTGATGAAACATTACGTAAATTAGCGGGGGGGACTGTTGGTGGTCTAGGTACTGGCGGTATGGCAACAAAACTACAGGCCGCAGATGTGGCTCGTCGAGCTGGTATCGAAGTGATCATTGCTGCTGGTCGTCGCCCTGATGTCATTATTGATTTAGCGGAAGGTAAATCTGTAGGTACGCGTTTCTTACCACTGGAATCACCATTAGAAAGCCGTAAGCGTTGGATTTTAGCTGGGCCTCCTCCAGCCGGTGACATTGTTATTGATGATGGCGCTGTCATTGCTGTGCAACAACGTGGGAGTAGTTTACTTGCGAAAGGGATCACCATGGTAAAAGGTGATTTTGAACGCGGTGAAGTTGTGCGTATCTTTGATAAACAAAATAACCTATTAGCACGTGGTATTTGCCGCTACTCGAGTGTAGATATGGCAAAAATTGCAGGAAAGCATAGCCAAGAAATCCACCTTGTGTTGGGTTACGAACATGGTCACGTGGCTATCCATCGTGATGATATGGTAGTTATTTAAAAACGACATGTATGTATAAATACAGATAAGCATTGGCATCACGACAAGGATTAATAGAGGAATTATTGTGAATCTTGAATTAATGGGACAAGCGGCACAACAAGCAGCTTTCGAGTTAGCAACAACGGCAACAGCGGTTAAAAATAATGCCTTAGCGATTATTGCTGATGAATTAGAAAGTAATAAAGACATTATCTTAGCGGCGAACAAGCTAGATATTGATGCTGCACTTGAATCAGGTATGTCTGATGCATTAGTTGATCGCCTATTACTAAATGAATCACGTTTAGCGGGTATCGCAAATGATGTGCGTAATGTGATTAATCTTAATGATCCTGTTGGTGCAGAGCTTGATAGCCGCGTACTTGAAAATGGCATGCGTTTAAGTCGTCGTCGTGTTCCATTAGGTGTTGTTGGTGTGATTTATGAAGCGCGTCCGAATGTTACGATTGATATTGCTGCACTATGCCTAAAAACAGGTAACGCCAGCATTCTTCGTGGTGGTCGTGAGACATTCCATTCCAATATGGCACTGGTAAAAGTGATTCAAGTGGCACTGGAAAAAGCAGGGCTTCCAGCCGCTTCTGTACAGTACATAGAGCAACCCGATCGTGAACTCGTTTCACAACTGCTTAAGCTTGATCAATACGTGGATATGATCATTCCTCGTGGTGGTGCAGGTTTACATAAAATGTGTAAAGAAAACAGCACGATCCCTGTGATCATCGGCGGTTTTGGTATTAGCCATATTTATGTTGATGAAAGTGCCGATCTTACTCGTTCTTTAGATGTGGTTGAAAACGCCAAAGTACAGCGTCCATCAGCCTGTAATGCGTTAGATACCTTATTGGTAAATGAAAAAGTAGCAGAAGCCTTCTTATCGCGTTTAGTTGAGCGTATGAATAAAGCCAAGGTCGAGTTGGTTGCTGATGAAGCAGCCTATAATCTACTTGAAGGTAAAGCGGCTTCACTGCGTAAGATAGTAGAAGGTGACTTTGATACTGAATGGTTAAGTTACACTTTAGGTATTAAAGTGGTAAACGATGTGGATGAAGCCATTTTCCATATGCGTAAGCACAATGCGAGCCATTCAGATTCAATCTTAACCAATAACCTGCAGTCGGCAGAACGTTTTGTTAATGCGGCAGGCTCTGCGGCTGTTTATGTGAATGCGTCTACGCGTTTTACTGACGGTGCACAATTTGGTTTAGGTGCTGAAGTGGCTGTATCGACTCAGAAACTGCATGCTCGCGGCCCAATGGGGTTAGAAGAGCTAACGAGTTATAAGTGGGTGGGTGTTGCTGATTACTTAAGCCGCGCTTAATCGTTAAATAAAATATAAAAAGCTGCCTGCTAGTAGTCACTAATTGGCAGCTTTTTTATGTCTATAATTTTTGCTTTTTTATTCTTTGTTGTCTTCTTTATCTTGAGATACAGGATCTTCTTGTTTACTGAGAGGGTGTTTGTCGTCAAACAGTTTGTTCTTTTTCTGCATCCCAATCTTCATATAAGCGGTATATTTTAGCGCTGCAATGTTGCTAGCGATGACGGCAACAATAATAAAAGAGATCACCCAAGGGTTAAAAAGCCATTCCATATTAGCCTCACTAATTTAGTGATAAAGAGTATTTTTAGAATAACACTTTTATCGACCACTTAGCTTATATATTAGTCATTAATGGCAATAAAAAAGCAGCCAGATATTTCACTTCTTAGGTGAAATACGTTAGCTGCTTTGAGTATTGAATGCGTTTGTTATTACAGTGCTTTTTCTAATACTTTTTGGTACATGTCGGTTAGCTTTTCAAGATCTGCGACTTTTACACACTCATTCACTTTGTGAATAGTGGCATTTACAGGGCCTAACTCAACCACTTGCGCACCGGTACGAGCGATAAATCGACCATCCGATGTACCTCCGGTAGTGAGGAGTTCAGGTTGCTGGTGGTTTACTTCTTCAATCGCGGCAACAACCGCTTCGACTAGCGTACCTTTATCGGTAAGGAATGGATGACCGCTTAATGTCCATTTCAAGTCGTAATCTAAACCATGAGCATCTAATACTGAATGCACACGACGCTTTATTTCTACATCCGTTAATTCGGTACTAAAGCGGAAGTTAAATTGCACTTCAAACTCTCCAGGGATCACATTTGATGCGCCCGTGCCTGCTGCAACATTCGGGATCTGGAAACTGGTTGGTGGAAAATACGCATTGCCGTTATCCCATGTGGTGGCAGCAAGTTCAGCGAGGGCTGGTAATGCTTTGTGAATGGGATTATTGGCAAGGTGTGGATAGGCAACGTGTCCTTGAATACCTTTTACGGTTAAATCACCGGTAATTGAGCCACGACGTCCGTTTTTTACAACGTCTCCAACGTGATGAGTACTTGAAGGCTCACCGACAATACACATATCGATTTTTTCGTTACGGGCTTCAAGAGTATCAACTACACGGGTTGTACCGTTGATAAATGGCCCTTCTTCATCTGAAGTGATGAGCAGGGCAATTGAGCCTTTGTGATCTGGGTTTTCTGCGATGAAGCGCTCAATGGCAACAATCATACATGCTAGAGAGCCTTTCATATCAGCAGCGCCACGGCCGTGAAGGTAGCCATCGATAATCGTTGGTTCAAACGGCGGTGTATGCCATTGTTCAACAGGGCCTGAAGGCACCACATCGGTGTGACCGGCAAAAACAAACAGTGGTGCTTGAGTACCACGGCGAGCCCAAAGGTTGGTGGTATCTTCAAATACCATGGTTTCGATAGTAAAACCTAATTGCTCAAGACGAGCGATCATTACATCTTGGCAGCCTGCATCTTCAGGTGTAACTGATGGGCGACTCATTAAATCTTTAGCAAGCGCAATAACTGGGCTATCAGACATCCTTGTATCCTTGTTATTGTTGATGGAAAATTTCTTGGTATTGAGCAGGTTTAAAACCTAAGTAGTACGCATCATTGTGTACTAATAGCGGGCGCTTGATCATTGCTGGTTGCTCTAACATTAGGGCTAAGGCATTGTCGCGGTTTAAGCTATTTTTTTGCTCATCAGTCAGTTGACGGTAAGTCGTTCCACGTTTATTAAGCATGGCTTCCCAGCCTAGTGCTGTTTCAAACGTTTCGAGTTGAGCGCGATCTAAGCCATCAACACGGTAATCATGGAAAGTGTATTCGATATTTTCTGCTTCTAACCACTTTTTCATTTTCTTGATAGTGTCGCAGTTTTTGATGCCGTAGGCTGTAGTACTCATAAAAGATCTGACTTGATTCTATTTTAATGGATAGTCTTTTATAACGAGATTACGCAATGACCGCAAGTGTTGTTGTTTGTGAGGTGATTGTAAGGGATTGAAAACGGTATTGTTAACAAAAACAATAATACTTTTTTATTTTTTATATTTAATAGAAGTAAAGATAAAGCTGGCTTGATCAATCTCAACATAAATATTTTCCACTGCTTAATAATATGTGGAATATTTTATGGAGGCCTCAATGGAACTGAATCCGGTTTTTGCCCGTCGACTTTATTTAGCATTGTTAGTAGAACATACAGAGAGACCTAATGTCCCGCGTTTGGTTGAGCAAACAGGTTGGCCGCGTCGCACTATTCAAGATGTATTAAAAGCGCTACCTAGCATCGGTATTGAGCTTGCTTTCATTCAAGATGGTCGCCGTCATAATGATGGTTACTATACGCTGAGTGATTGGGGGCCATTTGATTTGGAATGGATCAAAGAAAAAGAACCCTACTTATTAGCGGCGTTATCCTAAAAATTAAAACGCATAATACGTCACGTGTTATGCGTTTTTAATAGGATTTTATTGGCCTTGGGCTTCAAGGTATAAAATAGTGGCAGCCGTACGGGATTTTACTTGTAGCTTTTTGAGTAAACTTTTCATATGTACTTTAACCGTTGCCTCTGAGATAAAGAGCTGCTCGGCTATTTGTCGATTACGTTGACCTTTTGCCACTTCTTGTAAGATTTGCGTCTCTCGGTCTGTTAATTGTGACAAAATATTAGTCGGGGTATTGGGTGATTCAAGACATTCTTTTACGATATCACTGTAGGCTTTCCCGCCACATAATGCAGATTTTAGCTGTTCAATTAACTCGTCAGGTTCAGTATCTTTGAGTAAATAACCGTCAGCGCCAGCATTGAGTACTGTTTTAATATCGCTTCGACTATCAGAGACGGTTAATATAACAATACAGGCAAGTATCCCTTCATCACGCATCGCTATTAGCGTATCAAGACCGGACAACCCCTTCATATTTAAATCGAGTAAGATCAAATCTGGTGATTTTTCATGGGCGAGTGCGATAGCATCATTACCATTACTGGCTTCACCCACTAATTGGAAGTCTGATTCAATACTTAATAGTTGGCCTATTCCTCGACGCATTAGAGGGTGATCATCAACAATCATGACTTTCCAGCATGTCATAGTTTTATCCTTTCTGTAATGGGAATAGTAGGCCGATAACGCTACCTTGATTGATTCCCGATTGTATTTTTAATTGACCCTGTAGCCGTGATGCGCGCTCTTGCATAATACTTAAACCGTAATGATCACGTTTACTCTTGTTAAGGTCGAATCCTTTACCATCATCGATGATCGTGACATGAATATGCTGATCGGTTTGTTGACAGTTTACGGTAATTTCATCGGCGTCTGCATGTTTAATCGCATTTAATACTGCCTCTCGAATAATTTGTAACAAGTGAACTTGGTTATGGGCATCTAACGCCATTGATGATATTTGATTATCTATAATTAAGAGTGCGTCGGTTTGCTCTTCTAATGGTTCTAACATTTGATTTAAGGCTTCACCAAAATTGGCATCTTTAATTGTCAATCGAAATGTACTAAGTAATTCGCGCAGTTGGGTATAAGCGTTACTTAACCCTTCTTCAATATCATGGACTGTTTGATGGATATTTTCGTTTTGATCGCTTTGATTGAGTTCTCTTTTCAATAAGGCTAATTGAATTTTCAAATAGGAGAGCGATTGTGCCAATGAATCATGTAACTCACGGGCAATGGTCGCGCGCTCTTCCATTAGTAATAAATATTCCGCTTGTTTTTGGGCACGGTTGTAATAGATAGCGCGAGCAAGGATTTGAGATATATTATTAATTAACGCCTTATCAGGACAAGGTAAAGTGTACTGCCACCAAAGTTGTCCCATTAACTCACCATCGATATACAATTCGTTATATTGCCAATGTTGACCTGCTTGTTGACCCACTTGAATCTCTGATGTGCTGCTATTTGGTTCTGCAATGATCAGTTTTGCACCAATTAAACCATCAATAGCAATCATGGTTTCAAGCATGTTTGTAAATTGTTCTCGGGTTAAATGACTAACAGAAAGTTGTTGTGAACAATTATAAAGCACTTGGAGTGATTCGTTTGCATGACGCAAGCGGTGGGTTTTTTCATTTACACTGCGTTCTAATCCTTGATAAAGCTGTTCAAGATCTGATGACATTCGACTGAACGTATGAGCAAGAATACCCAGCTCATTATTGCTATTGTTTAATAAATTTAATCGAAAATTTTTACGTTTTACTTGCTTACAAGCATCAACAAGATCATTTAAAGGAGCAACAATTTGTTGGCGTGTATAACGAATGGTATAGAGCACAATCAAGAAAATTAAGCTAAGACCTACCGCGCCAATAACAGCGAGGCGTTGTATTTTTAATTCTGATGAATACTGTAGCTCAGCCACAAAAGTGTCAATACGGTTCATAAAAGGAGCAACATGCTGAATAAAAATAGTGTTGTTGTCGGCCTTAAGTATAGGGTGAAGCTCTTCCCAGCGCAGAACGATGTGGTTGTAGTGCTGTTGGATCTCTGTAGAGGTAAACCAATAAGAGAGCTCTTTCATTGGCGCGGAATAGAGTGAGTGTTCAAATTGTTCAATATGTGTAGATAAAAGAGGTGATTCAGTTTCAACATCAAAAGCTAATCGATAGCTTTGCATGCGTAAAGAACCTGCAATATTAATAGCTTCAGCATCATTTTGACTCGAAACCAATGTCATTAATGCAAGTGCCGTTGTTATTATCGAAATGATTAAAATTAACACTAAAGAGCGCGCTATCGTCGCTGTTACAGAATGTGTCGTTTTTTTCCTATTCACAGCAATCCTTTCTGTTACTTACCCTGAAAATATTAATAGCTTAATTTTAGATGTAGACAATCACACGAATAATGTGAGCTTTATCGGCTAGATTTATTGATCTAGAACAAATAACCCTATCAATTACCCCTAAGGGGGTATTTAAGCAATTATTTCATTATTTAGAATTAATGTATAAAAAGATGAATAGTTTATTAATAGGTGCTGTTTTAGTGATTTGGTGAATATTTTATCAGTCATGTGACATAAACAGTACAACGATAGAGGTAATGATGGTTGATCGTTTAAGACGTTCATTATTCACACGCAAAACACCATCAAACATCCCACGCTTACCTTGGCTTAGTCATGCAGATACTTTTACCGATCTTTGCTCTCGTTGTGAACGTTGTATCGAGCGTTGTGAGACAAACATCATAGTGAAAGGTGATGGTGGTTTTCCTCAAGTGGATTTCAGCCAAGGTGAAGGTGAATGCACATTTTGTTATCAGTGCGCAGAGACTTGTCCCGAATCGCTATTTCTTGCCGAAACAGAACAGCCATGGGCCATCATTGCAACGATTAATGAAAGTTGTATGGCATATAAAAATATTGAGTGCAGAAGCTGTGGCGATATGTGTGAGTCCCAAGCGATAAAATTTCAATTACAGGTTGGAAAAATCGCGATGCCAACTATTACAGAAAAAGACTGTACTGGCTGTGGTGCCTGTTTATCTGGGTGCCCTGTATCAGCAATAACAATTAATCGTGTAGAGAACAATGCACAGTAGTACACATCAAAGAGGGTCTGTATGTCTTTACAAGAAGTACATATATCAAGTCTCGTGGTTCATGTAAAACCTGAGTACTTACAAGAAATAAAAGAACAGATCTTAGCAATGCCAAATACCGAAATACCGGGCGATAGTGAAGAAGGGAAAATCATTGTAGTACTTGAGACGCAGAACCAAGGCTACGTGACCGATACCATAGATAAAATCAATAATTTAGAAAATGTGTTAATTACTTTTTTGGTGTATCACCAAATAGAGCACTTTGAGACGCAACCAGAGGGCAACTCATGAAAATGACAAGACGCGCATTTGTTAAAGCAAATGCTGCCGCTTCAGCTGCGGCTGTTGCAGGTATTACCTTACCCGCGTCAGCAACTAACTTAATTGTAAGTTCTGATGAAACAAAAATTAAATGGGATAAAGCGCCGTGTCGTTTTTGTGGTACAGGCTGTTCTGTTTTGGTGGGTACCCAAAACGGTCGAGTTGTTGCCACTCAAGGCGATCCTAAAGCGCCAGTAAATAAAGGACTTAACTGTATTAAAGGTTACTTCCTATCAAAAATCATGTACGGCAAAGATCGTTTACAAACGCCGATGCTACGTATGAAAGATGGAAAATATGATAAAGAAGGCGAATTCACTCCAATCTCTTGGGATCAAGCTTTTGATATCATGGCTGAAAAGTGGAAATTATCCTTAAAGAAACATGGTCCATCAGGCATAGGTATGTTTGGTTCAGGTCAATGGACGGTGATGGAAGGTTATGCGGCATCAAAAATGATGAAAGCAGGCTTTCGTTCTAACAATATTGATCCTAATGCTCGACATTGTATGGCGTCAGCAGTTGGTGGCTTTATGCGTACCTTTGGTATTGATGAGCCAATGGGCTGTTATGATGATTTTGAACATGCTGATGCATTTGTCCTTTGGGGCTCTAATATGGCAGAAATGCATCCAATTTTATGGACTCGTATTACTGACCGTCGTTTAAGCAATCCACATGTTAAAGTCAATGTACTGTCTACTTATTATCATCGCTCTTTTGAACTCGCTGATAATGGCATGATCTTTAAGCCCCAGACTGATTTAGCCATCGCTAACTTTATTGCCAACTACATTATTGAAAATGACGCGGTGAATTGGGATTTTGTAAATAAACATACTCATTTCAAACGTGCACAAACCGATATTGGTTATGGTCTACGTGACGATAATCCACTACAACAGCAAGCTGCTCACCCGAATTCAGGTGATATTTTCCCAATGAATTTTGAGGAATACAAAGCTTCTGTTGCTGAGTATACGCTTGAAAAAGCATCTGAAATGTCAGGCGTTAAACCTGAAAAGTTAATTGAGCTGGCGAAGTTTTATGCTGATCCTAAAACTAAGGTGATGTCACTATGGACGATGGGGATGAATCAGCATACCCGTGGTGTATGGATGAACAGCTTGGTCTATAACCTGCACTTATTAACCGGTAAAATTTCAACCCCAGGAAATAGTCCATTTTCATTAACGGGTCAACCTTCAGCTTGTGGTACAGCACGTGAAGTGGGGACATTCTCTCACCGTTTACCTGCTGATATGGTGGTTGCGAATCCTAAGCACCGAGCCATTGCTGAAAAAATCTGGAAGTTACCTGAAGGAACGATTCCACCAAAGCCTGGTTATCATGCTGTAGTGCAAGATCGCATGCTCAAAGATGGCAAAATAAATGCCTACTGGGTGATGTGTAATAACAACATGCAAGCCGGCCCTAATATTAATGAAGAGCGATTACCGGGTTACCGTAATCCAGAAAACTTCATTGTCTGCTCTGATCCTTATCCAACCGTTACCGCACAAGCATCCGATCTTATTTTACCTACAGCAATGTGGGTAGAAAAAGAAGGGGCATATGGTAATGCAGAGCGCCGTACACAGGCGTGGTACCAACAGGTACAAGCATCGGGCGATGCTAAGTCTGACTTATGGCAAATCATGGAATTCTCTAAGCGCTTTACTATTGAAGAAGTGTGGGGAGAAGAGTTGGTTAATAAAATGCCAGAATATCGTGGGAAAACCATGTATGACATTTTATTCCGCAATGGACAGGTAGATAAATTTCCATTAAGTGAAGCGCAAGAGCTTAATGATGATGCAAAAGCGCAAGGCTTCTATGTTCAAAAAGGCTTGTTTGAAGAATATGCGGCATTCGGTCGTGGCCATGGCCATGATTTAGCCCCTTACGATACATACCACCAAGTTCGCGGTCTACGCTGGCCGGTTGTTGATGGTAAAGAAACGCAATGGCGCTTTAAAGAAGGTTCAGATCCTTACGCGAAAAAAGGCTCGGGTTGGGATTTTTATGGTAAACCAGATGGTAAAGCATGGATTATTTCTGCACCTTATGAAGCACCACCTGAATCTCCTGATGCTGAATTTGATATGTGGCTATGTACAGGTCGAGTATTAGAACATTGGCATACAGGCACCATGACTCGTCGTGTTCCTGAGTTATATAAAGCGGTGCCAGATGCGCTGTGCTATATCCACCCAGAAGATGCTAAAACACGCGGTTTACGTCGTGGTGATGAAGTTGCAATCTCGAATCGCCGAGGTGAAGTACGCTGTCGAGTAGAAACGCGAGGTCGTAACCGCCCGCCACAAGGTTTGGTTTTTGTGCCATTTTTTGATGCACGAATTTTAGTGAATAAGTTGATTCTTGATGCAACTGATCCACTGTCAAAGCAAACAGATTTCAAAAAATGTCCAGTTAAAATCAGCAAGGTATAAGCCTGCTAATGATGAGCTGAAAAGTCAGCTCGTCACTATTTAGCATTAGCCCGTTGGCGGAGAAATTTATGAAAAGAATACTTATCGCAATGCTTGCAATTAGTGCCTTCATTGCAGGTACAGTTCAAAGCGAAGAGCCTCAAAAGGAAACGGCGAATGTTGTGGCTGAGTTTAATAACCCAGGCGGCATCGGCGGCGTTGAATCTTTACGTGGTATGGCAGAATTAGAAACAACGCGTCCAGCTGATCCAATGAAGCACTATCCTAAAGATCAAGGTGTGATTGATAGCGACTATGTTTATCAGCCGCCATTAATTCCTCATACAATCAGAAATTATGAAGTATCACTCAATGCAAACAAATGTTTAGCATGTCACAGTTGGAAAAATGCCAAAGAAATGGGCGCAACTAAAATTAGTGTGACGCATTATATTTCACCGCAAGAAGGGCAAGTGCTTTCTGATGTATCACCAAGCCGCTACTTCTGCCAGCAATGTCACGTCCCTCAAGCTGATGCAAAGCCATTGGTTGAGAGTGATTTTAAACGTGTAAATGCATTGCGATAGGGTAGTTAAAGGCTAAGGACGATATATGAAGCTATTAAAAACGTTTTGGATACGCTTAAAAACACCCAGCAAAGTGGCAGTCGGTTTAGTTCTCTTCATGGGCTTTATTGGTGGGTTACTTTTCTGGGGAGCATTTAACACTGGTATGGAAAAAACCAATACTGAAGAGTTTTGTGCTGGATGCCACGCGCCGATTGTTGAGGAGATCCGTGAAACTATTCACTTTTCAAATCGCTCTGGTGTTCGTGCTATTTGTTCTGATTGTCACGTCCCCCATAATTGGACAGATAAGATTGTACGTAAAGTGCAGGCATCAAAAGAAATTGTGGCTCACTTAATGGGAACGATTGATACAACAGAAAAATTCCAAGCTCGCCGTGCCCATCTTGCTGAACGTGAGTGGATGCGGATGAAGAATAATAATTCTCAAGAGTGTCGTAACTGTCATGAATTTGAATATATGGACTTTTCCGAGCAGGGGCAACGTAGCGTTAAGCAACATTCGACGGCGTTAGCATCAGGGGATAAAACGTGTGTTGATTGCCACAAGGGTATTGCACATAAACTGCCTGATATGAAAAATATTGAAGGTTGGCAATAAACCTAAGGAGATAAGATGAGTACATTAGAGTCAGTGATTTGGCATATACTCGGTTACGCAGCAATGCCTGTGATTATTCTATCTGGGTTTGCTGTAGTAGCAGCTATTTGTATTTGGCTACTTTCGCTAGGTAAAGATAAGAAAATTAGCGAATAGGCCAATATTCGGTATAAAGAAATAATAAGCCGTCCTTTTAATGCGCTAGTGCGTTATAGAAGGGCGGCTTTTGTTGTTTTTCCGCGGGGGATTACGCTTCCACTGGCGATATCCAATCGTAAACAACACACCCCAAGCAAGATAAAGCGGCAACCATTCAAACATAAAATAAGTGATAGAGAATGCCTGACTTTCGTTTGTGTTGATTTCAAAAAAATGCAAACCAAGAATAACGCTCAGTCCTAATAGTGTGAAGAGCTTAAACGTTTTCTTATCCATGATAGCTAATCCTATTTCGAATGATATTAGAAATATACATGCAAATGAGAATTATTATCAAATTATTTTTTATTGTTTAATCAGTTCGTGCTTCATTAATTGGTTACGGAATGCTTCTACTCGCTTCCTATTCACACCAAAATCAGAATATCCAACCCGTGATGCAGAGCGTACTTGTAACTGCTCTGCCTTTTTTTCGACTTCAAAATCATCGATAAACCTAAACACTTTGCTGGTGGCTTCTATATGAAAATAGTGATCAGATTGATCTGCTATTTTTGCTCCGGGTAACTGAAGCGCTACCTGTTTTATTTCCTCCCAGCTATGTTCACCTTTCGTAGTTAAAAGAAAAGGCTTAACGCTAAATTGCTCACGTTTTTCAATCGTTGAGACACAATTGGGCTTATTTTCACAAAGCTGATTTATCGAACGCGTCCATGAGGTTGTCTTTGTATCGCTACAGCCTGTGAGGAAAAGTAACAGTAATAGCGTAAAGCGAAGTAACACGATGTAATTCCTTTTTTATAATCGCGGAAGGAGTAGATAAGTGATAAACCCTAGCCATGAGGCAATCAAAAGCCCCCAAGCGAGCTTGCTCTGCTGGTAGATGACAGTTGTATCCGTTATGACTTCTGAAGCGTTGTTAGCATCATTGGAGGCCTTGTTACGTGAAACCTTTTTTTTCAGTTTGTCTTGCTCACGAGCCTTGGCTTTTTGCTGCTTTTTATATTGCTCTATACCTTTTTGGATTCCTTGTGCAATCAGTCGAGTTTGCTCTTTTGTTTGCCCTGCTTTTTGTGTGGCTTTTGCGACGCGTATAGCTTCAGCTTGTGTTTCTGGTGAAGGGGCAGATTGTTTTCTACTCGCCATGGTGCAGCTCCCTGAAAATAACATTTAAGCGTAGATTATATCCCATAAATAAGAGAGTTGATGTCCTAGCAATAAAATAGAAAGAAAATCTGATGAACTATCTTACTGATTGTGTAGGAAATTTTCAGAAATAGGTAAAAGGTTTGTTAATGGTGTTTTTAATGTGTAACTTTATGTTTTTTAAGTATTTAACTATACCTTTTCCTGTCTGTGATCTGAGTTTAAAAAACAGTGTTTTTGTTTTTTTTAGATCAAAAAGTGTGACGATAGCGGCAATATAAAAAATGGAAAAGTGCGGTTCTGCACAAAACTTTATCCTTATTGTTCAAAATTTAAATGAATAGATTAGAGTCGTTTGTGAACCATAGAGATGTTTATTAAGCTCTGATCTGAATTTCATTGGATACCTATTTGAGGGAAATGGCTTGTTATATCCGATAGATGCTTATGATCAGCATGGACAATTAAAAATTAATATCATGTTGTGGTTCGTTTTGTTATTTAACGCCAAAGCTTGGTTAGTTTTCATTATGGCTGGTGTTAGCCGTACTCAAGGCGGTGAATTACTTGAGCTTATTTATCCAATAAGAGATGTTTTATACATAGGAATGGCGATAGGTAGCCCCGCAATATTATTGATGTGGCTATCAGGTCAACGAAATAAGAATAATAAATTAATACATTTTCTGTGGCGGCAAGGGAAAAGAGTGTTACTTGCTGCATATAGTTTTGATTTTCTAATGCAAATATATCATTTGGTTATCAGTCATGGTGAGTTTAGCTGGATACGGGCAACCACATTACTGTTAACTGCATGGCTTGGGTTGTACCTTCTAAGAAGCTCTCGAGTTAAAGATATATTTGCAGACTAGCCTGTAAAGGGGAGCTGTAATGAATGATTTAAGTCGAGGACAATTGCTGTTAAGCACGTTACTGAGCCCATTAGCGATGGCAGACTGGTTACTTGATGTTAGCTTTGAATTGAGCAGTTACTGTCATTCGAAGCATACAGTGAATACCTCACTTTCATTACTGCCTGGTGAAGAAACGATATTTTTTAATGGGTTAAGTCAAAGCCAACATAATTTGTGCCGTGAAGTGGTTGGCCGTGCTCAACTACTTGACGTTTCCCCAGATGAAGTGAAAATTGCTTTTCAGATCCAAGAGCGATTAGATGATGGTGGTTGGCGTACTATTTTAGCCAAAACCTTATCTACGGGGCTTAATATGCCAATACTATTTGAAAGTGAGAATACCGACTTAGAAGAGCGCGTTAAACTCCAAATTGAAATAATGACGGCATAATGTATTAATATCGTTCGTTGATCTTTTTCTTCTTCAATAACGCCTTCTTCTTAGAAGGCGTTTTGGTATCTAGTCGGTATCAAAACACCCGATTTCGTTGGAAAAGAGTAAAACCTTCTACTTATGCATTAAGATCAAGTGATTTACGTCTTTATATCGTTATAATTACTTTTCATTTTTGACTAAACATCCTGTTAGGAGAAGACACCTATGAGTATTGCCCAACCAGCAATCGTTCCAGATCGTGGCGCCTTTGCCCTTTATGTGGTGATGAATGTTGTTGGTAATAAGCAAAATGTTATTGCTCAATGCCAGTCAATTCATCAGTTACTTGCGGATCTCAATACTGAGCAGCAAGACGCAAAGTTACATGCAAGTGTTGCCTTCGGTAAGGCATTTTGGGAGTCTTTAGGTCAACAAAGCCCAGCTGAATTAACAGAGTTCCGTCAGTTAGGTGAAGGTGAGACTATTGCACCAGCAACAGGTGGTGATGTCTTACTGCATATCCATTCTAATCGTCATGATCTTAACTTTTACGCATTTCGTGTTTTCTTAGAAAAATTGTCTCAAGACGTAGAAGTGTTAGATGAAACGTATGGTTTCCAATACCTCGACCACCGTGACATGACAGATTTCATTGACGGCACAGAGAATCCACAAACAGCAGAAGATCGTGCTAACGTGGGGGTGATAAAAGAAGGTGATTTTGCGGGTGGTAGCTACGTTATGGTACAGCGTTATGTTCATAACCTACCAGCATGGCATCGTCTAAACGTAAAAGCACAAGAAAAAGTGATTGGTCGAACGAAACCTGATTCTATTGAACTAGAAGATGTGCCAGCTGCGTCACACGTTGGTCGCGTTGATATTAAGGAAGATGGTAAAGGCTTAAAGATTCTGCGTCACAGCTTGCCATATGGCTCTGTAACATCAGATCATGGCTTACTATTCATTGCTTACTGTCATCGTCAGCATCACTTTGATGCACAGCTTGAAAGTATGTTTGGTGAAACAGATGGTAAAACAGACCAAATGTTACGTTTCTCAAAACCTGTTACTGGGGCTTATTTCTTTGCTCCATCGATGGCGATGTTGAACAGCCTTTAATCTCTAAAAGAACAGTTGATATAAGCATGCGATGAACAATGTTTTAGCATGCTTTTTTAATGTTCAGATAAACAAAAAGCGCTACCGAAGTAGCGCTTTTTTATCAGCTATAGAACTTAGCTTATTTCTTAACGCGTAGTACTGGTGTTTCACCAACGTTTACAGCGCCAGAAAGCTTAGTTAGCTCTTTGATCTCGTCCATGTTAGAGATAACAACTGGAGTCAGAGTTGACTTCGCTTTCTCTTCTAATAGTGCAAGATCGAATTCGATGATAGTGTCGCCAACTTTAACAGTTTGGCCTTCTTCAGCGATGCGAGTAAAACCTTCGCCTTTTAGTTCAACAGTATCAATACCGAAGTGAACGAAAAGTTCGATGCCATCGTCAGACTCAATAGAGAAAGCGTGGTTCGTTTCAAAGATCTTACCAATAGTACCGTTTACTGGTGCAACCATTTTGTTGCCAGCTGGTTTGATAGCAATACCGTCACCAACAATTTTCTCAGCAAATACTACATCTGGCACATCTTCGATGTTAACGATTTCGCCAGAAAGTGGTGCGATGATTTCAATTGCACCAGCTTCACTGCTGTCGTCAGAAACCAGTTTCTTCAATTTGTCAAACAGACCCATATCGATGCTCCTAAGCGTTGTTATATTATCTGCAGCTATATTAGCAGATGGTCTTTTCTGCGATGAATTTTTCTACGTGCTCTTCGATTTCAGCAGCCGTTGGTAGAGTTAATGCATACTCTGCCATTGCTTTTACATCAGCAAAGTTAGCGTTACGGATAACTTTCTTGATGCGAGGGATAGAAATCGCACTCATACTGAATTCGTCAAGACCCATACCTAAAAGAAGTAGGGTAGCACGTTCGTCGCCGGCAAGCTCACCACACATACCTGTCCACTTACCTTCAACGTGAGAAGCATCAATAACTTGCTTGATCACAGTAAGTACAGCAGGCGATAGTGGGTTGTAAAGGTGAGAGATTAGCTCATTACCACGGTCAACTGCTAGAGTATACTGGGTTAAGTCGTTGGTACCAATACTAAAGAAAGAAACTTCTTTCGCTAAGTGGTGTGCAATTGCTGCAGCTGCTGGCGTTTCAACCATCACACCGATCTCGATGTCAGTGTCAAAAGCTAAACCTTCAGCCGTTAATTCAACTTTAAACTCTTCAATTGCAGCTTTAAGTGTACGTACTTCTTCAACCGAAATAATCATTGGGAACATGATACGGATCTTACCGTGTGCAGATGCACGAAGAATAGCACGGAACTGATCACGTAAAATTTCACGACGGTCAAGGCTGATACGGATTGCACGCCAACCCAAGAATGGGTTCATTTCTTTTGGCAGATCTAGGTATGGAAGATCTTTATCACCACCGATATCCATAGTACGGATAATCACTGGCTCACCGTGCATTGCTTCTGCAACTTCTTTGTATGCTTGGTATTGCTCTTCTTCTGTCGGTAGAGAATCGCGATCCATGAACAAGAATTCAGTACGGTATAGACCTACACCTTCACCACCATTACGGTTTACGCCGTCACAGTCTTTCACTGTACCTACGTTACCGCAAACTTCTACTTGCTTACCATCAAGCGTAATTGCAGGAAGATCTTTTAGCTTCGCTAGTTCTTCTTGCTCTGCTTTGTGCGCGTCGCTGATAGCTTTAAATTTGTTTAATTCATCATCCGTTGGATTGATTACAACCTGATTATTGATTGCATCAAGTACTAGCATATCGCCAGATTTAACTTTTGATGTGATATCGTTTGTACCAACAATCGCTGGGATCTCAAGCGAGCGTGCCATGATTGAAGTGTGTGATGTGCGACCACCGATATCAGTGATAAAACCACGAACATAATCAAGGTTAATCTGTGCTGTTTCAGACGGTGTAAGATCGTTAGCAACAAGGATAACTTCTTCGCTGATAGCACTTAGGTTGATTACGTTAATGCCTAATGCATTCTTAACAAAACGGCTACCGATATCGCGGATATCACTTGCACGTTCTTTTAAGTACTCATCATCTAAAGACTCAAGTGTTTGTGCTTGCTCTTCGATAACAGAGTAGATTGCAAAGTCAGCAGACATTTTATCTTTAATAAGGGCTATGATTTCCTCTTCAAGCTCCTCATCTTCAAGCAACATGATGTGACCTTCAAAGATCGCTTCCTTCTCTTCACCAAAGGTGACACGTGCTTTTTCTTTGATTACTTCTAGCTGCTCAGACGATTTCTTTCGTGCGTCGAAGAAACGTTGAATTTCGTTATCGATTTGGTCTGCAGAGATTGGTGCTTTGTTTAGAACAACCTCTTCTTCTTGCAGGAGTAGTGCTTTTGCAAAAGCAATACCTGGAGATGCCAAGATACCTGAAATCATAGCCTTACCTTAAATTAACTAAAAACTGAAAACCCGTTTGTATATAAACGTAGCTTAGATCTCGCGGAACATTGCAACTGGTGAACCGTCGTGATCTTCTTTCAGTTGAATTAGAGCATCAACAGCTTCTTGAGCTTGTGCGCCTTCACCAGCGATAGTGATTTGTGCACCTTTGATTAAGCCAAGAGTTTGAAGCTTGAATAGGCTTTTTGCGCTAGCGCTTTTGCCATTAGCAGTTACAGTCACATCTGCATCAAATGATTTTGCTTCTTTAACGAACTGAGCCGCTGGACGAGTGTGTAGACCATTTGGTGCTGTGATTTCAACTTGCTTCTGATACATAATTCACCCCGATAGATATAGTATTTTATTTAATAATTACTTTATTAATGACAAGCATAATATAGATATCTTGCTCGTGCTGCTGCAGTATAAACTACCTAATAGCATAATGTCTTAGCTTTAATCCAAGTCAAAGTTTTATCAGAAACTTGCTTGTTAGCGATTAAAGTGCATTTTAGCTCCTTTATTTCGGAGCTAAAAATAAAGCGTGCGAGTTTTATATTAAAGCTCAGTTCAAAATGCAACAAAAAAGCCCACAAAGGGGCTTTTTTCATAGCGATATACCTATTAAAGATTATAAAGTGTGATCACTGTTGTGTTTCTTTTTCTGTGAAAATGCCTGCAAATAGTGCAGTTGATAGGTAACGTTCACCTGAACTAGGCAGTATCACAACAATATTTTTATCTGCAAATTCTGGGCGAGCTGCGATGTTATTTGCAGCAACAACGGCAGCACCTGATGAAATACCAGCAAGAATACCTTCTTCATCCATTAGGCGACGCGCCATTTCAATTGCATCATCTGAGCTTACTTTTTCAACTTCATCAATTAATGATAAATCTAAGTTACCAGGAATAAAACCAGCACCAATACCTTGGATTTTGTGTGGAGCTGGTTGTACCGTGTCGCCATTTAATGTTTGGGTAATTACTGGTGACTCTAGAGGCTCAACTGCAATTGTAGTAATTGCTTTGCCTTTTTGCTGTTTAATAAAACGGCTAACACCTGTAAGTGTACCGCCAGTACCTACGCCTGAGATAAACACATCAATTTCACCATCCGTTGCATCCCAAATTTCAGGACCTGTGGTTTTTTCGTGGATTTCTGGGTTTGCTGGGTTATTAAATTGCTGTAGCAGTAGGTATTTACTTGGATCTGAATTTACAATTTCTTCTGCTTTATCAATTGCGCCCTTCATGCCTTTAGGCGCTTCAGTTAGCACAAGATTTGCACCTAATGCTTTTAATAGCTTACGACGTTCAAGACTCATGCTCTCAGGCATGGTTAATGTTAGTTTATAGCCACGTGCCGCAGCAACAAAAGCAAGTGCAACACCGGTATTACCACTCGTTGGCTCTACAAGTTCAACACCTTCTTTTAAAAGGCCTTTTTTCTCAGCATCCCAAATCATGTTAGCGCCAATACGACATTTAACACTAAAGCTTGGGTTACGAGCTTCTACTTTAGCTAACACTTTACCGTTACTTACACGGTTAAGACGTACTAGTGGAGTATTACCAATAGTTAGTGAGTTATCTTCATAAATCTTGCTCATGCTTCGTTCCTTCGTGACACGTTAAAAGTAATATAAATTAAGAATATACTGGATAAGTTATTTGAAAAGTAATTAATGGTTATATCTTATTGTTATCAATGTGTGAATTATATTGAACTAAAGATATATAGTGGGATGAAAAGCGTCAAGTGACTAATTTACAAATATGTTTTACTCAAATAACGGTAAACAATGGTGTTTGCAGCAAGTTTGGTAGAAAAGAAAAGAGCACTAGAATAAGTGCTCTTTGGTGAATATTTATCGTTGATCTTAATAGCGTTTGAATTGCTCGCGGTAATGATCAACCCACATTGCTGTCGCGCCACAAACGGCCACAGGCATGACAAGTAAGTTAATAATAGGGGTCATAGTGAAAAACATGACAACAGCGCCAAAACTTAATGCTTGCCCACGATGTTCTTTAAGTGCATCTCGCATATCAATGAATGGCACTTTGTGGTTATCAAATGGGTAATCAACATATTGAATTGTCATCATCCAAGCACTAAATAAAAACCATAAAATAGGACCAAGCGTTTGCCCGATAGCAGGGATCCACATGAGGATCAATAAGCCGATCGCTTTTGGTAAGTAATACTTCAATTTGGTCCACTCTCTGCCCATGGTGCGAGGTAGATCTTTAATTAACGCTTTAAAACTATCATCAGGTGGATTTTTACCTGTGAGTTTAGCTTCTAAATATTCAGCCAATAGTCCATTAAATGGTGCTGCAATCCAGTTAGCAATGGTACTGAAGAAATAAGAAAACGTGACTAATGCAGCAATGGCAAGTAACGGCCATAACACATAAGATAGCCATTCAAGCCAGCTTGGCAGGTAACTTAACCAACCATCAATCCACCCATTCAACTGAGTAAGTAAGGTTGCAAATGCACCACCTAGTAATAGGATATTGATAAGTAATGGGATAATTACAAAACGACGCGTTCCTGGTTGAGTGACCAGTTGTAACCCTTTAAAAAAGTATCCAGCGCCGCTGGTTGTTGATTTTATAGCATGCAGTTGCGACATGTGGTTTCCTTAATCGAATCTCTCAAATTTATTTTGATGAGGGATGATAGAGAGACTATATAAGAGTATGTTAACGGGCTATATAGGATGGAATCAAATGAAAATATGGTTGTCACAGTTTTGACAAACCATTAAATCTCATCATTCATAATGAAAAATGATGTAAAAGTGTACAAAACTCACGTTGTAAAGACTATCTTGACTGAATAGCGATATTCAACTTCTCATTATCATTTGAGTTTTGGTACAGTAAGTCATCGGCAAGAAATTCTAGCTAGAGATTTTGTCTGCCTAGTTGATTTTTTACTATTATTAACCCCGTCTAGGGATAACGAGTTAATTTCAGAGTATTCGTATGCAGGAATTGCGTCTAGTTCTTATTATTGTTGGTGCGCTTGCGATCACAGCGCTTCTTTTTCATGGTCTATGGACAAGTCGAAAAGAAAAACCGGCCAAGTTTGGTGAAAAGCCAGTAGGTAAAATCGATGAAACGGCACTTGATGTTCAAGGTGACGTTGAAGAGAGTGTTAGTGAAGCGCGTGTTATAAGTAAGCCACAGGAAGTGGTTGAAAAGACAAAACCAACAAAGCGCAAAGAGCCAGGTTTTAGTTTTGGTGAACGCCCACAGCAAGATCCATTGTTAGGTAATGTCTCGGCTGATGAAGGTGATGATGATCTCCCTAAAATGTCAGCAACAGATAATGATGATGTACCTGCTAAAGTAACAACTGTTCAACCACAAGCTACGACAGTTGAAAAACCTCAACAAGTATCACCACAAACATCTGCGCAGCCAGCACAACCTGTAAATGTTCAACAATCGGCTGTTCAACCTAATAGCATTCCTGTTGAGCCTGCTATACAGCCTCAGGTTACAGCAACTGTAGCACCTGTTGTAGAAACGCAACCGCCAGTGACTGAATCGGTAGTACAGCCTGAAATCATTCAGCAACCACAGCAGCCAGTATATACTCCAGTTCAAGAAACTGTTCAGCAGCCTGTAGCGGCCGAGCCTGTTGTTCAGCAAACACAGTCGGCTGTTGTCGAAACTCCTGTGGTTGAGCCTGAAATTATTGAACAACCGGTTGAAAAATCTGTTGTTGAGCCTCAAGCACAATTTGTTCCTGCTGAAGAGCCAGCACAAGTTGAAGTAGCAACGCCTGTTGCTGAAGAAGAGGTAGTACAAGTTGCTGAGCCCTCTATTCAAACCAAGCAAGAACCAAGCATTAGCTTCATGCCAGAGCCAGAGCCAGAGCCAGAGCCAGAGCCAGAGCCAGAGCCAGAGCCAGAGCCAGAGCTAGAGCCAGAGCCATTACCACCAACTTATATATCGCTATGCGTTCATGCGCGCAGCGGTAAGATTTTACGTGGACCGTCACTGTTTGCATGTTTAGAGCGTCATGGTTTAATTTTTGGTGAGAATTCAGTGTTCCATCGTCATGCTGATTTAGCTGGCACGGAACCTGTTATTTTCTCAGTAACTAACTTGCTAAATCCAGGCTCTTTCCCTGAAACTAACTACCAACATTTTGAAACACCAGGTATCGGCTTTTTCTTAATGTTGCCTTGTTACGGTAAAGCAGCAAGTAACTTTAACTTAATGCTACAAACAGCACAGCAAATTGCTGATGAGTTAAATGCAGATGTTCTCGATCAAGATCGTGTAATGATCACGCCAAATCGAATTACGCAATATCGAGAAAAATCAGTGAAATATAATAATGCTTAATCTTTAAAAAGATGAAGTCATTAATGAGCAGGCTCCTTTAAGGGGCCTGTTTTTTATTTAAATTTAGGCAACCGTCTCAATCGTTTTATTATCGATAGGCGTTGTTTGGCAGAAACTATCAAGATTTGTCAGGTAGAAAAAAATGAGTATTGACCTTCAGCAACAATTATTAACGCTACGACAGCAACTCGATTACCACGGTCATCGTTATTACGTTGAAGATAATCCAGAAATCCCTGATGCTGAATATGATCGTATGATGCAGCAATTATTAAAGATCGAAGCTGATCATCCTGAATGGGTAACGGTTGATTCTCCAAGCCAGCGTGTTGGTGGTGCTGCGTTAGAGGGGTTTACTCAAGTTAAACATGAGATCGCGATGCTTTCGTTAGACAATGCGTTTAATGATGATGATTTACGTGCATTTCAAAAACGTTTACAAGATCGCTTGCGTTCAGGAGCAACACTTAGTTACTGCTGTGAGCCTAAATTAGACGGTCTTGCTGTGAGCCTAATGTATGAAAATGGTGTGTTAGTACAAGCAGCAACCCGTGGTGACGGCGCAACAGGTGAAAATATCACTCATAATGTGCGTACTATCCGCGCTATTCCCTTAAAGCTTCAAGGTGACGATTGGCCTGAACGATTAGAAGTTCGCGGTGAAGTCTTTATGCCTAAAAAAGGGTTTGAAGCATTAAATGCCAAAGCGCTTAAAAAAGGTGATAAGGCATTTGCAAATCCACGAAATGCAGCTGCTGGTAGCTTACGTCAGCTAGATCCTAAAATTACCGCGACGCGACCATTAAGCTTTTATGCCTATGCTGTCGGTGTTGTCGATGGACGTGAACTTGCCAATACGCAATATGAACGCCTGTGTCAGTTAAAAGCATGGGGGCTTCCAATGTGCCCAGAAATTCGCAAAGTTGACAGTATTGAAGATGTGATTAGTTATCATCAGAGTATTGGTGAAAAACGCCAATCACTAGGCTATGAAATTGATGGTGTGGTGATTAAGGTTGATGATGTTGATACACAGCAACAGCTTGGCTTTGTTGCTAGAGCACCTCGTTGGGCAATTGCTTATAAATTCCCAGCCCAAGAAGAGATGACAATCCTAAACAATGTAGAGTTTCAGGTTGGACGTACAGGTGCAATTACACCCGTTGCTAAACTTGAACCTGTTTTTGTGGGCGGCGTAACAGTCAGTAATGCGACACTACATAATGCCGATGAAGTGGCGCGTTTAGGCGTAATGATTGGCGATACTGTTATTATTCGTCGTGCTGGTGATGTTATTCCACAAATCGCTTCAGTGGTTGAGTCTCGTCGACCTGAAAATGCACAAGCGATTGTATTTCCAACAGAGTGCCCTGTTTGTCAGTCAAAGGTTGAACGTATTGAAGGCGAAGCCGTCGCACGTTGTACTGGTGGACTCTTCTGTCAAGCACAGCGAAAAGAAGCTTTAAAACACTTCGTATCACGTAAAGCATTAGATGTTGATGGTTGTGGCGAAAAGGTGATTGAGCAACTTGTTGATCGTGAAATGGTAACAACGCCTGCTGATTTGTTTAAATTCAGTGCAGGAGAAGTGACGGTACTTGAGCGAATGGGACCTAAATCAGCTCAAAAACTGGTTGATGCGCTAAATGCTTCAAAACTGACAACATTACCTCGTTTTATTTACTCACTAGGTATCCGTGAAGTAGGTGAAGCTACTGCCGCAAACCTAGCAAATTACTTTGAGACATTAGAATCAATTAGCCAAGCAACGAAAGAGCAGTTAATTGAAGTGCCGGATGTGGGCGGTATTGTTGCTGCGCATATTTTTAATTTCTTTCGTGAAGAGCACAACATGGTCGTTGTGAATGAGTTACAAGAAGTTGGGATACATTGGCCTGAAATTGAAAAAATTGATGAGGATGTCGAATTACCGCTTGATGGTAAAGTGGTCGTACTAACTGGATCTTTATCTCAATTAACTCGCTCTGATGCGAAAGCAGCATTACAAAAATTAGGTGCAAAAGTCACAGGCAGTGTTTCGAAGAAAACTGATTTATTAGTGGCAGGTGAAGCTGCGGGTTCTAAATTAACGAAAGCGCAAGAGCTAGGTATTGAGATCTGGGATGAACAAAAGCTCGTTGATCTGATGGCTTAATACCTTTTTATAAGGTTGATAAATCTTGTTACAAAAAAAGTCGCTCCATTTTGGGCGGCTTTTTTTTATGAATTAAATGAAACAGTGTATATAACTGTGTGATCAATACGAGTTATAGATGTTTTCTAATTAATAATAAATATTTATGTTAACAGTTTGTTTCCAAAAAAATACAGGTGTTTCAATAATAAAGAAAACAAGATCAGGGTCACATATATATGCTGTTATTCATATAAGTTATTGTTTGTGATTGATTTATTCCTGTTTGTGAAAACATTTGAACTGGATCACTATAGGCCGGAAACTTTGCACTGAATCAAATTTTTAACACAAGAAAGTAAGTTCTTATTGATGTTTTGCGCTGCGAAAGTAGTCTTAATAACGAAGTTACATAAAGTTCAATTTTGAACAAAAAATATGAATTGGTCGAATTGATTCGGCTAACATATGGGAGATTTACTTGTAGCCTTCGGCGGCCAACCTTTCAGGTTACAGGTAAACAGCTTATATCTTTTAGGAGTTATTCCATGGAATCAAAGTTTTTTAAAGTTTCTGCTTTATCAGCAGCAATGTTAGGTGCAGTAGCAATGCCAGCTACTGCAGAAGAAATGAATGTTTCTTCTCCAGTTATCCAAGAAGAAATCGCATTCTTCAATGAATCAACTATCAGCGGTAATGTGAACTTTTGGTTCCGCGATCGTGAGCGTGGTAATGTAGACGCTGCTGGTAACAATACTCCAAAAGAAACTAACCTTAACCACGGTTCTGTATTTATGAATCTTGGTTTTAACTCTGGTTATGTTGCAGATGTAGTTGGTTTAGACCTTGTTGTTTACTCTACGTGGGATATGTTTAACGATGGCGGTACTGGCCATGAGATGAACTTCCTACCATGGGATCGCACATGGGATGAAGCACATTGGGATAAAAAAGAAAAAGGTGGCGTTTCTGTTTCAACTGCTGCTCTTAAATTCAAGCTTGGTGCTAACGCAAACGCTAAGTTAGGTTACTTCCAGCCTTCTGTACCTAGTGCTCTAGGTGTTAACTGGTCATTCGCTCCTGGTACATACCTAGGTGGTGAAATCGGTGCAAACTTTGGTGACCTAGCGCTTGGTTTAGTTGTTGCTGACCAATATAAAGCTCCATGGTACAAGTATACTGATGAAATGCGTTCATATGCTGATGGCGAAGGTTCAACACTTTACTCTGTAGGTCTTCGTTACGGCTTTGGTAACGGTATGAGTATTGACACTGCATACGCAAACCTTGATGAGCGTTCAATTGCACACTTCAAATTTAAAGCAACAACTGAAGGTGGTTTCTACTACTCTCCACAGCTTTACGTAGTTAAAGATAGCAAGCAGTACGAAGATGATTACGGTTACCAATTGGCAATGTTAACATCTTGGGCTGCTGGTCCTTACTCTATGCGTGTTGAAGCAACATACACTGACGCTGGTGAAGATGGTAACTGGTTCGCATACCGTCCAACTCAAGGATACGGTCAATCAAACGGTGCTTACGAGATTTGGTGGAACAACCGTTCTGACTTCAACCATAATGGCGAATTTGCAGGTTTCGCATCTGTATCTCGTGACTTCTCGGACATCGGTGCTCCAGGTCTAAACGCTGGTATCAGTGGCGCATTTGGTCTAGGTGCTGAAGTTGCAGATTACAAAGAGCTTAAAGAATACGCAGCAAGTGTATTTACAAGCTATGCTATTCAAGGTGGTGCGCTTAAAGGTGCTAACCTAGGTATGCACTACACCAAATACTACAACGATTCAGATGCTCCAAACTGGACTGGTTACACTAACGCATTCCAAGATGAGTCTGATATCAAAGTTACTCTAACAATTCCTTTCTCTGTAAAGTAATTAGTAACTTAAATTAGTTAAATTAAAGCCAGTATCTTAGGATACTGGCTTTTCTTTTTTTTAAGAATAAAGAAAAAAAAACACTAGAAAAGAAGATAAGACTTTTTCCCATTTCTATAATTATTGTGATTTAACTCACTTTATGGGAGAAGTAATGAAAGTATTTTTATTTATTTCGTTTTTTACTTTATCTGTTTTATCTTCATTGGCTCATGCAGAAAGCTGTGGTGGTAGTGGAGGTATGAATGGTGGTAATGGTGCGCAAAGTGTTTCAATCTATCGCTGTGTTTACATTGACCGTCGTGGACAAGAGCAAGATGTCTTTGTTCCGCAGTACTTCTGTGATAGCAATGGTGGTAAAACCATCTTATAGCGGATAGTTTTTAATGGTATAGATCTATGAATGGGTTTATACCATTTTATTTGATTATTGTAGATTTACCCCACAGTGCTAAAATACTCCTCATTAGATAAGACACAGTAGTCCTTACTGTGTAGTCCTTCATTCATAAGGTAATTCCAATGACGGTTAAAACTCGTTTTGCACCAAGTCCAACTGGCTTTTTGCACGTAGGCGGTGCTCGTACTGCACTTTACTCATGGTTATACGCTAAACATATGGGCGGCGAGTTTGTACTTCGTATTGAAGATACGGATCTAGAGCGTTCAACTCAAGAAGCTATCGACGCGATTATGGAAGGTATGGAGTGGCTAGAGCTTAACTGGGATGAAGGTCCTTACTACCAAACTAAGCGTTTTGATCGTTACAACGAAGTGGTTGATCAACTACTAGCAGAAGACAAAGCGTACAAGTGTTACTGCCCGAAAGAGCTTCTTGACGAAATCCGTGAAGAGCAAATGGCAGCTGGCATTAAACCTCGCTACGATGCAAACCACCCTAAAATTGTTGCAGCTAATGCCGCTGCGACAGAAGATTCACCATTCTGTATTCGCTTCCGTAACCCTAAAGAAGGGACGGTAGTTTTTGATGATAAAATCCGTGGTCACATCGAAATTGCGAACAGTGAGCTTGATGATCTTATCATTCGTCGTACAGATGGTAGCCCAACATACAATTTCTGTGTGGTTATCGATGACTGGGATATGGGTATTACTCAAGTTGTTCGCGGTGAAGACCACATTAACAATACGCCTCGTCAAATTAATATCTATAAAGCACTAGGTGCACCTGTACCTGAGTTTGCACACTGTGCAATGATTCTAGGTGATGATGGCGCGAAATTATCTAAGCGTCATGGCGCTGTAGGTGTAATGCAATACCGTGATGATGGTTACCTGCCACAAGCACTACTGAACTACTTAGTTCGTCTAGGTTGGTCTCATGGCGATCAAGAGATTTTCTCACTACAAGAGATGATTGATCTATTTAGCCTAGAGTCAGTAAGTAAGTCAGCATCTGCATTTAATACTGACAAGCTATTATGGCTAAACAACCATTACATCAAAACAGCTGAGCCTGAATATGTTGCTAAGTACCTACAATGGCACTTAGATCAGAAAGAAATTTCTATTGAAAATGGTCCTGCTATTACAGATGTGATCACGTTAGTGGGTGAGCGTTGTAATACATTGATCGAACTTGCTGAACAATCTCGTTACTTCTACCAAGACTTTAGTGAGTTTGAAGCTGGTGCGGCGAAAAAACACTTACGTCCTGTTGCGAAAGAAGCGTTAGCGCTTGCACTTGCTAAAGTTGAAGCACTTGATGAGTGGACAACAGAAAATCTTCATGCCGTTATTGCCCAAGTGTGTGAAGAACTTGAGCTAGGTATGGGTAAAGTGGGTATGCCTTTACGTGTAGCTGTTACAGGTCAAGGTCAGTCACCTTCTGTTGATGCTGTTATGCAGCTTATTGGTAAAGAGCGTGTTGTAGCTCGTATCAAAATGGCATTAGCATTTATTGCAGAGCGTGAAGCAAACGCATAAGCTTGTTAAACATTAAATAAAAAAACGGAGCATTAATGCTCCGTTTTTTTATATCTGGTAGTTAGAACCTTGCGTTCACAATTGGGAAAACAGGAAGATCTTTGCTGACGAAAGTACCAGAACGGTCGAAGTTGATTAAACCGATTTGAATACCTTTATTGATGTGATTCGTTGCATTCATAAAGCCCAATTGAAGTCCATTTAAGCTACCAGAATAATTAAAGAGTCCCAATTGCGCACCTGTGAAATTACTTTCCGTATAGTTTAAAAGACCTACATCAGCACCTTTTGCTGTTCCGCCATTAAAGTTTGCTAAACCTAATTCAAACCCTTTCATACTTGTCCGAGTGCGGTTTGCACCATAGAACAAACCAAGGTTAATACCTGTAAAGTTGTCAATATCAGAAAGACCAAGAACGGAAAAATTTAACCCTTTCACATTATGGCTTCGACCATAAAGTGCACTTACTCGAACACCTGATACATCACCAGCTGGCAAGTTAATTGTTGGAACAGAAAGTTGTACTGGAGTATCAGCGTAAACGGATGGCGCACAAATTGCTGTTGCGAGTAAAAGAGAGGTCAGTTGAAGCTTCATGAAAATAATCCTTAAGGTTAGTCGTCACCATTAAAGATATTTAACCGTACTTTATTACTAGAGGTGTCAATGGTAAGTAAATGATATAGGAGTGATTATTTGATGTTTATTAGGCGCATATCTTGAGTTAATTCACAAATATAGTTATATCTTTATAGTTATGTTGACACTGATGCAGTGAGATTTTATTGTATTCCTGTTTTGGGGCTATAGCTCAGCTGGGAGAGCGCTTCGCTGGCAGCGAAGAGGTCAGCGGTTCGATCCCGCTTAGCTCCACCAAATTTTAAACCTCGCCTTGTGCGAGATTTTTTTACATCTAAATTTATTTAAAAAGAAAGCCTCGCACAATGGCGAGGCTCTTTATAGTTATAGCGAAATCTTAGAATCGCGCATTTACAATAGGGAATACAGGTAAGCTATTACTTACGAAAGTGCCAGACTTATCATAGTTAATCAGACCGATCTGAATACCTTTATTAATATGATCGGTTGCGTTAACTAAGCCAAACTGTAGACCATTTAGTGTTCCTGCGTAGTTAAACGTACCGAACTGTGCACCTGTAAAGTTGCCTGCAGTATAGTTTACAGCACCAAAATCAGCACCTTTAGCATTACCGTCATTCCAGTTCGCAAGACCGAATTCAAGACCTGTCATCATCGAACGAGTACGGTTCACACCAAATGCTAGGCCAAAGTTTAGACCTTTGAATGTATCAATATCTGAAAGACCTAATAATGAGAAGTTTACACCTGTTACAGAAGCGGTATGCCCATATAAAGCATTTAAGCGAACACCTGTAACGTTACCTGCTGGTAGGTTTACGCCAGGTACTGAAAGCTGAACCGGTGTGTTAGCCATAGCTGCTGCAGGGGCAAGAAGAGCGGCAGATACAATAAGAGATGCTAATTTCATTTTCATAATAATGTCCTAAACAAGCGCATAACATGAGAGTTATGAAGTGCTGGCAGTATAAACACAAAACAATAAAAAACAATGTTCAAATATTGTAACATTATGTTTCAAATACTAAGGTAAATAAATCTATTTCATTGATTTAAAACATTAAAAACTCTTTTGGTGATAATGGGTGAATCAGTTTATTAGCCTGAATAAATAAGGCTAATCACAACTTATAAAGTAGATTAATTAAAGAAGAGCAATTTATAGTGATATTAAATTTTTGATGATATGAAGTTATCAATACAGAATCTATATTGTATTGTTACGACACTAAATCGTATGGATATAAAAAAGGCTTAGCAATAAAAAATCGCTAAGCCTTTGAAAAATATGGCGCTCCCTACTGGAGTCGAACCAGTGGCCTTCCCCTTAGGAGGGGGACGCTCTATCCATCTGAGCTAAGGAAGCATTTGAGTATTATACGGTATATTTTTAAAAATATAAGGGAATACTCTTAACGTCGCGTCTGCTTGGTTAGTAAATCACCAGGTTGAATGCTTGCTGCTAATTCTGGTTGATTAACAATAAGTTCTGCTGACTTTTCATAAACGCGACCAACGGTTAAGCTAATTTTTGTATCAACCATCCGATTCCGTGGTATACCTTTTTGGTCAATAAACCCAGCACTATGCCAAAGTTTTAATTTATCACCTTGTTTTACACCATGAACACGACCAACGTTCATTTGCGCAACATTATTATGGATGTTGATGACTTCTGGGAGGCTGGCTCGGCAAGAGAGCGCACTTTCAATATCGAGCATCATATTTTGGCTGATCCGTTGAATACTCTGTCCATAAGGTGAAACCCAAAAACGTGCTGATTTGGTATCTACATGGCTTGAGCGAGAAAACGGCCATAACCCAATTTCACGGTAGCTATTTTGGTAGATGATCTCTCCTGTTTTACCGTCCATTATTTCCAGTGAAACCGCAAACTGGCGATTGACTTGATCTTTCTTAACTAATTTTTCATCAAGGGTAGCGGTCAAATCTGTTATTTCACCACCAATTAAATATTGCGCATCGTGATCTTCAGCCAGCATCGTCATTGCTGATGCTTGAGTTGCACTGAAAGGGACGGTTGTTTTACCAGTAACAATAAAGCTTTGTGAACGTTTTTGAATTTGCTTTCCGAGTATTGAAGCGAAATCAGTGCCTATTTTATAAACGCTACCCATGGCTGCTTGTTGTGGCTCAGCAATTGAAAAACTGCCTAATAGAATGCCTTTTTTATACTGGGTCTTGTGGCAACTTTTTGCCGATGGGTAAATATCGACACGGCTGGTGACATACATTTTGCCGCCTGCTTTTTTTTGTTCAAGAACCGTTACGTTACGGATTTCATTACCACTAAAACGGTATTGCTGTTTAGGCTCTGCGAAATAAGGTTTTAATGACGGAAGTGTCGCTATTTCACCGCCTGCATGTTTCATTGCTTGATATACCGCATCTTCTAGTGCATTAACACGTGCTGTTTCTTCACTTTCTAAAATGACAGCTTCACCTGTTACTTCAACCCATTGGGCTGAGCTATAGCATGAAAAAAACAAACAAAGTGCACTTAAGCTGCGTAAAAAATTTTTATTCATAAAAGCCCATTTAGGTATGTTTTTTGCTTTTTAATAGTTCGATGAAAAAGTGAATGCAAAGAGTGTTCCCAATTAGGCTCTTGTATTAAAGAATTTAAATGTTCATACGATATAAAGAAAACAATATTTGAGGGCGGGTAAGTAATGAATAAGTGGATTGTAATTGTGTTGTCGTTAGCGATGACTGCTTGTGCCGCACCTCCGGTTTATAACGGTAAAGAGAAATACTCATCAGGCGCCTATTCTTTATCAGACACGCCAAGACATACCGTTGATTATTTTATTGAAGGATTAGCTAATCAATTGGTAATGTCGAATCAATATTTAACGGCGAGCACGCCATTAGCAGTCACCTCATTTGTCGATTTACAAGATATGACAGAAACCAACTGGTTAGGTAATGTGGTGAGTGAAAACTTCATGTACCAAATGCAGCAGCGTGGTTTTACAGTGGTTGACTATAAGTCAACAGGGGTAATTAAAGTGACGCGTAGTGGCGATTTTAGTATTAGTCGTAACTGGAAAGAATTAGCGTCACAGCAACCTGTTGATTATGTACTAACAGGCACAATGCTGCGTCAAAGTGGTGGTGTGCTCATTAATGCTCGAATTATCGGTATGCGCTCAAATGTGGTTATTGCTACAGCACAGGGTTTTCTTCCGGCAGAGCGTATTGGTCGAGATTTGGATTTTATGAATAAAATTCAGTTACGAAATGGGGTAATTATGCGTACAGATGTGCGTAACCGTCCTGATAATAATGTAATTTTAAAGCCGTAAGGAAGTAACAATGAAATATTATGTGGCTTTAGCTGCTGCGATGTTATTACTGTCAGGTTGTACTAATACAACATCAGGCAGTTCAACGGTTCCGGGCCCAGACTTAACTAAAAGTAAAGATGTGATCCAAGCTGTAGGGTATGCTTCAATTAGTGAGCAAAAAGGGCGAACCAAAGAAGAAAAAAGTATTCGTGCAATGCGCGCTTCTAAGTTAGATGCTTACCGCGAATTATCAGAGCAAATTTATGGATTACGCATTAGTGCAACCACATCGCTTGATGATCAGCAGTTAGGATATGAAAGTACAGATGGAGCAGTAGATGGCGTTATTCGTGGGGCAAAAATTATTCGCAGCTATCCTGTCGGTGACAGTTATGTCACTGAAATGGAGTTAAATATTGGTTTGATGGAACGAATGAAGCAACACGGTGAAGTGTTTCATGTACCAAATAAACAAGAAGTTATGTTTTAACGATTACGCTTTTAGGTTGGTGCCTAATGAACGAACATTTTGTGCGATACCATCACAATTGTAGGTCATTTGGTGCCGCCCACGACTTTGCTGGAATAAATTATTTAGCTTATGAAAGCTGAGGTGAGCGCGCTGTAATACTTCGCCATTGATATCATTAAATTGTTGGCATTCTTTAACTAGATCTTGAATCGTATTCACTTGTGTTTGGTATTCGTCGATCTGCGTTAACTGTTCGCGCTCTTCATGGGAAGACAATAAATAATCGTGTTGTTGGACTTTGTAGATCAGATCTAACTTCTCTTTGGCAATTTGTTCAATTTCTAATGCCTTGCGGCGAGTGATTGCCACTCTTTCTTGTTTGAGAAGATCGATTAAAGACAATAAGGTGGTTTGTTGAACTTCAAGCAGTTGACCAAGTGTCTGTTTCATTACGCTGATCTCAATTTTAGTATGCAAATGTTATCTTAAAGCCCATTAAGCTCGTCTTCGAACTTTAACATATTTGATGCAAGTTTATCGGCATCAATAGTATATGAGCCATTTGCAATTGCTTGTTTGATCTCTGCCACTTTTCCAGCATCAAAGCTTGGCTCTGTTGCTAATTGTTGATGAATTTGTCCCACAGCTTTACCTTGAGAGCTTAAAGATACTTCGTCATGTTGCTCTTTAGCAATGTTTGACGTGGTAGTTTGCTCTTCCGTTGTGGTTGTTTTTTGTTGGCCAACACGTGTGGTATTTACAGGTTGTCCACCACGTAGGTGATCAATACTTGCCATAATGTTTTACCTTGATAATTAACTGTGATACCTAGCTATCGGCAAAGTGTGAACAGACTTTAGTAAATATTATGAAGATAAAATGATTTATTTATCATCATGCGCAATAAACTTTTCTGACTAATACTTTACGGTTACTTCACCAACTGCGGTAATAATAGCATCAATCATGCGTCTTGATGTTCTATTCTGAACTCGGATCTCTTCACCGATAGCCCCGTCAGACAGCGCTTTACCTTCTGTTACTATATTTAGTCCGCCTGTTCCGGCACGGATAATGACAGTGTCGTTACGACATACTAAACAAATATCACGGGCTTGGATCATTTCTCCTAATTTTACTGAGCGTTTAACTTTTGATCCTATGATTTCATTAGGATCTTCAAAGCTATTGCCTCGTTGAAAACGACTTTCAACCATTTGAATGGAAAGTTTATCTCGAGTAATAACCATGCCTCGACCAAGAGCAACACTAGCAACAACTTTAGGTAGTGTTAATTGCACGTTTACAGGGACATAAAGCTGCCAGTTTTCGGTAGGGCATTTAACAAGTACAGTAACATTACCACTTAAGTTTTGTTTGCCGGGGAGAGTGGCTTCAAGTGGTGCCGAACAAGTAGAAAAGCGAAGACGGTTATCAAGCTCTGCTGCTGTAACTTTTAATTTCCCTTTTTCTGGTAAGGTAACTTGCTGTTTTATTAGGTTTTCAGCGGCTTTTTCCACGGAATCTAGCACGTTATAATCGGAAGCGAAGATATTTGTACTAAAGAAAAATAGCAAAAGGCCGATAAAAATTGGCAAGAGTTTTTGATCTCTGTGGCTTGTCACGGTAAATGCTCTTTGGTCATGGTTAGAATTACTATAACATTCCAAGTTATAGCTAGATATTCTAATATCTTGATTATTTATCAGATGTGATCGTGAGTGGATAAAGTGTGTTCGCGAGCGCGATTTATAACACGACAGGGAGTTTATCCAATGACAGGTATTTTAGATTCAGTTAACCAGCGGACACAATTAGTCGGGCAAAACCGTTTAGAGCTGCTGACATTTCGTCTTAATCGACGTCAACGTTATGGTATTAACGTTTTTAAAGTTAAAGAAGTTCTGCAATGTCCCCAGTTAACATCAATGCCGAATTTACATCCATTGATTAAAGGTGTTGCTCATATTCGAGGACAAACAATTTCTGTTATTGATATGAGCTTAGCTACCGGTGGGCGTCCGATAACCGATTTAACTAACTGCTTTATTATTATTTCGGAATTTAATCGCTCTATTCAAGGCTTCCTTGTGTCTTCTGTTGAACGCATTATTAACATGAATTGGGAATCGATTCTTCCTCCTCCTCAAGGGGCTGGTCGAAGTAATTATTTGACAGCTGTGACGGAAATAGACGGTGAATTAGTTGAGATTTTAGATGTTGAAAAAATTCTCGATGAGATCTCCCCAGTTAATACCAATATCACAGGAACTGTGCTCGAAGAGTTGGTTGAAAATGGCCCAGTAGTGCGTCGTGTTCTTGTTGCCGATGATTCAACTGTGGCGCGTAAGCAGGTACAACGAGCGATAGAAGCGATTGGTTGTGAATGTGTACTCGTAAAAGATGGTAAAGAAGCGATTATTAAATTGCGTGAAATGGCTGCCCAAGGTTCTATTTATGATCAACTAGCATTGATTATTTCTGATATTGAAATGCCAGAGATGGACGGGTACACATTAACCGCTGAAATACGAAATGATCCTAAATTAAAAGACTTACATGTTATTTTACATACATCATTAAGCGGTGTGTTTAACCAAGCCATGGTTGAACGTGTAGGAGCAAATGCCTTTATTCCTAAATTTAACCCAGACGAATTGGGTCGAGCTGTTAAAGGGGCAATGCCTGATAGAGCAATCGAATCGGCGTAACCGTTAAAAATTATAATAAATTATTGAGCATTTAATGCTGAACGTACTGACAAAGAAGAGTTGTAAATGACAGCAGTAACTGTAAATGACCAAGAATATCGTGAATTTTGCCGTTTTCTTGAGTCACAATGTGGCATCGTATTAGGCGATAGCAAGCAATATTTAGTACGCAGTCGTTTAAGCCCGTTAGTGAATCGTTTTTCTTTATCGTCGCTTTCAGACTTGTTGCAGAATGTATTATCTGGTCGTAATCGTGAACTACGTATTGCCGCCGTTGATGCAATGACAACCAATGAAACATTGTGGTTTCGTGACGGTTATCCTTTTACTGTTTTATCTGACAAAATTTTGCCAGAACTTGCAGCAAATAAAAAACCGATCAAAATTTGGTCTGCGGCAAGTTCATCAGGTCAAGAACCGTATTCGATGGCGATGACTGTGTTGGAAACCCAAGCTAAGCGCCCTGGTTTACTGCCATCTATTCAAATTACAGCAACCGATATCTCACAGACGATGCTGGAAACATGCCGAGCAGGTGTGTATGACAATCTTGCTTTAAGCCGAGGGCTATCGCCGGAACGTCGCCGTATGTTTTTTGAAGACAATGGTGATGGCCGTATGCGAGTTAACAATAAAGTTAAACAAATGGTTAATTTTAGGCCGCAAAATCTTAAAGATAGTTATGCATTGCTGGGAAAGTTTGACATCATTTTCTGTCGTAATGTTTTGATTTATTTCTCACCAGAAATGAAATCGAAAGTATTAAATCAATTAGCGGCAAGCTTAAACCCTGGCGGCTATTTGTTCTTAGGGGCATCAGAGTCGCTAACAGGGTTAACGGAAAAATTTGAAATGATCCGTTGTAACCCAGGCATCATTTATAAACTCCGTTAATTGAAGAAGCGCTACCGCTTGTTAATATTGCGTGTAGCGCTTTTTAGTTAATTATTATCCTCTCTAGTAACCAACCATCTTCTTAATTTCTCAATTCTTAAAATTGGCACTGTCTTTGCTTTATTACTGCTAAGTAATTGTGGAGGCAAGATATGTCCATTTCGTTCGATAAAGCATTAGGGGTTCATCAGTATACTGTTGGTGTACGTGAAAAACGTGCAGAAACCCTTGCGAGTAATATCTCTAATGCCAATACTCCGGGCTATAAAGCAAAAGATTTAGACTTCAGTCGAGCGCTTAAAGCGGCAACATCTGGGGCAGATATTGGCCTAAGCCGAACAAATGGGCGGCACATTAATGCCTCTACACAAGTCAGTGGCGAGCAAAAATATCGCGTGCCAACACAGCCGGATACAGGGGATGGCAACACGGTGGATGCACAACTAGAGCAAAACTTGTTTATGCAAAATAGTATTGAATATCAAGCATCGCTGGATTTTTTAGGTTCGAAATTTAAGAACCTGAGCAAGGCATTGAAAGGGGAATAATAATGAGTTTATTTAATGTTTTTAATGTAACGGGATCGGCAATGAGTGCTGAATCCGTACGTTTAAATACCACATCAAGTAATCTTGCTAACGCCAATAGTGTCAGTAGCTCAGCAGAAGAAACTTATAAAGCCCGCCATCCTATTTTTGCCGCTGCATTAAATTCTGCGTCTTATCACCAAAGTAGCAGCGTGCCTGTGCAAGTTAAAGGCATTGTTGAAAGTGATAAGCCGTTATCAGCTGAATACAATCCAGAGCATCCGATGGCAAATGCTGAAGGCTTTATTTATAAGCCCAACGTTAATGTGATGGAAGAAATGGCGAATATGATTTCGGCATCTCGCTCATATCAAAATAATGTTCAGGTAGCCGATGCGAGTAAGCAGATGCTAATGAAAACCTTGCAGATGGGTAAATAAGGTAAGGAGTTGTCATTATGAGCACAATTAATGGTGCAGGAAACAGCAATCTTTCTTACCTTGACCAGCTAAAAAGCATGCAAGATAAGAAAGTCGAACAAGAGCAAGAAGTCACAGGAAAAAATCAGCTGAAGCAAGATGATTTCTTATCATTGCTAACCAAACAATTAGCACAGCAAGATCCGTTTAAACCTGTGAGTAATGATCAAATGATCGCGCAAATGGCATCATTCGCCACCGTTGATGGCATTAACAAAATGAATGAGCAGTTTGGCTCATTAAATAGTGCAATGACATCAAATCAAGCACTACAAGCTTCTTCTCTTGTTGGACAAGATGTACTTATTCCTAATTCAACCGCAATGCGCAGTAGTGAAGGCGAAATGTCTGGCATGACGCGTTTAACGCAAAGCGTTGATAACGCTATGTTGCGCGTTGAAAATGAACAAGGTGAATTGGTCAAAACCATGAGTCTTGGTGCTAAATCAGCCGGTGAACATCCCTTTACATGGGATGGCAAAGATGATGATGGCAACATTATGCCGCAAGGAATGTATAAGTTTTCTGTGTCAGGCAATGTAAAAGGCGAAAGCCAGAATTTTGAAGTGCTTACACACGCAAACGTGAATAGCGTTTTATTAGGGAATAACGACGGTCAGGTGATGTTAAATCTTGCTGGCTTCGATAAGCCAGTTCAGTTGGCTGATGTTCTACAAATTGGCAAAGCAACACAAAAAGGATAATCGAATATGAGTATGAACATTGCGTTGAGCGGTTTAGGTGCAGCTCAAAAAGATCTAAATACCACCAGTAATAACATAGCCAATGCCAACACCTTTGGTTTTAAAGAATCACGTGCTGAATTTGGTGATGTCTATTCTAATTCGATTTTCTCTAATGCAAAAACCACAACGGGTGGGGGCGTACAAACCTCAACAGTTGCTCAGCAGTTCCACGAAGGTTCCAGTATTTACACCAATAACCCGTTAGATTTACGTGTCTCTGGTTCGGGTTTTTTTGCTGTGGCAGATAATAAAAATGAACCTGCGAATAACAACCTTACCCGTAATGGTGCATTTCATTTAAATAATGAAAATGAGTTAGTTAACTCTGAAGGTAAGTTCTTATTAGGTTACCCTGTCAATAAAGATTCAAATACCGTGGCTTCTTATGAAGCAAAATCGATGAAAATTGATGATGTGTTTGGTCAGCCAACAAAGTCAGGCACGATCAAAGTGTCTTTGAATTTACCCAATAAAGAAACAGCACCAAAAAGCAATTCATTTGATTTTAAAGACCCAGATTCTTTCAATAAATCTACGTCATCAACGATTTACGATTCATTAGGTAAACCGTATAAAATGACGACTTATTATGTCGCTAAATATGATCCTAATGCCGTTCCAACCAATGCTAATACATGGGAAGTACACCAAACTGTTACTAATAACAGTGGCGAAGAGCGATTATTAAAACCAGATCCGACAAAAATACCTCCTGCTTATCAAGTTATTGATAATACAGATCCTACTGCTCCAGTGGTGACAGGTTATCGTATGCGATTTGATCAAAATGGTCAGCCTTATCCAGGAGACCCTGGTGATCCAACAGCAACACCTGCAATACCACCAACACCAGCAAGCCCATTAAATATTCAAATGGAGACATTTGCTTCTGCTGGTATTGATGTCGGTGGTGCTGATCCTACACAATCATTAACCATGAACTATGATGATCCCACTCAATATGCTTCAGCGTTTGAAGTGCGTAAATTCCAAGATGTAGACGGCGCGACAACAGGCTATTTATCGAAAGTTGATATCGATCCTGAAGGCAATATTTTGGCGTCTTATTCAAATGGTAAAGATATCGTTGTAGGACGTGTTGCCTTAGCGCGCGTTTCTAATGAGCAAGGGTTAGCACAGTTAGGTGGTACGCTTTGGAATACCACCCAAGAATCAGGTCAGGCGATTTGGGGTGATGCATCTCAAGGCTCATTTGGCTCTGTTAAAAGCGGAACGCTTGAACAATCAAATATTGATATGACCCAAGAGCTGGTGGATTTGATCACCGCGCAACGTAACTTCCAAGCGAGCTCTCGTGCACTAGATGTGAATAACCAGCTACAACAGAATATTCTACAAATTCGTTAAGGTTTATCCTTTACAGTCCTATTGCCGTTTTACCTTTTCGTTGAAGCGGCAATTTTTTTCCCTCCTGTATTATCTTCCTTCTCTTTTTCTCTCAATACACTGTTATTAAACAATAAATATAATTGGCGTAGTTTTTGCTTTATTGATGCTGTTAGATAATAGGAGTGTCAAAAAAATGGATCGTGCTCTGTATCTTGCCATGAGTGGCGCAAAACAAGATATGTATGGTATGCAAGTACATGCCAATAACTTGGCGAATGTCAGTACAACAGGCTTTCGTGCAGACTTACAACAGGCGCGTAGTATGCAAGCCTATGGTGAAGGTCTACCTAGCCGTGTGTTTTCAATGGCTGAACGTCCAGGTAATGATTTTGCACAAGGCTCAGTGATCAATACAGGGCGGGATTTAGACGTTGCAGTAGAAGGCGATGGTTGGCTTGCTGTTATGGATGTAAAAGGCCAAGAAGCTTACACCCGTGCTGGACATTTGAAAATTGATCAAACAGGCATGTTACAAAACAGTAATGGTCAATTGGTGTTAGGCCAAAACGACAGTCCTATTTTTATCCCACTTCCGATCAGTAAAATTGAAATTGGTAAAGACGGTACGGTGTCTGTTTTACCACAAGGTGCGCCGCCTGATGCAATTGCAGTTGTTGATCGTATTAAATTGGTTAAACCTGATAACCAAGCGCTGTTTAAAGATACTGATGGTTTATTTAAATCCATCGGCGAGCGTATTCCGCTTGATGCAGATGCCAGTGTAACACTGGCGAAAGGTATGCTTGAAGGCAGTAACGTGAATGCGGTTTCTGAAATGACCAGCATGATTGATCTTCAGCGCCACTTTGAAATGCAAGTAAAACTGATGAAAACCGCAGAAGAAATGGATAAAGCCTCTTCTTCTCTTATGCGTATTGGCTAATTAAAAGGACAGAACAATGCATCCAGCACTATGGGTAAGTAAAACCGGTCTTGACGCGCAGCAGACAAATATCTCGACTATCTCTAACAACTTGGCTAACGCCTCAACTGTTGGGTTTAAAAAAGGTCGCGCGGTTTTTGAAGATCTCTTTTATCAAAATATTAATCAACCGGGTGGCCAGTCAACCCAAGATACAACACTACCAACAGGTTTAATGTTGGGAGCGGGTTCAAAAGTGGTTGCGACACAAAAAGTCTTTACCCAAGGTAATACTCAAACCACTAATAACGCTATGGATATGATGATCGAAGGTGATGGCTTTTTCCAAGTGCTATTACCTGATGGCAACATAGGTTATACCCGTAATGGTCAGTTCACGATTAACTCTGAAGGTCAATTAGTTACCAGTGGTAGTGGCTATCCTGTACAGCCTGAGATTGTGGTACCTGAAGATGCGGTAGGCATTACTGTTGGTACTGATGGTGAAGTTTCTGCCCGTATTCGTGGTGAGCAAGAAAACCAAGTGTTAGGGCAAATTACCACCGTCGACTTTATTAACCCAGGCGGTATGGAGCCTATCGGTCAGAACTTATTCTTACCAACAGGCGCTAGCGGCGATCCTCAAGAAGGGACACCGGGCTTAGAAGGATACGGCTCTATTCGCCAATCTATGCTTGAAACGTCCAACGTAAACGTAACGGAAGAGCTTGTGAATATGATTGAAGCACAACGTGTTTATGAGATGAACTCGAAAGTGATTTCAACTGTTGATCAGATGTTGAGTTACGTTAACCAGCAATTGTAATGATTGGTGGTAATGAATGAATTGCGCTCAGGTAAATAAAATGAATCGTCAGTGGATGAAAAGATCATTACTTCTATTAAGTTTGGCATTAACAGGCTGTGTATCTACACCACCTGATGTTGCTGGCAGTGATATTGAAAAAGCCACCACCAATGTTGATGCGGTAGAAGGTAAAGAGAAAGAGTCGAAAGGGCTTATTGATCGGATCCGTAAACGCGAAGATCCAGAAGCGGGCGATCCCGCTTGGAATCCTGTTCGTCCACAAGATAAACCTGAGCATTACGCAACAGCAACAGGCTCTTTGTTTAATCAATCACAAGTACAAGATCTGTATGACGACACTAAGCCTCGTGGTATTGGTGATATCGTCACAATTTTATTAGAAGAAAAAACCGCAGCGAAAAAGAGTGCAAGCTCAGATTTAGATAAATCTACCGATTTAAATATGAAGCCAATAGAGCTAGGGGGTAAACCCGTCACCATTCGTGATTATAGCTTGTCTTATGGCATGTCGAACAATAACACATTTGCAGGCTCTACTTCTGCCGATCAAAGTAACAGTATTAAAGGTTCTATTTCAGTTGAAGTGGTTGAGGTTTTAAATAACGGTAACTTGGTTGTACGTGGTGAAAAATGGCTAATGCTTAACACTGGCGAAGAATATATTCGGGTTAGCGGACATATTAGACCTGACGATATTAGCCAAGATAATACTATTGCATCAACACGTATTTCTAATGCGCGGATCCAATACTCAGGTACAGGTGATCGCCAAGATATTCAAGAGCAAAATTGGTTATCACGTTTCTTTAACGTTGCTTTCTAATCAGCCAATTTTTGTCAAAACATAGCGTCAGGGACAGGAGAATCCATTGAATTTTCGCGCAATTATTATTACTGGATTAATTTTATTATCTGGCACTGTTGATGCGGCACGTATCAAAGATGTTGCTTCCGTTGCAGGAGTTCGTAGTAACCAACTTGTCGGTTATGGTTTAGTCGTTGGTTTACCTGGTACGGGCGAGACAACACCTTTCACCGATCAAAGCTTTAATGCCATGCTGCAAAATTTCGGCATTCAATTGCCGGTAGGTACAAAGCCAAAGATCAAAAACGTTGCCGCTGTTGCCGTTAATGCCACTTTGCCCCCTTTTACCAAACAAGGTCAAAGCATTGATGTTACGGTATCTTCTATTGGTTCTGCCAAGAGTTTACGAGGTGGTACGTTATTGCAAACTTTCTTAAAAGGTTTAGATGGCAAGGTTTATGCAATAGCTCAAGGTACATTGGTCGTTGGTGGCTTTAGTGCAGAAGGGGCAGATGGCTCTAAAGTTATCGGTAATACGCCAACGGTAGGTCGAATCTCTAACGGTGCAATGGTTGAACAAGAAGTACCAAACCCATTTGGACGCGGTGATTACTTAACCTTTAACCTGCATGATTCAGATTTTACTACGGCACAACGTATGGCAGATTCTATTAATCAGTTTTTAGGGCCTCAAATGGCATCAGCTGTCGATGCAACATCAATAAAAGTGCGAGCACCACGCGATGTTAGCCAGCGAGTTGCGTTCCTATCAACAGTTGAAAACTTAGAGTTTGATCCTGCAGAAGGCTCAGCCAAAATTATCGTTAACTCACGTACTGGTACCATTGTTATTGGCCAGCATGTGAAGTTAAAGCCTGCGGCAATTACGCATGGTGGCATGACAGTATCCATTAAAGAAAACCCACAGGTGAGTCAACCCAACGCTTTTGCTGGTGGTGAAACGACCGTGGTTGAGAACAGTAATATCAACGTACAACAATCTGATGCACGCATGTTTAAGTTTGAGCCGGGCGTGTCGTTAGATGAGCTTGTTCGAGCGGTGAATCAAGTGGGCGCCGCGCCATCAGATCTAATGGCAATTTTGCAAGCGCTGAAACAAGCGGGTGCCATTGAAGGACAGTTAATCATTATTTAACACTGATGATTTAAGTAAAAAGTAATTAACAAGGATTGTAATATGAAGCAAATTGATCCCGGTTTTGTCCATGATATTAGTAACCTAGACCGTCTACGTGCGGGTATTGGCGAAGATTCAAAGGGATCATTGCGTCAGGCGGCTAATCAGTTTGAGTCTATCTTTACTCAGATGTTATTTAAGTCAATGCGCGAAGCGAACGAAGCGTTTGAATCTGATTTAATGAGCAGCAATAACAGCAAGTTTTATCAGCAAATGCATGATGAGCAGATGTCATCTCAGCTAAGCACCACTGGAAGTTTGGGCTTGGCTGATATGATTGTTAAGCAATTGGGTGGCGAAGATAACGAGCAAAAGCCGCATACACCAACAACAGATTTATTCCCGAAAAAAGACAATACGGATCCACTGCAGATTCGCCCAATCGATAATAAATCCCAGCCATTAAAACTACCGCAACGAGAAGATCACAACAGTGTTGCGGCACAACAGGTATTAGAAAAATATAAGCAGCGATTACAAACAGCTGATGTTCAGCCACCATTACGACAACCTGAACCTGATCGTTTTGAAACGCCACAAGCATTTGTTGATCATATGGCACCGTATGCGACTAAAGCGGCACGCGCTTTGGGAACCGATCCCGCAATGTTGATAGCGCAAGCGGCGTTAGAAACAGGCTGGGGTAAAAAAGTGATCAAAAATGCGGCAGGAACAAGTAACAACCTATTTAATATCAAAGCTGATCCACGTTGGAGTGGGCAAAAGGTTGCCACGCGAACATTGGAATATCATAACGGTGTTGCTGTACAAGAAAATGCGGCGTTTCGATCTTATGGTTCTTATCAAGATAGCTTTCAAGATTTTGTGAAGTTCTTACAACAGAACCCACGTTATTCAACTGCGTTAAAACACAGTGGTGAGCCGAATCAATTTATTCGTGAAATACATAAAGCAGGATATGCCACCGATCCTAATTACAGTAATAAAGTATTAGCAGTAATGAAAAAGGTGAAAACATTAATGTAAAAAGAAGGGATATATAAATAAAAGCGAATTAAAATAAAACATTTATATTCTATCAAATAATATTTGATGGAAGTTTTTTAGTATCTTAAATATAGAGTTATACAACAATATCAATAATGTTTGATACCATTTTTATTAGGTCGTTACTTTCAAATAAAGCATTTTCTACTTCTTTTTCAGGTACTTGCTTTTCTTCTGTTTTTTTATCGTCAAAATGATCACTCACTAGTGGTACAACAACTTCTTTTAATGCGTAACCAATTAATCCTGATACTAATAAGTTCATAATCACTATCCTTAATGTTTTATTTTAATTTGGGTTGAGCTTTTAAATTATAAACAAATAGCGATTTATTACCATCATTAAATACTCAAAAATAATAGTTTAATTAAAAATACCATTATTATTTTTAATTGGTTCGATTTTTGCAAAGAAGCTATCGTAATGTGCGCTTTATATGAATAAGCGTCATTAAGATTGATATAAAAACATCACGTTGTTAATGAGTTAGGGAATCAATATGGCGTCGGATTTAATGCAGCTTGGTATCAGTGGTTTGCGTACATCGCAAAAGCAACTTGATGTAACCAGCCATAATATTAGTAACGTGCATACCGCAGGTTATAGCCGTCAGGTTGTCGATCAAAAAGCGGCCGATGCACAATGGAGCGGCGGTAACTATTACGGCAGCGGTGCCTATATTGATAGCGTTAATCGTGCTTACGATCAGTTTGCTGCCCGTGAATTAACACTCTCTACCACCCAGCTTGAAGCTTCAGATGTTCGTCAACAACATATGATGATGTTGGATGACTTCACCTCAAAAAGTGCTGTTAACACGGTTAATAGCATGAATGATTTTTATAACTCGGTACGTTCATTGTCAGATCACCCTAACGATCTTGGCTCTCGTCAAACCGTGTTAGACCATGCCGATCAAGCGGCAAAAAGTTTTAATAGCTCCCATGAAATGTTGACCAATATTCGCCGTGATGTGAATGAGCAATTGGGTGTGACACTTGATCGTGTAAACGCATTAGGGCAAGAAATTGCCGCTATCAATACCAGTTTGCAAGAAATGCCTGATGGCGATCAAAACCATGACTTGCTGGATAAACAGCGTGGCCTAATCAATGAATTAGCCAAATATACCAAAGTGACAGTACTGGCGGATAAAGGCAGCCTTGCAGATAAAGTCATTATTGGTAGTGGTGATACCTTGGTCTCTGGCGTTGAATCGTCACAATTAAAAATGGTCAATGGCGATCCTGATTTAGAAGATAAACAAATAGCCTTAATCAATGGTAACCAAGCTAAGCCAATTAAAAGTGATGATATTGGTGGTGGGTTAGGTGCCATGCTATCTATTCGTGATGATGTAATAGATAAAAGCCTAGATGAAATGGGGCGGATGGCGATTGGCTTCTCAAAGCAAATAAATGATTTACAGCAATCTGGTACAGATTTAACAGGTGCAACAGGCAGCGCCTTATTTAGTGATGTTAATAGCCCTACTTTAGTCAAAGAGCGAGTATTAAAGCCGTTAGGTAGTCAAACAGACATTGATGTAAAAATCGATGATGTAAACGCGCTGAAAACTGGTGATTATGAATTAACCACAGAATTTGATGGAACTGATTACAGCTTTACATTGTTTGATCCTTCAGGCAATGAAATGAAAAAGCCTGATGGTAGCGCACTTATTTCTTCAACAGATACATTACCGGTTGAAGTGAATGTTGATGGTTTAACGCTAACCATGAATGCTGTTATGGGTAATCCTCCAGCTACAGGGCAAAGCGAAACCGTCGTTATTCAACCTATGCGTCGCGGTGCGGCAAACATTAGCGTAGAGATGTCAGATCCTCGTGGCTTAGCAGGGCACCGTCAAACCGCACTGATAGAGGCTAACCCAAATAATGCGGGAACAGCGGCATTAACTACCGTCACAGATAACACACCAGATGCTGTCGCGGGTAATTATCAAATAGATATTATCAATAGTGCAGATTTAACGGCAACCGATGGCACAAGCAATACTGGTGCTGCACAATTTGATGCGATCAAAGGTGCAGCGGCGGAAGCTGCCCAAGGCAAATATACCCTTAGTTTAAATGCCACTGGGGATAAAATCAGCATGGCTGATGATTTAGGCAATGTGGTGAAACTGATTGATGATACTGGCGCAGAAGTGACAGATCTTGATTACCCACTCACTACAACAGGTAATACTTTAACTATGGTTGCCAGTGATGGTAGCCAAGTGAGTGTCGCGACACTTGGAGCAGGAGCTGCGGTTGGTGATACTTTCACTTTAGAGATAAAAAACTCAGATAAATTAACGGTTAAAAACACTCAAACAAATACCTTAGTTGATCTTGATGATGGCAGCGGTACTCCTGTTCAAGCGTTAGCTTATCCACTAACGAACGCCAATAAAGAAATTACCTTTGCTGGTCAAGCAACCCCTACATTCTCACTCACCGATAATGGTCAGGCCGGTGATAACTTTACAGTGAGTTTAGGAAGAAGCAGTGCGGTAGGCGGCAACAGCAACTTTTTAGCGATGCAGCAAATTCAGCATGAAAAAACCATGAACGAGGGTAAATCAAGTGTGATTGATTTATTCGAAGGCTTGGCAACCGACATCGGTATGATGAAAAGTAATGCGGATAAAACAGCCGAAGTGAATCAATTAGATTTTGATGCCGCTTCTGAGCGTGTTTCTAATCTATCAGGGGTTAACCTTGACGAAGAAGCGGCAAACTTGATGAAGTTTCAACAGTCATACATGGCATCATCACGCATCATGTCGGTAGCAAAAGAAACCTTTGATACCTTAATGCGCGCAGTATAAGTAGGAGTAAATAATGATTAATCGTGTTTCTACTGCCAGTCAGTATCAAAGTTTGACCTCGAACCTAATGCGTAAGCAAGGTGAAGTAAACGAGAGTAATAACCAATTATCGACAGGTAAACGGGTTGAAACCGCAGGTGATGATCCTGTGTCTTCGGTGACGATTCAAAACTATCGCCAACAGTTAACTCAAATAGATCAATATAAAAGCGCGATCACCATGGCGAATAATCGCTTAGGGGTGATGGAAAGCTCTATTGCTGGCGTGGAAGATAACCTTGATGCCACCAAGCAAAAAGTACTTCGGATGATCAACGGTGCGATGGCATCAAATGATCGCACTGCTTTTAAAGATGAATTAACCAGTTTGCGTGATGGTTTGTTAGAGCTTGCCAATAGCCGCGACGAATCAGGGAACTATGTGTTTGCGGGTAATCAAATGGATACCCAACCGTTTGTAAAAGGCACTGATGGTAAAATGAATTATCAAGGTGATAGCCAATCGCGCTATGCCCAAATAGATAAGTCAGTTGAAGTGAAAACCAGTTTACCTGGCGATCAACTCTTTACATCAATTCCTAATCCGTATGGTGACTTTCGCCCCGACTTTAGTGATTTAAGTAGTGGGTCAAAATTACATGTACTCAGTGCAACAACCTCTGATTTTACTAAAGCTCAACCGATTGACATTGCTTTTAGTGAGGCGGTCGTCACGCAGCCTGATGGCAGTGAAAAAACAGTCATGCAATACAATTTAAGTCTTGATGGAAAAGAAGTGGTTGCAGATCAGGATTACGATCCAGAAAAAGGGATCCAGTACACGGCAGCGGATGGTAGTAGCGTATCGATTACCCTTGATGATGTTGAAGTCGGCGATAAATTAACCCTTAACCCTGCGCAGAAAATCAATATTTTTGATTCATTACAAGATGCGATAGATAACGCTGAAAAACCAACCTCGTCAGCGGCGGCTGAAGCGACGTTACAGCGGGTAATTGATGATATTGATAGTAGTTTCATGCATGTTAGTCAGCGCCGTTCAGAAGTGGGCACTATTATGCAGCAAGTGGAAAGGCAGCAAGAACAGCATCTCGATTTTGAACTGACCTTAAATAGCGCACAAAGTGGTTTAGAAGATTTGGATTACAGTAAAGCGATAATGGAAATGAACCAACAAATGATGGCATTGCAAGCATCACAATCTGCGTTCAGCAAAACTAAGCAATTATCGTTATTTAACTACTTATAAATGATTGCTAATAACATGCGTGATATTGAAAACGGCAATTATTTGCCGTTTTTTTTGTGATCTAAAGAACGTGGTTAAAGAGATGGGTTATTAATGTTGAGTGTTTTTAATTTATTGATAATTAATGATTTTGTGTTTTTTTTGCTTTTAATTGAAGTTTTTTTAAAAAAAATCTAAAGCTTCGAAAAAACGTGCCGTTAACCTTAGCACAAGTTAGAAAAACCTCTTTTAACCCGGCAACACGTCTGGGAAAGATCATACCAAGGAGTGTCACCTTATGGCTATTACAATTAATACCAACGTAACAGCAATGACTGCCCAGCGTAACCTAAACAGTGCTAGCAGTAGCGTTGCCGACAGCATGCAAAAACTATCATCTGGTCTTCGTATTAACTCTGCGAAAGATGATGCAGCAGGTCTTCAAATCTCTAACCGTCTAACAAACCAAACTAACGGTTTGAACGTAGCAATGCGTAACGCCAACGACGGTGTTTCAATGGCACAGACTGCTGAAGGTGCAATGCAAGAGTCAACCACAATCATGGAGCGTATGCGTGAGCTTGCGCTACAGTCTGCGAACGGTTCAAACTCAGATAAAGACCGTGAAGCAATGCAGAAAGAAATGGGTCAGCTACAAAGCGAAATGAACCGTATTGCTGATACCACAAGCTTCGGTGGTCAGAACCTGCTTGATGGTTCATTTGGTTCTAAGTCATTCCAAATTGGTGCTAACGCCAATGAAACTCAAGAGCTAGGTTTGATGGATGTATCATCGCATGCACTTGGTCGTGACTATAAAAACTTAGATGCAGGCCCTAGTGCTGTTGAACTAAAAAATGGTTCATCTACAGGCAATGAAACATTTTCACTAAATATTAATGGTAATAGCCAATCTGTCGATATCACAAAGGATATGACAGCAGATGATTTACAAAATAAATTAAATAATATTGATGGTGTAAGTGATATTGCTGTTACTGAAACAACACGTGAAACAACTGCGGCAACAGCTGGTACATCTACTGTTAGTGGTTTAGCAATGAATGGTGGTGAAACCGTAGATTTCAATATTGGTGGGCAAAGTATTTCTTTGGCTAGTGCAGATGTTGCAGACCAAGCAACACTTCAAGCGAAGTTAGAAACAGTATTTGATGGTTCAGGGAATATTACCTTAACTGCAAATGGTAGTGGTGATGGCTTTAGCATCTCATCAGCAGATGGTAGCGAAGTTGCAATTGAGGCAACAGTAGCAGGTACAAACGCAGGTACAACAGCAACAATTGCTGGCGCTGATGGTACTGGTACTCAAGCTTTAGCTGGTGACGCTACAAAAACAGGAACATCTATTACAACTGGTGGTGTTGCAGCTGTAACTGAAAAAGCATTTAGTGTTGACTTTTCAGGAATGAAAGTTGATACATCTGTTGCGTCTATTGAGTATTCGACAACTAAATTTGATGGAACTGCAGAAACACAGGCAATGAATATTGGCGCTGCTACAACAACTGAATCTGTAGCAAGCTTAGATCTATCAACAGCAGAAGGCGCACAAAACGCGATTAATGTACTTGATGCCGCTATGGAGCAAGTGGATGAAAAGCGTGCGGAAATTGGTGCATTCCAAAACCGTATGAACCATACTATGAGCAACTTGGCTAACATCAACGAAAACGTTAATGCGTCTAACAGCCGTATCAAAGATGTTGATTTCGCCTCTGAAACTATCAACATGACCAAAGGTCAGATCCTACAGCAAGCAGGTACTTCAATTCTTGCTCAAGCTAAGCAAATCCCACAAGCAGCACTTAGCCTACTAGGTTAATCTGTCTTATTGATGCCCCGTTAGTTTTAGCGGGGCATTATTGTATTTTGGCTATATCGCTAGAGGAAAATGACTATGGCGATCAATCCTACTTCAATACCTCACAACACACTTTCTCACTCATTAGTAAAAGAGAACAGTGGTAAATCGACCACTCAAACAACCTCGTCAAACGCCGCTTCAGAGTCTCAAACATCGCTAGGCAATGATTTGCCGCCCACTGAACACGTAAATGCTGTTAACCGAACTGACGTTGACGATCCCCTTAATTCATCTTTGCAAGATAGCCGTTCCGATCAAGAGAGAATTAAGCAGATCGAGATGGTTTTACAACAATTTAACCGCAGCTTACGCTTCTATCAAGATGAAGAAACCGGTGAGCAAATTGCCACTATTGTAGATAAAGCAAGTGGTGAAGTTATTCGTCAAGTTCCGGCACAGGAATTGCTAGAGTTAAACAAAAATTTAGCCAAGCATGCCCTGAGCTCGCTGAGCAAAATAGTCTAAGAGGTATTTACGATGGGGTTAAGTGCTGCGGGTATGGCATCGGGTTTAGATGTCGCAGGCATGACGCAACAATTAGTAGCGGCGGAACGAAAGCCTAAAGCGGATCGTATTACTGACCAACAAAAAAAGGTTAATGTCTCGCTTAGTGCTTATGGGCAAGTTAAATCGTCTATGAGTAGCATTCAAACCATGTTGGAGAAGTTTGGTAAAGACGATGCTTTCTCTAGCCAAAAAGCAACCTCCGATAATAGTGATTACGTATCGGTTAAAGCGGATGCGAAAGCGAAAAATGGTACTTATACCATTAACGTAGAGCAAATGGCGCAGTCTCACAAGTTAATGGGGCAAGAGTTATTTAGCGGCGACCCTGAAGCCTCACTCGGTAGTGGTGAAATAGTGATTAAGGTTGGCGATAAGTCGATGACCTTAAACATTAATGAAGATAACGATGATTTATCTTCTATTGTTGATGCGATTAACAATGCAGAAGATAACCCAGGTTTAACGGCGACGGTGATCAATACTGGTGAAGAGGGCGGCTCTAAAATCGTTTTCTCATCTAAAGATACTGGTGTTGAAAATAAAATTGAAATTGATACGTCTGGTATGACGGGGCAATTAGCATCACTGGCCTACAAAGAAGGGATGACAGACAGTAAAGTTGATCAAATGCAAGAAGCGCAAGATGCACGCATTAAGATTGATAACTTTACTACCGTGACCAGCAGTAATAATACCTTTGAAGATGTGATTGAAGGTGTGACGTTAGATCTGAAAAAGCTGACGGGAACGTCAGGTTCAGGTAACGCTGAAACCGATGATGTTGATGTTAAGTCTGTAAAAATCACCATCGAAAATAATGAAAAGAGTACCAAAGACTCACTAAAATCTTTTGTTGATGCCTACAACGGTTTAATTTCAACGACCGATCGTTTAACGGGATTTGATCCAGATAAAGAGCCAGATGATCCAAACCGAGCTGGCGCATTGAATGGTGACAGTTTAACCCGTTCAGTACTTAGCCAAATGCGCGGCTTGATGAACGAGCCGATTGAAGTAAACGGCAAATTGTATCAGTTATCTGATTTTGGTATCTCCGTACAACGTGATGGCACGTTAGAGCTGGAAGATGATAGCGATAAACTTGATGACATTATTAGCGAAAACTTTAATGTTATTGGGCAGTTTTTCGGCCAAGAAGACACGGGATTTTTAGCCAAAGCCGATAAGTTATTAGACACTTTTACCGATAAAACCGACGGTGCTTTATCGGTAAAAGAAGACACATTAAAAGAGCGTCAGAAGTCATTAGATGATGACATGATGCAACTTGATAAACGTATGAAAGCTTATGAAGATCGCACTTATAAACAGTTTTTAGCGATGGATGAAGCGATAGGCCAAATGAATAATCAGCTTAATAGTATGTTGAGTTTATTGGTGTCATTTGATTAAGGATAAATATGGAACAGTTAACGCAACTAGAGCAGCAAATAGAGCAACTATTAACTGCTGATGAATATAACGATGACTTTCCGAAACAGTTAGAAAACTTAGTGTCATTACGTCATCAAGAAGTCGAGCAGATCTTAGACCAACCTAACTTAACTCGCCCCGTTTTTGATGATGTAGTGGCACGTACTAAAGCATTAAAAAGCTTAATTCAGAAACACAAAGATATTATTGGTGAGCGATTAGTCCGCTCTAAAAAGAGCAAAAAATCGTTATCACTGTACAGCAATATTCAACAAAACGGTTCGTAGTCTTCTTGGTTTTGTTGATTTCACTTATTAAATAAGGGATTACATCATGCGTGGCTCTCTTCAGGCATATAAAAAAGTTTCAGTAAACGCACAATTAGCCAGTGCTTCTCCTCACCGTATTATTCAAATGCTGTATGCAGGGGCGATTGAGCGTTTAATTCAAGGAAAAGCGGCAATGGAGCAAGGCAATGTTGCGGTTAAATGTGAGCGTTTAAGCAAAGCATTAGATATCGTATTAAGCCTGCGTGACTGCTTATCAATGGAAGAAGGTGGTGATATTGCTAAGAACCTTGATGCGCTATATGAGTTTATGGCAACTGAGATCAGCCGAGCGAATGCCGAAAACCAAACTAAGCCAATTGATGATGTGATTGGTATGCTACGTGAAATTAAATCAGCGTGGGATCAAATCCCAACTGAGTATCATCATTTAAGTGAAGCGAGTTAATTCATAGAGTTAAGTGTTAAAATGCATATAAGCAGGACAACACTATAATAAATGGTAATAACTCTTCAAATATAGGATGAATAGCTGTAAATGAGCAATATTCGTCCTATTATTTTATATATCCTTGTATTGGTATCACACCTTTCCGTTATCAAATATTGCCTTATCCTATGGTTTAATTACAATAGATGCCAATAATATTGGTAGTGGTTCGCATTTCCATCAAATAAGCCAATAATTACATCATTTTATGAAGGCAGGCTATATCCATTCTATGCAAGGTTTAGCAAAGACACTCGTTATTGAAGACGATCAACAGCAACGTCATGATCTCAGTGTAATTCTGGGGTTTGTCGGTGAACAGTGTGAAATCATCTCGTCACAAGATATTGATGCTTCATTATGGCAGCAGTCATGGGGTGCATGTTTATTGGGTAATATTGAAATAAATAAAAATTTATCTCATATCGTAGATACATTAAAAATTCATGCCCATATTCCTGTTGTATCGCTTGGAAATCACCGTGCTCATCTTTCTGGTTTAGCGAATTATGTTGGCGATCTAGAATTACCTTTGCATTATAACCAACTCGTTGATGCTTTCCGTCATTGCCAAGAATACATGGGTAAACGCGCTTACCAAGTTCCTCAGCTAGGGCGTAAAAATACGTTATTCCGTAGCATGGTTGGTAGTAGTGCTGCAATTAGTCAGATCCGTCACCTTATGGAGCAAGTGGCTGCTTGTGATGCAAGTGTGCTGATATTAGGCGAATCTGGTACTGGTAAAGAAGTTGTCGCGCGTAATGTTCATTATCACTCTTCGCGTGGTAAAGGTCCGTTTGTTCCTGTTAACTGTGGTGCTATCCCGCCAGATTTACTCGAAAGTGAATTGTTTGGTCATGAAAAAGGGGCATTTACAGGTGCGATTTCTGCACGTAAAGGCCGTTTTGAATTAGCAGAAGGTGGTACGTTATTTCTTGATGAAATCGGTGATATGCCGATGTCGATGCAAGTTAAGCTACTACGCGTTTTGCAAGAACGCAGTTTTGAACGTGTTGGTGGTAGTCAAACCATTAAAACCAATGTACGCATCGTTGCAGCAACACACCGCGATTTAGACAAAATGATCCATGAGAATTTATTCCGTGAAGATTTGTACTATCGCCTTAATGTTTTTCCTATTGATATGCCCGCATTGCGTGAACGTATCGAAGATTTGCCTTTATTACTTCAAGAGTTGCTTACACGTATGGAAGCTGAAGGTGCGAAACGTATTCACTTCACACCGCGTGCGATTAACTCATTAATGGAGCATAACTGGCCGGGTAACGTACGTGAGCTTGCAAACCTTGTTGAGCGTTTGTGTATCTTGTATCCAGGTGAAATGGTGGATACTAATCATCTGCCGATTAAGTATCGCTACAGCCAGCTTCCTGACTTTACGCCAGAAAGTTCTCAACCAAGTGTTGAGGAATTAGAGCAAGAAGCGTTAGCAAGTATGTTTTCATCGTATGAAGATGAGCAAGCAGGTGTAAATAGTGAGCTTCCTCCTGAAGGATTGAACCTAAAAGAAATGCTGGCTGATCTTGAAGTTGATATGATTAAGCAAGCGTTAGATGCTCAGTCAGGTGTTGTTGCAAGGGCTGCTGATATGCTCGGTATGCGACGTACCACGTTAGTAGAAAAAATGCGTAAATATGGTCTGAATAAAGAAGGCTAATAGAGCGTCATTAATTCATATAAAGCCGATGCCATTAATTTGACGTCGGCTTTTTTATTCCTTATAGCAATCTTAATAGCAGGTTGTTAATTCATCACTTTCAATAGAACGGGCTAATAATCCCTTTCTTTTAATTTATTTTTAGCAACAACCTCTCAAAAAACTGCTGCCAATCTGTATCTTTTTAGTCAATTCCATAAAACTCTAACGCGATGTCATTTTTTTGACATTCTTTTTTTGTCATAATTAATTTGTAATTACATGATTTAAAAGAATAATATGTGGCATGTAAATTGCTTTTTTATAAATTACATTGGATTTTTTTGTTATTAGGTTTCATGCATGGATGATAAAGCGGTTGTGATTGGGGCATTAGAACAACAAGTTGAACGTTATCAACAAGTGCTGGAAGTGATGCCTGTTGGTGTCATTTTACTCGATCCTAAAGGCATTATTTGTGAAACCAATAATGAAGCATTACGTTTACTAGGCGAGCCACTTGAAGGCGAACGCTGGGTAGATGTCATCCAGCGTTGTTTTCAGCCTCAGGAAGATGATGGACACGAAATTTCACTGCGCTCTGGAGCGAAGGTAAAATTAGCTATTTCAGCCTCTTCTGCTGGACAGTTAATTGTAATTACAGACATGACAGAAACGCGCCAATTGCAATCACGGTTAAGTGAAATGCAGCGACTGTCGTCCTTAGGCAAAATGGTTGCATCCTTAGCGCACCAAGTTAGAACGCCATTATCGAGTGCGATGCTATACGCCGCTAATTTATCGGCGCCTAATTTGCCAGCAACAACCCGTGAACGTTTCCAAGGTAAACTTGTTGATCGCCTTCAAGATCTTGAAAAACAAGTTAATGATATGCTGCTGTTTGCAAAAGGTGGTGATAATAAAGTGGTTAATTGTTTTTCATTAGAAAGTTTACTTAATAGCATGGAAAACATGGTTGAAGCGCTAGTGATGAGCCAAAATGTTGATTTTAGTATTGACTGCGATGATGAATCACTGGCGATTTTAGGCAATGAAAATGCACTGGCGAGCGCTATCAGTAACCTAATTACAAACGCTATCCAAATGTCAGGTAAAGGCTGTACTGTTGCAGTGTCTTGTTATGCCGTAGGTGACGAAATTTTGTTATCTGTCACTGATAATGGTCCCGGTATTGCGACAGAGCTCCAAACTAAAGTCTTAGAGCCTTTCTTTACCACTCGAAAACAAGGTACAGGGTTGGGATTAGCCGTTGTTCAAATGGTGGCACTCGCACATCGTGGCAAGTTGTCTTTAACATCAGAGTTAGGTAAAGGGACATGCTTTACTTTAACCCTTCCTACTGCCTCACAGCAGAATATGTAATCACAGTTAGCCGCATCGTGAGCATTAAAGTGCCAGAGCATACTCATGGAGAGAAGAGATGAATCAAACGAGAGTCCTAGTAGTCGAAGATGACGAAGGATTACGTGAAGCGTTGGTTGATACGTTAGCGTTAGCTGGCTATCAATGGATTGAAGCGGAAAGCGCAGAGCATGCTTTAGTGATCATGAAGTCGGAAACGGTTGATATCGTTGTCTCTGATGTACAAATGGCAGGGATGGATGGATTAGCATTACTTCGCAGTATTAAATTAAATTGGCCTAAAATCCCAGTATTATTAATGACGGCTTACGCCAATATTGAAGATGCAGTCGCGGCGATGCGTGAAGGTGCGATTGATTATATGGCAAAACCCTTTGCCCCTGAAGTGCTGTTAAACATGGTCGGGCGTTATGCGCCGATAAAAAAACAAAGCAGTAAAACCGTTGTTGCTGATCCGAAAAGTATCAAGTTATTAGCACTTGCTGATAAGGTAGCAAAAACGGAAGCGAATGTGATGGTGCTAGGGCCGAGTGGTTCAGGGAAAGAAGTACTGTCTCGTTATATCCATGATAATTCCGAGCGTAAAGATGGGCCCTTTATTGCCATTAACTGCGCTGCCATTCCTGAAAACATGCTTGAAGCAACTTTATTTGGCTATGAAAAAGGTGCATTTACGGGGGCGATTCAAGCCTGTCCGGGTAAATTTGAGCAAGCGCAAGGTGGCACCTTATTGCTTGATGAAATCAGTGAAATGGATTTAGGCTTACAGGCAAAATTATTGCGTGTATTGCAAGAACGTGAAGTTGAACGTCTAGGTGGTCGCAAAAGCATTAAGTTAGATGTACGTATTCTTGCGACCAGTAACCGTGAACTTAAAACTTATGTGGCAGAAGGGCATTTTCGTGAAGATTTGTACTACCGACTTAATGTCTTCCCAATTGCTTGGCCTGCTTTAGCTGAACGTCAGGGCGATATTCTGCCTTTAGCGACATTATTTGCAGAGCGACACAGTATCAAACAAGGAAATGTGGTACCAAGTATAAGCCAAGCTGCACAAGATAAATTAGTGCAATACCCGTGGCCTGGGAATGTGCGAGAATTAGATAACGTTATTCAACGCGCGTTAATTCTTTGCGATAACAACCACATTCAACAGCAAGATATTTTATTAGAACATTTTGATTGGCTAGATACGGAAATACCTCAAAGTGTGCCAGAGCCTGAACCTTGCGTAGTGGCAGTTCGTCCTAAACCGACGGCAACGGGGGAAGGGCTGGGTAGTGAGTTACGTGAACAAGAATTTAGCATTATTTTAGATACTTTAATCGCCTGTGAAGGCAGCCGTAAAGATGTGGCAGAGCAGTTAGGGATCAGCCCTCGAACTTTGCGTTATAAATTGGCGAAAATGCGTGATGCAGGTATTGAAATTCCTGCGTAGTGAGCGGTTAAAATAAATACATTGATAGAGAGAATCACGGAATGAAAGTAAACGGATTACAAGCAGAAATGCAAGCAATGAGACTGGATGCTCAAAACACCACTTCCCCTGCAACAGCCCAACAGGTGAGCTCTGATTTTGGCAACCTTTTGAGTGATGCATTGCAATCAGTGAACCAGCTACAAGGGCAATCAAGTGAGTTGGCAACGCGTTTCGATCAAGGTGACCGTAGCGTTTCATTAGCCGATGTCATGATTGCAAGAAATAAGTCTAGTGTGGCGTTTGAAGCAACCGTACAAGTTCGCAATAAAATGGTACAAGCGTACAAAGAATTAATGAATATGCCGGTATAAGCCTGACTTTTTAAAGTATGGAAAGTAACACCGTTATTCTTGCAGTTTATGGGTAAAAGTCGTGGCAGAAGAAAACATTAATCAACCTTTAGCGGTATCGGGCAATGGCTCCGCACCTGTATTACATGATGATGTGGGGGCGGGGCAAGGTGCTGATATTTCAGAGAAGAAAGCCTCTTCGACTGATAGTATTTTGGGTAACTTGGATTTATTACGTCAAGTTATTCTAGTGCTATCGGTGGCAATTTGTGTCGCGCTAATTGTGTTGGTAACAATGTGGATCAAAGAGCCTGAGATGCGCCCATTAGGCACTTATGAAACCGAAGAATTAATTCCAATCCTCGATCACTTTGATCAAAAGAAAATTGAATATCAATTAGATGGCAATACAATCCGTGTTCCTGCTGATGAATACAGCGCGATTAAGTTGGATTTAACCCGTACTGGATTAAATGCTCAGACGGTAGAAGGCGATGATATTTTATTGCAAGACATGGGATTTGGTGTATCACAACGAATGGAAAGTGAGCGTTTAAAGCTCAGCCGTGAACGTCAATTAGCCCGTGCCATTGAACAAATTAGCCAAGTACGAAAAGCGCAGGTTTTACTGGCGACACCAAAACAAAGTGTGTTTGTTCGTCATAACCAAGAAGCGACGGCAACAGTCTTTTTAACCTTATCTTCTGGTGGTTCATTAGGCCAACAAGAAGTGGATTCCATTGTTGATATGGTGGCAACAGCGGTACCTGGGCTTCGTCCAACGCGAGTCACGGTAACCGATCAACATGGCCGGTTATTGAGCTCTGGTACTGAAGACCCTAGTACAACAGCGAAACGTAAAGAATACGAATTAGAGCGTAAACAGGAACAAGCATTACGCGAAAAAATTGATGCTATCTTAATGCCTGTTTTAGGGCTGGGTAATTATACATCGCAAGTTGATGTTGCAATGGACTTCTCGGCGTTAGAAGAAACCCGTAAGCGCTATGATCCATCAACGGCGGCAACACGCAGTGAATTTACGCTGGAAGATATTAATGGTGGTAACCAAGTTGCCGGTATTCCTGGCGCATTAAGTAATCAGCCGCCTGTTGAATCGGCTATTCCTCAGAATGTGAAAGACATGCAGTCGGGTACAAACGGTAGTGATGGCTCGGTACATAGAGAATCTACCCGTAACTATGAATTAGATACCACGATTAGTCATAAGCGTGCACAAACGGGGGTTATTGACCGTCAAACGGTATCTGTAGCGGTAGATTATAAGACCATCACGGATCCTAAAACGGGTGATGTGACTCGCGTACCTGTTTCAGAAGCGGAAATTGCTAAAATTCGTCGTTTGCTAATGGGCGGTATTGGTTTTTCAGAAGCGCGAGGGGATTTACTTGAAGTGCTTTCTGTTCCTTTTGCGTTACCAGAATCTGAATTAGCTGCTGATCTTCCTATTTGGGAAAACCCGAACTTTAGTAGCTGGGTACGTTGGATTGCAGCGGCGCTCGTTATTATTGTGGTGATCATGGTATTAGTACGCCCAGCAATGCGTAAGCTGTTGTATCCAAACCAAGCGCCAGATGGCACGCCATTAGACGAAAATGGTATGCCAGTTATGGCAAACTCAGCGGATTCTGTTGGGCTTATTGGCGCAGAGTTGGATGGTGGTGAAGGATTTGAATTGAGCTCTAGTAGCTTAGATTTACCAAATTTACATAAAGATGAAGACTTACTGAAAGCCGTCCGAGCATTGGTGGATAATGAACCTGATCTCGCAGCACAAGTGGTTAAAAGTTGGGTGAATGAAGATGGCTAATGATGTTGCTATAAGTGAAAATAAATTTGATCCAAGTACGCTAAGCGGGACAGAAAAAGCCGCAATTTTACTGCTTAGCCTTAGTGAGCAAGATGCCGCCAGTATTATTCGTCACCTTGAACCTAAACAGGTGCAGCGTGTGGGTGGTGCGATGGCGAGTATGACAGATCTTAGCCAAGAGAAAGTTTCCGGTGTACACCGATTGTTTCTCGAAGATATTCAAAAATACACCAGCATTGGCATGGGCAGCGAAGATTTCGTACGTAACACATTAGTTGCTGCGTTAGGTGAAGACAAAGCGAATAACCTTGTTGATCAAATCCTGATGGGCAGTGGCTCTCGTGGCTTAGATTCGCTGAAATGGATGGATCCTCGTCAAGTAGCGAGCATTATTCTTAATGAGCACCCGCAGATCCAAACCATTGTTTTATCGTACTTAGAGCCGGAACAATCTGCGGAAATATTAGCGCAATTTCCTGAGCGTGTACGTTTAGATCTGATGATGCGTATTGCGAACTTAGAAGAAGTACAACCAGCAGCATTGCATGAATTGAACGATATCATGGAGAAACAGTTTGCCGGTCAAGCAGGTGCGCAAGCGGCTAAAATTGGCGGCTTGAAAGCCGCAGCTGAGATCATGAACTACCTCGATAATAATGTTGAAGGTTTGTTGATGGATCAGATCCGTGAAACGGATGAAGATACCGCTACTCAGATCCAAGACTTAATGTTCGTATTTGATAACTTAACAGAAGTCGATGATCGCGGTATTCAAACCTTGCTCCGTGATGTACCACAAGATCTCTTACAAAAAGCACTAAAAGGTGCTGATGATATGCTGCGTGATAAGTTCTTCGCCAATATGTCCAAGCGTGCTTCAGAAATGCTACGTGAAGAATTAGAAGCAATGGGGCCGATTCGTGTTGCTGATGTAGAAGCGGCGCAAAAAGAAATTCTAACCATTGCTCGTCGTCTTTCTGATACAGGTGAAATTATGCTTGGTGGCGGCGGTGGCGGTGCAGATGAGTACCTATAAAATTATCCCAATTGTTGAACTAGCAGGTGGTCGTTATGAGTGATGAACGTCGACGTGGCTTTTATCGAGTTTCAGATCATCAAGCGCAAGAATTAGAACGTTGGGCATACCCTGATTATTCAGAAGAGCGTCCAGAGCAAAGTGACAACGCTTTTAATTACCAGCCTCGTCCTGTTATTGAAGAATTCGAGCCTGAAGAAGAAGCGGGGCCTCCGCCATTAACGGCTGCTGATTTAGAAGCGATGCAGCAATCGGCGTATGACGAAGGAATAGAACAAGGACGACAAGCTGGACACAGTGAAGGGTTTAAAACCGGCCACGCTGAAGGGCTTGAATCTGGTATTGTTGAAGGCAAAGAGCAAGGGTTACAACAGGGGCTAGAGCAAGCCCAACAACAAATAACAGAACAAGTGAATCATTTGGCGTCAGTGGCTGAAAAGTTATTAGCGCCAATTGCACAAGTTGATCGCGACGTTGAAGAGCAGGTGATGCAACTTGCTTTAGGTTTAGCGAAAGAGTTGATCCGAGTGGAAGTGAAAACGAACCCACAAGTGATTTTAAATACGATTCGTGAAGTGGTGGCGACGTTACCTGTTGCAAATCGTGATATTACGATGAATCTGCATCCTGAAGATGTAGCCTTAGTAAAACAAAATTTTAGTGATGATGACTTGTTAGAGCGTAAATGGAAACTTATTGCTGAGCCAAGTTTAAATCGTGGTGATCTGCAATTAAATAGCCATGATACTTCGGTTGATTATTTTATCGAAGATCGCATTCGTCACTCTTTAAGTAGCTTTGAAGCGGTTAATAGTAGCATTCGAGATCAATCTAAATGACAGCCTCACTAGCCGAACGGTTAAGTCAGTATAAAACGGAAGGGACGGGGTGTAAGCCTGTTGCTTCTGGACGTTTAGTGCGAGTTGTAGGTTTAACACTTGAAGCAATAGGTTGCCGCGCTCCTGTTGGTAGTTTGTGTAAAGTAGAAACATTAAATGGTGAACTTGAAGCTGAAGTGGTTGGCTTTTCAGGTGAAACCTTGTTTCTCATGCCAAGTGAACAGCTGCTTGGGGTGATGCCAGGCGCTAAAGTCACGCCAATTCTGCACAATAGTGGTCTACCCGTTGGTCCAGAATTATTAGGTCGGGTTATTGATGGAGTTGGTAATCCGCTCGATGGCTTAGGACCTATTTTTACCGAGCATCGAGCTTCATTTAATGCCACTCCTATCAATCCTCTCGCCCGTAAACCAATCAAAGAGCCGCTTGATGTGGGTATTAAAGCTATCAATGGCTGTTTGACGGTAGGTAAAGGCCAGCGTATTGGTCTGTTTGCAGGCTCGGGTGTTGGTAAGTCTGTGACTTTAGGCATGATGACTCGTGGCACCAGTGCTCAGATTGTTGTGGTTGGCCTTATTGGTGAGCGTGGTCGTGAAGTTAAAGAGTTTATTGAAGAAAGCCTAGGGCCTGAAGGCCGTGCGCGATCTGTGGTGGTGGCGGCACCAGCTGATGCTTCACCATTAATGCGCTTAAAAGGTTGCCAAACATCATTGACGATTGCTGAGTATTTCCGCGATCAGGGCTTTGACGTATTACTCCTGATGGATTCACTGACCCGTTTTGCACAAGCACAACGTGAAATCGCATTGTCTGTTGGTGAGCCGCCAGCAACCAAAGGTTATCCACCTTCGGTATTTGCAAAGTTACCTGCGCTGGTGGAACGCGCGGGTAATGGTAATGAAAATCAAGGCTCTATAACGGCTTTCTTTACCGTTCTTAGTGAAGGTGATGACTTGCAAGATCCTATTGCAGATGCCTCTCGTGCGATTTTAGATGGCCATATTGTGTTATCTCGTGAGATGGCAGACGCTGGACATTATCCTGCGATCGATGTTGAACGTTCGGTGAGTCGTGTTATGCCTGCGATTGTGAGTGAAGAGCACATGTTGATGTCAAAAGCGGTACGTCAAATTCTTTCTATATGCCGTAAAAATCAAGATTTAGTCTCCATTGGTGCTTATAAACCTGGTACCGATAATACGATTGATCAAGCTTTTAGTTTTAAACCGAAATTAGACGCTTATCTGCAACAAGAAATGAAAGAGTCAGTGCCCTATGAGATGTGCGTCAATATGTTGCGCTCAACATTAGGTGGTTAATTGCAGGTGATCATGGATAAGGAAATTAAGTATGTCTAACGCGCTAGGATTAATCATCGAGCAAGCGAAAGAGCAAGAGCATCAAGCAAGTTTAGCGCTAAACCAAGCCCGTATTGAGCAACAAAATTACTTACAACAGTTAGCACAGATTGAAAAATATCGATTGGATTATCTCAATCAGTTATCTGTAAGAGGTCAACAAGGCTTAACAGCAAGCCAATATAGTCATTTACAGAAATTTTTAACGCAACTGGATCAAACATTAGAAAAGCAAAAGCAAGCAGGAGGGTACTTTGAAGAACAAATTCAAAAGTGCTCTCAGCACTGGCAAGAAATGCAGCAAAAAAGACGCTCGGTTGAATGGCTGGTGGAAAAACGCGAACGCGAGCATAAACAGTGGCTTGATAAGCAAGAGCAAAAAATGATGGATGAATTTGTTACGTTGCAGTTTGCGCGAAGGTTACAACAATAACCTTATTGATGAGTAACTGGTTTAGTTTTTGCATTACTCCTACTTATCTCTTTTTGTCGTCGGAAGATCAAATGGTTACGTTTTATTTTCTCCACGCCCAGTACTAGGTTTGAATTGGCTATGAATCTATTAAATCCCTTATCAACACCGCACGTAAAAGCCACGCCTGCGGGATCTTCAAATACTAAAACAGTAGAAAAAAACGAAGGTGATAAAGATGCTTCGTTTGATTCTCAGTTACAAGCGGCATCAACAGAGAAAACATCGGTAAGCGATTTAAAAATAGAACAAAAAACACAAAAATCGACAGATGTTGAAACTGGAGAAGAAGCGAACATTGTCTCTGATGATTTAGCTATCGAGACTGAATCTAACGCTGAGTTAGTCCCTGATAACGCTGTTTCAGGTGAGGTTGTTTCAGATGAAGTTGTATCTATTGCTGATAGTGAGGATATCGCCAGTGTTGATAATGTTGACGATGGCGAAAATATTGATGATGTTGAAAAAGTGATGTTTGAAGGCGCGGATTTTCTTCAACGTTTGAATCAATCAAATCAGCAATTTAGTCAACAATCTTCAGAAGGGGGCAAAGCTTTGCCGCCACAGTCAGAGCAAATGACATCATCTGATGAGTCTTTAGATGTGAAACCTGAATTCTCAGGTGACAAATTTGTATTAGATAGCTCTGAAATAGCGTCAATCAAGCAAAATGAGCTAACTGAAAAAGAGAAAGTACTACAGGCGGATGTGAAACCGAGTGAGCTAAAAATGGGCTGGCATGCTGTAACCTCTGGAGTGAAAGCGGAAACAAGTGATGAGGCGGCGCTGCTTTCCCAGTCCACAACCGATCCAGAATTAAAATCAACGTTATCTGGCGTAAAAGCTGAAAATAATGTGGTGAATGCGTTTCTTTCTGGTGAAAAAAATTCTGAATTGATCGCAACCAATGGAATGATGGAATCGGTTAGAAAAACCCTGGTTGATGGTCAGGAAAAAGAGCAAGACAGTATCTCTTCACAACCATTATCGGCACTCATGGGTAACCAACAAGCCAATGCGATGAAAATGGACTTACAACATGCGAATACGCAGGTTCAGTCGCCTTTATTGCTGACAAAAGAGCAGGCGGGAGAACAAGTTTCTGAGCGCATTAATATGATGATGGCAAAGAATTTAAAGCAAATTGATATCCGATTAGATCCGCCAGAACTCGGCAAAATTCAAATAAAATTAGCCTTGAATCAAGATCAAGCTTCAGTGCAATTTACCGTTAATAACAGCCAAACACGCGATATGGTTGAACAAGCAATGCCAAGGCTACGTGAGATGATGCAGCAACAAGGCTTACAGTTAGCGCAAGGCTCTGTACAGCAAGATAGTTCAAGTCAATTTGCGCAGCAGTTCTCACAGCAGCATTCTGGGGGGCAATCATCAGGCACTGCCCATGATGAATCTTTTGCAGGCACTAATGAGACTAATTCAGATAAACATCTTGATACGATTGAGATGTTTGTAACAAAAAATAAAGATCGGGTTGATTACTATGCGTAATTAACAATTGCTAATAATTTAATTAATGAAAATAAAGACAAAAAGGAATAAAAATGGCGATGGGCAAGAAAAAGCTGATGTTAATAAGTGCAGTAGCCGTAATTGTAATATTGGCGGCAGGCATTGGCTTTTGGTTGCTAAATGGTGATGACGCTAAAGAGTCGCCACAAGTGGCTGCAACAGTTCAAGAAAATACAGCGTCATCAGCACCTGTAATGTCAGCTTACTATGTTGTATTACCTCAACCTTTTACTTTCAATGTTACGGGTGATACACGAGATAGAGTGGTTCAAATTAAAGTGCAATTAATGGTACGTGGCGATAAAAATGAAGCCTTGGCGAAACAGCACATACCGTTAATTGAAAGTACTCTTCTTCAAGCATTCGGTGTCGCAACCGTTGAGCAGTTACGTAGCCCTAATGGCCGTGATCAGTTACGCCAACAAGCGCTTGAAGCTGTGAAAGCAACAATGGTTAAAGTGGCTGGAACACCTGCAGTTGAGCGGGTTCTTTTTACTGGTTTTGTAATGCAGTAGGTTTACAGTGAGTGATTTATTAACCCAAGATGAAATTGATGCGCTACTTCATGGTGTCGATGAGCCAGAAGATGAACTTCATGATAACGATGTAGCGAATGATGTTGCTACTTTTGATTTTTCATCACAAGACCGCATTGTTCGTGGTCGGATGCCGACACTTGAGCTTATCAATGAGCGTTTTGCGCGCCATATGCGTATCAGCCTGTTTAATATGCTACGTAAAACGGCGGAAGTGTCGATCAACGGCGTACAGATGATTAAATTTGGTGAGTATCAAAATACACTGTATGTACCAACAAGCTTAAATATGGTGCGCTTTCGCCCATTAAAAGGAACCGCGCTTATTACGATGGAAGCGCGTCTCGTTTTTATTCTGGTAGAAAACTTCTTTGGTGGCGATGGTCGCTTTCACGCCAAAATTGAAGGTCGTGAATTTACCCCAACCGAACGTCGCATTGTACAAATGCTGCTTAAGCTAGTGTTTGAAGATTACCGTGAAGCATGGTCTCCGGTGATGGGGGTTGAGTTTGAATATTTAGATTCAGAAGTAAACCCGACCATGGCTAATATTGTGAGCCCAACAGAAGTGATAGTAGTGAGCTCATTTCATATTGAAGTTGATGGTGGCGGCGGTGATTTTCATGTCGTCATGCCATATTCGATGGTTGAACCAATCCGTGAGTTACTCGATGCGGGTGTGCAAAGTGACAAGATGGACACTGACGTGCGTTGGAGTAAAGCATTGCGTGATGAAATCATGGATGTGCCCGTTAATCTTCGCGCCAAATTACTGGATGTGGATTTATCGTTACGTGATTTGATGGAGCTACAAGTTGGTGATGTGATCCCTATTGATATGCCTGAGCAAGCGACCATTTTTGTTGAAGATTTACCGACTTATCACGCCAAAATGGGGCGCTCTGGTGACAATGTAGCATTGAAAATTAGTGAGAAACTACAACGTCCCGACATGGTGAAAACTGATTTGGCGTTTCTCGACCGTGATGAGCTAGGCACGGCATTACTTAATATTAATAGCGATAGTAACGAATAAGAAAAGGACGATGACAATGTCAAATAATAATGATCAACAAATGGCAGATGATTGGGCTGCAGCATTAGCAGAGCAAGCGGATGATGTGCAACCAGCACCACTAGAAGAGCTGACTGATGAAACGGTACCGATCACCGATGATGAACGTCGTAAGCTTGATACTATTATGGATATTCCGGTTACCATTTCGATGGAAGTCGGACGTACGCAAATCAGTATTCGTAACCTATTACAATTAAACCAAGGTTCAGTGGTTGAGCTTGATCGTATTGCGGGTGAATCATTAGATGTGATGGTCAATGGAACCCTTATCGCACATGGTGAAGTGGTTGTGGTCAATGACAAGTTTGGTATTCGTTTGACTGATGTGATCAGCCAAACTGAGCGTATTAAAAAGTTACGTTAAGGCTGGTCATGAAAAGGATTGTAGGCCAGATAGTTACAGCATTATCGCTATTATTTTTCACGTTATCCTGTTTTGCACAAACAGCCGTTGTTGAGAAAACGATTGAAAAAGCGCCGCCACCATTAAGGCAAGCGCCTGACTTAAATATTGCAACCACTCTGGCTTCTTTACTGCTTGTGATTGCGATTATTGTTTTCTTAGCTTGGTTATTAAAACGTATGCGAGTGGCTGGGATCAGTGGTAATGACTCGGGTTTAAAAGTAATTACACAGCTGGCTGTCGGGCAACGAGAAAGAGTCGTGCTATTGCAAGTAGGTGAAGAGCAAATGTTGGTGGGTATTACTCAACATAATATTTCTTTGCTGAGTAAATTGGATAAGCCTTTAAACATGGACGAATCGCCAAGCAGAGATTTTGCTTCTCAGCTTAGCAAGCTAATGAAAAATAATGTTAAAAAATAAATTCACCCTTGTCACTTTGATAGTTTTTCTTGCTATCTCTGTGTTGTTATCGTCAATCAATATAGCGCATGCGGTTGAAGCGAATGTGGCTAATAGTACGACGGCGACAGCAATGAGTGCAGAAACGACATCAGGTCATTTACAAGCAGCCCGTAATGGTGGGGGAATACCGGCATTATCGGTGACAGTAAACCCTGATGGTAGTGAAGATTATTCCGTCACCCTGCAAATTTTAGCGTTAATGACCGCGTTAGGCTTTTTGCCAGCGATGGTTATTTTAATGACCTCTTTCACCCGTATCGTGGTGGTAATGTCGATCCTGCGTCAAGCCATGGGTTTACAGCAAACACCTTCTAACCAAGTGATCATCGGTATAGCGATGTTCTTAACGTTTTTTGTGATGTCTCCTGTGATTGATAAGATCAATGCAGATGCTGTTCAGCCTTATATTAATGAGCAAATAACGGCGAAAGAAGCGTTAGTAAAAGCTGAAGATCCGATGCGCCAATTTATGCTTAAACAAACCCGGGTAAAAGATTTAGAAACGTTTGTGAATATGTCTGGCTCAACAGCTGATGATCCGCAGACGGTGCCGCTAACGGTATTGATCCCTGCGTTTATTACTTCAGAGCTTAAAACGGCGTTTCAAATCGGCTTTATGCTGTTTTTACCATTTTTAATTATTGATTTGGTTGTTGCATCGATCTTAATGGCGATGGGTATGATGATGCTTTCACCTATGATTGTATCGTTACCGTTTAAGTTAATGTTGTTTGTTTTAGTTGATGGTTGGAACCTGATCTTATCCACACTGGCAGGTAGTTTTGGCACCTAATGTGAATAAACATCGGATAAAAAGGATGCTTTTATGACGCCAGAAGCTTTTGTTGAGATATTTCAAGAAGCGTTATACATGGTACTTATCATGGTATGCGCAATTGTTATTCCAGGACTGTTAATTGGTTTAGTTGTTGCGGTATTTCAAGCGGCAACCTCAATCAATGAACAAACATTGAGTTTCTTACCCCGTTTAGTGGTGACGTTACTCGCACTGATGTTTTTTGGTCATATGATGACGCAAATGCTGATGGATTATTTCTATCGCATTATTGATCAAATTCCACAGTTGCTTTATTAGCAAACGAGCAGCCGTCGATTATGCATTACACCGCAAATCTTTTACTTGATTGGATAGCGAATTATTTTTGGCCTTTTACACGTATCTCATCAATGATGATGGCGATGACGTTTTTTGGGGCACGTTTTGTATCGCCTAAAATTCGCTTATATTTAGCCTTAGCGATTACATTTGCGGTCTTGCCTGTTTTACCTAAAGTCCCACAAGATATTGAGTTACTTTCTTTAGCTGGATTTATTGTTACCACGCAACAATTAATCATTGGTGTAGCAATGGGATTAGTAACACAGTTTATTACTCAAATATTTGTCTTACTTGGGCAAATATTAGGTATGCAATCGAGCTTAGGTTTTGCTTCAATGGTTGATCCTGCGAATGGTCAAAATACGCCCGTATTGGGACAGTTTTATATGTTTTTGGCCATTTTATTGTTCTTAGCAACAGATGGGCATTTAGAGATGTTAAATGCTGTTGTTTTGAGCTTTAAAACCTTGCCGATAGGTGAGGCTATGCTGCAGCCAAAAGATTATTATCAGCTTGCAGGTTGGTTTGGGCATATGTTTAAAGCGGGCGTGAATATGGCGCTAGCGGGGGTGATTGCTCTGCTAACGGTGAACTTGTCGTTTGGCGTAATGACTCGAGCAGCACCACAGCTAAATATTTTCTCGTTAGGTTTCTCATTTGCGTTATTACTCGGTCTTGCTATTAGCTGGTTTATTGTACTCGGCATCGTGCCTCAATATGAAGCAATATGGCAAGTTGGCTTAGATCAAGTGTGTAGTTTGATCCGAATTGATTGTTAAGTTAAGACTGGGAGTAAATCAGTATGTCTGATTCTGATGGTCAAGAACGTACCGAAGACGCCACGCCCAGACGGCTTGAGCAGGCGCGAGAGAAAGGTCAAGTTCCGCGCTCAAGAGAATTAGCGTCTGTTGCGGTATTAGTGTCTGGTGCTGTTGGGTTAATGTGGTTTGGAGAAGGGCTAAGTAAAGCACTGAGTCATATTATGACGGCAATGTTTAGCTTAACACGCGACGATATATTCGATCTTGATCGTTTATTTGTCATTATTTTAGATGCGATTGTTTATATTCTCGCGCCTTTATTTTTAGTACTTATTTTTTTGTTTGTTGCCGCTTTTATTGGGGCTGCTGGTGTAGGTGGCGTTCGCTTTTCCACTCAAGCAGCTATGCCTAAATTATCAAAAATGAATCCGCTCAGTGGAATAAAGCGGATGTTTGGTATGCAAAGTTGGGTTGAATTAATTAAGTCTATTTTGAAAGTTGGGCTGGTGGGGAGTATTGCTTGCTACTTAATTTTTTCGAGTTTAGAAGACTTTTTTCAACTCAGTACTGAAGTTTTCCCTGCCAATTACTTTCATGCTATCGATATTTTACTAAACTTTGTCCTTTTAATTTGTTGCTCACTGCTTATTGTTGTTGCTATTGATGTGCCATTTCAAATTTGGAACTTTAATCAACAATTAAAAATGACCAAACAAGAAATTAAAGATGAATACAAAGATTCGGAAGGTAAGCCTGAAGTAAAAGGGCGTATTAGAATGCTGCAACGTGAAATGGCTCAGCGACGTATGATGGCAGATGTGCCGCAAGCTGACGTGGTAATTACTAACCCTGAGCACTTCTCTGTCGCACTTCGCTACGATCCTAAGTTAGACTCTGCGCCCGTTGTTATTGCGAAAGGGGGCGATCATTTAGCGCTTAAGATCAGGGAGATAGCCAATAAACACAATATTGATATTGTTCCAGCAGCGCCATTAGCTCGTGCTATTTATTATACGACTGAATTAGAACAGCAAATTCCAGATGGTTTATTTGTCGCCGTTGCTCAAATATTAGCCTATGTATTTCAGTTAAAAGAATATCGCAAAGGTAAAGGCAAAAAACCAACACTATCTAAAGCTGCAATGGATATACCTGAAGAATTACGCCATTAATTTTTAGATGAATTATTATTGGATTGATAATTAAGTATATTATGGCTAAAACTGTGTTGTATGTATATTAATCGTTAATTCCTTGGTGGAATTAATTGTATTAAGGCTCGTTATTTAATTAAATGTTTATATTAGACAGGAAGTCACAAATATAGCGTTTGTTTTTATCTTTCTGTTATGAATTTGGTAGTCTTTCTGGACTGTCAAAAAAATGACTTATATGTAAGGCATGATAATTGCTTTACCTTATTTTATGCATTCATGGTTCATCGTCTTTATTAAATAACGGACTATTTAATTATCTTCTTTTGTTTATAAAACGAACATTGATACCAATAATAAAAGAATAGATCACTAGACAGAATGAAGCTTTCAATTCCCTTTGCAGATAGATTGCCGTTAGCCAGTATCAAGTCTATGCCATCAATAGGTGCGCCTATAATGGTATTGGCAACGTTAGCGATGATCATTTTACCAATGCCACCGTTGCTATTGGATATGACGTTTACCTTTAATATCGCTCTTTCATTGGTGGTGTTATTGGTGACGGTGTATACCCGTCGTCCGCTTGATTTTGCTGCTTTTCCTACCGTACTACTTATTGCCACGCTATTACGTTTAGCACTAAACGTTGCATCGACTCGTGTTGTTTTATTGCACGGCCATGAAGGACCTGATGCGGCAGGACAAGTTATTGATGCATTTGGCTCGGTTGTTATTGGTGGCAACTATGCCGTGGGTTTAGTGGTCTTCCTTATTTTGATGATCATTAACTTTATGGTTGTAACCAAAGGTGCGGGTCGTATTTCAGAAGTTAGTGCTCGCTTTACCCTTGATGCCTTACCGGGTAAGCAAATGGCAATTGATGCCGACTTAAATGCAGGGCTTATCGATCAAGAGCAAGCGCGTACTCGTCGTTTTGAAGTAACAAAAGAAGCTGACTTCTATGGTTCTATGGATGGTGCCTCTAAGTTTGTTAAAGGTGATGCCATTGCTGGTATTTTGATCCTCTTTATCAATATCATTGGTGGTTTAATCATTGGTATGGGTCAGCATGGTCTGACATTTGGTCAAGCCTTAGAGATTTACAGTTTATTGACCATTGGTGATGGTCTTGTTGCTCAAATCCCATCGTTACTCTTATCCATCGGCGCTGCAATGATGGTAACTCGTCAAAATACTGACGAGGACATGGGGCAGCAAATGTATTTTCAGATGTTTAACAATCCTCAAGCGTTGATCATCACAGGTGTGATTTTATTTGTTATGGGTATTGTTCCAGGTATGCCTCATATTCCTTTCTTATTGCTTGCCGCCATTATTGGTGGTGCCGCTTATTGGCGAATAAAGAAAGAGAAAGCTGAAGCTCTTGTGGAAAAACAAGCGCCGCCGACAGAGTTAGCGCCGACTCAACCACTAAAAGAACTATCATGGGATGATGTACAGCCTGTTGATACCATTGGCTTAGAAGTGGGTTACCGTTTAATTTCAATGGTCGATAAAGATCAAGGTGGTGAGTTGTTAGAGCGCGTGAAAGGTGTTCGTAAAAAGTTATCGCAAGACTTTGGTTTCCTTATCCCGCCGGTTCATATTCGCGATAACTTAGAGCTCCCACCTAACAGTTACCGCATTAGTTTAATGGGCGTCGCCTGTGGTGAAGCAAATATTCATCCAAAAATGGATCTTGCAATTAATCCCGGCCAAGTCTTCGGCTCTATTGATGGTGAAATGACAACTGATCCTGCGTTTGGTCTTGAAGCGGTATGGGTACAAGACTCACAACGTGAACATGCGCAAGCATTAGGTTATACCGTTGTTGATTCAGCAACTGTATTGGCGACCCATTTAAGTCAATTACTGACAAATCATGCATCACAGTTACTGGGTCATGAAGAGGTGCAAAACCTATTAGAGATGTTAGGTCAAACGACACCTAAATTGGTTGATGGTTTTGTTCCTGATCAATTACCTCTTGGGGTTGTGGTGAAAGTGATGCAGAACTTATTAAATGAAGGTATTCCACTACGTGATATTCGAACCATTGTCCAAACTTTGTCGGAGTATTCAAGTAAGAGTCAAGATCCTGACATATTAACCGCTGCTGTTCGTATTGGTCTGAAACGATTAATTTGCCAAGAAATCAATGGAATAGAAGTTGAGCTACCAGTGATTACCTTAGTCCCTGAATTGGAACAAATATTGCATCAAACCATGCAATCTGCTGGTGGCGAATCTTCAGGTATTGAGCCTGGATTAGCGGAACGCTTACAACGTTCATTAACAGAAGCGACTCAGCAACAAGAATTGAAAGGTGAGCCTGCGGTATTGTTGACCTCAGGTGTGTTGCGTTCAACATTAGCTAAATTTGTTAAAAATACGATCCCAAGTTTACGGGTATTGTCATATCAGGAAGTGCCTGATGAAAAACAAATTCGAATTGTGAACGCGGTAGGTAATTAATGTTAGTGGTTGTAGATGCGGCCTAAGCCCTTTCTGAGATAGGACGATATTTTGAAAATTAAACGATTTTTTGCCAAGGATATGAGAACGGCACTTAGCGAAGTCAAAGAAGAGCTTGGGCCAGATGCCGTCATTATGTCGAATAAGAAAGTTTCAGGTGGTGTTGAGATTGTGGCAGCGGTGGATGTTGATACAACGCCTCCAGCAGCGCAAAGTACTCAGCATCGTTCTCGTGACGAAGTTTCTCAAGGGTTAAGTCAAGCAAGACGTAAACTTGCTGATGACAAGGTACAGTTGAACCAATCAACGGCGCAGAAATTTGCTAGCGTGTTACAAAACTATGCCTCAACCCAAGAGCAAAATGAGCAACCTAATGAGGTTGATTCTCTTAGTGCATTACTTGATCGCCAATCGAAATTGCGCGAGCAAGGGGATAGCCACAGCTTATATTCAGAAGCGAATGCATTTCGACATGAGCATAAGCCAGCATACAGTCCGCAAAATGAACGATCATCGCAACAAAAGGCAGGTGGCTACTCTCGTTATTCTGACCAACAGTATGCAGATGCTCCTTCATCACGTGATAATCGTTCATCATCAACGTCACCATTATTCCAACGTCGTCAGCCTGAAACGAATAAGCATGATTTAGATATCGGAGATTATCGTCGCCCATCATCAAAGCAATATGAACGCGATCTATCTGTTGGTCGCGGGTTATTTGATAGCCCTCAGCATGATCATGGTATGAATGGACGTGAACAGTCACCGCAAAAGCCACGATTAGATCCTTCTCGTTACGAGTCCAAAGCACAACCGAGTAAAGATGAACTGGATCAAGTGCGATCTGAAATGATCTCGATACGTCGCTTATTAGAACATCAGCTATCAGGCTTAATGTGGCAAGAAGTTGAACGCCGTGAACCAATGCGCGCCATGATGATTAAGCGCCTTGAAAAAATGGGACTATCGGAGCAATTAGCCGATCAATTAGCGTGTTATATCCCTGAAGATATTCAACCCAATGAAGCATGGCCTGCGTTACTTGACTTGTTATCAGATCAAATTATTACCACTGACGATTGTATTTTAGATACGGGCGGTGTAGTGGCTTTATTAGGCCCAACAGGTGTAGGTAAAACCACGACAATTGCAAAATTGGCTGCACGTGCGGCAATGGAGTTTGGTCCTGATCAAATTGCTCTAGTAACGACAGACACATATCGTATTGGTGCCCATGAGCAATTAGCGACTTATGGTCGAATTATGGGCTGTCCGGTAAGAGTTGCTAAAGATGCTGAAGAACTTGCCGATATCTTACATCAGTTGCGACATCGTCGATTGGTATTGCTTGATACCGCAGGGATGGGACAGCGTGATATTCGGTTATCTGAACAGCTAGACACATTAATGAAAAATAGCGGAGCACATATTCGTAGCTACTTAGTGATGCCAGCGACATCACAGCGTCGAGTGTTGCAGGAAACGATTGAACATTTTCGTCGTATTCCGCTTTCTGGTTGCGTATTAACAAAGCTTGATGAGTCATTAAGTTTAGGAGAGATCATCTGCGTGGCGATTCAAAATGCATTACCAATCGCTTATTTAGCGGATGGTCAGCGTGTACCAGAAGATATCAAAATAGCATCGGGGAACTACCTAGTGTCACGTGCTAATGAATTATTGGAGATAGAGATAAGCCAGCAATCACATTTCTGGTCTAGTGATAGTTCAGATAATAAGGCGGCAGATTATTATGATTGAGAGCAGAATGTACGATCAAGCAAGCGGTTTACGTCGAATGACTCAGTTAACCTCAACCAAAGTGATTACTGTAACCGGTGGTAAAGGTGGTGTCGGTAAAACCAATGTTACGCTAAATATGGCGATGTCGATGGCACGTCAAGGTAAGCGGGTCATGGTATTGGATGCTGATCTTGGCCTTGCGAACGTTGATGTGATGCTAGGACTTCGTGCTGGGCGTAACTTATCTCACGTTTTGGCGGGTATCTGTGAGCTGGAAGATATCATTATTGAAGGCCCATACGGGTTAAAGATTATTCCTGCTGCTTCGGGTACTCAAAATATGGCAGAGTTAACACCAGCGCAGCATGCTGGGTTAATTCGCGCTTTTGGTAATTTACAAGACGATCTTGATTTTCTATTGGTAGATACCGCTGCAGGTATTTCAGACATGGTGCTTAGTTTTGCTCGCGCTGCGCAAGATGTGCTGGTTGTTGTCTGTGATGAACCAACATCAATTACAGATGCTTATGCATTGATTAAAATCTTAAGTCGTGAGTATGATGTTCAACGCTTTAAAATTGTTGCCAATATGGTGCGTAGTTATCGTGAAGGACGCGATCTGTTTACCAAATTGACGCGTGTTACTGAACGATTCTTAGATGCTAATTTAGAGCTCGTGGCATGTATTCCGCTTGATGATAATGTTCGACAAGCCGTTAAACGTCAGAAGATAGTGGTAGAAGCTTTTCCTCGTAGCCCTGCTGCATTGGCGTTGAATTCATTATCAACCAAAGCGATGACGTGGCCTATCCCGCATAACCCAGGTGGACATCTGGAGTTTTTTGTTGAGCGTTTATTAATAAAACGTTCTCAGGCCATGGAGGTGCCATACAGTGAATAAAGCGATGGCTTATGGTCAATATCAGCAGAGTCCACAAGCATTTATCGAACGTTACTCATCGTTAGTTAAACGCATTGCTCATCACTTAATGGTTCGTTTACCGCCGAGTGTTTTAGTGGAAGATTTAATTCAAGCAGGCATGATAGGTTTACTTGAAGCACAACAAAATTATGATCCCACGAAAGGGGCAAGCTTTGAAACGTTTGCCGGAATTCGTATTCGTGGTGCAATGCTTGATGATATTCGTCGTGGTGATTGGGTTCCTCGCTCGGTATACAAAAATAGCCGAAAGATAAGTGAAGCGATATCTCACCTTGAAAATGAATTAGGACGCGATCCTAATGACCAAGAAATTGCGCAATATCTCGATATGCCGTTAGAACAGTACCATCAAGCATTAAATGATGTTAATTGTGGACGCTTAGTCGGTATTAGTGATCTTGGGGTGGCAGAAGATACCGTTGCTAATGAAGAAAGTATTGGTGAAAACACCCCCTTTCAAGGTGTTGTTGATGATAACTTTCGTGCGTCATTGGCTGAAGCGATAAAAACCCTCCCTGAACGAGAGGCGTTAGTGTTATCACTTTATTACGACGAAGAGCTTAATTTAAAAGAAATTGGTGCGGTAATCGGTGTGAGTGAATCACGAATTTGTCAGATACACAGCCAAGCAATGCAGCGATTACGTGCAAAATTAACAGCATGGACTGCTTAATAATTATTTATTTTTAGAACTAGAAGAACACTGGCTCTCAGTGGAGGCAAACTTGAATAAAAACATGAAAATTCTCATTGTTGATGACTTCTCAACAATGCGCCGTATTGTTAAAAACCTGCTTCGTGATTTAGGTTTTAACAACACCTTAGAAGCAGATGATGGATTAACCGCTTTACCTATGCTTAAAAAGGGTGATTTCGACTTCGTTGTGACGGATTGGAACATGCCTGGAATGCAAGGTATTGATTTGCTTCGTCATATTCGTTCTGATGATCAATTGAAGCATTTGCCTGTATTGATGATTACTGCTGAAGCAAAGCGTGAGCAGATCATTGAAGCCGCACAAGCAGGTGTTAATGGTTATATTGTTAAACCATTTACCGCAGCAACGTTGAAAGAAAAATTGGATAAAATTTTCGAACGTTTGCAGTAACGATCGCTAACAATAACCATCAGTAGTGCATAAGGACGATAAAGAAGCATGATTTCACTTGAACAGGCAAAACAGCTTGTCAGCTTGCTAGAAAACGGACAACAAGCTGAAGCCAATTCGCTTGTACAAACATTAGTTGCCGATAGCCATGAACCAATGTTTGCAGAGGTGGGTAAAATTACTCGCCAGTTGCATGATTCTTTACTTAATTTTCGCCTTGACCCTCGGGTTAACGATTTAGCGAAAACTGATATTCCTGATGCTCGTGAACGATTGCTTTATGTTATCGATAAAACGGAGCAAGCCGCCAATAAAACGATGGACGCAGTTGAAAGCACATTACCAATTGCTGACAAACTGCATAACACGTTATTGCAAGTACATCCTCAGTGGCAGCGTTTAATGGCAGGTAAGATTGGTCTTACTGAATTTAAAACATTGTGCCACGATATTGATTTATTGCTTGTTCAAATTGAAGGCGATAGCAGTACACTGCGTACCCACCTTACCGATATCCTTATGGCTCAGGACTACCAAGATCTCACTGGACAAATCATTCGACGAGTCATTGAGTTAGTTCATGAAGTTGAAGATAGGTTAGTTGAAATTCTTAAAGCTTTTGGCATGGAACAAGACGCGAATACTGTGATTGATGATAAGAAAGATGCCTTAAAGCCTGAAGGGCCAATCATTAATCCAGAGCAACGTAATGATGTTGTTGAATCACAAGATGATGTTGATGATTTACTTTCGAGTCTTGGATTTTAGGGGAAATTTATGAGCTTTGATTTAGACGAAGATATCCTGCAGGACTTTTTAATAGAAGCAGGCGAAATTCTTGAATTGCTTTCTGAACAATTGGTAGAGCTTGAACGAAGCCCCGATGATTCTGAGTTATTGAATGCTATTTTCCGTGGTTTCCATACGGTAAAAGGTGGAGCAGGATTTCTTTCTTTAACCGAACTAGTTGATGCTTGTCACGGTGCGGAAAACGTTTTTGACTTGCTGCGAACAGGCAAGCGTAGCGTAACATCTGAATTGATGGATGTGATTTTAGAAGCACTTGACTGTATCAATGTGATGTTTGAGCAAGTGAAAGAGCATCAGCCTCTTGATCGTGCAGAGCAACGTTTATTAGATGCCTTACATTATTACAGCCAGCCAGCAACAGCAGATGAACTCGCTCCTATTTCTAAGCCCGTTGAAGCCCCATCGGTTGATAATATTACGGAGGTGATGCCTGAACCTGTGATCACGTCAAACAATGATAATGTTACCACTGGCGACAGTGTTGACGACATGACTCAAGATGAGTTTGATCGTTTACTTGATGAACTTCATGGTACAGGGCAAAGCCCATCCAAGCCAACGACACCAGAACCAACTGCGCAAAATAATGTAGAAGCACAATTAAATTTTGATAGCGGTGATATTACTGATGATGAATTCGAACGTTTGTTAGACGAATTACACGGTTCTGGTAAAGGGCCGGGGAATAGTGATACGTCCTCTGCTGGTGTTTCAACACCATCATCGTCAACAGCATCGCCAGTAACACCATCATCTTCTACCGTACCAGAAGATACAGGTGCTGGTGATAGTGATGATTTGATGACAGATGATGAATTTGAACGTCTGCTTGATGAATTACATGGTGCAGGTAAAAGCCCGTCTCTGGAAGAACAAGCGTCTGCTGCTCAATCTACAGCGAATGATTTAACCGAGGTTGAAACTACTGTTCCTTCGGCTCAATCAACGGCGATGGTCACTCCGCCAGCTTCTGCGACACATCAACTGCCAGCAGAGCGTTCAGCTAAACCTGTTGCGGTCAAAGAGAAGTCAAAACCACAAGCTGATGCGACAGTTCGTGTTGATACTTCAACGCTTGATACCATTATGAATATGGTCGGTGAATTGGTTTTAGTACGAAATCGTTTAGTTAGTCTTGGTTTAAACACCAATGATGAAGAAATGTCGAAAGCGGTCTCAAATCTTGATGTTGTAACAGCAGATCTTCAAGGCGCTGTGATGAAAACTCGCATGCAGCCAATCAAGAAAGTATTTGGTCGTTTTCCTCGTGTTGTACGTGATTTAGCGCGTAGCTTAAAGAAAGATATCGTACTGGAAATGCGCGGTGAGGAAACAGATTTAGATAAAAACTTAGTGGAAGCTCTTGCTGATCCACTAGTCCACTTAGTACGAAACTCTGTAGATCATGGCATTGAAATGCCGGATGTTCGTGAGCAGGTAGGTAAGCCTCGTACGGGAACAGTACTATTGTCAGCATCACAAGAAGGCGATCATATTTTACTTACCATCGAAGATGATGGTGGTGGTATGGATGCAGAAAAGCTCCGCAGTATTGCCGTTGAACGCGGTGTAATGGATGCTGATGCTGCTTCTCGTATCACTGACAATGAAGCGTATAATCTCATTTTTGCGCCTGGTTTCTCGACCAAAAAAGAAATCTCTGATATTTCTGGTCGTGGTGTGGGAATGGATGTTGTAAAAACAGGAATTAATCAGCTTAATGGTTCAATTCATATTGATTCAGTGCTAGGCAAAGGCACTCGAATTGACATTAAAGTACCGTTAACGTTAGCTATTTTACCTACATTAATGGTAGGCGTCGGTGAACAACCATTTGCATTGCCATTGGCAAGTGTCAATGAAATATTCCACCTTGATTTGAATAAAACCAATACTGTTGATGGTCAGTTAACAATTATTGTTCGTGATAAAGCGATACCTCTGTTTTATCTACAAGATTGGTTGTCAAATATGACAGTCGGTACGAATAAAGATCGTGGGCATGGTCATGTCGTTATTGTTCAAATTGGCCATCAGCGAATTGGTTTTGTGGTTGATACCTTAATCGGTCAAGAAGAAGTCGTGATAAAACCACTAGATAGCTTACTTCAAGGTACGCCAGGAATGGCTGGCGCAACAATTACCAGTGATGGTCATATTGCATTAATTCTTGATGTGCCAAGCTTATTAAAACACTACGCTGGTCATTAATTAGCACGACAAATAATAATAAAAGAGGGGGGCGATGACCCCCTTTGTTTAAGCGTTTCAACGGGATGAAAGTAACATGGCAGTTAAAGTATTAGTAGTTGATGACTCAAGTTTTTTCCGTCGAAGAGTAAGTGAAATAATTAATGCTGATAGTCGGTTGGAAGTTGTTGGCAATGCCGTTAATGGCAAAGAAGCGGTAGAGTTAACCCAAAAACTGCAACCTGACGTGATCACAATGGACATCGAAATGCCCGTGATGGATGGTATTACAGCCGTTCGCGAAATCATGAAAGTTTCACCAACTCCGATCTTAATGTTCTCTTCGTTAACTCATGATGGTGCAAAGGCGACACTTGATGCCCTTGATGCCGGTGCGTTAGATTTCTTGCCAAAGAAATTTGAAGATATTGCGCGTAATCGTGATGAAGCCGTTGAACTGCTTCAAAAACGTGTTGCAGAGCTTGCACGTAAACGTATTTTTATGCGCCGAAGTGCGACTACGCGTTCAACATCTATTCCATCATCGCCATTAACAAGCACTCATACATCGACGACGAAACCAACGCTAACGTCACGCTTGCAGGCTGAACCTTCATCTGTTTCATCTTCAAGAAGTGCCCGTGCATCTGTTGTCAAACCTGCATTACGTTTTAAAGCGTCAGGAAAAAAGTACCAGATTGTTGCAATTGGTACATCGACTGGTGGCCCAGTCGCATTACAAAAAATATTGACTCAACTACCCGCTAACTTTCCATATCCGATAGTGCTTATTCAGCATATGCCTGCGACATTTACCGCAGCTTTTGCGGCACGATTAGATCAGCTGTGCAAAATTGGAGTTAAAGAAGCGGAAAATGGGGATATGTTGAAACCCGGTATGGCGTATCTCGCTCCAGGCGGTAAACAAATGATGCTTGATGGTCGACCTGGCGCATCAAGGTTACGTATTATTGATAGCGGTGAGCGCATGAATTATAAACCATGCGTTGATGTAACATTTGGTTCTGCGGCTAAAGTCTATCAAGATAAAGTCCTATCAATGGTATTAACCGGAATGGGCGCTGATGGTCGAGATGGTGCAAGAATGCTAAAAAATAGTGGTTCAACTATTTGGGCGCAAGATGAAGACAGTTGTGTGGTATACGGTATGCCTCAAGCTGTTGCTAAAGCGGGCATATCAAGCCATGACTTACCTCTAGATCGTATTGCTGAATGTATGTTAATCGAATTAGGTTTACAGTGAGGATCAAGGGGTGATTGTTTGGAGTATTGCTAATCAAAAAGGTGGGGTGGGGAAAACCACAACCACGATTACATTAGCAGGATTGCTGAGTGAGCAAAATAAGCGTGTTTTATTAGTCGATACCGATCCACATGCATCGTTAACAACGTATTTAAATTTTGATTCAGAGCAAGTACCCGCGAGTTTATTTGATTTGTTTCAATTACCCGTAGTGAATAAAGCCAGTGTAAAACCACTTATTCTTAAAACTGCATTTAATAATATTGATATTATTCCTGCTCATATGTCACTGGCAACACTTGATCGTGTGATGGGAAATCGCAGTGGTATGGGGTTAGTGTTAAAAAAAGCGCTACACAGCTTGGTTGATGACTATGATTACGTACTGATAGATTGCCCACCCATTTTGGGGGTGATGATGGTCAATGCATTGGCGGCGAGCGATCGCATTCTTATACCAGTACAAACAGAGTTTTTAGCTATGAAAGGCTTGGAAAGAATGATGAGGACATTACAAATTATGCAGCGCTCTAAGCCGTCTGGTTTTAATGTCACGATTGTTCCAACTATGTACGATAAACGAACACGGGCATCACTCCAAACTTTACAAGAACTCAAGGTTCGTTTCCCTGAACAAGTTTGGGCGTCAGCGGTACCTATTGATACAAAGTTCCGTGATGCCAGTATTAAACATATGCCACCATCATTATATGCCCGAAATTGTCGTGGTGTGTTTGCTTACAAAACGTTATTAAAATATGTAGAACGGTTAGACAATCATGCATAGTAAGCCACTTTCAAGTGATCAAGCCTTAGATGATTATTTTTTTGATTTATTAGAAGAATCAAATGAAGTTGCTATATCTGCGGAGATTCAAGATCCTGTTTTAGACGTCGATAAACCAAGTATTGAAAACGTTGAAGTAGCGCCTACGTTAATTCAACCTAAGTTAAATGTATTAAAGCCACAGCCTAATGTTGCTGTTGATTATGCAGAGCCGTCAAATCGACAAGATATTGAACGACTATTGCGTCAAGTTGATGAAAATCATGTTGATGATATTCAAGAAAATGTCGTACAAACTGCAAATCCACAACAAATTTTTTCAGAAACAGAACAAGCAATACCAGAGCAACTAACTTCTATTAAAGAAGCAGAACCAACGTTTGCTAGTGCTGAAAATATAGCGGAAGATATCGTTGAAACAGAGGTTATTGAAACCGCTAAAATTGCTCAAGATGCTGGGCTAATTCCGCCAGACCAGTGGATACATCATGGGATGGAGCAAGCGTTTCAAGCGTTATTTTTTGAAGTTAATGGTGTGACATTTGCGGTTGCACTCACTGAACTCGGTGGTATTCATCAACTTGGCGATCTTAACCGTTTACTTGGGCGTCCCAATTGGTATTTGGGTCTACAGTCAACACGCGAGCAAAAGTTAGATGTAGTTGATACTGCACGTTGGGTGATGCCAGAGAAGCTAGTTGGTGATGAGTATCGTGATAATTATCGTTATATTGTGATGCTTGGCGATAGCCAATGGGGGCTGGCTAGCGATAAACTGCACGGTACCAAAATGTTGAATGGCAATGATATTCGCTGGCGAGAGAAAGCAGGAAAACGGCCTTGGCTTGCGGGTATGGTAAAAGATAAAATGTGTGCACTTGTCCATGTTAATGCGTTAATAGCGATGCTAAATAATGGATTGGATGTAAATAGTATTGAGTAATACAGGACCTTAAGAGGGAATAGCATGTCACAGGTAAATATCGCTGAGATCCAAAAAGACGGAGCGAATGATCAGGTTCTGCAATGGGTGACATTTCAGCTAGAAGATGAGACTTACGGTATTAATGTTATGCAAGTCCGTGAGGTTTTGCGCTATTCAGAAATCGCGCCAGTGCCAGGTGCACCCGATTATGTGCTCGGTATTATTAATCTTCGCGGCAACGTCGTGACGGTTATCGATACTCGCTCTCGTTTTGGCTTAGTTCCGGGTGAGATATCTGATAATACACGTATTGTTATTATTGAAGCAGAAAAACAAGTGATTGGTATTCTTGTCGATAGTGTTGCTGAAGTGGTTTATCTGCGTAGTTCTGAAATTGATAGTACGCCAAGTGTGGGTACTGAAGAGAGTGCGAAGTTTATTCAAGGTGTAAGTAACCGCGAAGGGCAATTACTTATTTTAGTTGATCTTAATAAGCTGCTATCTGATGAAGAATGGGATGAGATGGCGTACTTGTAATGAATACTGTTCTGCTACAGTGGATACCTACTGTTATTAGTGTATTGGCGGTTATAATCTTTACAGTGTTATTGCTTCGCGAGCGCAAAGCGCGACGGAGTTTAGAAACAAAATTTGCCGCCATTGAAACTGTATTAAAAAATGCCCGCTTACAAAATGAACGCTTGAGTAAAGAGTTCAATGAATTGCGGGCAGGTACTATGGGTATGAGCCACAAATTGGCGGATATGTCACATCAGTTAGAAGTCGTTGAAGATCGTCAAACAGAGATAATGATGAACGATCCCGAAGGGCGTTTATATAGTCGTGCCAGTAAAATGGTAGAGTTAGGCGCTGATGTACATGAACTGATGAATGAGTGTGATTTACCTAAAGCAGAAGCTGAATTACTGCTTCGCTTACAGCAGACGATGCAAAAACACCGTCGACGTTAATCGTTATACTGATATATCAATATCTTCAAGCCCCTCCCATCCCGGAGGGGTTTTTCCGTTTAAATACCATGAAAAGGCAATCAGTTCGGCAATAATCAAATATAACTCTTGTGGGATTTCATCGCCGACATCAAAGCTATTTAGATATTGTGCAAGTACGGGATCTTGATGAATTAAGCCACCGTGCTGTTTCACTTGTTCAATTATATGTTCAGCTAATTGCTGGTGGCCTTTGGCTGTAATATAGGGGGACTTTTCACCATCATACTTAAGTGCAATTGCATGGGTGGGTGTTTTTTTATCTGTTGTCATTACTCAGACCTTAATCAATAAGCCATTAGAAGAGGCTAGATGGTCATTAGACTCTTTTTCTGAAGCTTGCAGAAATTTAGGGGATTCGCAGTTAATACCTAACTGTGACATACGAGAAAAAAGTAGCGGTGAGACTTGCTCAATTTTATGTAACAACAATGGATTCACTGTTTCAAATACAGTTGCTAATGTGCTGTTTTTCCATTGGGCTGTAACATTAAGTATATCTATTGCACCAATAGGTAATGCCAATTTGACCGTCCAACAAGAGTTGATATTCTTGTCAGCATTTGAGCTGGAATCTTCATGCTCATTTTTTATTTTAATATCAATAGATTGGTTGTTATTTACCGGCCACTGTAGATAAATGCTATTGGTATCTTGTGTACGTTGTGTTTCAGGTCCACGTTGTTCAGCGGCAAGCCTTAAGAGTGCAGGGATATCTTGCTGTTGTTCTGGGCTTAACGTTTTTAACCATTGGTTTAATTGGCTTTGTGGCTGAGATAGTTGCTGTAATAACAGGGCTAAAGGTTTTCGTTCTCCACCTTGTTGTAACCAAGCGATTAAGCTGGCTTGATTTTGAGGTGCAAAGAGCTGCTGGAAAATAGTATTTAGGCTGTTAGAAGGCGATGTGGCTAATTTAGCTGTACCAGAGTTTAACGGGGTAGATAAAAGTGTAACTAAACGTTGCAAGCTGTTTATGGATAACAATAATTGCGGTAATTGAGAAATAAGATTTTGCTCTTTTCCTCCAGCGTTAGTAAATAACGGTGATTGGCTATTTATATTACCGGATAAAGGTTTCTCAACTTGTGCAGCTTTTGCTGCGCTAGGGGAGTGAGGTGGCGTTAAATTGATGCGCATTTATTTCACATTTACTTACGTTAGCTAACGATGAATATGTCCGTAGTTTAGCTAAATTATTAGCCATTGTGGTATCATGCGGACTGATTTGTGACACCTAGGATACATCATTTATATGTTGTCTGTAGCAGACTTAAGCTGCGTTCGTGACGAACGTTTATTGTTTGATGAACTCAGTTTCACTATATCAAGTGGCGAGTTAGTTCAAATTGAAGGCCATAATGGCGCAGGTAAAACCACACTGTTACGTATTATCGCTGGGTTAGGCCGCGCTGATAGTGGGCAAGTTTTTTGGAATCAAGAAGATATTCAGGTTGCGCGAGAAGATTACCATCAAGAGTTGTTGTTTCTTGGTCACCAAACTGGTGTGAAGCGTGAACTTACCGCCTTTGAGAACTTGGCTTTTTTTCAAGCAATGCATAAATGCAATCAAGGCTCAGATCTCAAGGGTTCACCACAAGTTATGGGTGAGGACGCATTATGGCAAGCATTGGCGCATGTTGGGTTAGCTGGGCGTGAAGATGTGCCAGCAGGACAACTATCTGCAGGTCAGCAACGCCGTGTTGCATTAGCGCGTTTATGGTTAAGTAATCATAAATTATGGGTGCTTGATGAGCCATTAACGGCGATTGATAAGCAAGGTGTCAAGGTACTTGAAAACTTGTTTTTATCTCACGTTGAACGTGGTGGCATGGTGTTATTAACCACGCACCAAGATATGTTTACGGATAGTAATCATTTACGAAAAATCAAGTTAGGGCAGTGATCACGGTGCTTAATTCTATTGTTCAAATTATTCGTCGTGAATTGCTCATTGCTTTTCGTCGACGTGCCGATGTGATGAACCCATTGTGGTTCTTTATTATTGTGATCACCTTATTTCCATTAAGTATTGGTCCTGAGCCTAAATTGCTTGCACGTATTGCGCCTGGGATTATATGGGTAGCGGCATTGTTAGCTGCGTTATTATCAATGGAGCGCCTTTTCCGCGATGATTATGCCGATGGCTCGCTTGAGCAAATGTTATTAATGCCGACACCATTAGCGGTATCAGCCTTTGCTAAAATGCTTGCGCATTGGTTGTTGACTGGTTTACCGCTGATTTTAATCAGTCCGCTATTAGCGATTTTACTATCCCTAAACTGGGATACATGGGTAGCTGTTGTACTCACATTGCTAGTGGGCACACCAACATTAAGTTTTTTAGGGGCAATTGGTGTCGCTTTAACGGTTGGATTACGAAAAGGTGGCGTTTTATTGAGCTTGCTCATATTACCGTTATATATACCTGTGCTTATATTCGCAACCTCTGCAATAGAAGCTGCAGGTTTAGGGATGGCATATAACGGGCAATTAGCATTAATGGCGGCAATGTTGGTGGCGTCTTTAACATTAGCACCGTTTGCAGTTGCGGCATCGCTGAGGATCAGTGTGAACTAAATCAATAGTGGGAGCGATGATGTCTTCCATTTTGTGTGTTTATCCAACAGATAAAGATTTATAAGGCTAAGTGATGGCACAAAATTCTATTATTTTGTGACGTAACTTGGCTTTAATGACGTATTTATAACTATATAACGAGTAGAGAGCATTATGTGGAAGTGGTTACATCCCTACGCTAAAGCCGAGAATACCTATCGCTTGTGCGGTAAGTTACTCCCTTGGTTTTCCATTATTAGCTTAATTGCCATTGTTGTCAGTTCTATTTGGGGCTTAATGTTTGCGCCAACAGATTATCAACAAGGTGATAGCTTTAGAATTATTTACTTGCATGTTCCAGCTGCAATTTGGTCTATGGGTGCTTATGTATCAATGGCTATTGCCGCATTCATTGGTTTAGTGTGGCAGATTCGATTATCGGATATGGCGGCTGCTGCGATGGCGCCGATTGGTGCAGTGTTTACCTTTATTGCACTGATCACTGGTGCTATTTGGGGCAAGCCAATGTGGGGCACATGGTGGGTATGGGATGCGCGTTTAACATCTGAACTCATTCTTCTATTTTTATATCTTGGTGTTATTGCGTTGTATAACGCTTTTGATGATCAAAAAACAGCAGCCAAAGCGGCGGGTATTTTAGCGATTGTTGGTGTGATCAATATTCCTATCATTCACTTCTCTGTCGAGTGGTGGAATACCCTTCACCAAGGTGCAACCATCACTAAATTTGCTAAGCCTTCTATGTCAACAGATATGCTGTGGCCGTTGCTGATTGGTATTGTCGGTTTTGCTTGTTTCTTTGGTGCGGTGACTATGATCCGTCTACGTAATGAAATTCTTATCCGCGAAAGTCACCGCCCTTGGGTGCGTGAGCTAGTGAAGTGAGGTTAGTATGCATTTTGATTCTATGAGCGACTTTTTTGCAATGGGTGGCTACGCTGCTTATGTATGGAGTTCGTTTGGCATCTCATTTGTGGCGATGCTATGGATCCTCTTTTCTAGTATGGCTACCCATCGTCGCGTATTAGGTGATATTAAAAATAAAATCGCACGTGAACAACGTATTAAAGATGCGAAAAAGATGGAGAATACGCTATGACTCCAAGACGTAAGAAGCGTCTCGCTTTAGTGTTAGCGCTTGTTTTAGGCCTTGGTGCTACCATTGGTTTAGTGCTTTATGCGTTAAATCAAAATATGGATTTATTCTATACACCAACAGAACTTGTCAATGGTAAGCCTGATGGCACCAAACCATCTGTTGGTCAGCGTTTACGTATTGGTGGCATGGTGGTGAAAGGTTCTGTAAAACGTGATCCTCAATCTTTAGAAGTTAGTTTTAAAGTTGCTGATGTCGGCCCTTCAGTTACCGTCACTTATGATGGTATTTTGCCTGATCTCTTCCGTGAAGGGCAGGGTATTGTCGCGCAAGGTGTACTCGTTGGCCCGACAACAATAAAAGCACACGAAGTACTGGCTAAGCATGATGAAAATTATATGCCGCCTGAAGTCGCTGATGCGATGAAGAAAAATCACTCAAAACTTCAATATACTGAAGAACAACTACAAGGTAGTGCTCAATGATCCCTGAAATAGGCCATTTTGCCCTTATTACTGCCCTTGCCTTATCGGTGCTGGCCAGTATTTATCCGCTATATGGTGCTGCAGTCGGTAACCAAGCAATGATGCGCATGGCACGACCATTGGCATACGGTATTTTTGCTTTCTTATCATTATCTTTTGTTATTTTATGTTGGTCATTCTATAACAATGATTTTACTGTTGCGTATGTAGCTAGTAACTCAACAAGTTTATTACCGTGGTATTATCGCATTACAGCGGTATGGGGCGCGCACGAAGGCTCATTACTGCTTTGGGTACTTATCCAAGCAGGTTGGGCTGCTGCTGTGGCGCGTTTTAGCCGTGATATGCCACTAGAATCTGTTTCTCGTGTCTTATCGGTAATGGGTATGATCGCAGTGGGTTTCTTACTGTTTATTATCATTACTTCTAACCCATTTTTACGTACGCTACCGGTATTCCCTGTTGAAGGGCGTGATCTAAACCCGTTATTGCAAGATCCGGGTCTAATCATTCACCCGCCAATGCTTTACATGGGCTACGTTGGCTTCTCTGTTGCGTTCTCTTTTGCTATTGCATCGTTAATGACTGGTCGTTTAGATACGGCTTGGGCACGTTGGTCTCGTCCATGGACAATCGCTGCATGGTCATTCCTAACGGTAGGTATCGCGCTAGGTTCATGGTGGGCTTACTACGAACTTGGCTGGGGTGGCTGGTGGTTCTGGGATCCAGTAGAAAACGCATCGTTTATGCCATGGCTTGCAGGTACTGCGTTAATGCACTCGCTATCGGTTACAGAAAAGCGTGGCACATTTAAAGCGTGGACAGTACTACTTGCGATCTCTGCATTCTCATTAAGTCTATTAGGTACGTTCTTAGTTCGTTCTGGCGTATTGGTTTCTGTACACGCATTTGCGTCAGATCCGGCTCGCGGTATGTTTATTCTTGGTTTCCTTGTGGTTGTTATCGGTGGTTCTTTACTGCTGTATGCATTACGTGGTGGTCAAATTCGCTCTCGTGGTAACTACAGCTTGTTCTCACGTGAAAACCTATTACTAGCAAACAACATTTTACTTGTTGCAGGCTTAATGGTTGTACTTATTGGTACATTATTACCATTAGTACATAAGCAAATTGGTTTAGGCTCTGTTTCTATCGGTGTACCTTTCTTCAACATGCTATTTACATGGTTGATGATCCCGTTTGCCTTTATTATGGGTATTGGTCCTCTTGTACGTTGGAAGCGCGATAATTTCAAACATGTTCGCAAGCCAATGATTATTTCTGCACTGATCACGATTCCATTTTCGTACCTTGTTATTTACTTTACGGCAAGTGTGGTTGAACCGCTTGCGGTGTTAGGGATGATGATGGCTGTTTGGATCATTGTGATGCATGGATTTGAGTTATTCGAGCGTGCGACACACCGTCATACATTTGTTGATGGCTTAGGTAAATTAGGTCGTAGTCATTGGGCGATGGTGTTAGGCCATATTGGCTTAGCGATATCTATCATTGGTATCACGCTAGTATCTAACTACGATATCGAACGTGATTTACGTTTATCACCGGGTCAGTCTGTTAACGTGAAAGGTTATGATTTCCATTTTGCCGGATTACGTGATGCAGATGGTCCTAACTATGATGGATATATTGCTGATTTCAACATTAGCCGTCGTGGTATTAACGTAACAACACTGCATGCTGAAAAACGTTTCTACAGTGTTGCGGGTTCTATGATGACAGAAGCGGCAATTGATAGCGGGATTACTCGCGATTTATATGTTGCTATGGGTGAGAAGCTTGGTGATGGCGCATGGGCTGTTCGTATTTACTACAAACCATTTGTGAACTGGATGTGGGCGGGTGCATTGTTAATGGCGTTAGGTGGCGCATTAGCGATCAGTGATAAACGTTACCGTTTCCGCAAACCTGCAACAGTGAGTAATAAATCGTCAGAGGCAAAATTAACCCATGAATAAGAAATTTCTCTTTATTCCGTTAGTCCTGTTCATTGCACTGGTCATTATGTTTATGGTGCAGTTAACCCGCAATGCTGATGGTGATGATCCAACAAAATTAGAATCGGTATTGGTTGGCAAACCAGTGCCAACGTTTAAGTTAGAAGATTTGTTTCAACCTGGAAAAGAGTATCAACAAACGATTTTCAAAGGTGAACCATTATTGCTTAACGTGTGGGCTACATGGTGTCCGACATGTTATGCAGAGCACCAATACTTAAATACGTTAGCTAAACAAGGCGTTAAAATCATTGGTCTGAACTACAAAGATCAGCGTGAGAAAGCAATTGGTTGGTTAACTGAATTGGGTAATCCTTATTTACATACACTTTATGACGGTAACGGTATGTTAGGTATGGATTTAGGTGTGTATGGTGCACCAGAAACATTCCTGATTGATGCTAACGGTATTATTCGTTACCGCCATGTGGGTGATGTTAACCCTGAAAATTGGAAGGAAACGCTTGAGCCGTTGTACAACAAGCTAAAAGCGGAGGCAAAAGGCTAATGAAACGTTTATTTGCCCTTGTTATAGCTGCAACGATTGCGTTAACCGCGGCGTTACCAGCATTTGCATCGATTGATGTTTATGACTTTAAAAATGCGGAACAAGAAAAGCAGTTCCAAGAGTTAACGGCAACATTACGTTGCCCTAAGTGTCAGAACAATAATATTGCTGATTCAAATGCGACCCTAGCGCAAGATATGCGTCAGAAAACATTTGAGCTTCTTCAAGAAGGCAAAACCAGTCAGCAAATTATTGATTACATGATTGCGCGTTACGGCAACTTTGTTACGTACAATCCACCGATGACTGCTTCGACTGCAATTTTATGGGTTGGTCCTATTCTGTTTATCGTTATTGGCTTTACTGTTCTGGTTTATCGTACGCGTAAAAACGGTGAAAAAGTTGAGCAGGCTCAATTAGATGAGGAAGAAGCTAAACGATTAAAAGCACTGCTTGCAGAGATGGAACAGCAAGATGTTGAAAGTGTTGATACTCAATCAAAGGTAAACAAATGACGCTGTTTTGGATTATAACTGCTGTCTTAGTACTTATTGCGATAGCATTTTTTGCTGTGCCTATGTTGTATGGCAAAGAGTACGATGATGTAGCAAGCCGAGATGAATTGAACAAAGCATTCTTTAAAGATCGTATTCATGAACTTGAACATGAATCAGAAGAAGGCTTGGTTGAGAATCGCCAAGAATTAGTTTCTGAGCTTCAACAGTCATTGCTAGATGATATACCTGAAAGTGAAGTGAAGAAGTCTGTTCATGTTAGTGCTGGGATGTTGCTACCTGGTATTATCTTAATTGTTGGTGTGAGCTATGGTATGTACGCCTCTGTGGGTGGCATTCAGAAAGTAGAAGCGTGGCATGATGCGGTAAACCGTTTGCCTCAACTTTCTCAACGCTTACTGGGTGATAACGCAGCCAATGAACCATTGTCTGATCAAGATATGTCTGATCTGACTTTAGCATTACGTACTAAATTGCACGATGACGGTGATGATCCTATGGGATGGTTATTGTTAGGCCGTATCGCAATGGCAAACCGTGATGGTGAAACCGCTGAAATGGCAATGAAAAAAGCCTATGACTTAAACCCTGTTGATGGGGACATTCAGTTAGGTTACGCACAGTCATTAATGCTTAGTGGTAAGCCGGGCGCAAGTGACATGGCTCGTCAGTTATTACGTAATGTCATTAAGAAAGATCATACTAACGTGCAAGCATTATCGCTATTAGCTTTCGATGCGTTTGAGCAAAACAAGTTTGAACAAGCGATTGCTTATTGGTCTATGATGAAGAAAATTATCGGACCGGATGATTCGCGTGCACCTATGCTTGATCGTAGCATCGAACGCGCACAAGCACGTTTGAATGCTGATGATAAAGCGAAGGCTATCGTAAATGGTGCAGCTGCAACTGTGGCAGCAGAAGCTGCGCCAAAAGTTAGTGCTGAACAAGCAAAACAGCAGGTAGTGGCGACAATTTCATTAGCACCAAACGTAGTGATGCCAAAGCAGGGTGATATTATTATCTCTGTTCATAGTGCTGATGGTGCACCAATGCCAATTGCGGCTGTAAAACTACCGCTGACAACGCCTTTCCCATTAACGATTACGTTAACGGATAAAGACAGTATGATGCCGCAGCGTAAGCTGTCGTCATTATCTGAAATGATTGTCCGTGCTCGTATTGATAGTGATGGTAACGTCATGACGAAGCAAGGTGACTGGTATGGTGAAAGCCAGAAAGTGATGCTTGGCGGTGATACAAAAGTATTAATTAATAAACAATATTAATTCAATACTGGAACAAATAGAGCAGGCTGGATATGATTGTCCCGCCTGCTTTTTTATTGGATATATGTTTTGAATAGAATTTTATTACTTATAATTTGGCTTTCTCTGGGTTTAGTCGGCTGTGCGCAAACACCAGATGAACCGTCAAAACAAATTACCTCTAACAATATTACTGATCATATTGATGCTGACAGTAATAGTGATAGTAATGGCGTTTATGACCCATTAGAGGGTTTTAACCGTGCTATGTGGGATCTCAATTTTAACTATCTAGATCCGTATATCGCTCGCCCAGTATCATTGGCTTATGTCGATTATACGCCAACCCCTGTTCGCAAAGGCATCATGAATTTTTTATCAAATTTAGATGAGCCTGCGAGTATGGTTAATAGCTTGCTATCACTAAATGGTAAAGCTGCTGTCACCCATTTTAATCGTTTTTGGATCAACACAGTCTTTGGTTTGGGTGGATTAATTGATATCGCATCAGCGGCCGACATAAATAAACCGGCAGATCGTCGATTCGGTGACACGTTAGGTTATTACGGCGTACCAAATGGCCCTTATTTAATGTTACCTATTTATGGCCCAGTGACGTTCCGAGGCTTTGGTGACGGAGTTGATGAATTGTATCCGATGCTTGGCTTACTGAATTTCTGGGAAGGATTAGGTAAGTGGCTATTTGAAGGTATGGAAGATCGCGCAGCTTTAGTACAACAAGAAGCAATGCTAGAGAATTCACCTGATCCTTATGTATTTACTCGTGATGCATATATTCAATATAAAGACTTTATCGCCAGTGACGGTAAAGTTGATCAAGAGCAACAAGCAGATACTTTTGATGATAGTTATCTTGATGAAATTGATGATCAGTAACATATTAGTTAACTAAAAAAAGACCTCCATTAAGGAGGTCTTTTTATATCTGGTAACGTTTTTAATTAGGTAATTAATAGGCAATGAATGTATAGCTATATATACATTTGCTATTAAATATTGTCTAATTTAGATGCATAATTTATCGAGTAAATTGACGTCGTGAAAAAGCAAATAATAATAATGATAGTATAATCGTTAAATTTAATGCGCCACCACCTGATGAACCATCGTCAGTATTAGGTTTAACAGTACTCGTCGTATTATCTTTCCCTGTGCTATCGTCTTTTTTACCTAAATTTATACTTACTGTTTCTGTTGGTGATAATATTAATGAGCCCTCATAACCATTGCTACTTATAACATAGGTACAAGTTTGAAATGGACTTATATTACCTGTAAGACAAGTGGATAGACTTGTATCAATATTCACGTCGCCATCGGTGTAAGCTTGATCTACTACGTCATTTTCATGCAGACTTTGAACTGTGATAGTTTGCTTACCTTTCACATTCGTTAACTGTGTTGGGTAACTCCAGCCATTAATTGCATTTAAAATGAAGTCTTTAGCTATATTAATAGGTGTTGCAGTGTATAAGTCTCGGTCTATACCTTGATGTACAGCAAAGAGTTCATTCTTTGAATTTATATAAGGGGCTCCAGAATCCCCACCTACTAATACGCCGCTATATTGCAGGCTATGAGCTTTAATTGTCGTAGATTCATCATTAGGTTGAGATACAACAGTTAGGGGGGCTTTGTTTAATTTATTTCCTGTTTTACCGTATCCATAAATATAAGCTTGTTCGCCAGAGACTTCAGGAATAATTGATATTGGCGTTATTTTATTAAATTTAGCTGTACTGTTTAATTCCCATAATTCGATATCGATATCTTTGCCATTGTAATAGGGACTATCCTTGTAATTAAATCGTTTTTTAACAGATACGTGTTGACCATCAAAGGTTGTGATCGCATTAGAGTTATTTTTTGTGCAATGTTGAGCTGTCAATACCCAACTACCCGCAATAAGACTACCTGTACAGTCGTTGTTTGTACTGTAAATAATAGTTTGATGTTTGTTAGATGGAACTTCCTGACCATTCTCAATAGCAAAAGCGGTATTAGTTAATAGAGCACTAAGTATTAATAGATATTTTCGTTGTTTCATATATTCCGGTCAATAAAAGCGCAAGAAAATACCCACTTATAATTAAGTGTTTTATTTTCCTTACAATATAGAGGCGATAAGATTTTCATATTAGTAAGGCAATATGAATTCTCAGTGATCTTGTTGAATAATTTACTGAAGGATATTGATGCGAAATAAGGCGTTAGTAACCAATATTAAGTTGGAATTAACAGTATTTAGGTCAGTATCAGGGTCTACTTATGAAAGTATCAGTATCAACGTTTTCAAGGATAATAATCGATACTCAATACTAGATCTAGATTATTTTTTGAGCTAAAAATAGTTTTTTGGTCTACGCAAGTAGGTAAAGTGAATTTTTATCAATATAAACAAAGACACAACGCCTCTTACTAAGAGGCGTTTTTTATAAAATAAATTTTATTTTACTTAGAAACGGTAGCTTGCTTGTACACCCGCTAACCAAACATCACCAGACGTTGTTCCTGCAAATTGTCCAAACATTGGATGCTCTTTGTCTTTTTCAAGCATGTGTGCTTTTTTTGCATAAACGTAGGTAAGGCCTGCATCTAATGTCAAATTCTTAGACCATTGGTAACCCGCACCAAGACTTAACCAAGTACGATCTGTTTCAGGGATCGTTTGAGTTCGGTGGGCTTCATCAACTGCAGCCATGTCATAGGCAATACCAGAGCGAAGTGCTAACTTTTCTGTTGCTTGGTAAGTGGTACCAATAGCAAAGCGGTAGTTATCTTTCCAATTCTCATCTTTAATATGCTCTACATTTTCGGGCATATTTGGAATACTTGCTTGTAGCTTTTTAAAGCTGCTCCAATCTGTCCAGTTAATGCTAGCGTGAACTGACCACTGGTCATTTAACTGATGGAAGCTTGCAATTTCAGCTGATGCTGGTAATTCAAGAGGTAAAGAGCCTGCATATTGTGTTAATGGCATTTTGCCTTGAACTGCATAAGCTTTGTCATAAGCAATACCATTGGCATGTCCAGTTAGATTTAGTTTAACTGCTGAATGGTAGCTTACACCAATACGGTTACTAGGGGTGATTTGCCATGCTGCACCAGCTTGCCAACCCCAAGCGTTATCTTCACCTTCCATGTATTTTAGAGGTAGTCCACCTAAAGGTTTTGGCAGTGCCGCGCCGAAGTGGCCTTTTGCCATAATATAACGTACACCGGCACCGACGCTAAATTGGTCATTAATTTTGTAACCAAGGTTAGGGTTGATTTCAACGGTATGCACTTCTGCTTGATTACCAAATTGTGAACCTAAAAAGTCAGTGCCCAAGTCTGTACGCATACCAAAGTTTGTACCAAATGCTAGGCCTAATGTTGCTTTATCGTTCAATTGACGAGAAATATAAAAATTGGGAATTACGGCACTATTAGCAATATCACGAGATTCAGTTTGATCTATGGTTTGATCATTAAGCTGTAGGTTTCCTTTAACATCAATATTTGGGTCAACGTAAATTGCTCCCACTGATATTTGTGTACCTTCAAGGTATGTCAGCATTGCAGGGTTACGGAATTGGGCGCTGGCATTGTCAGCCATTGCTGCTTCACCAGCAAATGCGCGGCCTAAACCTGTTGCTGAATATTCAGCTAATTGGAATCCAGCAGCTAGGGCGTTAGAGCTCATGCCTAATGCTAATGCAGCAGTTAAAGATAATGTAATTTTATTTTTATTCATCATTTTAATATTAATCGCTAATTGTTCGCTGAAACTAAGTCGCGAATAATACCCTTAACAATTAATAACGTGACGATTTATCGCTATAAATTCCACTTATTGAAGTAATATTCTTTTAATTTTTTAGTTTTGGATTTATATCCGTTACTTTTTGTTCGCGATGTTCTGGTCTGATCTGTTTTCAGCGTACACATGTACCAGTTGTTGTATTGTTCTGATTGTTATTTATACAAATTTTGAACGTGTAGAGTGAATTAATGAAAGGAAAGTGAGGTTGAAATGATGGAGAAAAGATTAAAAAAGGAGCCAAACGGCTCCTTTTAATCATTTTAGCGTTCAAGTGTACGCTGAAATTAGAATGAGCGGCTGTATTGTAGACCGTACAACCATGCATTTGCACGAGTGGTTGCGTCAACCGACATACCGAGCGGATTGGTTTCATCTGCTTTAACATTTTTACCAATAAGGTAAGTTAAGCCAAAGTCGATGGTAGACTTGCTGTCTAAGTGGTAGCTAAAGCCGCCAGATAACCAGTTACGATCTGAATCAGGTACAGAAATAGATGTTTTTGAATCCTGTGCGCTAGTGTCATGCATGTAACCAGCACGAAGTGTCCACTGATCGTTTAGGTAGTAAGTACCACCGATAGAGTAGTGCCATCCATCTTGCCATTGGTAATCATTTAATTTAACGCCACCAGTTGTTTCTAGAACGTCAAACTCGCTCCAGCGGATCCATTGAATGCTGTAGTGAACCGCAAATTTATCATTTAGCTTATTGAAACCAGAAAATTCTGCCATATCTGGTAATGGCATTTTTAGCTTCTGATCGCTAAGGTCGTTGCCCGCATAGTGCATATCACCTTTAGCTTCTAATGTTGGGCTATAGCGGTAAGATAAGCCAAAACGGTTGTTTTGATCGAGTTCGTAGATAGTACCTAGGTTAAAGCCAAGCGCTACACCATCGGCATCAACATCAAGTAAATCAATTTTTGGTGTATTGATCGTACCATTAGGTGTTGGAATTTTTCCTGCAGGTATATAGCGATTTAGTTTACCACTGCCGTAAATTACGTCTAAACCACCACCAATGCTTAGTTGTTGGTTAATGCGGTAAGCAGCACTTAAACCTAAGTTCATGCTTTTTACATCAGTTAAACCACCAAATGCATTTGCAGCGTAGTTATCACTAAATTCAGTTTTTGTACCGAAGTTTGAGTAAAGTGATGCACCTACAGCGAATTTATCGTTTATAGGCTGAATGTAGTAGATGTTTGGCGCGTAACTAGTACCACCAATTTGATCGTCAGGGATCTGAGAACCATTGTATGTTGTATCTTTTACTTTAACGTCAGTATCAATGGCGATAACACCAAGAGAAAGTGCAGGTGCATCAAATAGTGTCATTGAGGCAGCGTTTTTTGCCATTGTTGATGCGTTGTCTGCAATAACACCGTCACCTGAAAATGCACGGCCAAGACCTGTTGCAGATTGTGCATTCAGCTGAAAGCCCGCTGCCATAGATTGTGATGAAGCTAAGGCGATAGCAGCAGTAATCACTGAGCGTGTAAAAATTTGCTTCTTATTCATGCTTAGAATAATTCCTAATTATATATATTATTGTTTTTTATTAGCCTATGTTGGCTAATTTGCGATGATTGTAGGGGGTGTACTGACTTAATCAAATCTGACCAGTGTTATGTTTAAGTAAAAATACTTTTTAACGAAATTTATAGTGATTTTGGTATCAATTATTGTTGTTTTGGATTGTTTTAACGACAAATATCAGAAATGAAAAAAACGGCAACATAGCGTTTGTTGCCGTTATAAGAAGGACTAAAAATCAGTAGGAAAATTAGATTTCCCAGCTAAGGTCGTTTTTAATTTTACTCGCAACAGGCATTAAGTTTTGACCCTTATCGCCAACAATAATCAAACTTGCCTCTCTGATCGGTACGACTAAACTTTCATTGCTATTGTCTGTTGAGTTAGAAATAGAATGACTTGGGGTTGGAACAACAAATACCGTGACTTTACCTTGAGGTGAATCCATCACCATATGTAATGAGCGTTTGCCATCAAAGCCACAATAGTTCACATAATAAATGTGCCCAGGTAAGTCTTTCATTTCCGTTCCAAAAGATTGCAGTTTGGCATTTACTTGTTGCAACGTTGCTTTTTCATCGATGTTATCGACATATTGTGATTCATAAGAAACATGTTCAAGCGCGACATTGGCAAGACTATTGATTGGTAACTGTTGGCTCGGTAAAAAATTCATTTGCCCAAAAAATAGACCAATAGCAAAAGCAACAGAGGCGGCGAGGCCATAAGACCAATAGCTCTGAATTCCTTTTTTGCTTGTTTCTTCACCTGCTTGATGAAATAAAATTTTATCAGCCAGATCATCAGGCACGTCGACTTTTAGCGCTTGCTCTAATTGCATATCAAGTTGTTGTAATTCATCGGCAAACTTTTTATTTGCGATAGATTGATGTTTACATGCTGTCACTTTGGGATCATTATCATGTGGATCAGCTAATAATCTCCGTCTAAATTCTAGTTCATCCATTCTGATTCCCCCTTTTTGACTCTTTGTTTTCAAGTTGCTCTTTTAATTGATTACGGGCACGAAATAAGCGAGTCATCACAGTATTTCGGTTAAGTTCAAGGATCTCAGCAATCTCATCACCATTAAAGCCAGCCATGACCTGTAAAATCAGTGGTTCTCTATACTCCGGTGCTAAATTCATGATTAAACGTTGGAGCATATGTTGCTCTGTATTCATTTCAACACTGGGTGTGGAATCTGCAATTGCATGGTCATCAATATCAACCAAATCAAATTGTTTTCTTTCAAACCGACGTGCGTTTTCACGCCTAAGTATGGTAATTAACCATGCCTTAGCAGCTTTATCATCCTGTAGGCTATCAAGGGAGCGCCATGCGCGTAAGCATGTTTCTTGTACCAAGTCTTCAGCAATATGCTGGTCGTGGCACAACCAATATGCGTAACGGTAGAGATCCCGATGCCAAGCCCTAACAAGGGCCTCATATCTTCTTTGTTTGTCCATATTTAAAGAGACCGAGGGATCATGTTTTTTCTTACCAAAAAATTTTTTGAGCATGGCAATATCCGTCGTTGTCCTTACTAAAGCCTTATGAATAGAGATGTTCATAAGGTATTTACGCTTCTTTTTTATAATTAAACCGTGAATTCGCACTAAAATTGATCTGGTTCAAAATTTGATTCCAGCAGCGCGTTATAGTGACTGCGTCATCTGATAGCGAGATGGTGGGTTGCAAAACCGGCTATTGTAATGCTATCTGTTGAGCAAGATGACAACTTCCTTTTGAAGGCTGACTTTACTTTCTCCTATCAGGTTTTCCTGATTTGCAATTAGCTTTATGTTGATTGACTTATTCATTACGCAGATTGCTTTCCGCGTGAATTATGACCATACCTTATAAGGTATGGTTTTTTTTTGCCTATTTTTCTCTGTTTACCTCTAGTTTTATACCTTTTCTAACTCTCTCTCTAATTATCTGCATTTTACCGCTTAATAGCGTTTTAAAACTGAGAGGGTAGATCACAATCTTTGACACTTCTCCCGTAAAATTTAAACACTTGATTGAATTTGGTAACATTTAGCTTACAATTGTGAGGTCTGACCTCTAGTGCACGGTGTGCCGAACGGCTTACTGTAAGCCAAATTATCAAAAGGAGTTGCGATGACACGTCTCCAAAATCTTACTACTCGTCAAGGGGAACGTATTGCCGTTGTTAGCGGTTTACGTACTCCATTTGCTCGTCAAGCTACCGCTTTCGATGGTGTTCCTGCTTTGGATCTCGGAAAGCTGGTTGTCAATGATATGCTACAAACGCTTGATTTTGATCCGATGCTCATTGAGCAAGTGGTGTTTGGGCAAGTGGTACAAATGCCAGAAGCGCCAAATATCGCGCGTGAAATCGTCCTCGGTACTGGTATGAACATTCATACAGATGCTTACAGTGTTACCCGTGCCTGTGCCACTAGTTTTCAAGCTGCTGCTAACGTTGCTGAGAGTATTATCTCAGGCACTATCGATATTGGTATTGCAGGTGGTGCTGATTCATCATCGGTATTACCTATTGGTGTGAGTAAAAAAATGGCTGCGACTTTGCTTGCACTCAGTAAAGCGAAAACCATGTCAAAACGGCTTAAGTTATTAAGTTCGCTTAGCATGAAAGATTTAATGCCTGTGCCGCCTGCCGTTGCTGAATATTCAACAGGATTAAGCATGGGACAAACCGCAGAGCAGATGGCAAAAACACATGGCATTAGTCGTGAAGATCAAGATGCACTGGCTCACCGTTCACATACATTAGCGGCACAAGCATGGCGAGATGGTTTGATCCGTGATGAAGTGATGACGGCATTCCCACAACCTTATCGCCAGTGGATAGATAAAGATAACAACATTCGTGAAGAATCGACTCTTGAATCTTATGCCAAATTACGACCAGCCTTTGATCGTAAATATGGCTCAGTCACAGCAGCAAATGCGACGCCATTAACGGATGGCGCAGCCGCAATACTGATGATGCGAGAAGGGCGAGCTAAGGAATTAGGGTTAACACCATTAGGGTATATTCGTTCCTACGCGTTTTCCGCAATAGGGGTTGAAAGCGATATGCTGATGGGACCTTCTTACGCGACACCTGTTGCACTGGAACGTGCAGGTTTAAACTTATCCGATCTTACCTTGATTGACATGCATGAGGCTTTTGCTGCCCAAACATTAGCAAATTTAAAAATGTTTGCTTCTACTAAGTTTGCGCGTGAAAAGTTAGGCCGTATTGATGCGATTGGTGAAGTTGATATGGATAAATTCAATGTGTTAGGTGGCTCATTGGCTTACGGGCATCCATTTGCAGCAACAGGCGCACGTATGATCACCCAAACTTTGCGTGAGTTAAAACGTCGTGGTGGTGGCTTTGCATTGAATACGGCATGTGCAGCTGGTGGTTTAGGTGCGGCAATGATTTTGGAGGCTGAATAATGACGCAATCTGCATTTAGTTTATCGTACAAAGATAATGGTGTTGCTTGGCTAAAAATAGATGTGCCAAACGAGAAAATGAACACCTTACAAGCTGAATTTTCAGAGCAAATAACGTCAGTGCTCGCAGAGCTTAAAGCACGTTCTGATATTAAAGGGCTTGTTGTCTATTCAGGTAAGCCTGATAACTTTGTCGCTGGCGCTGATATTCGTATGTTGTCAGCCTGTGAAACAGCACAAGAGGCACAAGCCTTAGCTAAAAAAGGGCAGGTTTTATTTTCACAGTTAGAGCAACTGCCTTTTCATGTGGTTGCAGCGATTCACGGCCCATGTTTAGGGGGCGGTTTAGAGCTTGCTCTTGCTTGTCATAGCCGAGTTTGTAGTGATGGTGATAAAACCCGATTAGGTTTACCTGAAGTACAATTGGGGCTACTCCCAGGCTCTGGCGGAACTCAGCGTTTACCTCGTTTGATTGGCGTAGCTAATGCGCTTGATATGATTTTATCGGGTAAACAATTACGCGCGAAAAAAGCGATGAAGTTAGGGGTGATCGATCAAGTTGTCCCTGAAAGTATTTTATTAAATGTCGCCGAGCAAGTAGCTTTATCGCCAAAACCTAGCCGCAAATCATCCATGCAAAATTGGGCATTGGGTGGAAATCCATTAGGTCGCTCAGTGGTGTTTGATCAAGCGGCGAAAAAAGCACATGAGAAAACGCGTGGTAATTATCCTGCCGTTGATGCCATTTTAGCTGTTGTGAAATATGGCTTACAGCATGGGATGGAAAAAGGATTAGAGCAAGAGGCTAAAGTATTTGGTGAATTAGTGATGTCACCTGAATCCGCCGCGCTTCGTAGTATCTTTTTTGCCACAACAGCAATGAAAAAAGAAACGGGTTCAGAGGCTGAACCATTAACTGTTGAACGAGTCGCTGTATTGGGTGGCGGTTTAATGGGCGGTGGTATTAGCCATGTTACAGCAACGAAAGCGGGTTATCCGGTACGGATCAAAGATATCAGTAATGATGGTATCCAAAATGCGCTGGCGTACAATTTCAAGCTACTTGATAAAAAGCGTAAGCGTAAAATTATCTCGAAAGCCACATTACAAAAACAAATGTTAACCATAACTGGCGGGACTGATTTTACTGGTTTTAATCAGGCCGATGTAGTGATTGAAGCGGTATTTGAAGATTTAGCACTCAAACATCAAATGGTAAAAGATGTTGAAGAGCATGCTAAGTTCAATACAATATTTGCCACTAATACTTCCTCACTGCCGATCAATCAAATAGCACAAGCGGCAGAGCGACCAGAAAATGTTGTCGGCCTTCACTATTTTAGCCCAGTAGAAAAAATGCCATTGGTTGAGGTGATTCCACATCAAGGCACGGAAACGGGAAGCGGAACATCAGAAGAAACGATTGCAACAGTTGTAGCCTTGGCCAAAAAACAAGGTAAAACCCCGATAGTAGTCGGCGATAAAGCAGGCTTTTACGTTAATCGTATATTAGCGCCTTACATGAATGAAGCGGCACGCGTACTTCTCAGTGGTGAGCCGATTGAACACATAGATACAGCTTTGCTTAATTTTGGTTTCCCTGTTGGGCCTATCACATTATTGGACGAAGTTGGTGTTGATGTTGGCGCGAAGATAAGCCCTATTCTGTTAGCTGAACTAGGTGATCGATTTGAAGCGCCAGATGTGTTTGATTTATTGCTGAAGGATGATCGCAAGGGACGTAAAAGCGGTAAAGGTTTTTATCGTTATAATACCAAGAAAAAAGAAGTCGATAAGTCGGTTTATAAGCTGCTTGAGCTGGAACCAAAGATTAAGGAATCTGAAACTGAAATCGCGGTTCGTTGTAGTTTAATGATGTTGAATGAAGCGGCGAGATGTTTAGATGAAGGCGTGATCCGTTCGGCAAGAGATGGTGATATTGGTGCTATTTTCGGTATTGGTTTCCCACCGTTCTTAGGCGGGCCATTCCGTTATATGGATCATATTGGGATAACGCGTGTTGTTGATATGCTAAACGAGTACACAGATAAGTATGGCGATCGTTTTAAACCGTGCGAGCGACTACTTGATATGGCTAAAGAAGAGAAAACTTTTTATTAGCCAATAGATTAATTAAAAAAACCGATGAGCTTAGGCCATCGGTTTTTTTTTGTTATTCAATAAAGTTCTTAATGCGAAATCGTGGTTCAAAAATATGAGGCCGAAGGAAACGGTAGCCGACTAAAGCAATAGCAATGGCAATAAAGCTATTGATGTTAAAAAGTAAAATAAGCGGTAAAGTGATCGCAATAATAAACGCAATCGCGTAAATAAAAATATCCTTTTCATCATGCATTAATGCGATACCGCAGTGTGGACAACTGAAATATTCGTCATAGGCAGACATTGCAGGAGTATCAATCTCCGTTTGACAATGAGGACAATATTTTTTCACTGTTAATGCTCTTAATAAATATTATTAATCAAATAGATAGGTTTTAATTAGATGTTATGGCTGTAGTAATAGTATGGGTGATAAATGTTATAAATAACGAATGACAATCGACAAAAAAGCCATATTCTACATTTATTTGTAGATATGGCTCGTTATTTAAACGGTTGTCTTAATTGTTAGACGAGACAAGTTATACCAGCTTAATAAGCATTATCTTGAAATTCTTTCACAGATTCAATTGGCTGACCTATCTCTAAAGGTGCGTAATCACTATGCGCTTTACCTTTGTAATACATGACTAATCTATTCGCTGTTCTTGGTTTAATGGTATCAACAACAAATTTGATCATATCTACACGATCTAACTGTTTAAGTGCATCAACAACACGCTGACGTTGTTGGAACGTTTCATCTTTATTGCCGATACTTACCCAAAAACGTTGAGCGCGAGATCGTAAATTAGTATCTGGCTCTGAAATTTGAGCAATTAAACCTTGCTTACTGTCTTGCCATTGCGCTTCATTCAATTCGAGCAATACGAGTGCAAAAGCATTGGTAAAATCATCAATTGCCTCTGATAAGTAACTTGGATCGGCAACAGGCGATTGAATATATAAGATCAACCCTGGATGACGATTAAGCGGTAGATTGGCCGTTCCTACCATATAACCTAGTTGTTGTTTCGTGCGTAACTCATGGAAGAACGTGGTCGACATTAAATGATTAGCTAACGTATAAATCGCAATTTGCTCAGGTGTAGTTTCCTGAGATTGGTAATACATTAAGATTGCTGAATCTTCATGATTACAATCTAACTCATACGTTAATGTGCCTGCATTGTCTAAATGAACTAGCGGACGTTGTGATTCACCATATAGTTGGTCAGTCACTCGGAATGCATCTTTTAATATTTCAGCTAATGCTAACGCATCTTTTTTTAGCCAATTGCCATACACAAAGGCATCAATATGCAGCTCTGCAAACATTTCATCAACAAAGCCAGGTAGTTCATCTAACTCAATGGATTCTAATGCTTCAATCATAACTGGATAGGGCGGATTATTGGGTTGTAGTAATCCTGTTAGCTGATTAAACAATTGTGAAATCGGTTTATCTTCAGCTGCGTTACGCCAATTACGTAGCATTTGTGCTTTGATATTGGTAAAGCGATCTTTATCAAATGTTCGTCCGGCAAAGCGCTCAAGTATCAGCTTCATAAGCAAAGGTTGTTTTTCACTAAAGCCAGATAACTGAAGCGTCACTCCCCCTTGGTGAGCATAAAGATTATAAGACATACCTGCTATTTCTGCGGGATAAGCGGTCTCATTTATCGCTTCTAATAGCATTTCAACACAAAGGCGAGTTTTTACGATATTTCGTGGTGAACTCACTGCGTGTGGGCTATCAATAGCAACATAAACAATACCTTTAGGAACACGGAAATCATGTTCTTGTTTATGCCATAAACGAAATCCTGGTAAATCTTGAATTAACTGAGGAGGTAATTCTGAGCCTGACTCAAGTGGTAAAGGCTCAAAATTATCACAAAGATAAATATTGCGCTCGGGTAGTGTTAATTCAGGATCCAGTTCAATATCCTGCCATAACGCTTTTTGTTCCGCGGTAAATGGTGTTACTGAGTAAGGCGTGTCATACCATTGAGCGGTGCGATCATAATCACCACCTTGGGCAACTAAGGTTAATCGCATATTGGTTGGCTCAAGATAATCTAAGATCTGCTCGATTAAGGTATGATCGTATTGCTCCATCATATAATCACCGTAGATGATATCTTCCGGTTTATAATGCAACAGATTTAAAACCAAATAACTGACAGTATCTAATGGGCGGCTTTTTTCTTGATAGCGGAAAGCCATTTCAAGAACTGCTTTCTTCTCTTGTTGTCGCCATTGAGCTAAGCCATGTAGCTTGATGAGTTTAAGGCACTGAAAAACGCTAGTGACTATATCGTCAATGTGATCTTGACCTTTCGGTGTTAAATTCAAACCTACGGTAAATTCTCTGAAGTTACTGCCGCTAACGCCACCACCGGCCGTTAAGGTGTTAATAAAGCCTCGTTTTTTGAGAACTGACATCAAACTACCTTGACCTTCATTGCCCAGTAAATGGGCAATATAAGATAAGGGTTTCGCGGTATAAAACTCATCTACACACGGCAGAGAAAATGAAAGCGTTAACTTTCGTAGCTCTTTTATTGGTTCAATTTGAATAAATTGTTGTTGTTCTTTTTCGGTCACAAACGGCGTAGTAAGCGGTGTTTTTACTACATCTGTTTTGGGAATATGGCTAAAAAAGTTATTCGTGAATTGTTCTAATTCATCTAATGACTGGGGACCTAATAAGACTAAGCCCATTACATCCGCAGAATAATGTTCATGATAAAAAGCTAATAAATCATCCCGTACGGATTTGCCATCACGATCGTCTAGTGTCGTAAGATCACCGACTGAAAATTTAGCAAAAGGGTGCTCTGGATTAATGGTTTCTTTTTGTACTTGATAAAGGCGGCGGACATCATCTTTTATTTTTAATTTATATTCAGAATCAACGGCTTGCCTTTCTTTATCAACGGCTTCTTCATTAAACAATGGTGCAGTGAAAAACTGCCCAAAACGATCTAATCCCTCTTCAAAAGCATGGGGGCTCACTTCGAAGAAGAACGTCGTGTTTTCTGTTCCCGTCCATGCATTGTTACTCCCGCCACTACGATTGATGAAGGTTTGAAATTCCCCTACACGCGGATATTTTTCTGTACCGAGAAACAGCATATGTTCGAGAAAGTGTGCCATACCTTGACGATCGAGAGGATCATCAAAATGACCAATTTCGACGGATAAGGCAGCAGCGGAGCGAGGCGCTTCAGCATCATGAACCAGCAATACGCGTAGTTCATTCGCTAAAGTAAGATAGCGATACTGCTTGTGATCATTTGGGCTTATATGCACAGGAAGAGCCTATTTTTAAAGGAGAATTGGATCAATTATGACCTCCAATACACAGACTGGCAAACTGATAGTTAACTTTATTTACGTAGTTATGAGCGTGATATGAAAACCTAACGTCAAGGCTTAATCCTATTTTACGAAATGATTTGTTCAGGTTGGCTAACCTTGTCACGGATTCGTTATCAAATTTGCTTAAGGAGTATGCGATATGAAAGGGAGTTGCTAGCATGATAGAGAGATACGTTGAAAAAAATGCATTAGCATGTCAATTAGTAATAAAATAAGCCTCATTATCACAACTAATTGAACGACCTGTTTAACGAAGAGAAACGGAAACTTATGCGAATTTATATTATGCGTCACGGTGAAGCTGAAAATTTTGCGGCGAGTGATGCAGAGCGCCCGTTGACAGAGCGCGGTTCACGTCAATCAAAACAGATGGCGGAAATGCTAGCCCAGCAATTAAATCAACCATTAGATACTGTACTGGTGAGCACGTATTTACGCGCGCAGCAAACATGGCAATGTATGGAAAGTGTATTACCGGGTGTTGCAAATGTTCAAGTGAGTGATGAGATCACCCCTTATGGTGATGCTGCAACGGTAGTCGATTATTTAAAAGCAATGATTGGGGTTGAAAAGCCACAATCGGTACTATTAGTTTCACATTTACCTCTTGTGGGATATTTAACCTCAGAGCTGGTGGCAGGCATACAGCCCCCTATGTTTAGTACTTCAGCCATTGCTGCGATTGATTACGATCCTGACATGGATAGTGCAGAATTAGTTTGGCAAAACGTACCACAATAATATGGCTTTGATGACAGACAATAGGTAAGTGCTGGTTATGGTAAAAGTAGCGTTAATTTCTTTTCTCACTTCGATATTGCTAATGGGCTGCGCTTCTACCGCTGAGCCAATACGTATTTCAGCAAATGGTATGATCAAATGGTCTGATGGAAGAAAAGAAGGTATGCATGTATCGAGTACGGGAAGTACATTGACCTTTGCTAATTATTCCAATGCGATCGGTGAAGGGCCTATTCGTATCTTTGCGCGTATTGATAGTGCACGAAATGATGACTGTGAATACTTTTACGATGAAACAGTGATTAAACGACGTTTAAAAATATGCGCCACTGGAGAAGTGACGCTATTTAATCACGGTAAAGTAGTGAAGGTTGGGCATATAGTAAAACCGAGCTATTAAATAGAACAACCGAGTAAGTGATATTGCGATGTGCATCTTGCTTACTCGATGTTCTTTTATCTTTCAGGTACTTCGATAAGCACGAGTAGTGCACCATTCCCACCAAATTCAAGGGGAGCTTGGTGAAAAGCGAGTACATCCGGATGTTGAGCTAACCACATCGGCGCTTTTTGTTTCAAAATATGCTTTCCGATACCGTGCATCACACACGCACAAGACACATTCTCTTTAATACAGGCCGCAATCATAGCGGCGAGTTCTCGCTTAGCTTCTTGTTGCGTCATGCCGTGCATATCTAAATAAATGTCAGGTACGTAAACACCACGACGTAACTTTTTTACTTCATACTTAGAAACGCCGTCGCGCGCATATTGCACTGGGCCATTTTCATTAAGATGAGGCTCAAACTCATCTGAGAAATAAAAGTCATGGTTTTGACTTTCTTTACCCATGACTTTTGCTTTATCAGCTTTTGTAGTCTGTTTGCGTGGCGCGATTATGGTATCATGCGAAAACTTTTTTACGCCTTTTATCGCATCTTTGAAGAGAGCCATCTCTTCATCAAGGTTTGGATCTTTTTTACTCATAATGAAATTCCAACAACTATATAGCGGTAATGTCGCGTTTTTCGGAGGCTATTTTGGATAAGATTTTTGTCGACGAAGCTGTCAACGAACTTCATACATTGCAAGACATGTTACGTTGGACGGTAAGTCGTTTCAATGCCGCAGGTCTATTTTATGGTCACGGTACCGATAATGCGTGGGATGAAGCAGTTCAGCTTGTTCTTCCTACATTGTATTTACCGTTAGATGTTCCACCTGAAGTTCGAGATTCTCGTTTAACTCGTAGTGAGCGTCAGAGTATTGTTGAGCGCGTTATTCGCCGTATCGACGATCGTACACCCGTATCATACCTAACAAATATTGCTTATTTCTGTGGTATGGAATTCTTCGTTGATGAGCGTGTTCTTATTCCACGTTCTCCGATTGGCGAATTGATTGAAAACCGTTTTGAGCCACTTTTAAACCAAGAGCCTACACGTATTATGGACTTATGTACGGGTAGTGGTTGTATTGGTATTGCGTGTGCACACATGTTCCCAGAAGCGGAAGTGGATATCGTTGATATTTCACCTGAAGCACTGGCTGTTGCTGAGCAGAATATCGCTGATCACGGCTTAGAGCAACAAGTGATCCCACTTCGTTCTGATTTGCTTCGTGATGTACCAAAAGATAAGTACGACTTTATCGTGTCTAATCCACCGTATGTGGATCAAGAAGATATGGATAGTCTACCTGATGAGTTCCGTCACGAGCCTGAACTCGGTCTTGCGGCAGGGTTTGATGGTTTAGATTTAGTGCGTCGTATTTTAGCGAATGCACCCGATTACCTAAAAGATGATGGCTTCTTGATCTGTGAAGTGGGTAACTCCATGATCCACATGGAAGATCAATATCCGCATATTCCATTCACATGGTTAGAGTTTGAAAATGGTGGTCATGGTGTGTTTTTGTTAACACGTGATCAGCTTGTTGATTGTGCAGATGATTTTGCGGCTTTTCGCGACTAATTAAAGCGCAGTTAAACACGATTAAGAAAAACGGCATGATGGTTACTTTCTCAGTACTATCATGCCGTTTTTATAGGTTACTCAGTGGTTATTATGCTTGCTGCGCTTGCTTTGCTTTCAGAGCATTCATCACAGTGGTTTTATGATCTAAGTAATCAGTAAGTCCTGCTCGGCGCAAATCACAAGATGGGCAATCACCACAACCGTCACCAATAATACCGTTATAGCAAGTCAGTGTTTTTTCACGAACATAGTCTAGTTTTTCGTATTGATCTGCTAGCGCCCATGTTTCTGCTTTATTTAGCCACATTAATGGTGTTGCAATCGTTAATGGACGATCCATCCCTAGCACTAATGATTGGTTTAATGATTTAACAAATTCATCACGGCAATCAGGGTAGCCAGAAAAGTCAGTTTCACATACACCGGTGATAACGGTTTCAGCACCAATTTGGTAGGCGTAAATACCAGCCAAGGTTAAAAATAGAATATTACGACCAGGAACAAAGGAGTTCGGTAATCCGTTTTCTTGTAGTTCATGAGAGACAGCAATATTGTCACGTGTTAGTGAACTAATGGCTAATTCATTTAATAGGCCGACATCCATTACTTTATGCGCTGTTACGCCAAGATCTTTGGCAATAGCTTCTGCCACTTCAATCTCTAATTTATGGCGTTGACCATAATCAAATGTAATACAGTGCACTTCATCGTAATGCGCCAGAGCTTGAATAAGGCACGTAGTCGAATCTTGACCGCCACTGAAAACAACAACTGCTTTTGACATTTAAGTGTTCCTTTTTTGAAAAATTACCGAGAAACAGTCGGTAGATAGACATTCTTTAGAACGTCTATCTATGCTAACTCAGCTGTTGTCCGCTGCAAAGTTTTAGATGTAATAGACGAAAAAAAGCCGCACATAAAGTACGGCAAAATAACGTATCGCGTTTAAAGATTATCCAAGTTAAGGCAGTACTTGGTTTATCAACGTTCAACGTACACAGACACAAAGTTTAATAGAGGGGGGAGGCGCTGTGGCTAACCTCCCCAAGGGGTTGTTCATTGAAGCGTGATACTTACCATTGACCGAATTTTTCCAATTGTTCTAACTGTTCGGTATATGCTGATAAATCGCCAATATTTTCGCTGATCCATTCAGGGTTGTAGTAGGTGTCTAGGTAACGCTCGCCACTATCACATAACAGCGTAACGATAGAGCCTGTTTCGCCACGTTGTTTCATTTCGGCTGCGATTTGTAGGACACCAAATAGGTTTGTACCTGTAGATGCACCGGCTTTACGGCCAATAATTTTTTCTAACCAGTGAACAGTGGCAACACTTGCCGCATCTGGGATCTTACGCATTTCATTGATCACATCAGGAATAAAGCTTGGCTCAACTCGAGGACGACCAATACCTTCAATACGGCTGCCTGTGTTGCCAGTAATCGTATTATCACGCTGCATAAAGTAGTCGTGGAATACTGAGTTCTCTGGATCAACCACACACAGTTGTGTTGGTTGCATTTGGTAACGAATATAACGACCAATTGTTGCTGATGTACCACCAGTACCAGGGCTCATTACAATCCAACTTGGGATAGGGAAGCGCTCTAACTTCATTTGATCAAAAATACTGTTAGCGATGTTGTTATTACCACGCCAGTCGGTGGCACGTTCAGCATAGGTAAATTGATCCATGTAATGACCATTTAACTCTTTTGCTAAACGGCGAGATTCGTCATAAATCGCAGCAGGAGAGTCAACAAAATGGGCGCTACCACCATAAAACTTAATTTGTTCTATTTTTTTGCACGCTGTTTTACGTGGCACGACAGCAATAAATGGTAATCCAAGTAAACGTGCAAAATACGCTTCAGAAACGGCGGTACTACCTGATGATGATTCAATGATCGGTGTACCTTCTTTAATCCAACCGTTACATAAAGCATATAGGAATAACGAACGAGCAAGACGATGCTTTAAGCTTCCTGTTGGATGCGTGCTTTCATCTTTAAGATAAATATCAATACCGTCTAGGCTAGGTAACTCTAATTTAATTAAGTGGGTATCTGCTGAGCGTTGGTAATCAGCATCAATTTTACGAATGGCGTTATTAACCCATTGATTGTTTAGTTGTTGTGTCATAGCGTGACTCCACTGTATTGATTTTATTATTGTTGTTGTCTTTATGTTGACTGCTTAACAATTATATTACCAAGTTATAGGGAAAAGTCTTTGCTTTGTTTTGCAATAAAACGATAAAATTTAGAAAATTTTTCTATTTTATTGTTTATTGGTGGTATGGAATGTCAAGTTTGGATGCTGTAGATAGAACATTACTGCGTTTGTTGCAACAAGACGCAACGTTAGCGTTATCGGAATTAGCAGAAGCTGTTAATTTAACGACCACACCATGCTGGAAAAGGTTAAAGCGTTTAGAAGAAGACGGCATATTACGTCAACGTGTTGCACTGTTAGATGCGGCAAAACTTGGATTGTCATTTATAGCATTTGTGCAGATTAAAACCAGTAATCATTCTAAGGAGTGGTATAACGGTTTTGTTCATGCGGTTGAAGAGTTTCCTGAGGTGATGGAATTCTACCGTATGGCGGGCGATTACGATTATATGATGAAAGTACAAGTAGCAGATATGCAGGCTTTTGATCTGTTTTATAAGAAATTGGTGAACAGCATTGAGGGACTGACAAATGTAACATCGACATTTGCTATGGAGCCCCTTAAGTACACCACAGCATTACCTGTATAGGTTATATAATCAAGGCAGCCACTATTTATTACTAGTGGCTGCCTTGATTGCGTTAACCTTAAGACGACGAGTTTATCGTTGACGGATCAAACCTTCCTGAACGGCTGATGCAACGAGTTCACCTTTCTGGTTATAAATTTCACCGCGAACAATACCGCGAGAGCCACTAGCCGATGGGCTATCAATAGCGTAAAGCAACCATTCATCCATCTTAAATGGACGGTGGAACCACATAGAATGATCAATAGTTGCCACTTGCATATTCGGGCTAAATAGCGTTACACCATGCGGATGCATTGATGTTACAAGAAAGCCCCAATCCGATGCATACGCCAATAGGTAGTGATGGATATTAAGATCTTCTGGCATTGTGCCATTGGCTTTAATCCATAAATATTGTTTAGGCTCAGCAACGGTTGGTTTTAATGGATTAATAATAGTTACTGGGCGCACTTCAACAGGGCGCTTCTTACCAAAGGTTTCCACTATTTTGGGTGGTAGATATTGCGCAATGGCATCAACAAGTTGAGTTTCAGATGCTAAACCTTCAGGTCCTGCTACATTAGGCATTGTTGATTGGTGGTTAAATCCTTCTTCATTTGCTTGGTAAGAAGCTGTTAAGAAAAAGATAGGCTCACCATTCTGAATTGCTTTTACACGACGAGTACTAAAGCTTTTACCATCACGTAATTTTTCCACATCATAAATAATTGGTTTTTCAGAATTACCAGGACGTAAAAAATAGCTATGAAAGGAGTGTAAGTAACGTTCTTTTTCTACCGTCTGCTTAGCTGCGGATAAGGACTGCCCAATCACTTGTCCACCATAAACTTGCGGTAGACCGAGGTTTTCACTTTGACCTCTGAAAAGATCAAGTTCAAGTTGTTCTAACTGTAGAAGATTGAGAAGTTCATTCAGTTCTTTACTCATCTAAGCACCATTAATTATGTTACTATCAGTACGATTTAGGGAAATCAAGTTCAAATAGAGATTGGATTGGTTTTATTATATTTGAGCTTTATAGCAATATAGATTAGGGATTAATAGAGAAGAATATGAAAAATTCTTTTGCATGGTTTGGGGTTTTGATTGCGGCGCTAGTGATCACTGCTTGTACTAACTTCATGCCGACCGACAGTGATGTTGGAACATTAAGTGGAACAGTGAGTTATCGTGAGCGTGTAGTGTTACCGAATAATGCGCGCATAATTGTGTCATTGGTTGAACAGTCTACTCAAGCCGATCATGGTAAGAGTAAAGTTATCAGCCAACATTCATTTTTAGCAGAAGGTGAACAGCCGCCTGTTGCTTTCACATTGAATTATGTGAAAAGTAAATTAAAGCCAGATACCTTATATCGTGTTATTGCTAAGATTGAAATCAATGATGAAGTGTTATTCAGTAGTCAATCAACAGTAGATTTAAGTATTGAACCGTTAAAAACGACACACCTAGATATTCCATTAGTGAAAGTGTAATCCAACCGTTTTAAACAAGATTAGCAATGCCCGATTTCTTCTATTTTTTTCATCGAAATAAGAAGGTCGGGCATTTTGTTATTCAGGGTACCCATCCCAACGATATGCTTTAAGGCTTACTCGTCCTTGTTCCGTCACAACAACTCCTTCATTACGCAATGCTTCTATTTGGCGAGCTCTACCGTCTTCACATAATGATATTTTTCCTTGGCTATTAATAACACGGTGCCAAGGTAACGTTGAACCTTGGGGAAGGTTCGAGAGTAAGCGGCCTACTTGACGTGCATAGCCAGGAAATCCTGCAAATTTAGCAATATCGCCATAAGTCGATATTTTACCAATAGGTATTTGATACACCTGACTGTAGATTTGCTGAGAAAAATCGTCCATATTTATAATTAGAGATAAAACCCTCATCTTTTCTTAAACAACAGGATAACGCAAGGAGGTGTTGCCATGTTGTATAAAACACTACTAATCATTGTCACTTTACTATTGACCGTATTAGGGGTTAATGCCTTGGCACATAGTCAGGGAGATTTACCTATTATTGCCCTTGCGATTCCAGCATTATGGCTGCTACCTCAAGGTGGGGTTGCTGCATGGCTATTATTGATTGGATTAGGTGCATTTGGTTATGTGTTGCCTGAACAACCTGTCGCGTTGTCTGTCAGTTTATTTATGATGTTACCTATTTTGATGATTTGTACATCGCCTAAGGGATGTTGGCAATTAGGTTCATTGATGATCTCTATTGTATTAGCCATGAATGCAGGTTTAATGGCATTACAAGCAGAGGGTAAACTGCCGGGCTCTATTGGTGCGACTGTTATTCAAATTATTGGTATTGCCATTATTTGGTTTGCTGCTAGAAGTTGGCGGCCTGTAGAAGGCAATACGTGGTGGCCGCTTTTACTCGTGATCCCATTATGGGTTGGTGGCATGGAGCATGCCGCATTATTGGCTCTATGTGTTACTGGGATTATTGCTGCACTTCAGTCTTTAGATAAATTACATCTTGATGAATGGATCCCTAAATTGGCCTGTGTATTACCCGCTGTTGGTTTTGCCACGCTAGTCATTATGCCGCAATTTGATGTTGCTAATCCGATATTAGTATCTTGGTTACTCGTACTAGGTGGTGGGTTACTTGGTGAATCGTTATTAGAAGATCCCGAGGAAGAAGAGTAAGTTAAATGAATCAAGGTGATGGTTTTATTTTCAATATCTTAGTGTTTGGATAAATAACGCACACTTGAACGATTGTTGTTATATAACAACTTGCAATATCGATGCGCTTAATAGATAATCCTCTCCGTTCTCGCAAGAGACAAAGAATCTATGGAGGCCCCCATTGGTCCTCCCGCAACACTAACTTGTGAACTCGGCCAGGCCCGGAAGGGAGCAACCGCAGCAGGCGATGTGTGTGCCGGGATGTGGCTGGTGGGGGCTTCCACCCATCTGCTATTCCTGTTTTACCTACCTGCTTTACTTCCCATAAGTTACTTTAAACACTTTGTATTCTACATACCGTCAGTATAGCTACTGATAAGTTTCCCATTTCTTTCTGGTATCTATTTTTCTTTGCTACAGCAACAACGTCTTAAGCTAAAGAGGCTTACTATGACTGGGTTGACGCTAAATTGACTAAACTATAATCATAAATCTTATGCTGATATACAGTAGGTGCAAATAGGATCACAAAATAATAGGTAATGTGTAATTGTCTATAATTATTCATAGCAAATAACGAATAGCATGAGATAATAGTGCGAACTTTTTGTGGTGAGACAACTAGTTAACAATATGCGGTTAAAAAGTGTGCAGTTAATGCTTTATTTTTGTCAGTGAAAACGGCAGAATAGCCTCACATTTGAACTCGGTCACTCTATTTGAATTAATTTTTCATAAAACACATTGTTGTTTACCGAGTTGGTGATAATGTCTCGCCGCATTCCGAATTCCTAAAGTAAAAGGTTACAAATATGTCTGATGTACCAGAGTCTGTTGCAAATATTGCTGCTGTCGCTCAGCCGGTTGCTGAGTCTTCAGGTTCAGTGTGGGGTTATGTAGCAGGTGGCGTGGTTTTATTAATCATTGCCGGTATTTATGGTTATAAGAAAATTAACCAACCTGCATTTGTGATTAAGCAGGTACGTAAGAAAAACCTGAAAGAAATGAAAAAGCAGGGCATTGAAAACTCTGAGTTTATGGTAGATATGGATAAGCTACTAGAATCAATGCTTGCATACACGACTGAAAATAAAATGAAAGGTGCAGACGTTGTGACGTTGTTGAAGCCTTTGAATGATAAAGATCGTGTAAAAACGCCAAAAGATATGTACAACTCTATGATTTATATTGCTAATGAAATTAAAGATGTGTCATTAGCTAAAGAGTTTAAAAATAAGTCTAAGCAAGTGAAATCAAGCTCAGCATTAATGGCTGGCTTGTTAAAGCGTGCTGGTATCTAATTGATACTTAATATATATTCGAAGGGCTGATTATTATCAGCCCTTTTTTATTGCCATCCAGTACGATAAAGTTTCAACGTGTTAAATATTAAGAGTAGGACCATGATATTTTAATGCAACACAACGATTTGCATATTTATTCATTGTCTTTAGAATCTGGTCATTATGCTCTGTTTTAAACTCTATAAAATCACAACGGCTAGTTGGAGCGCTAAAGTAAAACCCTTGGGTATAGTCAATTAGCAACGATTTTAGAGTATTTAACTGCGTCTCTGTCTCCACTCCTTCTGCGACTAACTTACATTGTAACTCTTTGCCTAGTGAAGCGATGTTATTCAAAATTGAGCTCGTAACTGCATCTGTATCTGCAGAATTTACAAACAGCTTATCGATTTTAATAATATCAAAATTGAGCTCTTTTAAGCTCGATAGGCTGGAATAACCCGTTCCAAAATCATCAAGAGCCCAACGAACGCCTAAGGTACGAAAACGTTGCATGATCTTATCTAATTTGATGAATGCATTGGTTGTGTTTTCTCTTTCTGTCATTTCAAAGACTAAGCCTTGTTGTAATGTCGGATTCTGCTTAATTAACAATATAACATCATCAACAAATCTGGGATCGTTGAGCATAGATAGAGTAACGTTTATAGAAACGTAAAAATCTTTATTTGAATGAGCTATTAAAGGCTTATCAATTGAAAGCTGTTTTAATAAATGTAACGTTATCGGTTTTATTTGCCCATTCGACTCTACTTTCGTAATAAATTGATTTGGAGAAATCAATCGGGCATGGCGATATAGCCAGCGACAGAGTAATTCAGCTCCAATTATCTGGTGAGTTTTATTACACACAATAGGTTGATAATAAGGAATAAACTCATTATTTTTTATTGCTCTGTCTATATCCTTTTTAAATGAGAAGTTATTAGTTTGAATGTAATTAATTATAAGGACAATGAGCATGCATAAAATAAAAATAAATGCAGACAATGCGCAAATGCCTAATAACACCTGAGAAGATTTAGCGCCAACAATCACTTTAAAAGGAAATTGAGCAGAGTGATATGACTTATGGAATAAGTAATTTTTCTTATTATTAATTAATATATTACCTTTATTGGTAACGACATAACCTCGTAAATACTCATCCGCATTAGTTAACCAGTCATCCATATAAGGTGCGTTTATAAATAACTGATAAAAGCCCTTTGTACCTTTAACGACAAGGTGTAATTCATCGACCTGATTAAGTGAACTACGTTTGCGATAAAGTAGCGGTAATTTATCTTTTTTTAATCGTTCAATCAGGCTAGGTGAAATTGGAGTATGCAAAGAGGCATTACGATCTGAATAGATGTAATGATTGTTTTGAAAGTATGCAACACTTCGTAGTGAGCGAGATGAAAGAACTAATGTAACCAATTCATGCATACTTTTTGCATCTGGTTGGTTCTCTGGTAGATGTAAAACGCTAGATATACGTTTATTTAAAGTTTTATTTAATGCGATCGCAATATCTTTACTTAAATTATCACACCTAATATTTAAGTATGTAAATGTAATAGGCGTAGCAATTAAAATAGCTAACAAAGCTAATTGAAACATTTTTTTTACTGTAAATGACATAATGAAATTTGTTTCACACTTTAATATAACGGCTAATTAAACAAACATGCCATTATGGTATACCATTACCATTTTAAATATTTGGTTAAGTCGATAAAAGATACTAATGGTGATAAGTTGTATCTTTTATCTTTGGTGGGAAGTGAGCAAATTCATTAAAAAAATGACTTCTATGCTTTGTTTTCAAAGTCTTTACGAACAATTTCTAAAGCTGAAAGTACGATCTCTGGGGCAATGTCATTACTCTCTAATAAATAGATCAAATCTACCGCGAGTTTTATTTCTTCTGGTGCATTCTCTAATGTATTTGTTGTTTGTTGGTTATCAGACATAATTTCTCTTTATCGCTATTTGTTGTGTACGAATAATGCTGCATGAATCAGTTGTAAGTGAAGATCGACTAAATCTTGATGACTTGTTCTATATCCACCACCGATGACTGCGGCTACTGGAATATCCTGCGATTTAGATTGGGTTAAAATATAATGATCTCGTTGGTATAAACCTTGTTTAGATATATTAAAATATCCCAGTTCATCATGCTGGTGGATGTCAACGCCTGCATCGTATATCACCAAGTCAGGTTGGTGCTGAGCCAGTAAAAGAGGAAGAACACCTTGCAATGCCGTGAGGTAATCATCTGTTGAAGTGTTTCTTTCTAAAGCAAGGTCTACATCTGAATCAGGCTTACGAGCAGGGAAGTTTTTATCACAGTGCACTGAGAAGGTAATGATGTTGGGATTATCGGCAAATAGTGTTGCAGTGCCATCACCATGATGTACATCACAATCAATAATCATGACCTTGTCGATATGAGAATAAGATAAAGCATGTTTAGCTGCGATGGCTAAGTCATTAAATAGACAAAAACCACTACCAAAGTCATGATGGGCGTGATGATAACCACCACTTAAATGAATCGCGATACCGTGCTCAAGTGCTAAATCAACAGTTAATTGAGTTCCGCCTGTTGAGAGTAGGGTTCGATTGATTAATTCATCACTCCAAGGGAATCCGATACGGCGCATTTTTGCTGCTGGCAATCGATTAAAGAGTAAGTCATCAACATATTCACTATCATGAATCGCCTTAATTTTGGCAATATCAGCCCTATTGGGTTGGTGAATACTTACCTTGTTACTTAATTCTGAGTGAAAAATAGCCTCAAACAGCAGTCGGTATTTATTAATCGGGTAACGATGCTTTTCTGGCAAGGTTAGAGCCGAGTATTGAGAATGATAAATCAGAGGAAGCATTGTTAGCCTTTTCTCTCTCTGTTACTGATGTCGGTTTCGATTTTGATCAAGGCTGCTTGGCAGCGACTTATCCTACCTTCAAGCGCAAGAATTTCTTTTTGAAGCTGTTGTTGCTCAAATTGTGAAGCACAACGGCTAATTAATAATTCTTTATCACGAAGCATAGCTTTTAAGCGACGTTCCCAATCTTTATGTTGATTAAGGTCTTGATATATTTCATTAATTGGTCTGTGCCAGACAGCTTGGTTTTTCGGCTCTTTTTTACGAATGTTTAGTGTGGCTAATTCACGCTGGATAGCTTGAATTTGGCTTACAATTTTTTCACAGAGGTGTTGTGTTCTTGCGGGTAATAAGCGTCCTGCTTGTTGTTCTTTTTGTAATAATTGGAGCTCATTATGGACTTCATTAACACAAGGAGTAAGCAATTTGCTACGTGTTTTAAACAGCGTTTCGTCAAACAGAGGCTTAAAGGATTCACCACGTTTACGGTCAACTTCAGCCGCTTGTTGCTTTAATTGTTCAATCAGTGAAATAAGACGAGATAAGTCAATCATAGAGAAACCTTGTATTACAAGCTAAGTTAAAACCAAGCTTGCCAAGCTAATTTAATCGCTAAAATTAAAACAACAGTTACAAAAACAGGTCGAATAAACTTTGCGCCAAAGCGTATAGCAGAATGAGCACCAATGTAAGCACCTAGCATTAAACATATCCCCATCGTTAAACCTAGTGCAAAATTGACTTGCCCTAAAATAATGAAAGTAACTAATGAAGTAATGTTACTGGTGAAATTCATCGCTTTTGCAAGGCCACATGCACGTAGCATATCTAAACGATATAAAATCATGCTAGAAACTGTCCAAAAAGCGCCAGTACCTGGGCCTGCAATACCGTCATAGAAACCGATACTTGTTCCTTGAAGCCATTGCTTTAGTTTTAGTATAGGGGTGACTGGTGGTAATACGTATTGTTCATGTTTTGGCTGGGGATGCCAAATAGTATAAATAGCCACTGCAAAAATAAGCAGAGGTAAGCCTTTTTCTAGCCATTCACTACTAATTAGATTAACAATTAAGGTCCCTGTTATTGCACCTATAAATGTAGCGATAAAGGAAGCAAGCCAAAAGCGTGGTGAGAATAGATTCTTTTTATAATAAGTCCAAGCAGCAGTTGCAGAGGCAAAACTTGCTGCGAGTTTATTGGTCCCTAAAGCAATATGCGGCGGTAATCCTAGTGATAGCAAAGCAGGGACGGTGAGCATTCCGCCACCGCCTGCAACCGCATCAATAAAGCCTGCGGCGAGGGCAATAATACCGAGTATCAGTAAGGTACTCGGTTCTATCATCTCAATCATTTATTATTCTTTTTATTCATTTAGTTATATTCAATAACCCGTTTAAAAGGAGGCAGAGAGTCTAATAATGATTTTCCGTATCGACGGGTAATAATTCGACGGTCAAGTATCACTACTCTACCAGAGTCCTGCTCTTTTCGCAGTAAGCGACCGACGGATTGAATAAGCTTTTTACTGGCTTCTGGTACTGAAATTTGCAAGAAGGGATTTCCGCCTCTACTTTCAATATATTCAGCGTGGGCTTCTTCTACTGGTGATGTAGGTACTGCAAACGGAATCTTGGTAATAATTAAATTTGTAAGTAAATCACCTGGTAAATCAAGACCTTCAGAAAAACTTCCAGTACCAAATAAGATGCTAGCTTTACCGTTCTTACAGTTTTCTTTATGTTTTTTTAGGGTTTCATTACGCGACTCTTCGCCTTGTACCAATAATTCCCACTTATTTTTTTTCGCTAGCGGACGTAGTGCATCGGCGACTTTATTCATTTGCCAGTAAGAAGAGAACAACACTAAACTTGCGGTTTCACCTTCAAGGTATTCGGGTAATATTTCAATCAATAAATCAGTAAACGCTTCAGCCTGTGGCTCCATTTTTAAAGAGGGGATCACTAAGCGCGCATTATTTTGATAATCAAATGGAGATGCCAGTGCTAAAAAGCGTGTTCCATCAGATTCAGAAACACCAGCTTGACGGCAGAAAAAGTTAAATTGGTTTAAAGCACGCAAGGTTGCTGAAACTAAAATAGATCCTGCAGCGCGACTCCAAAGCAGCTGATCTAAACGATAACCGACTTCAAGTGGTGACACTTCAATAATGTAGTCATTTTCTCGTTCAGGACTTTTTTCTATCCAACGAGCTAACGGAGCACCTTTTTTATTGTTTGGTTGCGCCATCAGTGTCCAGACTTTTTCAAGGTTTTCCACGCGCTGAAGATAAAAACCGACTTCAGTAAGTGCTTGCTCACCTAATCGAGGAATAATTTCGTTTTCTTTCGTACGCTCGGAGATTAAATCTTGGATCTTCCCCAATGATTGCATGACTTTTTTACTGGCTTCTTTACAGCCTTTGGCTTCTTCTTCTAACCATTGTGGTAATTCACCATGTTCAAAACGATACACGCCATCTTTGTTAAAAATAGCGGGATCAATATTATTGGCAATTTGACTTAATGTTGGAATTAAGTGCTGGATATTATCCTGTATTGCATTTTGAAAGCGATTGGCTTTTTGATAGTCAGCGAGCTCTGCGTATTTACTAACATTTTGATTGAGTTTTTCTAGCCAACTTGCTGCACCTTTCAAACTCGCAGCGGCAGATGAGAAGTCACGTGCGACTTGTGGAAGATGGTGGGCCTCATCAATCACATAAATAGTTTGCTCAGGCTCAGGCAAGATAACACCACCACCTAACTCAATATCAGCCATTAACAAAGCATGGTTAGCCACAATAACATCCGCTTTATCTAAGTGCTCACGTGCTTTAGCAAAAGGGCATGTACGATGTTTAGGCATACCAGCATGACAGCTATGTTTATCCGCCATGATTTGCATCCAAACACGATCGGGAATCGTTGTCGGCCAACTGTCTCTGTCGCCATCCCATTTCTTTTGCTCGGTAGCCTTTAGCATTCGCTTTAGCAGATCGAGATCAGATTTTTTAGGTTTTTCTTCCCACATAGCGAGTTGAGGATCACCATCAGGTGAACAGCACGCTTCTAACTTATGGTTACAGCAATAGCGTTGACGGCCTTTGGCGAGAATAAAACTGAATTCTTTCGGAAAAATTTGATTAAACAACGGGAGATCTTTGTTGATTAGCTGTTCTTGCAGCGCAACGGTCGCAGTCGAGATCAATAGCTTTTTATTATTGAATAACGCGAAAGGGATCCCACCGAGTAAATAGGCTAAAGATTTACCGATCCCTGTACCAGCCTCAGCCACTAACATTCGATTTTTTTTGTGGTATTCCCCAGCCAGCGTTTTTGCTATTTCTGACACCAAATAGTTTTGTGCGCGACGCGGAATAAAGTTATCTAGCTGTTTTCCTAAATTCTCATAGCACTGCTTGATATCGGTTTTTACTTGGCTGTGTAACATGGCTGAAATTTCATAATGGCAGGGGATGGCATTGTAGCATGAAGTATCGGTGTTCAAAGTGAATAACGTGGAGTGAGATGAAATTCAGGGCGTTGAACTGCGTGGAGGTTTTATATGTATTAGCACTGGCGTTTCAGAAATAAAGATAAACACCTCATAAAGTATTGAATGTGAAATTACAGGAAAGGTGATTGTTGGGAATTTATTTGGGTGATTGGAGTGATAAACGGAAACAAATAATAGTTGTATTGTGCTTTGGATCACGATTACGAATAGATATCTGCAATATTAAATACCAGAAATGACGACTGACAACGATCGTCCATCCATAATGTTTTTTAAAGTTTAAATGGCTTGAATGTCTATTTCAGTGTTGGTTTTTTAGTTTTTTATTCTGTTTATTTACACTTTTTAATGGTTTAAATAAAAGAAAAAATGCCTTTTGAGAGTGTTTGTTATTTGCGTTTTGTAACTGTAACTAATTGAAAATTAAAATCGTTTTATGTTTTTTTATATTTTTTTTATGAGATTTGACAAAAATATTGAACTTCTGTCAGGATGCGAACCACGAACACCAACTCCTTGTTATTTTAGTTTTTTATTTTTCAGAACTGTTGTGTAACAAGGAGAATATAAACAGGAGTGCCGGGAATGGTTCTCCATTAATAAGATAAAGAAAGGCAGTGGACTTATCATGAAAAAAACTCTTTTAGCTCTTGCTGTACTAACAGCTGGTTCTGCAAATGCAGGCATCAACCTATATGACGCAAACGGTGTTAAAGTTGACCTATCTGGTGCAGCTGAAGTTCAGTACCGTGAAGATTACAAACCATCAAACGATGCTGAACTACGTATCGATGATGCAGATCTAGCAATTAACACTACAGTTGCTATCTCTGATCAACTAAACGCAGTTGCAGGTACGGCTTTTGAATACGAAGGTGGTGACGTTCGTAACGATGAGCTATGGGCTGGTTTTGGTGGTGATTTCGGTACACTAACATTTGGTCGTCAATACATGATTTCTGATGACTCAGGTGTTGGTAAAGATTACGAGTTAGGTTCTGAAAGCATCAATTTCGTTCAAACGAACGGTAACGAAGTAGTTAAATACGTATACGATAACGGTACATTCTACTTTGGTGCATCTCATGACATTAAAGATAGCGGCGTTATTGTTGATAAAGACGGTAATGAGTTCCAAGATCGTGATACATCAATTACAGATGCACGTATTGGTTACCGCGTAGCGGGCCTTGATGCTCGTGTTTACTACTACACAGGTGACAATGTAGCAGGAACTTCTTTCTTCAGCGGTGTTGTTGATGTTGAAGGTTACAACGTAGAAGCTGAGTACGGCTTCGGTGCTGTTGGCCTTGCTGCTTCTTTCGGTCAAGTTGAGTACAAAAACTCATTTGGTGCAGACAAATTACGTGCAAACGTATACCAAGTTGCAGCTGATTACACAATCGATAAGACAACATTTGCGATTGGTTACAACAACTACGATCGCCGTGATGAGTCTGGTGACAACTACGCAGTTTACGCTAACGTAACGCAACAGCTTCACAGTAACGTTAAAGTATACGCAGAAATCGGTGATACAGACGCTAAATTTGCTGACCGTAGTGCTGACTTCGGTTACGTTGCAGGTCTAGAAGTTAAATTCTAATTATAGAGTTTACTGCTAATAAGCCGCCATTTTGGCGGCTTTTTTATTATTACGTTTTTTCTATAGCTGTTGATATAAATTGCTATAGAAAGAGTTTAATGATCCAACGCTGTATATAAGGGATATAAAATGAAAAAAATCTTATTGTTAGTCGCATTATTTTCTGGTGTGGTGAATGCTGCAACCTTATCTGTTGGCAATAAAATTGACTTGTTGGTGGTTGATGGAAAAGCAGTGAAAGCAGAACGCTTTAAAAAAGCAGATAGTGTTGAACTTTCTGCTGGTAAACATCAAGTGGTTGTTCGGTTTGATGGCGAAGTAAAACGTGGTTCTAAAAAAGTGATTTATACAACACGCCCTTATTTATTCGATATTAATATGGGTGAACAAAATGTTGAAATTACTTTGCCGCGTTTAACAACAGAATCACAAGCAAAAGCATATTTTGACCGTGATCCAAAATGGTTATTAGAGACTGAGGGTGGTGAGAAACTATCGTTAGATACTGTTGAACTGATCGGTGAAGGTTTTGGAGCGTATAGTGACATGCCTGCACTTGTGGCTGAATATAATAAAAACAACGGCATCATTATTGAAAACGGTAACCCTGTCGATTTACAAAAAACAGTGGTAGAAGTTGATGATAAAACAGGAAAAGTTCAGATAACGGGTGATGCGTTAACGCAATTAAAGTTATGGTATAGCAAGGCATCTAAAGACGATAAAAAAGCGTTTAAAATTTGGATGGCAGAGCACGATTTTAATTAAGACTTGCGCTACATTATAAAAAGCAAAAGGCAGCGACTATCGCTGCCTTTTTCTATATATGTCATTTATTAATGAAGATCAGTCGTGGTGATAACGGCTATGTTCACGGCATGCTTTACAGCGAGGTTGTGCTGGATCTTGTTCTAAATCACTGTATTCAATTTCTTCTTCACAATCAGTACATAAACCATACATACCGAGTTTAAATGAACAGACTGCGGCATCTACTTTTTCAAGACGAATTGCAGTATCAAAAAGAGCAGGAATGAATGATGCTTTCGCCATCGCAATCAGGTCGTTAAGTTCTGCATCATTAATCTTTGCAGGATCAGTAACTAGGCTATTGAGCTGTATTTTATTTTTTAATTCTTCCGCTAGGGTTAAAAATTCTGTATTTAGCGGGCTCTGAAATTGTTGATAATTCATGTCTACCATTGCCGTAATGATTGATTCAATAGAGAAAATTAAACATCACTGTCATTAATTATGGGGATTGATATGAAACAAGAGAGCAGCGACAAATTTCAAATATTAGCGAATACCCCGAGTTCATTTTTAGTTTAGGCGATATTCATTGTTGAGTTGTGATTTGAATCAAGTCTTTGTGTGAATTTATATCAATAACCTTATTTTCTTTCGGTTTTTACTAAAAAAATTATCAGATAGAGTAATTTCTTAACAAGTATAAAGAAAAAACAACAATTTTTTTGGCTCCGTCATAGCACTGTCAATTATCTTATATAAGGATTTAGAGATGGGTCGTGAATTTAAAGACCCGTATAGTGCTAAATATGTCTTTGTTTTGTTGTTAGTACTTGCTTTACTTACCTTGCCAGCAATACTGACTTCACTAGGGATTTTATTAAACTAGTCAATTTTGTGACTTATTTTCCTTGTTAGTTATTATTGATTTATAAGTTTTAATCATCGCTATACTAACGTTATCTCTTGCTTCAATATGGAGGTAGTAATGGATACAAGGAATAACGCAATAATGCGACAGAGTGCTAATTTAAAAACAAGAGTTGTCTCATCTTTATATGTAGTTACAGGAGCAACCTGTGTTGTCTTAGGCGTGATAGGGATTTTTTTACCACTGTTGCCTACCACCCCATTTTTACTACTAGCCAGTGCGTGTTTTATGCGAGGTTCACCACGTTTAAATCATTGGCTACGTCATCATCCTACCTTTGGACCGATTTTAGATAATTGGTATCAGCATCGCGCGGTCTCTTCTACAGTAAAACGTCGTGGAAACATCATGATAGTGTGTAGTTTTGCACTGTCTATTTTTCTTGTACCGTTATGGTGGCATAAAGTGATGTTGTTGGTGATGGCGATGACATTGCTCTTTTTCTTTAATAGATTGACAGTAATTGATAAAACTATGGCTGTAGAGCTAGTTGCTGAGAAACAGGAAAACCAATAAACTGCATCAATAATTCATGACAGATAATTTTGATATTTATCTGCTGGAGTTGATGATATTGCCTACGATTCAGTAAGCATTTTATTTCTCGCTTGATACTTATCAGCATTGTGAAAGCACGGAAACGATTATGAACCAAGAAACACTTAACTTGATTAAAAATAGTATTCAATCAATTCAAGATTACCCAAAGCCGGGGATCTTATTCCGTGATGTGACGAGCTTGATGGAGCAGCCTGAAGCTTACCGTGCAACGATTGCTATTTTAGCTGAAAAGTATAAAGACCAAGGTATTACAAAAATTATCGGTACTGAAGCGCGCGGTTTTCTGTTTGGTGCGCCACTTGCTTTAGAACTTGGCGTTGGTTTTGTGCCTGTTCGTAAGCCAGGTAAATTACCGCGTGAAGTGATTGCTGAAAGCTACGAGTTAGAATACGGCAAAGACACCTTAGAAATTCACAAAGATGCAATTAAACCTGGAGATCGCGTTTTGCTTGTAGACGATCTATTGGCAACAGGTGGCACTATTGAAGCGACAACGAATTTAGTGCGTCGCTTAGGTGGTATTGTCGATGATGCTGCATTTGTTATTAACTTGCCAGATATCGGCGGTGAAGCGCGTCTTCAAGGCTTAGGCTTAAATGTATATGCTATTTGTGACTTCCCAGGCCACTAAGTATAAGTAGAATAATGAACAGTAAGTAAGCCAGATGTTTACTTACTGTTTATTTGCTTAATGATTGCGCTCTCAATTATCTCTTCTCTCGCTCAAAAATACGCAATATGCTAGCATTAGCGCAGGTTTCACCATCAATACATCATGTCTTAGTATTTCTCTTATTTTCTACGAACTATTTGTTTTATTAGTACCTAAAATAAGGTTTAGAGAATAATAGAAATAGAGGCGAGTGTATTTATAAGACGCTGTCTAGATAGAGTAAGGTAGTTATTAATGAGTTATCAGGTTCTGGCCCGTAAATGGCGTCCATCTCAGTTTTCTGATGTGGTAGGTCAGTCACATGTGTTGACAGCCTTAGGCAATGCGTTAACGCAAAATCGCCTTCATCATGCTTACTTGTTCAGTGGTACTCGTGGTGTGGGTAAAACAACTATCGCGCGCATCTTTGCTAAAGGACTGAACTGTGAAGAAGGGATCACGGCAACACCCTGTGGTAAATGTGCAACATGTCGTGAAATTGACGAAGGACGTTTTGTTGATCTATTAGAGATAGATGCGGCGTCTCGTACCAAAGTAGAAGATACTCGTGAATTGCTCGATAACGTTCAGTATAAGCCTGCTCGTGGACGCTTTAAAGTGTACTTGATCGATGAAGTACATATGTTATCTCGCCACAGTTTTAATGCTTTACTAAAAACGTTAGAAGAGCCGCCGGAGTACGTTAAATTTATTTTAGCGACAACGGATCCTCAAAAGTTGCCAGTTACAATCTTATCTCGTTGTTTGCAGTTTCATTTAAAGCATCTTGATCATCAACAAATTCAAACGCAATTAGAAACAGTACTCACAGAAGAAAAAGTGGAGTATGAAGCTAAAGCATTAAGCTTATTAGCGCGCGCTGCTGAAGGTAGTATGCGTGATGCGTTAAGTTTAACGGATCAAGCCATTGCTTTAGGGAATGGTCAAGTCGGCATTGATAATGTTGCGACAATGCTTGGCACATTAGATACAGATCAAGCGTTATTCTTACTTGAAGCTGTCGCGCAAGCAAATGCAAATAATGCGATGAACAGTTTACAAGAACTGGCGAATATTGGCGTTGAATGGGACAGTCTACTGCGTGAATTAGCCAGTCAATTGCACCGTGTAGCCATGTATCAAGCTTTACCTGCGAGTTTAGATGATGCGTTGCCTGATGCTGAGCGTATCAGTTTGTTAAGCCAACTGATGACGCCACAAGATGTGCAGCTATGCTATCAAATTGCGGTGCAAGGTCGACAAGATTTAGGCTATGCGCCTGATGGTCGAACTGGACTTGAAATGGTGCTATTACGTATGTTGGCATTTAGACCTGTTGTTTCATCAGGGATCCAGCCACAAGCGATCAATGTTCCTAGCACTCAGCCGGTCGCGGCAGTACCAGCTGTGAATCCTAATTCCACTGGGCAGCAAGGTGTTTCACGCGTACAAGCGTTAAAAGCGCAGATGCAAGCCGCGCATACGGAGCCTGCATCTCAAGTCGAGCCGCATCCAATACAGCAACAATCTAATGCCGCTGTTAATCCAGAAATGAATATGGCGCCAATGCAGCCTCATTCTGTGATGCCAGAACCTCAAGTCGCACCAGCTCAGCAAAGTGCTCAATCACAACCCGTTGCGCCACAACGTTCTCAAGAACCAGTGCCACAGATATCGCAATCGATGAGTGTGCCTGAAGTGCCAGCAGTACCTGCTGAAACATCACGTTCAGGTTCGGCTGCTAGTGGGTTATTGGCGGCACGTAATAGATTACGCAGCCAGAAACAGCGTGGTAATGATGATGCACAGGTTTCATCGGTAAAAAAGACGCCAACGACGTCAGCTAAAAAAGTCGCTACATCCGTATTAGATCGCGTTGCCAATAAGCAAAAAGCGATGCCTACGAGTGCTTCCCGTGCGATGCCGACGTCGAATCTCCCAGCACAACAGCAACAAGAGAAAGAAGATCAAGAATACCGCTGGAAACCGACAGCAAAACCTGATGCTGAAGAGGCTAAAAAAGTCGATGTGGCTCCACGTGTTTTAAAGAAAGCACTAGAGCACGAAAAAACACCGGAAATGACAAAAATACTTGTCAATGAAGCGGCAAATCAGGATAGTTGGGCAAACTTAGTGACGCAGTTGGATGTGGGGAAATTAATCCAACAGCTAGCCTTGAACTCTTCTTTTGAGCAGCAAGGTGATCAAATCACATTGCATTTACGCGCATCGCAACAGCATTTAAATGGTGAGCGTGCTAAAGAACAATTATGTAATGCATTAAGTACCGTATTAGGACACCCAGTCATGTTGAATATCGTACTGGGTGAAGAAGGAAAAACACCGTTAGAATTACGTGAAGAGCTGTATCAACAAAAGTTGTTACAAGCAAAACAGAGCTTAGATAACGATCAAAATGTGATGTTTATTTGTCAGCGTTTTGCAGCTCAACTGGATGAAGACAGTGTTCGACCAATTTAAAGGTTTTTAACCAGACCAAGATAGAGAGAGAAAAGATATGTTTGGTAAAGGTGGCATGGGTAACATGATGAAGCAGGCGCAACAGATGCAAGAGCGCATGCAGAAGATGCAAGAAGAAGTAGCAAACATGGAAGTAACTGGTGAATCAGGTGCTGGCCTTGTTAAAGTTACTATCACTGGTAGCCACAGTGTTCGTCGTGTTGAAATTGACGAAAGTCTAATGGAAGACGATAAAGACATGCTAGAAGATCTTATCGCAGCTGCATTTAACGATGCTGCTCGTCGTATCGAAGAAGCACAAAAAGAAAAAATGGCTTCAGTAACTGGCGGTATGAACCTACCTGCTGGCTTTAAACTGCCATTCTAATTAATGCGTACCAGTCACTTACTGGAGCATTTAATGGAAGCTTTACGCTGTCTACCGGGGGTTGGTCCTAAGTCTGCACAGCGTATGGCTTTTAGTTTGCTACAGCGTAATCGTCAAGGTGGTTTACAGCTTGCAGATGCACTGAGTCAGGCAATGACTGAAATTGGACATTGCCGTGATTGTCGAACATTTACTGAAGATGATGTTTGTGCCATTTGTGAGAACCCTCGTCGCCAAGAAAACGGTTTAATTTGTGTTGTTGAAAGTCCTGCGGATATTGTCGCAGTAGAAGCAACAGGACAATTTTCTGGCCGTTATTTTGTTTTGATGGGGCACTTGTCACCACTTGATGGTATTGGACCTTCTGATATTGGTCTTGATCGTCTTGAAAATCGATTACAGCATGAAAATATCAGTGAATTAATTCTTGCAACTAACCCAACGGTTGAAGGGGAAGCCACAGCGCATTACATTGCTGAGTTATGTCATGAATATGGTGTACCAGCGAGCCGTATTGCTCATGGTGTTCCTGTCGGTGGCGAGTTAGAACTTGTTGATGGCACAACGCTATCGCACTCATTAGCTGGGCGTCAGCGTTTGTAGTTTGTCGAGAATAAATAAAAACCGCGCTAATATAGCGCGGTTTTTTTATGTGTTATTTCAAGCCTGTATTTTTACAGCGAGTAAAGAATATTGGAGCCGTAGGTTAAACTGGTTAATAACAGTGAGTTTTTGTTTATCACATCAATACGACGGCTTTCTTGCGCATTCATTCTGAAAATATCTTTTACAACATTAAGTTGCTTATCATCAAAATCAATATTTGTACCCGATGTTACATCTTTAAACTCTGTTGGCTCAGTGAGCAGATAGCCACCACTGACATCCCATTGACCAGATTCAGAAATATGAATTGTTACGGGCGTTGGTTTCTCACTATAAAGCTCTAACGTCGTAATACGCGAATAGGTATGGTTAGGCAAATACACCATATTACTGTTTTGTTTTACTTTACGTAGTGTGCCTAAATTATCGAGTTGTGTTGGCTCAATGCGACTAAATGTCGTACTTTGCCATTCTCGTGACATCAGTAGCTGCTCTTGCTTGTAATCCGTTGAAAAATAAACCCAACTACAGACTGTGATAGAAATAGCAAGGATCCCAAAAGGCCAATACTTACGAATAATATGCGAAAAGGTAATAGGAGAATTTACTGGCATAATTTCACATTATCCTCATGGCTAGTCAGCAAACGTAAGGTGATGTTTTCCATTGGTACACTACTGCTATGTAAATAATTCAAATACAGCTGATTATTTTGTCCACCGGTGACGATGACTTCGGTTGGTTTACCTTCATCTTGATGATTTTTCAAATAATTACTTACACAACTGCTGATCATATTGTTCCAATCTTTCATCACAGGATTACTGATTGGTGTGTAAATTTTTACGCCATCAACTTGAAGAAGTGGACGAAAAGCTGCCGATTTTGGTGGCATACTTAAATTGACAGCAATGGGTAATATTAAGGCGATCACCAGTGCTACCCAACCAAGCCATGTTATCTTCGGTTTGGTTTCTATTGAGGGTGGTATAGATGATTCAGGCCCTGTTATTTGTTCAACGATCTCGCTATCTGTAACATCAACACTTTGTGTATCAATAAGGGGTATATGCTCTGGATGCGCTAAGGTTTCTTGTTGTGCATCATTACAATCAGCGTCTTCTTCATCGACATAGGTATCCACAGTGGCAATGATTTGGTAACCACGTTTAGGTACAGTTTTAACGAATGCAGGCGACTTGGTTGAGTCTTTTAGTGCTTTACGTAGCGTTGAAATAGCTTGAGTTAGACTTGAGTCATCGACTTCAAAGCCTTGTTCACGCCAAACATAATCGTGAATACGTTGGCGAGTAATAATGAGGCTTGGATCTTCGATTAGAAGACTCAAGGCACGGCTTTCATTACTGCCCAAACGAATTAACTCATTATTTTCTAGTTTATCAATCAAACTGTTATCGTTTGGATCAAAAATGAATCGTTGTCCGATTAAAAACTTTTTTGCGTGTGTAGGCATTTATTTAACCTTAGCAATGATCTTCTAATTATTCATTGTTCTATAAGTTTGCTGAATGGTTTCTTAATCTAAAAATATAAAACGGAATCTGAAAAAATATAAAAAATAAAAAACGTGCTATTTTAGGTTGAAATTATACTGTTTGACCATATTTATCTTAAAAATAACACCTAACAATTTCCTATGGAGTAGAGATGAGCGAGCAAGTAGTTGATAAAAATAAGGAAACTCGTGGTTTTCAGTCGGAAGTAAAACAATTACTTCACCTAATGATCCATTCACTTTACTCGAATAAAGAGATTTTCTTACGTGAATTGATCTCAAATGCGTCTGATGCGGCAGATAAGCTACGTTTTAAAGCCTTATCACAGTCTGATTTGTATGGTGACGATTCTAACCTATGCGTTAAGTTATCAATCAATGAGCAAGCGGGTACATTAACTATTAGTGATAATGGTATTGGTATGACTCGTGAGCAGGCGATTGAGCATTTAGGCACAATTGCTAAATCAGGTACGAAAGAATTCTTCTCTCAGCTCAAAGAGGACGAAAGTAAAGATTCGCAACTGATTGGTCAATTTGGTGTGGGTTTTTACTCAGCATTCATTGTGGCAGATTCGGTAACGGTTAATACACGTGCGGCTGATGTTGCGGCTGATGAAGCGGTAAGTTGGCAGTCTGCTGGTGAAGGTGATTACAGTATTGAAACTATCACTAAAGCGAATCGTGGTACTGATATTATCTTGCACCTACGTGAAGATGATAAAGAGTTCTTAAATGAGTATCGCTTACGTGAGATCGTTGGTAAGTATTCAGACCATATTGGTATTCCTGTTCTTATTCAAACCGAAGAAAAAGACGAAGAAGGTAAAGTAACAGGAACAAAGTGGGATCAGATCAATAAGGCCCAAGCATTGTGGACACGTAATAAGTCCGACATCAGTGAGGAAGAATATAAAGAATTCTACAATCACGTTGCGCATGATTACGCAGAGCCATTGGTATGGTCACATAACCGCGTTGAAGGTAAGCAAGATTACACTAGTCTGCTTTACATCCCGTCGACGGCACCTTGGGATCTGAATAATCGAGATGGTCAGCATGGCTTAAAACTGTATGTACAACGTGTATTTATTATGGATGATGCACAGCAGTTCATGCCGACATACCTGCGCTTTGTGCGCGGCTTAATTGATTCAAACGATCTGCCACTGAACGTATCACGCGAAATTCTACAAGATAACAAGGTGACTCAAGCGCTACGTAAAGCGTGTACTAAGCGTGTGTTGCAAATGCTTGAGCGTATGGCGAAAAATGATGCTGAGAAGTATCAGACGTTCTGGAAAGCGTTTGGTCAGGTATTAAAAGAAGGTTTAGCTGAAGATTTTGCGAATCGCGACAAAATTGCTAACTTGCTGCGATTTAGCTCTACAGAAAATGACTCACAAGAGCAAACAGTATCGCTTGCCGATTACGTGAGCCGCATGAAAGAAAACCAAGATAAGATCTATTATCTAACCGCAGATAATTTCAATGCAGCGAAACATAGCCCACACCTAGAGCAATTCCGTGCGAAAGGGTTGGAAGTGATCTTGATGTACGATCGTATTGATGAATATCTAATGGGCCACTTGCCTGAATTTGAAGGTAAGCAGTTCCAAGCGATTACCAAATCTGATCTTGATCTTTCAAGCTTTGATGATGAAGAAGTGAAAGAGAAGCAAAAAGAGACGGAAAAAGAATTTGCTTCAGTTACTGAGCGTACAAAAAGTTACCTAGGCACACGTGTAAAAGATGTACGTGCAACGTTCAAACTTCATGACACACCAGCTGTTGTTGTGACAGATGAAAACGAAATGGGTACTCAAATGGCGAAACTGCTAGCAGCAGCAGGCCATGATGCGCCAGAGGTTCAATACATTTTTGAATTAAACCCAGAGCACGCATTGGTTAAGAAAATGGCTGATGAAGCGGATGAAGAAGTGTTTGGTCGTTGGGTTGAATTCTTGCTAGGTGAAGCGATGTTAGCTGAACGCGGTACGATGGAAGACCCTTCACAGTTCCTTGCTGCTATTAACAAGTTGCTGATTAAATAACCAAATAACTTACTTATATCAAATACTATTCTGATAAAGCATGTAAACCAAGCCCAGTCATTGTACTGGGCTTGCGAGTCTTGCTTATTCAGTGTATTTTCACTTTTTTGCAAAAATTCCACTCTATTAAAGGGGATCACAATGCGCATCATTCTTCTGGGCGCTCCAGGTGCAGGTAAAGGTACTCAAGCTCAATTCATTATGGAAAAGTTTGGTATTCCTCAAATTTCAACTGGTGACATGCTACGTGCTGCAATCAAAGCAGGTACTGAGCTAGGCAAACAAGCGAAATCAGTGATCGATGCAGGTCAATTGGTATCTGACGATATCATCCTTGGTCTTGTAAAAGAGCGTATTGCGGCAGATGATTGTGCAAAAGGCTTCCTACTAGATGGTTTCCCACGCACAATTCCTCAAGCTGATGGCCTAAAAGAAAACGGCGTTAACGTTGATTACGTTATCGAGTTTGATGTGGCTGACGATGTGATCGTTGAGCGTATGGCGGGTCGTCGTGCTCACCTTCCTTCTGGTCGTACTTACCACGCTGTTTACAACCCACCAAAGGTTGAAGGTAAAGATGACGTAACAGGTGAAGATCTTGTTATCCGTGAAGACGACAAAGAAGAAACAGTTCGTGCTCGTCTAAATGTTTACCACACACAAACTGCACCTCTTATCGAATACTACGGTAAAGAAGCAGCAGCGGGTAACACGAAATACCTTAAGTTTGACGGTACACTTCCTGTTGCTGAAGTGAGCGCTGAGCTAGAAAAAGCATTAGCTTAATATTGATATAGGCTGTTTTAGATAGCTTGTAACAATGAAAAAAAACGGGCTTACCTATTGGTATAGTCCGTTTTTTTATGGTTTAAATAGGGTTAATAAAGGCGGGATACGTCTTTTTCTGATCAAAGTGATCTAAAAGCAGTGGGCTTTCGTTTAGGTTCGGTTGCATGATTATTATTTTCTTGATCAGAAAGCTTGGTATAGGACAGATAAGAGCGAAAACCGATGAATAAAGACAATAAAAAATACGGTGTATTGTTAGTTAACCTAGGTACGCCTGATGCACCGACGGCTGCTGGGGTGAAACAATTTCTATCTCAATTTTTACACGATCACCGTGTCGTCGATATGACTCGCTGGTTATGGTGCCCAATTTTACACGGCGTAATTTTGCCGATTCGCTCACCGAAAGTTGCTAAATTATATCAATCTGTTTGGATGGAAGATGGCTCACCATTGATGGTGTATTCAAAACGCCAACAAAAAGCATTAACAGAGATACTTCAAGTCCCAGTTGAACTGGGTATGACTTATGGTAACCCGAGTACTCAGGCTGGTTTGGAGCGTCTAAAGCAGCAAGGTTGTGATAAGGTTTTAGTTTTACCGTTATATCCTCAGTATTCAGGCACTACCACAGCTGCTGTATTTGATCGTATTGCGAAAGATTTAAAGTCAATATCGTATATCCCAGAGTTGCGCTTTATTAATCATTATTACGATCACCCTGATTATATTTCAGCGTTGGCCGAGACTGCTAAAACTTTGTGGGCAGAAAAAGGCGAGCCTGATTATTTATTATGTTCATATCACGGTATTCCTAAACGTTATGCTGATAATGGCGATCCGTATCCAGATCATTGTAATGGTACAACGGAACTATTAGCGAAGATGCTTGAGATGCCGCGTGAGAAAATGAGCATGAGCTATCAGTCTATTTTTGGACGTGAAGAATGGTTAAAACCGTATACTGAAGGCACGATAAAATCATTGGCTGAGAAAGGCGTAAAACGTCTTGATGTAATGTGTCCTGCGTTCTCTGTTGATTGTTTAGAAACTCTTGAAGAAATTGCAGAGCAGTGCAAAGAAGTGTTCATTGAAGCGGGTGGGGTAGAATTTAATTTGATCCCTTGCCTTAATGATAGCCAAGCACATATAACAATGATGGAAAACTTGGTGAAACAACATGTTCAAGGTTGGGAATAGTCAGTTTTTATTCTGTAACTTACATTGACGATAACGTTTACGCTCTCATTTGTGTTGATATATCTCAAAACCAATGAGAGCTTTTGCTTTTATGTTCTATATTCTGTGATAGAATTCGCAAAATTTACAACTTGATAGCGCATAGACATGAAATTTCCAGGCCAACGAAAATCTAAGCATTACTTTCCGGTACATGCTCGCGATCCACTTTTAAGTCAAACGAAACAAGAGAAGCGTCTAGCACGTACTCATGTTGTAGGTATTGACCAAACATTGGTAGATATTGAAGCTTATGTGGATGATGAATTCCTGGAACGCTATGAGTTAAGTAAAGGCCATTCTTTGGTTATTACTGATGAAAAAGCAGAAGCGCTATATCAAGAGCTAAAAGAGAACAATCTTGTTACTCACGAGTTTGCTGGTGGCACTATTGGTAATACGCTACACAACTATTCTGTGCTAGCGGATGATAAATCTGTTCTTTTAGGCGTGATGAGTAAAGACATTGAGATCGGTAGTTACGCGTACCGTTACCTTTGTAATACATCAAGCCGTATGGATATGAACTATCTTCAACCTGTTGATGGCCCTATTGGTCGTTGTTTTGCTCTTATTTCAAAAGACGGTGAACGTACGTTCGCTATCAACGAAGGTAAGATGAACCAACTTGAACCGAATAGTATTCCTGAACATGTATTTGAAAATGCCTCTGCGCTTGTGCTAACAGCGTATTTAGTGCGTTGTAAGCCTGGCGATCCTATGCCTGCAGCAACAATGCGTGCCATTGAATATGCGAAAAAATACGATGTGCCAGTGGTATTAACACTAGGTACAAAGTTCGTTATTCAAGACGATCCACAATGGTGGCGTGACTTCCTTCGTGATCATGTAACAGTTGTTGCAATGAACGAAGATGAAGGTGAAGCGTTGACTGGTGAGTCTGATCCGCTTGTGGCGGCAGATAAAGCATTAGAATGGGTTGATCTTGTTCTTTGTACTGCAGGCCCTGTAGGTTTATATACCGCAGGTTACACTGATGATAACGCTAAGCGTGAAACAAGTTTACCGTTACTTCCAGGTGATATTGCTGAGTTTAACCGCTATGAATTCAGTCGACCAATGCTTAAAGCTGCGTGTGAGAACCCAATTAAGGCGTATTCACACATTGCTCCTTACATGGGCGGCCCTGAGCGTATTAAGAATACGAATGGCGCTGGTGATGGTGCACTTTCAGCATTACTGCATGATATGTCTGCAAACCGTTACCATAAAGAAAACGTGCCGAACTCTAGTAAGCACCAACATTCTTTCTTAACATACTCATCGTTCTCACAGGTTTGTTTATATTCAAACCGTGTAAGCTACGAAGTATTGGCACAGTACTCTCCACGTTTATCTCGTGGTCTGCCTGAGCGTGAAGATAGCTTGGAAGAAGCATACTGGGAACGTTAAGTTTCTTATGAATATAAAAAAACCGCCAACGCATTTTATGTTTGGCGGTTTTTTTATTATTTGCAATTTAGTGCAAGATTATTTTTTATAAGCTTCGTTATGTACAGCGGCAATAGCGCGACCTGATGGGTCAGCAGCATTCTTAAAGCTTTCATCCCATTCAATCGCTTTTGCGCTTGAGCAAGCAATAGATGGACCACCTGGAACACATTTCGCTGCGCTTTCGAGTGGGAATAGCTCTTCAAAGATCTCACGGTATGCGTAAGCTTCTTTGGTTGTTGGCGTGTTGTAAGGGAAGCGGTAAGCTGCAGTTTCAAGTTGTTGATCCGTTACCTTCTCTTCAGCCACTTCTTTTAGCGTATCAATCCAGCTGTAACCTACACCATCAGAGAACTGCTCTTTTTGACGCCATGCAATAGATTCTGGTAGGTAGTGTTCAAAACACTCACGTAAGATGTGTTTTTCCATCTTACCGTTACCACACATTTTATCTTCAGGGTTTAGACGCATTGCCACATCGATAAATTCTTTATCTAGGAATGGTACTCGACCTTCAACACCCCATGCTGCTAATGATTTGTTTGCACGGGCACAGTCAAACATGTTCAGAGCAAGCAATTTACGTACAGTTTCTTCATGGAACTCTTTCGCGTTTGGCGCTTTGTGGAAGTATAAGTAACCACCAAAGATCTCATCTGCACCTTCACCAGAAAGAACCATCTTGATACCCATCGCTTTGATTTTACGACCCATTAGGAACATTGGGGTAGAAGCACGAATGGTTGTCACATCGTAAGTTTCAATGTGATAAATCACATCACGGATAGCATCTAGACCTTCTTGAATCGTGTAGGTCATTTCATGGTGAACGGTACCAATTTTATCAGCAACTTCACGCGCTGCTTTTAAATCAGGGGCGCCTTCAAGACCGACGGCAAAAGAGTGAAGTTGTGGCCACCATGCTTCAGATTGGTCATTATCTTCAATACGCATTGCAGCAAAGCGTTTTGCCACTGCCGATGTAATTGATGAATCTAAACCACCCGATAGAAGTACACCATAAGGTACATCTGTCATTAACTGACGCTTAATAGCCGCTTCTAGTGCTTCAGTTAATTCTTCTTTGCTGGTTGAGTTACCTTGTACGGCTGCGTACTCATTCCAATCACGGGTATAATAACGCTGCGGCTCGGCATCAGCACTACCGTAGTAAGAACCTGGAGGGAATTCGCTCACTGTTTTACACACAGGCACCAGCGCTTTCATTTCTGATGCAACATAGTAGTTGCCGTTTTCATCAAAACCTTGGTATAGCGGAATAATACCAATGTGATCACGACCAACAAGGTAGGTGTCTTTTTCTTCATCATAAAGAACAAAGGCGAAAATACCGTTAAGTTCTTCAAGTAACTCTTCGCCCATATCTTGGTAGAGCGCAAGAATAACTTCACAGTCTGAATCTGTTTGGAAATCGTATTTGCCTTCATAGCGAGCACGGATTTCTTTGTGGTTGTAGATTTCACCGTTAACAGCAAGGATCAATTTTTTATCTGGGCTATAAATGGGCTGAGCACCACTGTTTAGACCAACAATAGCAAGACGTTCATGCGCAAGAATGGCATGTTCTGATGCATAAATACCTGACCAGTCTGGGCCGCGGTGACGAAGCTTTTTCGACATTTCTAATGCGATAGGACGCAATGCTGCTGCGTCGCTCTTAATGTCTAGGATCCCAAATACAGAACACATAGTAATACCACTCCAACGTTATCTTTTTATATCCATAAATCTTAGAAACACTGATGTAACCAAAAGGTTTTTATAATGAAAACAAATCTTTTTATTTCTGTGTGTTTCTCTTTGATTGTTAAAATTGCGTATTCTGAAGTAAATTGCAATAAAAAATCTTCAATCCATTAAAATAAAACGTCTTAGGTGAATCATATTCATTTAAATCACCTTTAACTGAATTAAATCTAATGTGTTTGGCTTTTTATTTAAAAAAAATAAACAGTAGTTGTTACCACTGTTTATTTTTTACTGCGAAATAAGGGGGCATACTTATAGGATTATGATTTGATTGCTGTTATGTCTGGCTTTAAGTGATCACATACATTACGAGCAAAACCACTGCCTGCCTCATTGAAGATGTTGAAGACGGCATCAATACCTTGCTCATACAGTAACTCCTCATCATCATTGTACTGAGCAATTGCCGCAATTTTACCTTGGAAATGACGAGCTTTAATTTGCTCTAAGGCATAAACATTCGCCTGACTATGAGGCATTGCTAATAAAATAAGCGTTATGCGTTCTTTGCTGATCACTCGCGCCCAAAAATCAGGGTCAGTCGCATCGCCTTGAATAACATTGCGTCCTTCTTTACGTTGCTGCTCGGCGGATTCCTCTCGGGTTTCAACGCCTATGATTTGCTTGCCGTAACGCGCTTGTAATTCATCATATGCTCCCGTGCCTATACGACCCATACCAAGAATCAACACTTTTGATTGACCGAGATCGATCAGTTTGTCATCGGCGTTGAGTTTTTCTGGTTCAAATTCTTTTAGCCATTTTGATGCTTCAGTGTAAAGTTTATGGCTCATGCTGTTGAGAGGGGCTGCGAGCAAAAATGAAAAAGAGACAGCAATGGCGATAGCCACTAAAAAAGTACCCGGTAATAGTCCGAGTTTATAAGCCACACCACCGACAATTAAACCAAACTCGCTGTAATTAAATAGTGTTAACGTCGCGAGCATTGAGGTACGGACACGGTAACGACACAAATGGAATATGCCGTAGTACAACAGACCCTTAAGCGGTAATAAGAGTAGTAAAACAAATGCCATCAGCAACCCATTAAGAGTCGGGGTTTCTGACAGGCCAATATTTAAGAAAAAGCAAACAAGTAACAACTCTTTAAAGTTAAAGAGTGATTTTGCCATTTCAGAAGACTTACTGTGTCCTGCCATTAGCATCCCGATCAATAGTGCACCCAAATCAGGCTTCATACCAACCAGTTTAAATAACCCTGCACCGAGCACTAGCGCAAGAGTAATGGCATAGAGTACCAGTACTTCACCGTGACCTGCTTTGTCTAAGATCTTGTATAGGATAGGGCGTAATAACGGTAGAGCGAAAAGCCCAAGCGCATACACTTCTGGCATTTTTCCACTTGAGATAGTTAAGAATATAACGGCGAAGATATCTTGCATGACCAAAATACCGATAGAGACGGTACCGTACTTTGCATTTAACTCGCCTTTTTCTTGTAACAGCTTAATGGCAAATACTGTACTGGAAAAAGACAGCGCAAATCCAATGAGGATAAGTTGGCTGAACGCCATGTCGCTGAACATGGTTAAACCAAGCTGTTTTAATACCAATAGACAGAGGGTAAATAAGGTTGTTGATAAGAGATTATGTAGGGTAGCGCCACCCCAAACTTCTTTTTTAAGTAAGGACTTCACATCCAGTTTTAAACCAATGGTAAAAAGAAGCAGTGTCACCCCTAAGTTAGCTAAGGTTTCTAATGTAGGTGTAGAAGTAAAGCCAAAACTGTTGAGACTAAAGCCAGCAACAAGAAATCCGACAAGAGGGGGGAGTTTGCAACGTAGAGCAATAAAACCAATGATAAAAGCGGTAAGTATGTAGATAAATTCCATATCTTGTACAACATCCTTGCAAGATAACAATCTGGAGAAATAGCATGAAGCTGATGAGATTAGGGGCGTATTAATTAAATACGCCCCTTTGCTCTGAATTTATATGTTGCTGTGATTAGTCTTCTAATAGGAGCTGTAATAATACACCGTTTAACATAGCGCGTTTGATCATTGAAAATGCACCTATGGTCGGTTGGTTATAAAGCTCAGATGCAACAATCGGTAAGTCATGATGAAATCTTGAGAGTGATTGTGTTTCAACACAACGTCGAATCGCTGGAAAAACAATCTCTTGGGCATGAGTAATGTTACCCGCAAGAATGATTTTTTGAGGGTTGAACAAATTGATGGTCATCGCAAGGGCTTTGCCCAATTGATTTCCAACTTTTATCAACGCTTGGGTTGCTAACTCATCACCATCATTTGCCGCATCACAAATCGCAAGCATTGTTATATCTTCAAGCTCTTGTAGTGAGCTTGGATAACCTTGGTCGAGCAACTGTTGAACATGTTTCACTATAGCGGGGTCGGCTGCGACTGTTTCTAAGCAACCAAAATTACCGCACTGGCATTTATCGCCTAATGGATCGATTTGAATATGACCGATCTCGCCCACGTTACGGTTAAAGCCCAAGAATACTTGACCATTAACAATAATACCGGCACCTGTACCGTTGTGAACACTGACTAGAATTGAGTCTTTACAATCGCGGCTTGCACCGAAGTAATGTTCAGCTAACGCTAGGCCTCGAATATCATTACCGACAAAACAAATAACACCGAATTGTTTTTTAATAATGTCAGCTAATGGAAAGTCATCAATTTCAATATGTGGCATATATTCCACAATACCATGCTCAGGGTTCACTAAGCCGGGGAGCGTAATACCAAATGCAACCAATTCCTTCATTACATTTTGGTTATTACTGATGAAGTTTTGGATATGCTCAAGTAAACCATCAATTAAGGCTTGTTGGCTGGTATAAGAAAATGGGTGAGCGGTACCTGTTATATGGTTACCACTTAAATCATAAAGGGTTATTTCAATGTAATTTCGACCAATACGCACCGCAATAGAATGAAATGCTGCTGATTCAGTTGTCAGCGATATTGCCCGTCTACCGCCGGTTGATGCTTGTTGCGCGACCTCTTTTATTAGGCCGCGCTCAAGTAGTTGGCGGGTTATTTTAGTAACACTGGCAGGAGCAAGCTGACTAACATCAGCCACCTGAATACGTGAAATAGGGCCCTGCAAGTCAATCAAGCGATAAACAGCTGCACTGTTTAGCTGTTTTACGAGATCAACATTACCAATTTGTCCGCCTGTCATAATTAGCTCTGTTTGTATTCACCATTAACAATTGTCGCCTGAACATTATAATCGCGATCAAACACAGTAAGATTTGCTACCATGCCTTTTTTTATAGCCCCAAGTTTCTTGTCTACACCAATAGCGCGAGCAGGATAAAGTGTGGCCATACGAATCGCTTCGTCCAAGGCGATACCTACATGTTCAACACTATTTTGAATCGCTTCAATCATTGTCAGTGCTGAACCACCAAGTGTGCCTTCTTCAGTTACACACATGCCGTTCCGGTAATATACCTTTGTCCCAGTAAAAAGAAAGCTATCGATGTTTGCACCTGCTGGAGCTGTGGCATCGGTCACTAAAACTAAACGCGTATTCTTCATTTTATGAGCCATGCGGATATTGGCATAGTCAACATGGAAACCGTCAGCAATAACGCCTGTATAGATTTCACTGCTATCGTAAATAGCACCAACTAGACCTGGCGAACGACCTTCTACTGGACTCATCGCATTGAATAAATGCGTAGTAAAACTAATACCGAGATCGAAGCCTTGTCTTGCTTCTTCGTATGTTGCATTACTGTGTCCCGCTGAGACCACAATACCTGAATCAATCAGTTTCTGAATATGTTCAGGTGAATTCAACTCAGGAGCGAGAGTGACTTTAGTTATAACATCTGCGTTTTCACATAAGAAAGTAATCATCTCGTCACTAGCTGGACGAATGAAATCTGGGCGGTGAACCCCTTTCTTTACAACATTAATGTAAGGGCCTTCTAGGTGTAGGCCTAATGCTTGATTGTGGTATTTTGCTTGATAATCACGAATAGCTGAAACTGCACGTTTCATATCTTCGTCAGGAGAGGTGATAAGTGTAGGAAGAAAGCTAGTACAACCTGATTTTAGGTTGGCTTGGTGCATAATATCAATGGCTTCTGCGGTGGTTTCATTATTGAACATCACCCCACCACAACCATTTAATTGTAAATCAATAAAGCCAGGAGAAAGGTTTGCACCATGAAGATCGATAGTGTCGATGCCATCGAGTAAATGATTAATCGGGCAGATTGCATGAATGTTCACGCCGTCAATAATGACGGCGTGGTTATTCAGCACTTCGCTACCGGTAAAAATATTACAGTTGGTAAGCGCGTACATGAATATTCCTTAATAGGATTAAAGGTGATTAATATTTTCCGCTTCAAGCTCTTGGAAGTACTTAACAGTCTTCACTTTTAGCTCTTGAGTTGATGGCTCATCACAAACAATCATTGATTTAGGGTGTAGCTGAAGTGCAGATACAGTCCATAGGTGATTCACACTGCCTTCAACCGCAGCTTGTAGTGCCTGGGCTTTGTTGTGGCCAGTGATAAGGATCATTACTTCTTCTGAATCTAGTAATGTACCTACACCGATAGTTAGTGAGTATTTAGGTACTTGGTTGATGTCGCCATCAAAGAAACGAGAGTTAGCAATACGCGTTTCTTGGGTTAGCGTCTTGATACGTGTACGAGATGCTAATGATGATGCTGGCTCATTGAAAGCAATGTGACCGTCGTTGCCTACACCACCCATGAATAGGTTGATTTTACCGTAAGATTTGATCTTATCTTCGTAACGCTGACATTCAGCAGCGTGATCTTCTGCGTTACCATCAAGAAGGTTGATGTTTTCTTCTTGAATATCAACGTGGTTAAAGAAGTTGTTGTACATGAAGTTACGGTATGACTCTGGGTGATCAGAAGCCATGCCTACATACTCATCCATGTTGAAAGTAACAACATTTTTGAAGCTTACTTCACCTGCTTGGTATAGCTCGATAAGGCGCTTGTATGTCGCTAGAGGTGTACCACCCGTAGGTAGCCCCAATACAAATGGACGTTCTGCTGTTGGTTCGAATTTATTGATGCGATCTGCAATGTAGCGAGCAGACCATAAACCAACATCTTTAGCGTTATTAAGCGGGATTAGTCTCACGTTGATACCTCGTTGAAGAAAGTTAAAACAGGAAAAATCTTAGCGACATAGCGCCTTTGTTTCGAATGATAAAATAAGTTTTATGATCGAGCTAGCAAAATCACTCACTTCTAACCTCCGTCGGTGATTGAGATCACAAATGGTGAGCTTTTAATTTGCGGGGCGAAATTAATTTCTTAAACTGCGGATAACCAAATACGGATAGCTTAAATTCAGTTATTCAATCGCATCTAAGAAAACCATAGGGGGAACTAAGGGTGAATATTCTTGGATATTTTCAAAAAGTAGGTAAGGCATTAATGGTGCCAGTTGCAGTACTTCCTGCAGCGGCAATCTTAATGGGTATCGGTTACTGGATTGATCCGAACGGCTGGGGTGCAAACTCTGCATTAGCTGCTTTCTTGATCAAGGCTGGTGCGGCAATTATTGATAACATGTCAGTACTGTTTGCAGTGGGTGTTGCATACGGCATGTCTAAAGATAAAGATGGTGCAGCAGCACTATCAGGTTTTGTTGGTTTCCTTGTGGTTACAACGCTTCTTGCACCGGGTGCAGTCGCGCAAATCCAAGGTATTGACCCAAGCGCAGTTCCAGCTGCATTTGGTAAAATCAATAACCAATTTGTAGGTATCTTAGTAGGTATCGTGTCAGCTGAGTTGTACAACCGTTTCTCAAGCGTAGAACTACATAAAGCACTAGCGTTCTTTAGTGGTAAGCGTTTAGTACCAATTCTAACATCTATTGCTGGTATCGTTATTGCTGGTATTTTGATGTTCGTTTGGCCATCAATTTACGGCGGTCTAGTACATTTTGGTGAAAGCATTCAAGGTATGGGTTCTGTAGGTGCGGGTATCTACGCATTCTTCAACCGTCTATTGATTCCTGTTGGTCTTCACCACGCACTAAACTCAGTATTCTGGTTTGACGTTGCAGGTATTAACGATATTCCTAACTTCCTAGGCGGCGCGAAATCTATCGCTGAAGGTACAGCTACTCCAGGTATCACTGGTATGTACCAAGCTGGTTTCTTCCCAATCATGATGTTTGGTCTACCAGGTGCAGCACTTGCGATGTACCACACTGCAAAAGCGAAGAACAAAGAGCGTGTAGCATCACTACTTATCGCTGCTGGTTTTGCATCATTCTTCACAGGTGTTACTGAGCCTCTAGAATTTGCATTCATGTTCCTAGCACCAGTACTGTACGTAATTCACGCAGCACTAGCGGGTCTATCTGTATACATCGCAGCATCAATGCAGTGGATTGCAGGTTTCGGTTTCTCTGCAGGTCTAGTTGATATGTTCTTGTCATCACGCAACCCACTAGCTGTTCAGTGGTACATGCTGATTGTTCAAGGTATTGCATTCTTCTTCATCTACTACTTTGTATTCCGCTTCGCGATTGTTAAGTTCAACCTTAAAACGCCTGGCCGTGAAGACGACGAAGAAGAGACTTCATCTGTTGCAGGTTCTGCAGAAACTGGCGAGCTAGCTAAGCAGTACTTAAAAGCACTTGGTGGTCACGGTAACTTAGAGAACATCGATGCTTGTATTACACGTCTACGTCTAACGCTAAAAGACAGCAGTCTTGCTAACGAGAAAACGTTAAAAGCATTAGGTGCAATGGGTGTAGTTAAACTAGGTTCAAATAACCTTCAGGTTATCCTTGGCCCTCTAGCTGAAATCGTTGCTGGCGAAATGAAGAAAATCCCAGCGTCAGAAGATCTATCTTCTGTAAAACTTCCATAATTACCTGAATTCTTCAGTAATTAAGTAATACCGCAAGACCTTTAATAAAACCGGCCTTATTATTTTCAAACATGGAATGATAGGGCCGGCATTTTGAGTACCCAACGTTTGGGCTCGTATAGATTTTCTCTTCACTTTTTTAGAAGAGATATCGGGAGAAAAGGAATATATCATGACTATTAAACTTACGGCGTTAGCATCTTTTATTACACTAGCGGTGACTGGTTGTGCAACTCAGGGAAACAATGATCAAACTGTAGTTAATAACCTAGCGTCAAACCTAGATCTTAACTATGAAGTCGCTATTCAGCATGGTGCAGAAGAAGGCTTGCCATGTAAAACATTGGGTGCGGAATGGGCATCTTGTGATTTGATTAATTTAACGCTGGAAAATAAAGGCCCAGCGGTGACGAATAAAGACTGGAAAATTTACTTCAGCAGTATTCGTCAAATCCTAGAAGTGCAGAATGAACAATTCAAAGTTACTCACGTAACAGGTGATCTACACACACTAGAGCCAACTGATAAGTTCGATGGTTTCGCTGAAGGTGAAAAGGTTGTTATCCCTTACATCGGTGAATATTGGACTTTATTTGAAAACGATTACATGCCTCGTGCATACGTAACAGCAGGTAATGCAGAACCAAAAACAATTGTTAGCACAGATACAGCTAACCCTGCAGATTACTTAACGCCACTAAAAGGCGATCAATTTAAGCGTGTTAAAGCGGATAACAACGTATTAGCGACACCAGAAACACGTTTTGAGAAAAACAGCGATGTAAACTTAGTGGCTTCTGAAGAAGTAGCTGGCACTATTTTACCTACACCGCTAAGTACTAAATTAACTGGCGATACTGTTTCTCTAGCTAACGGTATTAAGATCGACAACCTAACACTACCTGCAGATATGATGGCTGCAGTAGATGCTCGTTTAGCACAGCTTGGTGTGAACGCGCAGGGTGAGTACCCAGTAAAAGTAACAATTTTACCGGGTTCGTTTAAGAAGGATCAGCAAATTGTTGGTGCTTATAAGCTAGACGTCACTAAGAAGGGCGCAACCGTTACTGGTTTTGATAACCAAGGTGCGTTCTACGGTATGCAGTCTCTGATCTCACTGATGTCTACCGGTGCAGAGAACAACATTCCAACATTAAATGTATTGGATGCACCACGTTTTGATTATCGTGGTGTAATGGTTGATGTGGGTCGTAATTTCCACTCTAAAGAAGCGATCCTACGTACGCTAGATCAAATGGCAGCGTACAAGATGAACAAATTCCACTTCCACCTATCTGATGATGAAGGTTGGCGTATCGAAATTCCGGGTCTTCCAGAATTGACAGAAATTGGTGGTAAGCGTTGTCATGATTTATCAGAAACAAGCTGTCTTCTTCCTCAGCTAGGCTCAGGCCCAACATCTGAGAACGATGGTTCAGGTTTCTACAGCAAGCAAGATTACTTAGATATTCTAAAATATGCGAAAGCACGTGGTATTGAAGTGATCCCTGAAATTGATATGCCAGCTCACGCACGTGCAGCGGTAGTAGCAATGGAAGCACGTTACAAGCGTCTAGCTGCTGAAGGCAAGATGGATGAAGCGAATGAATATCGCTTGATGGATCCACAAGATACGTCAAACGTAACGACAGTACAGTTCTACGATAAGCGTAGTTTCATTAACCCATGTATGGATTCGTCTGCAAAGTTTGTTGATAAAGTTATTACTGAAATTCAAGCAATGCACAAAGATGCGGGTATGCCGCTAAATACATGGCACTTTGGTGGTGATGAAGCGAAGAATATTAAGTTAAATGCGGGCTTCCAAGATATTAACGCTGCAGAGCCAACAGCTTGGACGGGGTCTATTGATCAATCTAAGCAAGATAAGCCATACCAAAAATCACCAATGTGTCAGAAATTGATCGCAGAAGGTGTGGTAAGTGATTACGATCGCCTACCAAGCTACTTTGCTGAGCGTGTAAGTGCTGTGGTGAATGGCAAAGGTATTGAGAACTTCCAAGCATGGCAAGATGGCTTGAAGTACTCGAAAGATGCTAAAGCATTTGAAACAGATAACGTACGTGTGAATTTCTGGGACGTTCTATACTGGGGCGGTGGTGCATCTGCATACGAGTGGGCTAACAAAGGCTACGATGTTGTAGTATCAAACCCAGATTACGTATACATGGATATGCCATATGAAGTAGATCCATCAGAGCGTGGTTACTACTGGGCAACACGTGCAACTGACACCCGTAAGATGTTTGGTTTTGCGCCAGAGAACTTACCTCAGAACGCAGAAACATCACTCGATCGTGATGGCAATGGCTTTGCAAGTAAAGGTACGGTTGAATCGAAAGGCTTCCACGGTCTGTCAGCGCAGCTTTGGAGTGAAACTGTAGGTAACGATGATCAATACGAGTACATGGTATTCCCTCGCGTACTAGCAGCAGCTGAGCGTGCATGGCACAAAGGCGAGTGGGAAAATGAGTACCAAGCTGGTGTTGAGTACTCACAAGACTCTAATCTTGTGAATAAGAAAGCCCTTCACAACGAGTGGGAGCGTTTTGCTAACGTTCTTGGTCAACGTGAACTAGCTAAACTTGATGCAGCAGGTATTCAGTACCGTGTACCAGTACCAGGTGCAAAAATTGAAAATGGTAAACTTGCAATGAACGTAAGTATGCCTGGCTTAGCGCTACAATACTCAACGGACGAAGGCAAAACGTGGAACACTTACAATGCGAAAGCACAACCAAGTGTGACGGGTAAAGTTGAAATCCGAGCAGTAAGTGCAGACGGTAAACGTTTCAGTCGTGTAACATCACTATAAGTTACGATGTAAACACGCTTTAACTGTTAAAATATCAGCCGATGGAGGGTAACCTTCATCGGCTTTTTTCATTAAGTTAGGTAAAAATCATGGCTATCATATTAATGGTCATGTTTTTAATGCGCCTAATTAGGGCATTAATGTATAGTGTCAGTATACAAACTCCGTTATTACGGGGCTTTTTTATCCATATCGACAAACAATGCATACTATTTGTTGAGTCATGAGCCATATTTATGGATCATATACAGTTCTCAATCCTGTAAGCACACGAGGTGTAATTGATGAGTGAATCTGAAGCTCGTCCAACTAACTTTATCCGCCAAATTATTGATGCGGATTTAGCAAGTGGCAAACATACAAGCGTACATACCCGATTCCCGCCGGAGCCGAATGGTTACCTGCATATCGGCCATGCTAAATCTATTTGTTTGAACTTCGGTATTGCTCAGGACTATCAGGGTCAATGTAATCTTCGTTTTGATGATACTAACCCTGAGAAAGAAGACATCGAATACGTTGAGTCTATTAAGAACGATGTTAACTGGTTGGGCTTTGAGTGGAGCGGTGAGATTTGTTATTCATCAAACTACTTCGATAAGCTATACGGGTTCGCAATTGAATTAATTAATAAAGGCTTAGCGTACGTTGATGAGCTAAGTCCAGAGCAGATGCGTGAGTACCGTGGCACATTAACTGAGCCAGGTAAGCATAGCCCATACCGCGATCGTAGCGTTGAAGAAAACTTAGCTCTATTCGACAAAATGAAGAACGGTGAAGTTGAAGAAGGCAAAATGTGTCTTCGTGCGAAAATCGACATGGCATCACCATTTATGGTTATGCGCGATCCTGTGATCTACCGTGTACGTTTTGCTACTCACCACCAAACAGGTGATAAGTGGTGCATTTACCCAATGTACGACTTTACACACTGTATTTCTGATGCGCTAGAGGGCATTACGCACTCTATTTGTACGCTTGAGTTCATGGACAACCGTCGTCTATACGATTGGGTTCTTGAAAACATCACTATCGATTGTACACCGCATCAGTATGAGTTTAGTCGTCTAAACCTTGAATACACTGTGATGTCTAAGCGTAAGCTGAACCAACTTGTGACTGATAAATTGGTTAATGGTTGGGATGATCCACGTATGCCAACTATCTCTGGTTTACGTCGTCGTGGTTTCACACCTGCATCTATGCGTGAGTTCTGTAAGCGTATCGGTGTGACTAAGCAAGACAACACCATCGAGATCAGCTCACTAGAATCTTGTATTCGTGACGATCTAAACGAAAACGCACCACGTGCAATGGCGGTTCTTGATCCTGTTAAAGTTGTGATTGAAAACTTTGATGGTGAGACAGAAATGCTTACTGTAGCTAATCACCCGAATAAACCTGAAATGGGTTCGCGTGAAGTGCCATTTAGCCGCGAGCTATACATTGAGCGTGAAGATTTCCGCGAAGAAGCGAATAAGAAATACAAGCGTTTAGTGTTAGGTAAAGAAGTTCGCTTACGTGGCGCATATGTGATTCAAGCGGATCGCATCGAAAAGGATGCGGAAGGTAATATCACAACAATCTTCTGTTCTTACGATAAAGATACATTAGGTAAGAACCCAGCAGATGGTCGTAAAGTGAAAGGTGTTATTCACTGGGTATCAGCAGAAGCGGGCATTCCAGCAGAAATTCGTTTATACGATCGCCTATTTACAGTACCAAACCCTGGTGCAGCAGATGATTTTGTATCAGTGATCAACCCTGACTCTCTAACAGTAGTTAACGGTTTCGTTGAACCATCATTGGTTGCTGCTGAAGCTGAAAAAGCTTACCAATTTGAGCGTATGGGTTACTTCTGTGCAGATAACAAAGACTCAAGCCCTGAGCATTTAGTCTTCAACCGCACAGTCGGCCTTCGTGATACTTGGGCGAAAATTGGCGACTAATTTAGTCTCTGATTTTAGCTAATAAAAACCGCATCACTCTTGTGATGCGGTTTTTTATTAATAGCTATCTCATCGATGATATTACATGGCTATTAATGTCCCGAATTAATTATTTGCTCTGTAATATTCCCCGCAAGTTCAGCATTGCTTAATTTGAAGAAAATCATTTTGCCTGATTTTTGAATATCTTGGGTGTTGTATTTAAATTGACTAAATATATCTCCCCATTGATAGCGAACGAAAGTCTCACCTGATTGTAAATGCCTATTTACCGAATACTCAGTTGCGTAACCTGCCATTTTTCCGTTAATAGGGCGGTTTGGCGCATCATGAGGAATACGAAACATCGTTGACTCGAGCTTTAAAATGCCATTGATGATGCTGGTTGGTTCTTTTAAGTGCTCTGAAAAATAGGTGGCATGAACGAAACGATCTTCAGGGTTAGTGTTACCGCCAGTGCCTAAATTTGTTTGGCTCCATTGTTGAGCTTGTTCGCCCCATCCACGTGCAGAACGTTTAATATTCGCAAGGTGTTGGGCATAACCAGGCTGATTTGTCATGACGGTATATTGTTTTCCATGCCAAATTTGAGGTTTGCCCTCACGCCATTCAATAATAGCGCTATCGCCCGTTGGATCTTGGAAAGATAAATGCAGAGCAATACGAACAGGAATTCCTTCAATAAACTCTTCGTTAGGTGCCAGCGCTGTGGCTGCTTTTACAACATCATTCACTGTTTTATGTTGCGACAACATATGGCGAAGATAGGTAATTGCGCCGTCGGTTTGTTTATTATTACCTTTGCCTAGATCCATTCCACCATCATAAAGAATATTACCACTGAGTCCTTGTGAGTTAATACCATCCATTAGAACGCCGTAAGCAGTGATCCCCGTGACAGCAAATTTGGATGTAACAAGGTTCTTATCACTCAGGTGCGTTGTATATTCTGAACCTTGAGGAAAGTTTGCTAAGTAAGGGTTTGTGGACTCAGACCAATCCATAGTACGAGAAACAAAGACGCCATGATCTTCTGTTTGCCAAAGGATACGAGTACAAGCATTCGCGCTAGATATTAGGCTTGAAAGGGATAGGGTGGTGATTAATGCGAGTACTAATGGTTTTACTTTCATCTATAACATCCATATAAAATAGTTGGCATAGATATATAGTGAAAAACCACCTTTTTGTAATCTGGTTATTTGTAACAATGTTTGAAAGGATAACTAAATATCAAATAAAAAAGCCAGTGGAGATACACTGGCTTTTTTAAAATATTACTTTGGGTCGTGAAGTGTTTCATCTTCGGCGCAGTTGCCGTTCATGCAATGACCGTATAGGTAAAGGCTATGATTTGTTAGGCGAACATTGAAGCTTTCTGCAATTTGTTTTTGACGATCTTCGATGATGTCATCTGAAAACTCGATAACTTTACCACAATCAAGACAAACAAGATGATCATGGTGGTGTTGAGTTGATAGTTCGAAAACAGACTTACCACCTTCAAAATGATGTCGGGTGACAATGCCTGCATCATCAAACTGGTTGAGTACGCGATAGACTGTCGCTAGGCCAATTTCTTCGCCAATATCGATAAGTTTTTTGTACAAGTCTTCAGCACTGATATGTTGGCAATCAGGTTCTTGCAGTACTTCCAAAATTTTAAGGCGCGGAAGAGTAACTTTTAAGCCTGCTTGTTTTAGCGCATGATTATTATCTGACATCAAAATTTCCTATTGGCTATCCGCAAAGATGTTGCAGTAGTCTTTTCATTTCTAACTATTATAAGTGACGCAACGATAACAATAAACCTTAAAAGCAGAGGAAACTAGGAGATATGTATAATTTCTAGTGTTTGAATGTATGTAAAATTTATGTAAATATAAACTCATCGTACCAGATGAGGCACTCACATTGTACAAAGTTTATAAACCCAGCATTGTAAAGTTTGCACTTAATCTATGGCCACCTTTCTGGGGAGCTGGTATCAAGATTGTTACGATCAGTGATGATTTTCGATTTGTTAGAATAAAGTTGAAATTACGCTGGTGGAATAAGAATGCAAACCGTACACAGTATGGTGGAAGTATTTTTTCACTTACAGATCCTGTTTATTCTTTGATGTTAATGGGCATACTTGGACGTGAGTATTTTGTCTGGGATAAACAAGCAAATATCAACTTTATTAAACCGGGCGATAGTGATTTAACCGCTGATTTTGTGATTTCGGAACAGTGTATCGAAGAGATAAAGCGTGTTACAAAATCTGGAGAGAAGTATTTTCCCTCTTTTACGGTGAATGTATTGAATTGCCGAGGGGAGTTAGTTTCTCAAGTTGAGCGAACCTTATATGTAAGAAAAAAACCAGAATATCGAATGGAATCGAATGTGATATCTTGAGTGAAAATATCGCTAAAAATACGTATAAAAAAACGCGCTCGATAAGCGCGTTTTTTTGATGATCTCAATGTGATTAATCAGCAAGTTCTGCTAAGCACATTTCATCATAAATTTGCTCAACCCATTGCTTAACACGCTGTGCTGTAAGTTCTGGTTGGCGATCTTCATCAATACATAAACCTACGAAGTGGTTGTCATCAACAAGTGCTTTTGAAGCTTCAAACTCAAAGCCTTCTGTTGAGAAGTTACCCACAATCGTTGCACCACGACTTTCAACGATGTCACGTACTGTACCCATTGAATCACAGAAATATTCTGCGTAATCTTCTTGGTCACCACAACCAAAGATAGCCACAAGCTTAGTTGAAAAATCAATTTGCTCAAGCTCTGGGAAAAAGTCATCCCAATCACACTGTGGTTCACCGTAGTACCAAGTAGGAATACCAAGTAGTAGTAGATCAAAGTTGTCGATATCTTCTTTGCTGCTTTTTGCGATATCTTTTACTTCAACTAGCTTGTCACCAAGTTGTTTTTGAATCATTTTAGCGACAGCTTCGGTATTACCTGTGTCGCTACCAAAGAAGAGTCCAACGCTTGCCATAGTAGAGATTACCCGTATATAAATAGTTAACTGCTGCATCGCAGTTTACAGAAATCAGTAGAAACGGTGCAATGATAATTACTGTTTACTGACGTTTTGTTTGTTTTTTCGTCTAAACGGTAGCATTACCCGCAAGAACTAAGTGTTTAGGTGTTGATATAATCATCATAAGTTACACAATTAACGCTAATAATTAAATCCCAGTACCTTCCCAATTTAGTTGAATAATACCTTTGGTTATAAATCCAGCAAAGCCAAGGAACAAGGCTAGCCAAACAATTTTTTGTCCAAAGGGAAGGACATTACCTTGTTTTAAGACATCTTTTACTGCCATACCGATAAAGAAAAAAATAACGGTAAAAACAAGATAAATTCCAATGGATTTAATTAAGCCTATGTATTCATGAAGCAAAACAAATCGTTTTGATATATACCCAAGTAACCTCAAGGTACTTGGTTTTTAAAGTCACTCAGGTATATCAATCTAGTGAGACTATAGCATAGTTAAAAAAGGTATTTAACACTGTGGTGATGCAATATCTCGTTGCTAGTGAGCATGCTAACAACGAGGTACGTCATGTTATTTATTTATCAAGGAAGTTTGTGATGATACGGGTCACCGTTTCTGGTTTTTCTGCATGGAGCCAATGCCCAGTATTTGCCACCATATGTGCTTTGGCCTGAGGGAATTGCCGCATAATTTCATCCCGATATTCTGGCATGATATAGTCAGATTCTTGGCCTTTAATAAATAATGTTTTGCCTTTGAACGGCTCTACAGCTGGTTGCCAACCCATAATGGTGCTGTAGTTGGCAATAATCCCATCAACATTAAATCGCCATTGATAATGTTCACCTTGCTTGGCGAGAGATTTAAGTAAAAATTGTCTTACACCGGCGTCTTCAACATGTTGAGCAAGAAACTGTTCGGCTTCACTACGTTTGGTAATGGTATGTTTATTCACTTCTTGTAAGCCGTTAAACACATTTTGATGTCGATGTGCTTGATAGCTAACCGGAGCCATATCCAGTACAACCAAATGTTCTAACTGATTTGGTGCTAATGCAGCCAATGCCATGGCTACTTTTCCACCCATTGAATGACCAATCACCGAAAATTGATCAATACCTAAGTGCTTGATCACATTAAGTACATCTTGCGCCATTTCCTGATAGGTAAAATGATCACTGTGTGGGGATAATCCATGATTGCGAAGATCAACGCTAATTACTTTATAGTTATTTTTCAAAGATCTGGCTAAGAGCCCTAGATTAGCGGCACTGCCGAATAAACCATGGATCAAAATGATCGTTTTTCCATCGCCTTCAACTTGATAATGAAGATTCACTGACTATTTTCTCTAATTAGTTGTGGTATTTACCGTAGAGTATAACCTCGGATCAAGCTATAATCGTAGCCAGATTTTTTAACGGAACGATAATGAATAATACGATGAAGACTATTGAAGTAGACGAAGAACTATATCGTTATATTGCTAGCCAAACTCAACATATTGGTGAAAGTGCTTCTGATATTTTGCGTCGCTTGCTTATGGTGCCAGAAGAGCAACTACAGCAGCAACCTGCTGTGGTAATGCCTGTTCGTCCGAAAGGGATCGTTGTTAGTAAAGATGCTGGCAATGTACCAACGATGGATCGTGTTAAAGAAATGCGAACAGTATTGATCTCTGATGAATTTGCAGCACAAGAAAAAGCAATTGGTCGTTTTATGATGATCTTATCTTCTTTGTATAGCATTGATGCAGAAGGTTTTTCTGAAGCTGCTGCAATTAAAGGTCGTACCCGCGTTTACTTTGCTCATGACGAAGAAACGTTGCTAGCAAGTGGTAAAACGACGAAACCTAAGTCGATTCCATCAACACCATTCTGGGTGATTACAAATACAAATACTGAGCGTAAGCGTCAAATGATTGACCAGCTGATGACTAAGATGGGATTTGGTTCAGACATTATTGATAAGGTATGTGGCGAAATCTAATCGTCAGGTATTGAGGTCAAATAACAAGGATAAAACTATGGCTATTCATCCTCGTGCTGGGCAACGAGCTCAGCAAGAAGATATGCATAACATTCCAGCACTTATCGCTAATTATTTTCTTATAGAGCCTAGTGCTCAAGATGCATCGCAGCAAGTAGAGTTTGGTACTTCAGGTCATCGAGGAACAGCAGATAAAGGCACATTTAATCAGCATCATATTTGGGCTATTGCGCAAGCTATTGCTGAAGTGCGTGCTGAAAATGGAGTGACGGGACCACTTTTTTTAGGAAAAGATACCCATGCATTATCAGAGCCTGCTTTTACTTCAACATTAGAAGTACTTGTTGCTAATAATGTTCAAGTTGTTATTCAAGAAGGTAAGGGATATACCCCGACACCTGGCATTTCTCATTCTATCCTTTGTTACAACAAAGCTCATGATGATAAAGCTGATGGTATTGTTATCACGCCATCGCATAACCCACCTCAAGATGGCGGTATTAAATATAACCCTGTCCATGGTGGGCCCGCTGAAAGTGAATTAACAACAGCGATTGAACGCCGTGCTAATGAAATCATTGCAAACGGTTTGGCTGATGTTAAGCGTGTATATATTGTTGACGCTTTAGTTTCTCAACTTGTTGTTGAGCAAGATTTAGTCGCACCTTATGTTGCAGATCTTGTAAATGTTATAAATATGGAAGCGATTCAAAAATCAGAGCTTAAGTTGGGTGTAGATCCCCTTGGTGGTTCAGGTATTGAATACTGGCGTCAAATTGCCGCATATTATGCGCTAGATCTAACACTTGTTAATGAATCTATTGATCCATCATTTCGTTTTATGTCATTAGATAAAGATGGCGTAGTACGTATGGACTGTTCATCGCCATATGCAATGGCAGGGTTACTGGCGTACAGAGATAACTACGATCTAGCGTTTGGTAACGACCCTGATTACGACCGTCATGGTATCGTAACACCTGCAGGTTTAATGAATCCTAACCATTATCTTGCCGTATGTATTGATTACTTATTCCGTCATCGTAACGATTGGGGTAAGCAAGTTGCAGTAGGTAAAACATTAGTATCTAGTGCTTTGATTGATCGTGTTGTTGCAGCATTAGGCCGTGAACTTGTTGAGGTTCCAGTAGGTTTTAAATGGTTTGTTGATGGCTTATTTAGCGGTAAGTTAGGTTTTGGCGGTGAAGAAAGTGCGGGCGCATCTTTCTTACGTAAAGACGGCACGCCTTGGTCAACAGATAAAGACGGTATTTTACTGTGTTTGTTAGCTGCAGAGATCACTGCTGTAACAGGTAAAACACCGCAAGAATATTACGAAGAGTTAGCAGATAAGTTTGGACGTTCAGAATATTCTCGTTTGCAAGCTGTCGCGAATAAAGAGCAGAAAGCGGTATTAAGTAAGCTTTCTCCCGAAATGGTTTCAGCTGAAACACTAGCTGGTGAACCAATCACTGCACGTCTAACTCATGCGCCAGGTAATGGTGCTGCGATTGGCGGTTTAAAAGTGACGACTGAAAATGGTTGGTTTGCTGCGCGTCCATCAGGCACAGAAGATATTTACAAGATCTATTGTGAAAGCTTTAAGGGCAAAGAACATCTAGCGCTTATTGAGCAAGAAGCACAGGAAATTGTCAGTAAAGTCTTTGCCGACGCAGGTTTATAACCTGTTATATGCATAAAGAAAACGCCCACAATGGGCGTTTTTTTATATATGCAGGTTATGCTCTCAATTCACTATTATGCTTTGGCCAATGATTCGGAACGATAAACCACACCCTGTCTTTTCTATCAACAGCTTGTGTTGGTACGGTAATTTGATTTGGGTCGAGATACTCATCAAGTTCAGCGAAAGCTGGTGGCGCGATCCACTGTTTTTTCGTCAATGCTTTCAAAACTAGATGTGCAGCATCAGACTGGTAGCACCATAACCCAGTGTTAGCCTTTGGGTTAACATTAATAGCTGAGCCTTGTTGTGGCTCAGGCCAAGCGTGAAATAATCGTCCTTGCATGATAAGTCGACGTTTGGTCGGTTGTTCATCAAATGTAGTTTTAAATGCCTCATGCTCGCTAAGAGTGAGTTGATGCTCAATCATTCGGTTTGTTTTCTTGTCAAGATTGTCTTTAGCATTTGGTCCTGGCCAGTTATTGTTATAGGCGAGATAAAATTTGATGGCGACTTCCCAATGTTCAATTTCATCAGTCAATAGGTTTTTAACAAGAAAATCAATAGAGCCAATAGTCTGTTTATGCCAATGAAGTTGGACTTCTTCTTCCATCAGTTCGTAGTGAGGGTGAGAAATAATTAATTGCTGCCATAGCCATTGATAATAAAACCCTAAGCGACGATTTCCAGTGTAGAGCGCTATGTGGGGAAGTTGTGCGTGGCGATTAAAAACTTCAAACCAAGTGTCGTCACAGACATAATCGTATGATGAGATCAAATTTGGCATATTGAGTACAGCGAGATAATCCTTCGATAATTGTTTATCTCTTTCTTTTTGTAACATTCTTACATAACTCGCTTATATATAGGCGTATGACACAATATTGACGGAAAAACACACGAAAATTTGTAGTAATATTTCATAAACTCTATTAAAGTGGTGACAGATTTGATTATAAAGAGATTCTGTTATGTACACTCAGTATTCAAAGTTCAATATTACTTTTCGTCGTGTTTTTGTTGTACTAGCAGGATTGCTTTCATTACCTGTTTTACTTTTATTACCTGTCAATAAACGTACGCGTATGGGTAGTTTCTTACACCGTTATTGGGTGCAAACTAGCGCTCAGCCTGTATGGCTTAAAAAAGTTGAGCAAGGCTTAAAATAAATTCTATGAAATACGAAAAGCTGCCATTGGCAGCTTTTTTTATACCATTTATTTACTGTTAATGCAGAGAAAACTCTTAATATAAAGATAGCTTTAGTAAACTAATATCGTAGTATTAAAAAAGATTTTAGTTATAAGATTAAGGACAACATTAGATGAATAATTTTGCTTTAGAAACTGTACTTAATGAGTTTCTTTCTCCTCACTTGATTAAAGATTATTGTCCTAATGGGTTGCAAGTTGAAGGTAAAACTGAAGTTAAAAAAATTGTTACTGGTGTAACGGCTTGTCAGGCTCTAATTGATAGAGCCATCGAAGAGAAAGCTGATGCTCTTGTTGTCCACCATGGCTTTTTTTGGAAAGGCGAGGCGGCTGAAATTCGTGGTATGAAATATCGTCGCATTAAAGCGTTGATTGAAAATGGGATTAATTTATATGCTTATCATTTACCATTAGATGTGCATACGCAGGTTGGTAATAATGTACAACTAGCACAGCGTTTAGATTTAGACATTACTGGAGGTTTAGAGTTAGGTAACCCCCGTTCTGTTGCGATTTATGGTGAGTTAGATCAAGCGATCACAGGAGAGGATTTCGCGGCAAGAATTGCAATGGCACTTCAACGCGAACCATTACATATCGCACCGAGTACATCTCATTTAATAAAAAAAGTGGGTTGGTGTACTGGAGGCGGGCAAGATTATATTGAATTAGCATTTCAGCAAGGCTGTGACGCCTTTATTTCTGGTGAAGTATCTGAAAGAACGACTCATATTGCACGCGAATTAGGTATTCATTATTTTGCTGCTGGTCATCATGCAACAGAGCGCTATGGCGTGAAAGCATTGGGTGAATGGTTAGCACAAGAATATAACTTTGATGTGACGTTTATCGACATTGATAATCCAGTATAGGCTAGCTGGCCCTTTCGATAAGTGAAATAAAAAAGGTTGAGTATTAAACTCAACCTTTTTATTTATCATCACTTTCAAGAAAATTTATTCGCGCTCATGAAGAGGCTTAAATTCTCTAAATGACTCACCAGTATAAAGCTGACGAGGTCGACCAATACGATTTGTTGGGTCACTGTGCATTTCGTTCCAGTGAGCAATCCAACCAATGGTACGAGACATCGCAAAGATCACTGTAAACATTGATACTGGAATACCAATCGCTTTTAAAATAATACCTGAGTAAAAATCTACGTTAGGGTATAATTTCTTACTGACAAAATACTCGTCAGAAAGCGCAATACGCTCTAGTTCCATTGCAACATCTAGTAGTGGATCTTCAATCTTCAGCTCTTCAAGCACTTCATGACAAGCTTCACGCATCACGGTTGCACGAGGGTCGTAGTTTTTGTAAACACGGTGACCAAAGCCCATTAGACGGAATGGATCATCTTTATCTTTTGCACGCTCAATGAACTCAGGAATGTTTTCAACACTTCCGATTTCTTCAAGCATCTTAAGACAAGCTTCATTAGCGCCACCATGCGCAGGCCCCCAAAGAGATGCAATACCCGCCGCAATACAAGCAAATGGGTTAGCACCAGAAGAGCCCGCAAGACGAACCGTTGATGTTGAAGCATTCTGTTCGTGATCCGCGTGTAGGGTAAAGATCTTATCCATAGCACGAGCAACGACAGGGCTTACTTCATACTCTTCACAAGGTGTTGCAAACATCATATGAAGGAAATTTTCCGCGTAATCAAGATCATTACGAGGATAAATAAATGGTTGTCCGATGGTGTACTTATGACACATTGCCGCTAGTGTTGGCATTTTAGATAATAATCTAAATGCTGCAATCTCACGGTGTGTATCGTTGTTAATATCAAGAGAGTCATGATAAAACGCAGATAAAGCACCTACAACACCACACATTACTGCCATTGGGTGTGCATCACGACGGAAGCCATGGAAAAAGCTTGCGATTTGTTCATGCACCATCGTATGGCGTGTAACTGTTGTTCTAAACTGCTCGTATTCAGCTCGGGTAGGGACCTCACCGTATAACAAGACAAAACAAACTTCTAAATAGTCTGCGTTATTGGCTAATTGATCAATCGGGAAACCTCGATGAAGCAAGATTCCTTCTTCGCCATCAATGTATGTAATTTGAGATTCACACGAGGCTGTTGCTAGAAAACCTGGGTCAAATGTAAAAAAGCCGTTTGCACCAAGTTTACGCACATCAATTACATCTTGGCCCTCAGAGCCCCCGATAATCGGCAGTTCGATAGGTGCTTTCCCTTCAATATGAAGAGTAGCTTTCTTATCTGCCATAACAATCTCCTTTGCTATTTTTATAATCCTAATCCGATGCGGATGTGCATTTGTTGTACCGTTAGGCGCAACCTTTGTCAATTATTGTGCTTCTTTGTGTGCGCTTGTTAATAACTTTAAATCAAAAAGTATGAATTTATGAGAATCGTGTTTGACATCATGTAACTGGAATTGTTTTTGAATGTTACGGGGCGTATAGTGAGGCTAGGTCTCTGGTTATACTACCCGCCAGGATTTTACAAACATGTGTCATTTATTTTTAAGAGTTAGGTAATGACGCTTACAACGTCTGCTCAACATAATAATAACCTAATATTGAATTTTTGTTGCACTTGTTTGCTGGCTTGTACGTATATCTCAGAGAATTTAATAAAAAAATAAATTGCTTCAATGGAGCTGAGTGGGCAAACCGTGAAAGTAAAAAAGCCAAGACCTGTCAATCTCGACCTACAAACGATTCGCTTTCCGCTAACTGCGATAGCGTCAATCCTACACCGCGTTTCAGGTGTGATTACATTCGTATCCCTTGCCATCTTGCTATGGCTGCTAAACCTATCTCTATCTTCTCCTGAAGGTTTTACATCCGCTGCCAGTATTACTGATAGCTTTTTTGTGAAATTTATTCTGTGGGGAGTACTGACCGCATTGTTTTATCACATTGTTTTAGGTATCCGTCATTTGTTGATGGATTTAGGTTATTTCGAAGAAATGGACACAGGCATTGCAAGTACCAAAATTAGTTTTGCAATTGTCGCTGTACTAGCAGTATTTGCAGGAGGCTTAGTATGGTAAATAACGTATCTTCCGTCGGCCGTAATGGTATACACGATTTTATTTTGATCCGCGCTACAGCGATCATTTTGACGCTTTACACCGTATACATGGTTGGTTTCTTTGCGTTTGGCCCAGAGCTAACGTTTGAAACTTGGAGTGCATTCTTCAATCAAATCAGTACCAAAGTTTTTACTATGTTAGCTTTGGTTTCCATTCTTGTTCATGCTTGGATTGGTTTGTGGCAAGTGTTAACAGACTACATTAAACCTGCCGTTTTAAGAGTGGGATTGCAGTTTGTTGTTGTAGCAGTTCTTTTTGTTTACCTATTTGCGGGTTTCTTCATTGTGTGGGGTGTGTAAGTGAGCATTGCAGTTCGTGAGTTTGATGCCGTTGTTATCGGTGCGGGTGGTGCGGGTATGCGAGCCGCATTACAAATTTCAGAACAAGGACTAAAATGTGCCTTGTTATCAAAAGTGTTCCCTACGCGCTCTCATACTGTATCTGCGCAGGGCGGTATTACTGTTGCGCTGGGTAATTCACACCCAGATAACTGGCAGTGGCATATGTATGACACGGTAAAAGGCTCTGATTACATTGGTGATCAGAACGCCATTGAATACATGTGTCAAAATGGCCCTAAGTCAGTAATAGAATTAGAGAAAATGGGGTTGCCATTTTCTCGCTTTGATAATGGCTCGATTTATCAGCGACCATTCGGTGGTCAATCTAAAGAGTTTGGTGGCGAGCAAGCCGCGCGTACAGCCGCTGCTGCTGACCGTACTGGTCACGCGTTACTTCATACTCTTTATCAGCAAAATATTAAGCATCAAACGACGATTTTTTCTGAGTGGTATGCGTTAGATTTAGTAAAAAACCAAGATGGTGCAATTTTAGGTTGTACTGCTTTGTGTATGGAGACAGGCGAGATTTGTTACTTCAAATCTAAAGCTACTATCCTTGCAACAGGTGGCGCTGGTCGTATTTACGCTTCGACAACAAATGCGCACATTAACACTGGTGACGGTGTTGGTATGGCGCTTCGTGCTGGCGTGCCAATGCAAGATATGGAAATGTGGCAATTCCACCCAACGGGTATTGCTGGCGCGGGTGTACTGGTAACTGAAGGTTGTCGTGGTGAAGGTGGTTATCTTTTAAATAAAGATGGCGAACGCTTCATGGAGCGTTATGCACCTAATGCTAAAGATTTGGCTGGTCGTGATGTGGTTGCACGTTCAATGATGGTTGAGATCCGTGAAGGTCGTGGTTGCGATGGCCCATGGGGACCTCACATTAAATTGAAACTTGATCATTTAGGTAAAGATGTTCTTGAATCACGTCTACCGGGTATTTGTGAATTATCGCGTACCTTTGCCCATATTGATCCTGTTAAAGAGCCGATTCCAGTCATCCCTACTTGTCATTACATGATGGGGGGAGTACCGACTCAGGTATCAGGCCAAGCCCTTAAACAAACAGCATCTGGTGTTGATCAAGAAGTACAAGGTCTTTTCGCTTGTGGTGAGATCGCATCTGTATCTGTGCATGGTGCTAACCGTTTAGGTGGTAACTCATTACTTGATCTGGTCGTCTTCGGTCGTGCAACGGGTTTACATCTAGGTGAAACGTTGGCTGCACAAACAGAAGCTCGTCCTGCTACAGATTCTGATATAGAAGCCTCTTTAGCTCGTGTTAACCGTTGGAACACTACGCAAAAAGGTGAAGATCCTGTTCAAATTCGTAAAGATCTTCAAAGTTGTATGCAAAACAACTTCTCGGTTTTCCGTGAAGGTGATGCGATGGCAACGGGTCTTACAGAGCTAAAAGAAATTCGTGAACGTTTAAAGCATGCGCGTTTAGATGACACTTCTTCTGAGTTTAATACACAACGTATTGAATGCTTAGAGCTTGAAAACTTAATGGAAACAGCAATGGCAACGGCAGTAGCGGCTAACTACCGTACTGAAAGTCGTGGTGCTCATGCTCGTTTCGACTTCCCTGAACGTGATGATGCTAATTGGTTATGCCACTCTATTTACAATCCTGAGACAGAAGCTATGTCTAAGCGTGATGTAAATATGTCGCCAGTTCATCGTGAAGCTTTCCCGCCGAAAGCACGTACTTACTAAGGGAGGATAGATAAGATGAAACTCAACTTCTCAATATATCGCTATAACCCTGATGTGGATAATGCACCACACATGAAAGGGTATACCTTAGAAGTGCCAGAAGGCTCAGACATGATGGTGCTTGATGCACTTATTCTGTTAAAAGAGCAAGATTCTACGCTGTCTTTCCGTCGTTCATGTCGTGAGGGTGTGTGTGGTTCTGATGGCATTAATATGAACGGTAAAAATGGTTTAGCGTGTATTACACCATTATCAGCTTTAATGGATAAGAGCACGATTGTTATCCGCCCTTTACCGGGTTTACCAGTTGTTCGTGATCTTATTATCGACATGGAACAGTTCTACACCAATTACGCAAAAGTAAAACCTTTCTTAATTGATGATGGAGCAGTACCACCGGCACGTGAAAACCTACAAGCGCCAGAAGATCGCGCGCAGTTAGATGGTTTGTACGAATGTATTATGTGTGCATGTTGCTCGACATCATGCCCATCATTTTGGTGGAATCCTGATAAATTTATTGGACCTGCAGGCTTATTGGCAGCATATCGATGGTTAATTGATAGCCGTGATACAGCAACAGATGAACGATTATCAAATCTTGATGATGCATTTAGTGTTTTTCGTTGCCATGGCATAATGAACTGTGTAAATGTTTGTCCTAAAGGACTAAATCCAACAAAAGCGATTGGTCACATTAAATCAATGCTGCTTAAACGAGCAGTATAAAAAAATAATATCGATATGCCGGTGACGTTAATTCAATGAATGAGTAATTGATCCGGCCTTAATGCTCTGATTAAACAATCGGTGTAAACGGCGATAACTAGTGGTTAAGGGAAAATAATGCAGAACGGCGTTATGAAGGCATGGCTTGAGTCTTCACATTTAGCTGGCGCCAATGCGACTTACGTAGAAGATCTCTACGAGTTGTATCTTAGCGACCCAGAATTAGTTGACGAGCAATGGCGTGATATTTTCGTTGAATTACCGGTAGTCAATGAGACTGCTGTAGAACAACCTCATTCACGCGTTCGTGATTATTTCCGACGTTTAGCGAAAGAAACCAACTTTTTAAGTGCTACCGTCAGTGATCCAGATGTTGATGCGAAACAAGTAAAGGTATTGCAACTTATTAATGCATACCGCTTCCGTGGGCATCAAAATGCAAAACTTGATCCATTAGGATTATGGCAGCGTGATTTAGTTCCAGATCTTGATCCAGCATTCCATAATCTTACTGATGAAGATTTTAATGAAACATTTAACGTAGGCTCGTTTGCTGTTGGTCAAGAGACCATGAAGCTTTCTGAAATTTATGCTGCGTTAAAGAAAACATACTGTGGCTCTATTGGTGCAGAATACATGCACATCACAGATACTGAGGAAAAGCGTTGGATCCAACAACGTCTTGAATCGGTAATGGGGCACGGTTCCTTCTCACAAGAAGAGCAACTTTCATTTCTTGATGAATTGACCGCAGCTGAAGGTCTTGAGCGTTATTTAGGCGCGAAATTCCCTGGTGCTAAGCGATTCTCATTAGAAGGCGGTGATGCGCTTATTCCAATGATGAAAGAGCTGATCCGTCATGCTGGCTCTCAAGGTGTACGCGAAGTTGTTATTGGCATGGCCCACCGTGGTCGCCTAAACATGTTAGTTAATGTATTAGGTAAAAAGCCACAAGACTTATTTGATGAGTTTGCAGGTAAGCACGGCGAAAGCTGGGGTACGGGTGATGTAAAATATCACCAAGGCTTTTCTGCAGATTTTGCTACACCAGGTGGCGATGTTCACCTTGCTCTTGCCTTTAACCCATCTCACCTTGAAATTGTAAACCCAGTTGTTGTGGGTTCTGTACGCGCTCGTCAAGATCGCTTAGGTGATGATACTGGATCTAAAGTATTACCTATTACACTCCATGGTGATTCAGCGATTGCTGGACAGGGTGTCGTTGCTGAGACGTTCAATATGTCCCAAGCGCGTGGTTATGGTGTTGGCGGTACTATTCGTATTGTCGTCAATAACCAAGTTGGTTTTACGACTTCTAATCCAAATGATACACGTTCGACAGAATACTGTACTGATATCGCTAAGATGGTGCAGTCACCTATTTTCCACGTTAATGCTGATGATCCTGAAGCGGTTGCTTTTGTAACTCGACTTGCGTTTGATTTCCGTAATGAATTTAAGCGTGATGTTGTTATTGATTTGGTTTGTTACCGTCGTCATGGTCACAATGAAGCGGATGAGCCGAATGCAACTCAGCCTCTTATGTACCAAAAGATCAAAAAGCATCCTACGCCTCGTAAGATTTATGCAGATTATCTAACCGACACTGGCGTGTTTGGTTTAGATACAGCAACGAGCTTAGTCAATGAATATCGTGATGCGTTAGATCGTGGCGAGTGTGTGGTAAAAGAATGGCGTCCAATGCATCTTCATACAGTTGATTGGTCACCGTACTTAGGCCATGACTGGACAGTTGATTGGAATAACAAAGTGCCAGTTGAGCGTTTAAAAGAGTTAGGTGCTCGCCTTTGCCAATATCCAGATAGTCATGTTTTACAGAGCCGTGTTCAAAAGCTATATAACGATCGCGTAGCTATGATTGCGGGTGAAAAAGCGTTTGATTGGGGCATGGCTGAAACATTGGCTTATGCCACATTAGTTGACGAAGGTAATCGTATTCGTATTACAGGCCAAGATTCTGGTCGTGGTACATTCTTCCATCGTCATGCTGTACTGCATAACCAAGAAGATGCTAGTACTTACGTGCCGTTAGCTAATCTTCACAATGGACAAGGTCCGTTTGAAGTGATCGACTCAGTGTTATCTGAAGAAGCGGTATTAGCCTTTGAATATGGTTACGCAACGGCTGAGCCTAGTGGTTTGACGGTATGGGAAGCGCAATTTGGTGATTTTGCCAATGGTGCTCAAGTTGTGATTGACCAATTCATCAGTTCTGGTGAACAAAAATGGGGGCGTATGTGTGGTTTAACCATGCTGCTACCACATGGTTATGAAGGTCAAGGCCCAGAGCACTCATCGGCACGTTTAGAGCGTTACTTACAATTGTGTGCAGAGCAAAATATGCAAGTCGTTGTTCCATCAACACCTGCACAGGTTTACCACATGATACGTCGTCAAGTGGTTCGTCCAATGCGTCGACCATTAATTGTAATGTCGCCAAAATCATTGCTGCGCCATCCGCTATGTACGTCTACGTTAGACGATTTAGCTAACGGTACTTTCTTACCTGCGATTGCTGAAATTGATGATTTAGCACCTAATAAAGTGAAACGTGTGGTTTTCTGTTCAGGTAAAGTTTATTACGATTTACTGGAGCAACGCCGCAAGAATGAACAAGAGGATGTGGCGATTGTTCGTATTGAGCAACTGTACCCATTCCCGAAAGAAGACGTTGAAGCTGCAATTGCTGAATATAAGCACGTTACTGATTTTGTTTGGTGTCAAGAAGAGCCGCAAAACCAAGGCGCGTGGTATTCAAGTCAACATAACTTCTATTCTGCGTTACCAGCTGGTGCGCGTTTAAGTTATGCCGGACGTCCAGCATCAGCCTCACCGGCGGTAGGTTACATGTCGGTGCATTTGAAACAACAAAAAGCACTTATAGAAGACGCTTTAACAATTGCTCCTCAAGAGCAAAATAATAATTAGAACTGGAACAAAAAGGACAAAACCGATATGACAATCGAAATTCTGGTTCCCGACCTCCCGGAATCTGTGGCTGACGCAACCGTTGCCACTTGGCACAAACAACCTGGCGATGCCGTATCTCGTGATGAGGTACTGGTTGATATTGAAACAGATAAAGTAGTACTTGAAGTTCCAGCTCCTGAAGATGGCGTGTTAGAAGCTATTTTTGAAGGTGAAGGTACGACTGTTCTTACCAAACAGTTGATTGGTAAAATCAAAGTTGGCGCAGTTGCTGGTGAACCAACAAAAGATTTACCAACAGAAGCTGAAGCGTCACCGAATAAGCGTAACACTGCCTCTTTAACAGAAGAAACAAGTGAAGCATTAAGCCCTGCAGTTCGTCGTTTGTTAAGCGAGCATGGTATTGATGCTGGTGCTGTTAAAGGCTCTGGTGTTGGTGGTCGCATTACTCGAGAAGATGTAGAAGCATACTTAAAGAATCAATCAGCACCTGCTGTGACGAAAGCACCTGTTGTCGATGCGCCACTAGCGCACCGTAGCGAAAAACGTGTGCCTATGACACGTTTACGTAAGCGTGTAGCTGAGCGTCTGCTTGAAGCTAAAAATAGCACGGCGATGTTAACAACGTTTAACGAAGTGAACATGAAACCGATCATGGATCTTCGTAAGCAATACAAAGATGTCTTCGAAGAACGTCATGGTATTCGTCTTGGCTTTATGTCTTTCTACGTAAAAGCTGTGGTTGAAGCACTAAAGCGTTACCCAGAAGTAAATGCATCTATTGATGGTGACGATATTGTTTATCACAACTTCTTTGATGTAAGCATTGCAGTATCAACACCTCGTGGTCTGGTAACACCTGTTCTACGTGATTGCGATAAGCTAAGCCTTGCTGAAATTGAGAAGGGTATTCGTGAACTTGCAATTAAAGGTCGTGACGGCAAGTTAACTGTTGAAGATTTAACCGGTGGTAACTTTACGATCACTAATGGTGGTGTGTTTGGCTCATTGATGTCGACGCCGATCATTAATCCACCACAAGCTGCGATTTTAGGTATGCATAAAATCCAAGATCGCCCAATGGCGGTGAATGGACAAGTTGAAATCTTGCCTATGATGTACCTTGCGTTATCTTACGACCACCGTTTAGTTGATGGTCGTGAATCAGTAGGTTACTTAGTAACGATTAAAGAGTTACTTGAAGATCCAACGCGTCTACTACTAGACGTATAATTTGGTAAATAGGCTGGATAAATGCTCATTATTCAGCCTGTTACTGACATTAAGTCAAATAGCCAAATCTAATCACGAAGAGGTTCCCAAGAGTACCTCGTATGGATATAACAAGTCCCAAAGGGATAAGAAAACGGATAGAACATCATGAATTTGCACGAATATCAGGCAAAACAGCTATTCGCTGAATATGGTTTACCAGTACCAGAAGGTTACGCTTGCGATACGCCACAACAGGCGGCAGAAGCGGCAGGTAAAATTGGTGGTAGTAAGTGGGTAGTTAAATGTCAGGTTCACGCTGGTGGTCGCGGTAAAGCGGGCGGTGTGGAATTACATGAAACCAAAGATGGTATTAAACAGTTTGCTCAAAACTGGCTAGGTAAAAATCTAGTAACTTATCAAACAGATGCTAATGGTCAGCCAGTAACAAAAATATTAGTTGAAGAAGCATCTAATATTGCCAATGAGTTGTACTTAGGTGCAGTGGTTGATCGTGGCTCTCGTCGTATCGTTTTCATGGCATCAACTGAAGGTGGTGTGGAAATTGAAAAAGTAGCAGAAGAGACACCTGAACTTATTCATAAAGCAGCGATTGATCCATTGGTTGGGCCTCAGCCATACCAAGGACGTGAGCTGGCATTCAAACTGGGTCTGAAAGGCGATCAGATTAAACAATTTACTAAGATCTTTATGGGCTTAGCGAATATGTTCGCTGAATATGATCTTGCATTGCTTGAAATTAACCCACTAGTTATCACGGGTGATAATAACCTATTGTGCCTAGACGGTAAGATTAATATCGATTCTAACGCAATGTATCGCCAGCCTAAGCTACGTGAAATGCATGATCCATCTCAAGAAGATGAGCGTGAAGCACATGCTGCACAGTGGGAATTAAATTACGTTGCACTCGACGGAAACATTGGCTGTATGGTCAATGGCGCAGGCCTTGCAATGGGTACGATGGATATCGTTAACCTGCATGGTGGACAGCCGGCTAACTTCCTTGATGTAGGTGGCGGTGCAACGAAAGAGCGTGTTACTGAAGCATTTAAAATTATCCTCTCTGATAGCAATGTAAAAGCCGTATTGGTTAATATCTTCGGTGGTATTGTACGTTGTGATTTGATTGCTGATGGCATCATCGGCGCTATTGCAGAAGTTGGCGTTAAAGTACCAGTTGTTGTTCGCCTTGAAGGTAACAACGCAGAAGTAGGTGCGGCGAAACTTGCAGATAGTGGTCTTAATATTATTGCTGCGACTTCGTTAACAGAAGCGGCGGAAAAAGTTGTTGCTGCAGCGGAGGGTAAATAATGTCAGTTTTAATTAATAAAGATACGAAAGTGATTTGTCAGGGTTTTACTGGCGGACAAGGTACATTCCACTCAGAGCAAGCGATTGAGTACGGAACACAAATGGTTGGTGGTGTTTCTCCTGGTAAAGGCGGAACAACACACTTAGGCTTACCTGTATTTAATACGGTACGTGAAGCAGTTGAAGTGACTGGTGCAACAGCGACAGTTATCTATGTACCCGCGCCGTTTTGTAAAGACGCAATCTTAGAAGCAATTGATGCTGGTATCGAGCTTATCGTAACGATTACAGAAGGCATTCCAACACTGGATATGCTAGATGTTAAAGTTCGCCTTGATGAAGCTGGCGTTCGTATGATTGGTCCTAACTGTCCGGGTGTTATTACACCTGATGAGTGTAAGATTGGTATCATGCCAGGTCATATCCATAAGGCAGGTAAAGTAGGTATCGTATCGCGTTCAGGTACATTGACTTACGAAGCGGTTAAGCAAACAACAGATGAAGGCTTTGGTCAATCTACATGTGTAGGTATCGGTGGTGATCCAATCCCAGGTTCAAATTTCATTGATATCCTTGAGATGTTTGAAAAAGATCCAGCGACAGAAGCGATTGTAATGATTGGTGAAATCGGTGGTACTGCTGAAGAAGAAGCGGCAGCTTACATTAAAGAGAACGTGACAAAACCTGTTGTTTCTTACATTGCGGGTGTTACAGCGCCTCCTGGTAAGCGTATGGGTCACGCAGGTGCTATTATCTCTGGCGGTAAAGGAACGGCTGAAGATAAATTTGCTGCACTTGAAGAAGCAGGTGTTAAGACAGTAAAAAGTCTAGCAGATATCGGTAAGGCGTTACGTGAAGTAACTAACTGGTAATCTCTACCTACCCATTGAAAATGAAAGCCCTGCATTTGCAGGGCTTTTTTATTGATTAGTAATACAGAGCGTTAAACACCAATCTCACCACCATCTTCACGGCGAATAACTACCGTAGATGAACGCGGTCGAACTTCTGTACCGCTAGGTGCTGCTTCAGCGGCATTATCACTATATGGCCAATTGCCCGGATGTTGAATATTAACAAATAGAGATTTGTAGTCAGGGCTAATGGTAAAACCTGTGACCTCACAACCATTTGGACCAACAAAGAAGCGTTTTAGCTCAGCCTGATTTGAACTAGCAATAACTGTTTGGTTATCATCTGCATTTAGTAACTGAGATGGCACTACTGCAAGCATCTGATCATTGGTATATTCTTTAACTTCATCTGCACCATTATCGGTTTGGATCCACATAATTCCACGCTGATCGAATGCTAAACCATCAGGGCTAGCAAACTGATTGAGGTCAGTTAAACCAGAGCGGTTTGTCTCTTCATCACCATCACTTGGTGAACCAAAAACAAAAATATCCCAGTTGAAATCCGTTGGATTTTCACCTTCATCCCAGCGAATGATATGACCAAATTTATTATTTAAGCGAGGGTTTGCAGGGTTAGTAGTGTCTTTGCGTTTAGTGTTATTGGTTAGAGTGAGGTAGACAGAGCCCGTAAATGGATCAACCGCTGCCCACTCAGGACGATCCATCGGCGTTGCTCCAACCAAATCAGCTGCACCTGCAGTATTAACGATGATCTCAGCCAAAGAATTGAAGTGTGAAGCCAGTGTGTCACCTGAAGTTGTGATGCTATCAAGGGTTAATGGTAGCCACGTTCCAGTACTGTCTTCATTAAATCGAGCAACATATAGTGTGCCTTCATCCATATACTTATCACCGGTTAATAAGCGGTTTGAAGGTGAAGCATCAGCTGGATCCCATAGCGCTGCTGACTCAAATTTGTATAGGTACTCAAAGCGTGAGTCATGGCCTGAATAAAACACAACAGGCTTGCCATCTTCTAGTTTGCCAAAGGTACAGCCTTCGTGGCGGAAACGCCCTAACGCGGTACGTTTTTTAGCTCGAGAGTTTTTTGTATATGGATCAATTTCAACAATATAGCCATGACCATTGGCTTCATTTCGATAATCGTCAAGTGATGAAGTACCTGTCGGTGCCAAATTAAAACGAGCAAATTCATCAAGACGTTCTTCATTGTGGCCTGCTAACGTTTCCCACTTATAGCGACCTTGTAAATACTTACCTGTACCCGAAATACCAATACGATCTTGCTCTTTAGTGCGAGTGCCAGTGTTAGTAAAATAGCCAGGCCAGTTTTCTTCACAGGTGAGGTAAGTTCCCCACGGAGTATAGCCGTTACCACAGTTGTTGAGTGTTCCACGTGCTTGACTACCGTCAGGTGAGAAGCGAGTGACGGTTAATTCTGAATGTGCAAGAGGGCCAGATAAATCCATTACAGTTGCACCGGTGTAGCGACGGTTAAGTGGGTCGCTGTCGATTAACTTCCATTGGTTATTTTCAAGTTGGATACGAACAACAGAAATACCATGAGCGTTTATCTCTTTGCGGATTTCGTCTATATCAGTACGTACTTCTTTTGCTCTTTCGGCATCTTTGTCCCAGTTTGAGTGCAGTGCTTGCTGATCAATGTACTCGTGGTTAATACAAAGTAATCCATCAGTAGATTGTTCGTTTAATGGAAAAAAGTGCATGCCGTCATGGTGCATACCTAATGCATTTAACTGATCAGTACTGTTATTTGTACCATCATTTTTCCATGCTTTTGCAGTCGCATTTAATGGTGTACCCCAAGGGACTAATACTTGTGCGGTGTAGCCTGAAGGAATTGATACGGCATCAGTTAACGAACCAGGGATAGAATCGAAATTTAAAACAGCTTGAGAACGATCTGCTACCTTAGACGTTGCTTCAGTTGAACCTGAAGAGTTACAACCAGCAAGACCTAATGCACCAAGAGCTGACATTGCACTCATACCTAAGCCACCCTTTAGGATGCTTCGGCGTTGCAAGTTAGCTTGAAGTACATCTTCAAATGCTTTGTTATTACTGGTGTTATAGCGGGTAGGATCGAACGTTTCCTTACTCATTGCTTTGCTTTCCTGTGTTTATTATTTATTTAATAAGTTGAACAGGAAAGATAGTAAGAATGGGTAGTGACAGAATTTGTCTATTATTGTGAAATTTATATTTAAATAATATTGTCAGCTACCCAATTAATGAAGATAAGGTTAACGCGCAGTTCGTTTAAGTTGGCTAAGCATAAACATTGCAGCGGCAGATACAACAACAGAAGGGCCTGCTGGTGTGTCGTAATGCCATGACATTGCAAGACCAAGAACCACAGCTATCGCGCCAATAATTGACGCAAATACTGCCATTGATTCTGGACTGTGTGAAAAACGTCGAGCGGTCGCGGCAGGAATGATAAGTAATGATGTAATGATCAATGCACCAACAAATTTCATCGCAACAGCGATTACCATACCTACCATTAACATTAGTAATAGGCGCATTAAATCGACATTCACGCCTTCTACTTGAGCCATTTCTTCACTAATAGTCATCGAAAGTAGTGGTCGCCATAGATAAATCAATAAAGCTAAAACGACAGCACCACCGCAATATATCCATAATAGATCGTTAGTGGTTACAGCCAATAAATCACCAAATAGATATGACATTAAATCGATACGGACATTGTCTAGGAAGCTCACTGCAACCAGACCTAGCGATAAAGCGCTATGGGCTAAGATACCCAGTAAAGTATCTGTGGCCACATAACGTTGTTTTTGTAGCGTAACAAGTACAACGGCAAGCACTAAACAACAGATAACCAACGCCAGATTTAAGTTGATATTAAAGAGAAAACCGAGAGCAATACCGAGTAGAGAGGCATGGGATAATGTATCACCGAAATAGGCCATTTTTCGCCAAACTACAAATGAGCCCAATGGACCGGCGAGAATTGCAATACCAATACCTGCGATCAGTGCAGGTAGAAGAAACTCAATCATGCTTTTGATTCCTTATGGTTATTACAGCATTTATGAGTTTTATTTGAATCGTCATGCTGGTGGTTATGTTTATGTTCATAGACAGCAAGCTGCTCTGTCGATGTCTGGCCGAATAATGCAATGTATTTAGGGTGGCTCGTCACAGTTAGTGGACTACCAGAGCAACAGATGTGATGTTGCAAACAAATCACATTATCAGTTTTCGCCATTACAAGGTGTAAGTCGTGAGAAACCATCAAGATGGCACAGTTAAGTAAATCACGTAATTGTTGGATCAGGCGATAAAGTTCTAATTGGCCGTTTACATCAACCCCCTGTACTGGCTCATCAAGTACCAGTAAATCGGGTTTTTGCAATAAGGCGCGCGCAAGTAAGACACGTTGCATCTCACCGCCAGATAGCCCATGCATATCACTGTTAAGTAGGTGGCTACCATTAACCATGTTTAAAGCTTCGATACGTTGTTCTTGATTATAACGTCCAGCAAGACGCATAAAACGATCGACAGAAAGAGGCAGGGTATTATTTAGGCGTAGCTTTTGAGGTACATAACCAATACGAATTCCTTTTTTACGAACCACTTTTCCTTTTGTGGCTTTGCTCAGTCCTGTTATGACTTTTACTAAGGTTGATTTACCCGCACCATTAGGACCAATTAAGGTGGTAATTTCACCGCGTTCTAGCTTGAGCGTAATATTATCCAAAACATCACGTTCACCAAATGAGACAGTGACTGATTGTAGTTCGATTAGGGTTGACATAAAGGAAGTTGTCTTAATAGGCTTTAGAAATAAAAGGTAATGTTATAATATAACATTTTTGATGTGTTATATTATAACATTATCATGTTTGTTAGGGAATATACTGTTATATCATATAAATAATTAGCAGTATAAAAGTGCAACACTTATTTTTTAGGATAATAAAATAATGCAGCGTATATCATCATTGTTTTGTGCAGCAGCTCTGGCTTTATCAGGTTCTGCAATGGCAGACGACTTTAAAGTTGTTACAACCATTAAACCATTAAATCTTATTGTAAGTGAGTTAGTTCAAGGTGCAGCAACGTCAGATGCAATCTTACCACCAGGAGCTTCTCCACACGATTATGCATTACGTCCATCAGATGTAAAAAAATTGAATGATGCTGATCTTGTGATTTGGGTAGGGCCTCAACTAGAAACTTTTTTAACAAAACTTATGGCTACAAACCCAAATAGCTTCGCTTTGACAAAACAAGCTGGTATCGATTTTCTAAATTATGGCGCTAAACCGAGTGATGACCATGGCGATCATGCTGGTCACGACGATCACGATGGCCATGGCGATCATGCTGGTCACGACGATCACGACGGCCATGGCGATCATGCTGGTCACGACGATCACGATGACCATGGCGATCATGACGGTCACGATGCTCACGATGACCATGGCGATCATGCTGGTCACGACGCTCATGATGACCATGCTGGACATCACCATAACCATTCTGGACTCAATCCGCATTTCTGGATGGGGCCAAAACAGACAATTGAAGCCGCAAATGTGATCACGGAAGCATTGATTAAACATGATCCATTGCATAAAACTGTTTATCTCGATAATCTTTCAGCGTTTACCACTGAAGTTAATCAAGCTGTCAGTGAACTTAATGCGGAACTAAAACCTGTTTCAAATAAAGGTTATTTTGTTTTTCATGATGGCTATGGGTATTTCGAACATCAATTTGGTCTGAATAACTTAGGGCATTTTACTGTTGAACCTGACCGTAAGCCAGGTGCTAAAACTCTGATCGCGATTCGTGAATCATTAAAAGATAAGCAAGCTTATTGTGTATTCAGTGAGCCGCAGTTTTCACCGGCAGTTGTTGATAGTGTAACTAAAGGCACAGAGGTAAACATAGGAACCCTTGATCCAATGGCGACAAATGTCGAAGTGGGTAAGGGAGGATACGTCCGTTTTATTAAGGAACTCGGACAGAGCTTTACCAAGTGTTTAAAATAGAAAATGAAATTATATCAAGCGGCAGCAACTTCTATTAAAGAGCTGCCGCGTCAGCACAAAATTGCGTTAGTTTCCACCTCTGTGCTTATGATGGCTGCCATAATGTGGCAGCCATCAAAACCACAAGTAACTTTCCCATCATCAAGCGTTAACAAGCGTGTTGATGTCACATTGCCATCTAAATTGGATTTATTATCTGAACAAGATAGTGAGCCCTTAGGTGTGTCTCTCGATCAAAATGATCCTGAATTCCAAGCGCCAAAAGATGAAATAGAGCAACAACTTGATGATGCAAAAGCTGAAGTTGAGCACAAACATCGAGTGGCATCGGGTGAAACGTTAGGGATTATCTTTTCACAGTATGGTTTGCCTATTTCAGATATGTACCGCTTAATTGATGCTAATAAGTCAGTACAGAATTTGCGTGTTGGACAAACACTGGAGTGGGAAGTTGATGATGATGGAAAATTAACAGAACTTAAAATTATCCGCAGTAAAAAAGAGACGGATGCCTTTACACTATCGAAAAAAGGTTATGTATATAAAAAGATAGTTAAAAAAGGTGAGATGAAACCCGTTACTCTCATCGGTCGTGTAAATGGCAGTTTTTATAATTCAGCTCGAGCAGCTGGCCTAACACCGACTCAGATCCAAACATTAGTTAAAGCCTTACAATGGAAATTTAACCTTGGGCGTGAAGCACGTAAAGGGGATCGTTTTGCTGTAGGTATTGATCGAGAATTTATTGATGGTAAGGCTGTGGGTAAAGGTGATGTTAATGCTTTTTACTACAAATCAGCGAATGGTAAGAATTCAACCTTTATCATTAGAGGTGATGATGATCAGTTCTATGACAGTAGTGGCCACAGTTTAAACCGAGCATTTAGACGTATTCCCACATCGAAACGTTACCGTATCAGCTCATCTTTTAACCCAAATCGTTTACACCCAGTTACTGGACGTCGATCCCCACATAACGGTACCGATTTTGCGGTTCCGATTGGTACATCTGTTTTGGCGGCAGGTGATGGTGTCGTTGTAAAATCACGTTACCATCCATTAGCAGGTAACTATATTGTCGTTAAGCATGGCCGAGAATACATGACACGTTATTTACACCTAAGTAAACGTGAAGTGAAGGTGGGCGATAAAGTTAAAATGGGACAACGTATTGCTAAAAGTGGTAATACCGGACGCTCAACAGGTCCACACTTACATTTTGAATTGATAAAAAATGGTCGTCCTGTTGACGCAATGAAAGTATCCTTGCCACAAGCCGATCCACTCTATGGTAAAGAACGTAAAAATTTCATGAAACAAGTTAGCTTTTATAAAAATAAGTTTAACGATGTAATATCGAGCTAAGTTGTTTAATCGTAAAAAAAGCGCACATATCGTGCGCTTTTTTTTTATGGTTTTTCTCACTGAATTTAACTAATCAAAAACTTTTTTAAAATTAACTAAAAATTGACAAATTATCCCTATGAGGAATTAAGTGTTTGTATTTCTGTTCTTTTTTGGCAATTTAATGTCGCTTTTAAGCAATATAATGTCAAAAAACAAATGTTTTTTTGATTTATGACAAGACATGAAATGTATCAATATGTAAAATTCAAACCAGAAATGCTAATAATTCTTATTAAGGTAACGATTTACTATGAAGCTGTCAGAGATGTCATGCGGAAACTGTGGGACCGTCATTAATATGTCTGCGTTACCCTCAGCGACGCGAAAAAAGTTGATGGTTATGGGGTTACTACCTCGTACAGAAATTACCGTTGTTCGTGTGGCGCCGTTAGGTGATCCGCTTCAAGTGCGTGTACGTGGTGTTGATATCGCTTTACGTAAGCAAATTGCAGAAAACATCGAGGTTGAGGCACTGTAATGCAATATAATATTCTTACTGTTGGTAACCCGAACAGTGGTAAAACAACGTTGTTTAATGGCTTAACCGGCGCTAAACAGCAAGTCGGTAACTGGGCTGGTGTAACGGTTGAGAAAAAAACAGGTCGTTACCAACACAATGGTGATGATTTTTCGCTGACAGATCTACCTGGTATTTATAACCTTGATAGTGCAAACGATGCGAATAGCCTTGATGAAGCAATCGCGTCACGTGCAATTTTAACTACGCCTGCTGACGTTATCATTAACGTTGTTGACGCATCGAGTCTAGAGCGTAGTTTATATATGACACTTCAACTTCGTGAGTTAGGCCGCCCGATGGTGGTTGTGCTTAACAAGATGGATGTATTGAAGCGTCAGCGTCAGTTACTTGATATTAAAGCGTTAGAAAAAGCATTAGGATGCCCTGTATTAGCGTTATCTGCTAATAATATGGAGCGTATTGCTGAATTTAAAACCAAGCTACATAAGATGCTGACACAAGGTGTTGTCGTTAATGAGTTTGAATTAGATTATGGCAAAGACTTTGAACAAGTTGTTACAGAGCTTAAACCTTTATTTAAAACGAATGAGAAACTCAATACACGCGCTCAATCTATACGTGTATTAGAGAATGATACTCTCGTTATTAATACGCTGTCAGATGAACATAAAATTACAGCATGTAGTGCTCGTAGCCGTTTATTAGAGACTGTTGACCCTGATATTCAAGTCGCTGATGTGCGTTATACTTTTCTACATCAGTTATGCCAAAAAGTACGCCGTCAAGAAGGTCGTTTAAGTAATAGCTTAACCGATAAGATTGACCGTATTTTATTAAACCGCGTGGTTGGTATTCCATTCTTTTTCTTCGTAATGTACGTGATGTTTATGTTTGCTATAAATATCGGTAGTGCATTTATCGACTTTTTTGATATCAGCTTTGGCGCACTATTGGTCGATGGTGGACATCATTTATTAGATGATCATTTACCTGTTTGGTTAGTCACGATTATAGCCAATGGTATTGGCGGTGGTATCCAAACGGTTGCAACCTTTATTCCCGTGATCGCTTGTTTATACCTGTTCCTTGCTGTGCTAGAAAGTTCAGGCTATATGGCGCGTGCTGCATTCGTACTTGATAAAGTCATGCAAAAGGTCGGTCTACCCGGTAAAGCCTTTGTCCCTCTTGTACTTGGCTTTGGTTGTAACGTACCTGCTATTATGGCAACACGTACTCTTGAACAAGAACGTGAGCGTAAGTTAGCTGCAGCAATGGCACCCTTTATGTCATGTGGTGCACGTTTACCTGTATATGCATTATTTGCAGCAGCATTCTTCCCCGAAAATGGGCAGAACGTTGTATTTTCATTATATCTGTTAGGTATTGCCGCAGCTGTTATGACTGGTTTGATCCTACGTTCGACCTTATACCCTGGGTCAAGCGATAGCTTCATTATGGAAATGCCAAACTACGAGTTACCAACAATTCGAAATGTAGTGATAAAAACATGGCAAAAACTAAAGCGCTTTGTTTTTGGTGCTGGTAAAACAATTGTTGTAGTGGTTGCTGTATTAAGTTTCTTTAACTCGTTAGGTACTGATGGCTCATTTGGCAATGAAGATACGTCTAAATCTGTACTTTCAAAAGCCGCACAAGTTGTAACGCCAGTATTAGAACCTATTGGTGTAAAAGCTGATAATTGGCCAGCAACGGTTGGTATTATTACCGGTATTTTTGCTAAAGAAGCAGTCGTAGGTACACTAAACAGTTTATACGCACCCGCTACTGATGACAGTCATGAAGAATACAATTTGGTTGGGAGCCTAAAAGAAGCTGTCGAGTCAATTGGTGATAATTTAGCAGCGTTAAGCTTTAGTGATCCATTAGGCATTGAAGTAGGTAATTTGGAAGATAAAACGGCCGTTGCCGAAGAACAGGGTGTGAATCAATCTGTCTTTGGTAATATTCAAGCGCACTTTGTGAGTGGTGCTGCGGCAATGTCTTATTTGATCTTTATTCTGCTGTATACGCCATGTGCTGCGGCAATGGGAGCATATGTTCGAGAGTTTGGTCAGAAGTTTGCGTGGTTTATTGCTGGTTGGACAATGTTACTTGCTTACTCATTTGCAACATGGTTCTACCAAATTGCTCACTTTGTTGATCACCCTGCAACTAGTGCATTCTGGATAGCATTCTTTATCTTGATTAATGGTGGTCTCTTCTTGTTATTGAAACGAGAAGGTAAAAAGCAAAAAAATATTGAAATTGAAGGGTTATTAGTCGAATGATCTTACAGCAGCTAAAACAATATATTGAACAACATGGACGTGTGAGTCGCAAGCAACTTTCTGATCACTTTGGGATGTCTGAAGATGGTGTAGAAGCAATGCTTGATGTATGGATTCGTAAAGGTTCGGTTGGAAAAGAATTGGTTGGCTGTGAAAGTTCAGACTGTTGCCAACCAGCGAAAGAGATTTGGTACCGTTGTTTATCCGTTAACGAATTATCGATAACGGTAATGCGATAGAAGGCAATAAAATCAAAAGGCAGCTTAATTAAGCTGCCTTTTTTAATGCTAATTAGAGATTGCTGTAAAGCCTTTAACCTGACTTAACTCTTCGCGAAGCTCATCAGCGAGTGCTGCTTGTAGAGCTTCACTGCGTTGAGTACCATCTGTATTTCCCCAAATTGGTCCAGGCCATGCTATATCATGACTAAAGCGTGCAATGTGGTGTAAATGAAGCTGAGGCACAAGATTACCTAATGCACCAACGTTAATCTTTTCTGCTTGATAGTCGTTTTCTAATAATGTGGCTACGGCACTTGATTCACGCATTAGTTGGTATTGGTCTTGTTCAGGTAGGTGGTGGATCTCACGTAACTCGTCAACACGAGGGACTAAGATAATCCATGGCCCCAGCGCTTCTTTAGATAATAAAACACGAGAAAGCGGAAAATCACCGAGTACAGTGGTATCAGATTGTAGGCGAGGATGAAGAGTGAAACGCATGTAATTATTCCTTCACAGTACATTATGGCTCACAAGCCAGAGCATTATTTATCATAGTATGCCTAATTTAAAACGATTGGTATTATCCTTAACGTATTCTCTAACATTTGGTTAAGAGTTCTAATTATTGTGAGGCAACTTATGGCAAGCGAATATCAGTTTATACTCGATTATTGGTTTGGCGAGTTAGAGGGTGAAGTAACCAAAGAAAATAAACATGCGCTTTGGTTTCTAGGTGGTGAAGAGATTGATGCTTACATTAAAACCCACTTTCAATCTTGGGTGAGTAAGGCTGGCAAAGGGGAGTTAAATCATTGGTGTGAATCGGCCCATGGTCGCTTGGCTCTGATTATTTTACTCGATCAATTTAGCCGCAACATCTACCGTGGCTTGAGTGCGGCATTTCGTTATGACTCATTAGCCTTAGCATTGTGTAAACGTGGTTTAGCATTGAATCAAGATGTAGATTTATCGCCAATTGAACGCGTATTTTTCTATTTACCGTTAGAACATGCAGAAGATTTGGAAGATCAAGAAGAGAGTGTGTTTCGCTTTCAACATTTAAGAGAATCTACTTCTTTGAATAATCGTGAACTATTTGATGGCTTTTATAATTATGCGAGAAGCCATTATGACGTGATTAAGCAATTTGGACGTTTTCCATATCGCAATGCGGTGCTGGGACGACTTTCTACGCAAGGTGAATTGATGTGGTTGAACCAAGGCGGTCAGCGATTTGGTCAATAAAGAGATCTAACTATTGAATCTTTGGTTATGTTTTAATTTACAGAGCCTAATTTCTAAACATATTTCAGAGTGCGATAAACAGAAAATAAAAAGCCTTCCAAATGGAAGGCTTTTTAATATTAAGAGGGATGTAGATTACATACGCTCTAGTGTTTCGATACCAAGTAGGTCTAGACCTTGCTTGATAGTTTTTGATGTTAGCAATGCAAGCTTCAAGCGGCTTTGCTTAACATCTTCTTCAGCATTAAGAATTGGACATGCTTCGTAGAAGCTAGAGAACATACCTGCAAGTTCGAATAGGTAAGTACACATTAAGTGTGGTTGACCTTCACGTGCTACAGATTGTACCGCTTCTTCAAATTGAAGAAGTTTAGATAGCAGTACTTGCTCTTTTTCGTCAGTGATAACGATTGGGTGAGTAAGATCTGCAAGCTCAACATTCGCGCGCTTAAAGATAGATGCTACACGTGTGTATGCGTACTGCATGTATGGTGCAGTGTTACCTTCGAATGCTAGCATGTTGTCCCAGTCGAAGATGTAATCTGTCGTACGGTGCTTAGAAAGATCAGAGTACTTAACCGCAGCCATTGCAACAGTTTGTGCAATGTTTGCTTTTTCTTCAGCACTTAGTTCTGGGTTCTTTTCTTCAATTAGCTTGTTAGCACGCTCAACAGCTTCATCCAGAAGATCAGCAAGACGAACAGTACCGCCAGCACGAGTCTTAAATGGACGACCATCTTTACCTAGCATCATACCAAATGCGTGGTGCTCAAGAGATACACTCTCTGGCACATAGCCCGCTTTACGTACGATTTCCCAAGCCATCATTAGGTGTTGGTGCTGACGTGAGTCGATGAAGTAAAGTACGCGATCAGCATGAAGTTGCTCGTAACGGTATTTAGCACAAGCGATATCAGTGGTTGTGTATAGGTAACCGCCATCACGCTTCTGGATGATCACACCCATAGGCTCGCCGTCTTTGTTTTTGTATTCGTCTAGGTAAACAACAATTGCGCCATCACTTTCTACAGCTAGACCTTTTTCTTTAAGATCTGCAACAACGCCAGGTAGCATGTCGTTGTACATAGATTCACCCATTACGTTGTCATCAGTCAGTGACACGCTTAGACGATCGTAGTTGCGTTGGTTTTGCTTAAGTGTAATGGCAACAAGTTGCTTCCATTTCTCAAGGCAGTACTCATCACCGCTTTGTAGACGAACAACAAAGTTACGTGCTGTTTTACCGAATTCTTCGTCTTCATCATAAAGTACTTTAGATTCACGGTAGAAACCTTCAAGATCGCTGATGTCCATAGAAACATCAGTACCTTCTTGCTCTTTACGCTGCATGTTAGCGATAAGCATACCGAATTGCGTACCCCAGTCACCAAGGTGGTTCGCTCGGATAACATTGTGGCCTAAGAATTCAAGTGTACGTACAACAGCATCACCGATGATAGTTGAACGTAAGTGGCCTACGTGCATTTCTTTTGCAACGTTTGGTGCAGAGTAGTCAACAACAATATTTTGTGCTGTTTCAGTATTAACGGCTAGACGCTCATCTTTTAGTGCTTCTTCGCCACGCTCAGCTAACCATGCTTTGTTTAGGAAAATGTTGATAAAGCCTGGGCCTGCAATTTCAACTTTCTCAGCAATACCATCTAGCTCTAAGCAGTCGATAACTTTTTGTGCGAATTCGCGTGGATTAGTACCTAGCTTCTTTGCTACGCCCATAACACCGTTCGCTTGGTAATCACCAAACTGCGCTTTAGCTGATTGGCGAACTGCGGCTGGGCTGCCTGCAGGTGCGCCAGCGGCTTCTAAAGCCTGAGATACTTTATCGTTAATAAGTGCTTGAATGTTCACACGCTGATCCTTAAATCATTTGTAACGCCAATTATTAATAAAAGGCAAAAATGTCTACGTATCACAAGATCACCGTCAAAAATAATCACGAAATAAAACAAAATGACAACATAAATAAATCAAGTGTTTAACGTGAGTATTTTTGACGGGGTCGCGAATATCTAAATATGCACCGAAGTCTTGAATACGCAGTAGGTATTGTCCTAATAATACCCACAGATGGAGGTACTTTGGCAACTGGAAAAACCTATTGTTTACGTTTTTTTTTAAACTTTTTTTGTTATGGGTAAATAATGTGTAACACGCTATTGTATTGAAAAGAGAGTGCGTTAAATTCATGTTTCATTAAATCACGAAAAATGGATAATTATTCACTCCGTCTAATTATAGTTATAGCTGTCAATAATGGGATAAATCTATGCACAAGCTTGAACAATATAATCTTCATCCAACGCAGATGCTTGCGCAGTTACCTGAGTTTATGAAAGCGATTAATACATTGATTGATGATTTAGGGATCTCACTCGCTGGATACCAAGCCGATCACATCGCATTACGTGTCAATGATCAAGACGTGGCGCATCAGTTACATTTGGCATGGCTGAGTTACGGTGAAGAGTGGTCTAACAATATGATCAATGGTCGTCCCATTGTGATTATTGGGTTTGAACAGCCATTAGCTGTAGATGGTTGGAAAATTGAAGCGTTAGAGTTGCCTTATCCGAGTGATAAAGTATATCCGCAACAGGGGTGGGAGCATATTGAGTTTGTGGTGCCATCCAGTGCCAAAACGATTGAAGAATTAAAAGCAGATTTACTAGAAAAATTACCACAATTAGATTGGGATGGGTTAGATGCGAAGGGGATTAAAGTAAAAGCCAGTTCACCATCAGGTGAAGATGAGCGTTTAGCTAATCCTACTTTTGCGTTTAAACGTGATGGGGTATGTATTAAATTACATGGACACTCATTAAAAGCAGTATTAGAAAGTGAACAAGCCTAGTTGCTGTAAATACGAATAATAAAAAGCGTAGTAATCCCCAAAGATTACTACGCTCGCTTGGTTAATAGTGTCTTTTCCTGATTATAAAATAACCGTCCGGTTACCATAGACAAAAATACGATCGTCTACCGCAAGGCCTAATGCTTTACTGAGTACAGATTTTTCTACATCACGACCAGACTTTGCCATTTCAACTGCACTGAAACTATGATCAACAGGGATGACGTTTTGGGTAATGATTGGCCCTTCATCAAGATCGTTAGTTACAAAGTGTGCGGTTGCACCAATGATTTTTACACCACGTTCAAATGCTTGTTGGTAAGGCTTGGCGCCAATAAATGCAGGTAAGAAACTGTGATGAATATTGATGATTTTATTAGGGAATTGTGCGACAAAATTAGGCGTTAAAATACGCATATATTTCGCCAGTACTACGTAATTTGGTTGATACTGTTGTACCGCCTCTAATAGTTTTTGTTCGTGCTCTTCACGGCTTAATCCTTCATGGCAAACATGATGGAATGGAATATCAAATTTTTCCGTTAGCCCTTGTAGGGTGTCGTAATTACCGACAACCGCAGCAATGTCGATATCTAATGATCCATCGAAGGCTTTAACTAGAATATCACCTAAACAGTGCGCTTCTTTTGTCACCATGATGACGATTTTTTTGCGATCAGAACTGATTAAACGGCGTTTGCTACCTTTGGGTAAAGCATGATCAATATCTGCGAGAAAGGTTGTATCATTAAAATAGCCTTCAAGCTCAGTACGCATGAAAAATTGATTATGCGTATTATCAACATATTCCTTATTGTTGATAATATTTAGTTGGTGCTTATGACAAATGTTGGTAATTTTGGCGATTAGTCCCATTTCATCTGGGCATTCCGTGAGGAGTGTTTTCTTTTCCATGTCGTTTCCTGACTGCGATTCACGCATATAATACATTGCGTGTTACAAAGATCTTAATTAACTATTACCTAGATTTAACCTTATGGTCAAAGTATTTATTTGTTAGGTGATGTTATTAATAAGAAAGTGATGCCGTTAATTTTTGTAATCGATGGATAGAAGACTAGTCGAGTACTAGGATAATTGGCATAATGAATACTGTATATATAACCAATAGTGCGAAATAAATGATAACGAAGTTTTTTGCCTCTGGTGGCGCATTAGATAAAGCCATCCCTGGTTTTCAGGCTCGCCAACCTCAAATTGATATGGCTAATGCAGTGGCTGATGCGATCAAGAGTGAATCTCAGCTGGTGGTTGAAGCGGGAACGGGGACAGGAAAAACATTTGCTTATGTTATCCCAGCACTATTGAGTGGCAAAAAAACCATTATTAGTACAGGCTCTAAAAACCTTCAAGAGCAATTATTTCACCGTGATTTGCCATTAATGGCTGATGCGATTGGCTTTACGGGGCGTGTCGCATTGCTGAAAGGGCGAGCAAATTATCTGTGTGTGGATCGTTTGAATCGCCAAGTGATAGAAAGCCATGATGTGGAATCTGATCCTACGTTGTTAACACAGTTGGTTAAAATTCGACAATGGTCCTCATCATCGAAAAGCGGCGATTTTGGTGAATGTGAAGATGTTGCAGAAGATAGCCCTGTCATCCCATTAATTACCTCGACCAATGATAACTGCTTAGGCCGTGAGTGCCCCTCGTATGATGATTGTTTTGTCGTTAAGGCTCGCCGCAAAGCAATGGAAGCTGATGTAGTTGTTGTTAATCACCATTTATTCTTGGCAGATTTAGCCATTAAAGAAAACGGCTTTGGTGAATTAATTCCTGAAGCTGAAGTATTTATCTTTGATGAAGCCCACCAAATGCCTGATATTGCCAGTCAGTACTTTGGTCAGAGCCTAACCAGTCGACAATTAATTGAACTCGCGAAAGATATTGATATTGGTTATCGCACAGAAGCACGTGATATGCGCCAACTGCAAAAAACGGCAGACAGGTTACAGCAAGCTGCGTTTGAAATGCGGATTATTTTAGGTGATCCCGGGTTTCGAGGAAATTGGCGAGAAGCATCGCAAACACCCGCTGTTCAACGGGAATTAACTCGATTATCAGATGCATTAGATCTTACCTACGATGTACTTAAGCTGGCGTTAGGTCGAAGCCAGTTATTAGATACTGCCTTTGAACGTGCAGCAACGCTAAAAGCCAAACTAAAACGAGTATCAGATACTGCAATTACAGGCTATTCCTATTGGTATGAATGTACACCGCGCCAGTTTAGTTTAAATATCACGCCGCTCTCTGTTGCAGATAAATTTAAAGAGCAAATGGCTGAGCAAAAAGGGGCATGGATCTTCACTTCAGCAACCTTAGCAGTTGATGAGAATTTCACCCACTTTAGTCATCGCTTAGGGTTAGAGCCAAAGCAACAATTCTCGCTTGAAAGTCCGTTTGATTACAGCGAGCAAGCGCTATTATGTGTACCTCGCCATTTGCCAGAGCCTAATAGTTATGGTCTCGCTAACAAATTGGTTGAGATGTTGGCGCCTGTGATTGAAGCGAATAATGGTCGTTGTTTCTTCTTGTGTACTTCACATCAAATGGTACGCGATCTTGCAGAAGGGTTTCGTGAGAAGCTGAGTTTACCCGTGTTAGCGCAAGGTGAAACAACGAAACAAAAGCTACTTAATGAGTATTTGGCTCATGGTAATGCATTATTAGTGGCAACGGGGGCGTTCTGGGAAGGGATTGATGTTAGAGGGCAAGCCCTTAGCTGTGTTATCATTGATAAATTACCGTTTACAGCACCAGATGATCCATTATTAAAAGCACGTATTGAAGATTGTCGTATGCGTGGTGGTGATCCTTTTGCCGATGTCCAAGTACCTGATGCGGTGATCACTTTAAAGCAGGGTGTTGGGCGTTTGATCCGTGATACTAAAGACAAAGGCGCATTGATCATTTGTGATAACCGATTAGTAACAAGGCATTATGGCGCTGTATTTTTACGAAGTTTACCACCTATCCCTCGTACACGTAGTGTTGAAGGGGTTAGTGACTTTTTGTCTACTATTAATAACAATAACGTTATTGAAGATGACAACCAACATTCAGAGGCTTGAATGAGCACCAAAATTTTGGCAGTTGATACTGCAACTGAAAATTGTTCTGTTGCCCTATTAATGGGTGACGAAGTTATCTCTCGTTGTGAATATGCGCCACGTGAGCACACAACAAAAATTTTGCCTATGGTAGATACTGTTCTGGCTGAAGCCGGTATCAAGCTAAACCAACTCGATGCATTGGCTTACGGCCAAGGCCCTGGTAGCTTTACTGGTGTTCGTATCGGCATTGGTATTGCGCAAGGTTTAGCGTTTGGTGCCGATTTACCTATGGTGGGCGTGTCAACATTAGCTGCAATGGCGCAAGGTACTTTCCGTGTCCATCAAGCTGACAATGTATTATCTGCTATTGATGCTCGTATGGGCGAAATCTATTGGGGTCAGTATCAGCGTAAAACAGATGGTGACTGGCAAATTATCGGTGCAGAGCAGGTGATTGTACCTGAGGCTCTAGTTGAATCTGTTCAGACCGAATCAGGAATTTGGTTAACAGCGGGTACAGCTTGGGAAGTGTATGTTGATACTCTAGGTAAGCTGCCTTTTGAAATGCAGCAGGGCTCGGTGTTATATCCTGATTCACAAGACATGGTACACCTAGCGAAATTTGCTTTTGCTCGTGGTGAAAGTGTTAGCGCAGAAGTAGCTAGTCCTGTGTATTTACGTGATACCGTGACATGGAAAAAATTACCAGGTCGCGAATAATTAAATAAAGAGTAGTGGCAGGTGCTGCTACTTTTTCTTTATCCTAACTTTTTAAATGGATGATGAGAGGAGATTATGGTTACTATCAATCATGGTGTTATATCATTACCATCAAAACCATTCAGTTCAGCCTCACAGACCTCTAGTACGAAAGCGAGCACTTCAAGTGATACGGTTTCATCAACGTCTGTTTTATCATCGTTATCGACAACACAACACGCAGAGTGGGCGAGTCAAGAATATCGTCAATTACAGTATGATCGCCCTGATGGTAAACATCAGAAAGCATTATCTATGTATATGGATGTCATGCTGCATGATAGAAAAGAACAACTTTCCGATCTGATCGGTATCAATATGGTTGTTTAAACCGACTAATACTTTCCTTATTATTCTCATCATTAACGCGTTAATTTAACGTGTCAGCAGACTACGCATAAATAATTACTTTTGCTGTTATATTGAACAGTTATGTCGAGGTTTTATATGTTTCGCACGCTATTTCTTGGGCTGATATTAATCTTTATGGTAGGCTGCGCCAGTGTTCCAGCCAGCTTGCAGACCAATACGAAAAATCCTATCACGGATTTACGTGTTATCGCCGAGCATCCTACTGTAATGCAACATCAGGAAGTCAGGTTAGGTGGCATCATTGCTTCAATTAAAAATGAAGCAAAGCAAACACGCGTTGAAATTGTCGCATTGCCGTTAACCTCTGACGGTAGACCAATATTGCACAGTAAACCCCAAGGTAGATTTATTGCGAATGTACCTGGCTTTCTTGATCCTATGGAGTATGCCAAAGGACGTTTACTGACAGTCGTAGGTCAATTTACTGGAATGCAAAAAGGAAAAGTTGGACAGTACTATTATACTTTTCCTGTGGTAAATGTTTCAGGTGAGCAAATTTGGCAGGTACAGCAACAAATTCAAATGGAAACACCAATGCGATTTAATCGTTGTATTGGCATTAACTGTGGGTTTTGGGGCGATGATTACTTTATGCCACCGTTTGGTATTCAAGGACGTGTGGTTGATAGAGTGATAATGTAAGTTATGGAAGCTATAACATTTAAGCTTGCTGAATTAGAGTTAGCGGGATTGTCTAATTTCTCATTATCGTCACCATTAGATAATGACAAACCTGTCTTATTATTTATTCATGGTTGGCAAGATAATGCCGCAACGTTTTCATCACTTTGGCAACGGTTAGAGGCTGATTTTAATCTTGTAGCCATTGATTTGCCAGGACATGGTTTATCGCAAGCCCGAAGTGGGGATAACTATTATCATTTTTTCGATTATCTTGATGATTTACACCAAGTCATAACGCAGCTTCCCGCCACGCGCGTGTGTCTTGTTGGTCACTCATTAGGTGCGATTATTGCCAGTTGTTATAGTGCTGCTTATCCTCAATTAATAGACAAGTTGGTATTAATTGAAGGCTTGTCGCCATTAGTGGAAGAGGCCGAACAAACGGTTGAGCGGTTAAAGCGTGGGATTAAAAGCCGACAGCAATACCGTAAAAGTTGTGAACGTCGTAAAGCAAGAACAATGAGCTCTTTCACTGAAGCATTACAATTACGTGCCAATGTTAATGATTTACCCATGGCATGTTTAGAGCCCGTTGTTAAGCGGGCAACGGTTCAGCGTGATGGGTTGTGGTACTGGCGACATGACCATCGCCTTCGTTGTGAATCACTCTATAGAATGACACAACAACAAGCACAAGCAATTATGTCGTCGATAGAAGCACCCATTTATTCAATTGTAGGAAGTCATGGATTTCCTCAACTGCGTGATGACCCACAGGGTAAATTTAAGTTTCAACAGTTTTCACAGGTAGTGGTTGTCGGGGGACATCATTGCCATTTAGAACAGCCAGATACAGTATCGAATTGTATTAGGGCTTTTCTTTCCCTCGAGAGAGATTAATCTTCGCTTTTCAATGAGTAGGTTCAAAGTTTCTACTCAGCTAATTTGGCAAGATGTTAATTATAAGTTAAATATACTGTGTTGAGATATAAACGCTTGTTTGATTTATACGTACAGTATTTACCTGTATCACTATTATGGGTATTAAAGCAGTCTAATAATAAGGAGAATGCGAGTGGATAAGGTTTGGCTTAGCCGCTATCCGAATGATGTACCGGCAGAAATTAATCCGGATGCATATTCATCATTAGTTGATATGTTTGAACAATCAGTACGTAAATATGCTGATCAAACTGCTTTCATCAACATGGGACAAGTTATGACCTTCCGTAAATTGGAAGAGCGTAGCCGTGCCTTTGCAGCTTACCTTCAAAATGAATTGAAGCTACAAAAAGGTGACCGTGTTGCTGTAATGATGCCAAACTTACTGCAATATCCTATCGCGCTATTCGGTATTTTACGTGCAGGTTGTGTTGTGGTTAACGTGAACCCGTTATACACCCCACGTGAGTTAGAGCACCAATTAAATGACTCTGGCGCAAAAGCTATTGTTATCGTTTCAAACTTCGCTCATACCCTTGAAGCCGTTGTTAAAAATACAGGTGTTAAAAATGTAATTTTAACTAGCCTTGGCGATCAATTATCTCGTCCAAAAGGTACCTTGGTTAACTTCGTTGTTAAGTACATTAAAAAGATGGTGCCTAAGTACCATTTGCCACATGCGACTTCAATGCGTATCGCACTGCGTAAAGGCCGTCGTATGCAATATGTTAAGCCGTTTATTACTGGCGATGACATGGCCTTTCTTCAATATACAGGTGGCACAACAGGTGTCGCTAAGGGCGCGATATTAACGCATCATAATATGGTGTCTAATGTCATGCAGGCGAAAGGTGCATATGGTCCTGTACTAACAGAGGGACGTGAGCTCATTGTTACCGCTTTACCGCTTTATCATGTATTTGCATTGACAGTAAACTGCTTATTATTAATGGAAATGGGCGGTCAGAATTTACTGATCACGAATCCACGTGATATTCCCACTTTTGTCAAAGAGCTTCAACGTTACCAATTTACCGCAATTACAGGTGTAAACACCTTATTTAATGCGCTGATCAATAATGAAGATTTCCAAGAACTCGATTTTAGTAATTTACGCCTGTCTGTTGGCGGTGGTATGGCGGTTCAACGCGCTGTTGCTGAAAAGTGGCAGAAAATTACCGGTAACTACTTACTAGAAGGGTACGGTTTGACAGAGTGTTCACCACTGGTTGCAGCATACCCTTATGATTTGACCCAATATAACGGTTCAATTGGTCTGCCTGTACCTTCAACTGAAGTGCGTATGGTTGATGATGAAGGTAATATTGTGGGTATCGACGAAGTTGGTGAATTACAAGTTCGTGGTCCTCAAGTCATGAAAGGTTACTGGCAGCGTCCTGAAGCCACTAAAGAAGTGTTAACAGAAGATGGTTGGCTATCGACGGGTGATATCGTTAAATTTGATGACGAAGGCTTTTTGCACATTGTTGATCGTAAGAAAGATATGATCTTGGTGTCAGGTTTCAACGTTTACCCAAATGAGATTGAAGATGTCGTTGCATTGCACGACAAAGTGCTCGAAGTTGCTGCCATCGGTCAGGCTCATGAAGTGTCTGGTGAAGTGGTTAAGATATGTGTGGTGAAACGCGATCAGAGCCTAACAAAAGATGAGTTGATAGCACATTGTCGTCAACATTTAACAGGCTATAAGATACCTAAAATTGTTGAATTTATGGACGACTTACCAAAAACTAATGTAGGTAAGATTTTACGCCGTGTATTGCGTGAAGAGTCTGATAAAAAAGCACAACAATAAGCGTTGTTAATCACTGTTAAGTAAAAAACCTTGTCATTGAGTGATGATAAGGTTGCTTGAACAGTACAGCACGATATTATAAATGCCGGCGACTAGCCGGCATTTTATTAACTCTATTTTATGAGCGTGGTAACCGCTCTTTTCCTAAAAGGTATTATGTGAACTTCGATATAATTACAACAACAGAACAATTAGAACTGCGTTGTGAATCCGCTAGAGCGCACTCTGCTGTCATGCTGGATACGGAGTTTGTTCGTACCCGTACACTTTATCCTCGATTAGGTTTAATCCAATTATTTGATGGTGAACAGTTATCATTAATTGATCCATTAGAAATGGAAGACATGGAGCCATTGTGGGCACTGTTACGTGATCAATCGGTGATTAAAGTGCTTCACGCCTGTGGTGAAGATTTAGAAGTATTCCAGCATCATGCAGGTTGCTTACCAACACCAATGTTTGATACTCAGTTAATGGCAGCCTTCCTTGGGCATGGCATTTCAACGGGCTTTGGCGCATTAGTGAAAGAATACGTTGGTGTTGAACTTGATAAAGGTGAAGCTCGAACGAATTGGCTTGCCCGTCCTTTAACGGCAAAGCAACTTGATTATGCTGCTGCAGATGTTTATTACCTAAAGCCGTTGTTTGAAACCTTATTAGCTAAGGTAGAGGAACGAGGTTACATGGAAGCATTACAACAAGAATGCGAATCTGTCATGCAACGTCGTATTAAGCCCGTTGATCCTGAAAAAGCGTATCTTGATATTAAAAACGCATGGCAGTTAACTCCACAACAACTCTCAGTTTTGCAAAAAGTTGCAGCGTGGCGAGTACGTGAAGCGCAGAAACGCGATATTGCATTAAATTTCATTGTCAAAGAATTACATTTATGGAAATTAGCGCGTTTTAATATCAAATCACGAGCTGGGCTTGAGAAAGAAGATTTTGAGCCAATGGAGATCCAACGTCACGGTAACCGTTTATTGAAAATGGTGCACGATTGCGATCGTATTGCAGCGCAAGATTATCCCGCGAAAATAGAGCGTTTGGTTGATTTTCCACATTATAAGCAGATGGTAAAATACATCAAAGATGTTGTAACAGATGTTGAAAAAGAGACCGGCTTAGCGCCTGAGTTTTTAGCTTCTAAAAAGCAGATCCACCAAGTGTTATCTTGGGCATGGAAATATCAGCGTCAAGATGAAAAACGTCCTGAGATGTTGAAAAACTGGCGTCGTGATTTATTTGAGCAACGTGTATTAGCGCTATTAGACGAAAAAGCCTAATTGATTTATTACGATGCATTAGAAAAGAAAAAACCCGCTGTTGCGGGTTTTTCTTTATTAACGTTCTTCGTCTGGTAACGTTACGTTAAGTTCGAGTACTGATAAATCTTCCTCTTTATGATCAAGGTTTACAGACACTTGATTCGGGTCGATTTGAACGTACTTACTGATCACATCTAAAATGTCTTGCTTTAATTGAGGCAAGTAGGCTGGAGCCGGTTGTCCAGCACTACGACGTTCAGCGACGATAATCTGTAACCTTTCCTTTGCTACATTCGCTGTGGTTGTCTTTTTCGGGCGGAAAAACTCAAGCAGTGCCATATTACATTAGCCTCCAAATAAACGTTTTAGGAAGCCTTTCTTCTCTTCCTCTAAGAATTTAAATGGGCGATCCTCACCCAATAAACGAGCAACAGTATCTTCATAAGCAATACCTGCGTCAGATTCTTTATCGAAAATAACGGGTTCACCTTTGTTCGATGCATTTAGTACTGCTTGGCTTTCAGGAATAACACCTAAAAGAGGGATGTGTAAAATTTCTTCAACATCTTGAACACTTAGCATCTCACCTTGAGTTACACGTGTTGGGTTATAACGTGTAAGAAGAAGGTGTTGTTTAACTGCGTCTTTACCTTGTTCTGCTCGACGAGATTTAGAATCTAGAATACCTAAAATACGATCAGAGTCGCGAACAGAAGAGACTTCAGGATTCGTTGTTACAATAGCTTCATCAGCAAAGTAAAGTGCCATTAAAGCACCGGTTTCAATACCTGCTGGAGAATCACAGATAATGAAATCAAAATTCATTTTATCCAAGTCATTTAAAACACGCTCAACGCCTTCACGAGAGAGTGCGTCTTTATCACGAGTCTGAGATGCAGGTAAAACAAAAAGGTTGTCAACACGCTTATCTTTAATTAATGCTTGGTTCAGATTCGCTTCGCCGTTGATAACGTTTACGAAGTCATAAACGACACGTCGCTCACAACCCATAATGAGATCAAGGTTACGTAGACCAATATCAAAATCAATAACCGCCGTTTTTTTACCGCATAATGCTAGACCAGATGCAATGGCTGCGCTTGAAGTTGTTTTACCAACGCCGCCTTTACCTGAAGTAACAACGATAATTCGTGCCATTTACTAAATTCCTTATTAAAACTTTTATAAAGCAAGGTGCTCGATGCTAAGCGTATTATCAGCAATTGAAATTACAACACCGTTGCCCCAGAACTCATCCTGAATGTTATCACTTAGCCAGTAGTTTCCTGCAACTGAAATTAGTTCAGATTGCAAGTTCTGACAGAAAATTGTCGCTTCTAGGTCTCCGTTCGCTCCAGCTAATGCTCGACCACGTAACGTACCGTAAATATGAATACAACCATCAGCAATAATTTCAGCGCCCGCACTCACATGGTTGAGAATGATAAGGTCACGATTTTTAGCGTAAATCTGTTGACCAGAACGAACAGGAGTGCGAATGATAAGTGCGGACTCTCGGCCTTGAACTGGCTGAGAAGATGGCTCTGCTTCAGTAGATTCTGCTGTTGTTTTTTCTTTCACCGTGCGTGCGGCATTCATAATAGCAAATCCAGCAGATTTTGCTTGATTTTGTAACGCTTGTTCTTTACAACCGCTGATACCTACAGGGATCATGCCCGCGTCGACAATTGCTACTTTTAATTGCTCAAAATTAATATCTTTGCCTGCATTAGAGATATCGATAACAACGGGAGCTGATGCAAAGAAATTAGGTGCGAGTTCAATTTTTTCTTTAAGGTGATCGGTCGCTTTTTTGATATCACCATCAATTAAATGAAGTGCAGAGAGCGTAAATGAGCTCCCTTTAAGTTCAGTTGTCTTGGTCATGGCATTATTATGGGTAATACTTAAATTAACCATTCTTGTTGATTATCACAAAGGTACTAGCATGGTATATTCCCTAGCAGTTAGGGGCAAGTTATCCTTGCTTTGACATTGGAAATTCAGACAAAAGTCTCATCCTGTATGGTGAAAAATAAACCAGCGGGGAATGATACGTTAAAATAGCTGTCTGAAAGAATAAGCTTTAACAAATAGGTGAATTGAAATGTTGTGTGCAATCTATAAAAGCTTAAAAAAAGATAACACATATTTATATGTAAATAAGAAAGATGATTTCTCCGATGTGCCTGAAGTATTAATGAATACTTTTGGTAAACCGCAATTTGTTATGGTGATAAAGTTAGAAGGTAGAAAGTTAGCCTTGGCCGATGTTGAAAAAGTAAAAGAAGCATTAAAGACCGTTGGCTTCTATCTTCAGGTTCCACCGCCAGTAACAAATTTATTGGATCAATATAAAGCCGAGAAAGCCGGCAGAGTTAATTAAGGTTATTATGCATAAGCGTTTTATATCGGCCGTTGTGGCCTTAGGATTAGGGATTTCCTCAACAGCTTTTGCTGCTGATGAAGGGTTTAACGCATATATAAATAAGCTAAAAGCAGAGGCGCGTAGTAATGGTATTTCTGAGCCTATTCTCGATTCTGCTTTTAAAGACATTACATTTACTCATCGTGCAGTAAAGGCGGATAAAAACCAACCTGAGAAAAAGTTAACATTAGATCAATATATTCCACGCGCTGTACCTGATTGGAAAGTCAAACAAGCACGTCGTTTATATCAAGAGAATAAAACAACGTTAGATCGTATAGGTAAAGAATACGGCGTACAGCCACGTTTTATTGTCGCGTTGTGGGGAGTTGAAAGTAATTTTGGTAAATTACAAGGTAATTACCATGTTGTCGAAGCATTAACCACGTTGGCTTATGAAGGCCGTCGTGAAGCCTTATTCCGTAAACAAGTAATGGCAGCATTACAAATTCTTCAAGAAGGTCATATTACAATTGATGAGATGAAAGGATCATGGGCAGGGGCGATGGGTCAATGCCAATTTATGCCAACATCTTATTTAACCTTTGCGGTTGATGGTAATAATGACGGCAAAGCAGATATTTGGAATACAAAAGCGGATGTTTTTGCATCTGCAGCGAATTATCTAAAAAAATCAGGTTGGAATGATAAATATACTTGGGGACGTCAAGTTAAGGTCCCATCATCATTATCGGCTGATTTAAAAGGTACGGGTGTAGAAAAGACAAAAACACTGGCGCAATGGCAAACATTGGGTGTTCGCACAATGAGTGGTGGGAATTTACCAAAAGAAGACATTGATGCGTGGTTAATTCAACCTGATGATGAACATGGACGCACTTACCTTGTGTACGGTAATTATCAAACATTAATGAAATGGAACCGTTCTCATTATTTTGCTTTAGCTGTCAGCCATCTTGCTGATCGTATTTAATAGTTATAGCCATAATAATAGGTTATCTGTATTGAAAGTCAGGCTCTACTGCCTGACTTTTTATTTTGATATGTGCTTTATATATTTCAAAACTAATAAAGGTTTACTTAGATATACCTTTAAGCAATGTTAAAACATATTTTTTAGATAGGTGTCTATAATTTTGGGTTTATGGAAGTATAAAAAAAGCCCAACTAAGTTGAGCTTTTTAAATATATGGCAGGAAATTAGATTTCAAATTCTTCTAAAGATTTACCATTTTCAAGTGCTTGCTTAAGCGCGCTTGGTGTACGGCCTTGGCCTGTCCACGTTTTTTCTTCACCGTTTTCATCGATGAATTTATATTTAGCTGGACGTGCAGCACGTTTTGCTTTTGGTGCTTTTGAAAGGCTTGCTAACAATTCTTCAGGGTCGATACCATCAGCTAATAGCATTTCACGATATTGAGCTAATTTTTCATTACGCTCATTTTCTTTTGCTTGTTCTTCTTCTTCAGCTTCAGCACGTTCTTGAACAACGGTAGTTAATTTCTCTAAAGCTTCTTCAAGTTGCTCTAAAGTATATTCACGAGAAAGCGCACGAAGACTACGAAGGTTTAAAAGTGCTTTCATTGCATCAGACATTTTTATATTTCCTGTTATTTTTAACTAACTGTAAATAATAATAGCAGTGTCGAATCATTTATTACAATAGTAATGCTTTTATTCTTTATGTCAAAACACTTTAAACGTTCTTTATTGTTAATTGTTAATAATAGCGATATTCGTATCTTTATAAAAAAACGAATATCGGATTTATGCTTAATAGATGTTTACATAGTTACAAAATGAAACATATCTGCTCGTAGGTTCATACTATTTAATGGGTGAAGCTATACTTAGATAAGATTTATTTATAAAACAATGCCATTTGATGTGTTGTTAAATGTTTCACGTGATGTTGTTGCAAATAATGAAACATTACGTAGAATAATCGCAACCTTGATGTAAGGTAGAGGCGCGTTATCTAATAGTAATTAACAAGAGGGTGAAACCAATGACGGTTAATGAAAGGAGCTAATGCCGAAGTAAGAGTGACGTCAAATCCTTTTTCTGGGGTTGTATTGAATAAGTGCAACACTGCCATAGTATATAATCATATTCACTATGGAGCGCTACTGTGAAAGAGAAGAGCTAAGATGTTCTTCAAATATGGTTAACCACCATGTTATCCAGTAGATCTCCAACCTAATTCGGTTGTCTTTGAGATCATGAATTTAGTAGATTACTCCCATTCATTAGTATCCATTATTCCTCCTATTGTTGCGTTAGGGTTAGCGATACTTTCTCGGCGTGTGTTAGTTTCTCTTGGTGCGGGTATCGTATTAGGAGCACTTTATTTAAATGATTTTTCATTTAATCATTCAGCTTCTTATTTAGGAGACACAATACAAAACTTATTCATATCTGATGGTGGCATTAACACCTGGAATATGAGTATTGTTTTATTCCTCATTATATTAGGCATGACGACAGCATTGTTAACATTGTCTGGTGGTACTCGTGCATTTGCTGCATGGGCACAAACAAAAATTAAAACGAAAAGGGGCGCGAAACTGCTTGCTGCCTTTTTAGGCGTGTTTATTTTTGTTGATGATTACTTTAATAGTTTAGCGGTGGGTTCTATCGCTCGTCCTGTAACGGATCGCTATTATGTATCTCGTTCTAAATTGGCTTATATATTGGATTCAACAGCCGCTCCAATGTGCGTTCTAATGCCTGCATCGAGTTGGGGGGCGTATATAATTACATTAATTGGCGGTATTTTAGTTACTCATGGGGTAACAGAATATACACCTTTAAGTGCCTTTTTAACGTTAGCGCCAATGAACTTCTATGCTATTTTTGCTTTAGCTATGGTTTTTGTTGTGTCTTGGTTCCAATGGGATATTGGACCAATGAAAAAACATGAGATGGCAGCAATGCATTGTCGTGGATTTGATGAAGGCAGTGATGTTGATGAACAAGCAAAAGATTTAACTGACGAATTAGAAATTGTTGAAAGTACGAAAGGTAAAGTTGGTGATTTAATTTGGCCGATTATTATTTTAATATTTGCCACGTTCTTTTTTATGATTTTTACAGGCTATCAAGCATTAGCAGCAGACGGTAAATCTTTTGCTCTGCTAGGTGCGTTTGAAAATACTGATGTCGGTAAGTCACTTTGTCTTGGTGGTTTATTTGGCTTAATTGCCGCGATTATTCCTGTTATTCGACAGCGTATTGCATTTAATGAAGTTATTCGCACATTATGGATTGGTGCTAAATCCATGTTTGGTGCGATTTTAATTTTATTATTTGCTTGGAGTATTGGTAGCGTTATTGGTGATATGAAAACGGGGCAATATTTATCAACCCTCGTACAAGGGAATATTAACCCTATGTTATTACCGATGATCTTATTTTTATTATCAGGCGTGATGGCATTTTCTACAGGTACCTCATGGGGCACGTTTGGCATTATGTTACCTATTGCTGGTGATTTAGCTGGGGCAACCGATATTACCTTGATGCTACCAATGCTAGCGGGGGTATTAGCAGGTTCTGTATTTGGTGATCACTGTTCACCGATTTCAGATACTACAATATTGTCTTCAACGGGTGCTCGTTGCCATCATATTGATCATGTCGCAACGCAACTTCCTTACGCAGTTTCTGTCGCCTTTGTTTCTACTATTGGCTTCCTTGTGCTAGGTATTACTGATTCATTACCCGTAGCCTTCATCGCGGCTATAATTACTTTTATTATGGTTTGTGTGTTGTTTGCTTGGTTATCACGACGTACTTATGTCCCAACAGTAAAAAGCTGATTTTATCTCTGCTCTTTTAAGCCCATACACTTTTCATAAAAAAGAGTATGGGCTTTTTTGTAACTAATTTGTACTTGTTAAGTCTATCACTTTTCATTGTGAGTGAATTTCTGTAGCATCGGCGCAGTTTTTTTAAACCAATCGTATTACTAGGGAATCCTCATGGCCCAAATGTATTTCTATTACTCTGCTATGAATGCAGGGAAATCGACCACATTATTGCAATCCTCATTTAATTATCGCGAAAGAGGAATGACCCCCGTTATTTTTACTGCTGCGATTGATGATCGTTTTGGTGTGGGTAAAGTCAGCTCTCGCATTGGTTTAGAAGAAGAGGCTGAGCTATTTAATGCAGAAGATGATTTATTCGAACGATTAAAAGCGTTATCGGATAAAGGTAAAATTGATTGCGTATTAATTGATGAATGCCAGTTCTTATCTAAAGCGCAGGTTTATCAATTAACGGAAGTGGTCGATAAACTCGATATTCCAGTTTTATGTTACGGTTTACGTACAGACTTCTTAGGTGAACTTTTTGAAGGTAGTCGTTACTTATTATCGTGGGCGGATAAGTTAGTTGAACTAAAAACAATTTGTCACTGTGGTCGCAAGGCTAACATGGTGATCCGTCAAGATGAAACCGGTCGTGCTATTGCTGATGGTGAACAAGTTGAAATTGGTGGCAATGCTCGTTACGTATCGGTATGTCGATTACATTATAAAGAGGCATTAGGTCGTTAATCATTTAATGATAATAGGGATAGTCCTCTTTATTTTATCCAGTAATACGTAATTATTGCGAAACAAAAAGCCAGCTTATTTAGCTGGCTTTTTCATCGTAACTGACAATTGAATTATTTCTTATTATGACGCTCTTGCAGTTTATTCGTCACATCAGACAGTGATAAACCTTGATCTTGAAGCAGTACAAGCAGGTGATAGATCAAATCCGCTGATTCACATACTAATTCCGCTTTGTCACCCGACGTTGCCGCAAGCGCGACTTCAACGCCTTCTTCGCCCACTTTTTGCGATATACGCTTGGTGCCACGGGCGTAGAGGCTGGCTGTGTAGGACGACTCAGGATCTGCACCTTTACGACTAGCCAAGAGCTGCTCAAGTTGATGAAGGAAAACCAGTGACGGTGGCTGAGCATCACTTTCATCAGAATCAAAACAGGTGGTCGTGTTTAAGTGGCACGTTGGACCAATTGGATCGACTTGTACTAATAAGGTGTCTTTGTCACAATCAAGCTGAATACTTTTAAGTTGCAGTACATTGCCTGATGTTTCACCTTTCGTCCACAGGCGCTCTTTGGTGCGAGACCAGAAAGTGACTTGTTTAGTATCAAGTGTCTTTTGAAGCGCATCTTCGTTCATGTAGCCAAGCATTAGCACTTGACCACTGGCATTATCTTGAACAATAGCAGGGATCAGTCCGGCTACTTTTTCCCAATTGATTTTGGTTAATAAACTCATAGTCGGATCTCCACATTTTGCGTTTTCAGAAATTGCTTTAACTCACCGATGTTGATGATTTGTTTATGGAAAACAGAGGCAGCTAAGGCGCCGTCTACATTCGCAAGCTTAAAGGCATCGCTAAAGTGCTGCATTTCACCCGCACCACCAGAAGCAATTAAAGGTACGTCACATACATTGCGTACCATGTTGAGTTGCTCTAAGTCGTAACCATTACGTACGCCATCTTGGTTCATCATGTTCAGTACGATTTCACCCGCGCCACGACGTTGAACTTCTTCAACCCAATCACGTGTTTGCCATTGGGTTGCTTTGGTACGCTTTTCATCACCAGTAAATTGGTATACCTGATATTGACCTGTTTCAGCATCAAAATAGGAATCAATACCGACAACGATACATTGCACACCGAACTTATCCGCCAATGTGGTGATTAATGTTGGATCTGCTAGAGCTGGTGAATTGATAGAGACTTTATCTGCACCAAATTGAAGAATACGGCTCGCATCGTCAGCAGATTTAATACCACCTGCGACACAGAACGGAATATCAATCACTTCTGCAACGCGAGATACCCAGCTTTTATCAACAACACGACCGTCACTTGATGCGGTAATATCGTAGAAAACCAGTTCATCTGCGCCTTCTTCAGCGTAACGTTTTGCCAGTGGTACAATGTCGCCAATGATTTCGTGGTTACGAAATTGGACACCTTTTACAACCTGACCATCACGTACGTCTAAACAAGGAATAATACGTTTAGCTAACATTGTGGTCTCCTTAATTGTTCCAGCATGTAAAGGCTTGCTCGGCAGTAAACTTACCATCAAGTAGGGCGCGACCTACAATAACGCCAGCCACACCTGAGCCTTTTAATGCTGCAATATCATCAAGCGAGCCAATGCCGCCAGATGATTGAAATTGTACTTGTGGGTATTGGCGACAAAGATCGACATACAGTTCGACATTTGAACCAGCCAATGTGCCATCGCGAGAAATGTCAGTACACAGCACGTGTTTTAAACCCACTTTTAAGAAATCTTCTAATAGCGCCTCAATAGTAACGCCTGAATCTTCTTGCCAACCAGATACAGCGACAATGCGGTTACCGTTGTCATCAATATTGATATCTAGTGCTAATACAATGTGTTCAGCACCGTATTTTTCCATCCAGCCTTTAACCATCTCTGGTTGTTTAACTGCCGTTGAACCGATCACTACGCGTTTAGCACCTGCGTTAAGCAGATCTGCGACGTCTTGTTCTGTGCGTACGCCACCACCAATTTGTACATTGGCTGGTGTGCTTTTGAGTAGTTTTTCAATAAGGGATAACTGACGGGCTTGTGTATCTTTTGCGCCCGTTAAATCAACCAAGTGGAGCCAGTTAGCGCCAGCTTGGTGGTAAAGATTAAATTGCTCTGCGGGATCGACTTTGTATTCTGTTACTTGACCATAGTCGCCTTGGAATAGACGAACGACTTGGCCTTCAATCAGATCTAATGCAGGAATAATCATAACAAGTCCTTTTGTTATCGTTATAGTTCGAGGAAGTTTTGAATGAGTATCGCGCCAGCTTTACTTGAACGCTCTGGGTGAAATTGCACCCCGTAGTAATTGCCATTTTGCACTGCTGCGGTAAAGCTTTGACCATATTGCGCGCTGGCGATGGTTTTACCACCTTGCTGCGCGGTATGATCAAATACAGGCATGGCGTAACTATGCACGAAATAAAAATAGCTTCCCGCAGGGATGCCATTAAATAGCGGGTGATTATCTTCCGGTGTAATGGTGTTCCAACCCATATGTGGCAGCGGTAACCCCTCGGCTTGGATTTTCTCTACAGAAGCATCACACAAATCTAAGCAGGGAATAATTTCACTGCCATTTTGCCCGTGCTCCTGCGACGCTTTACCCAGTAGCTGCATACCCAAACAGATCCCTAACAACGGTTTAGTCACTTGCTTTACTAAGCTAACTAAATCACGCTGTTGTAGGTTCTGCATTGCTTCACTGGCGGTACCAACACCTGGAAGAAAGAGCTTATCGGCAGCAAGTACAACTGCTGGATCTTTGCTGACTTCCACTTGATAGCCAAGACGTTCAATAGCAAAGCGAACAGAAGATACATTGGCACAACCAGTATCAATAATGACTACGCGCTGTTGAGTATTGGTTGCTGTCATTACAACACTCCTTTACTGCTTGGTAGTTCGTTACCTTCTACTTTAATCGCTTGGCGCAATGTGCGGCCGAAAGCTTTAAATAGGCTTTCAACGATGTGGTGATCGTTATTACCTGTTGATGATAAGTGCAGGGTACAAGCGAGCGTATCAGTTAAAGATCGGAAGAAGTGTGGCACCATTTCCGTTGATAAATCACCAACTTGATCACGACTAAATTGTGCATCAAATTTCAAATATGGACGACCAGATAGATCTAACGCGCATTGTGCTAAACACTCATCCATCGGTAGGCTAAAGCCAAAGCGACCAATTCCACGTTTATCACCTAAGGCTTTTTTCAACGCTTCGCCTAACGCAAGTGCGGCATCTTCAACACTGTGGTGATCGTCGATGTGTAAATCACCATCAACGGTTAAGGTCATTTGAAAACCGCCGTGCGTGGCGATTTGATCTAGCATGTGATCAAAAAAGCCAAGGCCAGTTGAAATCGTATTACCGCCCGTTTGATCTAAATTCACTTTAACGCGAATGTCAGTTTCTTTGGTGGTTCTTACAACTTCAGCAATACGAGGTTGGGTGGTTAAATCAGTTAAGATCTGCATCCAATTCATGGTTTCAGGGTTGTACTGGATACCACGAATCGCCATGTTTTCAGCCAGTTGTAGATCAGTAATCCGATCGCCAATGACTGCTGATGTTTCAAAATCTACACGACCTTGCTGGAGATACTCTTTGACAAGTCCAAGCTTAGGCTTACGACAACTACAACCTTCGTTATCAAAGTGAGGACAAATCAGCACATCGCTAAATACTACACCTTGTGATTCGAAGATTTCCATCATCATATTATGTGGCGCGTCGAAATCCGACTGTGGGTAGCTATCTGTACCTAAACCATCTTGGTTTGTCACCATAACTAGTTTGTAGCCTGCACTTTGCAAAGCAAGTAGGGCAGGAATCACATTCGGTTCAAATTTAAGTTTATCTAAACGGTCTACTTGAAAGTCTACTGGCGGCTCAACAATTAAGGTGCCGTCACGGTCAATAAATAAAATCTTTTCCTTGCTCACAATCAACGTCCTTATTGTTGTTCTAATTGGCTACGAATAAAGGCGAGAGTTTTTTCACACTCATCACGGCTACCTACACTGATTCGAATACAGTTTTCAATCGGAGAGCGGCGTAAAATAATGCCGTTATCCCATAATGCTTTAAAGAGTTGATCTGCATTAGGGAATTTAACCAGTAGGTAATTACCGTAGCCATCAAATACGGTTACGCCATCTAACATGCTTAAACCCGCTTGTAAGTAAGCGCGGTTAGCACTGATATCAAGCACTTGGAATTTTGTTCGTGCTCGACCTGCTTCTGATAGGGCTTGGACTGCAATTTCAGTGACAGGTACAGGTACTGGGTAGGGGGCAATCACTTTAAGCAAAACATCGATAATATCGCTGTTAGCAATCGTAAAGCCACAGCGTAAACCCGCTAGTGCAAACGCTTTTGATAGCGTACGAAGAATGACTAAATTAGGGTAGCTTGACAGTAAATCGCTGGCGCTTTCTTCTAAGCAGAAATCGATATAGGCTTCATCAACTACCACTAGGGCTGAGTTTGCTGTCATATCTAACAGGGCTTCAATGTCTTTACGTGCTAACAAGTTACCTGTTGGGTTATTCGGGCTACAGACGAAAACAATTTTCACGCCATCAAGGTTTTGTGAAATGGCCTCTAAATCCAATTGCCATTTGCTTGTAAGCGGAACAACTTTCGCATTTACATCGTAAGTTTCAGCGCTGATCGCATACATGCCATATGTCGGAGGACAATATAAAATACTGTCTTGGTTTGGCTCACAAAAAGCGCGGATCAGAAGTTCAATACCTTCATCGGCACCACGTGAGGTTAGCACCTGATCAGGTTTTACATTGGCATAGTCTGCGTAGGCATTGATTAATGCTGGTGGCTGACATTCGCTGTAACGGTTTAATCGAGCAAGACTAATGCTGTACTCGTTGTCAAACGGCGATTCATTGGCATTTAACCAAATGTCTCCGTTGCCGCCTAATCGACGGGCTGATTGGTAAGGGGTTAATTCACGTACTGTTTTACGTGCTAGTCTTGCCATCGTCATGATTTATCCCTCACGCTTAGCCGTTAATTTTTCAACGCGGATTGTTACTGCACGTTTGTGGGCATCAAGACCTTCAGCATCGGCAATCGTAGTTACTGTTTTTGCTAAACCCAGTAGACCATCCGCAGATAACTCTTGTACTGTCATACGCTTAGAAAAGTCAGCTAAGCCTAAACTTGAATAAGTACGTGTGTAACCATAGGTTGGTAAGACGTGGTTAGTACCAGATGCATAATCACCAACAGATTCAGGTGACCAATTACCTAAGAAAATAGAGCCAGCATTGTCTAGTAATGGCACTAAATCTCGAGGTGTACGGGTTTGAACAATTAAGTGTTCAGGCCCATAGTTGTTAGAAATCGCAATACACTGCGGTAATGTTTCTGCCACAATTAACAGGCTTGAGCCTAATGCTTCTTTAGCAATATCTGCACGTGATAATTCAGCTAGTTGACGTTGAATAGCATCTGCTGTTTTATCTGCGATTACAGGATCGGGCGTAACCAAAATGACCTGAGAGTCAGGACCATGCTCAGCTTGGCTAAGTAGGTCTGCTGCGATAAAGTCAGGATCTGCATTGCTATCTGCAATCACTAATACTTCAGAAGGGCCTGCTGGCATATCAATAGCAGCACCGCGAAAATCATTACTTACTTGGCGTTTAGCTTCTGTTACAAAGGCATTGCCTGGGCCAAAAATCTTATCGACTTTAGTGACGGTTTCGCTGCCGTAGGCCATCGCTGCAACCGCTTGTGAACCACCTACATTGTAAACATCATCGATGCCACATAATTTGGCAACGTATAAGATTTCATCAGCAATAGGCGGTGGAGAGCACAGCACCACTTTTTGGCAACCCGCTATTTTAGCGGGCACACCTAGCATTAGTACGGTTGATGGTAGTGGTGCACTGCCACCTGGAATATACAAACCGACTGAATTCACAGGGCGTGTCATTTGCTCACAGATGATACCTGGTTGTGTTTCTACACGGAGTGTCGGTTGCTTCTGTGCCTTGTGGAAGGTACTGATATTGTCAAAAGCTTGTTGTAGCGCTTCTTTCATCTCTGTACTTAATCGAGCACATGCATCATCGATTTCTGTGCCACTGACTTTGATAGATGCTGGACGAATGCCATCAAATTTTTCTGTCAGTTCCAGTAAAGCTTCATCGCCACGTTCACGGACATCACTAATAATGCCAGAAACAATAGCGCTAATATTAGCGCCATTATTGACGGCTGGTCGAGCAAGAAGATTTTCTCGCTGACTTTCACTTAAGGATTGCCATACAACTGTCTTCATCGATTACTCCATCATTTTCTCGATTGGCAATACTAGAATAGAGCTTGCGCCTAATTCTTTTAGCTGTTCCATTGTTTCCCAAAATAGGTTTTCAGAACTCACTAAATGGATAGCAACACGAGATTTGTCCTCAGCAAGAGGAAGTACCGTTGGATCTTCAGCACCAGGTAGTAGGAGTTTAATTTGATCTAGGCGATCTGTTGGTGCATGTAGCATGATGTATTTTGATTCTTTTGCTTGAATCACGCCTTGCATACGGGTCAGTAAGCGTTCAATTAATGCTTGCTTTTCAGCATCTAACGTTTCTGTTGATTGGATCAGTACCGCTTTTGAACGCAGGATAACTTCTGCTTCCTTAAGGCCATTTGCTTCAAGTGTCGCACCGGTTGAAACCAAGTCACAGATAGCATCAGCAAGACCTGCTCGTGGAGCAACTTCAACAGAGCCGTTTAGCATACAAGTGCTAAATTTAACGCCTAGCTCATCCATATAACGTTTTACTAATTGCGGATAAGTCGTCGCAATACGTTTGCCGTTAAGATCTTGAGGACCATTGTATTCGGCATCTTTATCAATCGCGATAGAAAGGCGGCAACCACCGAAATCTAGACGACGCAGTTTTTTGTAATCTGATGGTTCACCGCGAGCCGCACGTTCAAGGCTGACTTCTTCAAGTTCATTTTCGCCAATTACACCTAAATCAACCACACCATCCATGATAAGACCAGGAATGTCATCATCACGAACAAGTAGCAAGTCGATAGGCATGTTTTCAGCGTGAACAACAAGACGTTCGCCTACCATGTTAAATTTCACACCACAGCGTTTAAGCAGTGTTTGACACTCTTTACTTAGACGGCCTTTTTTCTGAATCGCAATGCGTAATCGTTGTGTTTGCATAGTCATTTCCCTGTCCTAATTCACTTAATTCAAAATCTGGTATTAAAAAACCCTCGGAAGCTTGTATCTTCCGAGGGTCTGAATTTGATTATTCCTTGTGACCACTGGAAGAGTATGTTGTCTTCCAGGGTGAGGCGTATCCTCCCGAAAGACTAGTCAGGATGGTGATGAATATGATTGTTAGTCATTTGGATACGCATAATAAAATCTCGTTAATACATAATGGTGTTATTTTCTTGTTATCCACACTAACTAAGAGTGTTAGATAATGCAACATTAATTTTAACCTTTTATCTGATTTATTTTTCATTTCGAAAATAGTTTAGGTAATGTCACAATTGTAAGAAGAAATTTCCTAACTTGTTGAGTTTTAGATGGTTAAATTAATTGTGTCGAAAGAAATAAGAAGGGGATTAATTATTGGCTCAACACATAGTTTTATGTGAGATAGCATACTTAAAGAAGAAAAACCGATCTAAGATCGGTTTAAGAAAGAGGAATGTTAACGCGGTATTAACCACAACATTTTTTATATTTCTTGCCGCTACCACATAAGCAAGGGTCATTACGACCAATAGTTTTAGCACTTTTTACGGGAACAGATGAAGTTGATTGTTCTACAGGGGCTGGCTCTGGATATTCACCATCAATATAAAACCAACATAGCTTGCTATCTTTTTCTTGTTGTAAGAAGCGTGAACGTTCTTGCAGGATATATTCATTGCCTGCTTCTTTGTACATAGCTTTGAATTCAACAAAACCTTCACCGCTTTCAGCGATTTCACTGTTTAGAACATCTAATCCTAACCATGATAAATTTACTGATTCTGCAATGGCATCGCGGTGTTGTTCCGCTTCACAACTTGAGTGATAAGTTTGGACGACAAAATCAACTAATCCGAGTACATGGGCACTGTAACGTGCCCGCATCAGTTGTTCTGGGTGTTGTGCTTTTGAATGATCAAGATGGATAGGTTTACAGCACTCAATAAGGGGCTTATTACTTCCACAAGGACACATTGATGTGTGTTTAGACATGTTTATTTAGCCGAGGTTTGCTCATATTCAGTAGACCATTTTACTGACTCTAAATAGTAGTCTGCAATGCTTGATTCATTGATTTTTAATGCAGTGCTGTATTTTCTAACTAATGACCAATCAGCCTGATCGTAAGCATCTGTTAAGTTTAATATTGCTCCTAAAGGACCTGCACGTTTAGTTAGTGCTAACTTAACCTGCTCACTTAAAGGAAGGAGCTCTATTAGCTCTTCTAATGGTTGATCAAGTAAAGAGTCTAATAAGGAAAATAGTCCAGTAAGAAAGGCTTGATTACCATTATCTTTGGGGACTCGTGTTCGGTATAACTGCTCACAAAAATGTGCACGTTGGAGTGATAAGTTATAAAGAGACTGAGGTTTATTTTCTACTGCATGAGATGTCGCGACAAACGTAACAAAACGTCGTAGCTGATCTTCACCAAGAAAAATTAATGCTTGTTTAAAAGAGGTAACAGGCTTTGAACGCATTGATGTTAACGCATTGACGTGACGAAGTAATTTGTACGATAAGGTTAAATCAGTAGCAATAATTTCTTCAATTTTGTCAAAATCGACATCAGTAACACAAATTTCTTTAAACAAGCGTAATGTTGTTAAAGATGAGGGTTTTAATGATTTTCGTTGGATCATTTCTGGCTTACTAAAAAAGAAGCCTTGGAAAAGATCAAAGCCTGCATCATAAGCTTGTTGGTATTCTTCTTGTGTTTCTACTTTTTCGGCTAAAAAACGTAGTTTTGTTTTTTCTTTATAGAATTGAATAAATCGTGCAGCTTTTTCAATACTGATAATACGAATATCGAATTTAATAATATGGATATAGGGGAAAAATCGAGTCCATTGTTTATTAGGGATAAAATCATCAAGTGCGAGTGTGTAGCCTTTTTGATGAAGTTTCTTTATTGCTTCAAAAAGTTCATCAGTAGGTTCACAATTTTCAAGGATTTCGATGATGAAACTTTGTTTTGGGAAAAGAAGAGGCGTCCCAGAGACTATTGAACTATAAGGGAAATTAACAAATGCACGTTTGCCAGATGTTAATTGCGCTTCTCCAGCTGAACTGAAAAAGTTATCGTTAAGCAAACGGTTTGTGGCTTGTTCATCACCAATATTTGGAAAGCAGTTATCTGGACCATCCCTAAATAAAAGTTCATAGCCAACGGTTTGCTTATTTCTGTTTAAAATGGGTTGTCTAGCAATATATGAGAACATTGAAATCTACAGAAAAGTCCAAAAAAATAAAATTTAAATTATTTAAGTATTGTTGTTATTAGCAGAGCATATCAAATTTATATAATTCACAAAGTGATGTTTTTAACACTATTTAAATAAAGTATTGAAGCATAAGTATATTGAAATTACATTTGGTTTAAAAATGCACAAATTATCAATATATTAGTCAATAAAGCTATTAAGTGTAATAAAAATGGTGTGTAATATATTTTGAGTTCATAATAGCAGAGTTTTAAATATTCACCATTTGCGTGAATTTTTTGATCTATCTATTCAACTTTCTATCAATCGTATTTGTACTATTTATGTCTATATTTACCTTGATACAAGCGGGATTGCTTGTTGGTGGTAGTGTTTTTATTGTTATGCTTGTGATGGCATGGCGAAGAAACCGAAAGCAGGAAGCAGATACACGAGTTATTCCCATTGCCTTAATTGGTGGGTTTGCAAACTTCTGTGACACTTTAGGAGTGGGAAGCTTTGCCATTATGACGGCAGGCTACAAACAGTTTAAGCTTATTGATGATCAAGTTCTTCCCGGAACAATGAATTGCCAAGCGGTGTTAGCTACCGTTGTTCAAGCGCTTATTTTTCTGACTGCAGTAAATGTAGATTCAGTCACCTTATTAAGTCTTGTCGTTTCAGCGTGTTTAGGGGCAACAGTCGGTGCGAGTTTAGTCTCTAATTGGGATCGTCAACATATACGTATTGTGATGAGTGGTGCGCTACTGGTGGTGGCAGGTTTGATGCTTGCGGGTCAATTAAAGCTATTTCCACTAGGTGGTACGAGTTTAGGGTTAAGTGGTTGGAAATTGGCGATTGGTATTGCCGGTAACTTTTTATTTGGTGCCCTGATGACTGTTGGTATTGGTTTATATGCTCCGTGTATGACAATGATCTACATGTTAGGTATGAATCCACTTGCTGCGTTCCCTGTAATGATGTGCTCATGTGGATTTTTAGGCTTCTTTTCTGCTGGTGGTTTCTTACGTCGAGATAAAATTAATAGTCGAGCGTCAGTGGCTGTTGCAATAACAGGACCTATTGGTGTGGTGATTGCAGCATATTTAGTGAAATCGCTAGATATGAAAGTGTTGGCTTGGCTTGTTTGTGGGGTTGTTTTATATACCTCTTTGACGATGTATCGTTCTTGGGCGGCTGACCGAAAACAGCTCAAGCAATTTAATGTCGAAGAAAAGATCGCATAAAAAGAAAGGTACGCATTGCGTACCTTTTTTATTGCTGCTGATTAGTATCAAAATTACGGGTTTCTAGCTGATAGCCATCAGGCGTAACGACTAATACCGAACCATGTTCATACCAATCACCGAGGACAATACGTGAGGCTGGCTTATTATCAACAGTGAGTGAATGAATATTTGGTCGATGGGTGTGACCATGGATCATTTGATCAACATGGAAAGCTTGCATCAATCGAACCACTTCACTTTGTGTGACGTCCATGATGGATTGGCTCTTCATCTGATTATTTTTACTACTATTACTTCTAAACTTCTCACCAATTTTAATACGACGAGAAAGAGGAATGCGGAAGAATAACCATTGAATAAACTTGTTATGCACTTTTTTACGGTAACGTTGATACGCTTCGTCTTCTATGCATAAAGTATCACCATGGAGGATTAAGGTTGGTTTTCCGTACAGCTCAACAACGCAATGTTCAGGAAGTAACTGAACCCCCGTTTGTTGGCTAAAACGTTTACCAATTAAAAAGTCGCGATTACCATGGATAAAATAGCAAGGAGTCCCCGAATCAGTGAGGGCTTTAAAGGCCTGTTTGATTTGTTGTAAAAAAGGCGAGTTTTCATCATCCCCAATCCACATTTCAAACAAATCCCCGAGCACGTATAAGGCGTCAATATCTTTTGTGTCTTCTGCCATAAATCGCAAAAAACATGCTGTCATATCGGGACGCTCAGCACTTAAGTGCAGATCTGAAATAAATAGTGTTGTCATAATAGAAAAAGGGCGGCTAATGCCACCCTTAATATCAATGAAGACTTATTCTTCGATAGTTACGCTTTCGATAACAACATCTTCAACGGGTACATCAGAGTGGTAACCGTGACGGCCTGTTTTCACAGCCTTAATCTTGTTAACTACATCCATACCTTCAACCACTGCTGCAAATACACAGTAGCCCCAACCGCTCATGTTTTCACCAGTAAAATCAAGGAAGTTGTTGTCTTTTACGTTGATGAAGAACTGAGAGCTTGCAGAGTGAGGAGCGTTAGTACGCGCCATTGCAAGTGTGCCTGTCTTGTTGCTTAGGCCATTGTTTGCTTCGTTTTGAATTGGAGCGCGAGTTTCTTTCTCTTCCATACCAGGAAGCATGCCGCCACCTTGAACCATGAAACCATCAATAACACGGTGGAAAATAGTACCGTTGTAGAAACCATCACGGCAGTATTGAAGGAAGTTTGCACACGTTTGAGGTGCTTTGTCTTCGAATAGGTTAATTTTGATGTCACCAAAATTTGTGTGAAGGGTAATCATGATCTTTTCCTTTAATGGAGTATTTTTCTTTAAGTCTTGAATATTAACTTACCATAGCCTGCTCAGACAAACATTACCCGATTAATCGGTGGCTAATGGTTAAAATAGCATTCATTAAAGGATTTTCCTTGCCAACAAAAGGCATAAAAGGTGTAATTACCCTTCGAATTTGTAATCCTACTACTATGAGTAATGAAGAGACATGTTAAAGATCTATAACTCGCTCACACGACAGAAAGAGGCATTCACCCCAATCCAGCCTGGTAAAGTAGGCATGTACGTCTGTGGAGTAACGATCTACGATTTGTGTCACATCGGACACGGTCGTACGTTTGTATCTTTTGACGTGGTTTCTCGTTACCTGCGCTATTCTGGTTATGATTTAACATTTGTTCGTAATATCACTGATATCGACGATAAAATCATTAAGCGTGCCGCTGAAAATGGCGAAAGTTGTGATTCATTAACTGAGCGTTTGATCGGTGAAATGCATGCGGATTTTGATGCGTTAGGTATGAAACGTCCAGACGTTGAACCACGTGCGACACAGTTTATCGCAGAAATTATCGCGCTTTGTGAGCGATTAATTGAACGTGGTTTTGCTTATGTTGCTTCTAATGGCGATGTCATGTTTGAAGTGAGCAAGTATGAAGATTACGGTCGTCTATCTAAGCAAGATCTTGACCAACTTCAAGCAGGTGCACGTGTTGATATCGATATGGCAAAACGTAGCCCATTAGACTTTGTACTATGGAAAATGTCTAAGCCAGGTGAACCTACGTGGGAATCGCCATGGGGCCCAGGCCGTCCAGGTTGGCACATTGAATGTTCAGCAATGAACTCTGCAATCTTAGGCGATCACTTTGATATTCACGGTGGTGGTTCAGATCTTCAGTTCCCACACCATGAAAACGAAATCGCACAATCTTGCTGTGCGCACGACACCCAGTATGTAAATACTTGGATGCACAGTGGCATGGTAATGGTTGATCGCGAGAAGATGTCTAAGTCATTAGGTAACTTCTTCACGATTCGTGATGTATTAAACCACTACGATCCTGAAACGGTACGTTACTTCCTAATGTCTGGTCACTACCGTAGCCAGCTTAACTACAGCGAAGATAACTTGAAGCAAGCGCGTTCTGCACTTGAGCGTCTATACACGTCGCTTCGTGGTTTAGACACATCAGTTGAAGCGGCTGGCGGTGAAGAGTTCGTTACTCGCTTTAAAGAAGCGATGGATGATGACTTTAATACACCTGAAGCTTATTCAGTACTGTTTGATATGGCGCGTGAAATTAACCGTTTGAAAACAGATGATGTTGCTACGGCTTCTGCATTAGGTGCACGTATGCGTGAGCTTGCTGATGTACTTGGTCTTCTATCTCAAGAGCCTGAAGCTTTCTTACAAGGTGGCGCAGGTGAAGATGATAATGTGGCTGAAATTGAAGCATTGATTCAACAACGTCTCGATGCACGTGCAGCAAAAGATTGGGCTGCAGCAGATGACGCTCGTGATAAGTTATTAGCGATGGGCATTATCTTAGAAGATGGTGCACAAGGCACAACATGGCGTCGTAAGTAATTACATCCCCATAAGAAAAAACCGAGCTAAGTGCTCGGTTTTTTTATATCAGTAATAAAAATATGAATTAAGCATCGGCACTTTTGAGTGCGATCGCTGGTGGCCTAATACCGTTACGTGCAAATTCTTCCATTACACGCAGTGTAATATCAGTTTCAAATAACTTTTCATATTTGGTATCAACCACATAAGCTTTACAAGTCAACATGATAGCTAGGTAGTTATCGGTGATCGTTTGCTTTACTAAAACCGTCACAGGTTTTGGTAGGTGAATATAACGGCTTGATGACGCTGCTTCTTGGATTAAATCGCGGGCTAAACGGATATCTTGATCCATACTGATATAGAAGGGGATCACCACTTGCATATCCAGCGCACCATAGTTACCACTGACGGTGACTTCACTTAAGAATTTGTTGTTTGGTATGGTGATAATATCGTCATTTAAGGTGCGCATACGTACAGAGCGCAAACCGATAGTAATAATGTCACCATAATTGCCTTCAAATGTTACACGATCGCCAACTTGGAAAGGCCTATCAATCATCACGGTTAAGCCTGCAATGAACGAGGCTGCCAAGTCTTTAAGGGCAAAACCAACAGATACCGCAATAGTACCGCCAATCAAAGCTAAGATACGATCATCAACACGGAAACTCATCATAAAGACGGCAATACCCGTCGACATATAAATGAAGAATTGGAAGAAAGATTGTAACTTTTGTAGCAACATTCGACGTTGAGCAAATTGGCTACTGATACCATCAACAATTGATTGAATGAATCGCAGTAATATCCAAGCGGCACAAACCGTTAATGCAGAAAAGAGCACGCCACTCCAACGAATAAGACTAGCAAATTGTTGAAAGCTTTCAATATTTGGCATGTCATCAGCAAAAACGGCTGGTGAAAAACTAAGAAGTATTAGGCTAAAGAGACAGAATAAACGCTTCATTTATTTCACCAATAAGTGCTGACGGTGGAGAACATTAGTTATATGGCGGAACCAGTGATCGGAGATTTTCGCTTTATCATCTGACCATTCAATAAAACCACGACTTTGGAAGTAACGTAACGTACCAATAACTTCATCAAGGCTGAGCTGAGTACATTCAGAGAGCTCTTGCGGAGATGCGACCTCTAACTGCACAATAGAACGTAGCACTGCTAACATCGGCTTTGGCATTTGTTCTAAATCTTCAGATTGTGGTGCTTTAAATAAACGTACCAGTACTTTATCTGTGTCTTTATCTCGCTGCAGAGAGAAACGGAAGAAACGTACAGCAACCGTAGGGTTACCATCAGAGTAATCCCACAGAATACGATAGAAGCCTCGTTGAGCACGTTCTTCTTCTGTGATGTCATCTTCATCCCACTGGCGAGGCAGCACTAGACCTTCAAAGCTGATGGCAAATTCTCCTTCGGAAGAGGTGCGGGTTTTTAATAAGTCGCCAATTTGCTGTTCGCTCCAGCGTGGCATGAAGGTGACTAAATCAAACAGTAAACGCTCACCACGAGCACGATCAACAAAACGCCAACATGATTTCTCAACCGCAATAATCGCACGGTGACTTTTCCGTGTTTTACGCAATAAATTAGTGATACTCATTAGATCTTTTAGTCCACCGACTTTAGGCGTCACCAATCGTTGGGCGTTATCGATGGCAATTAAATAGGTTGTTTCACTGTTACGTAAGTATTCAAGAATATCATCTTCACAACTGTCACTAGCAAGCCCAAGAGCGGTAGAGAACTGTTGTAGTAATTCTGCGTAGCCATCATAAGGACAGTTAATGTATATCGGTGTTGCATTTTTAACTTTGTGTAACAAGCGTCGAAGAAGTGTTGTTGTACCAATGCCACGCTCACCAGAAACAACACAAACTGCGGGTTTATCAGTTAATAAGTAGCCTGAAAGCTGTTTAATTTCTTCTAACGCATAGTCTTCAATGATTTGGCTATCATCACTACCTGGCTTTACATATTCATAAGTAGCGGCACCTTTGATACGAACCATATTGAGTTGTTCGCGAGAGGTTTCTGTTTGTTTAGCAACTTCAATACGGAATAGATAGGCGAGTGCATGACGAAAGAAAATGTACTTTGATAAGTTAGCAACCAGTGTGTGTTGAAAGCGACGTAAGGTAAGCCATGCTGCACCTAGTGCTGTTGCTGGAATTGAAAGTAATAATTTATCTTTATGATTGAGCGCCCATTTAATAGAAAGGGGCAGATGTGTCGCGCCTTCTAAACGCTTAAAGACGATATGTCGCCAACGACGAAGCGTAATTAAGGTTAATAAGATAAAACCAAAGAAGATAATTGACCAAATCCACGCATAGATGGTGCCTTGCCCCAGTGTGCGCGCTGAAATTTGTAGAATTACGCCTGCGGCAATAAATCCCCATACGTATTGGCGAATAGTTGAAAGACGTAATGCGACAACTTCAGCATCGCTATTATTGATGCTATTACGACGCGCAAACTCGAGTATAAATCGCACTGCAATTGAGCCCCCAAGGATCCACCAAGTGAATATTTCCAAGTAGGTCAAGTGGTGCAAGCTTGGTAATTGTGAAACAACACGGAGTGAAAGTGTGATTGCAATTAACCAACCAATTGGACGGTGTGCTCGACTAATATACCAAATTGTACGAAATAAAAGATTGGGGTGCGGGTTATGTTCGAGCTGTGTTTCTCTAAAATGTTCGATTAAACGTGCGCTATTACGCTGCCACCAAGAAAGTAAAAATAAAATACCGAAAACTTTTAAGGCAACTACAAGAATGGGGACTGGTGAGATCAGCATATCTTTTAGCAAATCATGGAAACTGCGTAATTGATATAAGACCATATACTGTAAGTTAAGCGCTGTGATTGATAGCTCTAACTTAAATTGTTGAACGCCAAAAGGTCCAAATCCTGTCACCTTATCTTGGATAGCAGATGAACTTAAATTGAGAAGGCGCTCTTTATCTTGGCTAATGCTCAGTAGTGAACTGTAAACCGATGACAGTTTTTCCCACGCTTGTTCTTTATTATCGCTTTTATGGTATTCATTCAGTGCTGTTGCCAGTAACTTTTGATGTTTCTTTTGTTGTGAGAGGGTCTTAGACAGTAATGAATTAACTTCTTTAACATCGTTATGAGTGAACAAATGCTGATCAGGTAGCTGATTAATGGCAGTATTTATGCTCATTGCTGCTTGGGTTAATTCAGGCTGGTCTGTTTCAAAAAGTGTTAGCGTAGCAGATGCTGAAGCACTGAATATTAGAATGAAACTACAGAGTAATGAGTATATCGTTAATCGCATTAATTTTTAATATTTCCTAAATGATGAAGATAAAGGTAGACCAAATAAGACGAGAATAATTGTTATCTTGTAAAAGTAAGAATTAGATCACGTCTTAAAGATCAAGTGGTTAATCATTAAAGCTAATGGTTTAATTTAATGATAATTAGATGTTTTCAGGGAGTTGTGTTCCACACTTTTTACAGTAATCAGCATCTACTTCATGACCACTGGTCGCACAATTCGGGCATCGTCTTAGATTGCGGTGTGTTTTCATTTCTTGATTGAGCTCTGCGGTCAAAATACCAGTAGGAACGGCAAGAATTGAATAACCAAGTAACATGGTTAATGAAGCTAACGCCTTACCCATCACGGTCTGCGGCACAATATCGCCATAACCAACGGTTGTAATAGTCACGACTGCCCAGTAAATACTTTTAGGGATACTGGTAAAGCCATTTTCAGGACCTTCAATTAAGAACATTAACGAGCCAAATACCGTAACTAGAATTAATACAGAGCTAAAGAAAACAAAGATTTTACGCTGGGCATGGCGAAGTGATCGTAAAAGGATGTTGGAGTCTTGTAAAAATCTAGCCAGTTTTAGCACACGGAAAATACGTAAAACACGGATTAAACGTACGATTAGTAAATAGTTTGAACCTGGCACAAAGAAAGAAATGTAAGCAGGCACAATGGCAATTAAATCAATGATGCCATAAAAACTGCGCGCGTAAGCAAGAGGGCGTGGCGAACAATACAAGCGCAGAATATATTCTATGGTAAATAAGATCGTAAATAGCCACTCAGCACCTAACAGCGCTGTGGAGAATTTTGATTCAATACTGGCAACAGATGAAATGATTAGGATCAGTTCAGAGCTAACAATAGCGATTATTAAGCCAATATCGAATAGCTGTCCAGCGCGTGTAGAGGTACCAAAAATAATTTGGTAAAGACGTTGTCTTAGAGTCAGTTTAATCATAATTAAGTGTTAGTTAGCCGTAAGCTTACGCAGAAGTAGGTTATTATTTTGTATGGCATATCAATCAGCGGACTAGTATAGCAAAAATAGTATTAGGTAAGTGCGTAAATGATGGGCGTAGGTAATTGATAATAAAAAGTCCCGAAAAAATCGAGACTTTATATTTAATTATTATCTTTTATTAGCGAGGTGTTTATGTTTTGACGCTTAAACTAGGCCTGGTAGCATCACTTTTAATCCATTAATAATAAATTCAATACCAAGTGCGGCAAGGATCAAACCCATGATTCGAGTAATAACGTTAATCCCTGTTTGACCTAAGAAGCGTACAATTAATGGGGCAGAGCGAAACAGTAACCAACAGCCAAAAGCAAATACAACGATGGTAATGGCAATGCCAATCGTTGATGTCATTGTTGGATACTTGGAACCATAAACAATGGTTGAACTGATGGCACCTGGTCCAGCCATTAAAGGCATTGCAAGTGGAACCACACCGACTTGTTCACGAATGGCTGACTCTGATTTCTCTTCTTTATTTTGTTTCACCTCACCAATCTTACCGCTCATCATTGAAAAAGCGATACTCAGCAATAGCAAGCCGCCGGCGACTCGGAATGAATCAATAGAGATACTAAAGAGATCCAATAAGTGTTGGCCAGCAACAAGAGCCACTACCAGTATTATAACAACAGCGGTATTGGTTGTTAGCGCTGTTTTATTACGCTCTTCAGGTGTCATTGAACCTGTTAATGACACGAAAACAGGCATAATACCAACAGGGTTTACCGTTGCAAAAAGCCCGACAAAAAAGTGTAAAAATATTCCAATTTCAATGGCTTGCATGATTTTCTCGGTTAGGTTTTTCTAGGTGTAAGTCATGAGAATAGTATTCATCAATACAGTTGATCTCAGAGTAAAAAAGCCTCGTATAAAAAGGCGGAGTTATTAACTTAACAGTTAGGTTATGCGTGATGTTTTTTGACAGTCAAAACTAATGTCAGTTAATTACTTGGTGATATTTTAATCTTAAATTATTTGACTAACCACAAAAAAAAGCCTGCTTTTTTAGTTCTAGGGAAATATTTCTCCATTTATATTAATAAACTTTCATTGTTAAAAAGATGAACTACTATGTTGAAACGAAATGCTTATCAAGACTAATGGCTCAATATTGACCAAATGGCATATGAAAAGGTGATAATTATCACAAGTGGATAAATATAGGGCTAGTAAATGTATTTTTATTACGTAATATTTATCCTTGTGAATTGAGTGGTTATTGTCGCTGATATGTGAAATGTTAGTGAAAACATTGATGTTATAGATTATCTGTTTATTTATTGTTCGTTTTTTATGGTTTTTAGATGTAATTTGAACATCCGAGCTAACACTGATCTAAATCAAATCTTTTTGTAATATGAATAAATATAATCAATTTTGAAAGTAATTTACTAAGTGTGTGATTTTCTTAATTCGACAATTTTAAGAATGAAAGGAATTGAGCCGTATCCTTACTAAAAAGTTTTCAATCTTAAGGTAGGAGTCTACTATGCCTGTTACAAATATCACTGAACTAGATGCAATGGTTGCACGCGTTAAAGCGGCACAAAAAGAATTTGCAACTTTCTCTCAAGAGCAAGTGGATAAAATTTTCCGCGCTGCTTCTCTTGCTGCAAACAACGCACGTATTCCTCTAGCTCAGCAAGCTGTTGCTGAATCTGGTATGGGTATCATCGAAGACAAGGTTATTAAAAACCACTTCGCTTCTGAATTTATCTACAACAAATACAAAGACGAAAAGACATGCGGTATCTTGGAAGAGAACGATGAGTTCGGCACCATGACTATTGCTGAGCCTGTAGGTATTATTTGTGGTATCGTTCCAACGACTAACCCAACATCTACAGCTATCTTCAAATCTTTAATCTCTCTTAAAACACGTAACGCAATTATTTTCTCGCCACACCCACGTGCTAAAGACTCAACTAACGCTGCTGCTAAATTAGTATTAGATGCCGCTGTTGCCGCGGGTGCACCAAAAGATATTATTGGCTGGATTGATCAACCATCAGTAGAACTATCTAATGCACTAATGAAGCACGATGATATCAACCTTATCCTTGCGACTGGTGGTCCAGGCATGGTTAAAGCGGCTTACTCTTCTGGTAAACCAGCTATCGGTGTTGGTGCGGGTAACGTACCTGTTGTTATCGATGAAACGGCTGATGTTAAGCGTGCTGTTGCATCTGTTCTTATGTCAAAAACGTTTGATAACGGCGTTGTTTGTGCCTCAGAGCAAGCAGTAATCGTTATGGACGAAGTCTATGATGAAGTGAAAGAGCGTTTTGCTTCTCACAATGGCTACGTTTTATCAAAAGATGAAGCGAATAAAGTTCGTAAAATTCTGCTTATCAACGGTAACCTTAATGCAGATATCGTAGGTCAGCCAGCAACGAAGATCGCTGAAATGGCGGGTGTTACTGTTCCTGCTAATACTAAGATCCTTATCGGTGAAGGTGAGCAAGTTTCTTTCGACGACGAGTTCGCACATGAGAAATTATCTCCTACATTAGGTATGTTCCGCGCGTCTTCATTTGAAAATGCAGTAGATCAAGCAGTAACAATGGTAGAGATTGGTGGTATCGGCCATACATCAGGCCTATACACTAACCAAGATACTAACGCTGATCGTATTAAGTACTTCGGCGACAAAATGAAAACCGCACGTATTCTTGTAAATATCCCAACAACTCATGGTGGTATCGGTGATCTTTACAACTTTAACGTTGCGCCTTCGCTAACGCTAGGTTGTGGTTCATGGGGTGGTAACTCTATCTCTGAGAACGTAGGTCCTAAGCACCTTATCAACAAGAAGACAGTAGCGAAGCGAGCTGAAAATATGTTGTGGCATAAACTACCTAAATCAATTTACTTCCGTCGTGGTAGCCTTCCAATTGCACTTAGCGATTTAGAAGGTAAGAAACGTGCGTTCTTAGTAACAGACCGTTTCCTATTTAATAACGGTTACGCAGATGAAATCGTATCTTTGCTTAAAGCACAAGGTATCGAAGTTCAAACATTCTTTGATGTAGAAGCGGATCCAACACTGTCTGTTGTTGAGAAAGGCGCTGAAGCAATGAAGAGCTTCCAACCTGATGTGATTATTGCACTCGGTGGTGGTTCACCAATGGATGCTGCGAAGATCATGTGGGTAATGTACGAGCACCCTGAAACGCATTTCGAAGAACTAGCAATGCGCTTTATGGATATTCGTAAGCGTATTTACAAGTTCCCTAAAATGGGTAAGAAAGCTGAGCTAGTATGTATTACTACTACATCTGGTACAGGTTCTGAAGTAACACCATTTGCGGTTGTAACTGATGATAAAACAGGTGCTAAGTACCCACTAGCAGATTATGAATTAACACCTCACATGGCTATCGTTGATGCGAACCTTGTGATGAACATGCCTAAGTCGCTAACAGCGTTTGGTGGTTACGATGCCGTCACTCACGCATTAGAAGCTTATGTATCTGTTCTTGCTAATGAATACTCTGATGGTCAAGCACTTCAAGCACTAAGAATGCTAAAAGAGTACTTACCATCAAGCTATGCAAATGGTGCTAATGATCCAATCGCACGTGAGAAAGTACACAATGCGGCAACTATCGCAGGTATCGCGTTTGCTAACGCATTCCTAGGTGTTTGTCACTCAATGGCGCACAAACTAGGTGCTGAGTTCCACGTACCTCATGGTCTTGCTAACGCATTGTTGATTTCTAACGTTGTTCGTTACAACGCGAATGATAACCCAACAAAGCAAACAGCATTCTCACAGTACGCAAGCCCACAAGCGCGTCGTCGTTATGCTGAAGTTGCTGATCACTTAGGTCTATCACATGCGGGTGACCGTACAGCACAGAAAATTGAGCGTCTATTAACTTGGTTAGAAGAACTGAAAGTGAATCTTCAGATCCCTATGTCAATCCAAGAAGCAGGCGTTGCAGAAGCTGATTTCCTTGCGAAAGTTGATGAGCTAGCGGTAGAAGCGTTTGATGACCAGTGTACTGGTGCAAACCCTCGTTACCCTCTAATCTCTGAGCTTAAAGATGTACTAATGGCATCTTACTACGGTAAGCCTTTCATTGAAGGTGAAGCGTTTGAAGGCACAACAGTGATTAAAAAATCAGAGCCAGTGAAAACCACTAAAGGTAAAAAAGCAAAAGCTTAATATCGAGCACTGATTGAAAAAAAGCCCGCTAACTTAGCGGGCTTTTTTATATCTTATAGATGCTTATATCAAACACTCTGCTTCAAGTATCCTGCCATTGAAGGAATCATTAGTAATAATGTATTCCGTGCAACTGACTATCTCTTCTTGTAATCGTGTATGGACCATTGTCTGTTTATCTGAAGTAATTGGAATAATGGCACCTACTCGGATATTCAAAGAAGATAATTCTTTAGACCAGCCAAAAGTTAAGCCTTGTATTACTGATTTACTGGTATCGGAAAGGTGAGTGTGATGGCTAGATGGTTGTAGGGCTAAATTAATAATGACGGCTGGTTGTTTGTTGCCTTGCATTATTGTTGCTGCTATTTGTCCAACGCTAAAAAAAGTTGTTGCGCTGTTACACATTACATCGTTGAATTCATTAATTGCATTAGGTTCAAGAATACTAGGCGTATTCGTACATTTGGGCCATGTGTTGAGCAGGACATTAAAAGTCCCTAGTTGGCGCTGAATATGGGTAAAGACTTGTTTAATAGAATGCGGTTGGGTGTCTTCTAAATGAAAGATGTTGATATGACTAGAAAATTGAGAGCAAGCATCCTGTGTTGCCTCTAACTTGTTGATGTCATTATCAACGAGAGCAAGTTTCGCCCCTAATGATGCGAAATGAAGAGCCATGGCTTTACCGATGAGAGTACCTGCCGCAGTGATGACTATTACAGATTGATCAATACGCATAGTAGTATCATCCAAAAATTATCATATTAATATGGCATTAACTGATCAGACCTAAAGTAGTTAATAACCATATTAGTTAGCGCTTTCACAATAGAATAATTAGATGTGACAATGTTTGATTGCGCTCACAAAGATACCTATTGCGTATCATTGTTGGATTGGCAGATAGTTATATGGACATTAAGCAGCGTGAAAAAGCTCAGAAGTTCGCTTGGCATGAATAAGCGAAGTATATAAGTTTTTTGGTGACGCAGAGATAGGGCGAGGCTCTTCTGGTGGAAGCTTGCGACGTTCGTGTACAGAAAGGTTATGAAAGAGATCTTCAGGTAATCCTTTGGTGTTCTCGGCTGGGAATGTTAACGCTGTTGGTTGTAGGCCGTGTAGTAAACGGGTACTCGCAATACCTGATTCATGAAAAGCTTTTGCCTGATCCGCAGAGCGTTGGTAACAATGCTCTGATGTGGTCAGCGGTTGAGGAGAGGGTAGCTCAAAATAAGCACGCAGTTGTTGCTCTGTTTGAATCTGCTCAGGTTCGTTATCTTGCGGTGTATTTTCCATTAATTCAGAAGATAGCAATGCAAGCATTAATGAGAAATCAGCACGGCGACCAGATTCAACCGCTTGGTTGAGTCCTGTACCGAGCTGGATCTCATTGATCAGCATATTATCTAAAGAAATGTGTTGCATGGAAAAGTAAGCCTTAATCATATTGATACTCTTTATATCGACATCAATACCAAGAGCTTTAATTTTTTTATTCTATTAATAAAAATAAAAAAGCCCTGTCGTCATAACACGACAGGGCTTTCAAAAGATATTAACCGAGAAGATTAAAACTTAGGTTTGACACCGAACTGGTGAGCAGCATAAGCGACACGCTCTTCAGGTGTTGGCGTATGTGCTGAAGTACCGATATTTTCAATATGGCGAAGGCGAGGGAGTAAACCACAACCATTTGCAATTTGAATAGCCAATCCTGGTCGAGCATTGAGCTCTAGTACCATAGGGCCTTTCACTTTGTCTAACACCATATCTGTACCCATGTAGCCTAAGCCAGTCATTTCCCAAGCACTCGCAGCAAGCGTTAGCAGCTTGTTCCAATTAGGTACTTGAAGCTCGCTGAGTAAACGATCAGTATCAGGATGGTGTTCAATTGGCTGATTAAATTGAACTGCTCGTACTGCTTTACCTGACGCGATATCAATCCCTACACCGACAGCACCTTGGTGCAAGTTTGCTTTACCATCGGACGCAGAGGTCGAACAACGCATCATCGCCATCACAGGATAGCCTTTAAATACGATGACACGAACATCAGGTACACCTTCAAAACTAAAGCCATCAAAAACATTATCAAATTGGATCAAGTTTTCGACCATGGCGACATCATTTTTACCACCCAACGAGAATAGTCCCGCGAGGGTATTGGTAATATGACGTTCAACATCTTGTTTATTGATTTCAGCACCAGACGGTTTTACATAAATACCATCTTTGTGCTTAACAATAACTAAAATGCCTTTACCGCCCGAGCCTTGTGCGGGCTTAATCACAAATCCAGGCCAATCTTTTACCATATCGTGGATTTTTTTTACTGAGCCTTGGCTATCGATAACACCGATCAAATCAGGAACGGTTGCACCTGCTTGTTGGGCGATAAATTTTGTTTTTAATTTATCATCAACAAGAGGATAAAGGCTGCGATCATTATAGCGACCAATGTAGCTATGATTACGCTTGTTCATCCCCATGATGCCACGTTCTTTCAGCTTGTTTGGTGAAGTAAAACGTGCAAGTAAATTCATCGATTAATCCTCAGTTAGCGGCTTAAAACGACGAAGTTCACTTAAACGATAACCTGTGTAGTTACCTAGCATTAGGATCACCGCTAGGATAATGAACTGAACACCAATAAAGTTAAATGTTAGATGACGGATCATCGGGTTAGTCATTGCAAGGTAAACTAAAATTGCTGTTAGTAGCGAGCCACCACCTTGAACAAATACTTCTTTTGCCCCTTCTTCTTCCCATAGAATCGACATACGTTCGATAGTCCATGACAAGATGATCATAGGGAAGAAGGTAATGGTTAGACCTTCAATAAGACCAATCTTAAAGGCGACAACTGTGAATATTGAAATGATCAATATTACGGTAATAATCACCGCGGATATTCGCGAGACTAAGAGCAAGTTCAACTTCGATAAATAACTTCGAATAATTAAACCTGTACCAACAATCAATAAGAAACCGACAATACCCGTTAATAATTGTGTTTGGACAAACGCAACCGCGATTAACACTGGCATGAAAGTACCAGAGGTTTTCAAGCCAATAATAACGCGAAGGAATACCACAATTAGCGCGCCAATCGGAACAAGCATAATGGTTTTAAACATTGCTTGTTCTTCGAGCGGTAATGAGTGGATTGAGAAGTTTAATAAATCTTCGGCTTTAATCTTCTCTTGCGTAGCACGCTGTGGTGTGATGTCTTGAGCAATGATAGAAAAACTAATATTAGAATTTCGACCACCAACAACATCTAGCATCGCACTGCCTTGTTGGTTCCAAATCATTACATCAGATGGTTTGCCTTCTTCACCAGTGGTAAGGTTGAAGAGTTTCCAACTATTGTTATCCCAAACTTCAACCATCGGCATCACTGTTTGGCGACGACGACCATCTTCAAGTTTTAAGCCGCTAACAATACGCGAATGAATACCTTCAAGTGAAAGTAAATTCGTAATTGCTTCTTGCAGACTCATAGAATCAAGTAATACAGATGCGTTTTGGTTTTGTTTATCTTGTAATTGGCGAATAAGTTCACGGGTAAACGTGGTGTTGTTCGCAGATAAATTACGCGCCTGTGTTAACAGTGCTGTTGCTGCTGTTTGTTGTGGGTTACTTAAACTAACCGCTGCAGGTTCACCTTTAGGTGGGATCTCTTTGTACTGTGCTTGATCATCAACAAGAAGTTGAGTTTTGTAGTAAAGCACTTGCTTACCCATTGCGGTACGCGTAGCCCAGTCAGCTTGGTGACCTTCTTTCGTATCATGAATAAGTACAGAGTAGCCAGGAGGAGACGACGTACTTTCATCAATTAAGGTAAAGCCTTCCTGTGTTTCAGGCGTCGCCATTTTAACTTGTACAGGATCACCAACAGCATCGAATTGAACACGTGCTTCAACTTCCCACACTGCACGCTCATCGCCTGGTGTCCACGGCACACCGTAGACATCGTGGCGATACATGCTCAGCCCTAAACCTGCAATAATAAGCAGTGAAATAAGGATATAAAAAGGTACTCTAGACGTCATGACATCCTCATCATTTATTTATTAGCACTAACTGGCTCTGGTTTTGGCTCAGTTTTTCCTTGAACAAATTCTTTACCCACATCAACGAGTGCAATGTCTTTAAAGAACTCACGACCCAATAAAACAGGGAAATCCATCTTAGTTCGATCTGCAAGCGTGAATTGCGCTTTTTCATGTAAATTGCCAAGCGTGATCCAAGCTTCAATTACAGGGCGACGTACCGCATCTTCTGAGGTTGATTGGCGGATACGAACCCAACGCAGAATAGGTGCTTCGATAGTTTCAGGTGTTGCTTTATCGTTTTGTGCTTTTTCTTCTGGTGTATCTTCTGCTGAATCATGGCTTAGGCTAAAACGCACCCACTCTTTACCATCTCGTTCAAAAGTTTGTACATCAACAGCATTTAAAGAAGAGGTGGTTGCACCTGTATCGACACGTGCTCTAAAGAATGATTTAACCGAATCAAGCCAAACCCACTCTTCCTGACCAAGGATAGCTTTACCATTGGCTTGTGTTGGATTTTCTTCAATTTTAGGCTCAATAGGCACTCGAACAATTTGTTTTTCAACAATAACTTTAGGCTTTTCTAAGCTTTTTTGCTTAATAAACTTTAGATCTTTAGATATAGACGCTAATTTACTTTCTAGCTCGGTAATATATTGCTGTTGTGAATCCATTCGAGTAGAAACAGTATCGAATTGAGAATTAATGTTCTGTTCTACGTTGCTGATCGCAGCCAAGGTTTCTTGATGATCTTGAGGCTGCGTGGTTGAACACCCTGTCAGTATTGCAATTGTGATTAATGGTACGCTGAAGCGAAGCATCATATCTCCTATGTGCGTCTATTTTCTAATGTCGACCGTAGTTTACCTTACAAAAAGGGATGCGAACAGCATCCCAGTGTCAGTTACTAGTCAGGATTGCGGGCTATTAAAACCGCACGTTTTGGTGCTGGATATCCTTCGATAGTTTTTGACGGATTTTCTGGATCTAAGTATTCTGGAAGGGAATTATTTGTCATCCAATCTGTCGTTCTTTGCTCATCTGTTGTTGTTATATTCTCATCAACAATACGCACATCAACAAAGCCACATTTTTCCATCCACACTTTTAATGCTTTTGCTGATGGGAAGAAATAAACATTGTGCATTTGGGCGTAACGGTGAGTTGGAACCAATACCGCATTTTCATCACCATCAATCACCAATGTTTCTAGAATGACTTCACCGCCTTTACGCAGCTGATTTTTTAACTGAATGATATGATCGAGTGGTGAACGACGGTGGTACAGAACCCCCATACTAAATACCGTATCAAATGCTTTTAATTCTGGCAGTTCTTCAATACCTAATGGTAATAAGAATGCGCGATTATCATTGCCCATTAATCGTTTAATGGCTTCAAATTGAATTAAAAATAAGCTTGATGGGTCGATACCAACGGTAAGCTTTGCACCTTCACCCAACATGCGCCACATATGATAGCCATTACCACAGCCTACATCTAATACGCTACGACCTTTTAGTGGTGTAATGTGAGGCAGTACACGATCCCATTTCCAATCTGAGCGCCACTCAGTATCGATATGAATATCGTGCATGGTGAATGGGCCTTTACGCCAAGGGTGAAGCAAACGTAATAGACTTTCTAAACGTTTTTTCTCGCCATCGGCAATTGGGACTTCATTACGAACACTAACTTCATTTTTTAAATCAATAATATCGGGTTTATCGGTTGGGAACTTTTGCAATGCGCGAACCCAACGAGCCATATCACCGTGCTCTCTATTTTCCCAATCACTTAATTGTTTAGGTAGAGTATTTAGCCATGGACGTAATGTTTCATGCTGGGCAAGAAGCTGATAAAAATCAGAAAAACTAAACATATGGAACAAAAAACCTTATTTAATCGCAAACATTGAGCCGAAATTGAAGCACTGGAACCATACTTCAGAACTAGAAAAGCCGATTTTCTTGAAACGTGTTTTGTGGGTTTCAATACTGTCAGGGCGCATCACATTTTCTATTGCGCTCCGTTTTTGGCTGATCTCTAGTTCGCTATAACCATTCGCTCGTTTAAAATCGTGGTGTAAATCAATCAATAATTCGTTGGCACGTTCGTCATCGAAAATATATTTCTCCGACAAAATTAAAATACCGCCAGGGCGTAAGCCAGCATAGATTTTTTCTAATAATGCTTGGCGATCTTCAGGTACAAGGAATTGGAGAGTGAAATTTAAAACCACGACTGAAGCGTCATGAATATCAACATCACGGATATCAGCTTCAAGTACTTGCACTGGTGTGTCAGAGCGATATGCGTCCACTAATAATCGGCATCGTTCAACCATAGCAGCAGAATTATCAATTGCTAATATTTCGCAACCTTCTTGCTGAATATGGCGACGCATAGAAAGAGTGGCTGCCCCTAAAGAGCAACCAAGATCAAAGACTTTAGAATGAGGCTTGGCAAAGCGCTCAGCTAACATGCCAATTGCTGAGATGATATTACTGTAACCCGGCACAGAGCGTTGGATCATATCAGGGAAGACTTCAGCAACACGCTCATCGAACGTAAAATCACCGAGTTTTTCAATTGGCGCAGCAAAAATATTGTCGTGGCCTGCCATTTCTCACGAACCTCATAATATATAAAGAACAGGGATCCATTGTACGTATTGAGCATCAAACTTTGCTGATACTCAGGCGATCCATCACCTTTGAAAGGTCGCGTATTGTAGAGAAAATAGCAGCATTTGTCTTTAATGATTTCTGATTTGTTCTTTGATTGATTATTTGCGTTATAGCAAAGAGATTTGTGGCGTACTTATTTCAGCTGCACTGGGTATAGCAAGTTCGGGGAGTGGCGAAAGAGTGTTGTTTTCGCTGATAAGGTGATCGCGTAACACATTATAAAGCCGACGGGCTGATTCAGGCGCAGCGTTATTGTCTGGGGTATGAATAAAGAGATAGGGCGTTTTACCTTCTTTGAACCATAAAGGCAGTCGTTGTAGCCAGTTTTTAAAAAAAGGATCGTTACACGCATCATCAGGATGACCAATAAAGCGGATCACAGGGTTATCAGCGGTTGCGATTGCATGAACAGGCACGCGAGGTTTCTTCTTTTGTGCATCAATTACCGCCTCTGTATTCGCTATGGCTGAAAATACGGGACGGCTATCCATAATAATGCGGTTACTGCCTTTTTCTAACAGCATTCGATTAAGTGCTTTTTCCTCTTCGCCTTTGGCAAAGAACGCAGGATGGCGAACTTCGACACCTGTAGTAAAGTGGCGTGGAAACTGATCTAAAAAGGCATCGAGCAAGGGTAAATCGTGAGGACTAAACCTCGCAGGTAACTGAATCATCCATACGCCCGTTTTTTCTTCTACCGGAGACATGGTATTTAAAAAGTCAACAAGGCTCTGATTACTATGACGTAACTGCTGCTGGTGGGTGATGGTTTGTGGGATTTTAAAGGTAAAACGAAACGATTCTGGTGTGGCATCGTTCCAGTTCTTTACTGTTGTCATACTTGGAATAGCATAGAAGGTGGTATTTCCCTCGACAGTATGAAATACCTCAGCATAGCGAGCTAAACGGTCACCATTTTTACAGCCTTTACCGTATATGCTTTGCTGCCAATGATTATGTGACCATTGAGATAACCCAAGATATAACGGTAAAGATAAATCAGAAGGTGAAGACATAATAATACTTGGGTTTATTAAGTTGAGAGTGATGATTTATCTTACGTGATTTTGTTTGTAAAAGTCTAAATCGCCGTAGATATTTGGTCATAATAAGACTTTAAAGTCGTCATAACGAATTGGTGATGAATTACCGTCGGATCACTTCGCTTATTGAGGCTGTTTGGGTATAATGCCTCGTTATTTTTGCCTCTTGGCCTTCTTGCTATCCAATTTAGACGATAAATTAGACAGCAAGCGGTCGGGATTGAATTCGCCTGACGTTTAGCGTTATCGACACTAAACGCAGGAATGTAAAGTATATAGATTGGGAATTTCTTATGCGCACCCATTATTGTGGACACCTGAACAAGTCCCTTGCAGGACAAACAGTCGATTTATGCGGCTGGGTAAACCGTCGTCGTGATTTAGGCGGCCTTATCTTTATTGATATGCGTGATCGCGAAGGTGTGGTTCAGGTTGTTATTGATCCTGATATGACTGAGATCTTCACACAAGCAAACCAATTACGTAACGAGTTTTGTATTCGTCTTACGGGTGAAGTGCGTGAGCGCCCTGAAAGTCAATGTAATAAAGAGATGGCAACAGGTGAAGTTGAGATTTATGCAACTGGCCTTGAAATCATTAACCGTTCTGACGCGTTACCGCTTGATTTCAACCAAAAGAACTCTGAAGAGCAGCGTCTAAAGTACCGTTACTTAGATCTTCGTCGCCCAGAAATGAGCGATCGTATTAAGCTACGTGCAAAAGCATCAAGCTTCGTTCGTCGTTTCTTAGATGACAATGCATTCCTTGATATTGAAACACCAGTACTAACAAAAGCTACGCCAGAAGGCGCACGTGATTACTTAGTACCAAGTCGTGTTCACAAAGGTAACTTCTACGCATTACCACAATCACCACAGCTATTTAAGCAGCTGCTAATGATGTCTGGTTTTGATCGTTACTACCAAATCGTTAAGTGTTTCCGTGATGAAGACTTACGTGCTGACCGTCAACCTGAATTTACTCAGATCGATATCGAAACGTCTTTCATGACAGCTGAAGAAGTTCGTGCTGTAACTGAAAAGATGATCACTGAAATGTGGAAAGAGCTACTAAACGTAGATCTAGGCACATTCCCAATCATGTCTTTCGAAGAAGCAGCGCGTCGTTTCGGTTCTGATAAGCCAGATCTACGTAACCCACTTGAGCTAGTTGATGTTGCAGACATCGTTAAAGATGTTGATTTCAAAGTCTTCTCAGGCCCTGCAAACGACGAAAAAGGTCGTGTAGCGGTTATCCGTGTACCAGGTGGTGCAGAGCTAAGCCGTAAGCAAATCGACGAATACACTAAGTTCGTGGGTATCTATGGCGCGAAAGGCCTAGCATGGATGAAAGTTAACGATCGCGCTGCAGGTTTTGAAGGTGTTCAATCTCCTGTTGCTAAGTTCCTTAACGAAGAAGTGGTTGCTAATCTTCTTGATCGCACTCAAGCAGAATCTGGCGACATCATCTTATTCGGTGCAGACAGCAAGCGTGTTGTAACAGAAGCGATGGGTGCACTTCGTCTGAAACTAGGTGAAGATCTAGGTCTAACAGACAAGTCAGCATGGAAACCACTTTGGGTTGTTGATTTCCCAATGTTCGAAGAGAACGAAGATGGTTCACTATCTGCAATGCACCACCCATTCACATCACCACTAAACCTAACACCAGAAGAGCTAGCGGCTAACCCTGCAGCAGCGTTATCAAACGCGTACGATATGGTAATCAATGGTTATGAAGTGGGCGGTGGTTCAGTACGTATCCATAACTCTGATATGCAATCAACAGTATTTGATATCTTAGGTATCTCTGCTGATGAGCAACGTTTGAAGTTTGGTTTCCTACTTGACGCTCTGAAGTTCGGTACGCCACCACACGCAGGTCTTGCGTTTGGTCTTGACCGTCTTGTAATGCTACTTTGTGGTACAGACAACATCCGTGATGTTATCGCGTTCCCTAAAACAACAGCAGCAGCATGTCTATTAACTGACGCGCCAAGCCTAGCAAACCCAGCAGCATTAGAAGAATTATCTATTGCCGTTAAAATTGCTAAGAAAGACGAAGAAGCAAAAGACGCAGAGTGATCTGATTAATTTGTTGTAATAAAAGCCGATGACTTATTTGCCACTTTTTAGTGAACGCCTATAAGACATCGGCTTTTTTGTCTTTTGTTTATTCCTTTCTGCTGTACATCTTATTTGGTAAAAGTGTTTTGTTCGCTTTAACTTCTTATTTGGTTTATGTTTTCATGCAAGCAAAAAAATTAACATTGCCTGATTGGAGATAACATGGCTGGACACAGTAAATTTGCCAATATAAAACATCGTAAAGCTGCTCAAGATGCTAAACGCGGTAAAATTTTTACTAAGTTAATTCGTGAGATTACCGTAGCCGCTAAAGAAGGTGGCAGTGAACCAGAAAATAACCCACGCTTACGTGCTGCCATTGATAAAGCACTATCAAATAATATGACTCGAGATACCATTAACCGTGCAGTGACACGTGGTGCTGGTGGTGAAGGTGACGAAGGGGTAGAAACTGTTATCTATGAAGGCTATGGTCCTGCGGGTACGGCGGTAATGGTTGAGTGTTTAACTGATAACCGAAACCGAACGGTATCGGGCGTACGTCATGCTTTCTCTAAAGCGGGTGGTAATCTTGGAACGGATGGTAGTGTAAGTTACCTTTTTGATAAAAAAGGCGTGATTTCTTATGCTGCAGGTTTAGATGAAGATGCTGTTATGGAAGTCGCGTTAGAATCTGGTGCTGATGATATTGAAACTAATGACGATGGTTCAATCGATGTTTACACTACGCCTGCTGATTTCGGTCGCGTGAAAGATGCATTAGATGCCGCAGGTTTTACAGCAGAAAATGCAGAAGTAACCTTAGTGCCATCAACGAAAGCTGAGTTAGATGCAACAACAGCACCTAAATTATTACGCTTAATTGATGCATTAGAAGATTTGGATGACATTCAAGAAGTCTACCATAACGGTGACATGTCAGATGAAGTAGCAGCTACGCTTGAATAATTGCTACTAATAGTAGTGAAAAATGTCGATAATTTTAGGTATAGACCCCGGCTCTCGTATTACGGGGTACGGGGTAATTCGTCAGGTTGGACGTAATTTAGAGTATTTAGGAAGCGGCTGTATTCGCACTTCAGAGCCTGGTATTCCTGGACGATTAAAGCAAATCTATGCAGGCGTGTCTGAAGTGATCACGCAATTTCAGCCTGATTTTTTTGCCATTGAAGAAGTGTTCATGGGCAAAAATGCCAGCTCTGCGATTAAATTAGGTCAGGCGCGAGGCAGTGCAATTGTTGCAGCAGTAAATGCAGATTTGCCGGTCAGTGAATATGCTGCGCGATTGATTAAACAGGCAGTAGTCGGAAACGGTGGTGCAGATAAAGCGCAAGTACAACATATGGTTTGTTCCGTATTAAAGCTAGCAGGCAAGCCTCAAGCTGATGCTGCTGATGCTTTAGCTGTTGCGATTTGTCACGCGCATACCTATAAAACCTTAGTGGCTATGGCAGGGAAAGCAACGGGAGCACGAAAGGGGCGTTATCGTTAATAGGCTTACTATTATTAAAGATGAGACACTTAAGGGATATATTTCTTAAGATATTTGTTATAGAAATGTTAATTATCTATAGTGGTCAGAGGTCTGATGATAATAAGCAAGGAAGTGAATATGAACCCTGCCACTTTATGGCGCAGTATATTTATGCCGCGCCAACCTCAATGGACAACTGCACAACAACGCCAAGCCGATATCCTCTCTTTATTTACTTTTATAGCTTTTCTCGTTGGTATCTATAGTTTTATTAAATGGTCAAACCATGGTCATGATAATCTTGTTTTCACCTCCGTCATATTGATCGTATTAGAGCTCCTTGCTATTTCTAGCCTGCGTTGGCTTCAACAGCCTTTAATGTCTTTAAATTTAGGCTTTATTGGTATGGCAATCCACGCGCTGAATATCATTTATCAAAGTGGTGGTGTGGTTGATTCAACACAGACTTATTGGGTGCCTTTGTTAGTTGTTTCTTTCTTCCTCTCGGCAACTCGCATTATGGCTATTCTTTGGAGTAGCTTGATCATTTGTGTTTCGGCTTACATGACATACCAACATATTCAGGGTGTTTCATTTCCACAGCTTTCTTTATCTCAAACAGCACAGCAAATTGAGGTTTGGTCTGGGATCGTGTTGCCATTGATTGTTATTTGTATTGCATTAGCTTTTACGGCGAAACAACGTGATATAGCAATTAATAGTGCCGAAAAAGCTAAGCTAAAAAGTGAATCAGAGGCCAGTAAAGCAACGGAAGGTGAGTTACGTCTATCTGATGTATTAATTCAAGCGAATAATAATTCTGAACAGTTAAAGCAAGTGTCTTATAGCTTAGCGAATCAATCCTCGCAGCTAGATAGCCAAGTCAATGAACTTAATATTAATAGTGAGTCACAAGCCAGCGCTGCTGAACAAATGAGCCATCAAGTACACCAAATGGTCCTTGGCATTGAGAGCTCAAGTCAGTTTGTTGAGGAGCTACGCGAAAAAAGCGATGTGGTTCATGAACTGGCGCAAAAAAGTTCGACGCATTTAGAAGATTCAACGCAAGCGATCAGTCAGATCATTAATAGTCACGATGAGATTATGAAAGTGGCAGACTTAATCACCTCTGTTGCTGAACAAACAAATTTGCTTGCACTAAATGCCGCGATAGAAGCAGCGCGTGCAGGCGATCAGGGAAGAGGGTTTGCGGTTGTCGCAGATCAAGTTCGGGAACTTTCAGCGAAAAGTAGTGAATCCGCAGTTGAGATCCGCCATCTATTGGATCGCAGTGAGCAGGAAGTGCGGCACGGTCAGGGGGTGATTAACGCCAGTACTGAACGGATGAATAACATTATTCAGCAAGTCACAACGATTTCTCAAGATGTGCAAGGGTTATCGGGTTTGATGACTGCTCAATCAACCGCATTAAAAGAGCTGGATGAAGCGAGCAGTGAAGTTGCTAATAGTGTGGTGAATACACAAAATGTGGCTGCAATCGTTGCGCAGCACGGTACGGAATTAAATCAGCAAGTGGTTGCCGTTCGTCATTTAACACAACAACTTGATCAGGTTGTTTCTCACTCTTCGTAAATTCGATAAAGAACTGGATGTCTATCCAGTTCTTTACTATTCTAGTGCCAATTTAAATTCACTATAGAGATGATGTTTTGATTGGTCGACTACGCGGAATTGTAATTGAAAAGCAGCCACCTGAAGTACTACTTGAAGTTGGTGGCATTGGTTATGAAGTACAGATGCCAATGAGCTGTTTTTATGAGTTACCACAGATCGGCCAAGAAGCCATTATCTTTACTCACTTTGTGGTACGAGAAGATGCGCAACTACTGTATGGCTTTAATAAGAAAAGTGAACGTGAGTTATTCCGTGAAGTAATTAAAGCTAACGGTGTTGGGCCTAAATTAGGCTTAGCAATTTTATCTGCTATGACTGCAAGTCAATTTGTTCGCAGCGTTGAATTAGAAGATGTTACTACGCTAGTTAAAATTCCCGGTGTCGGAAAGAAAACAGCAGAGCGTTTAGTTGTTGAAATGAAAGATCGCTTGAAAGGGTGGGGGGAAGGTGACTTATTTACGCCTGCACTTGATACTGCGGCATCAAACGCTCCGATCCAAGATCCATCAAATCAAGCTCGCGCTGAAGATGAAGCGGTGAGTGCATTGGTTGCGCTAGGTTATAAGCCACAAATTGCCGCGAAAGTGGTTTCTCAAGTCACACAACCAGAGATGAGTAGTGAAGCGATTATTCGTGATGCACTACGCTCAATGGTATAACCCTGTAAGTTGGGTATAGGCATTAAAGTATGATTGAAGCTGATCGACTGGTTTCTGGTAATTTCGAAACAACCCGTGAAGACGATATAATTGATCGCGCAATACGACCTAAATTACTTGATGATTATCAAGGGCAGGATCATGTTCGCGATCAAATGGAAATATTTATTAAAGCGGCAAAGATGCGTGATGAAGCCTTAGATCATTTATTGATCTTTGGCCCTCCGGGGTTAGGTAAAACAACGCTTGCAAATATAGTGGCAAATGAAATGGGGGTAAGTATTCGTACAACCTCAGGCCCTGTACTTGAAAAAGCCGGTGATTTGGCTGCGCTACTCACAAACCTTGAAGAAAACGATGTATTGTTTATTGATGAAATACATCGTCTAAGTCCTCAGGTTGAAGAAGTACTTTATCCTGCGATGGAAGATTACCAATTAGATATTATGATAGGTGAAGGCCCAGCCGCACGCTCAATTAAAATTGATTTGCCACCCTTTACTTTAATAGGTGCAACGACACGAGCGGGCTCATTAACTTCACCTCTACGTGATCGTTTTGGTATTACACAACGCCTTGAGTATTACAAAGTAGAAGATCTCAAAGACATTGTAGGCCGAAGTGCTAAATGTTTAGGGCTATCAATGGAAGAAGGCGGCGCGATGGAAATGGCCATGCGTGCTCGTGGTACGCCACGTATCGCTAATCGTTTATTACGGCGTGTGCGAGATTATGCTGAAGTAAAAGGTAACGGACATATTTGCCCTGATATTGCCAATAAAGCATTAGATATGCTCGATGTTGATAGCAGCGGTTTTGATTATATGGACCGTAAACTTCTATTAGCTATTATTGAAAAATTTATGGGTGGCCCTGTCGGTTTAGATAACTTAGCTGCAGCTATTGGTGAAGAGAAAGATACAATTGAAGATGTACTTGAACCTTATTTGATTCAGCAAGGTTATCTGCAACGGACACCAAGAGGGCGTATTGCGACACACCGCGCATATCTCCATTTTGGTTTAGACCTCCCTGAAAATACGAAGTAGCAAAAACTATTCGAGAATATAAAGCGTGGTGATTAAAGCCACGCTTTTTTGTTTAATAATTTTGTCATATTGTAAATTTATTGTTATGGTTGATTGTTATTTATTTTTCATGTTGGTAATTTAAATATCAATTAGACTGTTTATTCATGATTCAAATAGGATCTATATATTTTTCTTATTATCAAAAATATGATTATAGTTTTCATTTTTATTAGGTGAAAACTAATCAGAAATATAAAACGAGGTAATATCTCAAATTCGTTGCTTTTTATTTGTATTGTTTAGACGGTTTAACTTTATACATTAACGGGCTGATATTTAGTAAAAAATAAAAAACGTTTCGTTTAACTTAGATATTTATACATTCGTAAGTTTAGATATTTGAGGGGCAGTTACGACACCTTACAAGACAACGAATGACAGTCTAGAAGTTGATTTGTGAACTTTGTAGATTATTCATGAAATTTATCAAGTTATAACAAATTTAAAGCAAAATATTGATACACTTCGTTTAGCTATCATGATTAAATAAGAACAGGAAAAAGAACAATATTTCAGAATACGAACAATTATAATTCATTGTTTTCTCCTTCCAAATTCATTCTTCCTATCAAAATCTTTCGTAAATTGATCTAAATCAAAAATATCGGCGTACTGGCTATCAAGCTCATTTTTTCTTGATATTTGTCAAAGCAAAACGCGTAATAAACTCTTTGAAGATTGCAATTAATATCTGTAATATTACCGACGACTAAATTAGCTATAGAATTACGTATATTTAAATTTATTTAAACAATATTGCAACACAACATGGACGCTTGTAATTATTAGCAAGTGATCAGGAAGGTCGGCAAGATTGCAATAAGTGTTCTATACGAAGCTAAGCCCAATAATCGGTACGTATGTAGTACTGTCACCAGTCAGCTGGTGAATAAAGGAGTTATCAATGTTAACTGATGTCGTCGAACTATCGCGGTTACAGTTCGCTCTAACAGCGATGTATCACTTTTTGTTCGTTCCACTAACTCTAGGTATGGCTTTTTTACTAGCCATCATGGAGTCCGTTTATGTAATGACCGGAAAGCAAATCTACAAGGACATGACTAAGTTCTGGGGTAAGCTTTTCGCGATTAACTTTGCTCTTGGTGTGGCTACTGGCCTATCTATGGAGTTCCAGTTTGGTACAAACTGGGCATACTACTCTCACTATGTTGGTGATATCTTCGGTGCGCCGTTGGCAATCGAAGCACTAATGGCATTCTTCTTAGAATCAACGTTAGTCGGCATGTTCTTCTTTGGTTGGGATCGTCTATCCAAGCGTCAGCACCTTACTGTCACTTGGCTAGTAGCTCTTGGCTCAAACTTCTCCGCACTATGGATTCTTATTGCTAACGGCTGGATGCAAAACCCAGTAGGCGCTGATTTCAACTTTGAAACAATGCGTATGGAAATGGTGAGCTTTGCAGACGTAATATTTAACCCAGTAGCACAGGTGAAGTTCGTTCACACTGTAGCGTCAGGTTATGTATGTGGCTCAATGTTTATTCTAGGTGTTAGTGCATACTACATGCTGAAAGGCCGTGACATTGCTTTTGCTCGCCGTTCATTTGCAATTGCAGCAGCGTTCGGTATGGCATCTATCGTTTCTGTAATGATCCTTGGTGATGAGTCAGGTTACGAGCTAGGCGACGTTCAGAAAACAAAACTTGCAGCGATTGAAGCAGAGTGGCACACAGAGCCAGCACCTGCGGCATTTACTGCGTTTGGTTTCCCTAATCAAGAAACAATGGAAACCGATTACGCAATTAAGATCCCTTACCTAATGGGTATTATTGCAACGCGTTCTCTTGACACTCAAGTAACGGGTATCCGTGATCTTAAGAAAGAGCACGAAGTACGTATTCGTAACGGTATGGTTGCATACGGCCTACTAGAGAAATTACGTGCGGGTGATAAGACACCAGCAAACATTGCAGCTTTCGATGAAGTGAAAAAAGACCTAGGTTACGGTTTACTACTTAAGCCTTACACCGATAAAGTTGTTGATGCGACACCTGAACAAATTCAAAAAGCAGTAGATGACTCAATCCCTCAAGTATGGCCGTTATTCTTTAGCTTCCGTATCATGGTTGGTGCTGGTTTCTTAATGTTTGCCATTATTGGTGCTGCATTCATCCAGTCTTGTCGTCATAAGATCACGGGTAATAAACTAGTACTAAAAGCTGCGCTATTTGGTATTCCACTACCTTGGATTGCAATTGAAGCAGGTTGGTTTGTTGCAGAGTATGGTCGTCAACCATGGGCAGTAGGTGAAATTTTACCGGTTCATATGGCAGCTTCTAACTTGGCTCCATCTGATATTTGGTTCTCACTAGCAGCAATTTTAGCGCTTTATACAGCATTCCTAGTTGCTGAAGTTTACCTAATGGTTAAATTCGCTCGTCTTGGTCCAAGTAGCTTGAAAACAGGTCGCTACCATTTCGAACAAAATGACACAAAACAAGATGTGGTTTCACGTCAGGTTGAAGCGTAAGCAGGGAGAAACAAATAATGTTTGATTATGAAAGCTTGCGACTAATTTGGTGGTTATTAATCGGTGTATTATGCATCGGCTTTGCAATCACTGATGGTTTCGATATGGGTGTAGGTATTCTATCTCATATTATTGGTAAAACAGATAATGAACGTCGAGTAATGATCAACTCGATCGCGCCTCACTGGGATGGTAACCAAGTATGGTTAATCACCGCTGGTGGTGCATTGTTCGCAGCATGGCCACTTGTTTATGCAACAGCATTTTCAGGTTTCTATGTTGCAATGATCCTGACGCTAGCTGCACTTTGGCTTCGTCCTCTTGGCTTCGATTACCGTTCAAAGCTGACAGATCCAAAATGGCGTAGCCTTTGGGATAAAGCAATCTTCGTAGGTAGCTTTGTACCACCTGTGATCTTCGGTGTTGCATTCGGTAACCTAATGCAAGGTGTTCCATTTGAGCTAAACGAGTTCATGATCCCAACTTATAAGGGTTCATTCTTTGGTCTGCTAAATCCATTCGCATTATTGTGTGGTGTGGTTAGCTTGCTGATGATCGTGACGCAAGGTGCGACATTCCTACAAATGAAAACAACAGATGCAATTCACGCGCGTTCTCGTAACGTAGCTGCGATGTCTGCTGTAGCGATGGCTGTTGTATTTGTTATTGCTGGTTTTGTATCTCAAAGCATTAATGGTTACGTGATTACATCTGAAATCATTAAAAATGCACCTTCAGATCCAACAACGAAAGAAGTAATGCGTCAGACAGGTGCATTGTTCATTAACTATGCGAACTACCCTGCACTATGGATTGCGCCAATCCTTGCTGTAGTGATGCCGTTACTGACAGCGCTTTGTTCACGTGCTAACCGTGCTGGTTTTGCTTTCTTATTCTCAAGCCTTACGGTTGTAGGTGTGATCTTAACGTTTGGTTTTGCAACATTCCCATTCATTATGCCTTCAAGCCTAGATCCAAACATTAGCTTGACGATTTGGGATGCAACATCCTCTGAGTTAACATTGAAGATCATGACTGTAGTTGCCTTTATTATGGTTCCAGTGATCTTGGCTTACACCTCATGGTGTTACTACAAAATGTTTGGTCGTCTAGATACTAAATATATCGAAGACAACAAAACTTCACTGTACTAAGGAGTAGACGAACAATGTGGTATTTTGCTTGGATTTTAGGTGTTCTACTGGCTTGTTCTTTTGGTATCGTCAACGCGTTATGGCTTGAAACGACCGAAAACATGGATAACGACAGTGAGTAATATGGATCGTGCGATAAAAGCAATACATGCGCCATTGATGATGTTGCCACTAAAGTTATTAGCGATTGCAATGGCAGTGACTGTTGCAGGCTTACTTATGTGGGAACCACACCAGTTTGCTGATGCAATTGGTGGCTTTGGTCCTGTGATTGCGCCGTTGATGATTTGGGCAACATGTAGTGCCATGGTTTTTGGTATGAGTTTTGTGCCTCATCGTTGGTATTGGCAGTTATTTTTCTCGCCAATCATCGCACTTCCGATATTAATTTATGTTCTTAAATTGTACTTTTTTTAATAGAAGACGATTTGTAGAATAATCAAACGGCTTACTACTGTGGTAGTAAGCCGTTTTTTTATAAAAATTAGGTATGTACTACATTCATTTCGCTTGTTGCGCATGGTATGTGAACAGAAATGTGATTTGATTGTCAGAATGGACACGTAAGCGTTAATTTTCTATAAAATAACGCCTTGAAAGCATCACTTAGTAACAAACTTACATTAAGTTGATGTACAGTAGCGGTAATATATTTTTGCATATATAGATGATAGCCACGGCTCAATGGTAACAAAATGACACAACTTAATGTTTTTAAGTGGCCAGTAACCATTTACTATGAAGATACCGATGTTGGTGGGGTGGTATACCACGCTAACTATTTGAAGTTTTTTGAGCGAGCACGAACAGAATACTTGAGAAAAATTGGGCTAAATCAGCAACAGTTACTTTCACAAAATATGAGTTTTGTTGTGCGTAGCGTAAATATTGATTTTCTTCGTGGTGCAAAACTTGATGATCAGTTAATGGTACATTCAGTGGTGCAAAATACACGACGAGCTTCAATCGAGTTTAGCCAAGAGTTAGTAAACAATAACAACGAAGTGCTGTGTAAGGCATTGGTGAAAATTGCTTGTGTCGATCCGACAAAGATGAAGCCTATTGCACTTCCTGAACAATTAAAGCTGGAGATAAATTAAGTGAACTCAGAGTTGACGGTTTTAGACATTATTCTAAATTCAGGTGCGCTTGAAATTATGGTGATGCTTATTTTGTTAGGCATGTCGATTGCATCATGGACAATGATCATCAAGCGCTCTCAAGTATTGTCAGAGGCTAGCCGTAAAGCAGCACAATTTGAAGATCGTTTTTGGTCAGGTATTGATTTATCTCAGTTGTATAAAGAAGTACAAGCACGTAAAGATGACCTAACAGGTTCTGAACAAATTTTCTATTCAGGTTTCAAAGAGTTTGCACGTCTACACCGTAGTAACGATAAAGTGCCAGAAGCGGTGATGGAAGGTACAAGTCGAGCAATGCGTGTATCTCTGTCAAAAGAAGTTGATGAATTAGAAACCAATCTACCGTTTTTAGCAACGGTAGGTTCAATTAGTCCGTATATCGGCTTATTTGGTACGGTACTAGGTATCATGACTGCATTTATTGCACTTGGTGCGATGAAACAGCCAACATTAGCAACCGTTGCACCCGGTATCGCTGGGGCATTGATTGCAACGGCGATGGGCTTGTTTGCTGCGATTCCTGCTGTAATGTTCTACAACCGTTTAACCAATAAAGTATCAAAGCTAGAACATACATACGCAACGTTCATGGAAGAATTTTCAAGTATTTTACACCGCCAAGCATTTGCCGCTAATCAGGAGAAGTAAGCAATGGCTTATCAACCGAAAAAGCGCAAAATGACAGCGGAAATTAACGTTGTTCCCTATATCGACGTAATGTTGGTATTGCTTATTATCTTTATGGTAACAGCGCCGTTTGTGAGTCAAGGTGTGGATGTGGATCTACCACAAACAACCACGGCAGAAACGGTGGCTGAGATGAATAAAGATAGCGATATTCCGCCAATTATTGTGGAAGTTGATAAAGATGGCCACCTTGGTGTCAGTATCGACAATGCAGACATGCAACGGGGCTTATCGCTGCAAGAAGTGCTCGCACGTGTGAAAGCACAAATGGCAGCGCAGCCTAAAACGTTAGTGATGGTAGGTGGTGATGGTCGTACACCTTATGCACATATTATCGAAACATTGGACGCCTTAAACCAAGCAGGTGTCGGCTCTGTTGGCTTAATGACTGAGCCTCTGGAGCAATAAGGTTAAAGAATGAAAAATAACAATTACACAGGTTCCACCGTTATATCGTTATTTATTCATGCGCTGTTGATTGGATTATTGTTCTGGGGCGCTGATTTTACGATGAAAAAATCAGATGTGGGCGGCAATACCATTCAAGCTGTGGTTGTCGATCCTGCAATGATTCATCAACAAGCGACGCAAATTCGAGAGCAACGGGAAGCGGCTAAACGTGCTGAGCAAGAACGTAAAAAAAGGCTAGAAGAGCAGACGGAAGCGCTTGAAAAGCAGAGAAAAGATGAAGCTGAACGTGTTAGACAGTTAAAAGCCGATAAGCTAAAAGCTGAGAAAGAAGCACGAGAAGCAGAGAAACAACGCAAGTTAGTCGCAGAGCAACAAAAGCAAGCGGCTGAAGAAAAACGTAAAGCTGATGAAGCGGCAAAAGTAGCGAAAGCACAAGCAGCAAAAGCAGAAGCTGAGCGTAAAGCGAAACAAGAAGCTGCAGAAAAAGCGGAGCAAGTGCGTCAACAAAAACTTGAAGAACAACGTAAAGCGGAAGAAGCAAGTCGACAAGCTGAACTTGAGCGTCAAAAGCAAGTAGCAGCGAAGAAGAAAGCCGAAGAAGAGGCAGCGAAAGCGGAAGCTAAACGTAAAGAAGCAGAAGCAAAACGTATTGAGGCTGAGCGTAAGGCAGCAGAAGCTAAGAAAAAAGCAGAAGCAGAAGCTAAACGCAAAGCAGCTGAAGCGAAGAAACTCCAGCAGCAAAAAGAAGCAGCATTGAACGATATGTTTGCAGGCCTTGAAGCGGAAAGTGAGCAGCGTGGTGGTGCGAAAGGGCAACATATTGCTGATGAAGTTGCACGTTATGGCGCAATATATAAACAAATGATTCAACAAAATTTATTGGTTGATCAAAGTTTTAAAGGCCAAGAATGTAATTTGACTATGCGTTTATCTGCAGATGGTTTAGTACTGGATGTCACTCAATCTGGTGGTGATGGTGCATTATGTCGCGCGGCAAAATCTGCTGTAGTAAAAGTTAGCCAATTCCCAATGCCTGATGATCCAGAAATTGCGAAAAAATTAAGAGATATCAAACTTGCAGTCACGCCACAGTAAATGATTTGTGGTGCAACATAAAATAGGAGCGATGGATGAAACGTTGGATAATGGGCTTATGTTTAGCTCTATTAAGCGTTAGCCAATTTGCACATGCTGAACTTGAATTAGTGATCACTGATGGTGTGGATTCTGCACGCCCAATTGGTGTTGTTCCTTTCCAATGGGAAGGTGAAGGTAAACTACCCACTGATATTTCTGCAGTTATTGCATCAGATTTACAACGAAGTGGTAAGTTTAGCCCAGTGCCGACAAATAAATTGCCACAGTTACCTCACAATGAAAGCCAAATTGATTACTCTGCATGGAGTAAGATGGGCGTTGATGCGGTTGTAACAGGTACAATTGTTAAGAATCAAGATGGCAATTACACCGTTAATTATCAGTTAGTCGATATTGTTAAAGGCAAACTAGCAGCAGGTACTGAAGGGGCTGCAAAAGGTGATTATTTACTATTGAATAATCAAGCGTCAGTGAAGCCTAACCGCATGCGTCAATATGCTCACCGTATTTCTGATTTAATTTACCAGAAGCTAACGGGTGAACGTGGTGCATTCTTAACGCGTATTGCATACGTTGATAATAATCGTTCATCGAAGTTTCCATATCAATTGCGTGTTGCTGATTACGATGGTTACAACGAACGTGTGGTATTGAAGTCCAAACAGCCGCTAATGTCTCCTGCATGGTCTCCAGATGGCAGCAAACTGGCGTATGTAAGTTTTGAAAGCGGTAAAGCACAAATCTTCGTGTTAGATATCTACACAGGTAAGCGTGAAGTAGTGGCGGATTACCCTCGCCATAATGGTTCACCACAGTTTTCACCTGATGGTACTAAATTAGCGATGGTACTTTCTAAAACAGGTAGCTTGCAGATCTATATTAAAGATCTGAAAACCAATCAATTACGCCAAATTACTCACGGCCGTGCTAATAATACGGAAGCGGTATGGGCACCTGATGGTCAGTCTCTTTACTTCACCTCTGATCGTGGCGGTCGCCCACAGGTTTACCATTTAGATTTAGCAACAGGTGATACGCAACGTGTAACTTGGCAAGGTGCTCAGAACATGGGACCACAAATTACACCTGATGGTCGTTACCTTGTTGTCGTAAACCGTTCAGATAGTGGTTACAACATTGCGAAACAAGATCTTAAAACAGGTGCAATGCAAATTTTGACAAAAGCACGCCTTGCCGAGTCACCAAGTATTGCTCCTAATGGAAGTATGATTATTTATAGCTCAGCGCAAAATAATGGTACTTACGAACTTTCTTTGGTATCCATCGATGGCCGTTTCCAAGCACGCTTACCATCAACAAGTAAACGTGTACGAGCGCCATCTTGGGGCCCATTTTTATAATTTGAGTTAGTTCTCATTTGCCTTTTGAGGCACGATTGAGTTTAAAAAGGAAATATAGATGCAACTGAACAAAATTTTAAAAAGTTTAGCGATTGCGCTACCAATGATGACATTGGCTGCATGTAGTTCAACAGATAGTGCAGACAGCTCTGCTGCTAACCAAAACGGCACTAATGGCGGCACTTCGCCTGATCAAACAATTGTTACTCCTGTTGATCCATCAGGAAGCATGAGTGAAGAACAATTGCTTGAGCAGCAACTGCAGCAGTTACGTCAAGAACAAACTGTTTTCTTTAAGTTTGATAACGCAGAGATTCAACCTGAGTATCAAGCAATTTTAGAAGCACATGCAGCGTACTTACGTGACCACCCAAGTATTAAAGTCATCGTTGAAGGTCATGCTGATGAGCGTGGTACGCCAGAATACAACATTGCATTAGGTGAGCGTCGTGCCAATGCGGTAGCACAATACCTGCAAGCATTAGGTGTACCTGCATCTCAACTTTCAATTGTGAGCTACGGTGAAGAAAAACCATTAGTATTAGGTCACACTGATGCTGATTATGCGAAAAACCGTCGTGCGGTTTTAGTTTACTAATCTAATGTAGGTAAACCCAATATGAGCAGTAACAAAGTAATGCGAAAACTTGCATTAGTGTTGCTGATGAGCGCGGCGACCCAAGTGGTCGCCGCGCCTGTATCGGCAGCGAATTTAGATAGCTTAGAGCGTATGCTTGAAGCGCAAGGGCAGGTGCAGCTACAAATGCAGCGTCGCTTAGAACAGATGTCATCAGATATTGATGAGCTTCGTGGCAACGTTGAACGTAATAGTTATGAAATTAAAAAAGTGGTAGATCGTCAACGCGACATCTATAGAGAAGTTGATAACTTGAGCCGCCAACCAGCGAAAGCCGAGCCTACGGACGCTAAAAAAGAAGCGGCATCAAGCGAAGCTTTTTCAAGTAATACCGATGAAAATACGGCCTATGAAAAAGCGGTTAATCTGATCTTAAAAGAGAAAGATTATAAAGGCGCAACAAAAGCGTTCCAAAGCTTCCTAACGACTTACCCTAATTCGGTTTATAAGCCGAATGCTAGTTATTGGTTGGGGCAATTATTCTTTGCTCAGAATCAGCTAGCAGATGCTGCAACGAATTTTAAAGTGGTTGCAGATACCAAAGACTCAAGTAAGCGCGCTGATGCGTTGCTGAAACTTGGTGTGATTGCAGAACGTGGTAATGATATAGCTACGGCAAAAACATATTATCAAGAAGTGATCAAAGCATACCCGAATTCAACGTCTGCTAATCAAGCTAAAACAGCGCTTACGAAGTTAAAATAAACGCAGTTACGGTTTGATTTTAAAAGCCCACAAAGAAATGGTTATTTCTGTTGTGGGCTTTTTTGTTACTACGAAGTCGAAGCAGTGTTGGTTAAAGGTGAAATTTGGAAAATCCAGCGTATAATGTTCGGACACTAAAGGAATGCTAATGAGCAAGTGAAAAATGAGTATTACATTTGATCCATCAGAGATGGTATATCCGTTTCCACCAAAACCTGCCCGACTAACTGATACTGAAAAACAGCAATATATTCAGCAAATCAAACAATTGCTAAAGGATAAAGACGCAGTATTAGTGGCGCATTATTATACCGATCCTGAAATACAGGCATTGGCTGAAGAAACTGGCGGTTTTGTTGGTGATTCACTAGAAATGGCTCGTTTTGGTAATCAACATCCAGCCACTACTTTAATTATTTGTGGTGTACGCTTTATGGGTGAATCAGCCAAGATTCTTACACCAGAAAAGCATGTATTGATGCCAACCTTAGATGCTGAATGTTCGCTTGATTTAGGTTGTCCTATTGATGCATTTAGCGAGTTTTGCGATGCTCACCCCGATCATACAGTTGTTGTCTATGCCAATACGTCTGCTGCAGTAAAAGCACGTGCTGATTGGGTTGTAACATCGAGTATTGCACTTGAAATTGTTGAGCATTTAGATAGCGAAGACAAGAAAATCATTTGGGGACCAGATCGTCACTTAGGTTCTTATATTCAGAAGAAAACAGGTGCAGAGATGCTGTTGTGGCAGGGTGAATGTATTGTTCACGACGAGTTTTCTGCTAAAGCCCTACGCGACATGAAGCACCTATATCCTGACGCTGCTATTCTTGTTCACCCTGAATCACCTGCGAGTGTTGTCGCATTAGCTGATGCTGTGGGTTCAACAAGCCAGCTTATTAAAGCCGCGAAAGAGCTACCGAATCAGAAGCTTATTGTAGCAACTGATAAAGGCATTTTCTTTAAGATGCAGCAAATGGTGCCAGAGAAAGAATTAGTAGAGGCTCCAACAGCGGGGGCTGGGGCAACATGTCGTAGCTGCGCACATTGTCCGTGGATGGCAATGAATGGTTTGAAAGCGATTTACACCGCATTAAATGATGGTGGTGAGCAGCATGAAATTTTTGTTGATGAATCGCTACGTGAAAAATCACTGATCCCGTTAAACCGAATGCTAGATTTTGCGGCTGAATTGCAATTAAAAGTAAAAGGTAATGCTTAAGCTTTTTGTTGAATCAGCGGCAATTAATAACAAACGAGCATAAAAAAGAAGGCGAACAGAGATGTTCGCCTTCTTTGTTTTAGGGGAATGTGTTGATTATTAGTCTTGAACTAACATTGCGCCACGTTGTGTTAAGCCACATAGCATTACAGGAATGGCATTAAAGATCTCTTCAAATTGCGCTAAGGCATCAGCATCTTGTTCTTTTAATGCTTCAAGTGCTGTTTCAGGATCAAACAGTAGGCTGAAAGAAAGCAATACGCCACCCAGTAGAGCATTATCTTCACTTTCTGGTGGCATAATGGTTTCCCAATCATCACGCGCAAGTTGCCAACCCTGAAGCATACCCTCACAGAAGTTACTGGTTGCTTCGGTGACAATTTGGCTATCGTCTAGTGCACAGCCTTCAGGCCATTGCCATGTGTTGTCATAGAGAGTTGTACGTGCTTCATTTAAAATATCAATGATTGCATTGGCATAGTTTTCTAATTCTTCATGCGTACTAAAAGGAGAGGTTTCTTCTCCACCCCATAAAAAAGCTAGCCATTCTGTTGGGGCAATAATATTAGGTGCTGCTGCCATTGCAGTGACAAAGCCACGTGTTTGCGCTTCGTTGAGCAGTAGTTCGGCAAGCTGTTGATCTTGCAAAATGACGCTAAGTTTTGAAGACATATAAAGAGTCTCTATTTAATCATTGTTAGGATATTCCTTGACCTATTTAACGATCAACGAAAGAGTAATCAAGTATTAGTTACTTATTGTAACAGCCTCGTTAGGTCAAAATAGAGACACGATGAGATATTTTCGTATAAGTATCAGATTTGTTTTAAAAGTAGACACTTAATGCGATGCTTTCAGTTTTATCTTGACCTAATACCTTTAGCACAATATAGTAGCCGTCCGTTAAGAGGCAGTGCCTATTAACGCAATGTGGTGAGGTGTCCGAGTGGCTGAAGGAGCACGCCTGGAAAGTGTGTATACGGCAACGTATCGAGGGTTCGAATCCCTCCCTCACCGCCATCTCTTATTTTTTAAGAGATAACAATTTAGGAGAGATGGCTGAGTGGTTGAAAGCACCGGTCTTGAAAACCGGCATACGTTTATAGCGTATCTAGGGTTCAAATCCCTATCTCTCCGCCATATTAAAGAAAGCCGCTAAGTTAACCCTTAGCGGCTTTTTTGCATCTGGAAGAATAATTATATTTTAAAATTAATCTGATATTTATATTAGAAGGGTTCAAATCCTCAAATACCCAGAACTGCTCCACCATATTAAAGAAAGCTACTAGCGAAAGTCAGCGGCTTTTTTGCATCTGGAAGAATGATTATATTTTAAAATTAATCTGATATTTGTATTAGAAGGGTTCAAATCCTCAAATCCCCAGAACTGCTCCGCCATATAAAAGAAAGCCGCTAGCGAAAGTTAGCGGCTTTTTTACGTTTAGATAAAACCTATCCTCAATATAAATTTCTAGGCACAAGCTTAAAGCTATTGCGGTGTATATCCATTTCAGGTGATTCTTCACCGCGTGGAATGTGGTGCAAGGTTAAGTTGTACCAAACAACAAAGTCTCTGTTTTCTATAGATTTATTATCTTGAATAAAGTCAGCAAGTTGTTTTTTACCGTTACACATTTTGTTATGTGAGGCGTAACGTTCACAAGCAATATCACGGGAGATGTGAAGATCGTTACGGGTGAATTTCTCTTTTTTGATGCCTTTAAAGCGGTGACCAGAATCCCCAGGCTGAAGAATGTAGCCTTTATTGGAGTTGACATTTTCTTGTACAAACCACGTTTTAAAATTGCTTTCTTTATGATTAAAACGTCCTTCTTTGGTTATCTGGGTCGCATTTTCTACCGTTTTATTCCCGTCTTTTGTATAACGTAGCACTTTAAAAACATCATCGTTTTCCTGATCACCTACGGCGAAATCGATACGCCAAAAGTAATTATGGATATGGGATACACCCACAGTATTGTGTCCGATTTTCCATCCTAATTTACGATAACGATCTTCTCTTGCAGGGTTATTGTTTATGTTGACGGTAGTTTGCAATGCACCTGTTGCACCTACTGCAAATTCAATCATGCCATTACTATAGAAACGCCAATCAGGAATGTAATTATAGGCGCCGACTTGGTGAGAAGAAAAAAGTTGTAGGTACTCACTGCTTGCAGGCGCACCCGTTAGATCATGTAATGTGGTATCGCTAGCTGTTTTAATACATAGACTAGGAAGGTTATCTTCATAAAGGGTGTCTATACGTTCAATGAACCCGTTTTTGCAGTTTTGTGGTTTAATTTCAATCATGCTACCGCCAAAGTCGTAGTCGGTTACATCATGAAAGCGATCTTTACCATTATCATAAGGCACAAAAATTTGAGAAAGTATAACTTCATTTATTACTCTAAAAGGCGTGGTGCTATTAGGTGGTGTATAAGTAATATCTGTAAGGTAGATACCTTCATCACTATCGAACTCCCAACACATTGACCATTTTGCACCATTGCTGAAGTTCTCTTGAACGTAGTTACTGTCATCTGGGCTACATGCAAATACGCTAGATGAGTAAAAACATGCAAGAGCCAAGTATATTTTCCACCATCTTTTTACTGTAAACATATTATCCTCTCTACATTTAAGTCGATTGATTTCATGTTCTAGTCAAGGGGAGTTGGATATTCTGGATCGGGAACATTAGGGTTTTTGCTAAAGACATCTCGAGGATAAACAGTAAACTCTTGCCATAGCAGCGCGAGATCGTCACTACTGGTGTAAGGCGGAATATAATGTGCTGTTAATTTAATCCACGCTACAACATCAGTTATCGTTTCTTGATCAACCATTTGAACCACATTCTCAGCACAATCAGTTTCATTATTTATGATCGCTTTATGCTCACAAGGGTGGTAATTCGTGAAGTAAACGTCAGATTCAGTCCACGGACGTTGTGCATCACGTTCAATCGCAGCATGGCTTAATGGGAAAATGTGATAAGACGAAGGCATATTGTATTGATTAGTAATTTGCCCATCGTAAATACGCCAGCTTTTCATCTTTTTACGATCATATTGTTTTTTAAATTCAGCAGGTTGTAGAACTGTGTTGGTTCTGATTTCACGTTTATTTCGACCTTTTCGAATATGGGTACGAAACTCTTCGACATGATCGTTAGTGGCGGTTGCACCTATGTCTAAATCTAAACGCCAGAAGTAATTGACGATGTAGTGAGTATTGTTGCTGTCATCAGTAACGAGGCTCGCTGAAGGAGTAAAGCTACCGTCATCGTGTAAACGTAAGCGGGAAATAAATTGGTTGTTATTCACGGTGACAAGGCTAAGTATATCGACAGAGTTTTTACGGCGAGATTCGTCATCATAATGCATGGCATAATCAGATGTTGCAGGCTTAATACATAATAGTGGGTTATTTTCACTATCAGATAGCAATGTTCCGTTTAGACAGTTACCACTTAATATTGATTGTGATTTATCTAATTGGTTAATTTTAAGAGTATTACTGGTGTTTTGTGCATCGACTAACTCGATTTGATTGAGAGCAATTGATGAAGCGATATAGGTATTAAGTCGCTCTCTTACGGTTTTGAATGCAACATCGTGTAGGCTGATACCAAAACGACTGTCCCATTGCCAACAAAACTGCCAGAGATTACCTGACTCAAATTGGTATTCATATTGTTGCTGAGTAGGACATTGATACTTTTCTGATGTTGTTACCGCATGTACGGAAATACTCGCGGATAAACCTAACAGCATAAGTAGTGCATAAATTAGTTTACAGTCTTTCATCACTCTTCCACCTAAGTCATTGTATAGAGATGAGAATAATCATCAGGTACTAATGATGATCTACGTGCTCACTTACCTAGCGATTGTGACTAAAAGGGGTAATGGTTTGTTTAGATAAATTGACGATCGCTTTGGTTTCTAATGTTACATATTCATAAGGTGCCTCTAATGAGGCCAAGAAAAAGTACACGCAGCGATGTAATCCGCAGTTTTTAGTTTCCGGATAGACAGGCAGGCTGTGAGTGTTGTCGGTCGTTAACACAATGGCTTTTATATTGAGGTTAGATAAAGGATCTTGAGCGGGTAGTGGATGATGATATCGGTCGTAATATTCAGTCGCTAATTGTTCCATAAAGTCAGGATCATGCACGAGAAGATGCTTTGCATAAGCGATTTCATCACGAGTAGCAGAAAATTGAATGTTTTTGAATTGTTTTGATTCAATGACTTTCTCATTGACGACATCATAAACTAAACGTTCTGTAGTGTCGGTTGGGTAATGATAGCGATAAACATTTATCCACTTACTACCGTGAGTCATGAGATTGGAGCGATGTTTTGAAACTTTGATCACTCTTGATGTTACTGGGTGTAGGCTACGGCTATTATTGCCATCAAGGCTTTTGGCTTTGGCATAATCCTCTGAGGTTAATGGCTCTGCATGGACATACGATACTAGCCCTAAACTTAAAGGGATGATCGCACTTATAAACAGCTTTTTTGTCTGCTTAAATGTATACATTGTTATTTCCTATGCTAAGAAATAAGACTTTAATACGCTTTAAAAACACAAAGCTCTGAATAAGTTTAGTTGATATATTTGTCATTAGTGGTTGTTCTTTTGTTCAGTATAAAAGATGAGACGGCGTTTAAAAAACTAAGACAGATATAAGAAATGAGAATGAGGGAAGTCATAAGATGCTAACTTTACATTTGTTAGCATCTTATATTGTTTTATTTCAATGTGTTAAAACCACCATAAATACGCGTAAAAGTGGTAAACCAGCATGCTGACGCAAAAATATAGGCTATGACAGCGAAGTGTTGAGGGAACAAACAAAAGAGGATGAAACAAGCAATTGTTTCTGTGCCTTCTGTTAATCCACTCATGTAATACAATGATTTATTACGATATACGGGGTTTTCAATACCTCGCTTACTGGCCATAACAGCAAAAGCAAGAAAACTGCTGCCCGTTCCGATAAATGCATAGATTAAAAATGCGCCAGCAATGGCATTTTGCTCTGGATTGGCGAGTACAAAGCCGAAAGGTATTAAGGAATAGAATACAAAATCCAAACTAATATCCAGAAAGCCACCCGCATCAGTAATACCTTGAATACGTGCAAGGGCCCCGTCAACACCATCACAAATACGATTGAGCAAGATAAAAAACAGGGCTATGAAATAGTGCTCTGTAATTAAAGCTGGAAACGCTAAGCAACCGATAAGAAAGCCTGTAAAGGTGACTTGATTTGCAGTAATACCATAGGGATGTAGACGGGCTGCAATAATATTCAGCGGGGCTTTAATAAGCTTAATACTTACACTATCGAGCATAATGGCTCTCCGTTTGCCAATTGATCACACGGCTATTGTTTGGGATGTCTTGTTTATCATGCGTCACCATTAAAGTGGGTATTTGTGCTTGCTGAATTTGGTTAAAAACCCAATCTCTAAATTGTGCACGGCGGCCACTGTCTAATTTACTGAATGGCTCATCCAATAAGATTAATTGAGGCTGGGCTAATAACAGTCGAGTAAGGCTAATTCGCGCACGTTGCCCGCCTGAAATTTGATGAGGGTAAGCATTTGCTAACGCTGATAGCTGCAACTCTTCAAGAGCATTAAGAGCCAGCTTGTGGCGATCTTTACCTTTAATGCGATTGGGTAGTGCAAACGCAAGGTTTTCCCAGACTAATAGATGAGGAAAGAGCAAATCATCTTGAAATAGCATGCCTATCTGACGTAAGTGAGCAGGTACTTCGGTGATATCGTTATTATTTAATATAAGGTTACCTTGTGCCTGAAAAGCATCACTTAAATGGCCTGCTATGTAATTTAATAAGGTGGATTTTCCACAGCCACTCGCTCCCATTAAGGTCACGATTTCTCCTTTTGCGATTTGTAAGCAAAAAGAAGACAGTAAAACATCACTATTAGGCATTGATATTGTGACGTTGTTGATATGTAGACTCATGATTAGTTGACTCTATTTTTAAACGTTTATTGTTTTTCGTCGGTTTATTCGTCGAGCTAAAATAAAAAAGCCTAACGGGAGCAGCGCTTGGCATAAGGCGTAAATAGCGGTAACTCGCCTGTCCGATCCACTGGCAAGGGTTACGGCTTCTGTCGTTAACGTACTTATTCGGCCGGCACCCAGCATTAATGTTGGGAGGTATTGTGCCAAACTGACGCTAATGCCAATAACCCATGCAAAAATAAATGCCGATGATAATTGCGGCAGCTTTATTCTAAGCCATACCTGAAAAGGTGTTTTCCCTAAACTTAATCCAATTTGAGTTAAACGTTGATCATAACTGCGATAAGGGCCATCAAGTGCGAGATAGACATAAGGGAAAACAAAAAAGAGATGTGCCCAACAGACCCATAGTAGATAAGTATTCAGTGAGGAAAATAAAGTTAGTACTTGCAAACCGAAGAGCAACGATAGCTGTGGGATCAGCATCGGAATAGCAATAATGTAGTTAGGAATATGCCATTTATGTTTTATACGATATTCGTGCGCGACAATGGCAAAACATAATCCAAGCGATGCACTGATCAGTGCGATCACCACACTGATGTTGATTGTACTAAGAATATGACTCCATTCTAGTTGCCAAAAGCGCAAGCTATAACGACTTGGAAGTACATCAGGAAAGCGCCAACGCAGTGCGACTGACCATAGACTTAATATTGGGATAATCAACGCTGTTAATGCCAGCAATAGGGTAAAAAGTGATTTTCCTGGTAATGCAAAGCCATATCTGCCCGACCATTGCCACTGTTTAAAAAATTGGGTGAGTAGCCATTCTATAGCCACCGTAATACCTAACAATATTGTGCCGATAACAAATAGCATGATTGCCCCAGCGGCAGCTCGCGGCATGAGTTGTAGGTTTGGATCTATAAACCATTGCCAGACTAAAACGGCAAAGGTGGGAGGATTGGTTGGCCCTATAATTTGTGCAACATCGACGACAGAGACACCATAAGCCACGATAGCAAATAGTGGAAAACGCATCTTAGGTAACCACTGAGGGAAAATACACTTTAACCATGTTTGAGCACGGTTATAGCCCAGAGATGTTGATACTTTTTGGGTTTGCTCAATATTTAATTGTTGGAGAACCGGAATACTCATTAGCACTAAAAAAGGCGTTTCTTTTAAGGCGAGCATAACGATAAGCCCTAAGCCATAAGGCTCATTGATCAGTAACGCGGTTTCACTGACAGCATGAGTACTGAGATTGGCTGGAAGTACTGAATACAATAAACGAACGCCCATACCTGTTGGCGCAAATAAAAAGGCAAAGCCAATCGCGAAAGCAACATGGGGAATAGCGAGAAGAGGGCTTAATGCTGATTCAATTCGCTGCCACAGGCGGGTGCCCCAACAGGTTTGGATGATTGCAAAAGTAAATAAACCAGCAAGAAAACAGCTAGCCGCCGTTGTATAAAATGTTAAGGCAATGGAGTGTTCGACACCTTGCCATTGTAATACTTGGCTAAAACCGTTGAATGAGAATTGAGTTAACCCTAGTGGTGGCATATACCCCAATGCAGTGATCACTACACCGAGTAGCCCTGGCAATGTCGGTAAAATACACACGGCAATTAAAAGAAAGTAAAACGCAGGTAACATACCGTGTTCTCATGGTTAAAAAGGTTGCCGTCATAACAAATAAGAGACGTAAGACGATGCTGATAGTAATTATAATTATGCAATAAGCAATGCGATTTTAATTATTTAATCAATAAATTACCCGTGACGATAACTATGACCCGTTTTTGCAAACTTTTCTTTCATAACCAGTGACTAAAATTATATTCCGTATAATTGCGTTTATTTCCTTACTAGTAGGTTACTTGTGTATAACGACCAATTAATGATGTTGCTAGCAGTATTTGAACGTGCAGCTTTACTATTAATGGCACTGTTTTTATTAACACAAACCCAGCACTTTCAGTCGATTGTTAAAAAACAACATCGTCGACCTGCTGAAACTGCCATGATTTCCCTTTTATTTATCCTTTTTGCAGTTTTAAGTACTTATACAGGCGTGAAAGTTGATGGTTCTTTAGTTAATGTGCGGATCATTGCGGTGGTGTCAGGTGGAATTTTATTTGGCCCTTGGGTGGGGATCCCTGCGGGGATCATTGCCGGTGTTCATCGCTATTTGATTGATATCCATGGTCCAACGTCCGTGGCATGTTTGATCACAAGTATTTTTGCTGGGGTATTAGCAACATGGATCCACGTATCGTGTCAGAAAAAGCATTATGCTCAGTTGGGGATATTAGCAGGCATGGTATGCGAAATTTTAACTATGCTGCTTATTGTGGCTTTATCGAATAATAAAGCACTTGCCTATAACATCGTCTCTCATATTAGTTTTCCGATGATAACAGGAACGCTGTGTATCGGTTTGATTATTAAATTAGTCCAAGGACTGGATGAAGAAAAAGACATTGTGGCTGCTCGGCAAGCCAAACTGGCGTTAGATATTGCCAATAAAACCTTACCGCATTTTCGGATCAATAGCCGAGAATCACTACAAAAGGTATGTAATATTATTCGTGAATATACTTATGCTGATGCGGTGGCCATTACTGATACGGTTGATGTTCGTGCTTATGCGGGGAGTGGCGAAGAGAACTTTCTGGATGCTCACCATCAAATTAGTGGTATGACACGCCAAGCGGTCACAACAGGTAAGCAAATTATCAGTAATAACCTAAATGTGCATGAGTTTCGATCTTTGTTAATTATCCCATTATGGGAAAACGGTGAAGTGAGCGGTACGTTAAAGATCTTCTATTGTAAGCCCGATCAAATACGTTTGTCGTTACGTGAAATGGCGATTGGTTTATCGCAAATTATCTCGACTCAAATGGAAGTATCCCGAATTGAACAATTAAAAACGATGGCAAGCAAAGCCGAGTTTTCTGCCTTACAGAGTAAAATTAACCCTCATTTTTTGTTTAATGCGTTAAATGCGATTTCAACGTTGATCCGTATTCGTCCTGATCATGCAAGGCAATTGATTGCTAATTTAGCGGATTTTCTGAGATATAACCTAGAACGTGATGTTGAATTGATCGATATCCAAGAAGAGTTACAACAAGTACGCGATTATGTCGCTATCGAGCAAGCCCGATTTGGTAATAAACTCGACGTTATTTTTGATATTGAAGATGTTCATCCTCTGATCCCATGTTTACTCATTCAGCCGATCGTTGAAAATGCCATTCTGCACGGTATTCAGCCATCCCGAGAGCCGGGAACGGTGACGATTGCAGTGAAAACAGTCGGTGAGAGAATTGCTATTATGATCCAAGATACAGGCATTGGGATCTCGCAAAACATCATCGACCAACTTTATACAGGTAATGTTGATTCGCATCGTATAGGTTTAAATAATGTCCATCAGCGTTTGTTACTGCTTTACGGAGAAGGCTTGCATATTCGCCGCCTAGAAAAAGGCACTGAAATGTTGTTTTACGTAAAATAAAGGTTATTCCATGATGAAAGCGCTAATTGTTGAAGATGAATATTTAGCCCGCGAAGAGTTAACATATTTAATTCAAACTCATAGCCATATTCATATTGAGGCTGCTTTTGAAGATGGATTGGAAGCCTTTAAGTTTCTCCAAACTAACCAAGTCGATATTGTGTTTCTTGATATTAATATTCCGTCGATTGATGGCATGTTACTCGCACGTAATATTTCTCAGTTTAAACATAAGCCTCATATTGTATTTACCACCGCTTATAAAGATCATGCGGTTGATGCCTTCGAACTTGAAGCGTTTGATTATTTGCTGAAACCCATTAGTGAAACAAGGATGAAAGGGTTGTTAGCGAAATTAGAACAGCAACATCAAGAGGTTAACCAACAAGAACAACAAGTGTCTGAACCATCGCGCAGTCATACCATAAATTTAATGAAAGATAACCGTATTGTTATAACGCCTGTTTGCGAGATTGATTATGCGGAAGCCAACGAAAAAATCACCACAGTTTATACTGCTGATGGTCGCTTTGTTGCGCCAATGGCGATTAGTGAGCTGGTGGCGAAATTACCTGAATCTGACTTCTTCCGTTGCCATCGCTCGTACTGTATTAATCTTTCACGGGTGCAGGAAATCATTCCTTGGGTAAACAGTACTTACATGCTGAAACTACAGCATCATGAACAACAGGTGCCAGTTAGTCGCAGTAATATTAAGCAGTTCCGTGAACGGATGAAGCTGTAATAGGTAAAGCTATAAAATGCATTTCATGCTGATATATTGCATTTTATTCCACTGAGCAGGCAGCTCATTTTATAGTTTTTCAATGCTATTGTTATCTTTATAAATAGTCGTATGTTGGGAACAGGAAGCGATAACTGAACAGGTTATTGCCAGCGTTATAAGTCCCCTTGGAGAGTACGACAATGAGCACTCACAGCACGAATAGAACCCGTGTTCTAACCTTAATTGGCACCATCATTACCCAGTTTGCATTGGGTTCGGTTTACACATGGAGTTTGTTCAATGCCCAACTTGCCGACAAGTTATCAGAGCCTGTTAGTCGTGTTGCATTTTCATTTGGTATATTGAGTTTAGCGTTGGCTGTTGCTTCTTCTATGGCTGGTAAAATGCAAGAGCGTTTTGGTGTACGTAAAGTGACCATTGGCGCAGGTGTGCTACTAGGTGCAAGTTTATTGCTAACAGCTCATGCTACTAACCTTATTTTGCTTTATGTGTTTGCGGGTTTCTTAATTGGCTTTGCCGATGGTACGGGCTATTTAATGACCCTATCTAACTGTGTGAAGTGGTTCCCAGAGCGTAAAGGCTTAATTTCAGCGTGTGCTATTGGTGCTTACGGCCTTGGTAGTTTAGGCTTTAAATTCATTAACATGTATTTCCTTCAGCATGGCGGTCTTGAAACGACATTTGATATTTGGGGTGTTGTTGCCATGATCATGGTTATTCTTGGTGGATTGTTAATGACTGATGCACCTAAACAAGAGATCTCAGCGGAGCAAGCAGCAGAGGGCGCTCGTGATTACAGCTTAGCTGAGTCAATGAAACACCCACAATATTGGATGCTTGCTTTGATCTTCTTAACCTTATGTATGAGCGGCTTATATGTTATCGGTGTTGCCAAAGATATTGGTCAATCTTATGTACACTTAACTGCTGGCGTTGCGGCATCTGCAGTAACTATCATTGCCGTAGCCAACATCAGTGGTCGTTTAGTTCTTGGTATTCTGTCAGATAAAATAGCACGTACTAAGGTAATAGCGATTGCGTTGACGATCTGTTTAGTGGGTGTATGTGCATTGTTATTTGCGCATTTGAATATGATGGTATTTTATGCCGCTGTAGCGTGTATCGCGTTTAGTTTTGGTGGCACATTAACCGTGTTCCCATCATTAGTGAGTGACTTCTTTGGTTTGAATAATCTAACTAAAAACTACGGTGTTATTTACCTAGGCTTCGGTGTTGGTAGCTTGATTGGTTCAATTGTCGCATCCGTTTTTGGTGGCTTTATTGCAACTTTCTACTTGATGTTCGCATTATTGATTGTCTCTCTGGTGATTGCATTAACCATTCAGTTACCTAACGGTGAAAGTGATGCACAATTAGTTGTAAATCACTAACGGGATAATTCGCGAAAAGAATATCTATAAATCCGAGCGCTTATAATAAGTTCTCGGATTTTTTATATCTGTATCTAGGGGAGAAAGGGCGCAGCATAATTAATCTCTATATAAATAAATGATTACACTGGCTGGTTTGTATAAAGGCAGTTTAAAACACTATTTTCATATTGAAAGTTAGTTACCAAAATGAAAATAACATTAAAATATGGTGTCTTATTTTAGTTAAACTCTGGTTTAATACGCAAATAAACTGCTTAATAATTTAAAGGCAGTGAAGGTCACTCTATGCAGTGTTTTAATTAGTGTATTGTTTGGTAAGAGATAGCCATGTCTGTGATTAAATTTCCTTTAAAGTATAGAAATGCCGCAGCAGATACTTTTGCGATGGTTGTGTTTAGCTTTGCCGCTGGCATGATGATTGAGATCTTTATTTCAGGTATGTCGTTTGAGCAGTCGTTAGCATCACGAACATTATCTATCCCAGTTAATATTGCGATTGCTTGGCCTTATGGGATGTTTAGAGATTACATGATCCGAACAGGTATGCGCTTTTCAACAAAACGTTGGATGAAAGGCTTCTCTGATATGGTGGCCTATGTGTTATTTCAATCACCGATCTATGCTTGCATATTATTTGTTGTAGGGGCGAACTTTGATCAGATTGTTACTGCGGTAACCAGTAATATCGTGGTTTCTGGTGCGTTGGGCATTGTTTATGGTCAGTTTTTAGAAATGTGTCGCCGCATGTTCCGTGTACCAAATGCTGCATGATCAACAATATTCAATAGAATAAAAAAGGGGCGTAAAGTTTAACTTTACGCCCCTTTTGCTTTGATAGCGATAGATAGCAAATTATGGTTGCTCTAAAGCAATTGTTTAGTTATTTATAACCGCCCTGAATCTCAGGTTGCTGTTGTTTTAATACGACTTTGTTGCGCGTAATTGCCGCTGCAGGTAAATCGATAAAGCCGTTGTCAGTGAGTGTCTGCTGCGCTTCTGGTGTCATTACGTAATTAACAAAAGCCGTTTGCTGCGGCGATAGAGAGTTATTTGTAGGTTCTAAATTCAGATACATGTAATAAACGTTAGCAAGCGGATAGCGGCCTGATAAAATTGTTTCATGATCTAATCCAAACATCTCACCATTTTTATCAATAATATCAATACGTTTAATATCTTTGTCTTGGCTTTGATATACGGTGTAACCAATGGCGTTTTCTTTTGATTCAATAGTATCGATTAAATCTTTACGGCTGTTTAACGATTTAGTTGCCGTTTTTTGGCCATCGTAGCAGGTGATCATCTTGGTGAAATTACGGTGTGCTGATAAATCACCATTAACTGAATAAGCGTGTACTTGTGTCAGTTCAGTATTGTTGGCAAGTACAGGACTTACTGTCTGCCATTGAATTGATTTTAATGATGATTGGCAGCCAAAGATATCAGCCAGCGCATTGATTGAAATAGACTTAATTGGATTATCATCATTAACTAAAATGGCGATGGCATCGGATGTAAAGTACAGTTCGGTTGGTTTATAACCGTATTTATCTTTAAAAACGGCGACTTCGCTATCTAACCAACGACGAGAGCTAATACCAATTTTTACGCCATCTTCAATCATGACTTTTTGAATGTCATTGCTTTGTTCTGTGAGTAAATGATTGTTCAACGTTGCCGTTGAAATTAGCTCGTTGACAACGGTATTGAGTTCATTTTCAACCGCAATGGTTTTACTGCTATCGGCATAAGCAGAAGAAGCAAACAGCGCCAGTGGTAACATGTAAGTTAAAGTTGATTTATTCACGAGTATTCCCTCACTGTGCTGTTGATGCATGTTGCGCTGACTGCTCAGAGCTGTAAATTGTCCATTTTTTTACAGGCTCCATTTGGTTGCTGGTTATAACAGCAATGGTGCGTCGCTCACGTTTCTTTAGGTGCTTGGTTAATTCGGTCACCTGCGTAAACTCTTGCTCTGAGATGCGCTCAGGTGCAATACCATTTTCAATCAATGCATCTTTAATCACACCTGTACGACGTTGCGCTAATGCTTTGTTGTATTCGTTTGTACCTTCAGGGCTAGTATCACCAACAAGGATCACTTTTGCCTGTGGCTTTTGTTTTAATAAATCAAAAAGTTGAGTGTAGGTTTCATTTTGATCTAAGCGAATATGGTCGTCATCAAAGTTAAAGTAAACTGTCTGGATGTCGTATTTGGGCTTCACTTCCCAAGGAGCACAGCCTGTAATATCAACCTGAGTACCAGCAGGCGTATCTGCACACATATCCCGTTGGTTGATCACGCCATCTTTATCATGATCGCGAAGATCATCAATCTGGTGGCGAGTGACTTGGGTATCAGGCATGTTTGCACAGCCAGTTAAAAGCAAAGGCAATAAAATGAGAGAAAGTAGTGATTTTTTCATGATTATTGCTCCTTCGCCTGCCATTGTTCTGGGTATTCAACACGTAACGCATAGGTCAATTTACCCATAGCATTAAGAATGCGATATGCCGCTAGGGTGTGGTCATATTCAGTATTGATGTAGCTCTTGCGGGCAAGGAACACTTCTACTTTTGCATCAAGTACGTCAAGTAAGCTACGACGGCCTAAACGAAATTGTTCTTCATAACCCATTTCTGCGGCTTTTGCTGCATCAACGTTCTGTTTTAACAATTTCTTCTGTTGCTCTAACATGTTGTAGGCATTCCACGCTAGGGTCGTTCCTTCTACGACTTCACGTTCTGCACGCAAACGGATCGTACGCGCTTCTTCATGACGCCATGCAGAGGCTTCTGTATCAGCATTGGTTTTTCCACCGTTATAGATGTCGTAATTCATGGTCAGCATGACACGGGCATCTTGATCCGGACCAAGTGTATTACCCACGTTGTCGTTGGCATTTGCGTGTACTTCTAACTTAAATTCAGGGAAGTAATTGCCTTTTTCACGGCGAATTTCTTCACGTGCCGCTTTAATATCAGCCATGGCTGCTTGAATTTCAGGGTGCTGCTTAATGCCTTGTTTAATAGCAATTTCTTTGCTGCTTGGCAGTAGGGCAGTATCGACCACAGGATCGACTAAACCTGTTGCCGGTTTTCCAACTAAACGCATGAATTGGGCGTCGAGATCATAGAGGTTATTTTCAGCGGCAATGAGTGATGAGCGCGCTGTCGCAACGCGTGCTGCGATTTGGGCTAAGTCAGAATTACTGCTTAAGCCTTTTGAATTTTTGTCCAGAATATCTTGATAGATCGCTTCATGTTCACGGACGTTACGTTGGGTTAATTCATGAATGGTTTTGGCTTTCAGTACTTCCATGTACAAGCGTGTGGTATCTAATGAAATATCCTCTGCATCCGATAACAAGGTTAACCGCTCAGATTCTGCTTCATAGCTCAGGCGATCAGTATTGGCTGAGGTTTTAAAGCCATCAAAGATTAACTGCGAGGCTTTTAAACCAATTTCAGTTCGGTTCATACCACGATCGTCTTTTGGGATTTTATTGCCACTGTTGTAACGGGTTTCTTCATAACCCGCAGCAGCGTATAGATTTACCTGTGGCAAGTAATCAGCCTGTGCGCCATCGACTTCACGAAGTACTGATTGAAAACGGGCATATTGCCCCGCAATTTGTGGGCTGTAATCAATGGCTGAGGCAACAGACTCTTCTAAAGAGAGCGCGTGCGCAGCACTTGATGAAAATAGCGCAGCTGCTATTAATGATGATAAACGCATTCCTTTTCCTTTATCTCTTATTCTGTATGCCGTCTTGTGTAAAACGGCATGACTAATTAGCTAAATGTTATGGCTCTCTTAATGCACTTGCTTTGGCGCGTAATAACGGCTTTAACCAGTAGCTCAAAACGGTTTTTTCTCCCGTTAAGATATCCACCATGGCTTGCATGCCGGGAATGACTTGCAAACGTGTCTCGGGATCATCATGGAGCTGAATATGGGCGCGGTAATAGGCGGTACCGTCTTCTGTTTGTAGGGCATCAGCACTGACATATGTCACTGTGCCTTTGCGTCCACCGTAAACCACAAAATCGTAAGCAGTAAATTTAATGGTGGCTTCTAATCCTGTTTGTACAAAAGCAATATCTTGCGGCGAAATTCGCGCTTCAACGATTAACTTGCTGTCATTGGGCACTAACTCCATGATAGGTTCACCGGGTTTTACAACACCGCCTAATGAGCGCACTAAAATATCTTTAATAGTGCCATCCATTGGGGCGGTGATTTCGGTTCGTTTTAACTGATCGGCTAACCCTTCTTGACTATCTTCTAATTGGGCAAACTGATTGGTCAATTCATTGAGTTGTGCTTGGACTGAGGTTCTAAATTCCAACGCAAGATTGCGGCGCATCACAATCGCTTCACGTAATGCTGCTGACGTTTTTTGTTGTGCAACTTTTGAACTGGCAATTTCGCCGCGTAATTTGACCTGATCGCGACGTGTTTGGATCAATTCTACTTCCGCAACAGCGCCTCGTTTTACCGCCCCTTCGAGCATTTTGGCTTCTTTATTGACTAAACGAAGACTGCTATAAAGTGTGGATGTATTACTTTTCGCATCACGTAACGCTTCAGTTTGTTGTTCAATCGTAAGCTGTGCTTCTTCAAGTTGTGACTCAATTTGTCCAATACGTTCGTTGTAGTTGGCTTTAGCATTAAGCTGGGCACGCTTACTTAAATCATCAAAAGCGATAGCTTGATGGGAAATCGTGATTTGTTTTTTCCAATCTTTTTCCTTGGTATTGACTTTTACTGTGTCTAATTCGGCTTTCAGGCGTTTGATTTGTGCTTGTAAAGTACGGTAATGCTCATCAGACTCTTGGAAAGCGGTACGGAAACGGGTGTCATCTAAAATAATTAAAGGCTGACCTTTCTTTACCTGTTCGCCTGCTTTAACTAAGACTTGTTCAATAATACCGCCTTCTAAACTCTGAATTTTTTGAATGGCGAGGGTCGGTACAACTTTGCCATCACCTACGACCACTTCTTCCAATTTGGAATAAGCAGACCAAGTGATAATAGAGATAACTAGTAGCGAACAAAGCCAAACGATTTTACGAGAACGATAGGCGTGTTTTTGATTTGCCCATTTTAAATTACTGCTCATTACCGCCTCCTTGAACAATACTGACGGATCGAACACGGCTAACAGGACGTTGTGGTTTTTGTTTAGCAAGAATGGTTTTTGCATCACCATCAGCCACTATTTGCCCACGCTCTAGCACAATAATGCGATCACATTGCGCCAAAATAGACTGGCGGTGAGAGCTAATTACCATGGTGATATCAAGCGGTAATTTATGCAGGGCTTGACGAAAACGCTCTTCTGCTTGTTGATCTAAAGCGCTAGTTGGCTCATCCATCAACAATAGGCTAGGTGAGCGATACAGTGCGCGAGCCAGTGCGACTGCTTGGCGTTGACCGCCTGATAAATTACGGCCATTTTCACCGACTTGGGTTTCTAATCCGTTGGCAAGGCGATCCATAAAGCTATTTAAGCCCGAGGTGGTTATGGCATGACTTAGGCGCTTTTCATCGACTTCATCACAGCCAAATAGAATATTTTCATAAATAGTGCCGTAAATAAGAGCTGGCTGCTGTCCAACCCAACCGATGTTGTTACGAAGGGCGGCGGGTGGCCATAACTGAGCATCAATACCTTCAAAATACAATTGTCCTGAACTTGGACGATATTGATAAGAAAGTAGGGCTAATAGGGTCGATTTACCAGAGCCTGCCGCGCCAATAATACCAACACGCTCACCTTGGCGGATCGCTAATTTTATATTACTGAGGGCATTGAATTGCTGCTCAGGATAGGCAAAGTTCGCATCATCTAACTGAACATTACCGTTAAACTCGCCGCGATCCATGACCTGATGCTCATTACTTTCCTGCGGTAATGCCATCACTTGATCAAGCCCTGTAATAGCAGAGCGGCTTTGCTGATATCGTAGCATTAACATCGATAACTGGTTGATTGAACTCGCGGCACGCCCGCTCAGCATAACAATAGCAATCAAGCCACCCATACTGAGCAAGCCTTCTGAAATACGATAAACACCAATGATAATTAATCCAATGGTTACGATTTGCTGACTACTCATTACCGAATGAGACACCACATTGGTGTACTTTCGTGATTTGATATGCCAATCAGAGAGTGCAGAGACGGTTTGCTCCCAACGGCGTTGGATGATGCCTTCAGCATTGTTTTGTTTGATATCGGACAGATTATATAAACTATCTAATAATTGGGTTTGTTTCTGGGTCGATAAGCGAGCTGACTCATCCAATGTTTGACCAATTTTTCCTTTCATAATGGTGCTTAGGAGCAATAGCACCACCATAACAGCGATAGGAACAAACATCATAGGTCCGCCAAGCCAACCAATTAATGCAAGGAAGAACAAGGTGAAAGGTAAATCCACCAAGGTAACTAAAGTGACTGACGTGAAAAACTCTCGCACACTGTCAAAGTCTTGAATTTGACGCGCAAATGCAGCGGCTGATTGGGGGCGATGTTCAAGTTTCATCCCCAATACTTTTTGCATTAAAATTGCCGATAGTTTGGTATCAATATGATGCCCAGCCATATCGGTGATAGCGCTTCGTGCTTCGCGTAATAACCAATCAAATATCAACGCAATTGATACCCCAGCCGCCAACACCCATAAGGTATTAAAGGCTTGGTTGGGTACCACGCGATCGTATACGTTCATAGTAAATAACGGCACGACAAGAGCGAGTAGGTTGATAAAAATAGAGGCAATAAGCAGATCACGATACCAAGGTTTTACCTCTGAAATCGCTGCACGTAACCAATGTTTTTTCGGCTTAGGTTTAATATCATCCACGCGGGGGTCAGCAACTTGGATCGGCGAAACCTGCCAAACATCTCCGTTGAGCAGATGTGTTAGCTCATCGCTTGATTGCTGAGATACAACGGGAGTTGGGGTATGATCATCATTAGTTTTAAACTGGACGATTTTAAATACACCATCAACGTGCTCACTAATAATGATTGGCTCGCCAGCATCAGTTATCCCTACGGCTGGTAAGCTTGCTGTGATTAGCTTTTTTTTCGGGTGTAAGCCAACGTCCAACTGAGCTTGGTTGGCTGCACGTTCAAACAGAGAATCGTCAAGTTTACCCTCTATTAAGGGTAAACCAGAGGTGACTTTTAGACGATGACAGCGAATGCTGTAATGCTGGCATAGCCACAATATAGCAGCTAGCCAGAGGTCATTATCTAACGGCGGATTTTTACTACTCATACCATCCCTAGCCAGTAATTAGATTATTATCATCTATCATTTTTTGTAGAATCTCTGCTTCCGTTGCAGAGCTCGTATCTGCGCCATAAAGCGCATCTTTACTCACATTGTCTAACGTTATCTCTTGTGTAACATCTGTGCCATTGTCTTTAACATGTAATGTGACGGAACCGTTATTTTCAGTAATATCAATATAGTTATCGGCTGAAATACCACCAGTAACATTTGATAAAATAGCGCTTAAGTCGATGTTGTCGCTATTAATTGTGGTATCAAAATCTAAAATAGTATCTTGTGCTGGTGCAGAGATTGAACCAAGATCATCAGATTTAAAGACGAAACTGTCATTACCACTATCACCTGACATTATGTCGTTGCCTTTACCGCCGATGATTAAATCGTCATTGGCTGTACCTACTAGGGTATTATCACCAGCCTCTGCGACTTTGAAATCGATGGTTTGCGCTGTGCCCGTTGCAGTTTGGTTGCCGATACTGGCACTTGGCTCAATAGATAAAGTGAAATCTTGTGCGCTGTTGCCTGTTATGGTGAGGTTGGCAATATCAGCGAGATCGACTTCCCAACCACCATCTTTTGCTTTACCAGCAGAGAAAGTGTAATCACTTGGGAAGCCTGTGATCATAATGCTACCTTTTTCATTAGGTGCTGGATTTTGCATCATGAGATCAAGATTTAAGGCGATCGTTGAATCTGTTTCAGCAATAATACTGTTGTATTGCGCCGTTAATTCAGGCTCATCAGGTAGCGCATCAATGGTTAATTTGATCTCTTCGGTAGCGATAACACCTTCATGAGTGTACTCAGTGCCTAATACGATATTTGTATCAACAGTATTGGCAGCTAATGTGATCTTCATATCGCCATAAGCATCACCTGGATAAAGTGTGAATTCATCCAGTGTATTGGCATTAATGACGACGGTAGCAAACCAATTATTTCCTTTTTGCCCAAAGGTAACTTCTTGACCGCCAATAACGATTTTATCTAACCCTTGTAACTGAGCAGGATCATTCGCACTGATCGTTACTGTGAGTCGTAATGCTTCATCACTGTTTGTTTCATAGCTTTCTAGATTCACTGGAATAGTGAAACTATCACCTTCAGTTCCAGCAAGACTTTCTGGTACATCAAAGAACTGAACATCATCGCCAATAGGTTTAACGCCTACGACTAAATCAGTGGTCGAGGTTTTAATATCGTTGGTACCAATTTCGTTGGTGATGGCTTCTAGTTTGAGCTTCATATCACCACTAAAATCTAGCGGTGGACGTATATAAACCCCGTCCATTTGGCTGGCACTGATAGTCCATGATTGACCGCTGTTAGGTAACTGGACGAATGTATTTCCGCCATCAGGTGAATAGAACAGCACAGCACCTTCAGGTAGTCCTGAAATACTCAGTGATAGTGTTTCTGAACCATCATCATCAAATAAAATTGCGTCTAGGCCTGTGATATTAATGTAGCTATCTTCGTCACCTAGAACTTCGATTTTATCGGGCATTTCAGCAAAATCAGTTACTGGTGCAACATTGATTACCACTGATGCCGTTTTGGTTTGGGTATCGGTTTGGGTTGGGCAATCAGCTTCATCAGTGATGTTGGCTGTAACATTAATGGTCAACTCCCCGCTGAAGTTAAGTGGTGGTGTTAGGGTTAATTCACCTAAACGCGTTGGGTCTTTAATCGTCCATGTGTTATCGCCGTTGTCTTGTAAAATGGCGGGATCGCCGTTGAGTTTTGCCCCGGCAGGTAAAGAAATTTTCAACCAGTTAATGGTTTCTTTACCTGTGGCTGATTCGCCTTCGCCGCTGATGGTTTGTCCCGCGAAAATATTATCGCCTAAGATTAATTCTAAGTTGATAGCAGATTCGGTGTCTTCCTGAATCGTGGTTTGTCCTGCATTAACAATGATGTCATCGACAACAGGGATAACTTCAATCTTGATATTCTGCGTTGTTTTGGACGACTGGCCGTTACAGGTGGACGTTTGAGTGATCTCAATCGGAATATTAATACAGCCAGCCCAATCTTCATCGAGTCCAACAAAGACCATATTTTCTAAGCCGCTTGGTGTAATGGTATAGCCAAGAATTTCACCAACAGCGTTGTATTCAGGAATAACACCATCGCCTTCAATTTCAACACCTGCAGGTAGATCATTGATATCAATAAAAAACGATATTTCTATTTCAGGGTTGTCGTCAATGTTGCCATCCAGCAACCCTGATAAATCAATATCTTCACCTTCTTTGGCAATAATGGCATCGTCACCTTGAATGCTATCTGGATCGTCAATTGGAAGACAAGAACCACCGCCGCTGTGACCAGTAATTTGGACTTGAAGAGGAGCATCAATATAGCGTGAATGTTCGTCATCAATAACGTGGGCTACAACACGTAAATCTATAATGTCAGTATCAAAGCTAGAGCTAATGGTTGCACCTGCCAAGATATCTTTCATCGATTCTTTTACGGTGTCACTGGTTAATCCCGTTGCGGGAATAATCCAGTTACCACTGCCATCAATGGACGCACCATTTGGGTGTTCAACGATTAAGTTAATACCATTTGGAACGACGATGATGATGTAATCAAGGTACTCTGAGCCATCGAGATCTTCATCAAAAAAGTGAACCGCGTTGGTTAAATCGATAGGGCTTCCATCGGTACTGGTGAGCACTTCTGATGTTGATTCTAAACGGGTATCGCCTTCAACAATACCATTCACATCAAGCTGAATGGTTGCATTAATGTCTTTTGTCGCTGTTTGTCCTGTAGGTGAGGTGTCAGTGACTTCATAGCTAATTGAAATATTGAATAAACCACTTAAATCTTCATCAGCAAGCACGGTAACACGACCGCTGTTAATGAAGTCAGTCCATGATTCGCCACTGGTTTTGTGGGCGGCAAGGTCTAATCCACCAGTAGGAACGTTAACTTCTATTCCATCAATAAAGAGTGTTAAGCCTGAAGGTAATCCAGTGATCTTATAACCGGTTAAACTTTCACTGTGATCGATATCTTTATTAATTACGGGCTCAATTAAGAAGTTTGCTGATTTATCCTCAAGCGTTGTTGTTTCAAGGATAGCGCCATCTTTTTCATCAACGACAGGAAGCACATCAATTTCTACTTGGTAATTGAATTCGCCGCTGTCACCATCAGGCTCAGTTGAAATCACGTTAACATCAAAATTAAGTTGCCCACTGAAGTCTTTCGGTGTTTTTAAGAAGGTGGTTTTAAGCTGATCGTTGCTGATCTGGTAGATCACGCCAGTCGATGCACTTTCGCCCACGATCTCTAGTGTGATCGGATCACCGTTACTATCAACAAACATCACTCCGTCAGGAAGGTTGGTGATCATAATAGTGATCTGTTCCGATTTATCATCATCACTGGTGGTGATCATGAAATCTAAAGGTAATGGACTATCTTCGTTAAAGCCTGCCGTACCTTTGATTGTGCCTTTAAAGCCTGTGGAATTATCTGTGCTATCTGCAACATACTCCCAATGACCATTACCGCCATCTGCAACATCAGGGCGATCAATCACACCTTTTAAATCAATGGTAATGGTTTTGGTGTCACTCACCGCGTTGATATTAACGGGATCAAGTCCATCAATGGAGGTTTCGGTCGATACCGCCGTGACTTCAATGGTCAGCGTTTCTGTCCATGAGCTAATATCTTCTTTTGGATAAAGTAGGGCTTCGCCACTTTCAATATCTTCGGCGCTGACAATATAAACACCTGAGCCTGCTGGTTGCTCAATAGCACCACCACCTTTAATCGACCAGCCTTCTTGGACTTTGATTTGATAGCTTAAACTTTCAGAACCATCGGTATCGGTAAGCTTACCGACTAATACTTGGCTTAAGTTAATCGGTTGATCTTCAATACCTTTAATGTTCTTCACCGATAGGGTAGGTGTATCAGCGTCTGGCTTGATGTTAATGATAACTTGGTGTGGTGTTTCTTCGGTTTGATGCTCATTTTTATCAATGAACTGATTACCTTTTTCGGTCGCTATAGCGGTTACGGTAAATTCAAATTTACCTGCAAGGTTTTTATCTGAAACTATAGTGATTTTATTCAATTGATTTTGATTTAATACATCACCGTCTTTAACGACATTGCCATTAAGTTTTAATGTAATGCCATCTGGAATACCTGAAATTCGATATGTTAATTTTTCTGAACTATCGGTATCGGTAAGATTGGCAGCAAGGTCGAGTTTAATGCTGCCGTTATCATCCTCAACGCCTGTGTATTCAGTTTCAGGGGCGTCCCATACTGGTGCATCAGCATTTGGATATACCTTAATAGGTAACTTCTTCTCTAAGGATGTAATGCCTGAATCTTTTGAAATGGTTGCTGTGACTTCAAGGTTCACCATACCTTGCTGATTAATTGCAACATCAGGGGCTGGTTGATAGGTGAGTTCACCGTTTGGAGAATAGAAGTTACCGTCTTGAATAAAATCGGTAATCGTGATGACACCACCGACTGCCGTGAGTAACGTGCCATTCAAGTAAAGTTGTCCACCTGCCAATGAACTTTCACTAATAGTGATACTGGTAAGGGTTTCATTTTGGTCATTATCACCAGGGAAGACTTTGATTGTTAACGGGGCAGTCAATGTGTCTTCCAAGACTTCCATTAGTTCAACGTTGATATGACCTGGATTATCACCCAATGCCATTGTTGCGGTTCGATCTGCGGTATCGCCGTCACCGTCTTTGACTGTATATGTCAGGTTATCGATAATCTGCCCACTAAATTCAGAAGTAGAGACAGTCGTTATTTCAATTGTACCGTCAGCATTAACAACCATGGTGCCGTATTTTTTCGCCGGCGAAACCGTAGTATTGATTAAATCAATCGGATTACCATCAATAGAGTAAGTTGTACCGTTGTAAATGAAGCTAACAATTTCACCGCCGTCAGCGCCTGTGATCTCATCGGTTAATAGTTGTAATGTTTGGCTCTGTCCTTCAACTAAAACCAATGTGCCGTCAGTACCGCCTTTGGGAACATCATCTAAGATATTCACATCAAAGATAGTGGCAGGCGAGGTGTCACCATCGCTGTCAGTCAGAATGGCACCAAATTCAAGGTTAAGCGTATCTTGTGATGTAGCGTCTGGGTGATCAATAGGGGCAAACAGATCAAATTGCACCGTACCATCAAGATTAACTTTGATTTGGAAGATTTCTTTACCTGCGGCTGTTGCGATATACCAACCATCAGCATTAGGTGCGCCAAGCGTGATGTTCTTGCCTGCGCTGGTGTAGTTTTTACCATTAAAGAGGGCGGTATCTAAGGTAACGGATACCACATCATCACTGCCAGTATTAAAGCTCATTGTTGGTGCATTAGTATTTGATGTATCACTGTCTACACCATCATCAAGTAAATCATTTTCTTGGACATTTAAAGCGCCATTAACGATGATTTCTGGCTTCAAACCATCCCAAATTGTGACTGTTACATTGGAGGTTCCAACACTGCCATCACTATCAATGGCTTGAACCGGAAGGGTGATATCGAGTTTGGTATCTTTGCCATTGAGGTGATCAATAAAGTCATTCAGAACAATAGTAATGGTTGCATCTGCACTGCCACCAGCCGCGATAGTACCAATGTCGGAAAGGTTGATTGAAAAGATCACCGTACCGTTAGCTAAAACCGCATCATAGGTATTGTTGCCATCAAACTGCCACGTCAGTGCTTCACCGTTATGAGTGATCGCATCACCATCACTGGTTTGAACTGCACCTGTTAGAGCCAGTTGTAAATCGACAATCGGATCTTGCCCTGCGGTAACAGAAATTGTTGAGCTTGCTGTTTCTGTCGTGCCTGCTGGTGGCGCATCGGGTGCTACAGCAATTGGGTTTTCGGTAATTTCTAATGTGGTGTTAGTAATGACAGGGTTGTTACCATCAGCAATGGTGACAGTGATATTAGCTTGATTGATATCACCATCGTTATCGCGAATAAAGACTGGAATGGTAATGGTTTCAATGCCACTCGGATCGGTTTGGTCGATAGATTGATATAGGTTGAAGGTGTACTCAACCGTCGAGTTACCTTCTGCATCAGGTTGTTGAGTAATGATGATATCAAAGACTTTATCACCATTAACGGATGCCACAATAGTTTGACCTAATGGATCGGTTGTATAGGTGATAAGCTCACCGCCACTGGTGAGTCCTGATGGTAATAGGGATACATCAAAATACAGCGGGTTATTAGTAAGAGTAGTATCTAAGCCATCACTGCCAACAACAATATCGATAGTGCCTGTTTTGGATATCGGTTGGTTTGAAGAGAGGTTAGCTTCATCAAAGTCGAGTGCTTGGTTGACGATTAATTCAGGATCTGCGCCATCTTCTATATACCAATCAAATTGTCCTGTTGGGGTTTTCGTACCATCAAGATCGGTAGCATCAATCAGTAGTGGTAATTTGATCACATTACTGGCATTGGTGTGATTTAAAGGACGATATTGAACAAAAGTGACAGTACCTGTTACGTCATCGCCATTAGCGACACCTGTTAGGGTCAAAGTAAAGATGGTTTCTCCACCAGATGTCGCTGTAATGGTTTTTCCATCACTACTTAATGTGTATTCAAGTAAATTAACTGAAATACCTGAAGTTAGATTTAAAGCAGTTAAAGTAGCAATGGTTTGGGCGTTAAATGTGATGCTATTAGGATCGGGGTTATCTGATCCCGCTTGAATAATAAAATCACCCGTAAAGGTATCTGTTGGATTAGAAATCAGTCCTTCAACATTGCTTTCATTGTTATTGATGATGGTATTTGCTTCACCATCTTTAATTGTGATGGTGAGATCCGCACTTCCGTTGTCATTATCTTTATCGCCAGCGATATAGTTAACTACGAGGTCAATATCACCCGCACTATGGTCGAGATTGCGGTTGGCGGTGAAAATCCAGTGACCATTTTCTTTTATGGTCAGTTGACCTTCAGGAAGATCAAACGTTACAGAAGGACCTGTTAGATCTTTGGTTTCACCGTTAATCGTGACACGAATAACAGAGAGAGGGGAATCAAGATCACTATCATTGTTGAGTACATTGCCAGAGGTAATATTGCCTTCAATCACATTGCTATAGTCATCAAGAATCGCTGGTTCTGAATCTCGGATATAAATTAACGCGGGTGCAACAACCGTTTCTGTTGTGCCATCGCTATCGGTTTGGACACCATCAATCAATATTGCAGATTGAGTGCTATTGAAACCAAGTTTAGTATCAATAGGTTCAAATAAACTAATTTTAATGTCTTGAGAGGCGGTTTGAATGGTTGCCGTTAAAACGGTGACGCCATTACTTACCGCAGTTAGTGTGAGCCCGTCCGGTGAGATGGTCACTGTAATAGGGTTACCGTTAGAGGTCAGCTTTTCTAGTAATGTTTGATTGGCATTAAAAGTAAACTCAGCAAACTCGATATTGATAGAAGCCGTTGCTGTTGCTGAACCTTGATAATCTAATGTCGTCTCATAAAAAACTGAAGAATCAGGATGTCTTAATGTCGGCATATCATCAGTCGCCGTATTACCTGCCACATCGGTAACAGTTGCTGACATTTCCCATGTTTTTTGTACATTGAGTTGGCTAAGATCGAAATCTTCAATACGCCAATTTCCTGCACTATCTACAGTGGTTGTTAAGATAACGGTTTCAGTGCCATCACTAAACGTGACTTCGATCTTATCACCCGTCTGAGTGCCCGTTGTTGTCCCTTCTAAAAACTCGACATAACCAAGCTTGAGTGCGGTAATATTCAATCCGCCCAAATCGTAGTTGTCAGTGACGATATCAATAGATAGTGCTGAGGTATCTTTAATGATGGTATCGGTGGCGATAGCAGGGTTACCTGCGATATCCTTAGTTTCTGCTGTAATGGTTAGCTCACCATCAGCTAATGTGGCTAAATCTGCATCCTCAATGACCCATGCGCCATTAACAACGGTTGTGGTGAAAGAAATGGTTTTTCCATTTTTGTCGGTGACTGTAACGTCAACCTTCTGGTTATTTTCAACAAAGTCGATATCACCAAACAACTTGGTTTTAGCGGCAATCTCAGCTTCATTTAAATATTCATCACCATTACCTTCAAAGTTAGCGGTAATGTCAGCAAGGGTGTCTTTGATAATAGTATCAGTGGCTGAGATTGGGTTGCCTGCAATATCAATGGTATCAGCGATAACCGTGAGTTCACCTTCGGCTAAATCGGTTAAGTCAGCATCATCAATTGTCCATTGACCACTAATAACAGTGGTGGTGAAGGTTTGTTTTATACCGTTGCTATCTGTGATGGTAATGGTAACGGGTTGTCCATCTTCTACGTTTTCGACATTACCAAATAAATCGGTGACAGGAATTTCAAAACGGTTGAGGTATTCATCGCCTTTACCATTAAAATTAGCGTTAATGTCTGCCAATGTGTCTTTTATGATGGTGTTGGTCGCTGAAGCTGGGTTACCCGCAATATCAACAGTTTCAGCCAAAATAGTGAGTTCACCTTCGGCTAAATTGGTTAAGTCAGCATCATCGATTGTCCATTTGCCATCAATTACGGTGGTTTCAAACGCTTTTTCTAAGCCGTTGCTATCGGTAACTTTAATTGTGACAGTCTGACCATTTTCAACATTAGATACTGAGCCAAAAAGTTCGGTTACAAGGATTTCAACACGGTTAAGGTATTCATCGCCTTTACCGTCAAAATTTGCCGTTATACTTGCTAGGGTATCTTTGATAATAGTGCTGGTGGCAGAGGCTGGATTACCTGCAATATCGACCGTGTCTGCAACTACTGTGAGTTCACCTTCGGCGAGGGAGGACAGATCTGTGTCGTTAATGTTCCAAGTACCATCAGTGTTAGTCGTTTCAAAGGTGATGGTTTTACCTTGGCTATCGGTGACGGTAATCGTAACGGGTTGGTTATTTTCTACAAAGGTGATATCGCCTAATAAATCACTAACAACGATTTCAAATTGGTTGAGATAGTTATCACCCTTGCCATCAAATTTAGCGGTAATTTCAGCTAAGGTGTCTTTGATGGTGTTATCTGTGGCATCAACAAAATTGCCATAGTAGTCAGTGACAGAAGCATAAACATCAAGTGGACCTTCAGCGAGTTCACTTAAGTCTTGATCGTTAATGAACCATTTTTGATCTTTCACAACCGCATTTGTTGTGAACACTTTGCCATTAATATCAGTGATAGTCACAACCACAATACGGCCATTTTCAACATCAATAGCGTCACCAAAGATATCGACCGTAGGCACTTCAAAGCGGTTCTCATAGCCATCACCACCATCAACAATTGTGACTGTTAAAGCGGCAGAATTACGAAGTGATAAAATGGTATCACCAATTTCATCTCGTTCGTTTCTTTCTTCGGAAGTTGTCGGACGGGTAGTAAATCCCGCTTCAGGCAAGGTTTCAGCAAGCGTAGGCTTAATGCGGGTAATAAAAGATATACCATCACTTGAATTGGCAGTAGATTCTGAGGCGTTTTGTGTGTGACGAGGTGCAGTATCAGATTGTGCTAAGTCAACAACATTGTCTTCATTATTTTGAGTTTTTATGATGTCGTTAACTTGTGCCTGCTCTGCTATGAAAGGAACAGAGTCATCGATGATTTCTGATGGAGGAACTTGTATCCATTCACCTTCCGTTGTTATTTTCCAGATAACGCCTTCAACAACTACATACATGATTGGCTTCATCCTTGGCCCCTATATCTATTATTATTGAGAAGTATTGCGAGCATGTTTTAAATCCAATGCATAATCTCGCAACATTAATCAATTTTAGATAGCAATCGTCAGAATGAACATTAAATTTACAAAACAATGTTACTGATATTGTTTTTTTGTGAGCATTGTAACAAAACTATTAATAAGGTTGAGTTAACTGTCATTGTTTACTCATTAACTACTTGATAGTTATATTTATAGTTTTTGTATAAAACTATATTAAGTCTATTAATAAGGCGTAGTAAGGGATGACTTTAAGCTGTTAAGTGGGCGTACTACTATCAAATAGATAGCAATACGCCAGAACACTTAAGTTTGAAGGGGGAGATCCTAATAGAAGTATTAGCCAGCTAATAAATTATTATCATCTATCATTTTTTGTAAAAGCTCGGCATCTGTTGTTGAACTTGAATCACTACCATAGAGCGCATTTTTGTCCACGTTTTCTAACGTGATCTCTTGGCTAACATCTTCGCCATTTTCCTTAATATGTAACGTCACTGAACCGTTATTTTCCGTAATATCAATAAAGTTATCAGCCGTGATTCCATCAGTGACACTATTTAAAATAGCGCGTAAATCGATATTATCGCTATTAGCTGTGATATCGAAATCTACAATGGTATCTTGTGCCGGATTAGTGATTGTTCCTTGATCTTCTGCTTTGAATACAAAGCTATCATTACCGCTACCGCCCGTCATGCTATCGTTATTGGCAGTACCAAAGATCACATCATCATTTGCAGTGCCGATAAGCGAATTATCATTTTTATCAGTGATGCTAACGTCAATGGTTTGCGTAATCCCCGTAGCCGTTTGTCCATTCAGAGTTGAGATTGGCTCAATAGAAAGAGAGAAATCTTGCTCACTATTGGCTGTCATCGTCAGAACGGCAATATCGTCAAATGCGACTTCCCAACCATTTCCTTTCGCTTGGCCTGCTGAGAATACGAAATCACTAGGATAACCTGTGATAATAATACTCCCTTGCTCATTAGGCGCAGGATTAAACATTGATAGCTCAAGATTTAGCGCAATCGTCGTTTCGGTTTTAGCTATAACGCTGTTGTATTGAAGATTAAGCTCTGGCGCATCAGGCATAGGTTCAATAGTTAAACTGATATTCTTCTCAACAGTTTGACCATAATGCGTAATTTCTGATCCTAAGATAGTGTCGGTATCAATACTGCTGGCTTTGAGTGTGATATTAATATCACCAAAAGCATCACAGCTAAAAAGGGTTAATTGGTCTAAGGTACTGCTATTTACTATTGCAGTTGCAAGCCATATATCACCACTTTTAATGATACTTATCTCTTGATCACCGATTTGAATTTTATCTAGGCCTGCTAACTGAGTTTGGTCTGCAGCACTAAAGATCACTTCTAAGAATAATGTTTCATTACTATTTGTTTCGGTACTTTCAATATCGACTGGAATCGTGAAGCTTTCACCTTCATCGCCAGAGAGGCTCTCTGGAACACCAATAAATTGAATATCATCACCAATAGGATTGACGCCAATAATAACTTCAGAGGTCGATGTTATTATTTCCGTTGTACCAATTTCGTTCGTGATCGCATCCAACTTCAATGTGATATCACCACTGAAATCTGTGGGTGGGCGAATATAGATACTATCGGCTTGCGCAATATCAAAGCTCCATGACTTTCCGTTATTAGGCAATTGGATAAAGGTAGTGCCACCGTCTGGTGAATAGAACATCACTGCACCATCAGGAACGCCAGATAGGTTCAATGAAATAGTTTCAGAACCATCATCATCGTATAAGATTGCGCCTAATCCAACGATATGAATGTAGCCATCTTCATCACCTTGCTCGGTGATGGTATCCGGCATGGTGGCGATATCAGTCACAGGCTCAACGTTAATAATCACAGAAGAGGTTTTGGTCTGAGTATCCGTTTGCGATGATGAATCGGATTGATCTGTGATGTTGGTTTCAACGTTAATGGTTAAATCGCCGCTGTAGTTATGAGGCGGCTTTAAAAGCAATTCGTCTAAACGACTTGGATCCAGTACTTGCCAACTACCATCGGGATTCTGGGTTACTATCGCAGAATCGCCAATCAATTCACCACCAGGTACTAAGGTGATTTTCATCCAGTTGATGGTTTCTTTACCAGTAGCAGAAGTACCTTCACCCGTGATGGTTTGTCCGTTATTAACGCTATCGCCTAACAGCACCGTTAGGTTAATTGCGGTTGCGGTATCTTCTATAACACTGGTGATATCAGTTGTTGTAATGATGTCATCAACAACCGGAACAACGTCAATTTTGATGTTTTGTGTGGAAGTTGATTTTGTACCATTACAGGTAGAGGTTTGAGTGATAGTGATCGGAATATCTAAAGATCCAGCCCAAGCTTCATCTAATCCAATGAATGTCATATTGGAAAGACCATTTTCTGTGATGGTATAGCCAATAATTTCACCCGCATCGTTATATTCGGTAATGATACCGATACCTGTAATTTCAACATTGTCAGGTAAGTCATTAACGTCAATAAAGAAGGAGAGGGCTATTTCTGGATTATTATCAATATCGCCATTAAGTAGACCTGATAAATTAATATCTTCGCCTTCTTTAGCAATAATCACATCACCTTGAATTTTATCTGGCGCTTCGGTCGGAGGACATGAACCTCCGCCTCCAGTTTTACCTGTGATCTGGATTTGAACGGGCGCTTCTAAAAAGCGAGAATCGTTGCCATCAACCACACGGGCTTTAACCACAAGATCAATCACCTCAGTATTAAAGCTAGCGCTAACGGTAGCCCCAGCTAAGAGATCTTGCATCGCTTCTTTAATGCTATCGCTGGTAAGTCCTGCTGCAGGAATAATCCAATTTCCACTACCGTCAATATTGGCACCGTTAGGGTGATCGATGATGAGGTTAATGCCAGCAGGTACTTCGATCACGATGTAATCTAGATATTCTGAGCCATCAAGATCTTCATCGATAAAGTGAACCGCATTGGTTAAATCTATAGGGCTACCATCGTTACTACTGAGCAGATCTGTTATAGATTCTAATCGCGTATTAGCTTCAACGACGCCTGCAATATTGACTTGAACAGTCGCATTGATATCTTTATTCGCGGTTTGTCCAGAAGTTGACGTGTCAGTGACTTCATAGCTGATGGATATATCAAAAATGCCACTGAGATCTTCATCTGCAAGAATGGTTACGCGACCACTGTTAATAAATTCAGCCCATGATTGGTTGCCTTTGTAGTTGGCAAGATCGAGCCCATTAGCAGGAATAACAACTTCTACACCATCAATAAATAGGGTTAACCCATCAGGTAAATTGGTGATTTTATAACCTGTCAGCGTTTCACTGTTGTCGCTATCTTTTCTGATGGTCGGTTCAACTAAGAATGAGATATGTTGATCTTCAGAACCAGTGCTTTGCAATAAAGCACCATCTTGCTCATCAACAACGGGTAATACTTCAATATCCACCTTGTAGTTAAATTCACCACTCGCACCGTCAGGCTCGGTAGAAATCACATTGACATCAAATGCTAAGTTGCCACTTATATCTTTAGGTATTGATAAATAAGTCGATGTTAATTGATCGGATGTGATCCGATAGATCAACCCCGTTGAAGCGTCCTTACCGACAATTTCAAGGTTTAAAGGATTGCCATTAATATCGATAAACTTCACACCTTCAGGCAAGTTGGTGATTAAGATAGTTATCTCTTCTGATTTATCGTTATCACTGGTGGTAATTAAAAAGTCGAGCGGTAGTGGCTGATCTTCATAAAAACCATTAATGCCTTTAATAGTGCCTTTAAACCCAGTGGTGTTATCTGTACTACTAGCAATGTATTGCCAATGCCCATTGCCGCCGTCTGTAATGTCTGGACGGTCAATGGTGCCTTTTAAGTTAATGGAAATAGTCTTGGTCGCACCCTTTGTACTGGTAGCAGAGGTGAGTCCGTTAATAGCGGCTTCAGTAGATATAGCCGTTACTTCAATAGTGAGTTTTTCAGAGTGTGAACTGATATCAGCTTTTGGATGAAGCTGTGCTTGACCACTTTCAATATATTCTGCACTCACAATATATATGCCAGAACCGGCAGGCTCTTCTATCGCATCGCCACCTTGAATTGACCAACCATCTTGCACTTTAATTCGGTAACTGAGGCTTTCTGAACCATCGTTATCAGCTAATTTACCAATAATGGCCTTACTTAGATCAATAGGCTGATCTTCATGACCTTTAAGATTTTTAACCGAGAGTTTTGGCGCATCTGCTTCAGGAGTAATATTTACTGTGATAAGACGTTGCGATTCCTCTGTTCGGTCGGTACTTTTATCAAGGAACTTATTACCTTTTTCTGTGCTGAGCGCAGTAATGGTAAAGGTAAATATGCCTGCTGAGTGTTTATCAGAAAATATCTTCACATCATTAATTTGATCAGCGTTAATGATTTTACCGTCGCTAATTATGGTGTTACCCAGTTTGAGTGTAATGCCGTCTGGGATCCCTGAAATACGGTATTTAAGGGTTTCTGAACCATCGGTGTCTTGTAGATTCGCCGCAACATTTAGTTGAATGCCATTACTATCATCTTCAACAGCAGTGTATTCGTAATCTTTAGTCTCGTCCCAAATTGCGGCATCAGCATCAGGTAGCACCTTGATAGTGAGATCTTTGGTCAGTGTTTTATCTTGGTTATTCGTTGATATCGTCGCTGTTATTTTAAGCACAACTGTATCTTGTTGATTAACCGCAGTATTTGATGCTGGCTGGTAAGTGAGGGCGCCATTTGGCTTATAAAAATCACCTTCACTAATAAAGTCGCTAAGGGTAATTACGCCATTTGTTGCTGTTAGTAATGTGCCATTTAAAAACAGCTGTCCACCCGCTAATGAGCTTTCACTAATTGTGATAGTGCTAAGCGATTCATTCTGGTCAATATCACCAAGGAATACTTGAATAGTGAGTGGGTTACTCATGCTGTCTTCAAGGATCTGTTCCGCATTAACTTCAATACGCCCAGGATCATCTGCAAAAGATAGTTTCTTGGTTCTTACCGCAGTGTCACCATCGCTGTCTTTGACGGTGTAGCTGAAATCATCACTGATCTCGCCACTACTTTCCTCACTGGCAATCGTCTTAATGATGACTGTGCCATCTGCATTAACAGAGATAGTGCCATATTTAGTGTGTGGAACCGTTTGAGTATTAATTAAATCAATTGGGTTACCGTCTGCTGGATATTCTTTGCCACGATAGTTGATACTGACGACCTCACCACCATCAGCACCAGTAACGCCTCTAGATAATAGGCGTAGTGTCTTATCAACACCTTCAACAACAGCAAGTTGTTCATCAGGACCTGCAACAGGGATATCGTCAGTAACTGCCACTTCAAAAGGAGTGGTGGCTGACATATCACCATCTACGTCTGTGGCAATGGCGCCAAACTCTAAATTAAGCACACCTTGACTTGATGATGACGGGCGGTCAATCGCTTCGAAAAGCTCAAATTGCACGGTACCATCTAGATTGACTTTAATACGGAAAATATTATTACCGTTTGCCGTTGCGTTATACCAACCGTTCGCATCTGCTGCGCTAAGTGTGATGTTTTCACCACCACTGGTATAGTTTTGACTATTAAACTGCGCAGTATCTAGATGTACTGAAGCAAGCTCATCACTACTTTGGTTAAAGCTGAGTGTTGGTGCTGACGTGGTTGATGCATCAGCGGCTAAATTATCATCCAGCAAGTCATTTTCGTGAACGTTAAGGTTACTGTTGGCGGTAATGCTAGGCACTAAGCCATCTAAAAAACTCACCGTTACGTTTGATGTGCTCGAGCTGCCATCACTGTCTTTCGCTTCAACGGGCAGTAATAAATTAAGTTCGGTATCGTTGCCATTGGTATGGTCGATAGACTCATTGAGCGTCACTGTAATTGTTGCATTTGCTGCACTACCCGATGGAACTGCACCAATATCTGATAAATGGACAGAAAAGATCACTGTGCCATTAGGCAATGATGCGTTATAGGTGTTACTGCCATCAAATTGCCAAGTTAATGTTTGACCTTGGTAGGTGATGTTATTGCCATCACTACTTTTTACCGTACCAGATAAAACAAGGTTTAAATCGACGATAGGATCTTGCCCTGCGGTTACTGTGATTGTGGCGTCTGCTTGATTTGAACTACCTGCTGGTGATGAAGCACTCATCGGCGTTTCTGATATTTCTATTGACGTTGTATTAATAACAGGGGCATTACCATCAACAATGACAACATCGATAGCAGTTTGGTTAATATCTCCGTCGTTATCTTTAATAAAGACCGGAATAGAGATAGTTAATTCATCATTTGCGTTGGTTTGATCCAGTGCTTGATGAAGGATAAAAACATAGTCAACGGTTGAATTTGCTTCTGCATCTGGGCGAGCAGATAAGCTTATTTCAAAGACTTTACCTGAGCTTGTCCTCGCTTCAATGGTTTGATTATCAGCAGAGATCACATAAGAGATCGCTTTTCCACCGCTGGTTAAACCGGTTGGTAGTTGGCTTAAATCAAAATACAGCGGACTTTGCTCTGTGGTGCCATTTAAACCATCACTGCCAATGGTGACGGTGATCGTGCCTGTTTGTTGCAATGGTTGATTAGGTTGATTTGACGGATTAGATAGATCGGTTTCTTTAAATTCTAATTGCTCAGATGTTGCTAATACTGGATTCGCACCGTCTTCGATAACCCAATCAAATTTCCCTGTCGGGATAGCAGTCCCATCACTGTCAATTGCATCAATAAACAGAGGTAGGGTGATAGCATCAGATAAACCTTGTTGATTGAGAGGGAAGTGTTGTACAAGGGTGACAGTACCCGTCGCGTTATCGCCTGAGGCGGTTGCCGATAAACTCAAGGTAAAAATAGTGTCGCCACCCGCTTTGGCTGTGATTGTTTTACCATCGGAGCTGACGGTATAACTAAGCGATGATGTTGAGATACCAGAATATAAATTTAGTGCTTCAAGCGCCGTTATTGTCTTGGAATTAAATGTTAGGCTACTTGGATCAGGATTATCTGCTCCAGCTTGTACAGTAAACTCACCCTTGTAGGTAGAGCTTCCTGCTGTGATCATACTTTCAATCGTCTTGGCATTATTATCGAGTATGACATTGGCAAGACCATCTTTGACTGAAACGGTAAGGCTTGCATTGTTCTCGTATTGATCTTTATCTGAAGCAACGTAATCAATAACAAGGTTGATATCACCTTGGCTATGATTAAGATTACGATTGGCGGTAAATGTCCATTCGCCATCACTATTGATGGTGAACTTTCCTTCAGGAAGATCAAAGGTGACCGATGTGTTATTCAGTGCCTTTGTCTCTCCATTAATGGTGATACTTTTAACGAAAAGAGAAGCATCCACATCCACATCATTGGTTAGTACATTACCTGTAACAACATTGCCTTCAATAACTTCACTTGTATCATCGACAATCTCAGGTGCGGCATCTTGAATATTGATCTCGATTGGCACGATGACAGTTTCACTCGTACCATCACTATCCGTTTGAATACCGTCAATGAAGATCAATGTTTCAGTATTAGGGTTGCCTGGGGAGTGATCAATTGCAGCACTTAATGTTGTTTTTACTGTTTGAGTGCTAGGGTCAATAACCGCAGTGAGCACAGTTGTGGTGTCTGTTTGTACGGTTAGCGTTAAGCCGTCAGCAGAAATAGTAACGGTAACGTCTTTACCATTAGAAGTTAACTGTTCTAAAGCGGTCTGTGCTGCGTTAAAAGTAAATTCGGCGAACTCAATATTAATCGTTGAGGTTGATTCAATTGAAGATTCCGTTTCTAGCGCTTTTTCAGAGAAAGTCATGTCGCTAGAGCTAGCGAATGTGGGCATATCGTCACTGGCAGTATTACCTGCAGTGTCTGTAACTGTGGCTATCATCTGCCAGATTTGTTGTGGATCTAACTGAGACAATTTAATGTCTTCAATACGCCAATTGCCTGAGCTATCTACTGATGTTGTAAGAGAAACAGTATCTATACCGTCACTGAAGGTAACGGTTATCTTATCGCCAGCTTGGGTACCTGTTGTTGAACCTTGCAAGTAAGGCACTTGACCATTTTTTATTGCCGAGACATTTAAGCCACCTTGCTGGTAACTGCTTGTATCAATATCAATAGTAAGTACTGATGTATCTTTGATGATGGTATTGCTTGTTTCTTTGGTGTTGCCCGCAATATCAATCACTTCTGCGGTAACGGTTAACTCGCCATCAGCCAGTGCTGATAAATCAGCATCATTAATTTGCCATGCTCCATTGATAACCGAAGTGGTAAGGGTGATAGTTTTACCATTGTTGTCTGTTACTTTTACTGTGACAGGTTGATTGTCTTCAACAAAATCAACGTCACCAAATAGGGTGGTTTTAGCATCGATTTCGGCTTTATTTAAAAAGCTATCGCCATTCGCATCAAAGTTCGCCGTGATTTCAGCAAGGGTATCTTTGGTAATGGTATCTGTGGCTAATGTTGTATTGCCTGCAATATCGGTGGCTGTGGTCGTAATGGTGAGTTGACCTTCAGCGAGCGTTGTTAGATCCGCGCCATTCACTGTCCACTTTCCGTTATCTACCGTGGTGGTGAAAATTTTCTCGGCACCGCTGCTATCAGCGATAGCAATAGTCACGGTTTGTCCGTCTTCTATATTTTCAACAGCGCCAAATAAATCGGTTATGGGAGTTTCAACGGCGTTGAGGTACTCATCGCCTTTACCGTCAAAGCTGGTCGTAATATTTGCCGTAGTATCTTTGATGATAGTGTTGGTAGCAGAGGCTGGGTTGCCAGCAATATCGGTAGATTCAGCCTGAACGGTAATTTCACCTTCAGCCAAATCGGTTAGGTCGGCATTACTAACTGACCATTTACCTGCGCTGATAGTGCTCTCAAAGGTTTTCTCTAAGCCTTGGCTGTCAGTGACGGTAATAGTAACGGTTTGTCCATCTTCAATATTTGCGATAGTGCCAAACAGCTCAGTCGTTGAGACTTCGGCTTGATTAAGGAAGCGATCACCGTTGCCTTCAAAATCCGCCGTAATAGTCGCTAAGGTATCTTTGATGATGGTGTCTGTGGCTGATACTTGGTTACCTGCAATATCAACAGTATCAGCGATGACAGTGAGCTCACCTTCGCTAAGTCCTGTTAAGTCAGCATTATCAACTGTCCAATTACCATTAATGACGGTGGTGGTATAGATTTTTTCTAATCCGTTACTATCGGTGATGGTAATAGTAACGAACTGTCCATCTTCGACATTTTCGATCTTACCTAATAAATCGGTGACTGGGGTTTCAACGCGGTTGAGATACTCATCGCCTTTACCATCAAAATTGGCGTTAATACCTGAGAGTGTGTCTTTAATAATTGTGTTGGAAGCAGACGATGTGTTACCGGCAAGATCAACTGTTTCAGCGATGACAGTCAGTTCACCTTCAACGAAATCGGTTAAGTCGGCATTTTCTACTGTCCATTTGCCATTAATCACAGTGGTTTCAAATGACTTTTCGATACCGTTACTGTCGGTGACTTTAATTGCAACGGTTTGACCATCTTCAACATTGGATACCGAGCCAAAAAGATCGGTCACAGAGATTTCATCACGATTAAGATACTCATCCCCCTTACCATCAAAGTTAGCCGTAATGGTAGAAAGGGTATCTTTGATAATGGTGTTGGTGATAGACGCTGGATTACCTGCAATATCACTGGTTTTTGATGTAATGATCAGTTCACCATCGGCTAATGTCGATAAATCTGCATCCTTAACGACCCATGCTCCATTAAGAACAGTTGTGCTAAAGGTGAGATTTTTCCCATCTTTGTCTGTGACACTAACATCAACGTTTTGATTATCTTCAACAAAATCAACGTCACCAAAGAGGGTTGTTTTAGCGTCGATTTCTGATTTATTTAAAAAACTATCGCCACTAGCTTCAAAGTTCGCCGTGATCTCAGCAAGGGTATCTTTGGTAATGGTATCAGTGGCTGATGTTGTATTGCCTGCAATATCGGTGGCTGTGGTCGTAATGGTGAGTTGACCCTCAGCGAGCGTTGTTAGATCCGCGCCATTCACTGTCCACTTTCCGTTATTTACCGTGGTGGTGTAAATTTTCTCGGCACCGCTGCTATCTGTGATGGTAATAGTCACGGTTTGTCCGTCTTCTATATTTTCAACAGCGCCAAATAAATCGGCTATGGGTGTTTCAACGGCGTTGAGGTACTCATCGCCTTTACCGTCAAAGCTGGTCGTAATATTTGCCGTAGTATCTTTGATGATAGTATTGGTGGCAGAGGCTGGGTTGCCAGCAATATCGGTAGATTCAGCCTGAACGGTAATTTCACCTTCAGCCAAATCGGTTAGGTCGGCATTACTAACTGACCATTTACCTGCGCTGATAGTGCTCTCAAAGGTTTTCTCTAAGCCTTGGCTGTCAGTGACGGTAATAGTAACTTTTTGTCCATCTTCAATATTTGCGATAGTGCCAAACAGCTCAGTCGTTGAGACTTCGGCTTGATTAAGGAAGCGATCCCCGTTGCCTTCAAAATCCGCCGTAATAGTCGCTAAGGTATCTTTGATGATGGTGTCTGTGGCTGATACTTGGTTACCTGCAATATCAACAGTATCAGCGATGACAGTGAGCTCACCTTCGCTAAGTCCTGTTAAGTCAGCATTATCAACTGTCCAATTGCCATTAATGACGGTCGTGGTATAGATTTTTTCTAATCTGTTACTATCGGTGATGGTAATGGTAACGAACTGTCCATCTTCGACATTTTCGATCTTACCCAATAAATCGGTAATTGGAATTTCAACGTGGTTGAGATACTCATCACCTTTACCATCAAAATCGGCGCTAATACCTGTGAATGTGTCTTTAATAATGATGTTGGAAGCAGACGATGTGTTACCGGCAAGATCAACTGTTTCAGCGATGACCGTCAGTTCACCTTCAGCGAAATTGGTTAAGTCGGCATCTTCTATTGTCCATTTGCCATCAATCACAGTGGTTTCAAACGACTTTTCTAGGCCGTTACTGTCGGTGACTTTAATTTCAACGGTTTGACCATCTTCAACATTGGATACTGAGCCAAAAAGATCAGTCACAGAGATTTCATCACGATTAAGATATTCATCCCCCTTACCATCAAAGTTAGCCGTAATGGTAGAAAGGGTATCTTTGATAATGGTGTTGGTAGTAGACGCTGGGTTGCCTGCAACATCAATAACTTCAGCAGTAACGGTTAACTCGCCCTCTGCAAGTGCAGATAAATCAACATCATCAATTTGCCATGCACCGCTTATGACTGTAGTAGTCAGGGTGATGGTTTTACCATTGCTATCTGTTACTTTTACTGTGACTGGTTGATTGTCTTCAACAAAATCAATGTCACCAAACAGGGTGGTTTTAGTGTCGATTTCGGCTTTATTTAAAAAGCTATCGCCATTAGCTTCAAAGTTCGCTGTAATTTCAGCAAGGGTATCTTTGATAATGGTGTTAGTGGCCGATGTTGTATTACCTGCAATATCGGTGGCTGTAGTCGTAACGGTGAGTTGACCTTCAGCGAGCGATGTTAGATCTGCGTCATTTATTGTCCATTTACCATTATTAACAGTGGCGGTGTAAATTTTCTCGGCACCGCTGCTATCTGCGATAGCAATAGTCACTGTTTGTCCGTCTTCTATATTTTCAACAGCGCCAAATAAATCGGTTATGGGTGTTTCAACGGCGTTGATGTACTCATCGCCTTTACCATCAACGCTGGTCGTAATATTTGCCGCAGTATCTTTGATAATAGTGTTGGTAGCAGAGGCTGGGTTGCCAGCAATATCGGTAGTTTCAGCGAGAACGGTTAGTTCACCGTCTGCTAAATCGGTGAAGTCAGCATTACTAACTGTCCATTTCCCAACGCTAACAGTACTTTCAAAGGTTTTCTCGAAGCCTTTGCTGTCAGTGACAGTAATAGTAACGGTTTGTCCATCTTCAATATTCGCGATACTGCCAAACAGCCCAGTCGTTGAGACTTCGGCTTGATTGAGGAAGCGATCACCGTTGCCGTCAAAATCAGCCGTAATAGTGGCTAAGGTATCTTTAATAATAGTGCTGGTGGCGGAAGCTGGATTACCCGCTATATCGACAGTTTCTGCCAGAACAGTGAGTTCACCTTCAGCAAGAGAAGAAAGATCAGCATTATTTATTTGCCAAGCAGCAGCATCATTGACGGTTTCAAAACGTAGCGTTTTACCTTGGCTGTCGGTGATTGTGATTGATATTGGTTGATCACTTTCAACAAAATTTATCTCACCTAATAAATCACTATTTGTAATTTCAGATAGGTTTAAGTAATTATCACCTTTGCCGTCAATCTTTGCGTTTATTTCAGCAAAGGTATCTTTGATTGTTGTGTCTTTAGCATCGACAACATTGCCGTAGAAGTCAGTAACAGAGGCATAAATAGAAAGCTCACCTTCAGCAAGAGAGCTCAAGTCTTGATTATTAACTATCCATTTTTGATTTTGTACTATCGCACTGGCAGTGAATACTTTGCCGTTAATATCAGTCACATTAACTATGACAATTCTGCCATCTTCAATATCAATAGCGTTACCTAATAGCGTTGCTGATGGTGTTTCAAATCGGCTTTTATAACCATCGTTACCATCAATAATGGAGGCTGATAACGTCGCAGAAGCTTTAAGAGATGGGATAGCATCTGCAATAGATTCATTTTCTGTTTTTTGAACAGATGCTATTGAACGTGTACTAAATCCCGCTTTGGGTAAGGTTTCAGCTAATGTGGCTTTTATCTGAGAAATAAAAGAAGCGCTGTTGCTTGATAGCGGCTCTTGGTCAACGTTGGCATCAAGAAAAAACTGGGTACGATGCGAAGAGCTCTCGATAACAGGGGCGTCATCTTGGTTGGTTTGTGTTTTTAGAATGTCATTGATGTAGGCTCTTTCTTTAATGAAAGGAATCGACTGATCAATAATTTCTGAAGGTGGAATTTGAACCCATTCACCTGAATCTGTAATTTTCCAGATAATGCCTTCAATAACAACATACATCATTGGCTTCATCCTTGGCCCCTGTCTTTTTATTCTTATTGTAAAATCAATATTTTGATAAGTATTTGTATCAAAAAACTATTGATACAAATATCTATATTAGAGTTAAAAATATCTTAAAAACATTAAATTAACATAATAGTTTTATCAGTAACTACTTTTTGTGATCTTAGTTCATGATTTTTCGCTAAAAGGTAATGTGATTGTTATTATGTTGTTCTGTTTTAACAGATATATTAAGAGGGTTCTAAAAGGGAAGTGAAACGAGAGAGGTTCTTAATAGACGTACTGCTATCGGTTTAATAGCAGTACGTGAAGATATGATTAAATGTTATTTGCCACTGGCGGGATGATATTGCTGGCCTTTCATTGTTACTTCTAACTGCGGCGATGCTATATCAATATGATTTTTAATGAATTTGTTCTTAATTCGGCAGTGGAGATCATGGGTTAAGCTTAAGCGATGCCCCGTTTCTGCGGCATAAGCACGCAATTCAAATTGTTGGCAATTAGCGGTTAAACCTAAGAAGAATACTTCAGGTGCTGGATTATCGAGTACCAGTTCACATTCCTCTGCCGCCTCAAATAATAATTGTGTTACTAGCTCAGGATCGGCTTTAAATTTCACATTGATTGAAAGATTTACTCGGGTTATCGCATCGGATAATGACCAGTTAATAAATTGCTCAGTAACAAAGGCTTTATTAGGCACGATTACTTCTTTTCTATCCCAGTCTACAATTGTAGTTGCGCGGGTTTTTATTTTCGCGACTACACCTGTGAGCTCACGGATTGTTACTGTATCACCAATACGAATTGGTTTTTCAAACAAGATAATTAAGCCAGAAATAAAGTTGGCAAATATTTCCTGCATACCAAAACCAATACCGACACCAAGGGCTGCGACTAGCCACTGCATTTTGCTCCAGTCAAAACCAATTAATGCAGAGCCAACAATAATCCCGATAAAAATGGCTAGATAGCGAGTAACAGAAGTTATCGCATAACCCGTACCTGGGCTTAAATCAAGATGCTGCAGAATAAGCAGTTCCATAGCACCGGGTAAATCGCGCGCCAAAATAACCGTTAAACCAAAAGCAAATACCGCCAGTAAAACACTTTGTAATGTAATGGTATGTAGCTCTTCAATACCGTTGATGGTATTGGTTACATCCCATAACGTAACACCTTCTAATAGTGACGTTGCTTGATAAAAATCGGAAAACAACCAACTTAAAATAAACAGATAAATCAGTGATAATAGCGAGCGTAATAAACGTAATGATTGAGCACTGATTTTATCTAAGTCTACTTTCGGCTCTTCAATATCAATGCTGAGATCATTACTTATGTGGTGTTCGTCTTTATCTTCCAACATTTCTGCCTGACGCTGAGCAATGATTTCTTGGCGTTTTGCTTTTGCGCGTTCAAATGCTAATCGACGTTTTTGTATTAACATCAATCTTTTTATTAAGAAGTACACCAGTAAGACTACAACACCAATCACGGCACCTTGCTGAATACGAAGCATGATGGTTTGTGATGTAGCTAAGTATCCATTGAGTGCGGCATAGTTGAGCACCTGTGGGGTAATGATAAGTACCCACCAAAAGATATGGTGACCAATATGGGCTTTTCCTTCAGGCAGTTCACCATAGGTCATAGGCATCTTGAGCTTCCACAATCGCCAATGGAAAAAACTGATAGCGATATTAGAAATAATAAAAGCTAATCGCCCAAGGGTCGCTGTTGTATCGAGTTCGCTAGTTAGCATAGTGAATTGCTGCAAAATAAGTGCAGGAATAAACACCATCATTAAACGTCGATAATTATCTAATGCTTTATTGGTGATTTCTTCTGACCAACCAAAGTGACTGATGAAAAGTCCATCTTTGCGGCATAACTCTCTAATGAAAAAGAAGACAACCAGTGCATAAGGTAGCGATAGGGCTTGGCCTAAATGGAAAACAAAGGGTAACTGCCAAGCAAGGCTTAAAGTATAACCAACAATAAATATGATGAGTGGGATTGGCCATGCAAGGAGGAAGGCAATAGCAACATTGGTGTAGCTATAGCGGAATTTATCTTCAGTGACACGATTAATTCGTTTGCTGGTTTTTTCTAAATAAAGTACCCAATGTTTTTTGGCAAAATATAGAAATGCAAGCAGTGAAGCAATGACAAAAACACTAGCAAACAATGAGTAAGGGCTAATAAAATGCGGTACTTTAACAAGACCTATCCATTGTGTTGGAGAAAAGAACCATTTGATCTTTTCACCCATTTGTTTGATGACATCAAAGCTGAGTGGGTTAGTATTGGGTGCCCAAAAAAGTAATTTTGCTGATTCATTTTTAATCTTGATCAGCATGCTATTTAAGCGATCGAAAATAACTTTAAGCTTGGCTTGTTGGTAAATTAACGTTTCAGACGCTTTATTAATATCGCTGTATAGTTTGAGATTATCTTGTATCAGCGCATGTAAACGATCAATTTGTTGCTGTGATAGGTTACTTGTACTGATTTTTTCTTTGTTATTTTTCAGTAGATCAGACTGTTGTTGATAATCATAGAGGCGAATTTGATTACGGGCGACATCACGATTAAGTTTATCAATCGGTGGATTTGACGGTAAACTTTGTAATCGGTTACGAAGATTCTCACTAATAATTGGGCTTATTTTAAGCCAATCAGCCATTACTCTTAATGCATCTGCTGTTTGTGTGGTTTCAGCGATCTGCTCATTGGTTGTACTAATAGATTGCTGTGTTTGCTCAATATTTGATGTCAGCGCAGCTAACTCAGAAGATAAATGCTTATTTAACGTTAACTGCTGTTTAATCACTTCTGGCTGGTTTTGAATATCGGCTTGTAGCTCTTGGTTTTGCTCATCATTTTCTGAAACATTAGAGCGTAAAACACGATTAAGTGTATTTTGTAAGTTATTACGATATGCCTGATGTGCTTCAATTTGTAAGTTTTCATATTGCAGGTTTAATTTTGCTAACGCACGACGATTACCTGCACTTAGCTGTTCAGCTTCCAGCATAAATAAATGGCTAGTCGTATATTGCTCGGCGATTTGAAGCAGCATGATAGCTTCTGTGTTATTGCCTCGTTGCGCTTGAGCTAGCTCTTTAGTGATACTTTGTTTTTGTGTTCTTAACTTATTGGTTTGGTATGAAAAATCGTCAATACCATGCTCAATTTCAATTAAAATATTGCGGTATGACTGGCGTGCTATCTCTAGTTGGATCAGCTTGGTATCTTGCTCTGCAATTTCTAATGTAAGCTGGTCGTGATCCCAGTCGTTAGATGCTGGAAATTCTGTTGCGCTAAAATTCGCTATTTGATCTTGAACTCTTGCCTTATCTTCTGGATAGGAGTTCATTAATTTTTCATAACTACGTGTTGCTTGATTAAAGTTTTTAGTTTTCTCAAGCTGGTTTTCCGCTGTTTGATAGGCAGAAAGCTGTTTGATTATTTCAGGTGTTTTTTGTTGAGCTTCAAGCTGACTGATCTTGTTGGCAATAATATGTTCGTGTGATGCGTTCTCTTCAGCAGATAGTGGGGTGGAAATGAGAAAGAATAAGAAGAGATAAAAAAATGAGAAAAATCGCATAAAAAACCTGTAATTGAGTACTACGGATGCATAAACAGCAAGGTATATCAGCGTTATGTTACAGTAATTGAAATTGATGAAAAACAATAGATTGGTATGAGAATAGACCTAATTGATCTATAAGTCGGCGAATGAATAAGAGAATAGGAAAATACCTTGACCGATATCGCATAAGTGATTACATTAGCCGCCGTTGAAACGCATAGCGGTTCAGCAACAATGTGGTGAGGTGTCCGAGTGGCTGAAGGAGCACGCCTGGAAAGTGTGTATACGGCAACGTATCGAGGGTTCGAATCCCTCCCTCACCGCCATCTCTTATTTAATAAGAGATTACAATTTAGGAGAGATGGCTGAGTGGTTGAAAGCACCGGTCTTGAAAACCGGCATACGTTTATAGCGTATCTAGGGTTCAAATCCCTATCTCTCCGCCATATTTAGAAAAAGCCGCTAGCGAAAGTTAGCGGCTTTTTTGCGTTTGGCTTTATTACAAGACACCATCAGTAGTGTCTTGTAACATCAATTATACTTTGATGGTGATATCAAATTGTTCTGATAGTAAGTTCGTTTATAAACTGTTTATCAGTTGCTTTATATCTGAATACAATTGATAAAGACTGTGTGCTGACATATCCAAAATAGGTTCATACATGAATGAGTTCAAATGAATGTTCTCTGGAGTCATCAAGTTAACTTGATCAAGCAAGCTAATTGTGGATTGCTCAGCTTGGTGTAGCTCAATGAACTTGTCGTAAAGTGCGCGAGTTTGGTTTGAAGTAATTCCCTCAACAAATGCAGGATCAGCTATTCTGGTAATCATAAAGTGCTCAGCTTGCAATCTGATAGCCATAGCCAAAATAACTTTACATTCAAGCTCGGGTGATTCTTGAGGATCAACTACAAGCGCATCACTATGCTCTATTATCTTATCAAAAACCAACGAGTCACTGTTTGGCAGCTCTAGCGTGGATTGATCTTTAAAGATCTCACGATACATCGTTTGCATATCGCTAACTTTGATGTCTTTGGTATCTGTTTTTAGGTGCAGAAGAGAAGTTAAACGCTTGTAGTGATCTTCATGACCACAATACTCTGCAAGATTTCGAGCAAATGGGATACTAGCTAATAGGTACGCTTCGTTTGTCGCTAAGTTTTGTTTCCAAGCATTAAACACGTCTTTTTGGTATTTTTCTGGCTTTAGAACAATTTCAATTGATGACTTTGTTGCCATATGACGATTCTGACGTTTCGCGCCGAGTCGACTACTCACAATTCGATGAAAATCGAAGTTGTGAGTAAGTAGTAGCAAGCTGAAATGAGTTACTTTTGCAATATCACGGAGATACTCAACAATTGCATACTTGTTCTTGTAGTCAAAAGAATCAGCAATATCATCTATTACAACCAAGAGTGGCTGTATATTATTTTGTTTCACTTCAATTTCAAAAAGAACGTTAAGAATATAAAGTGCACGCTTTTCGCCTTGACTCAAAGCGTTTACCAAACTTGATTGGCTAACGATTTCTGACTCACCTCGTCCGTCATCAAATTCGAACTTTATAGCTGGGGCTGCGTTGTTTAGAATCACCTCATCCTGATTTTCTACACTAAGTTTAAATGGAACCTTGAAGCGTTTATTAAAAGTGTCGACGACGGTTTCCCAAGTTGTTTTTTGTTGCTGTGCTTGATGAACAATAGTTGCTACTAGCTCCTGATTAGACTTATATGTTGAAACTAATTCATCCCAAGCAGCTTGATTAGATTGTAAGTACCCGATTAGAACTTTTTTCTTAAATTCAGCAACAGCCGAAAATTCACCCAGTAGCTCTTGATGTTCTGAAATAAAATCTCGAAAAACTTGAGTTTCTTTGTTTTTCAATTTGCTATCAATACGGATAAACTTTTCTTTTAAATCAGTATTTTGTAATACTTTGTCCCGCTCGAATTGAAGTAAATCGTTGAGTTCTTTTTTTGAAGAAACTTCTTGCTTAGAACCGTCGACTGAAATATTGACACTGTGCGACGCATTGAAGAAACCATTTTCTGTTAGACTTTTTGATACGACATCAGCCTTTTGATGATTAAACGTTTTTGATAAAACGGTAGAGTTTTCAATTAATTTATCATAAGTGTCGACATAGTCTGCGAGATCTTTACTGAATCCTTCCGAGGTAATAAGTTGAAGAACTTTTGGATTAAACAAAGTATCGTACTTATATTCTCCATATTGGGTATAGTCAGCTTTTTCCTGCTCAGAAAGGGTTACAAGTAATCCTAATAGTTCTTTTTGAGGAATCCCAAAAGCTTCCTTAAATAGACTCGGTACATCTCGTTTGCCCGATTTTTTAGCAATCCCATTTATTAGAGCTGTGCGTTTTCCATCAACTTCCTTTAGAGCCGTATCATATTGTTGTTTCAGCTCCTCGTTAACTAATAAAGTTGATAGTTGTTGAGAGCTGTAGCTTTCATTATAAGAGTCAATCACCATTACTTGATCAGCAGAAATATCGGCTCCATCAATTTTGATATTTCTTATAGTAATGCGATCAGGAAAGATGAGATCTTTTGTATTCTTGTTTGTTTCAATATCTTTGAATGTTTTTGCTAATGATGTCTTTAAAGTTCCATTTGGAGCGTAGAGTGAGTTAATGCCACTATTAAAGTCTAATTCTTTAGATAATTTGTTAATCCCATAGCAATTGCTTAAATCAAGCTTAAGTTTCATTATTTATCCTCAATGTATCTGTTATTACAGATCATTTATTATCTATTTTCTGTACAAAATATTAGGCATGTTGCCATTTTTCTGTCTCAACAACCATTAATTTTTTAAGGTTATTGTGCGTTATAGATGGGTAGGATGAATGTGGTCAATGAAAGATATGCTTGATTTGTAATCCCCGTCACTATGTATAATTATATCTGCATTCGATTAAGTGCATTTATTCTAATGATGGCTAAGTTAATAAAGATCTAGCACTATCACTAGACCTTTATTGTGCGGTACTAAGTGTTGGGGTTATCCCATAAACTTTGTCATAAAGTTGCTGATGTTTGAAAGGCTAGCCGCTGCCATTACCACCACAATTAAGACACCTGTAACGGTTAGGTACATCGGGTGTTTGTAATCTCCCACGATGTCTTTGCGGCGAGTCGCTGCAAGTAGCATGGCTAATACCACTGGCAGAATAATACTGTTGATAAGACCGGCCAACATTAGCAGCAGAATAGGCATGTTCATGGTCACAGTGCCAAGGCTGGTGATGATAATAAAGCCCACACACCATGCTTTTTCATTGCGCGCAACCACAGGGAATAGGGTCTTAATCAGCGAGATTGCCATGTAAGAGTTGCCAACAACTGAAGTGATTGAAGCAACAAACAACACCAAGCCAAAGATAAAATAACCCACTTCACCTGCACCTTGTCGGAAAGCATCAGCGGCTGGATTTGATGTCTCTAATACTGCGCCCGTTGCAATCACGCCAAATATTGCTAAAAACAGCAGAATACGAATAACAACGGCGATTGAAATGCCAGCCCATGCTGCTTTTTTAATTGCGCCTACGTTTTCTTTACCTTGTAAGCCAACATCAACTAATCGCTGCGCACCTGTGTAGTAACCACCGACAGCACCACCAACTATGGTTAACGTTGGCAGTAATAGGTTACTCATATCTGTTGGTATCACAGCCGCTTTTAGTGTTTCATCCATAGGTGGAAGGCTAGTCATTGCCACATAAGCAATCAGCACAATCATAAACAAGCCAAGGTAGCGCGCCATTTGATCCATGCGCTTCGAGGCATTATGAACGACAAACAGTAAACAACCGACAACGCCTGTGAACAATGCGCCCCATGTGGTATCGACACCGGTCAGAACATTAATACCTAACGCAGCACCACTGACGTTACCAAAGTTAAACGCCACTGCACCAAGCGCAAGTAGAATACCGACAACATAGCCCATCCCCGGTGCAACACGATTAGCAATGTCTTGGATACGTAAGCCAGATACACCTACAATGCGCCACAAGTTCATCACAATACCGAAGGTGATAAACATGGATGCAAAAACAGGAAATGCCATGTCGATTTTATAGATGTTAGTAAAAACGGCAGTTTGGGTTAAAAAGCCCGGACCAACAGAGGTCGTAGCCATTAGGAAAGCTACACTTAAAATTGCTTTGTTTTGCCAAGAAGTGTCTTGAGTACTGGTAGGTGCTATAGAAGTAATCTTTGTCATGTTGGTCTCTAAAATGTTGTCTCTCTCTTTTATAGAAAAAAGAAAGACAACTGACCGAGATCAGCTGACTCAAAGAAAAGAAAAAAAACGTAAAAACAGATAGTTACGAAATGTAATCGTTTGCTTTGACGCGGATATTAGTGATATGAAGTAAAGATGTCAACGAAAAGTTAGAATAAAAATGAGACTTTACTTATTTTTTCGAGATTTATTTCCGTAAGAGGTGTTTAGTGAGAACTTTTCACTAAGTCGTTTGGATTTTGTAGAAATATTGGAGGTGATAAAAAGAAAGTCGCCGAATGATGATCGGCGACGTTGAGTTTCAAGCGCTAAGATTTTAATGTCAGCACAGTTCCGAAGGTAACCAGTCCTACGCCACAGAGTTGGTTTAGTCGCTTCTTCATATTCAATAAACGTGTTTGCAGTGCTTTTGATGTAAATAGGATCGCAACAAGGCTAAACCATAAACAGTGCATCGCAATCATGTAACCACCATATATCAAAGCGATATGGTTATTACTTGTATCAGTAGAAATGACTTGGCTAAACACGCTTAAGAAAAACAGCATGGTTTTAGGATTTAACGCGTTACAAAGAAAGCCTTGTGCTACAAAGTGTTGGCTACTTTTACTCGGCTTAGTTGCACCTTGTAGATCGGTTTTATTGTCAGAAAAAAAGATCCCTTTTATCCCTAAATAAATTAGATAGGCAGCACCTGCATAGCGAATGGCATTAAATAGCATTTCATTTTGTGAGATAAGGTAACTGATCCCCAATAATGAGTAAGAAATGTGTATGGTGATCGCAAGGCTAATACCGATTGCAGTCCAGATCCCCGCGGAACGTCCGTGATTGAGGCTGTTTTTTAACACTAATACGAAATCAGCACCGGGACTTATTACAATCAATAATCCCAAAATAGCTAAGCTAATTAGTTCCATTTGTCTCTCCAGCAAGTTTTTTATGGCGATATTGTATGCGTGCGATGGCTATGTTTTAATCGAAAAGAAGTGAAATAACATGTGAGAAAAATTCACAGATGAGACATCTTAAAGCTTTTCATGTATTCGATGTGTCAGCGTCGTGTTCAAGTTTTAGTGAAGCGGCACAGCAATTGAACATTACGCATGGTGCAGTGAGCAAACAGATCAAGACGCTAGAAACGTATTTAGGCGTTGCGCTTTTTTATAAAAAAGGGCGTAACGTCTTTTTAACGCAGGAAGGTGAAAAGTTAAAAGTGTCTACCCGTCAAGTGTTTAACGTATTGGAAAACACTGTCAATGAGTTGCGACAGTCAAGGCTTCACACGTTAGAGGTGTCATGTGAGCCAACATTAACCATGCGTTGGTTAATGCCTAGATTAAGTGGCTTTTATGAATCGTCAGGTATTGATGTGCGTTTATCGACAGCTGGTGGGGCTGTTCAATTAGGGACAAATGGCTTATCGCTTGCGATACGTCGTGATGATTTTGAGTGTCATCGTGATTACTACAAAACGTCATTAGTTGAAGAGTGGGTGGGTCCCGTTTTCTCGCCCGATTATTGGGAAAAAGTGAAGCACGATCTTGGTAGTATCACGACGATTCATAGTGCAACTCGAGCTAGCGCATGGCAAAACTGGCAGCAAATGAGCGGTACAGCAACTGATTTTACTCACCACTCGCAGCAGACATTTGGTCATTTTTATTTTTGTATTCAAGCGGCTATTGATGGACTAGGGGCTGCAATGGGGTCATATCCTTTTGTCATGGATGACATCAAACGAGGTGTGTTAGTCGCGCCATTTGGTTTTGTGCCGTCGGGGTGTGATTATATTCTGATGAGTGATAAAGCAAATTTAGTCGGTGAAGAAAAATTGTTTGCTGATTGGTTAGTGGATAATTTATCGCAGGCTATACCGAAGTGCTAAAAATGAATAAAGCCGCTAATTTAAAGCGGCTTTTGGCTATGGCAATGATTTGTTAGGCTTCACGAGCGATCAGAGTCGATTCTTGCTCACCAAGCTGATAGTTATTAATCGCGATAACACGTTTTGTCATACGTGGGTGGCTTGAGGTAATTTCTTGTAAAAAACCAAATACGGTAGGCACACTCAGCTCTTGTTGTACAAAACTGTCATTATTGGTTGCAGTCACTAGTTCTCGGCTTCCTGATGCTAGAGTGATGAGGGCATTAATGCTGGCGGATTTATTATTAATAATTTCAGCAGCAATGCGATCACAGGTTAATTCACAAGCACGGCTATAAGCTGAACCTAAGAAAGGGATAAACATTGCTGGCTTCATTAATAAGTTAATCCAGAAATTTACGTGACCTGCAGCATGGTGAGCAAGTTCATGAGCAATAACAAAACGCAGTTGATCTTGTTTTTTCTCTTCCCATAATAAATCAACTAAATCGCTAAACAGTAGCGTGTATTTACGAGATAGAAATTTCACCGCTAATGCATTGGTTAAACCTTGAGAGTTTACAATAAACATTTCAGGCTTTTCTTTCATATCTAGCGCAGTGGCTATTTCGTCAGCCATATTATTTAAGTTTGTATATTGGTTTTTATTAACGTGCACGGCATTACCAAAAATACTGGCTTGAAAGAATTTACTTGAAAGCCAAATAAAGAATGCTACTGGAATAAGAAAAATAAGAATACTAAAAAGTGTGCCCAGTAATAATCCAGCCCAAATTAATCCACCAATAATAATGCATAACATTTTATAAAGATTTTCTTTAGGATGACGTAACGAAGAAACGTTCATTAAATAATTCCTTTTGTCAGTTAATTAAAATCATCAATAGTAAAATAGTGCAATTAAGAGGAATGGCAGGCAAACTTAAGAGTATAAAAGTGCGATATGTATAATAAAAAAAACACATCTGTTGCTTTTTTGGTATTTATTGCGGTGTTGTGGCGGCTTAATTGTCCTTTTTTTAATCAAGGGAATGTCATTTCGGCTTTATCATGGTTGATTCGATTTTTCATCGGGATATGTCACATTAATTATAAAGTCTGGCAATTTATTTTATATATTGTTTCTTTATTGCAAATCTAAATTTCATAGAATAGATAATAAAAATCAAATAATGAGATCTTTATCAATTTAAAAATTTATCTTTATTATGACGTTAATTTTTTTGTTTTAGATCAAATAAATAAATTATTAAGTAGGTAAAACGATACTAAAGAGATATTTGATTGTTCTTGTATTATTTACGAAAGCATTTTTAACAGAGTGTTTTGGTAATTAATATTATTTAAATTAAGGTAAATATTATGAGCAGTGCATTCTATATTCCTACTGTTAACTTTATGGGCGCAGGCTGTTTGACTCAAGCGGCTGATGCCATTAAATCTCACGGTTTTAAAAAAGCACTCATTGTTACCGATAAAGTATTGAAACAAATTGGTGTGGTTACTCAAGTGGCTGTATTGCTCACTGAGCGTGATATTGACTCTGTGGTTTACGATGGCACCCAACCAAACCCAACCATTAAAAACGTTGATGAAGGTTTAGCGTTACTAAAAGAAAACCAATGTGATTTTGTAATTTCATTGGGTGGTGGTTCTCCACATGACTGCGCAAAAGGTATTGCGCTATTGGCTGCCAACGGTGGTCAAATTGGTGACTATGAAGGTGTTGATCGTTCTGCAAAAGCACAGCTACCTGTAGTTGCTATTAATACTACAGCGGGTACTGCATCGGAGATGACCCGTTTCTGTATCATTACTGATGAAGAGCGTCATATTAAGATGGCGATTGTCGATAAAAATACTACCCCATTAATATCTGTAAATGATCCTCAGTTAATGTTGGCAAAACCTGCATCATTAACCGCTGCAACAGGGATGGATGCATTAACTCACGCTATTGAAGCGTATGTTTCTACAGCCGCAACACCAATTACTGACGCTGTGGCGATTAAAGCGATTGAGTTAATTCAACAAAACCTACGTACCGCTGTTAAAGAAGGTCAAAACCTTAATGCTCGTGAGCAAATGGCGTATGCGCAGTTCATGGCTGGTATGGCATTCAATAATGCATCACTCGGTTATGTACATGCGATGGCGCACCAGTTAGGCGGTTACTACAATCTTCCTCATGGTGTATGTAATGCGGTATTACTACCACATGTTCAACGTTATAACGCACAAGTATCATCTGAGCGTTTACGTGATGTTGCTAAAGCTATGGGTGTTGATGTCGAAGGTATGACTGCAGAGCAGGGGGCTAATGCGGCACTTGAAGCGATTGTGGCGCTATCTAAAGATGTTGGCATTCCACTAGGTTTAAAAGAGCTGGGTGTGAAAGAAGAAGATATCGCACTATTGGCTGATAATGCATTGAAAGATGCTTGTGGTTTCACTAACCCTAAACAGGCAACCCATGAAGAGATTTCACAGATCTTTATGGCTGCAATGTAATTGCTAAAGTAACGAGATAATAAAAAGGCAATCAAATGATTGCCTTTTTTAATGGTTAACTTTTATTTAAGCTTAATTGCGTTAAAGCAGTGGGCTAAACATATAGAAAAAGCGTTCGATAAATTTGTTCTTCATGGAACGTTTGCTCCATTGTTCACGATCGATTTCGTCAGAATCAGCAATATAGCTTTGTTGTAATTGACTTAGCTCTTGGGTGAAAACAATATTGTCGACCGCCATCGTCACTTCAAAATTAAGCCATAAGCTCCGCATATCAAGATTTACAGTACCAATTAGGCAATGACTATCATCAATAACCACAGATTTTGTGTGTAACAACCCGCCGTGGAAACGATGGATATGTACTCCTGATTCTAGTAAATCACTAAAGAATGATCGGCTTGCCCATTCCACCATTATTGAATCATTTCTGCGCGGAATAACAATGTGTACTTCAATACCACGATCAGCCGCGCCTTTCATTGCATGTAGTAAATGTTCACTCGGCACGAAATAAGGGGTTGTGATAACGACAGATTTTTGTGCTTGGTAAATACTTAGTAACAACGCTTGATGAATTATATCATCTGGCATACCTGGCCCTGATGGTATGACTTGTACCGTGTCTTTGTGTGCAGTATCAAAGGTACAAGAAGGCAGTGGGGGTAAAAAGCGTTGGCCTGTTTCTACCTCCCAATCCCATGCTTGAATGCAATTTAGCACTGAGACGGTAGGGCCTGAAATTCGCACCATGACATCGACCCATAGACCCACACCTGCATCAACTTTAAAGAATGCAGGATCGACTAAATTCATAGAGCCTGTGTAAGCAATATGATCATCAACCACGACAATTTTACGGTGTAGACGTAAATCTAGACGACGGAAGAACATCCTAAACGGTGATACTGCTAAGGCTTCAACTAATTCGATGCCAGCGCCGCGCATTAACTTAGGCCAATGCGATCGGAAGAAGCGCATACTGCCCGCAGAATCAAGCAACAAGCGAACTCTAACACCACGTTTAGCCGCTTGAATTAAAGCAACACCAACTTCATCAGCAAGCCCACCTGGGTTCCAGATATAAAATTCAAGGTGGATTGAATGTTGTGCATTGTTTATGTCGTTAACCAGCGAACGTAAAATTTCTTGTGGTGATGATTGCAAGGAAAGATCATTACCAATAAGCCCGGGTATACCTAATCGATTTTCACATAAATCACTGATCGGCTTAGCAACAAGGCTCATTTCCTGAGGTTGATGCCCCGGACAATCATTGAGTTGTTTAAACCAATTGGCAAAAGGCAAAAACATTTCACGTGCACGCTCAGCTCGCTTTTTACCAAGATTTAATTCACCAAATAATAGATATGCAATTACCCCACCGATGGGTACGATGTAAATGATCATCATCCACGCTAGCGATACTCCGACAACACGACGTTTAAATACGACGCGAACAGTAACCGATGCGATGAGTAACCAGTAGGCGAAAACGCCAATCCACGTTAAGACTTGATAAAATTGTTCCATCAAATGACTTCATTGATTCAATAATACGTTATAGATATATAGTGCATTGAAAAGTAAAAAAAACCTAATATTTAGGGTGTTTATTAACAAAAATGGGGTGAAGCATCAGTTTTAACTGTCTAATTAAATGCATAAATTACACCTAATATTCATTACTGAAATTTATTGAGAAGAAGTATTTAGTAGATAGAGGTATGCCACTTTTTTACTGTGTTAATTTCTCCCCTGACTTTTCCTTTGATATTGTGCTGGTATACTCGCTCGCTCTTTTGTTGTAAGGCTACCCTATGTTTACTCTTGTTTACCAACACCCTGATTTTTTAGTCATTAATAAGCATCCAGGTATCAGTGTTCATAAAGATGACAATGATCAGCCGTTACTCGCTGCTGTTGCTGAACAAACTGGCGACGAAAAGCTGTATTTGATCCACCGTCTCGACAAAATGACATCAGGTTTACTTCTGCTTGGACGCAATAAAGAAGCGGCATCGATCCTGTCTTCAAATTTTGCTGAGCGGGTGGTCGAAAAGTTTTATGTAGCAATAGGCACCAAAAAGCCAAAGAAAAAACAAGGTGTGGTGATTGGTGATATGACTCGTTCACGTCGTAGTAGCTGGAAATTAGAAAGTACAAAGGAAAATCCAGCCATTACTCAGTTTTTCTCAACAGCTGCAGGTGAAGGACGACGTTTATTTCTCTGTAAGCCTCATACTGGGAAAACGCATCAGATCCGTGTTGCATTACGTAGTGTTGGTTCTGGTATCACTGGCGATGATATTTATGGCACTGAAGCGTCAGATCGTGGTTACTTACATGCTTATGCACTGTCTTTTCCTTACAAGGGCGAAACACAGCGTTTTATTTGTCCACCAACAGACGGTAAATTGTGGCAAGTAGCTGAGACACAACAGGCGTTAAGCGATTGGAATCAGCCATGGCAATTAGAGTGGCCAACATTGGCTTATAAAAAGGCGAGTGTATAAGTTTTCATGTGGTTGCTGTGTTTTTCTGCAGTTTATTTAGAACTGTAGAAATCCTCAGCAATTAGCATCAGCACATATTCTTGGTGCTATAACTATCAATAAGCTTAACGTATAATGGCTGTCTAGGATCACCTAGCAAGAGAAAAAACATGCGTATTGCCCGCTCACGAGCTCATAGAAAGCAACTTCGTAATCAACGTCAACTTCGTCATTGTCGTTATCGGGCCCAGCAGTTCTTTCAATTAAAGCGCGCTACGTTTTATTCCCCTTACCTCCCTGAATTGAAACAGACTAACGATGGTATTTTTCAATTATCGTCGCAATTAATTTACCGCAATTATCCTGCATTTATACCGCTTTGTTTGCCTAGAGAAATTACAGCTTCAGCGTCGCCAACGACTATATTATTAGCTGCTTGAGTAATATAAGACGTGGAAACTGGTATTCTTGTCGTCAGTGTATAAAATAGCGCCCTTAATTCACTATATAGTTTGAAATTATGGAAATAAGTGCATTACCCACTTTAGAAGCTCATCTACTCACAGCCTTGTCTTCACCGCCAAATGAAGTTCGCAGACTCTTTCATGGCCGTGGACGTTGCTGGCAAGGGTTAGAGCAAATAACGGTTGATTGGCTACAAGGTCAAGTACTTGTTTCCTTGTTTAAAGAGCCTTCTCCTGAGTTCTTAGCTGAACTTGCCACTTTGCTGAATAACCTGACTAAAACAGCAGAATGGCAAAACAGTGGTGCGACATCGCTATTGCTTCAACATCGTGATCGCGAAGGATCTCCGATGGAGGTGATTTGGGGTGAAACGTCAGAATATCAAGATGTGGTTGAAAGTGGCTTAGTGTACAAGTTGGATCTTGGACGTAAGCAAAATAACGGCTTGTTCCTTGATATGCGATTAGGCCGTGATTGGGTTCGCGAGCAAGCTGCTGGTAAACGCGTTTTGAACTTATTCGCTTACACCTGTGGTTTCTCGGTTGCTGCGATTGCTGGTGGCGCAGAGCATGTTGTGAACCTTGATATGGCAAAAGCAGCATTAAGCCGTGGTCGTGATAATCACCATTTAAATAAACATGATTTAAAGAAAGTCAGTTTCTTAGGTCATGAACTATTTAAGTCATGGGGTAAGGTGCGCAAATATGGCCCATACGATCTCATTATTATTGATCCACCATCATTTCAGAAAGGTAGCTTTGCACTCACGAAAGATTACCAAAAGATCTTACGTCGCTTACCTGAATTGTTAACTGAAAACGGTACAGTGTTAGCGTGCGTGAATGATCCGAGCATTACTTCAGCTTTCTTAATTGAAGGTATGGCAGCAGAGGCCCCTGAGCTCGTTTTTGAAAAACGTCTTGATAATCCACCAGAGTTTCAAGATATTGAGCCAGAAGGTGGTTTAAAGGCATTGGTATTCCAGCGCAACTAATTGAAAAATAGAAAATAGAGACAACCACTTTCTTATCCCTTATGTTTTTAATGTAAGGGATTTTTTGTATCCAATTACTACGTTACTAGTGATAAAAATGGATAAAGCATCACATAACCATATATTCAACCTTACTAACTTATTCATAATTAAGGCTAATGTTGCAATTTTGTAGCAGCTGACAAATACTGAAAAGATAGAACATATAAAAAAAACGCAGGATTGTTAGTTAGTTCGTTTAGGGTAGCCACATAACAAAACATAGATTAAGGATGAGTCATTATGTTTAAGTCTTTTTTTCTCGATCGACGCTGGTTTTTATGGTCGATTTTAGGTAGTGCCTTAATTCTGTATGTGACTTGGTACAAAGTGCAGATTGATGTTGAGGTGAATGAATGGTTTGGGACATTTTATGATTTGATCCAGAAAGCACTGGCGAAACCTCATGCGGTTACATTTGATGAGTTTCTTTCTGGTTGTATCGAGTTTTTTAATATTGTCTCTGTTTATATCATTATTGCCGTGATGCTTGATTTCTTTGTTCGTCACTATGTTTTCCGCTGGCGAACAGCGATGAATAATTACTACATGTCACACTGGGATAAAATTCACCATATTGAAGGTGCTTCGCAGCGTGTTCAAGAAGACACCATGCGTTTTGCGCGTATTGTTGAAGGGTTAGGGGTGAGCTTCATGCGCTCATTAATGACGTTAGTCGCCTTCCTACCTATTTTATGGGTGCTGAGTGAAAACATTACTGAACTACCGTGGATAGGTGAAGTTGACCGATCATTAGTGTATTTAGCGATTATCTCTGCTTTATTTGGGACAGTTTTACTGGCGATTGTTGGTGTCAAATTACCTGGACTTGAATTTAAAAACCAAAAAGTTGAAGCGGCATATCGGAAAGAGCTGGTTTTTGGTGAAGATCAAAGCACTAGAGCACAGCCAGAGACAGTTGGCGAGTTATTTTTCAACGTACGTAAGAACTACTTTAATTTATATCGTCACTATCTTTACTTTGATATTGCGAAATGGTCATATATTCAATATACCGTCATTGTGCCGTATATTGCGTTAGGGCCTGCGATTGTATCTGGCGCATTAACGCTTGGCGTGTTGCAACAAATTTTACGTGCCTTTGGTAAGGTAGAAGAATCTTTCCAATTCCTTGTCCATTCATGGAGCACCATTGTTGAGTTAATGTCTATTTATAAACGCCTTAAAGCATTTGAATTGCAAATAGATGAAGCGATTGCAGCTGAACAAGTACCTGTAGATTGAGTAGGGTTATACCAAAATAGTGTGATGGTAAATTTCAAATAGAAAAGCCCGTACCAAATGATCATTGGTACGGGCTTTTTATCGTTATGGAAATGAATATTAATTCAGTTCTTCACAAGATTCTTTAGATACTACTTGTTGCGCCATTGTACGACCACTGATATCTTTTATCGTAATTAGGTAATTTACGCCGCTATCAAATAAAGGCTTCATTTCTTTGTTACTACAGTAGTTTCTCGCAGCCGTTTTTACAGCATTTGATGGTGAAACACGACTTTTCCCACCATAAAGAACATTAATTTTAACGGTATTTCCTGACGCGTAAGCTTGGGTTATTTGATAAGCATCAATCTTTGGATAAGGTGCTTTACTATCAATTGCAGCCGCGCGGCTTTTTGCTAATGTTTCAGCAATTTGTTGCTTTTCATGAGAAGCACAGCCACTAAGCAGTAATAAACCTAATGATGCAGTGATTAGCGCTTTGCTTATAGTTAATTTCACAATCTCGCCCTTAAATAAATTACGGAAGCACTTTTTTAAATGGTTTCACAATCACATTCGCGTATACGCCAGCATCAATATAAGGGTCAGCGTCAGCCCATTGTTGTGCTTGTTCTAAAGAAGCAAATTCTGCAATAACAGTCGAGCCTGTAAATCCTGCATCACCTGGATTCTCACTATCAATAGCAGGCATAGGCCCTGCAACTAACAAGCGACCTTGTTCTTGTAAATCTTTTAAACGTGCAAGGTGTTTTTCACGAACGCTCATACGTCGCTCTAAGCTATTTTCAACATCTTGAGAAAAAATGACGTACCACATTATTGTTCTCCCTAATAAAGTACAGAAGTGATAGCAGTAAGGTGTCGCTGGCTATCTTGTTATTTTATATCCCCATAGTAACCAATAAAAAAAGCACTAACTAGGCGTTAGTGCTTTTTTGTAGGCTAATGTTGTACTTATTAACGAAATATCGCTGCGTTTTATTGTGCTTTTACGATAGGGCGAGGACGACCTTCACTGTTAATAGCAACATAATTAAATGTTGCTTCGCATACACGGTATCGATCACCGACAGCCTCAACATCGACAGGTTTTACCCAAACTTCAAGACCTACGCTCATAGATGTATTACCAATGCGTTTACACTCACCGTAACAACAAACCACGTCACCAACACTTACAGGGGCTTTAAACTCTATTTTATCAACAGAGACAGTCACAACACGCCCACCAGAAATTTCTTTAGCAAGGATTGCGCCTGCTAGATCCAATTGGGACATGATCCAACCACCAAATATATCACCATTGGCGTTGGTGTCGGCAGGCATGGCAAGCGTGCGAAGCAGAAGCTGTCCGCGAGGGATATTATTTTTAGTGTTCATGATTTACAACTTTACTGGTTATTGTCACTTTTCGGTAAGTGGCGATAAATGTAGCCACCGGTGAGGAAGGTAAAGAGCAGCGTTAATGCTAATAGCCCAAATACCTTAAAGTCTACCCATATATCTAGCGGGAAATTGAATGCAATATAGATGTTTACTATAGCGCAGACAACAAAAAACACACTCCAAGCAAGGTTAATACGTAACCAAATTGATTCAGGTAAGGTAATTTCTTTCCCAAGCATACTTTTGATCAGTGGTTTACCCATAAATTGGCTGATAAGTAATGCTAAAGCAAAGATGGCGTAGATGATGGTGACTTTCCACTTTATGAAATTTTCGTCATGGAGGAAAATGGTTAAACCACCAAAAACAGCCACTAATACGAAAGTAACAAGTTGCATTTTTTCGACTTTTTTATAGATAAACCAAGTCAACGCTACCTGAACCGCTGTTGCTGCAATTAAAGCGCCAGTGGCGATAAAAATGCCACTCGTTTTGAATAAAATAAAGAAAATTATAAGGGGGATAAAATCTATTAATTGTTTCATTACAACAACTCATTTCTAATAATTAATAAGAGTATACCCTTTTAGTATGGTGAATGAAAAAGAGCGAAGAAAAAGCGACGCCTACTTTTGTTAGATAGACGTCGCTAAGAAAAGGATAATAGTGTTCTATTATTTAGTAGGTTCTTGATCGATAAGACTATCAACAATCACCGCACAAGCAGCATCACCAGTGATATTAAGCGCCGTTCTTATCATGTCAAAGACGCGATCAAGCGCAAATAACAGAGGTAGACCTTCAATGGGAATGCCTGCTGAAAGCAAAACGGCAACAACAAGAAAAGATGGGCCAGGAACACCTGCTTGTCCAACGGCACCTAAAGTTGATGTCAGAATGATGGCGATATAGGCTCCCAAGGTTAAATCAACTTGGAATATTTGGGCAAAGAACGTTGCAACCAACCCATAGTAAATGGCATTACCACTCATATTAATTGTTGCCCCTAATGGCAGAACGAATGATGCGGTAGCGTTTCTGACTTTTAACTCTTTTTCACAAGTTTCCATGTTAACCGGTAATGTTGCCATAGAAGAGGCGGTTGAAAGGGCAACAATCTGTGGCTTTTTCATGGCGGATAAAAAAGCGAGCGCAGAGGTTTTGCTGAATATTTTTACGAGTAAGGGATAGAACACAAAACCGAAGATAGCAATGGCGACAACGTAAACAATAAACAGTTTAAAGACGACCATCAATGCATCAAAACCAAAGGTACCGACCGCATCTGCCATTAAACCAAATACACCCAGTGGCGCTATTTTCATAACAACGTTAATCATCCACACCATTGCATCAACGATGGCATTAATACCGTTGATTAATGGCTCACGTCGTTCTTTTTCTAGTTTAGAAACAGCGATACCAAAAAATAGACAAAACACTAATATCTGTAAAATATTAGCTTCGGTTAAAGACTGGAATACGTTAGTCGGGATCATCCCTAATACGGTATTCCAAAACGTTGGCAGCTCGCCTTTGTCGGCATAGGTTTTAGCAAAGAGGCCTGACACCGCATTAAGATCAATACCGATACCGGGTTTGAAAATATGTCCCATTCCCAATGCAAGTACGACAGCAATAGCGGATGTTAATGTAAAAAATAACAGAGTCGCTATTCCAACTTTACCAGCAGATTGACTGTTACCTAATCCTGCGGCACCTGAAATGATAGCGACAGCGACCAATGGAATAACTAACATCTTGATTAGGTGAATAAAAATACTGCCCAACGGTGCAAAAATTGAAGCAGAATGCCCCATCATAGCGCCAACAAATGCGCCAACAAACATGGCAATAACAACTTGCACGCCAATATTCTTCATTAAATTTCCATTATTTGGCACAGTACCGACCTCTAAAGTATTGATGCAAAAGTGTAGTAAGCATAGTCGTAGTCATTTTGTTTTAATTGTTACACAAATATATATTGGGTGTGTCTTTTACATGCAATCATCATTGTTCGTCATCACGAGGATTGAGGCTTTCTGTTGAGCGTTGAAAAATAGTGGTAGCAATATGCATATATTAGAGTAATTGCTTATTGTCTGATGGCTTTTTATTGTGTGGTTAAGTTAAAATGAACCCTTTCTTTATAGTGTTTCTTATTTCTTAATATGGAGGCATCAATGAAAAACTCATCAATCAAAGAGTTTATTCAACACTATGGAAAAATGGGTCTAATACTCTGTTTGGGACAAGCATTTTTTTTATTAGTTATTATTGTTTTCAATACGATAACAATTATTAATCATTTACCAAGCGTGTATTATTTAAATAAAGTGTCTCATGTGACATCAATTTCTTACACATTGATATGCCTTGTTTTCTTGTACTACACGATAACAAGTTTCTTTAATCGCATTCGTGTGCTATTCAACATTTGCCTTGTCGTTAACTTTTTTCTTATCCTTGCTTTTGTTTTTAAGCTTAGTGTGAGTTGTGTATAGATCGTAAAAAACGCGCTATTAACGGTATTGAGAATTCCCTTATATTGTCATCAAGTCTTTCTTCTAAGTGACTGCCTTTATTATTGGCGATGGATTTAACGCACTCTTTTTCGTTAACAATAGCTGTGTAAATATAAAAAAGCCCATACATAAACAGCATTAGTAAGCTGAAATGTATGGGCTTATTAAAGAGTTAGAATGCGTTATTTACTTGCCGCTTTCATCGATGAAATGAATGCAGATAATTTTTCTAACATTACAGTATTGTTTTCAAGATTTTGCTCGATAATTTTCACTACTGCAGAGCCTGAGATTGCGCCCGCTGCCCCTGCAGTGATCGCTTCTTTAACTTGCTCTGGCGAAGAAATACCAAATCCTAAAATAGCTGGCGGCGCGTTATGTGCTTTAAGGCTAGATAACAAGTGATTGATGGGCATTCCCGCTTTAGTTTCTGCACCCGTTACACCTGCGCGTGATAACAGGTAAGTGTAACCACCACCGAGTTCAGAGACCGCTTGTAGTGTTGCATCATCAGCATTAGGTGGCGCAATAAAAATAGGGTGAACACCGTATTTATTTGCCGCATCACGAAACTCTTGTGATGCATTAACAGGAACATCTGCAATTAATACTGAATCCACTCCAGCTTTTGCACACTGCTGATAAAAGTTATCGATACCAGCGGCAAACACAAGGTTGGCGTACATCAATAACCCGACTGGCACGTCTGGGTATTTTTGGCGAATTTGTGTTAGTAATTCAAAACACAAAGTTGGTGTGGTGCCTGATTCTAATGCGCGAATTGTTGCGCCTTGAATTGTAGGACCATCAGCGAGAGGATCAGAAAATGGAATACCTAATTCTAAAGCATCAGCGCCAGATTCAACCAATGTATCAATGATCTTCATTGATTGCTCTGGAGTTGGATCGCCAATGGTAACAAAAGGCACAAAAGCGCCTTCATTGCGCTCAGCTAATGTGCTGAATAATTGTTGATAACGATCCATTATAATGCTCCTTTTTCCTGCAAAATATCGTGAACAGTAAAGATATCCTTGTCACCACGACCTGATAAGTTAACCACTAGCAATTGTTCTTTTTCTGGCTCTGCATGAATAAGCTTCATTGCATAAGCTAATGCATGAGCAGACTCAAGCGCAGGAATGATCCCTTCTTTACGTGCAAGCAATTGGAATGCATCTAGTGCTTCATCATCAGTCACAGAGCCGTATTCAGCACGACCTGTTGCATTTAAGTGAGCATGTTGTGGACCGACAGATGGGAAATCAAGACCTGCTGATACAGAGTAAGACTCTTCAACTTGACCGTGTTGATCTTGCATCAGTGGTGCTTTCATACCAAAGAAAATACCTAATGTACCGTGTTTAAGAGGCGCACCATGCATATCGGTATCTAAACCTTTACCGGCAGGCTCTACACCAATCAGTTTCACATCTGTTTCTTCAATGAAATCTGAAAACATACCAATTGCGTTGGAACCGCCACCGACGCAAGCAATAACTGCATCAGGTAGGCGACCTTCTTTCTCTAAGATCTGGGCTTTAGTTTCTTCACCAATAATATGCTGGAATTCTCGTACAATCGTTGGGAATGGGTGAGGACCCGCCGCTGTGCCTAGCAAGTAGTGTGCTTTGTCATAACTTGCAGACCAATCACGCATTGCTTCATTACAAGCATCTTTTAAGGTTGCGGAGCCTGAGTGGACAGGAATAACTTCTGCACCCATCAACTTCATGCGAAATACGTTAGGGCTTTGACGTTCAACATCTTTAGCACCCATGTAAACACGACATTTAAGACCGAGTAGTGCACAAGCAAGCGCAGTTGCAACACCGTGTTGACCTGCGCCTGTCTCTGCGATGATCTCATTTTTACCCATGCGCTTAGCGAGTAATGCTTGACCTAAAACTTGGTTAGTTTTGTGCGCGCCACCGTGTAATAAATCTTCACGTTTCAGGTATAGCTTTGTTTTCGTCCCTTTCGTCAAGTTCTGACATAGCGTTAGGGCGGTTGGACGACCAGCGTATTCTTTAAGTAGTGTAATAAATTCTTGTTGAAAACTTGGATCTTGCTGGGCTTCAATAAACGCATCTTCCAATTGGTCTAATGCAGGTACTAAAATTTGTGGTACATACTGACCACCAAATTCGCCAAAAAAGGCATCTAATTTACTCATAATTATTTATCGTCCTTAATATTTTTGATTGCCGCGAATGCCGCACTCAATTTATTCGGGTCTTTTTTACCTGGCGCACTTTCCACGCCAGAATTTAAATCAAGGCCATCAAATCCTAATGCTGCCGCTTGTTGTGCATTGTCTGCATTTAAGCCACCAGCCAGTAATATACCTTTGCGATCGCCGCTTTGGATCAACGACCAGTCGAAGCTTGTCCCTGTACCACCACTTTGATTACCTACTTTACTATCAACAAGGTGTTTATCAACTTGGTATGCTGATAAATCAGGTAAAGCATCTGATACCCCGTGTGCTTTCCAAATTTTACATTGAGCAGGAAGTTGTGCTTTTAGCTCATTAATGTATTGCTGCGTTTCTGTGCCATGTAGTTGCACAACACTTAGTACAAGTTGTTTTGCCGTATCGACAATTGTTTCAAGCTCTGCATTTTGGAATACACCAACATAATCGAGTGGGGCACCTGTCATCACATGGCGTGCTTGCTCGATATCAACACAGCGAGGGGAGTTAGAAACAAAAATTAAACCACCGTAAACGGCACCATTTTGGTAAGCGATGGTGGCGTCTTTCGCTTCGGTTAATCCGCAAACCTTGTTATCACCAAGTAATACACGGCGTACCGCAAGATCGAGGTTATCTTCTGCCATTAACGAGCTACCAATTAAAAAGCCATTGGCATATTGAGATAACTGGCGAATTTCTTGATTGCTATAAATGCCAGACTCTGAAATCACAATCGTGTCTGGTGATAATTTCGGTGCAAGCTGTTTAGTGCGGTCTAAATCAATACTTAAATCGCGTAAATTACGGTTGTTAATACCGACAACTTTCGCTTTTAGGTTAATTGCACGTTCAAGCTCTTCTTCGTTACTCACTTCGGTCAAAATGCCAAGATTTAATTGATTGGCAACATCAGCAAGGGTTTGGTATTCCTCGTCATTGAGGACTGACAACATAAGCAAAATAGCATCAGCTTGATAGTGACGAGCTAAATAGACTTGATAGGTATCAACCATGAAATCTTTACATAGTACGGGTTGGCGTACTTGACCACGGACTTGAGGGAGAAACCCAAAGTTACCTTGGAAGTATTTTTCATCGGTTAGAACTGAAATCGCACTAGCGTAGTTGTTGTACACACTAGCAATGTAATCAAGATTAAAATCGTCTCGGATCAAGCCTTTTGATGGTGAGGCTTTTTTACATTCAAGAATGAATGCAGGGCGCTCTACACCATTATCAGTATTGGATGATAACGCTTGGTAGAAGTCACGATCACTTGGGACGAGATCATGAATAAATGAATCAAGTGGCTGTGATTCCTTACGTGCTTCTACCCAAATTTTTTTGTCAGCAACAATTTTTGCTAATACTGTTTCCATGATTATCCTCGTGCTGCCAATTTTTCTACTAATTCAAAAGCTTTGCCTGATTGCATGACTTCAATGGCTTGTTGCGTATTTTGTTTAAGATCTTCTTGACCGAATAAACGTAATAGCAGGGCTACGTTGACTGCTACTGCACCAACTTGGGCTGGCGTACCTTTACCGGTTAAAATGTTAGTGATAATGGCGCGGTTCTCTTCAGGTTCGCCGCCTTTAATCGCCTCTAACGGGTAGGTATCCAAACCGAAATCAGCAGGAGTGAGAGTGTATTCGGTGATTTCGCCATTAATGATTTCCGCAACATGGGTTTCACCATGAATTGCCACTTCATCTAAACCACTACCGTGAACGACAGCCGCACGTTTCATGCCCATGGTAGCCATGGTTTCTGCAATCGGACGAACGAGGCTATTGTCGTAAACACCCATAAGTTCAATATTAGGTTTTGCAGGGTTAATTAAAGGCCCAAGTACATTGAAGATGGTGCGAGTCTTTAATGTTTGACGTACAGGCATAGCGTGGCGTACACCACCGTGATATTCAGGCGCGAATAAGAAACACACACCAAGTTCATCTAGTGCTCCACGCGCGTTTTCTGGTGTCATCGCAAGGTTGATACCAAATTTATCAAGCAGATCTGAAGAGCCAGATTTGCTTGAAACGCCACGGTTACCGTGTTTTGCCACTTTAATACCACACGCTGCAGCTACAAACGCTGCTGTGGTTGAAATGTTGATGGTATTGGCACCATCACCACCTGTCCCTACGATATCGGCAAAGTCATAATCTGGGCTTGGGAAGGCGTTAGCGTTAGCGACTAAAGCGCTCGCGGCTCCAGCAATTTCTTGTGGTGTTTCACCTTTAATTTTCAACGATGTTAAAACGGCCGACAGAATAATGGGATCGACCTCACCCTTGATAATGGCATCAAATAGGGTGTGACTCTCTTGTTGGCTCAGAGATTCTTGATCGTAGAGTTTATTGGCAATATCGTAAATTTTGTTATCCATAATCATCGTCCTTAATGCTTTGAATTATTCTTTCCGTTAGATGTTGTTACCCAATTTAAGGTCTGTGTTAAAAGCTCCGCCCCTTGTGTCGTTAGGATTGACTCAGGGTGGAATTGAAAGCCACATACCTTATCTTCTTCGTTCAGTACTGCCATGACTAAGCCATTGACATCGGCGATAGTCTCTAGACTATCTGGCACATCTGTTGCAACTAATGAATGGTAACGTGCAATAGAGAGAGGATTCGGTAAATTGCCAAACACTGCATGTTGGTTGTGGCTCATCATTGCAGCTTTACCATGGACAATTTCACCTGCGCCTGAAACTTTTCCGCCGTAAGCTTCAACAATCGCTTGTTGTCCTAGGCAAATACCAATCATTGGTACTTTTCCTTTCACTCGTTGGATCAGTTCGGGCATACATCCCGCATCAGCTGGCACACCAGGACCGGGGGATAACACTAAAACGGGATTGCTTTTAGCACTAAGTGCATTTTCTACTTGCTCTGCCGTTAAGTTATTACGGTAAATCGTTACTGGATGACCTAGAGAACGAAATTGATCAACAAGGTTGTAAGTAAACGAATCAAAGTTGTCGAGTAGCACAATATGGGCTGGGATTGCGTTTGTCATTGTGGTTCTCCTTAACCTTGATGTGCTGTGCGAATAGCGTTAATGACCGCTTGCGCTTTGCCACGCGTTTCATCGGCTTCTGCTTGTGGAATGGAGTCGTAAACCACGCCAGCACCAGCTTGAACACTCGCAATACCATTCTCAACATAGGCTGAGCGGATCACGATACAAGTATCCATATCACCGTGACCAGTGAGATAACCGACAGCACCGCCATAACTACCACGACGACGTTGTTCAACATCACGGATAAGCTGCATAGCTCGGATTTTCGGTGCCCCTGTTAATGTGCCCATGTTCATACAGGCTTGATACGCATGAAGGGCATCAAGATCGCCTCGCAATTGGCCTACCACACGAGAAACTAAGTGCATCACATGGCTGTAGCGATCAACTTTCAGTAAATCTGCTACATAGCGGCTACCTGCTTCACTGATCCTTGCAACATCATTACGTGCTAGATCCACTAGCATCATGTGTTCAGCATTCTCTTTTTTATCGCAACGTAGCTCTAATTCAATGCGACCATCTAAATCAAGGTTAATTGATCCGTCGCTGTTTTTGCCTCGTGGTCGAGTACCAGCAATCGGGTATATCTCTACTTGGTTTGAATCTGAACAATATTTCAGTGCACTTTCAGGAGAGGCGCCAAACAAGGTAAATTCTGAGTCTTGTAAAAAGAACATATAAGGGCTTGGGTTACCAATTTTCAATGCTTTATATGCCGCGAGTGTTGAAGGGCATGGCAAAGTAAATTGGCGTGACGGCACGACTTGGAACACATCGCCATTGATAACGTATTGTTTAAGATCGTTAACCGTTTGGCAGAAATCTTCATCACTAATAGACGCCTCTGGTTCACATTTGTCTAATACTTGTGCGGGTGGCACAGGCTGAGGGTTTAAACAGATCTCTTTAATCGTTTGAAGGCGACGACTCAAATCATGATAGCTATTGGTGTAGTGCTCGCCACCAAATAAAGTTGCTTGCAGCGTGCCTTTACGACGTTGGTGATCGATAATCAACAAGGTTTCGGCAATATAGAAAATATAGTCAGGACAGTTATTGTCTTGCTTCACTTCTGGTAGCGGCTCAAAACCAGCGACTAAGTCATACGCAAATAGACCACCTAAGAATAAGGCTTCTTTTGGGTGGTGCTTGGTATCAAAGGCATGTTGGATCAAACGTAGAGCATCGAATGATGAAGTTTGGCGTAAGCGGCTATCCTCATCAATATCATGAGCGTGGGATGGAAATACTAATGTTAATGTTTTTCCATTGAGTGCTGCATGAATATCGTTAGGCAGTTGGCTTTGTAAATGCGTAATGACATTCACACCATTACTTGTTAGTGCTTCCAACGTGACTTCTTTACCGCGGCAAACAATACGTACTGCAGCATCAACAAGCATTAAGCTCTTTAAATCTTGCTTAGAATCAACTTCTGCTGATTCTAATAAAAGGTTGTGCGGGCGATCGCCACAAACTGAAAAGTACAGTTCAGTGGGATCGGCAACATAAGGTACATCAAGGCTGAGAAGATCGATCTCATTAGCAGCTAATGTATTTTGCCCTAGTGGATGATTTCCTATTGAGTGAGTATTCACAGCGTTCTCCCTGCCGCTTCCACAAACGGTTTTAATTCCTGCATTAATTGTTCAAACATTGGTGCGGTTAATGCTTGATGACCATCAGATAAGGCTTCACATGGATTTAAATGTGATTCGACAATGATGCCATCGGCGCCAACAGCAGCCGCTGCGCGTGAGAGTGGGATCACTAACTCACGAATACCTGTTCCATGGCTTGGGTCTACCAGCACGGGCAAATGGGTATGTTGCTTTAAATAAGCGACCGCATTGAGATCCAATGTATTTCTCGTTGCTGTCTCAAACGTTCTAATACCACGTTCACACAAAATGATATTTGGGTTACCTGCATCATAAATATATTCAGCAGCGAGTAGCAATTCCTCGATAGTGGCTGAAAGTCCGCGTTTGAGCAAGATCGGTTTTTTACTTTCACCGATAATTTTTAACAAGCCATAGTTTTGCATATTTCTCGCACCAATTTGAAAACAATCAATATATTGAGTCATTTTTTCAACTTGGCTCACATCCATGACTTCAGATACGGTAGGTATACCGAGCATGTCATTGGCTTTTTTTAACAATTTTAACCCTTCAATACCTAATCCTTGGAAATCATAAGGGCTGGTGCGAGGTTTATATGCTCCACCTCGCAGTGCCATAGCACCATGAGACTTCACCATTTCAGCAACAGACAATAATTGTTGTTCTGATTCGACAGAGCAAGGGCCTGCAATAACAGCAAAACGATCGCCACCGACCGCAGCAGAGCCAAAACGTACCACTGTGTTGTGGGCTTGGACTTCTCGGCTAACTAATTTGTATTTAGTTAAAATGGGTTTTACCGTTTCAACCAAAGGGTTCGCTTCGATATTTAAGCTTTGTAAAACACGTTCATCACCTAATGCACCTAAAACAATGCGTTCACTGCCAGGCATATAGAGCGGTTTTAATCCGACACTGGCGATTTTAGCCAGTAGGCTTTTGGCATCAGCTTCTGTTGCTTGCGGTTTTAAGACAATAATCATGAGGTCATCCTTGTTAATGGTCGCAGTGAAGGCTAGGTGCCGTGCCCGTTTTATTTTTTATCTGGTTAAATTCGGCGTTATAAAAAAGCCCGCATTGATGGCGGGCTCGTTGCTATTTTGCTGAGTTACAGCTATTCACACCGCCCGTAAGTAGGAGTGCCACCACCAATTATTGAAGAAAACGCATTGTTGATTTTGAATTTGCTGTAACATGTAAGAGTCCTATTAGGTATTAGTTACATTTTTGCTATTAGCTAAATGTACATGATGCCTCTCAATCAAGTATTGGATACTTGGTATTTATGTACTAGTAAACTAGTTCACGATTATAAAGTCAAGAATAAAACTTATGTTGTTTGATTTACATAGCCATACTACAGCGTCTGATGGTCGCTTAACGCCGCAAGAGTTAGTTCGACGTGCCGTAGATATGCGGGTCGACATCCTGGCAATTACTGATCACGATACGGTTGCTGGCCTACATGAAGCGCATACAGTGATAGAGCAAGAAGCCTTGCCTATTACGCTAATCAACGGTATTGAAATCTCTACCGTGTGGCAAAACTTTGATATTCATATCGTTGGGCTTAATATAGACCCACAAAATCCAACGTTAGTCGCGTTTATTGAGCAGCAAGTAGAGCGTCGGCTTGAACGCGCTAAAGAAATTGGCGCGCGACTTGAGAAAAACAAAATGCCAGGGGCATTTGAAGGCGCTGCTAAACTTGCGGGTGATGCATCGATTACTCGTGCACATTTCGCTCGTTGGATTGTAGAACAAGGTTATGCGAAAACTATGCAGGCAGTGTTTAAGAAATTCTTAACACGTGGAAATCCGGGTTACGTTCCGCCAAATTGGTGCACCATCGCCGATGCTATTGATGTGATTCATGCCGCTGGTGGTAAAGCGGTTATTGCCCATCCAGGTCGTTACAACATGACGGCAAAATGGCTTAAGCGTTTAATTCAGCATTTTATTGAGGTGGGTGGCGATGGTATGGAAGTATCACAGCCACAACAAGCACCGCAAGAACGACGTACCTTAGGGGATTACGCCATACAATTTAATTTACTTGCTTCACAAGGATCTGATTTTCATTACCAATCTCCTTGGACGGAATTAGGACGTAACTTGTGGCTTCCTAAAGATGTTCCAGCGATTTGGCATGATTGGGAAGTTGAGAAAAAGCGAGTAGAGGTAGAAGTTCAGGCTGGGCCTGCTGCCTCAAAGGAGGAATAATGAGTCAATTTTTTTATGTTCACCCAGAAACACCCCAAACGCGTTTGATTAAACAAGCGGTAGAAATTATTAAAAATGGCGGTGTCGTGGTTTATCCAACGGATTCTGGTTATGCCCTTGGTTGTCAGTTAGAAAACAAACAAGCACTAGAGCGTATTTGTCAGATCCGCCGCCTAAACGAAAAGCACAACTTTACTTTGTTATGCCGTGATTTATCTGAGCTATCTTTGTACACCCGTGTTGATAATATCGCTTTCCGTCTTTTACGTAATAACACCCCAGGTGCATACACCTTTATATTTAAAGGAACAAAAGAAGTACCTCGTCGTTTAATGAATGCTAAGCGTAAAACGATTGGTATTCGTGTACCTGATAATGCGATTGCACTGGCATTACTTGAAGCGTTAGGTGAGCCTCTAATGTCAACCAGTCTTATTTTACCGGGTAATGAAACAACAGAAGCGGATCCTGATGAAATTCGCGATAAGTTAGAGCATGCTGTTGATTTGATTATGCATGGTGGTTACTTAGGTGAGCAGCCAACAACAGTGATTGATTTCAGTGAAGGTGAAATTAATATTGTTCGAGTTGGTGCAGGTGATGTGACACCGTTTGAATGATCTAGAACGTTCTAACATTCAGTAAATCTAATAAAAGCAAATAGTTAGTTTCTGGCTGTTTGCTTTTTTGTTTTTATCCCTATTTTATTTGTTTGATTTTCCTGTAAATAACCTCGCAATCGACTATCTTTTTATAGCTAACTTTGCCGTCTTTTGGCATAATGCGCGCCCACATTCTGATAAAAAGTGAGTAGTTAATATCTCACACAGAATCCAAATTAATGCTATTCGCATAAATGGTTTTGGTTAAGCAACTCTCTGATTTTAAATTAGAAAGTATTGTCCGAAATCTTTTGATGAGTATTTCGACGCCTGTGAAGGCGACAAAGGTTTGTCTATAATGAGTGAAAAATTACAGAAGGTATTGGCACGAGCTGGCCAAGGATCACGTCGTGAAATCGAATTAATGATCCAAAACGGTCGAGTGAGTGTTGATGGTGTCGTTGCTAAACTTGGCGATCGTCTTGAAGATTTATCAGTAAGTGTTCGTATTGATGGTCATAACATTGAGTTGATCTCTTCTGATGAAGAAATTTGCCGTATTCTTGCTTACAACAAGCCTGAAGGTGAGCTATGTACTCGTCACGACCCTGAAGGCCGCCGTACTGTATTTGATCGTCTTCCTCGCTTAAACACAGGTCGCTGGGTATCAGTAGGCCGTCTTGATGCGAACACCTCAGGTTTATTGTTGTTCACAACAGACGGTGAACTTGCTAACCGCTTAATGCACCCAAGCCGCACGGTTGAACGTGAATACATGGTTCGTGTATTTGGTGAAGTGACTGAGCAGATGGTAAAGAACGTTGTTAAAGGTGTTGAACTAGAAGATGGTTTAGCACGTTTTGAAGATGTTGTTTACGCTGGTGGTGAAGGTATGAACCATACCTTCTACGTAGTGATCACTGAAGGTCGTAACCGTGAGGTTCGTCGCTTATGGGATTCGCAAGGCGTTACTGTTAGCCGTCTTAAGCGTGTTCGTTACGGTGATGTTTACCTAACGAAAGATATGCCTCGTGGTGGTTGGAGTGAGCTTGAACTAAAAGAAGTGAATGAGCTTCGTGCGACAGTTGAACTTCCACCTGAGACTGAAACAGCATTAACTGTTGAAGGTCAAAAGCGTAAAAAAGGCATTCGTCAGATCCGTCGTGCTGTTCGTCGTCACGAAGAGCGTGTAGAAACGGGCGGTGGTCGCGGTCGTCGTGGTCGTGGTAACGATCGTCGTAACCCTGGCTCTAGTCGTAATGCTGAAGTTGAAGCTCAATCAAATGAGCGTCGTGGTAATGGTCGTTCACAGCCAGCAAAAGGTCGTGATAACCGTGACAGTCGCGATAATGGCAAGCCACAATCAGCAGGTCGCCCACAAACATCGGGTAAACCGCAATCATCAGGTAAGCGTAAGCCTTCAGGAAATGCAGCAAATCGCCGTAATCCTTTAGCCAATAAGCCTGCTAAGCCACGTACTCGTAAGTAATTGGTTTAGACTAAATGAATAATAAAAAGCCGACCTAGTGTCGGTTTTTTTGTATCCGGTAAATCACGTGGTATAACTCAGATAGGCACGGAGTGAAAAGTGTGAATATTGTTGTGAAGCACTTTACTGTGAAGGGATGCTAAACATATAACGAATAAGTCAGTGAGTATAGCAATGTTAGATGCATTGAAAGAGCAACAACGGGGACGATTGATCACGGTCTTTGGCGTGATGGTATTAAGTTTTGATACGCTACTCGTGCGTTTAATTGATAGTAATGAATGGACATTGATTTTCTGGCGTGGCTTCTTACCTGCTGCCATGTTGTTTATTGTGCAGTGGTTTTCAGATAAAAAACTAATCACGCAACATTTACTGCGTCCATCGCTATTAACTTTAATTACTGCTGGACTATTTAGCGCATCGACCATTTGTTTTGTGTTATCACTGAATAATACCCAAGTGGCCAGTACTTTGGTTATTACCAATACCGCACCTTTATTTACGGCAGTGATTGGTTTCTTCTTCTTAAAAGAGAAGTTAGATAAGGCAACGATCTTTGCGATTATTATTGCTGTTGGTGGGATAGGGTTAGTGTTTGGTTATCATCCTACTATTGATGAGCTGAGAGGGGATTCACTTGCTTTGGTTTCTGCCATTGCGATAGCTGTCTATCTTGTGGCACTGCGTAAGACAGAGGGGCAGCTAGGTTCTATTTATATTATCCTTGCCGGTGTATTTACTTCGATTATTTCGCTCTCTGTTGGTGCTAAACCGTTTGCACTGGACATGCAGCATGCTATTTATATGTTCTTACTCGGTGGTGTTGTGATCCCATTGTCTTTCTATTTGATTGCACATGGACCACGTTATTTACCCGCAGCCGAAACAAGTTTGATCTTGTTACTTGAAGTACTTTTTGGTCCGTTGTTGGTATGGTTGATCATTGGGGAAACACCAACAGCCAATGTGTTGGCAGGCTCAGCTGTCGTTGTACTGACCTTATCCTGTTTATTTGCTTGGCAGTGGCGAAAACAACTTAAAACACAAAGTCACTAATACTAGATTTAGCTATAAAAAAGCCGACATTGCGTCGGCTTTTTTGTTTATATCTTAATGAACAGCTTTATTCTTCTTCACAATGGCTGTAAGAAGATGTTGGCTTAGGTTGAGCGTCAATACATTTACCAGAAACATGACGGCTTTCTGGGCCCATTAGGTACACATATAGCGGTATGATATCTTTTGGTGTTTTAAGCTGCATTGCATCCTCTGCAGGGAAGGCTTTGGCACGCATTCCCGTTCTTGTACCACCAGGATTTATTGCATTTACTTTTACGTTGGTGTTGCTTAGTTCATCAGCAAGGACTTGCATCATGCCCTCGGTTGCAAATTTTGAAATAGCATAACTGCCCCAAAATGCACGGCCACTATGACCAACAGTTGATGATGTGAAAATAATTCTGCCATCGGGCGATTTCTTGATTAATGGAATAACAGCCTGAGTTAATAAAAACTGCGCTTTCACATTAACTTGCATGACATCATCAAAGGTCGATTCTTCAATTTGTTCTAGTGGACTAAGCACCCCCAAGATCCCTGCGTTATGTAATACGCCATCGAGGCGACCAAATTGCTGCTCGATGGTATCCACCATATCGAGATAGTGTTGTTTAGTCGCACCCATTAAATCTAAAGGGATAATCGCTGGCTGTGTGTAACCCAGAGTTTCAATTTCATCATAAACGGCTTCAAGTTTTGCTACTGTTCTACCGAGTAAAATAACCGTTGCACCATGGGCTGCATATTGAATAGCGGCTTCGCGTCCAATGCCATCACCTGCACCTGTTACTAAAATGACACGACCTTTAAGAGAATCAGCAGCGTTATGGTATTCCACGTTAGCATCCTTTTAATGTTGATTTTTCTTGTTATTTGGCTGATTTTTCGCCGAAGAACTCCACCAAGTATTGAGCTTGGTAACAATATAGATTACTACTAAACAAAACATATCAGAATTTACTCGCTGATTAAATTTCCTTTCATCTTAAGACGTGATCTATAAACCGATTCATTACATTTTTCTGAAAGAGAAGATAGCGATAAACGTGATAACACAGTTACAATAACGGTTGGCACTTTTTACTGCCAACAAAGAGGATTGGATATTGGAATTTTTATTTGATTATGGACTATTTTTCGCCAAAATCGCGACAGTTGTTGTTGCGATTGTTGGTGTCTTGGTACTAGTAAAAGCATTGAATGGTCGTCATGGTTCTCAGAAAGGTGAACTTGAAGTAAGCGATCTGACAGAACAATACAAAGACACTGTAAACCAACTTGAATCTCACTTATTTGATAAAGCGTTATTAAAAGCACGCGATAAAGCAGATAAGAAATCAGAGAAAGAAAAAGATAAAGCTCGCCAACAAGAAGTGAAACAAGCGGCTAAAAATGGCAGTTTAGAAACATCACGTGATCCCCGTTTATTTGTTATTGATTTCCACGGTAGTATTGATGCGCGTGAAGTGTCGTCATTGCGTGAAGAGATCACGGCAATTCTGGCGGTTGCTATCGAAGGTGATGAAGTACTATTACGCTTAGAAACGGGCGGTGGTATGGTACATGGTTATGGCTTAGCATCATCTCAACTTGATCGTTTAAAAGCGGCAGGTATTAAGCTGACTATTGCAGTTGATAAAGTAGCAGCAAGTGGCGGTTATATGATGGCATGTGTTGCTGATAAAATTGTTTCAGCCCCGTTCGCAATTGTTGGCTCAATTGGCGTGATTGCTCAACTACCTAACTTTAATAAGGTATTGAAAAAGAACGATATTGACTACGAGCAAATTACAGCAGGTGAGTTTAAGCGCACATTAACAATGTTTGGTGAGAACACTGATAAAGCACGTGAAAAATTCCAGATGGAAATCGAAGAAACTCACGGCTTATTTAAGAACTTTATTGCAGCTCACCGTCCAGATCTTGATCTTGAAAAAGTGGCGACGGGCGAACATTGGTTTGGTCAACAAGCGTTTGAATTAGGTTTGGTTGATCAGATCTCAACCAGTGATGACTTGATCACTGAAGCATGTAAAGACCGTGAAGTACTTAAAGTAAAATACGTACGTCGTAAGAAGCTTGCCGAGAAACTAGCAGGAGCATCAAGCGAAGCTGCGGATAGTTTACTGATGAAGTGGGTTGCGCGTGGTCAGCGTCCATTTATGTAAGTATTTATACTCGTAGATTAAAAACCCGCTTGATGCGGGTTTTTTTATTCTCATCCGTTTTAGCTTGTTAGCGTAAACTGAGGAGAAAGCTTGTGTGCGAGCATTTTGAACATATTGAAAACAACAGTAGTGTTTGGTGTTGGTAATCCTTCATCATCAAGGAAGTATTCACCTTTGAAAATTAATACACCATCGAGTTCTTCTACAGAAGTTGCACGCATCCCATCAATATAAGACTCTTGATCTTGAATGATTTGGTTAGCAATCATTAGTAAATCAGTTGATGAAATTGGGTTTTTATCACTCATAGTAAAGTCTCAAACAATCTAATAGCTTGCGTAGTCTATTTAACTTAATTGAATAAAACAAATAAACAAAAATCCAGAGTGTTTATTATTTAATCAATATTAAGGTATATTTTGTTTTAATGTCTTTAATTGTGTGACCAAATACATAAAAATTTTTTTTACGCTAGTCAGTGATATTAGATAAATGGTAATGATCTGCGTAAATTCATGCCCAATTTATTTTGTGTTAGCGAATAGCTTTTGTAAAACAACATATTTCTTCAACTATATTGTTTTAAATCATACGGTTATTTGATGGTTTGTAACATTACATTTATGTTATACATTTTGTTAACAACTGGGGAAGGTACAACCAAACAGACAGATTTCGTTAAAAAGCAGTTGACCTTCTTGTATTCTAGCCCAATATGTAAATAGAATTTTACGTAGCGACAATGAAATTTTTCATTGCAAAAATGTTTGATTACGAAAAAGATCATAGGCAATCATATTAATTCACTGCTCCTATCTTTTTATGATTAGTGACTTAATGAGATTGGTTGAATGTTGCTGAATTACTCTGTAATACAGTGGCAATTTTTTATTTTTATATTTAGCGAGCACGAGGACGTAATAGAGTCATTATGGGTAAATCTCTCGTTATCGTGGAGTCCCCCGCCAAGGCTAAAACGATTAATAAGTACTTGGGTAAGGATTTCATTGTTAAGTCAAGTGTTGGTCACGTTCGTGATTTACCAACAGGTGCACGTAGTAATGGCAAGAAAGCCGCGGCAACATCGACCAAAGGGTTGAGTGTTGAAGAAAAAGCACGCATTAAGCAAGAGAAAGACCGTAAAGCGCTGATCAGTAAGATGGGGGTTGATCCCTATGACGATTGGAACGCGCATTACGAAGTGCTTCCGGGTAAAGAAAAAGTCGTTAATGAATTACAAAAACTAGCAGCAGACGCTGACTATGTTTATCTCGCAACCGATTTGGACCGCGAAGGAGAAGCCATTGCGTGGCACCTTCGTGAGATCATCGGTGGCGATGATGCACGCTATAAGCGCGTTGTGTTCAACGAAATTACGAAGAATGCAATTCAACAGGCGTTTGAAGAGCCAGGTGAACTTAATATTGATGGTGTAAACGCACAGCAAGCACGTCGTTTTTTAGACCGTGTTGTTGGCTTTATGGTTTCACCATTATTGTGGAAAAAAGTCGCTCGTGGTTTATCTGCGGGTCGTGTTCAGTCTGTAGCGGTAAAATTAATCGTTGAACGTGAACGCGAAATTAATGCTTTTGATCCTGAAGAGTTTTGGGATATCCACGCTGACACACTAACAGTTGGTAAAGATGCGTTACGTTTAATGGTGGCTCAACAGGCGGGTAAAACATTCCGTCCTGTTAATGAAAAAGACACCATGGCTGCAAAAGCGTTACTTGAAAAAGCAGCGTACGAAGTGATTGATCGTGAAGATCGTCCAACTAGCAGTAAACCATCAGCGCCATACATTACCTCAACACTGCAACAAGCGGCGAGTACGCGCTTAGGTTATGGTGTTAAGCGTACAATGGGCTTAGCGCAACGTTTATACGAAGCGGGTCACATTACCTACATGCGTACCGACTCAACCAACCTTTCTAAAGAAGCGGTTGAATCAGCACGTGAGTTTATTGGTAGTGAGTATGGCGATGAATATTTGCCAAAAGCGGCCAATGTTTATGGCAGTAAGAAAAATGCCCAAGAAGCGCACGAAGCGATTCGTCCTTCTCATGTAGAAATGAAAGCTGAAAACCTTGAAGGTATGGAAGCTGATGCGGTTAAGTTATACGACTTAATTTGGCGTCAATTCGTATCATGTCAGATGGTGCCAGCGAAATACGATTCGAGCACGATTACGGTAAAAGCGGGTGACTTTAGCTTAAAAGCGAAAGGTCGTACGTTACGTTTTGCAGGTTGGACACTAGTACAGCGCCCATCGGGTAAAAATGAAGACACTACGCTGCCTATGGTTAACGTGGGCGACGTATTGAAGCTAGAACAACTCGAACCTAAGCAACACTTTACTAAGCCGCCAGCGCGCTTTACAGAAGCAGCATTGGTTAAAGAGCTAGAAAAGCGTGGCATTGGTCGACCATCAACTTACGCATCTATTATTTCAACGATTCAAGATCGTGGTTATGTGCGTGTTGATCAGCGTCGTTTTTATGCTGAGAAGATGGGTGAGATTGTTTCTGATCGCTTAGATGGTAGTTTCCCTGATTTGATGGATTTCGATTTTACTGCCCGTATGGAAGGTAATCTCGATAAAATCGCTGAAGGTGAGAAAAACTGGAAGAAAGTGCTTGATGAGTTCTTCTCTGATTTCACCACTGAGCTTGAAAAAGCTGAGCTTGATGAATCAGAAGGCGGCATGAAGCCTAACAATATCGTATTAACTGATATTGAATGTCCAACGTGTTCTCGCCCAATGGGGATTCGTACCGCATCAACGGGTGTATTCCTTGGTTGTTCAGGTTATGCGCTACCACCTAAAGAGCGTTGTAAGACAACGATCAATTTAGGTAACGAAGACGGCATTGTTAACGTTCTTGAAGAAGACGTTGAAACAGCGGCATTACGTGCCAAAAAACGTTGTCCGATTTGTAGTACCGCAATGGACGCCTACCTGATCGACAAAGATCGTAAACTACACGTTTGTGGTAATAACCCAAGCTGTGAAGGTTACATTGTTGAAAAAGGTGAGTTCAAGCTTAAAGGCTATGAAGGTCCTGTTATCGAATGTGACAAGTGTGGTTCTGATATGGAACTGAAAAACGGTCGCTTCGGTAAATACATGGGCTGTACTAACGAAAGCTGTAAGAATACGCGTAAGATCCTGAAAAATGGTGAAGTTGCGCCACCGAAAGAAGATCCAGTACATCTTCCAGAAATACCTTGCACGCAAGATACTGATGCTTACTTTGTACTTCGTGACGGTGCGTCTGGTTTGTTTATGGCAGCAAGTACGTTCCCTAAATCACGTGAAACACGTGCGCCGTTAGTGGAAGAGCTAGTACGCTTTAAAGATCGTCTATCGCCTAAGTTTACTTACCTAACTGAAGCGCCAGTGGCAGATCCAGATGGTCTACCAACTGTGGTTCGTTTTGCTCGTAAGAGTAAAGAAAACTACGTGCGTTCTGAGATTGACGGTAAGCCTTCAGGTTGGACTGCACTTTACGTCGATGGTAAGTGGGAAATCACTGACAAGCGTAAAAAGCCAAAGAAAGAGAAAGCAGAAAAAGAGACAAAGTAATCTTTATTTCTCGCTAATAAAAACGCCATCAGTGAAAGCTGATGGCGTTTTTGTTTTAAGCGAACAAAACATCAAATAGTGGTGATGTGTGTAAATATAAGCTTATTCAGGTACGCCACTGTGGAAACGGAAAGTGTTATCAGGCGCTTGAATTAGCTCTGCTTCTTTTGCGCCAATCGCATTGACACGCTCACTTATATCCTGACCCGCAATTTTTTCAGCAAGCGTTAAATAATCTTGATAATGGCGAGCTTCTGAGCGTAATAGCGAGATATAAAACTTTTTGAGTTCAGGATCTAAATAAGGCGCTAATTTGGCAAAACGTTCACAAGAGCGCGCTTCAATGTAAGCACCAACGATGAGCTTATCGATTAAGGTTGCTGGTTCATGGGTACGTACTGCTTTCATTAAACCTTTGGCATAACGCCCCGCATGCAAGTTAGAGTAGGGAATATCACGTTTTTCCATGATCTCTAACACTTGCTCAAAATGGTGAAATTCTTCTTTAATTAAGCGCACCATTTTTTCAATGAGTTCTTCACCATAATGAAAGTCTGGACGAGCGACCAATGGTGCAGACAAGCCATTTTTTTTGTTATGAAATAGCGCTGTAGAGCGATTATCACCGCCGTAAACGAAATCTTCATAAGGCTTTGCCCATGCAAGTAGCGCTTCACCACTGGCTTTATCAACTGCGTATTTACGTACCATGAACATCGCCGTTTGGCTGGCTTTTAGTTCACAGTTACAGTGATCGACCAACAATGCAGTTAGGTTTTCTGGTTTACGAGCCTCTTCAATCCAGCTATCAGGCGTTTCACATTGAAGAAATTGTTTAATGGGCTGAAGTAGCTCATTGATCATCTGTTGAGTGTTATCCATAAGGCGTATCTTTTTATTGTTATAAGACGTAAAAAAGGCCGCTACTGCGACCTTGGTAGATGAAGCTATTTTAAGCCAAAGTAAATCAAATCACCATTTACGCTTTGGCTGGAATAAAACATCGAGATCGTCTTGGTCTTTATCTAGCTGTTGTTGGCGCTCTTGCTCGTAGTTCATTGATTGCTTGTTATCAATTTCATCGAGCATCAGCTGTAGTTTTTCTCGTGCTTGGTTAGCATAGTTATCATTTTTAGCTGAAAGTACATCGATGCCTTTTTTCAGCAATTGTTTTGCTGTACCAATTTGTCCTTTAATACGTGCTTCATTCGCGCGTTTGACAACATTTTCAATATTAATACGTAGTTGAATCGACTCTAAACGGGCATTCTCATTAACAAATGCCTGAGTCCCCATACGGCCTTTGCTGTGCTCATTTTTGATCACTGTTTTCAAACGTTTGACAAGCTGTAGCATGCCAATCGCTTGTTTGTCCGTATTGGGTACTTTAAAAGGGGTAATGTCGGCATTACTGTAATTAGCTTCTAAATGAGTGATTTGCTCGCTGACATTTTTTATACGGTGAGTCAAAGAGCGATCATTAGGTGATGCTTCAGACATTTGTTGTAAAGCATCAACAATACGTTGGTTTAAGCAGACCAATAATTCTTTGCTGTATGGCAGGTGATGCGCATTACCGATTAACTCTTCAGTAGCATCAATAATCGCAATGTGCTTAGCTAATTCTTGTTGCTTGAGCGACTCTAAACGTTGGCGATATTGAATAATAATGTTGTAGCCAACAATAAGCGCAAGTAACAGGCCAATGAGGCCTATAACTAAAGGAATACTCATAAGATATATCTATCTTCCATGCATTAATCTTGAATGTTGCAGGATACACTATCTCTAAAAAACAGCCTAGTGAGATGCTTATTAAATAGGAGCTTTGTTCAAATCGAGATGTAATTTGTGCTGTGTGGCAAATTTAGACGTAACAAAATATCGCGAAAGTGGCTTATTATGTGTGCTTGTTGAAATGTTGAGAATTTTTTCCTGTCTTGATTTATTGTCAAAACATTGAGTTAGGTAACTAAAAAACAAACAAATGCTATGAAATTAACTGTTTTCAATATATAAAATGTTAATTACATGGTTGCACTCTTATACCTATCTCATTAAATACCATAAGGGCTTGATGGATGTGGTGTGAAAGGTAACGGATTATTGAGTAGGCAGGCGGTACCATGAAATTACAACAGCTACGCTATATTGTTGAGGTGGTTAATCACAACCTTAACGTTTCATCGACGGCTGAGAGTTTATATACTTCTCAGCCCGGTATTAGTAAACAAGTTCGATTGCTCGAAGATGAACTTGGCATTCAGATTTTTGAACGAAGTGGTAAGCATTTAACCAAAGTGACACCCGCTGGTGAAGAAATTGTACGTATTTCACGTGATATTCTATCAAGAGTGGAAAGCATTAAAGCGGTAGCCGGTGAGCATACTCACCCTGAAATGGGAACGTTAAACATTGCGACAACCCATACCCAAGCACGCTACGCTTTACCATCGGTGATTCAAGGTTTTACAGCGCGATACCCGAAAGTATCATTACATATGCATCAAGGAACACCATCTCAAATTGCTGATGCCGTTGGTAAAGGCCGTTCAGATTTTGCTATTGCGACAGAAGCGCTACATTTATATCAAGATATGATTATGTTGCCATGTTATCACTGGAATCGTTCAATCGTGGTTCGTAGTGATCATCCATTAGCAACCAAAACAAACATTACAATTCACGATTTAGCAGCTTACTCTCTTGTGACGTATGTTTTTGGTTTTACTGGACGCTCAGAACTTGATAGTGCGTTTAATCGCTCAGGTTTAACGCCTAAGATTGTCTTTACGGCAACAGATGCGGATGTCATTAAAACTTACGTACGTTTAGGTGTTGGTGTTGGTGTCATCGCCAGTATGGCCATGGATCCTGAAACAGACAAAGATTTAGTTGCCATTGATGCCAGCCATATTTTTGAAGCGAGTACCACCAAGATAGGTTTTAAGAAAGGTACATTCTTGCGTACATATATGTACGACTTTATGGAACGTTTTGCGCCTCACTTGACACGTAATGTGGTTGATCAGGCGATAGCATTAAAAACCAATGGTGAAATTGAGGCGATGTTTGCTTCTTTTGACTTACCAGTAAGATAACGTTTTTGTTATCTATTTTTAAAACCGCCACTCTTGGCGGTTTTGTTGTTTATAGGAAGGTGTATTTAGGTATACACTAGCGCCCCTTGTTTTTATGTACCTTAAAGTTGCTATTTTATGACTTGCTATGCCAACACTTTTCACCAATTAGATATGTTATTGACGAAAAATAGACAATATTGGCAGTTTGTTCCTTTTGCTGATGAGGGTTTTACATGGCAACAGCAACACCCTGAATTTTGTCAATGGTTACAGTCTATTGATGATCAAAGTTTGCAGCAGTTAAATGAAGATCATGACGCACTATTAGCGGCGTTTGAACCATGGATCCCAGATGCCAAAATCTTAGCGGATTTAGCGAAAACGCCGTCGTTACTAAAAACAGAATATGCGTACCCTAAAAACTTTGATGTTGGTATACCTGGGCGTAAATGGCAACAAATCACAGCATTTAATCATGTATTGCCACGTCTGAATTTACCGTGGCTTGAATGGTGCGCTGGAAAAGGCTTTCTGGGGCGCGTATTATCAATTACCCACCAACAGTCTGTCACTAGTTTAGAATGGCAACCGCAATTATGTGTTGATGGTGAAGCCGCGGCGAAACAACTGGGATTAGATATCCATTTTGTTCAAGGCGATGCGTTCGATGTAAGCAGTCAGCAATATATTAAAGAGCAGCAACATGCTGTTGCACTGCACGCCTGTGGTGACTTGCATGTGTCGCTTATTAAACAAGTTGTGGCGAAAAAAGGAAAAGCGGTGAGCATATCTCCGTGTTGCTATCACTTGATCCAAGATTCACATTATCAGCCGTTATCAACAGCGGCAAAATCGAGCCAGCTACAGTTATCTAAACATGATTTACGTTTACCGTTGCAAGAGACCGTGACGGCTGGAAATCGTGTTAAGCAACTTCGATTTATTGAGGTTAGTTTTCGGTTAGGATTTGATTTACTACAGCGAAACATTAATCAATCTGATACCTACCTTCCTGTCCCAAATGTACAAAAAGCCTTATTAGGAGAAGGTTTTAAATCTTTTTGTTGTTGGGCTGCAGCTCAGAAAGGGGTTGTGTTACCCGCTAACATTGACTTTGATTATTGGCAGCAACAGGGCGAGCAACGCTTTGCAATAACAGAGCGGATGGAATTAGTCCGTCAATTGTTTCGCCGACCACTAGAATTATGGTTAGTGCTTGATCGTGTTTGTTATCTTGAAGAGTTTGGCTATGACGTATCGTTAGGGACATTCTGCGATAAACAAATGACACCAAGAAATTTATTGATTCACGCAGAGCGTTGTTAGTGTTTTATAGGCAATATAATACCACCGTGATTTCACGGTGGTATTATCGATATTAGTGAAGCTTAGTTTGCTCTTTCGTCAATAACGTCGAAAGAACCCCCTTTTCTAATTCGCTAACAGAGAGGGGCTTATTAAAGTAATAACCTTGGCAATAATTGAAATTACAGCTTTGGATATATTCTAGCTGCTCTTTCGTTTCAACCCCTTCAGCTACTACTTTAAGATTGAGCTTATTACAAATGGCTTTTGTTGCTTCAACAATAGCTTTCCCACTGTCGTGCTCATTTTGAACAAAACTTTGATCTAGCTTAACTGTACTGATTGGAAGGTTTTGTAATTGTGATAACGATGAGTACCCAGTACCAAAATCATCAAGATAAAGTTCAAAGCCCAGTGCAGCAATAGCATCTAAACACGACATAGCCTCACTGAATTCTTGCAGCATGGCAGATTCGGTTATTTCTAAAGCTACTTGAGCTGGGTCTATACTATATTCTTCAATAATTAATTTCAGCTCATCTAAAAGCGACATTTTTAGTTGTGCACGAGATAAATTAATACTCATTATTAACTTGGTATCGTATTGTTGATTCCACTCTTCCAATTGTTTACAAGCGTTTCTAAGCACCCAAGAGCCAATAGGAACAATTTGCCCAGTTTCTTCTGCCAATGGAATAAACTCAGCAGGAGATACATGACCTAAAGAGTCGTCATGCCAACGAATAAGCGCTTCAAAACCTTTTAGCAACATTGTATTAAGATCAATGATAGGTTGGTAATACAATTCAAAGTCTTTAATTTCAAGTGCTTGAGATAAGTGATGGCGTAGAGCGTTTTTACGATACAATGTTTCTGCCAAATGAGGCTGGAAATGATAGCTACAGTTACGACCATGCTTTTTAGCACAATGCATTGCCATATCAGCTTGAGTAATCAAGGTTTCAAAACTATTGGCATCTTTAGGATATTGCGCAGTACCGATGCTGCACCCAATCGATATTTCACCAATGTTTTTGATATAGAAAGGACTGTTTAGAGCCGAAATTATTTCTTGGGTCAATTGGACTAAATTAGAGATATATCGATCTTCAACTTGGATTATAAATTCATCGCCACCAAAACGGGCGACAAGTCCTCGTCCTCTTATTGTATCTAATAATCTAATTGCAACAGCTCTTAATAACTTATCACCAATAGCGTGACCGTAAGTATCGTTAATTAGTTTGAAGCTATCGAGATCAAGAAATAATAAATGGTATGGAATTGAAGAGTGGTGGCTAGCTTTTAGTGCCGTAGAAATACCACGACGGTTCATTAATCCAGTTAGAAAGTCGTGCTCAGCATTATAACGTTCGCGCTGTAAGTTCTCTTTTTCTTTGGTGATGTTAACAACTTGAAGTAGGAGTTGAGATTTATCAGATAGCCATTTAGCCTCAATGTTAAACCAAATATGACTTTTTCCCGTCCAGCATAATCGGCTATGTTTGAGGTTTAGATTATTTTTAGCGTCAGATATCCATTGTTGGGCCATATCACTGTCGCCAACAAAGGCTGCTAAGTTACTCAGCTCCGCACCATATGTTTTGGTAAACACGGTATTGGCACTCACCAAGTTACCTTGTTCATTAAACAGAAGTGCTAGATTAGAGTAATCTGAAAAAGCAAGTTCACGTCGAATGCTTGATTCATCACCGATAACTTCCACAAGCATTGCAACACGTTCATCAGGCAAATTGATACCAGAGAAAATGCAAAGCAAGTTTTTACCTACCTTTCTTGGATCTAAATGCCACCATGTTTTGATTGTTTTATTTTGTTTAAATGTTTCGCGGTACTCTTCTAAGGTTGCTTCTACTGCGGCTGACATATCTTTGCCAAGATCGCGCGATCGAAGTTCGTTGTGAGAGGAAGACTCCCATAAAGGAAGTGCTTTGTCGTTAGCCCAAATGATTTGTTTGTGGTCAAAATCAAAAATCCAAATAGGACTTTGAAGATGATTTAAAGGCGAGTAAATATCCATCACCAATATCTTTTTAATTATTATGTAAGCTGATTTTAACTGACATACAAACAACAGAATATGATTTTTTTTATAAATACGTGATATTACTCCACAAAATCGAGCTTTGCATGCAAGATTTTGTATAACAAATCGAAGGTTTTCTTTGGTGGGCTTAACTTATTGTAATGAAATGTTTTTTATTGTTTAAATATATTCTTTAAATGTAAAGAAATAAGAAAGTAAGAGAATTACTTTCTTATTCTTTATGTTTATTTATCGATTATCCAACAGCTGGAATTAAGCCTACCATTTGTAAGGTCTGTGCAGATATAATTAAAACACCCGCCATTGTCACAATAATTAAACCAAAATTACCACCTTTTACTTTATAAGGTGAAATTTCATTAGATATATTATTCTTTTTTCTCTGAGATATTACCATCGCAACAGGTAAAAATATCGCCAAAATAACTAATGCAATGGCTGCGTATCCCAGCGCCATAATAAAGCCTTGTGGGTAAAAGATAGCAAAAGCAAGGGGAGGTAAGAAAGTGATCATGCCTGTTTGCATGCGACCACTCACATTACTTGAACGTTTCAAGCTATCAGCCATAAAATCAAATAACCCTAAACTAACACCTAAAAATGATGTTGCTAGTGCGAGATCTGCGAAAATAGAGACAGATTGGCTAACCATAGGGTTATGGAGTAAATCACTTAAACTTGCGATAAAACTTCCCAATGTTGTACTTGCCATTAACTCTGGTTGGCTCATTACACCTTGACTTGCTAATTGCCATAAAACGTAGATAAAAAGAGGCAGTGCCGAGCCAATAATCATGACTTTTTTTAACGTCTTTATATCAATGCCTATGTATCGCACGATCGATGGAATGCTGCCGTGGAAACCAAAAGAGGTAAAAACAACAGGTAATGCTGATAAAATTAAGCCTTTTTGTACGGGCATTTCAACAAGGTGTTGTCCTTCAACATGTGGAACCAATAACCCCAACATGACGGCTAGTGCAATGATTTTTGCTGCAAAAAGTAAGCGGTTTACTAAATCAACAGTATGAGTACCGACAGAAACTATCGCTGCAATTAAAAGCGTAAACAATAGTGCGCCTAATTGTGGAGGAATGGATGTATTCAACCAGCCGCTTAACTTCTCACTTAACTGACCACCACCACCTGCAATGTAGGCTGCACATAAAGAATACAGCAGAAATATCATGGCAAAATTAGCAATGATTTGTCCTTTGCGACCAAGAAGTTGTTGAGCCAAAGTATTTAATGTCGCATTTGTATCTGCATGTTGATGAACTTCAATCATCAATAAAGCGGTGTAAGTCATTAGTGCCCACATGCCAAACATGGCAACTAATGCGGTGGTAAACCCAAGTCCAGCAGAAGCGAGAGGAAGGGCTAACATGCCTGCGCCAATAGTCGTACCTGCAATAATAAGCATACTGCCGAGTGTTTTATTCAAAGCCATTTGTGTTGCTCCCAGAGGTAAATAATTAGATCGGGAGGTGGTCGTTATTGATCACCTATCGTTGCTCCCTATGAAAATAGAGGCCACAGAGGCGTATCGAGATGAGTGTAAAGTTATTATTACATCTTGATAATAGCCACTGTGGCTATCGATAGGTATGTGTTGTCGAGGTATGCTTCATTAAATTTGCTCTAATTGTTCTTTACTAGTGGATGTGTTGTTTTTAATAGCGTATTTCACTATGAGGTCACATTAACGACAGATAACTCTTCTGTCAACATTAGTTTAATAAATGTAAACTAATATTTACACTGGGTGGTATGGAGATTAATAACGTGATTGATGAAAGGAAGGCTGTATAACAAATGATGTTAAGCATAGACTAGTAACAGTCATGTTCGGTAAATGATTCAGAGGGATAGAATGCTTGAAATTACAATGATAAGTACCGGTGAAGAGGTTTTACTGGGCGATATAGCAGATACTAACGCAGCGTGGTTATCTCGTCTTTTGTTTCAACATGGTTTTCCAATGACACGCCGAATAACCGTTGGCGATCATTGTGAGCGATTAGCCAAAGAAATTGAATCATGCAGTTTTAATAGCGATATTGTTATTGTTAATGGTGGACTTGGGCCAACGAGTGATGATTTAAGTGCTGCCGCAGCGGCAATGGCTGCTGATGTTGGTTTAGAGCAATCTGAACATTGGGTAGCGGAGATGAAAGCTAAATATAAAAAGCTAAATCGAGAAATGCCAGCGGCTAATTTGAAGCAAGCAATGCTACCTGAAGGGGCTGAATTAATCGATAATCCTGTCGGCACCGCTTGTGGCTTTTCGATTAAATTAAATCGAGCTTGGATATGTTTTACTCCGGGTGTTCCCAGTGAATTTAAGTTTATGGTTAAAGAGAAAATACTGCCATATTTACAATTACACTATCCTCAGAGCCAATCATTGCACTGTCATCGATTATTTACCTATGGTTTGTCAGAGTCCGGAATAAGTGACACCTTAAAGCATATCGTTTTACCACAAGGTTATGAGTTGGGGTATCGTTCTTCATTACCCTTTATTGAAGTGAAATTATTCGCACCATCCAATGATCGCTATGCATTAGAACTATTACATGAAATGGAACGATTGTTAGGCGATAACATTGTAGGCAAAAATTTAAGCTTACTTGATAACCTTGAATACCTCATTGAAAAAAAGCAAAAGAAAATAGGGTTATTGGAGTATTCAACGGGCGGTTTTGTTGTCAATTGGCTTAACCAAAAATGTAAGTTGAGCGAATACATTGTATCAGCCACAGTAAATCATAACGATGTGAAAGAAAAGATCAGTGCCGAAACGTTAGTGCGTGAAATAGACGATCAACTATCTCTTATTCATAGCCGCTCAAAGGTCGATATAGGCTTATATTCTGGCTTCATAGAAGGAGACTGCTTTACTGTAGGTATAAGTACAATAGAAGGTCGATGGATCCAACAATTACAATTTAAGCGTGAATATACATATAATGATCAGCGTTCGATTATTGCCACAGTACTTCTTGATATGCTAAGGCGCCAACTGGAAGGGATTAGTGTTTTTGGTCACTATGAATCGTTCAATAGAATATTGAAAAAACATAGTCTATAACTGTTAGGTTGACCTATATTACAGGTTATGAATCATAATGTTGATAAGTAAAATGCAAGCATATTATTGACATGGATTATAAAGATTGCACCTCGTTTTGAATGCTGTATTATTAGCTAATGTTAAGAAAAAATAATTGCAAATCAGTATGCTATCTTTCTGATGGCAAAGTTAACTGAGTAACATATTTCGTTGCTATGGTTATGGATTGAAAATCGCACAGGATAGAAGATAAATGACTTTTAAATTAAAAAAGCTAGCGCTAGCCACTTCAGTTGTACTTTCTGCGTTCATGCTACAAGCTTGTAATGATGCTGACACTGCGGCAAATCATAACCAGCAGCAAACAGAATCAACGGCTAAAACTGAGAAAGCTGAGATGAAATCCTTAGATGTTAATGTTATTTACCTTGATCGCCGTATGCTGCCACCTGGTGCTGTATTAAATGTTGCACTAGAAGATGTGTCTCTTGCTGATGCGCCATCAACGACAATTACAAGTGAAGCAATGGACGTTGCTGGTGCGCCACCATACCCTGTAGCACTTCAATATGACGTTGCGAAAATTCAAAATAATCATCGCTATAGCTTACGTGCAACAATTAAGGTTGGTGATAAGCTAGTCATGACTTCAACAACGAACATTGACCCATTTGCAGCAGATGTAAAGCAACCTATTGAAATTAAATTAGACCGTGTTGCTCATCAACAAAATGAAGCAACAGAGAATACTCCGCTAGTTGGTCAGCAATGGAATTTAGTGACGCTTGAAGGTGAAACTGTAAAACCGGGTGCTGGTGGCAATGTGGCATTTATCGAATTTGATATGGATAAAAAATCGGCTCATGGTTTTTCTGGCTGTAATAATTTCCAAGGCGCATTTGAAACATCTAATGGCACATTAACGATGGGACCTGCAGCCGCAACACGTAAAATGTGTATGGATGGCATGGAGTTAGAAAAGTCATTTTTAGAATCGATGCCTAATTTTGCCAGCTATGTGGTTGTTGATAATGTACTTACAGTGAAAGATCAGCAAGGAAAACAAATTGCTACTTTTAAAAGTGATAAGTAAGACTAAAAATAATAGATAAATAGCTATAGTGGTTGATAAAGCGTATAAGTTGTAATTTATAATTACGGCTTATACGCTTTTTTTAGTTTTAAAGTCATTAAATATCCTAAATAAGACTGTAACCAAAACTTAATATATTTTTTAGGTATTCTAAGAATATACATCTATTCTAATATTATATTTATTTGTACGACCTTAATTTTATTCATTACTAATTAAAGGGTTATATGAATAATAAATATTAAAACTTAGTGTATTTAATAACTTAGAAGGTTGCTTATTTTATGAGTTCTACCAGTAATAAAATGGGATTAATGGGATTAACAACCATTGTCACCGTTAATATGATGGGTTCTGGAATAATATTATTACCATCAAGTCTTGCTGCAACAGGAGGGATAGCCTTATTAGCTTGGGTTGTTACAGCATTAGGTGCACTTGCAATTGCTTATGCTTTTGCTAAGTGTGGAATGTATTGTACGGATGATGGAGGGATGTCCGCATATGCTGAAAAAGCACATGGTAAATCTAGTTTTTTTATTGCCTCTTATACTTACTATGTGTGTCTAGTTATTAGTGCGGTTGCTATTGCTGTTTCGTGTGTTGGTTACTTGGAATACTTTATTCCATGGTTAAAAGAAACGCCATTCCAAACATTCATTGGGGTAGTGGCTATTTTAATTATTACTATGTTTGCCAATGTTAGAGGTGCAAAAATAACAGGCCAAATATCCACTATAACCGTATGGGGGATTATTATTCCTGTGCTTGGTTTATCTATTATTGGTTGGTTTTGGTTTGATACTAAAATTTTTGCAGAAGCTTGGAACCCAAACAATATCTCGGTTGGTAGTGCGATTTATGCTGGTATGGCACTAACGTTATGGGCTTTCTTAGGGATAGAATCAGCAGGGGCTAACTCAGGTACTGTTGAAAACCCTAAACGTAATGTGCCTCTTGCTTGTATGCTTGCCACCGTTTTTTCTGCAGCAACGTATATTGCGTCAACAACTGTTATTCAAGGCATTATTCCTAACGATATATTAGCTAAGTCTGATTCTCCTTTTGGTCTCGTTTTTGCTCAGATGTTTAGCCCATTCGTTGGGGAAATTATTACCGCAATGGCAATTATGGCATGTGTTGGTTCACTGCTTGGTTGGCAATTTACGAATGCCCAAGTGTCTAAAGTTGCTGCTGATATGCGATTATTTCCAAAGATTTTCTCTGATGTAAATAAGCATGATGCTCCCTTCAAAGGCATGATGATAATGTTAGCATTAGAATTACTTCTGGCAGTAATGACGATCTCTCCAACATTACTAAAACAATTTAATGTATTAGTAAACCTAGCTGTATTTATTAATATGGTTCCATATATTCTCGCACTCACGGCTCTTGGCATTATTATGAGACAGAGTCAGGTTAATCAAAAAGAATATAATACTGGTATTTTAATCGGTTCAGTTGCTGTTATTTATAGTATTTATGGCGCGTATTCTACAGGTGAGGAAGCCGTATTCTATGGAACCGTCATTACATTATTTGGTTATTTCTTCTATGGGTTCATTGCGAGCCGAGATGCTGTTCCTAATAAAACATAAAGGTTGGCATTTAATTTAAAAACAAATGATCTATCGATATAAATTTGATTATAACAGGACCAGAATATGCTTAATTACGGAAAACATAAGAGAGTGTTAATTTTTGATAACTCACAGAAAACAGGGGTTATTGCGAATGCAATTGATCGTTTAATCGAACAATTTAAAAATGAATCAATTACCGTTCTTAGCGCCTCTTCTTATGATGATTGTTATTCTATTCTAAATGTTAATTTAGCGATTGATTGCTTAATGTTGACCTCGAGCATGACAGGACAGCAACAAGAAGAAAACGATATGTTCTTTTCGTTGATTGAAAAATTAAATCAACGCCAAGATGGGGTTCCCGTCTTTTTACTAGCAGAAAGAAAAAAAGTTACCTTGACGATTAACCGAGAGTTAATGTCTCAGGTTGATGAGTTTGTGTGGATATTAGAAGATACAGCAGATTTTATTGCTGGCCGTGCCATGGCGGCGATGGAGCGATATCGAGAGCAATTGTTGCCACCACTCGCATCGGCGATGATGAAATATGATGATATTCATGAGTATTCATGGGCAGCGCCTGGACACCAAGGCGGTGTCGGTTTCCGTAAAACACCGGCAGGTCAGCGATTCTATAACTATTATGGTGAAGGTTTATTCCGTTCTGATATGGGGATCGAGCGTGGTTCACTGGGCTCGCTATTGGATCATACGGGAGCGTTTGGTGAGAGTGAAGAATACGCGGCAAAAGTTTTTGGTGCGGATAAATCCTACTCTTTAGTCACTGGTACATCAGGTGCAAACCGTACCATTATGCAAATTTGTATGCGTGAAAATACACTTGCGATCTGTGACCGAAACTGCCACAAATCTATTGAACAAGGGTTAATGCTTACTGGGGCATTACCAGTTTACATGGTACCAACTCGAAATCGTTACGGTATTATCGGTCCTATTTATCCAGATCAAATGTCGCCAGAAGGGTTAAAGAAATCAGCAGAAAGTAGCGAGTTAACCAAAGCAAAAGCGGGTGGACAGGCAACTTATGCAGTGGTGACAAACTGTACCTATGATGGTTTGTGTTATAACGCTAAGCGTGCGCAAGATATATTAGCTGAAAGTAGTAATCGTATTCACTTTGATGAAGCTTGGTATGGCTATGCGCGTTTTAATCCTATTTATACCGATCACTTTGCGATGCGTGGTGAGCCAATAGAAGATCCTGATGCACCAACCGTGTTCGCGACACATTCAACGCATAAATTACTGAATGCATTGTCACAAGCGTCTTGGATTCATGTGCGCTATGGTAAAGATCATATTAATTTTGAGCGATTTAATCAGTCTTACATGATGCATGCGACAACATCACCGTTGTATGCAATTAGTGCCTCTAACGATATTGCTGTATCACAAATGGACGGTCCTCGCGGTCAGTCTCTTACCCATGAAGTGATTAAAGAAGCGATTGATTATCGTCAGGCGATGGGGCGTTTGCATCGGGAATTTGCTGCCGATGGTGAGTGGTTCTTCAAACCTTGGAATGCAGAAACGATCACTGATCCTGAAACGGGTAAAGTTTATGATTTTGAAGATGCGCCTGCAGAGCTCTTAGCAACGCATCAAGATTTCTGGGTGATGAAGCCTGGTGATAAATGGCATGGTTTTGAAGATATGCCTGCTGATTGGTGTATGCTCGATCCAATTAAAGTCAGTATTTTAGCACCTGGTATGGGAGATGACGGTAAGTTATTGGATACAGGTGTTCCTGCCGCACTGGTTACGCAATACCTTACTCGATTTGGCATAGTGCCAACCCGAACGACAGATTTTCAAGTCATGTTCTTATTCTCAATGGGGATCACTAAAGGTAAATGGGCAACGCTTGTTAATACCTTATTGAGCTTTAAAACACACTACGATAACAATACGCCACTGAAAAACGCTTTACCGGATCTTGTTGCTGCTCATCCTGACGTGTATGGGCATTTAGGCTTAAAAGATCTTGGGGATAAGATGTTTGGTTATTTGAAACAACATACACCATCGGAAATGCTTAATGCTGCTTATTCAACGTTACCGAAGGCTGATATTACGCCACGTGCTGCGTTTGAAGCGATAGTTGATGATAATGTTGAGATGGTACCTTCTGATAAGTTACAAGGCCGTATTGCAGCAAATGCGGTTATCCCATATCCACCGGGTATTCCAATGTTGATGTCAGGTGAGAACTTTGGTGATGATAGTAGCCCGCAGATTGGTTACCTTCATAGCCTTGAAGTATGGGATAAAGAATTCCCAGGCTTTGAGCATGAGACTGAAGGGACAGAAGTTGAAGACGGTGTTTATCACGTGATGTGTGTGAAAAATAAGTAACGTGATTTAGCACTAAAAGAAAAGGTAGCTCTAGATTATTGAGCTACCTTTTTTGTTGTTTCTTGCTTTGTCGTAACTTGATAATTAAATTCTATTTCGACATCTGATTTAGGGACTGACCGACAGGTTAATATTTCATTTGGTGCAATAAAAGCGAGTGCGTCATGTTGATCAACAGCCCCTTGCTTTAATTTACAGCGACAAGCACCACACATACCATTTCGACATTGGTATTCAGGTTGAACCCCAGCTTGCTCTAGCTGCTTGAGCAGAGGCTCATGGTTATTCCCATGAACCTCCACACCATTAACCTTAATGGTTAATTGACTCATAGCTCGAAGTCACCAAGATCATCAGCACTTACATCGTTGTCAATTTGACCAACAAGGTATGAACTGATCTCAGCTTCTTGTGGTGCAACCTGTACGTTGTCAGAAGATAACCAAGAGTTAATCCATGGAATTGGGTTTTGCGTTGCACCTTCATAGGCTGGACGTAAACCCACAGCAACCATACGTAGATTGGTAATATATTCTACATATTGACATAGGATTTGCTTATTTAAGCCAATCATTGAGCCATCTTTAAAGAGGTAATCTGCCCATTCTTTTTCTTGCTCAGCAGCGGCTTTGAAGATATCAAAACATTCTTGTTCACACTCTGCTGCAATTTCTGCCATTTCAGGATCGTCGTGACCATTACGCAGTAAGTTCAGAATATGCTGGGTACCGGTTAGGTGTAATGCTTCATCACGCGCAATGAGCTTGATGATTTTTGCATTACCTTCCATTAGCTCACGTTCAGCGAAAGCGAATGAACACGCAAAGCTAACATAAAAGCGAATAGCTTCTAAAGCATTTACTGACATTAAGCAAAGGTAGAGTTTTTTCTTTAACTCATGAAGGTTGACCGTAAATGGAACACCATTAGCTGAATGATTACCTTCACCATAACGGTGATAATCATTAGTCGCAGAAATTAGAGCATCATAGTATTTAGAAATATCACCAGCACGCTTGATAATATGCTCATTCTCGACAATATCGTCAAAAACTACAGAAGGGTTGTTAACGATATTGCGGATAATATGCGTATAAGAACGAGAGTGAATCGTTTCAGAGAACGACCAAGTTTCAATCCATGTTTCTAATTCAGGAAGAGAAACAATCGGTAATAGTGCCACGTTAGGGCTACGACCTTGAATCGAATCAAGTAATGTTTGGTATTTTAGGTTACTGATGAAAATGTGCTTTTCATGATCTGGCAAGTTGTTGTAATTAATACGATCACCAGAAACATCTACTTCTTCTGGACGCCAGAAAAAGGATAGTTGTTTTTCAATAAGTTTTTCGAAAATTTCGAATTTTTGTTGATCGTAGCGAGCAACATTCACTGATTGACCAAAGAACATAGGTTCTTTTAATTGATCATTACGTGTTTGACAAAAAGTACTGTAAGCCATGATTTCCTCAAATCAAAGGGGAGCCATGAGGCTCCCATTTAATAATTAAATTTTACAACTGGTGCAATCGTCTGCTGCCATATCACCCTGACTATCAGAGGCACCATCACGAGTGTTATGGTAGTAAAGTGTTTTCACGCCAAGTTTGTAAGCATTTAGTAGATCTTTAAGTAGCAACTTCATTGGAACTTTACCGCCAACTTGCTTACTTGGATCATAATTGGTGTTAGCTGAGATCGCTTGGTCGATAAACTTCTGCATGATACCCACAAGTTGTAGGTAACCGTCGTTACTGCCGATATTCCATAGTAGCTCGTAGTTATCTTTGTACTTCGCGTACTCAGGAACAACTTGTTTGAGGATACCATCTTTTGACGCTTTAACAGAAACGAAACCACGTGGTGGCTCAATACCATTTGTCGCATTAGAAATTTGCGATGATGTTTCTGATGGCATTAATGCCGATAGGGTTGAGTTACGTAGACCGTGTGTTTTGATCTCTTCACGTAATGTTTCCCAATCGTAGCGTAATTCAGCAGAGCAAATATTATTGATATCTTTTTTATACGTATCAATAGGTAGAATACCTTGTGAATACGTTGTCTCATTAAATGCTGGACAAGCACCTTGCTCTTTAGCCAGATTTACAGAAGCTTTTAATAAGTAATATTGAATTGCTTCAAAGGCTTCGTGTGTCAGGTTATTTGCGCTGCCGTCAGAGTAACGAACACCATTTTTCGCTAAGTAGTAAGCAAAGTTAATAACACCCACACCTAATGTACGGCGGTTCATCGTTGAACGACGCGCAGCTGGAAGTGGGTAATCTTGGTAATCTAATAATGCATCAAGCGCACGAACAGTTAGCTCTGCTAGCTCTTCTAAATCATCAAGGCTATCAATAGCACCTAGGTTAAATGCAGACAGCGTACACAGTGCAATTTCACCGTTTTCATCTTCAACGTTGTTCAGTGGCTTAGTCGGCAGTGCGATTTCAAGACACAGGTTAGATTGACGAATTGGTGCAACTGCCGGATCAAATGGGCTGTGTGTATTACAGTGGTCAACGTTTTGGATGTAAATACGACCTGTTGACGCACGCTCTTGCATTAGTAGTGAGAACAGATCAATCGCTTTGATTGTTTCACGTTTGATGCTGCTATCTTGCTCATACTTTAGGTATAAACGCTCGAACTCTTCTTGATCAGCAAAGAATGCATCGTACATTCCCGGTACGTCAGAAGGAGAGAACAGAGAAATGCTTTCGCCTTTGATCAAACGGGTGTACATCAGTTTGTTGATTTGTACGCCGTAGTCCATATGACGAACACGGTTTTCTTCAACACCACGGTTATTTTTAAGCACTAACAGTGATTCAACTTCACGGTGCCAAAGAGGGTAGAACAGTGTTGCTGCACCACCACGTACGCCACCTTGCGAACAACATTTAACGGCTGTTTGGAAGTACTTGTAAAATGGGATACAACCGGTATGGAATGCTTCACCATCACGGATTTCTGAACCCAATGCACGAATACGACCAGCATTAATACCAATACCTGCACGTTGTGATACGTAACGAACAATGGAACTTGCCGTCGCATTGATAGAATCAAGGCTGTCATCACATTCAATCAGTACACAAGAGCTAAATTGACGTGTTGGCGTACGAACACCAGACATAATTGGTGTTGGTAGTGAAATTTTAAATAGTGATGATGCATCGTAGAAACGCTTAATGTAATCAAGACGTGTTTCTTTTGGATACTTATTAAATAAAGCTGCTGCAATCAGGATGTATAGGAATTGGGCACTTTCAAAAATTTCACCTGATACACGGTTTTGAACAAGGTATTTACCTTCAAGTTGCTTAACCGCTGCGTATGAAAAGTTCATATCGCGCCAGTGATCGATAAAATTATCCATCACTGCGAATTCTTCTTCTGTGTAATCTTCTAATAAGTGACCGTCGTATTTACCTTTTTCAACAAGGTTTTTTACGTGATCATATAATTTCGGTGGCTCAAATTGACCATAGGCTTTTTTACGAAGATGGAAAATCGCCAAACGTGCAGCAAGATATTGGTAATCTGGCGTGTCTTCGGAGATTAAATCAGCTGCAGCTTTAATAATTGTTTCATGAATATCATCAGTACGAATGCCATCGTAAAATTGAATATGAGACTTCAATTCAACCTGTGATACGGAAACATTTTCTAAACCTTCTGCCGCCCACTCAATAACTCGGTGGATTTTATCTAAATCGATACTTTCAGTACGACCGTCGCGCTTGGTAACTGTTAGTTGTTGAGTCATTTTTCGTTAGTTTCCCAATTTTCCTTGCCTATGAGCTTTTTTTGTTACTTTTATAAGTATCTTAGCAAAGAATGTGATCTTTGATTGAAGTTTTGTAAGACAGAAACACTACATCTTGGGGTGTTCTATCAAAGTGATTACAAGATAGTGTTGATTTCAGATTATTGCAAGATGACATTTTTTGACCAGCTGTGGATAAGGTGGGGATTTTTTTAAAAAAGTCAGTACCTACTTACTTAACTCGCTAATGCCATCAATTAGATAGCAAAAAGCAATATTTTAGGGTGAGATTTAGGAGATAAAAAAAATATATTTTTATTGAATTTTCGTGATTTTAGAGGTTCAAAAATTGTTGTGAGTGATATCAATAAATACTAAGTAACCCTTGATATACCAAGATATTTTTGAGTGACTATGTACACAGTTTATTGGTCTAATGTTACTGAGATGTTTATTGATAGTAGAGCTAAGATGCATGAGGTTGAATAACTAAACGTAGCTTCAACATTCAATATTCAATGTTGAAGCTAAAAGCATTATTTATGTAGGTTAGCTTTGTTTTTGGGTGTGAACGATATAGTTCACATCAACATTGGAGCCTAAACTATAAGCATTTGTTAGAGGATTATAATGTAAACCTATAATATTACGTTCTTCTAGTTCTGTTTTATCAATCATTGCGATTAATTCAGAAGGGCGAATAAACTTATTATGATCGTGTGTCCCTTTGGGAACGATACGCATAACATGCTCTGCGCCAACAATAGCAAAAAGGTAAGATTTGAGGTTACGGTTTAAGGTAGAGAAGAAAACGTGACCGCCTGGCTTAACCATTTTGGCACAGGCCGCAATAATTGATGCAGGATCAGGAACATGCTCTAGCATTTCCATACATGTAATAACATCATAATATCCATGACGCTCATCAGCATGCTCTTCTGCTGTTGATTGAATGTAATCTAACTTTGTCCCTGTTTCTAAAGCATGTAAACGAGCAACAGTTAATGGTTCTTTGCCCATATCGAGACCTGTTACCTCAGCGCCTTCTATCGCCATACTTTCTGCTAAAATACCACCGCCACAACCGACATCGAGTACTTTTTTGCCAAATAGACCATTGGCATGATCAATAACGTAATTTAGACGAAGGGGATTAATTTGATGAAGAGGTTTAAATTCACCTTCTAGATCCCACCAGCGAGAGGCCATATCTTCAAATTTACTGATCTCTGCTGGATCAACATTTTGTGGTTTGCTCATTACATTGATGCCATTTTCCTTAATTGATACTGCGCATTATGCGAAATAATTGAATGGTTGCAAAGCGCTAAAGTAAAAGGAGAGGAGTCAGAAAAGAAATAGCCAAACTAGATGTGCTTGGCTATTTGATTACATATTGATAGCAAAACTAATCATTAAAAGACGCTAACGTTGCAGGAATAAGCTCTGGGCTCACAGAACCACCAAGAAAAGTGAATGTCGCAAGTATTGCCATTAAGATGTATTTTCCAATGACAATTGATAGTCCAATCATATTTATTGCTGTACCCATCAGCGTATCCTCATGCGTTCATGACGTAGGTGTAGATATAGAGGTGATCTAAAATCTACCTGTTTGTTGTATATTGGCTTATTAACCACACTATTTTAATGGTTATGGGGGGGTGAAAGTTGCGACAACTCCCAATCTTATGATTGATTAATCAATTGCAACGCGTACAGTTAAAAATTAAGTTATCAGTCTAGTTTTTACAAACCATTACATATTCGGTAAGTTAGAATAGTTACATTATGATTTGAGTTGTTCTTCCAATAGTGTGTAATTTATAAACAGGTGCATATATTCAATTCACAATTGTGACATCGTTTATTTCTGTTTTATTTCATTTCCGCTAAATTACTCACAACATAAGTCGTGAAAGGTGTGCCTATTAGGGCTGTAATATGCTATATTCTTACGCCTTGCACGTATAAAAATACGACAGAAATTACCTGAGGGATATTGGCTCCATGAGCGATCTTGCAAAAGAGATCACGCCCATAAATATTGAAGATGAGCTGAAAAGCTCTTACCTCGACTATGCGATGTCAGTAATCGTTGGTCGTGCTCTTCCTGATGTGCGTGATGGCCTTAAGCCAGTACACCGCCGCGTTTTATTCGCGATGAATGTACTAGGCAATGACTGGAATAAAGCATATAAAAAATCTGCCCGTGTGGTAGGTGATGTTATCGGTAAATATCACCCACATGGTGATAGTGCTGTGTACGATACTATTGTACGTATGGCTCAACCATTCTCGTTGCGTTACATGCTCGTAGATGGTCAGGGTAACTTTGGTTCAATCGACGGCGATTCAGCCGCTGCGATGCGTTATACCGAAGTTCGTATGTCTAAAATCGCACATGAACTACTTGCTGATCTAGATAAAGAAACTGTGGATTATGTACCAAACTACGATGGTACAGAGCAAATTCCTGCAGTATTACCAACTAAGATCCCTAACCTATTGGTGAATGGCTCTTCTGGTATCGCTGTAGGTATGGCAACAAATATTCCGCCACACAATCTAGGTGAAGTGATCAATGGCTGTTTGGCTTACATCAATGATGAAGACATCACCATTGATCAGCTAATGGAATATATTCCAGGCCCAGATTTCCCGACAGCTGCAATGATCAGCGGTCGTAAAGGAATTATTGACGCTTATCATACTGGCCGCGGTAAAGTTTACATGCGTGCCAAAGCGGAGATTGAAGTTGAGAAGAATGGTAAAGAAACCATTGTTGTTCACGAAATTCCGTACCAAGTTAACAAGGCTCGCTTAATCGAAAAGATTGCAGAGCTTGTTAAAGATAAGAAAGTTGAAGGCATTAGTGCACTACGTGACGAATCTGATAAAGATGGTATGCGTATTGTTATTGAATGTAAGCGTGATGCTGTGGGTGAAGTTGTACTTAACAACCTTTATGCACAAACTCAGCTACAAACCACATTCGGCATCAACATGGTTGCACTGGATAACGGTCAGCCAAAAATCTTTAACTTAAAAGAAATGCTGAAGTGCTTCGTGAATCACCGCCGTGAGGTGGTAACACGTCGTACTATTTACGAATTGCGTAAAGCGCGTGATCGTGCACACATCCTTGAAGGTCTTGCTCTTGCTTTGGCTAACATTGATGAAATTATTGAGCTTATCCGCCGTGCACCAACACCTGCAGAAGCGAAAGCTGGTTTAATTGCACGTGGCTGGGATCTTGGTAATGTAGCAGCAATGCTTGAGCGTGCTGGTACAGATGCTGCACGTCCTGAGTGGCTGGAAGAGCAATTCGGTATTCGTGATAATCAGTACTACTTAACTGAACAGCAAGCACAAGCGATTCTTGATCTTCGTCTACACAAGCTAACAGGGCTTGAGCACGAGAAGATTTTAGAAGAGTACAAAGCACTGCTTGATGAAATCGCGGAACTAATGTACATCCTGTCAAGCTCTGAGCGCTTGATGGAAGTGATCCGTGAAGAGCTAGAGCTAGTTAAAGAGCAGTTTAACGATGAACGTCGTACTGAGATCACTGCTGCTAGCCACGACATCGATTTAGAAGATTTAATCACTCAAGAAGATGTTGTTGTAACGCTATCTCATGAAGGTTACGTTAAGTATCAAGTTTTAAGCGACTATGAAGCACAGCGTCGTGGTGGTAAAGGTAAAGCTGCAACGCGTATGAAGGAAGAAGACTTCATTGAGCGTCTGTTAGTTGCTAATACTCACGATACGATTTTATGTTTCTCTAGTCGTGGCCGTATGTACTGGCTGAAGGTATATCAATTACCATTAGCAAGCCGTACTGCACGTGGTAAGCCAATTGTGAACATTCTACCTCTTGAAGAAAATGAGCGTATCACCGCTATTCTTCCAGTACGTGAATACACAGAAGACAAGTTCGTCTTTATGGCAACCGCTGACGGTACAGTGAAGAAAACACCATTAACTGACTTTAGTCGTCCTCGTAGTGCCGGTATTATTGCCGTTAATCTACGTGAAGGTGATTCATTGATCGGTGTTGATGTTACTGACGGTGATTGCGACATTATGCTGTTCTCTGCATTTGGTAAAGTTGTTCGCTTCTACGAAAGCCCTGTAATTGATGCTGAAGGCAACGCGAAAGGCGGTGTTCGAGGTATGGGCCGTACTGCCGCAGGTGTTCGTGGTATCAAGCTTGCTGAAGGCGATAAAGTGATTTCACTTATCGTTCCTCATAACGATGGTGATGTACTAACAGTAACTGAAAACGGTTACGGTAAGCGTACAGAACTGGCTGAATACCCAGCGAAGAGCCGTGCAACGCAAGGTGTTGTATCGATTAAGGTTTCTGAGCGTAATGGTCGCGTTGTTGGTGCTGTTCAAGCAGAAGACGGCGATGAATTCATGATGATCACTAACGCTGGTACGCTTGTTCGTACTCGTGTTTCTGAAGTAAGTCGTGTTGGCCGTAACACCCAAGGTGTAACGCTTATCCGTACAACTGAAGGCGAAAAAGTTGTTGGCCTTCAACGTATTGATGAACCAGAAGAAGAATTAATTGAAGATGCGGAATTAGTCGAAGGTGAAGCTGTAGAAAATACAGATCAACCAGCAACTGATACCAGCTCTGATGATTCAACTGAACAAGAATAAGTTACCTTAACTGTTTGATGATATGAAATGGCGATTACTCCTAGAGTAGTCGCCATTTTTTTATCTCGGTATTTTGATTTTATTCAGAATGGATCAATATAGTTATTAAAACGCTCAATACGTGAGTTTATGAATAAATCTCCGTTGTCGTATTTGAAATATTTCAGGATCACTCAATAATTCCAAATATTCCTCTGTTCGCTATTTTTTTGTGAGTAGACTTTTTGTACTTTGTTTATTCATCAAGCTAGCAATTTATAATAAAAACTTTTAAGTTGCTTAATAAAGGTGTAAAAACAAAGCATTGACATTTGCTGTCGTGGCGATGTTTTCTCTTATGTTGTTTTATAATGCTAAAAACGTTATGTGTTTGGTGTTATTAGCTTTATGAAGCAATAGGCATTTATTTTTATTTCCCCAAGCAGGAGCAAAGTCAAAATTATGGATAAGGTTTATAACTTTTGCGCAGGACCCGCAATGATCCCCGCAGATGTTCTCGCCAAAGCTCAACAAGAATTGATTAACTGGAATGGTTTAGGTACTTCTGTGATGGAAGTAAGCCACCGTAGTAAAGAGTTTCTTGCTGTTGCTGCACAATCAGAACAAGATTTACGTGATCTTTTGAATATTCCTGCTAATTACCACGTGCTGTTTTGTCATGGTGGCGCACGTGGTCAGTTTGCTGCTGTACCGTTAAATTTACTAGGTGATGCAGAAACTGCTGATTACATGGATGGTGGCTTCTGGGCGCACAGTGCGATTGAAGAAGCAAAGAAATATTGCCAACCAAATGCGATTGATATTACCTGTGAAAAAGACGGTAAAAAGGCAGTACTACCGGCTTCACAATGGTCACTTTCTGACGATGCGGCATTTGTGCATTTTTGTCCAAATGAAACGATTGATGGCATTGAAATCCGTGATTTACCTCAGACGGATAAACCCATTGTGGCTGATATGTCATCAACAATCTTATCGCGTAAGATTGATGTATCAAAATACGGTGTGATTTACGCCGGTGCACAAAAGAACATTGGCCCTGCTGGTTTAACGATTGTTATTGTACGTGATGATTTGCTTGGTAAAGCTAAATCTATTCTTCCAAGTATTCTTGATTACACGGTTCTGGTAGAAAAAGAATCGATGTTTAATACACCACCAACATTTGCATGGTATTTAGCTGCTGAAGTCTTTAAGTGGCTAAAAGCTGTCGGTGGGGTAGAAGCGATGGAAGAGCGTAATCTCGCTAAAGCTAAATTACTGTATGACTTTGTTGATCACTCTGACTTTTATGTTAATGAAGTACACAGTGATAACCGTTCAATTATGAATGTGCCGTTCCAATTAAAAAATGCTGAGTTGGATAACTTGTTTTTAGAGCAAGCAGATTTGGCTGGCTTAAAAGCATTAAAAGGACATCGTGTAGTAGGTGGTATGCGAGCGTCAATCTACAATGCGATGCCATTAGAAGGTGTTCAAGCATTAGTTGATTTTATGGCTAAGTTCGAAAAAGAAAACGCGTAAAATCGAATAAAAATTAAAGCCATAATAGTCGATATTATGGCTTTTTTTAATTTTTAAACATTATAACGACTGCAGTTTAACGATATAAACAAAGACGCTAATTCTGTTACTTCTGCTAACAGTTTTATTATTGATGAAAAGCTTTTCATATATATAATCGCGAGCTCATACCCTAGCATGGCTTTTATCGTTATATGTGGAAAATGGCGTCAATTAAGTCATATTACAACAACTATATTAAAGATATATCAATTGTCTTTTTATTGTTATTGCCATTAACGATTTGTAACGCAATAACCATTTTTGTTGGTCACTCCTTAAATATCGCAGGCTTAACACAAGCGGCGAGTACGTTTTTCTATTTCTCTGATTTACTAATAGGTATTTATCCTATTACGTTGTGTATTATCACAAGCTATTACATTTCAACGAAACATGGTGTGAATGCCATGGTTGTTGTGCCGTATTCATTGCTTATGTACATTGCGATTTCGGTGCCTAATGATCTAGTTGCGGCAAATACAGGACTACCTAATAATCCGCTTATTGCGCTGTTGACGGCAATTATTTCCGCAATGTGTTGTGTGTCGTTTCGTTTATTTCCACTTGATCCGTCTCGTTTAGATTTTGTGAAAACACTTTATAAACAAGTGGCTCATTTTTTTGCTTTTCTATTGATGACACTCGTACTTGCAAAGCTAATGGAAAGTTTCCTCGCTTTTAGTACGGGGGCGAGCAAGTTCATAACATTAAACCCATTAACGTTTTTAGGTGGTCTTGCATACCAATTTATCTTGGGTTTATTGGGCGCTGTAGGTATCAATGGACATAACTTTTTATTCCGCGCGAAACAGCAACTTTTTGAAAATACACAGCTAAACATTGCAGCATGGCAAGCTGGAGACGCACCGTTAAATGTCTTAGGGCAAGGTTTTTATGATGCATTTTTATCAATGGGTGGCTCTGGAAACACGATCAGTCTTTTGCTATGTATTTTATTGTTTTCAAAAGATCGTCGTCATATCACGTTAGCAATATCAGCGATACCATTAGTGATCTTTAATATTAATGAGCTATTACTGTTTGGTTTGCCTATTATCTTTAATCCAATATTAATTGTGCCTTTTGTGTGTGTACCGTTAGTTAGTTTTGTTGTGGTTTATAGCGCTATATCATTAGGTTTAGTAAATCATGTTGGTACGATTGTTGATTGGATGACACCGCCATTATTAAGTGGCTATATTGCGACCCAAAATAGCATTGGTGGGGTTGTTCTACAGTTTGTGGTAATAACACTTGGTGTAATGATTTATCGTCCGTTTTATTTGAATTATGTTGGGCGAAGTCGTCAAAATAATATGACGATGAGCCGACAATCAGAATTAGAAAGCTCAACACTGAAAACCTTCTTAGGTGATATAAACCAAATGATGGGTAGTTACGTAAGCAAGCATGATATAAGCCGTCGGGTTAATCATATGCTTAATAACGGTGAGTTTGTAATGCATTATCAGCCGCAGGTAAACGTAACTAACTCGGCGCAATTATCCTTTGAGGCATTAGTTCGTTATAAAGATAAAACGGGTAAGCTAACTCCGCCAATCTTTATTAATGATTTTTATCAGCTTGGTGCAATCAAACAATTGGATCAGATGGTTATCGATCTTGTTTTAAATGATATGCAAAATATGCCTTTAGATAATGGCTGTAAAGTGTCGGTGAATATTTCGGCAGAAAGTATTGCTGATCCTGTAATCATTCATCTGATCATGGAACGCTTACGCTTTTATAATATTGACCCAGAAAATTTAGAAGTTGAGATCACAGAAGAAGCTATTATCACTGAAGATAAGCAGATTTCTAAAAATATAGATGCACTACAAGCATTAGGGATCACTGTTGCTATCGATGACTTTGGCTCGGGTTATGCGTCATTCCCGCATTTACTTAAATTTAACTTCGATAAGGTAAAACTTGATAGATCGTTGTTATTGAATACGCAAAATGAGCGAGAAAAGAACCTTTACCAATTGTTAGCTAAGATAAGTGAAGTGACGGGCTGTGTTCTGGTTGCAGAAGGTATTGAGACGGAACAAGAAAAACAGTTTGTAGAACAGTGTGGTATCGATATTTGCCAAGGCTATTATTTTGCTAAACCTATGTCATTAGATGAAGCACAGGTTTGGGCTAATAATAAGATTCGAACTTAACATAAAAGCCACAGCTTAACTGTGGCTTTTTGTTTATTGTTTTGGATATATCAGTTTATTTGTATCGAAACCTGCTTTTTTAGCAATGCTGATATAACGTTCTAATTGCTGTGGGCTTATTTGCTTGTGACGAGATAATAACCAGAAGTAATTGTGGTTATAACTGCTGATCAGCGCGGTTGAATAGTCTGGCTCTAAATAGAAAATGATATAGCTGCCATAAAAAGGGCCAAAGAAAGAGACTTTAAGGTAGCTAACATTATCATTTTCTACAAATTTGGCTTTACCAATGGCTTCTTTCCATTCTTTTAACTGAGTGTTAAATCCACGATTAACGACTTTTACGCTGCCATCTTCATTCATACTGTAAGTTGCAGTGACATAGTCTAAATCACGCTCAAAGCTATGATCCATTCTTGCTATTTCATGCCAAGTCCCCAAGTATTTATTAAGCACAAAAGGTGTAACCGCTTCAATATTGTTGGGTTTACCTGTTGTACATCCAAACATGGTTGCTAATAACACGATAAAGCTTAGTGGTTTGATATATTTTGCCATTAATTGTTCCTTAATTATTTGGCGGTAAAAATATGACACTAACGGTAAAGCTAATGTTGTCGTTAGTTATATTATAAGGCCAATTCATCCTTTCACAGATCCGCTGAACAATAACTAAACCACATCCATAGCCTTGATTATAGAGCTCATTACCATCATGACGGTTAGTAATCATTAGCGTATTTTTGCTTAACTTAATAATAATGTCACCAACACTATAACTAAATGCATTTTTTATTAGGTTGTTAATAATAATTGTGATGAAACTGAGTGGTGCGCTGATCGGAGTGTTACATGAAAGCGTCAGCTGATAACTGGTATCCTGTTTAGCAAATAAAGGTTTCATTACCGTGAGCTGCTTACTTAATTCGGCTTCTATATCGCAAATGACAAAGTGTTGCGGCTCTATATGCTGTTTTCCTAATAACAAAAAAGTTTCTGTGAGAATTTTCATATCCTCACTGGCTTGGTGCAAACGGTTTATCGCCTTTTTTGCAATCTTGGGTTGGTTAGGCACTTTATCAAGCAGCTCCGTAGAGCCCTGAATAACCATAATCGGCGTACGTAATTCATGCGATGCAAACCGGCTGAATTCTTGTTCTCGCTGAAAATAGTGTGAGATCGCACGTTTACTATCTAATAACGCTTGTTCAATTGTTCGTGTTTCATTGTATTGGGTATCAATAGTAAACTCAGTTTGATCTGGCTGCATTTGACCGATCTTCTGCTTAATTTGCTCAAATGGATGCGATAACGAACGAATAAAATAGAAACTATATCCGCCCATTAATAGAGATAACAATACGCCAAAAATAAAGGTGAAGTAATGTAAGCTACTTTCATACTCATCTAAGTAATCATCAGCATCATCTTGATACACAACATACATTAAGCCTTTTCCTGATGGGTGTTTAAAGACAATAAAGTGTTTATCTTCAGTACCGCGAAGGTGTTCATAAAATCCGGGTTTACGGTATGGTTTAAGCCAATCTGGTAACGAATTTTGGCTCCAATAACTTTTAAATTCACTATTATTGGGAAGTGGGGCTTTTTCACCCATTTTCTTATAATCAATTTGGTACTGGGAAGATTCCTTATCTAACCAGTGATGAAGGCTAATTACTTCTAATTGATTTTCTGCAATATAAATGACTATCCAAAAAAGAACGAACATACTGAATGCCATGACACTGACGCTAAGTCCAACTTTTTGGTAAAGACTTGGATATTTATGCAGCTTTGATACGGTAGCCTTGTCCATGAATTGTCTCTAATCGTGATTCGGAAAAACCTTTGTCAATGGCGTTGCGTAAACCATAAATATGACTTCGTAATGCATCACTACAGGGCGATTCTTCTCCCCAAATGGTTTCTATTATTTGCTGTCTAGTGACAACATTAGGTGCATGTTGAACCAATAATTTTAATATTTTTAGTTGAGTACGATTTAACTTTATTATGTGGTTTTCTCGATGTACTTCATCTGTTTGGTTGTTTATTTGAATATCTGCATAGCTTAGCAATCCAATATCTTTACGCTGACCACGATTAGCGAGTGCCTTTATTCGAAGAGACAGCTCTTCCATCGCAAATGGCTTTAGAAGGTAATCATCGCCACCGGCTTTAAAGGCTGCGATTTTATCGTCGAGTGTATCTTTCGCCGTAAGGAAAAGAATTGGCGCGCCGCAAAAAAGCTCATTCCGAATTTTAGCAACGGTCGAAATACCATCCAATTTAGGCATCATGATATCCATGATAATCACGTCATAATAATTATCTTTAATTAATTTAAGCGCACTTTCACCGTGGTAAGCACAGTCAACAATATTGCCTTCAAGCTCAAGATAATCAGAGATTGTTTCAACGATTTGGTCATTATCATCAGCAATGAGTATTTTCACGTTTAGCCTTATGTTTTTCACGAATATTTCACAGAGGCAATATTAATATACTTTTCAATAAAACAATATTCATAATTATAAAGGTTAGTTGATGAAAAAATTGCTCTTAGCGGTAGTGGTTGGTGTTGCTCTTTCTGGTTGTGGCGGCGGTGGTAGTGATGAGAGTAAACCGACTCCACCTCCTATTGTTGATATTAAACCTACAGCAGCACAAGGTACTATTAAGAGTGTGAACTATGATAACAACACTATTGATGTGAATGGTCATAGTTACAAGGTAGAGCAAGTTAAGTATGGCTCTCAAGAGTTATCTATCACTAGCCTTAAACCTAATATGATGGTTGAAGTTTCAATGTTAACCAGAAGCGGTGCTGTTGTTTCTGTTGAGCCGACAATGGTGGGTATAGTCACAACAATCAGTGCAGATCGTAAAACGTTTGTGGTGAATGGTGTGACGTTATCTTTTGCACTAGATCGGCACATTGAATTACATGATTGGGTGATGGTGTCTTCACTGCCACAAGCCACTGCTGATGGCCTTGGATATAAAGTATTGTCGGTTATAAAAATCGAACAAGAAGATGTTGCTGGTCAATATGAAATTGAAGGTCGTTTGAGCGGTTTAGATCTAAATAAGAATACTTTCACTTTAGGTGCTAGTACAAAGGTTTTCTTTAACCCTGACGAAATTGAAGATAATGCCGTATTGATGAATGGTCAGTGGGTCGAAGTTAAAGGCCAAATGATTAATGATGAGTTTCATGCAACTGAAGTGGAAGTAGAAACGTATGATGACTTTGATGATGATCATGAAATCGAAGGTATTGTCACTTGGGTAAATAGTGATAAATCTCAATTTGAATTAAATGCGCGTGGGCGCTTTACTGTTAATGTACAAACGCGTTTTGAAGACGGAACTAAAGCGAATTTAGTTGCGGGTGAACTCGTTGAAGTTACAGCGTTTAATGGTATTGCGAAAGAGATCGAATTTGAACGTGACTTTGGCGGTGAAACAGGCGACTGGCGTGAATTTGATCGTGAAGGTTATGTAACCTCAGTAGGAGATGATCACTTTATGATTGCTGGTGAAACATTCTATGTTGATGCTTATACTGAGTTTGAAGACTTTTTAACATTAGATACGTTACATGGACAATACGTTGATGTTGAAGGTGTCCTCATTAATGGTAAGAAAGTTGCACGTGAAATTGAGCGTGAAGATGATTAATTAGCCATTTAATAACTAAAAGCACCTAAGGGTGCTTTTAGTTTATTCACTGACACAAAATCGATTTTCTAAATAGCAACGAATTGCTTGTTCGCTAGCATCAAATTGTGGTGATGGGACATGATGAGGATCGACCCATAACCAATGCTCACATTTATCAGGTTCTGTTAGCTGCAATTCGCCTGTAAATGATGTCGCTAACAAAGTAACACTAATATAATGCTTTCCACATTCATCATAGGTTTCTAAGTTGTTAGTTACAGCTATAACCTCGGGATTATAAATAGTTAAATTTGTTTCTTCTTTAACTTCACGAATCGCGCATTGACGAAATGTTTCGCCAACCTCCATATGACCGCCTGGAATGGAATAGTAGGGAGCGTGACTGTTTTTTCGTTTTCCTATCAAAATCTGGTTTTGCTCATTCACAATGATGATACCGATCCCGACCATAGGAGTTGTCGTCATTACTGCTGTCCTTTAATTCACTGTTGCATCCTATTGATTTTACCAAATAATAAATCAAATATCGTTATTGTTATAGCTAGCAATGAACGGGTACTAGCTAACTGATGCAATATTCGTTAATCTGCTTAAAGGTTAAAGAATTAGGATTGGATGAATAATCAAATGGAAAGTATAACGTTACAGCCGATAGCTAAGATCAATGGTGAAGTAAATTTACCGGGCTCAAAGAGTGTTTCGAATCGCGCCCTATTATTGGCAGCGTTAGCAACAGGTACCACGCGCCTCACTAATTTATTAGATAGTGATGATATTCGCCATATGCTTAACGGATTAAAGCAGTTAGGTGTGAATTACCAATTATCTGAAGATAAAACGGTTTGTGAGGTTGAAGGGTTGGGCCGCGCATTTTCACCTAATGAGCCCCTTGAATTATATTTAGGCAATGCGGGGACAGCGATGCGTCCGCTTGCAGCTGCATTGTGTTTAGGCGGCGGTGAATTTGTTCTAACGGGTGAGCCGCGAATGAAAGAGCGCCCTATTGGCCACCTTGTTGACGCGTTACGTAGTGCTGGCGCTGACATTACTTATCTCGAAAATGAAAACTATCCACCACTAAAGATTATAGGTACTGGTTTGAAAGGTGGTGAAGTTGAAATTGATGGCTCTATTTCAAGCCAGTTTTTAACTGCCTTCTTAATGGCTGCACCTTTAGCACAAGCAGATACTGTTATACGCATTAAGGGTGATTTGGTATCAAAACCTTACATCGATATTACGCTACACATTATGGCGCAGTTTGGTGTTGAAGTTGAAAACCGTAATTATCAAGAGTTCGTTGTTCGAGGTAATCAAACCTATGTTTCACCGGGTGAATTACTTGTTGAAGGCGATGCGTCTTCAGCGTCGTATTTCTTAGCAGCTGCTGCGATTAAAGGCGGTGAAGTAAAAGTCACAGGTATTGGTAAAAAGAGTATTCAGGGTGATATTCAATTTGCTGATGCGCTTGCTGCGATGGGGGCGGATATCGAGTGGGGTGATGATTATGTTATTGCTCGTTGCGGAGATCTCAGTGCAGTAGATATGGATTTTAACCATATTCCTGATGCAGCAATGACTATTGCAACAACCGCATTGTTTGCCAAAGGTACAACATCGATTCGTAATGTTTATAACTGGCGTGTAAAAGAAACCGATCGTTTAGCTGCAATGGCTACAGAGCTTCGTAAAGTTGGTGCAGAAGTAAAAGAGGGTGAGGATTATATCACTATCGTGCCACCAACCACATTACAGCATGCGGCTATTGATACCTATGATGACCATAGAATGGCGATGTGTTTCTCGCTGGTGGCATTGAGCGATACGCCAGTAACGATTAATGATCCAAAGTGTACCTCAAAAACATTTCCTGACTACTTTGATAAATTAAAGGGATTAAGTTGTTAAGACTGTAATAAATTTGTCTGATAGCTGAGATTACATTTTTAAAAGCCTGATCTTCTTGCATCAGGCTTTTTTATTGGCGTAAAAAGGAACATAAGGTTAGGACATTACACTATAAATTGTGATTTTTTTTCCGTATAATGTGCCACCGTTTGAAGGTACAGAGAAACCTTTGGTTCTGTCTTTCATCTGTTACGGAAACTACATCGGAGAAAACCTATGTCTACTCATGCTCCAGTCATCACTGTTGATGGTCCAAGCGGCGCCGGAAAGGGGACGCTATGTATGCTATTAGCAGAAAAACTGGGCTGGAATTTATTAGATTCTGGTGCAATTTACCGTGTTTTAGCGTTAGCGGCTATTCATCATGGTGTTGATATCGAATCAGAAGACGCTTTAGTTCCTCTTGCTGCGCACTTAGATGTTCAGTTTATTGCAGAAGGTGAGTTGGTTAAGGTTATTCTTGAAGGTGAAGATGTTTCTGGCACGCTTCGCACTGAAGAAGTAGGTAATACAGCATCAAAAGTGGCTGCTTTACCTCGCGTTCGAGAAGCATTACTACGTCGTCAACGCGCTTTTAGTGAGCAACCAGGCCTTGTGGCAGATGGTCGCGATATGGGAACCGTTGTTTTTCAAGGCGCAGAAGTGAAAATCTTCCTTGACGCAAGTGCAGAAGAACGCGCAACTCGACGTATGAATCAGTTGCAAAAAAAAGGCTTAGATGTTAACTTTAGCAGCCTTTTAAGCGAAATCCAGGAGCGAGACTACCGCGATCGTAATCGTGCTGTAGCGCCTTTACGTCCTGCTGATGACGCATTAGTACTAGATTCAACCGAATTATCGATTGAACAGGTACTTGAGAAAGTCTTAGCATATGTTGATGCTAAGCTAAAATAACGAATCCATATTTAGTTGTGTAAACAGCTAAATAACGTCAGTGTCATGGATGATAACTGACTTTATTATCAACCCCATGCGGTAGGATACCCATGGTTGTTTATCATATTGAAGATTAATTAAATGACTGAATCTTTTGCTCAACTCTTTGAAGAGTCGCTAAACCAAGTTGAAACTCGCCCAGGTGCAATCGTTAAAGGTACTGTAGTAGCTATCGAAAACGGTTACGTACTAGTTGACGCTGGTCTAAAATCTGAGTCATCTATTCCTGCTGAAGAATTCAAGAACGCTGCTGGCGAACTAGAAATCGAAGTTGGTGCTCAGGTAGACGTTGCTCTTGACGCGATCGAAGACGGTTTCGGTGAAACTAAACTTTCTCGTGAGAAAGCTAAGCGCCACGAAGCTTGGATCCAGCTTGAAAAAGCTTACGAAGATGCTGAAACAGTTGTTGGTATCATCAACGGTAAAGTTAAGGGCGGCTTCACAGTTGAACTTAACGGCATCCGTGCGTTCCTACCAGGTTCACTAGTAGACGTACGTCCAGTTCGTGACACTGCTCACCTAGAAAACAAAGAACTTGAGTTCAAAGTAATCAAGCTAGACCAGAAGCGTAACAACGTTGTTGTTTCTCGTCGCGCAGTTATCGAATCTGAGAACAGCGTTGAGCGTGATGAACTACTTGCTTCTCTACAAGAAGGCATGGAAGTTAAAGGTATCGTTAAGAACCTTACTGACTACGGCGCATTCGTTGATCTTGGCGGTGTTGACGGTCTTCTACACATCACTGACATGGCTTGGAAGCGTGTTAAACACCCTTCTGAAATCGTTAATGTTGGCGATGAAATCAACGTTAAAGTTCTTAAGTTTGACCGTGAGCGTACTCGCGTATCACTAGGTCTTAAGCAACTTGGCGAAGATCCATGGGTTGCAATCGCTAAGCGTTACCCAGAAAGCACTAAGCTTACTGGCCGCGTAACTAACCTAACTGACTACGGCTGCTTCGTTGAAATCGAAGAAGGCGTTGAAGGTCTAGTACACGTTTCTGAAATGGATTGGACTAACAAAAACATCCACCCATCTAAAGTTGTTAACGTGGGCGACGAAGTTGAAGTTATGGTTCTTGATATCGACGAAGAGCGTCGTCGTATCTCTCTAGGTCTTAAGCAGTGTAAAGCTAACCCATGGCAGTCATTTGCAGAAATGCAAGCTAAGGGCGACAAAGTTACTGGTAAGATCAAGTCTATCACTGACTTCGGTATCTTCATCGGTCTTGAAGGCGGCATCGACGGTCTAGTTCACCTATCTGACATTTCTTGGAATGTTTCTGGTGAAGACGCAGTTCGTGACTTCAAGAAAGGCGACGAAATCTCTGCAGTAGTTCTAGCAGTAGACGCTGAGCGTGAGCGTATCTCTCTAGGTGTTAAGCAAATCGAAGAAGACCCATTCAACTCTTTCGTTGCTGATACTAAGAAAGGTGCTCTAGTAACTGGTAAAGTTACTGCTGTTGACGCTAAAGGCGCAACTGTTGAGCTAGGCGAAGGCATCGAAGGTTACCTACGCGCTTCTGAAGCATCTGTAGACCGTGTTGAAGACGCAACTCTAGTTCTTTCTGTTGGCGATTCTGTTGAAGCTAAATTCACAGGCGTTGATCGTAAGAACCGCGTAATCAACCTATCTGTTCGTGCTAAAGACGTTGCTGAAGAGCAAGAAGCAATGGCTACTCTGAACAAGCAAGATGATGCTGCGTTCGGTAATGCTATGGCTGACGCTTTCAAAGCTGCTAAAGGCGAATAATTGAGCATAGAGGGAATAGGCTTAGCTTTTTCCCTCTAAACGGCTATACTATTGAGAAACTTACTAAAACGGAGTGTTTATGACAAAGTCTGAGTTAATTGAAAGACTATGTAGTCAACAAACACATCTTTCTGCTAAACAAGTAGAAGATGCAATCAAGGACATCCTTGAAAATATGGCGAACACGCTTGCTGAAGGCGATCGCATTGAGATCCGTGGCTTTGGTAGCTTCTCATTGCATTACCGTGCTCCTCGCGTAGGCCGTAATCCTAAAACTGGTGATAAAGTTGAGTTGGACGGTAAATACGTTCCTCACTTCAAGCCAGGTAAAGAATTACGTGACCGTGTTAATGCATCAATTGCTGCTTAACCGCGAATAGAACAAAAAAACGGCATACTCTCAGTATGCCGTTTTTTTATGTCTTTTGGTCATGGTCTGATGAGTAAAATTACTGCATAATCAATCTATCATATTGTTGATTTAGTGAGAGGATTCACGATGAAAATTTTGGGTATTATTGTTTTAGTTGCTGCATTCTTAATAACACTGGCTCTCGGTGCGCAAAACCAAATTTTAGTAAACTTTGACTATTTAGTTGCTCAAGGCGAATTCCAATTATCAACGCTATTAGGTATTGCCTTTGGTTCTGGCTTTATCATTGGTTGGTTAATCTGTGGCACGCTATATCTAAAAGCACGTTTTGCTAAAAACCGTTTAGCGAAGAAAGTGACAAAACAGCAACAAGAACTAGATTCTCTACGCGCACAGCCTGTAAAGGAATAAGTATTAATGCTTGAACTGTTGTTCCTACTATTACCTATTGCTGCAGCTTATGGCTGGTATATGGGTAACAGGAGCGCAAGTAACAATCGACAAGAGCAGTCTCATCGCTTATCTCGTCAATATGTAACAGGTCTTAATTTGCTGTTATCTGATCAATCAGATAAAGCCGTCGATCTGTTTATTGAGCTGCTTCAAGTTGATAGCGAAACTATCGATACTCACCTTGCTTTGGGTAACTTATTCCGAAGCCGAGGGGAGGTCGATCGTGCTATTCGTATTCACCAAAATTTGATTGCTCGTCCTAACTTGACGATAGAGCAACGTAATTTGGCGCTTCAGCAGCTAGCAAAAGACTATATGGTTGCAGGTTTTTTAGATCGTGCTGAACGTATCTTTGAACAATTGCTGGATGAACCAGAATATAAAAAACCTGCGCTACAACAGTTATTGTCTATCTATCAGCAAACACGAGAGTGGGAAAATGCGATAGATATGGCTTCTCAACTTGTTAAATTAGGCAAAACAAAATTAAAGCATGATATTGCACACTATTGGTGTGAACTTGCCATGCTTGAAATGAGTGCGCAGAATCAGGATAAAGCGATTCAGTGTTTGAAAAAGGCACTTTCAGCAGATAAGCAGTGTGTCCGCGCTTCGATCACAATGGCTAAGATTCAGATCAAAGATAAAGAATTTAAGCAGGCAGCCAAAACACTTGAACGTATTCTAGAGCAAGATGCTGAATTTATTGGTGAGGCTTTGCCGTTATTATTAGAATGTTACGAAGCATTGCATAATGAATCGGGGTGGCTGAAATATCTACAGCAATGTGTTGAAGCTAAAGCGGGCGCTTCAGCAGAACTCATGTTAGCAGACGAAATTGCGAAAAATGAAGGGGCAGTGTCTGCTCAAGCATTCATGACTCGTCAGCTACAAAAGAACCCGACCATGAAAGGCTTTTATCAGTTAATGGATTACCATTTAGATGAAGCGGAAGAAGGTCGTGCGAAAGAAAGTTTAACCAGCTTACGACATCTCGTTGGTGAGCAATTAAAAATTAAACCGCGTTATCGTTGTCGCCAGTGTGGTTTTGCTACTCACTCATTGTATTGGCAATGTCCATCTTGTAAGAATTGGGGACAAGTTAAGCCAATTCGTGGATTAGATGGCGAATAATGTATGAAAAAATAAAGAAACCAGACATTGTGATCTGGTTTTTTTATGCCTATTAAAGCGTAAATTTTATTCGTAAACGTTTGCGTTTGATGTAGAATCTGCGCGCGGCTGGATTGCTGCAGTAGGAAACAATTAGATATCACAGGAGACTCAATGCTAGACGCTAAAGTAATAGACCCTAAAGTAATCGTAGCCCTTGATTATGATAATCAGAATGAGGCACTCGCTTTCGTCGATCGTATTGAGCCGGGAAGTTGCCGATTAAAAGTCGGTAAAGAGATGTTCACTTTTTTTGGCCCTGATTTCGTGCGTCAACTGCATGATCGGGGTCATTCTGTATTTTTAGACCTTAAATTTCACGATATTCCCAATACCTGTTCAAAGGCGGTAAAAGCAGCGGCAGATCTTGGTGTATGGATGGTTAACGTTCATGCGAGTGGTGGTGAGCGTATGATGACAGCTTCACGTGAAATTTTAGAACCGTATGGTAAAGACCGCCCACTATTGATTGGTGTAACGGTGTTAACCAGTATGGAAGCATCAGATTTAGCGGGTATTGGTATTAACTGTGAGCCACATCAGCAAGTACTTAACCTTGCATCACTGGCAAAAAATAGTGGTTTAGATGGTGTGGTTTGTTCTGCCCATGAAGCTCATACGCTGAAACAAGGTTTAGGTCAGGGTTTTAAGCTAGTAACACCAGGTATTCGCCCAGCAGGTAGTGATGCAGGCGATCAGCGTCGAATCATGACACCCGTAGAGGCAATTTCTGCTGGTTCTGATTACCTCGTGATAGGTCGCCCAATTACACAAGCTGAAGATCCTGCAAGTGTCTTGGCACAGATAAACAAATCGCTTGTGTAGCATCCGCGATATAAATGAATAAGCCCGCTTTTATGCGGGCTTTTTCATTTTTATATTTTGCGTTATGTGCTGATTTTGGGTGTTGAGTTATTAATTCGTGTGCTTTTATCTTTCTTTGGCGAGCTAAAGTGACTATCTAATAATTTTTGCGTTAATGGATGTTTTGGATTGTTAAATACATTCGCGGTACGACCTTTCTCTACCACTTCACCATCTTGCATCACCATCACTTTATCACTGAAGTGTTTTATCACACCCATGTGCTGTGACACATAGATATAGGACAATCCCATTTCTTCTTGCAGTTCTAATAACAGGTTTATCATCTGAGAACGCATGGACATATCAAGCCCGTTTAGTGCTTCATCAGCAACGATAATACAGGGCTGAAGAATGAGAGCACGAGCTAATGAAACACGCTGTTTTTGACCCGTAGCCAGCATTTGTGGATAGAAATAGGCATGTTCAGGAAGTAAGCCAACTCGTTTTAGTGTATCCATAATACGTTTTTCACGCGCTTGCGGCGTCATATTGGTATTACGTTTTAATGGGCCTTCCAGAATACGACCAATTTGAATACGAGGATTAAGCGATGTATTCGGATCTTGGAAAATCATTCGGATCAGTTTACAGCGCGTTTGGTAATCACCGCTTGATAAGGTGTCACCATTTACGCGAATAATGCCACTGGTTGGTTCGACAACACCAGAAAGCATTTTTGCCAAGGTTGATTTACCTGAACCATTTTCACCCAGCAGCGCAATTGTTTCACCTGCTTCAAGGTGAAAAGAGACAGGTTTTACAGCTTCGATTGTGCGTCTACGGAAAAAACTTGAACGATAATGGTAATCTTTCTTTAGATTTTCTACTTCCAATAGCGAACTCATTTACTGTCTTCCTCCATGTTTAGCGGGAAGTGACAGCTAAACTTATGGTTTTTAATTTTTCTACGTTTAGGCACTTCAACACATTTACGTTGAGCATGAGGACAACGAGGACCTAATCGGCAACCAATCGGTAAGTGCTGAAGTGGAGGAATAGATCCCGGTAACGTTTCTAGTTTCGTCTTATGGCTTATATTGTTTAAGCTAAAATCAGGCATAGCACGCATTAACGCTGCGGTATAAGGGTGATGTGGTGACTCTAACAACTGCTTAGAAGTACCAGATTCAACCGATTGTCCACAATACATGACCGTAATTCTATCAGCCCACTGGGTAACAGTCGTTAGATCATGACTGACTAATAAAATAGTGGTGTTACCTAGCTGATTCATCCTGCTTAATAAACGAAAGATTTGAGCTTGGGTAATCGGGTCTAAGTCGTTTGTGGGCTCATCGGCAATCAATAATCGTGGACGGTTTGCAATCGCCATCGCGATCATGACTTTTTGACATTCGCCATCGGTTAATTCATAAGGGTAGCTACGCATTACGCGTTTGTGCTCTTTGATGCCGACTTTATGCAACAGTGCGATAGCTTGTTTTTGACGCCAGTGAAAGCGTTGCCAAAAATGCCCAGTAAATGATGAAGAGGGAATGGCTTCTTCCAATTGTTCCCCAATTGTTTCAGAGGGATCAAGACAGGTTGATGGCTCTTGGAAGATCATTGCCATTTCACGGCCAACAATTTTTCGTCGCTCACGATGAGATAGAGTGAGTAAGTCAATATCACCTAGGCGCATGCGATCGGCACTGACGCGCCAATTATCTTTTGACACGCCCGCAATCGCTTTCGCGACAAGGCTTTTACCTGAACCAGATTCGCCTACTAAACCACGAATTTCACTTTCGTTAATGGTTATGCTCATTCTATCAACCGCTTTCACCATGCCTTGTGGCGTGTCGATTTCGATAGTGAGATTACGTATATCGAGTAATGGCATATTAATCAATCCCTGCATTAAGTGCTTGGCGAAGACCATCACCGACTAAATTAATCACTAGAACGCTAAACATAATGGCAAGACCCGGTAATGTGACTGTCCATGGTGCAAGGTAAATTAGTTCAACAGAGTCACCTAACATGGCGCCCCATTCTGGTTGTGGTGTTTGCGCACCTAACCCTAGGAAACCCAATGCGGCAATATCTAAAATAGCAATCGAGATTGCACGCGTCATCTCAGTAATAATGGTTGATAAAATATTGGGTAAGATTGAATTCCATAAGAGGTAAAAATTATTAGCGCCATCTAATCGTGCAGCAATAACGTAATCTTTAGCAACTTCAGTATGAACGGCTGTGTACACTGCTCGAATAAAACGAGGGATCAAAGCTAGCCAAATAGCGAGCAAGATATGTGTTTCCCCTGGTCCCATATAGGCGACCACAATGATGGCTAATAAAAGCGAAGGGATAGATAACACGGTATCTAAAATATGATTTAAAAAGCTCGATTTTAAGCCTTTGCTCATTCCGGCAAGAATACCGATCAGCAAACCAATAATGCTGGATGCAAAAGCGACTAATAAGGCATAGCCAAAGGTTAACTGTGAACCTATGATCAAGCGAGATAAAATATCACGCCCTAAATCATCAGTACCAAAGAAAAAGTTCACATGACCAGAATTATCCCATGATGGTGGCATGAGAAGCTCACCAACCTGTTTTATCGGAGAATAGGGTGCTAACCATTGTGCTGTTAGGGTGACAATGAGCAAAAACAGTAAACACCATAGGCCAAACATAGCCAGTGAGTTAGCCCTGAAATTTTGCCAAGCGCGTTCCCATTGGGTTGGGATTGTTTCTTCTTGGTAAACACTATTTGATGGCATACCATTCCTTCCTTACTAATGGGTTCACCATAGCACCAGCCAAATCAGATAAAATGTTAGCCAATAAGATGAAGCTACCTACTGTGATTACACCTGCTTGAATGGCAACATAATTTTGATCTGCAATCGCATTAAGTAACCAACGACCAATACCCGGCCAATTAAAAATAGATTCCGTAAGCATGGCAAAGGTCATCATTGCCGCAAACTGCATCCCTAATTTAGGAATGATTGGGGGAAGGGCATTTTTCATCGCATGGCGGCGAACGATTTCAAAGGTAGATAAGCCTTTCGTTTGGGCGACTTTGATATAGTTTTTCGTCATTACGTCTGAAATTGAGGCTCGGGTTAAACGTATCACTTCTGTTGTAGGCGCCATCGCTAAAACAATCGTTGGCAATACTAAATGTTGTAGTGCATTAAGAAATGCTTCCATACGGTATGGTTTATCTGACAGCAAAATATCAATCAGAGCAAAGCCTGTGACATGATCAAATTGATATAACAAACTGTAACGCCCCGAAACAGGAAGCCAGCCTAAATTCAGTGAAAACAATAGAATTAATAACATCGCTAACCAAAATAGTGGGATGGAATAGCCCAGTAAGGTTATTGAGGAAATGATGGTATCAATAGGTTGTCCTCGATGTACGCCTGCGATAGTGCCCAGCGGAATACCAACGATTAACGATAGTATAAAGGCAAAAAAGCACAGCTCTAACGTTGCAGGAAATACGGTTAAGATTTCGCTACTAATAGGTATACCATTGGGTGTGATACCGAGATTACCTGAAAGTAGGTTCTCTAAATATAAAATCCAACCACTAAAAAAGCTTTGATGCGCCCACTGTAATTGGGTATCTAAACGCAAAATACTAAAACCAATTAAGGTCAGTATTAATAGCGTAATTACAAACAAATTTAGGCGACGTATCGTATAAATAAACATACTTTACTCAATTCGATAAACACTGGAAAAAGATCGTGAGCCAAAGGGATCCATCTGTAACCCACCTAGCGATTTATTGTGGGCTTGGAAATGGACACCATGAGCTAATGGGATCACAGGTATTTGTTGATCCAAAATATTTTGCGCTTGCTGGTAATATGCTTGGCGTTGTTGTTGCTTATTTGTGCGTAGTGCAATTTCAAGTAAATTATCAAAACCAAGATCACACCAGTTAGCGACATTGAGCCCTGCTTTTTTAGCATTGCATGACAATAATGGTCTTAAGAAATTATCAGGGTCACCGTTATCTGCGATCCAACCGGCAAGAACCATATCGTATTGAGTGGTATCAGTTAAACCAACACGTCCAATCGTTTCTTGATGATGTAAAGACACATTGATACCAACAGCTTTCAAATTAGCTTGGATTAATTCCGCGGTTTTACGAGGACTTGGGTTATACGGTCGAGGCTCAAGTGGTACCCACATTGTCAGGACTTGGTTGTAATCATAGCCAGCGGCATCAAGCAGTTGTTTGGCTAATTTAGGATTATAAGAAAGCGCTTTACTGTCGTGGTTATAAGCCCAAGACATTGGGGGTAATAAGCTTTTTGCTTCTGTTGCAGTACCGTAATAAACAGAATTGAGCAGTGTTTTTCGGTTTATTGCATAATTAATAGCTTCACGGATTTCTAATTTATTTAACGGTGTACGTTCTGTATTTAATGCTAGAAAGGATACATTCATCCCCGTTTGTGCAAGTAGTTTATAGTTATCGTTATTTGAAATAACAGGTAACTGACTCGCAACAGGAGAAGAAAGTACATCACATTCAGAGCTTAGCAACTTAGCAAGATTACCCATGCCACGGGCAGAGATATCAAATACCACTTGCTCCATTGGCGCGGCACCTTGCCAATAATCCTTATTACGTTTTAAGCGAATAAGATCATTGGGTATAAATTGATCAACGTAAAAAGGCCCCGTACCAATAGGTTTTGTATCAATAAGGCCGATACGTCCTGATTTTAATAGTTGTTGGCCATATTGCTCAGAATAAATCACCGCATAGCTGGTTGCTAAGTTAGACAAGAAAGAATTATCAGGGCGATTTAAGGTAAATTGAACCGTAAGAGGATCTTTAGCTTTGATAGTATCAATTAAATTAGCGAATCCAAGGCTTTCAAACCATGGGTAACGACCACCAGAAATATTATGAAAAGGGTGGTGTGGATTAATGATACGCTCAAAGCTAAAAATAACGTCGTCAGCATTAAGCGGACGTGTTGGAGTAAACCAATCAGTATGTTGGAATTTAACGTTATCTCGCAGCTTAAAGGTATATACCAAGCCATCGTCACTGACAGTCCAGCTTTTTGCTAGATCAGGAAGTGGTTTGTGACTGATAGGATCGAGTAACAGCAGGCGATCGAAAATTTGAGCCGAGAGTGTTTCTGCTGTTAATCCGCCATCCGTTAGCTGTGGATTTAATGTTGTCGGAGTATCTTGACCGCAATAAACAAAGCCATTGCTTTGCTTAGCGGTATTATGTGACGGCTCTTTACAACCTAAAAGGCCAAGTAAAGTGAAGCCGGCAATCAAAAGACGACTGTAAGCGCTCATATTTAATAGGCGTTAAATGAAATTAAGTCGTTAAATTTAACATTTTTCTTTTAACGTCACCAAGCTATCCTGCTTTATTTATAAGGAATTAGTCTAAAACCGTTACATATCTTTAATTATTTCTCGAATTTGGTTGATTAATCACCATTAACGTTAATGTCATACTTTCGAATTAATCCTCTTAACTGGTGATAACTTAAGCTTAAAAGTTCAGCGGCTTTCGTTTGATTAAAACGAGCTTGTTCAAGCGCATCATTGATCAATATGATTTCTTGATCTTGCAAGTATTGGCGAAGATCAACGGGAAGTTGAATGATTGAGTTTTCTTGTTTGACTACTGGTGTATCAACTTTTGATAAAGATTGTGGTGATATTGATTCACAAGATTGCCAAGCTGTAGCGAAAGGATCGGTATAAATTTCGGCAATAGCTTCATCTTCTGTGCTATGACGAAATACAGACCGCTCGACAACGTTTTTTAACTCTCGAATATTCCCTGGCCATTGATAGTCGAGTAGTTGTTGTTTTGCCTGTTGAGTAAAACCTGCAAAATAGCTATATCCTAGTTCTCGACACATACGCACAGCATAGTGTTCTGCTAATGGTAAAATATCGTCTTGTCGTTCGCGTATTGGTGGTAGGTGGATGATTTCAAAGGCCAGTCTATCAAGTAAATCAGCTCGAAATTTTCCCTCAGCAACTAATTTGGGTAAATTTTCATTAGTTGCACAAACTAAGCGTACATTCGCTTGGCAAGGTTTATTACCGCCCACGCGTTCGTACTCACCGTATTCAATTACGCGTAATAATTTTTCTTGAACCCCCATCGGAGCGGTCGCTAATTCATCTAAAAAAAGTGTGCCATTTTCTGCACGTTCAAAGCGTCCTTGGTGACGACCTTTCGCCCCAGTAAAGGAGCCAGCTTCATGACCAAATAGTTCAGAATCAATGACGCCTTCGCTTAGTGCGGCACAGTTTAGTGTTACTAAAGGTTGATCCCAACGCTTTGATAAGTAGTGAACGCGTTGGGCGATTAACTCTTTACCAGTGCCTCGCTCACCAAGAATAAGAATGGGACGATTGAGCGAAGCGAGGCGTGATGCTTGGTCTAGAACACTTAGAAAAGCATCAGATTCACCGATTAAGTTTTCCGTCTTACGCATTGGTTAATCTCACTATTAATTGGTTAAATTAACTATATCATAGCTTGGTTAAAAGTTAGTTATAAATTAAGTTATTGATATTAAATGATTTAAAAGTTGGCACAGTACTTGATATATCTAAGTGGCAACACAATAATATTAAGTTAGTATCACTATATAAACCTGTAAGCGTGATTACTGTGAAATGGGTTTAATCAAGGAGTTTAATGATGGGTATTTTTTCTCGTTTTGCTGATATCGTAAATGCTAACGTGAATTCGTTACTGGATAAGGCTGAAGATCCACAAAAGCTGATCCGTCTTATTATCCAAGAGATGGAAGATACATTAGTTGAGGTTCGCACATCTTCAGCACGTGCATTAGCTGATAAAAAAGAGCTACACCGTCGTATTCAAGCGATTGAATCACAAATTACAGATTGGCAGGAAAAGGCGAGCCTTGCACTGCAAAAAGGTCGTGAAGATTTAGCCCGTGCAGCACTGATCGAAAAGCAAAAACTGGCTGATGTCGCATTAACGTTAAATGAAGAATACAAACTCGTAGAAGAGACAATTGAAAAATTGTCATTAGAAGTCGCTGAACTTGAGCGTAAGTTGCAAGAAACACGCGCTCGTCAACAAGCATTAGTGACGCGTCATAAAGCCGCAGGCACTCGCCGTGATGTTCGTCGTCAGCTAGATACAAGTAAAGTTGATGAGGCGATGTCTAAGTTTGAGCAATATGAACGTCGCATTGATGAAATGGAAGCAGAAGCAGATAGTTATAGCTTTGGCCGTGGCAAAAGCTTAGAGTCAGAATTTGCTGATTTACAAGCACAAGACGAAATTGAAAAAGAACTTGAGCGCTTAAAAGCGAACATCAAGGATAAAGAGTAAGTACAACTAAGTTATCGTCGTTGTTTCATTGATTCTGCGCGAAAGGAGAACAAATAATGTCAATGGGTTTTATTAGCGTTCCATTAGTGGTGTTCATGATTATTGTCGCACCGCTATGGTTAATCCTTCACTATCGCAGTAAACGTCAAGCCGGTGAAGGGCTGTCAGGTGAAGATCAGAAAAAGTTAGAGACCTTGGTGGCACGCGCAGAAGATATGCAAGAACGTATTGTGACGTTAGAGCGTATTCTTGATGCAGAAGTGCCAAGGTGGAGGCAAAAATAATGAGTAAGACCTTATACCGTGATCCTAAAAAAGGAAAATTGGGTGGTGTGTGTGCTGGCTTAGCTGAATATTTCGGCATTGAAATTTGGTTAGTACGTATTCTTGCTGTTTCGGCCTTCTTACTTGGTTTAGGTTTTTTTGCCACAATTGCTTATATCGCTGCATGGTTAATTTTAGATAAAATGCCACCACAGCGAAAAGAGCAACAAGATACTTATACCGAGCACAACGTAAAACAGAAACCATGGCAGGCTGGTCGCTCTGCGCATCAAATTTTACAAAAAGTTGAATCAGAATTTGATACCGCAGAAAAGAAGGTTCAACAGATGGAAGCGTATGTTACATCTTCTGCATTTAAAGTCGATCGCGAGTTCAATAAGCTTTAATTATCCATAAAGCTTAGCCTAATGAAGCAGGTGCTGATCAATGTCAGACCTGCTTTTTTTCGTTATAAAGGCGTAATATAGTTAAATCACTTTATTGATAGTTATTAGAATAAAGTTGTTAAACCTAAAACAAAAATGAAAACAACTAGGGTTAATCATGAATCGAATCAGTAATGAGTTGAATAAGCTCGTCAATCGCAGCTTAGACCGACACGTTCGACTTGCCGTTACAGGATTGTCTCGAGCGGGTAAAACGGCTTTTATTACTTCTCTTATTAATCAATTACTGCATGTAAGTACGAATGCTCGCCTACCTATGTTTAGTGCGATGCGTGATGGTCATTTATTAGGTGCAAAGCGTGTTCCTCAGTTAGATCTGCATGTGCCTAAATTTGGCTATGATGAAGGAATGCAATCAATTTTGTCGACGCCTCCTGAATGGCCTGAGCCAACGAGAGATGTGAGCCAAACGCGTTTAGCTCTTCGCTATAAGCCTCAGAAAGGAGCAATGAAATTATTTCAAGATACCGCCACTTTGTATTTGGATATTATTGATTATCCCGGTGAGTGGTTATTAGATTTACCGTTACTTGATTTAGATTTTACTCAGTGGTCGGCACAACAAAGCCAAGTATTAAAAGGTAAACGCCTTGAGTTAGCACAGAATTGGCTTGCTAAAACCGAGATGTTTGATCCTTTTGCACCCGCAGATGAAAAGCAGATTGAAGAAATATCGAAGGCGTTCACCGAGTATTTGCATCAATGTAAAGCTGAAGGGGGATTACATTGGGTTCAACCAGGACGCTTTGTTCTGCCCGGTGAATTAGCTGGTGCACCTGTTTTACAATTTTTCCCACTATTGTGGAATAAAAAGTACACAGAAAAACAGCTGATAGATGCGGATGAAAGCACCAATGTAGGGATGCTTAGAAATCGCTATAAGTATTATCAACAGCATGTGGTTAAAGCGTTCTATAACGATCACTTCTCTAAGTTTGATCGCCAAATCATATTAGTTGATTGCTTACAGCCTCTTAATGCAGGACCTGAATCGTTTAATGATATGCGTCAAGCATTAGATCAGTTGATGCAAAGTTTTAAATATGGGCGTAGCTCGTTACTACGCCGTCTATTTTCACCGCGTATTGATAAAGTACTCTTCGCTGCAACCAAAGCCGATCATATTACGCCCGAGCAGCACCCGAATTTAGTCGGATTATTACAGCAGCTAGTAAATGAAGCATGGCAAACCGCTTCCTTTGAAGGGATTAAAATGGATTGTGTTAGCTTGGCATCGATTCAAGCGACTGAGCCTGGCTTTGTTAATCACAAAGGGCAGCAAGTTCCAGCGTTAAGGGGTGTCGATTTGTCAGGGAATGCACAAACTCTTTTTCCTGGAGAAGTGCCAAAACGGTTACCAAACGTTGATTTTTGGCAACAGCAGAGCTTTGATTTTATTAATTTCCGTCCGTTGCAACAGCAAAGTGACGAGCCTTTGCCGCATATCCGAATGGATAAAGCGCTTGAGTATTTGTTGGGAGATAAACTGCAATGAGTGAACCGTTAAAAAGTAAAATTGTTTTTGATGATCCAACAGTTAACCAAGAACAACTCAATATTGCGTCGAAATTGGAGTTTGCTCAACAAGCCGACTTTTTACCTGAAGCAATAGAGCAACAAGAAACTGAAATTGAAAAAGATCTCAAGCAAGTATTAGCAGCGAAACCTAAGCGTCGTTATGGCTTTTTGAAAGGATTAGTAGTTGCAGGCGCAGCAATGGTGGGGTGGCAGACGGTCAACCACGTTGTGACAGCTTATCAAACAGCAGATTGGTTATCGCTTGGTTGGAGTGCATTGGTTGCCGGTATTGCCGTGACTGGTATTGGTGCATTAGGTCGAGAGCTTTTGAAATTACGGCGGTTAAAATCACGTCAAACAGAGCGTGATGAAGCTCAACTCTTGCTTGATGGTGATGGCATAGGTAACGGCAAAGCCTTCTGTACAAAACTAGCGCAGCATAGTCAGATTAGTAGTGATAACTATGGCTATGATCGCTGGATGAATTCGTTAGATGCTACGCACAATGATCGCGAAGTACTTGAGCTATATGATCGCTTAGTGGTCAGTCAGCAAGATAAATTAGCCCGAAAGCTAGTAGCGAAATACTCAACTGATGCCGCAGTAATGGTTGCATTAAGCCCATTAGCAGTGGCTGATATGTTGCTGGTGGCATGGCGTAATTTACGCTTAATTGAACAAGTTTCGCGAGTTTATGGTGTTGAATTAGGTTACTGGTCTCGGATTAAGCTTCTTAAGCTGGTATTGGCTAATATGGCATTTGCAGGTGCATCTGAAGTGATCACTGATTTGGGGATGGATATGCTATCAATGGACTTAGCGGGACGTATGTCTACCCGAGTTGCGCAAGGGGTGAGTATTGGTTTATTGACGGGAAGACTTGGCCTAAAAGCGATCAGTTTAGTACGTCCTTTACCATGGTTACCGGGAGAGCAACCTAAATTGGCTGAAATACGAAGCGATCTATTTAAACAGCTTGGCACCAAAGAAAAAGATTAAGTAGATACTCCTTTATCAAGTATAAATAGAAGAGATAAAGTGGTCAGAGAGAATGCTAATATTTGACCACTTTTTTATCTTATTTAACGATCGCGAGATCTTCATCTCCGGGAGCATAACCAAATTTAATGTTTTTAATACTGCTATTAAGTTGAATATTACGAATAATAACAGGCATCGAAGTACCGAGTGCGGTAGACACGCCCGCCCATCCGTTTTCTTGTGCTGATAGCACAATATAAAGTGTCTCTTTCTTTTGCTTAAAATAAAGCACTTTAGCTGCATCTTGGTAGGGGAGCGTTGCAAGAGCTGCTTGTTCTGCAATGTCTTTTAAGTCTATTTTACCGTTACGAGGTTTTTTACAAGTATCAGTAAAGGCAGTTTTATCAAAAGGATCTGTACCACCTGCCTGAATAAAATCTGCCATTTTTTGTTTGTACTGATCCATGTCTTTTGGCAGTGATAAAACAAATTCACCTTTACCACATAGACTTTCTGCCGTCGTCTCGACTTGCTTGGCTGAGCTTTGTGCATCGCAACCAAATAGAGTGATGACTAAGGGAAGTAATATGCTCAGTTTCTTCATGGTTTACTCTATTGTTAAAAGAATCAGCTTAACCATAAATATGAGTTGGGGTGTTAGAAGATTGAAAATTAAATACTTATTTTCTTGTTATGTCGTCAAGATAGCATCTTTACAACACTTTACATTCTCTGAAGCTTATTTACGTTAGAGTTGTTATCGTACCTTTGGGTTAATGATAAGGACAACAAGGTGAATTATTATCCAACGGCAGCCATCATCACTGAGCAACGATTTGGCTTTGGCCCCAAACTGAATGATCAGCATGTATTATCGCTGTCAGAGCAGATCTCAACTAAACCATATATTGATACCGCTCTACAGTCTTTACCTTCGACGAATAATATTTTGGTTCAGATTGGTCTATTTAATCAACAGCGTAAAAAATTAAAAAAATCCCCGAATGAAAAGCGTGCAGTTCAAAAGCAGGTTAATCAATTTTTTAAGCTGAGTTATGAACAGCAAGTATCTGCACGTAATCTACAAACATTGCATTCCTCCAATAGTTTTCAAGAACGTTTAATTCAATTTTGGAGTAACCATTTTGCAGTCTCTGCCGATACGCGCAAAGTAAAACCGATTATTGCTGGGATTGAGAATGAGGTAATACGCCAACACTGGAATGGTAATTTTGCCGATATGCTTCAAGCAACGATTAAGCACCCAACAATGTTGATGTTTCTCGATAATAATCTATCGGTAGGACCTGATTCTAAATTGGGTAAGAAACGCCATAAGGGACTGAATGAAAATCTCGCACGTGAAATTATGGAGTTACATACCTTAGGGGTTGATGGCGGTTACAATCAGCAAGATGTTATCCAATTAGCGCATGCGATAACAGGCTGGATGGTCAGTTTTGATAAGCAAAATCCTGGGTTTAAATTTGCTGCTTGGGCGCATCAACCTGGTGATGTGATGTTATTAGGTCAGCGTTACGCACAAACAGGGATTGGACAGGGAGAAGCGTGCTTAAAAGATCTTGCATTGCATCAACAAACCGCAAGACATTTGGCAACTAAATTAGCTCAACACTTTATTGGTCAACCCAAGAAGGAGCTAGTGGATGATTTATCCGGTATTTATCTAAAAAATAACGGTGAATTACAGCCTGTTTATAAGAGATTATTGCAAGAGCCTGAAGTGAATACGGCTGCGCCTCTTCGGTTTAGAACGCCTCAAGAATGGTTATTTGCACTTTTACGTAGTGCTGATCTCAACCCACCTGAACACAAAATTACTCAACAATTGAGGTTATTGGGACAACAGCCATTTATGGCAGGTTCTCCGGCGGGATGGTCTGATCAAGATAGTGATTTCAATAGTTCTTCAGCGTTGATACAACGTTGGCAAGTAGCAAATACATTTGCGGTGCTTGTGGTAAGAGAAGCGAAGAAGCAAAAAGTCAAACCGCTTCAGTTGGTAAAAAAAGTGGTCAATAATCTTTATGGAAAAGATCTTGATCAACATACAGAGCTTGCAATGAATAAGGCTAACGGTGCGATAACGAAGTTAGTTTTATTATGGCTAAGCCCACAGTTTATGTATCGATAGCGAGATCGTGATGGATAATATATTTGATCGCCGTATGTTCTTAAAATCTTTAGCTGCGTTTGGTGTATGCAGTGCATTGCCGTCTGTCGCTTTTGCGAAAACACAGTCGGCAAATATTTTTGTATGGATTACATTGCGCGGTGCAATGGATGGGTTAAATGTGGTTGTACCCTATGGAGATAAAGACTATCTACCGCAAAGACCGTCGATTGGGTTACATAAAAATCAGCTTAATAAACTCGATGATTTCTTTGGTTTACATCCAGCACTAAAGAGTTGTTATCAGTGGTATCAACAAGGTGAGATGGCTTTTATTCATGCTTGTGCATCACCTTATCGTCAGCGCTCACATTTTGATGGGCAGAAAGTATTAGAAAATGGAACTGAGGATCCGTTACATAGTGATGGTTGGCTAAATCGCTTCCTGTCAGTTGATAGTAAGCAGCATACGATAGCCATAGATTCTGGTTTACCTTTAATTGTTCAAGGTAATGCCCAAGCTGATAGTTGGTATCCACATAAATTGAAGATTAAGCAGCAACAAGCTGAATTGTTGCAAGAAATGTATCAAAGTGATCAAGCTTTATCTGACAACTTTATTAATGCATTAGACATTGAAAAAATGGCAGGTCATGTAAAAGGCGGTCAACAATTTCATGTTTTGGCGCAACAAGCCGGAAAATTTTTAACGTCGGAAAATGGACCGAATATTGCGGTATTAGAGTTAGGTGGATGGGATACACACGCAGGAGAAGGCGCGGTTAAAGGTCGTTTAGCGAGCCAATTAAAGAAACTTGATGAGGGACTTTCAGCTTTAAAATCACAGTTAGGTGAGGCTTGGTCGCGAACGGTGGTTATTGCCGCGAGTGAATTTGGCCGAACAATTGCTGAAAATGGAACTAAAGGAACCGATCACGGTACGGCTAACGCAATGTTGATAGCGGGAGGCGCGGTGAGTGGAAATCAAGTGATAACAAAATGGCCAGGGTTAGCTAAATCTCAGCAATACAAAGGAAGAGATTTAGCCCCAACGACGGATATTCGCTCTATATGTAAAACGGTATTGCATTCACATTTAGGGGCAACAAATAAGCAACTCGATATAGTTTTTCCTAGCTCAAGTGAGCTACCTATCATGAAAGATTTAATCCGCCATACTTAAAATAAAGGCGCTGTTAGTTCAATAGATACTAAAAGCATAACGTTATTTTTTAATTATAAATGGCTTGATTCTGAGCGGGAGACTTGACTCAATTTAGTGTTAGTCGCACACTGTTAAAAGTGTCAGGAATTGTTGACACCTAAGTGTAAACTCGTATTAATACATATATTTTTGTTTGTGGTATGAGTTGAAATTGAAGAATTAAGTCATTGCTTTTTGTTGTTGTTATTCTGATAAGCCGAATATTTCGAACTTAACAATGGAAAGTTTATATTGAGAAGGCGTAAAGAATGAGACTACAGGTATTTTGTGAAGATCGGGTTGGAATGACTCGCGAGCTACTCGATATTCTGACTAGTCAGGAGATTGATCTTCGAGGGATTGAAATTGATCGCATTGGTATCATTTATCTCAATTGTCCTGAAATTGAATTTGAACAGTTTAGTCATCTAATGTCGCAAATAAGGCAGTTAGATGGCGTAACAGATGTAAGAAAAATAAATTTCATGCCGAGTGAACGTGAACATACAGAGCTTTCTGCATTACTTCAAACCTTGCCTGATCCCTTTTTTTCCATCGATTTAAACGGAAAAATTGATTTTGCCAATCAAGCAGCTGAAAGGTTATTAGCTCATCATCAGGGCTCACTTCATCACGAAAATGTTCATACGCTCTTTGGATTTAATGTTCAGCGTTGGTTAGAAACAAAACAGGCTGAAAAACATACTGAGATGGTGGTGATTGCAGGTTTAGATTACCAAATGGAAGTCATGCCTGTTTATATTAACGATGAAACCGATATACCTGTTTTTGCCAGTGCGCTTATTCTTCTAAAATCACTGTCTGAAGCAACCATGCCGATTGTAACTCGCCAGTTAGATGGAGACAGTGGTTTTGAGCATTTAGTTGGGCAATCATCGCGTTTCAAGCATTTATTAGCTCAAGCGAAAAAGTTGGCTTTATTAGATGCACCGTTATTGATCCAAGGTGAGACAGGAACAGGTAAAGAAATGTTAGCCCGCGCATGTCACCAACGTTCTATACGACGAGAGAAACCATTTTTAGTTGTAAACTGCGTATCTATGCCTGATAACGCTGCTGAAACAGAGCTATTTGGTTTTGCTGGAAGTACAACAGAGCCAAGTAAAAAAGGTATTTTTGAGCAAGCGGATGGTGGTACTGTTTTCTTGTATGAAATTGGTGAGATGTCAAAACATCTACAAATTAAATTACTACGTTTTTTACAAGATGGCACATTCCGACGCGTGGGTGAAGAAGCTGAGAAAAAGGTTAATCTTCGCGTAATCTGCTCTACACAGAAAAAGCTACCAGATTTAGTTGCATCAGGTGATTTCCGCGAAGACTTATATTATCGCTTAAATGTTCTTGCTTTGGTTGTTCCACCATTACGGGAAAGATCGGCAGATATAGTACCGTTAGCTGAATTATTTTTAACTCAGTTATCACAAGAATTACATCAGCCTAAACCTCAGCTATCTGAGGAGTTGGCAGAATACTTAAAGCAATATGCATGGCCTGGTAATATTCGCCAATTACGTAATGTGCTATTCCGTGCGATGACACAACTTGAGAATACGGTCATGACATCAGATGATGTACAGTTACCTGAAAATGAATCAAGTAGTATTATCAGTGATGAAATATTAGATGGTTCTCTTGATGAGATCATGAAACGTTATGAATCCGGTATTTTATCGAATCTTTATCGCAGTTATCCATCTACCCGCAAATTAGCGAAACGGTTAGGCGTATCACATACTGCTGTTGCTAATAAATTACGAGAATATGGTTTAAGTAAGCGCACCTAATTACTTTAGATATATAAAGAAAAAGAGATAATAAATATTATCTCTTTTTTATGAGTTCGAATATCAACTTAGCATTTGGCGTTATGCTATTTCATGTTGTGGTTCTTTAATGAGAATGGCGTTACCTGACTCTAATGCAAGTAATAGCTCTACCATTTCTGCGCCATAACGATAGCCGCAAAGATTTTGATTGCTATTAAGTACACGGTGACAAGGGATAATGATAGGTATAGGGTTTACATTCTTTGCCATGCCTATAGCTTGGCTTGCAGCTGAATTGCCAATATCGAGTGCGATTTGTTCGTAACTGGATGTTTCACCGAAAGGAATATCAGCAATAGCATGCCATATTTGCTGTTGAAACATCGTTCCTTGAGGAGCGAGAGGGAAGGTGAAGCGTTTACGTGAGCCTAAGAGGTATTCTTTTAGTTGCCTTATAAATGGTCTCATAAAAGAGGGGTTATGCTGCCATGACTCGTCGGGGTAATAGCCAGGACTATTGACAGTTAACCTTCTTAAGCCTTGATGGTCGGCTAGCAACATAATGCTGCCTAGTTCAGTTTCTATACAATCGTAATACATCCATAACTCACTAAATGCGTTAGTAATTAATAACATTGCTAAGCTAAGATTAACAGATAACAGTTTGATAACATATAACAATATGTTTATTAGTTATGCTAATCTTACGACAATGCTCAGCACCTCTTATTAACATCCTTGTGTCGAGGTAATAGTTTGTTCCATTCAATTATAAACCGTTCATCCACAATTGCGCTTGATGATATAAAAATTAGGCTTATTTCTAGTCAGGATGTGGCAAAGATAACAACGTATTATCAAAAAAATCGAGATTTTCTGAAAGCTTGGGAGCCGATGCGTAATGAATTGTTTTTTTCAGAGCTCGGTTGGCAAAAAAGAGTTGAACAAATCGCTACCTTACATCGTCATGAAATGGCATTTTATTTTGTGATTGAAGACCGAAGTACTGACGAAATTATTGGCGTGATTAACTACAGTAATTTAGTGAAATTTCCTTTTCATGCGTGTCATGTTGGCTACTCCCTTGATCAAGACTATCAAGGGCGCGCTATTATGCGTCGAGCATTAAAAGAGACTGTGAACTGGATGTTCGAAGTCAAAGGTTTTCATCGCATTATGGCCGCCTACATGCCACATAACAAAAGAAGTGCCAGCGTACTACACTCCGTCGGTTTTGAAGAAGAAGGACTAGCGAAAGCGTATCTTCTAATTGATGGGAAATGGCAAGATCATGTTTTAACCTCATTGATTAATGAGCAGTGGACTGCGCCAGTTACGTGGTCAGCGTCTTAAAAATAAGCAATAGAAAAGGCAACGCGAACGTTGCCTTTTAGTGCATTCTTGTACGAGATAAATAAATTACTCGACAGTTAGAATACGCATATTGTTAGTTGAACCAACAGTATCCATCACATCACCTTGAGTGATGATCACAAGATCACCTACGTTAACAAATCCAGCATCACGAAGTACGTCTAACGCATGTTTTGCCGCTTCTAACCCAGCATCACTATCGCGATTGAAAAACACAGGTGTTACACCACGGAATAATGAAGCTTGGTTTAGAGTATTTTCGTTTCGCGATAGCGCGAAAATAGGCAGACCTGATGAAATGCGAGACATCATCAACGGTGTACGACCTGATTCAGTCATTGCAACCATCGCTTTTACGCCTTCCATGTGGTTTGCAGCATACATGGTTGACATCGCAATCGTTTCTTCAGGAGATGAGAAGAATCGATCTAAACGGTGGTTAGATACGTTAATACTAGGCTCTTTTTCTGCGCCTAAACAAACACTTGCCATTGCTTTTACGGTTTCTTCAGGAAATTGTCCCGCAGCCGTTTCCGCTGAAAGCATTACCGCATCTGTACCATCGAGTACAGCGTTAGCAACATCCATAACCTCTGCACGTGTTGGCATTGGGCTAGTGATCATTGATTCCATCATTTGTGTCGCTGTAATAACCGTACGGTTTAAGCTACGAGCACGACGAATCAGTTTCTTTTGAACACCAACTAGCTCAGGATCACCGATTTCAACACCAAGATCACCACGAGCAACCATAACAACGTCAGATGCAAGGATGATATCGTCCATAGCTTCGGTTGTTGCTACTGCTTCTGCACGTTCAACTTTAGCGACTAATTTTGCATTTAGACCTGCTTCAGTTGCTAATCGGCGCGCATATTTCATGTCTTCGCCATTACGTGGGAATGATACGGCAAGGTAATCAACGCCCATTGCCGCAGCTGTTAAAATGTCGGCTTTATCTTTATCTGTTAGTGCTTCAGCTGAAAGACCGCCGCCTTTTTTGTTGATGCCTTTATTATTTGATAATGGGCCTGCTACTGTTACTTCTGTGTGTACTTTATTACCTTCAACAGACGTTACTTTTAATTGTACGCGGCCATCATCTAATAACAGGATGTCACCCGTTGCCACATCTTTAGGTAACTCTTTGTAGTCGAGGCCGACTGCAAACTGATCGCCTTCGCCTTTAGGTAGATCACTATCAAGGGTGAATTTATCACCAATAGCGAGCTGGATTTTATCTTCTTTAAACGTAGATACGCGAATTTTAGGACCTTGTAAGTCACCTAGAATTGCTACGTTTTTACCAAGTTTAGCTGCAATTTCACGTACTTGCTTAGTGCGTTGAATATGATCTTCAGGGCTGCCGTGAGAGAAATTCATACGTACAACATTGGCACCCGCCGCAATGATTTTTTCAAGATTATTATCGCGATCAGTTGCAGGACCTAAAGTGGTTACAATTTTTGTACGTCTTAGGCGTTCAGTCATGTGAAACTCCAATTTATAGAAACGAGCTTTATTGAGCACTTGGCTTGAGAGTGGTGATCACCAAGTCGGCAATAAAACATGAGATAGTTTTGATACCATATCTCGCTAATTGTGCTTAATGATGTATATCAAAAGACAATAAACTGTCACTTTTTTATTCTTTTTTGTTGTAACAAAAAATATGTAATGAAAAAGTTGCGAATAAAAAAGCGAAGCTAAGGCTTCGCTTTTAAAGTGTTACAGCGTTGAACTGTCTTTAGAAAAGCGGGAGTCTTTCAGCGACTCTTTTACGCGCTTCAAGTTATCTCTAAACCCTGCACCACGACGAAGTGTAAAACCTGTCGCTAGCACATCAATAACGGTCATTTGTACAACACGGCTCGCCATTGGCATATAAATATCAGTGTCTTCTGGTACGTCTAGGCAAATAGACAAGGAGCATTCACGTTCTAGCGGTGAGTCTTTTGCCGTAATACCAATAACAGTTGCGCCATTAGCGCGTGCCATTTGTGCAATCTCAACCAAACTCTTAGTGCGACCAGTGTGAGAAATAACAACAACGACATCACCATCAGAGCAGTTAATCACGCTCATGCGTTGCATCACAATATCATCAAAACAGACAATAGGAATGTTGAAACGGAAAAACTTATTTTGCGCATCGTGAGCGACAGATGCAGAAGCGCCCAAACCAAAGAATGAGATTTTTTTTGCTTGTGTTAACAGATCGACAGCGCGGTTTATCTGCATTGTGTCGAGACTATTTTTTGCGACATCTAAACACGCCATTGTTGATTCGAAAATTTTAGCAGTATAGGCATCTGGCCCATCCGTTTCTTCAACATTACGATTTACATAAGGCGTACCGTTCGCAAGGCTTTGCGCTAAATGCAATTTAAAGTCAGGGAACCCTTTAGTATCTAAGCGACGGCAAAAGCGGTTAACGGTCGGCTCACTAACATCCGCCATTTTGGCAAGTGTTGCGATACTTGAGTGGATAGCTGTTTGTGGAGAGGCAATAATAACTTCGGCGACTTTGCGCTCTGATTTACTGAAGTGTTCTAAGTTATTTTGTATTTTTTCTATGGTGTTCATAGCTAATAATGCACTTCGTTATTGAATTTCATTTGTAGCAAACTTGTCATCAAGATGCTTGTTTAATGAAACTATACTACTTAATTTTGACTATCTCCTAGCTGATCAGCGCTTTTTAAAGGCTAATTTTATTAGTTTTTGACAGGGATCGCCTTTTGGCTTTCAGTTTTGAAACTCTGATTGATGAATAATTACAAAAAAGCAGCAGATATGGTGAGTTTTTGTATATTCCTTTCATATCTAAGGGATTATTTTACAGCGTGAAAAATAGACTGATGTAATTTGTCATCATTTTTAAGTTGTCGCTTAAAGCCTCAGGTCATTGGTGTTATTTTTCTTATATGGATTTGATGTAATTTGAGGGTGAAAAATGAATGTTGCTATATGCGGTTGTGGTTGGCTTGGTTTGCCCTTAGCAAAGGCATTATATAAAGAGGGCCATAACGTTTACGGTACAAAAAGAAATGCGAGAGATGCGAATGCTTTAAGTGCATGTGGCATACATGGTGTGCCAATGCAGTTACCATTAACAGAAGATGAACAACTAGCATCTTTAGCTACGATGTTATCAAGTGATGTGATGGTGATTAATATTGCTGCCGGTCGCAATAGTATTGATAAAGAACAGCATTATCAGAATGTGTTATCCCTTTCTAATGCGGCTTATCAATCAGGATGTCAGCGCATTATATTCATTAGTACAACGTCAGTTTATGATGGACGAAAAGGACGTGTGACTGAAGATGAAGATGTGATGCCATTAACTGATTCTGCTTTGACGCATGTGAAGATTGAAAATAGTTTGCGTGCTCAATGGGGTGATCAATTAACGATAGTGCGGTTATCGGGGTTGATTGGTGAAGACCGTCATCCTGTCAAATTTTTAGCGGGTAGAAACGGTTTAAAAGGAGGCAGTAATCCCGTTAATCTTATTCACTTAGAAGACTGTGTTGCGGCGATAGTAAGGTTGATTGGTATCAAAGATACTATGTCTGTCTTACATTTAGCATCTGACTTTCACCCTACACGTAGAGAGTATTATACTCAGATGGCGAAGCAATTATCATTGCCATTGCCTGAATTTTTACCTGATGATGAAAGTAGTACTGCAAAAGTGATTGATGCTGCGAAGACATTAACTGATCTAGGTTATGTTCTTAAACATAGAGATTTGATGCTGTCTAAATAGATAAAAAAAACGCTGAACAACAGTTCAGCGTAAAAATATGCAATTAAAGGATAATTGCAGTGGCAATAAGGAGTATTGGAAGAAGTTCGACGGCCAGTTAAACAATTCTCACCAATATTATGGATTCTATATATTCAGACTCTGAATTTTAGGTTTGGTTCAAAACTTTTTCAAAAAATAGTTTTCAGGCAAAAAAACACGCAACAACACCGTTTCGACTACTTAAGTCATCTGAATAGATAAAAAAAATCCCATTAAAAATATTTTAATGGGATAAAAAGTTCCGTAAATTTTACAAAAAGTTCAGCAGTAGTGGACATCTAACATAAATAAAAAACTGTAAAACACTGATTCAAAACCAAAGGCATAGTAGGTTTTATTATGAATCATATTAGTAAGAGTAACGAAATTAAAGTTAGTTCAATAAAAGTGAAAAAAAAGTCATCTTTTTTTATGGTGACCACCAAAGACCGTTTTTTACAAAAAAAAGCCCACTAAAAAATAGTGGGCAAACTAAAAATTACAATTAGGAGTTAAAGCAGTAGTGGCATTTACAATGATAAAAATTGTTGAAACATGTTTGTTTTGCTAAATCTTTATCAATCTGAATACACTATTTAAGACTTAGGATTTTAAAAAAGGTTCCTAAGTTTTCGAATATTTTTAGTATTAAAGTATCGTGATTACTTAATGCATTGATTTTTAAGTAATATCTAAACTGCTTTGTTTATATTTAGGCCGTAACTTTTGTATTTAGAATTTCATTGTCTTCTTTTTCAACAGTTTTCACAGCTTTGCCTGTTGGATTCTTTGTTAGCACCGAAAACACAAATGCGATTCCCATGATAATTGCCGAGTAGAAATAAGCGAGGTTGTAATTACCTGTGGTATCAACAGCAACTGCGGCGATAACAGGGCCAATGAAACCACTGACACCCCATGCTGTGTATACGACACCATAGTTTGTACCGTAGTTTTTCAAACCATAGAAACCTGCAGTTAGTGATGGAAATACTGCAGGTAAGGTTCCATAACATAAGCCCGCTGTTGCCATACCGATGATAAGACTAATATGGCTTGTGTAATGAGGGAACAACATCATGTTGGCAATAGATAACATAAATGACAATGATAATGTTTTAAGACCACCAATTTTGTCGCATAGCATGCCAGCAAACACACGGCCTGATGTATTAAATAAAGCTAGAATAACAACAAGGTGAGCAGCATCCGTCATACCTGCTTGTGCCGAAGCGATAGAGGTAATATTACCAATGATCATTAAGCCTGTTGATGATGCACAAAGGTACATAACCCAAATGCTATAAAACTGAGTCGTTTTGAGCATAGCAGTCCAGCGCATTTCTTTTTGTGGCACCGCTACTTTCTTATTTGTTTGTTTAGATGAAGCGACAGGTACGTAATGCGTTGGTGGATTAGTAATGGTAAATGCTAATGGTGTAGCAATACATAAAAGCGCAATACCTAAAATAATGAAGCTATAGCTAATACCGTAACTCCCTATTAACGATGTAATTAATGGAGCAAGATAAACACCAGCAAGCCCAAAGCCCGCAGCGATAAGGCCATTTACAAGCCCGCGCTTCGAAGGATGAAACCATTTCATTGCAGCAGGGCTTAAACAAGCATAACCAAAACCAATGCCACCACCAGCAAGAATACCAAAGGTAAAAATAAGTTGAGTAGGGTTTGTGATGTAACCTGATGCGATTAAACCCAAACCAGAGCAAATTGTACCTGCTATTAATACACGTTTAGGGCCAAATTTATCTTGTAAAATACCAGCTAAAAGAAGAGTTATAGAGAAGGTAATAATAGCAACAGTATAAGGCAGAGATGCTTCTGAGTTTGTCCATCCTAAATCAACAACTAGCGCTTTTTTAAATACGCTCCAAGTAAATAGAATACCAATACATAAATTAATACAAAAACCAGCAATAAGAATTTGCTTTGCTCTATCAAACATGAATTTCTCTCTAATGATATTTATACGGTGAAAAACCGAATAAATAGATCGTAGTAATATATATCTTTATTAAATATTAACCGTTAATACTGTGGGGGAATTCTAGCGATAAAAACAATGATGGCAAGTTAAAATGTAACTAAATATAAAATAAAATAAGACACTGATTTTAATGGTATTTATTGTTTTATTTGTTTTTTAAATAAAAGTGCATGAATCTCTATTTGTATTATGTATTACAAATATTGTATTGGTTAATTTTAATCGTTAAACTAATTTTATAACCATTCTTAATTATAATTAACAGAACTAAAAATAAAGATAATTAGATATCATGTTATGTTTTAATTTAATTGATTAATTGTCTTGAGTAATGGTTATTTATATAAATTGCCAAAGTAATTACTATTATTAGTAGTATCGTGAAATTGTATATAAAAGTGAATCATTTAGCGGTGGTATAAATGATATGTGTGTATATATTAATAGGAGGGGAAGAACAAGAGGGGGCACTTCGTAAAAGTAAGCAAAGAAATAAAACCTACTCCAATAACAGGAGCAGGCTATGAAGGAAAATCTTCAACAAAAAGTAGTGGCATGTAATCAGACCCAGTCGATGGGGTTAAGTTCCGAAAATATATCTTTTTTCTATTATATTTTATTAATTATTAACCTTGGTTATGCTTGGGTTTTTTAAGTTGTTGATATTTAATGTCTAATTTTTATTTTATCTGTCTTTAAGATCTATTGAAATTTCACCTCTCAAAATGAGATAGCAAACTTGTTAAAAGTGTTAACGAGTTGTAGTATTTAAACATGTGTTTAATACGGGTGAATGAAAATGGCTGGAAAAGGTGAAACTAAAAGTCGCATTCTAGATGCCGCTGAGCTGTTATTTGCCGAGCATGGTTTTAACGAAACGTCGCTGCGGACCATAACGAGTAAAGCTGGAGTCAATCTTGCCTCTGTAAATTACCATTACGGAGACAAGAAAACATTAGTACGTGCAGTACTCAGCCGCTACCTTGATATTTTTATGCCAGCGCTGCAAAGCGAATTAGAAAGACTCTTAACCCGCGATGATTTTACGATGGAAGATGTTTTCCACTGTACCAAGTCACCGTTAGTGAGCCTTAATGATTGTCGAACTAATGGCGCGACGGTTTTTATGTCATTACTAGGGCGAGGTTATACTGACGTACAGGGACATTTACGGTGGTTTATTGTTACCCGTTACGACAAAGTTCTCTCTCTTTTTGTCACAGCAGTATGCCGTGCTAATCCATCCTTAGATCCGGAAACTCTTTTCTGGCGCTTACATTTCACGTTAGGTGCATCGGTATTCACGATGGCATCAAGCGCCGCTTTGTGTGAAATAGCAGAAAACGATTTTTCGAGTCATGTGAAAACTGAAGATTTAATTGATCGCCTTGTCCCCTATCTCGCAGCAGGGGTTGGTGCGCCAATAGAACCGAATATTTCTCTGGTTAAGCAAGTCTAAAACTAAATAACGAATGTATACCTACTTAGTCATTATAAAAATAATCGAAGCAAAAGGATCTGAACTATGAGCACTTTATCTGTAATGCGAAAACGTTATCTCAGCGACCCCGCCTTTAAGATGTTTAAAAAAGTGTTGCCACCGTTATCTGAAACAGAACGCGAGGCAATGGAAGCGGGAAGTGTATGGTGGGATGGCGAGTTATTTAGTGGACAACCTAACTGGAATACGTTGTTAACCTATCCTAAGCCCAAACTTTCTGATGAAGAGCAAGTGTTTATCGACACTAAGCTAGAAACGTTATTGGCTATGTTAAACGATTATCAGATTGTACAAGAAGATAAAGATTTATCGCCAGAGGTGTGGCAGTACTTACGTGATGAAAAGTTTTTCTCGTTAATTATTGGTAAAGAATACGGTGGCCTTGATTTTTCAGCGCATGCGAATTCAACCATAGTTGCCAAAATTGCGACGCGTAGTTTAAGTGCTGCGGTATGTGTCATGGTACCTAATTCCCTAGGGCCTGGTGAATTATTGACTCATTACGGGACAGAAGAGCAGAAGAATTATTGGCTACCACGTTTAGCTAACGGTAAAGATATTCCATGTTTTGCATTAACTGGGCCAGAAGCTGGTTCAGATGCCGGTAGTATTCCTGATGAAGGTATTGTTTGTTATGGCGAACATGAAGGTGAGCAAGTATTAGGTTTACGCCTAACATGGAACAAACGCTATATTACCTTAGCACCCGTTGCAACAGTATTAGGTCTAGCTTTCAAAATGAAAGATCCTGATGGCCTGCTTGGTGATAAAAAAGAATTAGGTATTACCTGTGCATTAATTCCCGCCGATCATCCTGGTGTTGAAATTGGTGAACGCCATGACCCATTGAATATGGCATTTATGAATGGACCTACACGCGGTAATGATGTGTTCATTCCAATGGATTGGTTAATAGGTGGTCAAGAATATGCTGGTAAAGGTTGGCGAATGCTAGTGGAGTGTTTATCAGCAGGACGTGGTATTTCCCTTCCTGCATTAGGCACTGCCATTGGTCATTTAACAGCGAAAACGACAGGCGCATATTCCGTTGTTCGTAAGCAATTTGGTACTTCAATCGGTAATTTTGAAGGCGTTGCACAATCTTTAGGGCGAATAGGTGGCTTCACTTATATGTTGGAAGCTGCCCGAACGTTAACCACGACTTCACTAGATATGGGACAAACCCCTGGGATTGTTACAGCCATTGCTAAATACCATATGACTGAAATGGCACGAACAATCCTTAATGATTCAATGGATGTGCATGCTGGTCGTGCTATTCAGCTCGGTCCAATGAACTATTTAGGCCATCACTACTTTGGTATGCCAGTTGCTATCACTGTTGAAGGCGCGAATATTCTAACTCGAAACTTGATGATCTTTGGTCAAGGTGCAACACGTTGCCACCCTTATGTGCTTAGTGAAATGGAAGCGGCTGCTAACCCAGATGAACAGCAAGGTGCAAAAGAGTTTGATAAGTTGCTATCAAAACATATTGGTTTTGCTATTGGTAATGTTAGTAAGTCTTTACTGAATGCCTTTTCAGGCTCTCGTTTTAACCGTTCACCCGTTAGTGGTGAAACAGCACCTTATTATCGCCAGTTAGCAAGAATGGCTAAGGCATTGGCGGTGAGTGCGGATTTTGCGATGTTAAGCCTTGGCGGTGAGTTAAAACGCCGAGAATTAGTCTCTGCACGTTTAGGTGATGTTTTAAGTCATCTTTATTTAGCATCGGCAGTATTGAAACGCTATGAAGATGAAGGGCGTCAACAGCAAGATTTATCAATGGTGAAATACGGTGTAGAGCATTGTTTACATCAATGTGGTGTTGCTTTTAATGATGTATTTAATAATTTCCCTCGTAAAGGTGTTGGGCGTCTACTTCGTACGATTAACTTCCCGTTAGGCATCCATTATCACGCACCATCAGATGTAATAGCTATCGACATCGCAGAAGCATTAATGACTCCAGGTGTACATCGTGAGCGATTAACTCATCTTTGTTATGTTGGTGATAAAGAGGATGATCCTGTTGCGATTATGGAACGTGCCTTTTTAGCTATGCACGAGATCAAACCTTTAGAGCGAAAACTGATGAAAGCAACACGTAGAGGTGAGATCCCACGCAAAGCTTCGTTAACAAATAAGTTACAAGTTGCATTAGATGTGGGAGTAATCACAGAAGCAGATAAGAAAAAAATAGAAAATGCTGAACAGCTAAGACAAAAAGCGGTTCAAGTTGATCATTTTTGTGCAGACCATTTTAAAAAAGCTCGCATACTACCAGGAAAAGCGGCTTAGGTAGCTTAGTTAGTGATATATAAACCTGGAATCTCCCATGTGCCACGCTAAGCGTGGCACTTTTTTTGACCAGAAATATCTGTAACACCTCCAACCACTACGGTTTTTATCATTTTCTGTCATAAATTTAATGCGCATTTGACGCTAACCTTTTATCCTATCGACAACTATGTAAGGGAAGTTGAAGATGATCATCAAACCTAAAACTCGTGGATTTATTTGTACAACAACGCACCCTGTGGGTTGTGAAGAGAACGTAAAAGAGCAAATTGCTTATACTAAAGCACAAGGTCCAATCGCGAACGCACCTAAGCGTGTGTTAGTTGTTGGTTCATCAAGTGGTTATGGCTTATCGTCTCGTATTGCTGCGGCATTCGGCGGTGGTGCTGCAACTATTGGTGTGTTCTTTGAAAAACCAGGTACAGAGAAGAAACCAGGCACTGCAGGTTGGTATAACTCAGCAGCATTTGACAAGTTTGCGAAAGAAGAAGGTCTTTATTCAAAAAGCTTGAATGGTGATGCTTTCTCTAACGAAGCAAAACAAAAGACAATCGAATTGATCAAAGAAGATCTTGGTCAAGTTGATATGGTGATTTACTCACTTGCATCACCTGTACGTAAATTACCTGAAACAGGTGAAGTTATCCGCTCATGCTTAAAACCAATGGGTGAGACGTACACAGCAACAGCAGTAGATACCAATAAAGATGTATTAATCGAAGCAAGCATTGAGCCAGCTACAGAGCAAGAAGTTGCTGATACTGTAACGGTTATGGGCGGTCAAGACTGGGAACTTTGGATTGATGCTCTATCTGATGCTGGCGTTTTAGCTGACGGTTGCAAGACGGTTGCTTATAGCTACATTGGTACTGAAATTACTTGGCCAATTTACTGGCACGGTGCATTAGGTCAAGCGAAAATGGATCTTGATCGTGCTGCAACAGAGCTAAATGAAAAATTAGCACAACATGGTGGCTCAGCGAATGTTGCTGTGCTTAAGAGTGTTGTAACGCAAGCTAGTGCTGCAATTCCTGTTATGCCACTTTACATTGCGATGGTATTTAAGAAGATGCGTGAAGAAGGCGTACACGAAGGTTGTATGCAGCAGATTTTACGTATGTTCAATCAACGCTTATTTAAAGCAGATGGTACAGCACCAGAAGTTGATGGCGAAAACCGTTTACGTCTAGATGATTGGGAACTTCGCGAAGATATTCAGCAACATTGTCGTGATTTATGGCCAAATGTAACTAATGAAAACTTATTTGATGTCGCTGACTATCAGCAATATAAAGATGAGTTTTTAAAGCTATTTGGCTTTGGTATTGACGCTGTTGATTATGATGCAGATGTGAATCCGGTTGTTGAGTTTGATGTGAAAGACATCTAATTCAATACAAAATAAAAAAACCGCCGAAAGGCGGTTTTTTATTGTTTTGATTCATCAATATAATCTATTTATTATTTTTTTTGTTTATGCATCCAACCACATTGGTTACAGAGATGAATTCTTCTAATGTAAAACTTATGCCATAGTTTTCGTTTAATTCTTCCTACATCGAAACTAGCGCATTTTCCGCACTGCATTTATTAACTCTCCAAGCTATTAATAAATTACTAGTGATAGTTTTAAATATTATAAATTTAATGTCTACGAATAAGTGTCAATTTTTTGGCGTTTCAGTGCCGTACATTCAATTATTCGGTCTGTCATAAATTTTTAATATTTCTTAATCATTAAGTTTTGGCAGTGTAATAATAAATGCAGCCCCTTCTAATGGCGAATCTTCAACATAGATAGTCCCTTGATAGCTATCGATAATTTCATTACACACCGATAAACCAATACCTTGGCCTGGGTTTAGCTGATCTGAACGTACTCCTCGTTGAAATATCGCCTCTCTCATATCCGGTTTGACACCAGGGCCATCATCTTCAATCTTAATGGTAAAGTGAGTGTTGGTTTCTGTCACAGTAATATGCACTTGGCTAATACAAAAACGGAATGAGTTTTCGAGCATGTTGCCAAATAATTCCATTAAATCATCTTTATTTAGCGGCAACATAACATCTTCATTGAAGTGGTAATGCAATTGAGCTTGTTTATCTGCATAGATTTTGCTGAGCATTAAACTAAGGCTATTAACAACTGGCATTAATTGAGAATTACTTTTTTGTAGCCCTTGCTGACCCACCATTGCACGTTTGAGCTGATATTGGACAAGATCATCCATTTGGCTGATTTGCTCCATAATGCGTTGATTTAGCTCGTGACGCTCTAACGTTTTATCATCCAATAATGCATTTGTTGCCGCTAAACGGGTTTTTAAACTATGGGCAAGATCATCCATCGCATGGCGGTAACGTCCTTTTTGATCACTGCTGATACGATTTAATCGGTTAACTGCTTTAGTTACTTCTTGCAGCTCCATTGGATAATCATTATCGAGTTTTTCTCTTTTCGCTTCTGCCATTTGATCGAGTTGAGAGGCTAACTTACGTAACGGCTGAAATCCCCAGTGAAAGGCAGCAATAAGAAATGCAACCGCAATAAGTACAAACAGACCGAGATAAAATGCTGTACGTTGGTGGAGTTTTTCTAATGATTTTTCATAATCATTTGCAGAACGTAGTACTACGAGCTGATAAATGTTGCCATTTTCTTTATCTCGACTGAGGTTATAAGCGATATAGCCTTTATCATCACCCATTTTTATTAGGGTAGGGGTTGGTATTTCTTCTGGCAGATAACGACAAACATCTTTTAAATTCGCTTTATTGGCTTCATGAGATAACCATGTGGTGTTATCTGCTTGATCGCACACTACGGCAATATAATCGGTATCTGATGGATCAAGAGAATCAATCCACTTATCAACATCTTTAATTAAGCCTGCACGGTTAAGTTGAGCAACAACCATGGGCATTTGAGCGACAAGCTCTGAAGAGTATGAAGCCATATAGCTTTGAGAATAAAGCTTATTAATCACACCGGCTAAGGCCGATGTGACTAAAGCAATAATAGCTACAGAGGTGATTAAAACTCGACGTCTTAAACGCGGCTGTATAAGTTTATTCATTGGGCATTAAGTTCAAAAATATACCCTTGACCACGAATGGTTGATATTGGATTATCTTGGCCTGTTTTAGTGAATTTTTTACGTAGACGACTAATCATAACTTCGATTGTATTAGGATCGCCTTCTTGATCTTCATATAACACATCGAGTAAGCGTTGTTTTGACACAACCTGACGGCTATGGCGCATGAGATATTCAAGTAAGTCATATTCAAAAGCGGTTAACTCTAATAATGTTTCATGAACATAAACTTGCTTAGCGAGGAGATCAACACGGATATCACCTGCGGTCATTTCTGGCTTTACAAAACCAGCGCTTCGGCGAACGAGTGCGCTTAAGCGAGCAACCATCTCTTCTTTTTGGAATGGCTTAACGAGATAGTCATCAGCACCAGCTTCAAGCCCTGTAACTTTGTCTTGCCAATTTGAACGCGCAGTAAGAATAAGAATGGGAAGACGAAGCCCCTTTTTACGCATGTCTTTGATTAAACTGATCCCATCACGGTCGGGTAAACCAATATCAACAATCGCAATATCATTGGGGTAGTTTTCAGCAAAGAATAAACCTTCTTCTGCTGTGTTTGCACACTGAACTTGGTTGCCTAATTCACTGAGTTGAGATTTTAAGTGATGGCTAAGGATTGCATCGTCTTCGACAATAAGAATTCGCATAAATTAAAGCACCCAAGGTTGCTGATTATAGTTATAAATATCTATGGTACGAAATATTGCAATTATCCGCATTATTTATCATTGCCATAAACTTAAAATTTGAGCGTTATAGCAGAATGGGGATTTATAAGTCACATTGCTATGGTGTGCCATTAACTAAAAGGTTTGATTAATAACAAATTAACGCTATAGGTCTTAGTGTAGGTATCTTGACTGAATAGGGGCTGACTCATGAGATAACTCATTAATCAGCCCCTATTAGAAATAGCGGTATTAAAGCTAATAATTACTTCAGAATAATAATTAACGTACCTGCAATAGTGAGCAATACGTTGGCGATAGCATAGGTACCTGCATAACCTAAAGCAGGAATAGTACTACGCGCATGAGCGTTGATCATATCCATAGCTGGGGCACAAGTACGCGCGCCAATGATGGCACCAAAAAGTAGTGCACGGTTCATTTTCAGCACATAAGCACCGAACAGATAAGCTAAAACCACTGGGATCACACTTACCATTAAACTGGTGACAAAAACAGTTAAACCGATATGACCAATGGATTCAAAAAGGTTAGAGCCAGCACTTAAGCCAATACCAACCATAAAGACCATCAAGCCTAAATCTTTCGCCATATTTAATGCCCCTTGAGGGACATAACCGAAAGTAGGGTGGTTTGCACGTAAAAATCCAAGTGTAATACCTGCAATTAACAGACCTGCAGCACTACCTAAACCAAACGCGATATGACCAAACTTCATGGTAATTAAACCAAGCAGTAACCCTATGATAAAGAAACAACAAAAAGCTAATAAATCTGCAATCTGGCTGTGGATTGAAATAAAGCCAATACGTTCTGCTAAACCATGAACACGACTTTTCTCACCACTAACTTGCAGAATATCACCTTTGTTTAACAGAATATTGTGATCCATCGGCATTTCGATTTGAGCACGAACCACACGGTTTAAGAAACAACCGTACTCTGAAAGGTTCAGTTCTGATAAACGTTTGCCGGCAATACCATCGTTTTTTACCACGATTTCTTCTTCAATAATGCGAAGGTCTAATAAATCACGATCAAAAACTTCTTTACCATTACGGAAGCTAGGATCAAGACGTGCGTGGCTATCAGGGTAACCTACTAGCGCAATTTCATCACCTTCTTGTAAAATCGCATCACCATCAGGGTTCGCTAAAATGCCGTTACGACGTACACGTTCGATATAGCACCCGGTTTGGCGGTAGATACCTAATTCACGAAGGTTACGGCCATCAATCCAATTAATCAGTTCTGGTCCAACACGGTATGCGCGAATAATTGGTAGGTAAACTTTTCGCTGTGCGACTTCACCAATACCTCGTTCACGTGCAATTTGTTGTGATGATTCAGCAAGATTTTGTTTTTGTAGTGTAGGCATAAGTTTAGCAAGGAATATCAAGCTCACTAAACCCACTAAATAGGACATCGCATAACCAACACTTAAACTCTCTGTAAGCTGTTTAATCATTGCTGGATCGGTAATGCCTGATAGACCCGTATTTAATGCGTCTTTAGCGCCCACTAATACTGGCGTTGCCGTTAATGAACCTGCCATTAAACCTGTCGCAAGGCCAATATCCATATGTAGATAATGCGCCATTGTCATGGTTATCGCGATGGAGGAAAGCAGAACGACGAGCGCAAGTAAAAGGTAGTGCTTACCGTCTCGAAAAAAGATGCCGAAAAAGTTTGGACCCGCTTCTATACCTACACAAAAAATAAACAGCATAAAGCCAATATTTAAAGCGTCAGTATCAAAAGTAAAACCAGCATTACCAAACAGCAGTGCTGTGACTAAAACGCCAATAGAATTACCTAAGCTCATCTTACCAAAGCGTATTTTGCCAATACTTAAACCTACGGCAAGGACAACAAAGAGTAATAAAATATCATTATGGTGTAGAAGTGCTGCTACATCAATGTTCACAACAGAATTTCCGACATAGTGGAGAAGTAAAAGTTGTCAAATTCTAGCTGATTTTTCCAGAGTGTTATAGCGTATATTCTAAAAAAATGTTGAAAGTTAGTATTAATAACTTTTGATTGTGTATTCTTTAAAAATCGAAAATAAAACGGATTACTGTACGTTAAAAATACTGTTCATTTACGTTGTCAGTAAGTAATAAAATAGAGATAAAAAAAGGTCGAACAATGTCGACCTTTTACAAATTGAATTATTTTTTATTGGAACAGTAGATTATGTTCTTTAGAGTAAGCTTCAAACTCAGTACAGCCACCAATGTGCTCTTGATCAACGAAGATCTGTGGCACAGTTTCAACTGGTTTACCTACCGTTTTTTCTAGATCCGCTTTACTGATACCTTCCGCATGAATATCAACGTAACGGAAGTTAAAGTCGTCGCGTTCTACTTTAATTTTTTCTGCTAATTCCTTAGCACGTACACAGAATGGGCAACCTGGGCGACCAAAAATAACTACGAACATAAAATCTCTCCTGCAAAATTATGTTGTTACTATAACGTGTGTTTATTGATAGAGAAAGGGGGATTTGCCTGTTAGAGCAATAGAGAAAATCGATGGTGGGATATATTTCAAGGCGGGGCGACGTTAAAGAGTAAAGCCAAGCACGAGGCTTGGCTTTTATTACCGTTTATGGCAAAACTTAGAAGTCGTAACGAATACCCATTTGTAATTCGTCATCTTCGCCATCAATTTGGTTAAATAGGTAACCTGCATAAGTACGTAGGTTTTTATTGAACTTATAGACACCATCTAACGCAAAGTAATCTACCTTGTCAGTTTTTACGCCACCGTTTTCAGATTGCTTAAAGTTGTATGCTGCTTGAACGACAAATTGACCCATTTTGTAAGCAGTTGCTAACTCATAACCTGTTAGATCGGTATTACCATTTTCACCACTCGCATAAGTACCAGCTGCGTAGAAGTTATTAAACTCGTAACTTGCTGCTAAGTTATATTGGTTAGCATCAACGTCAACACCATCTTTGCCACTAACATAACCTGCACCTAGAGATAGACCAAATGGGAAGGCATATTGTGCTGCAATACCATAGCTGTCTGAATCTTTTTCAGCATCATTGTTTTCAGCAATGTAGTTAGCTGAAACTGTGAAATTATTGAATTCACCAGCGTATAAAAAGTTGTTTTCACGCTTATCTTTGTTACCGTCAACAAGATCAACACCGTCACCGCCGAAAGTAGCAAGAATATCAGTGTAATCTGTCAGCATAACCTGTGCTGAGTCTTGCTTACCGTAAGAAAATGCACCTGCCTGAGTATCAAACCCTGCAAATACGTAACGACTCTTTACAGTAGAATCACTACTATCAGAGATTTCAGCTTCATATTTACCAAAAGCCGTTACTTGATCAGTAATCTTTGCTTTACCTTTTAGATTAATACGAGCACGGCTCTTATCTTTAAAAGCATTACCAGTGCCGTCTTCACCTTTATTTGCATCAGATAGGTTAAAACGCGCTTCAGCACGACCACCAATACTTAGTGATTTATCATCATCTTGATAAACAGTTGCAGCGTTTACTGTTCCTGCTGCTAATGACGCTAAAATTGCCGATGCCAATGCTACTTTTTTCATTTTCTAATCCCCTAGAAAGAATGTTATTTGGGCTTCAGTGCCTCTTGAATGAGAGCAGATTAGTGCATGAATGTTAAAGTTATGTGTAAGTAAAAAGTTACTTTTATTACATATATCAATGAACTAAGTAGGTATTTTTTGTGATCTGCTATGTATTTTGTATAAGGTGATATTTGATCACAAGAAAGCCTTGTCTCATATAAATATATAGATAAAGGTGCTAGTTAAAGTCGGTTTATAAGAGTGTGAGTTAATTGATAGTTAGTAAAAAGAGGGGATATTAGACGTTAATAAATAAGTTAACGAATATGATGATCATGAGGTTGAATATGAGCATTACATTCAAAATATGGTTTTTATCGCTTTAGGGTATAAAATGTGATGAAAGTGCTATTTTGTTATCTATTTTTAGTTATATATCATCATTCATATGACAAATAGATGGTTTCTGCTATTTCAAAATATCTATAGACCTTACTTTTTTAAATGAATCAGAATGAATTTATATGTTCTTATTGTTTTTTACTTCAATTAAATCAGTTATTTAAATTGTTATCGCGTATCATTATTCTAATTTGGTATATAGTTATTCATGAATTCATATTCTCTAACAAAATTCAACAGATGTTATTATTAAAAATCTTTACAAAATCGGATGAACTCTCATTTTTTCTCACTTTATTGCCTTTTTCGGTGGTTAACCATTGATCTGGATCGCACCATCAATTAGAATTCGCGGCGCATTTAGCATGCATCTATATTTTAAGATTTATCATTTTTGTTGAATTACTCCTGCAGGGGAAATACATGTCTACGAAATTAGCGAACCCAGCGCCATTAGGCTTAATGGGTTTTGGTATGACTACCGTTCTTTTAAACATTCATAATGCTGGATTTTTTCCATTGGATTCAATGATCCTAGCGATGGGTATTTTCTATGGTGGTCTAGGTCAAGTTCTTGTAGGCATGATGTGCTTTAAGCGTGGTGATACGTTTGGAACAACGGCGTTTACTTCTTATGGCTTATTTTGGTTAACGCTAGTAGGTCTTATCGCATTACCTAAGATGGGTTTTGCAGCAAGCCCTGCACCATTCATGGCTTGGTACCTAACACTTTGGGGCCTATTTACTGCATTTATGTTTATCGGTTCTTTGCGTTACCCTCGTGCTAAACAAGTAGTTTTTGGTTCTCTAACTATTTTATTCTTCTTGTTAGCTGCTCGTGACTTTACGGGTAATACAACAATTGGTTTCATCGCGGGAATTGAAGGTATCTTCTGTGGTCTAAGTGCAATTTATTTTGCAATGGCTCAAGTATTAAATGCTGAATACGGCCGTACAATCTTACCTGTTGGTGAGCTTAAGACTGAGCAAGTAAGCCTAAAAGCAGCTGCTTAATTTTGCGAAGAATTGAGACAAAAAACCTCGTTAATTAACGAGGTTTTTTTATATCTAAAATCTATAAAAATAACGCTATCACATGTGATAGAAATAATATTTAGAAGCAAGATTCAGTAATTTGAATGTTAGGTTTATAAGTAAAGTGGCCTTCAGGATTAACATCATTTTCTTGACGTGATGTTGTTCTAAACTGAGAAGGCGTAATACCATATTTACGTTTAAATGCATCGCAGAAATACGCGGCACTACCAAAACCAGAACGATTACCTATTTGTGAAATAGAATAATTTGAAAAAGTAAGGTAGTTCAATGCTAAGCCCATTCTAACATCAAGCAATAACTGACTAAATGAAACCCCTTCTTTTGCCAAATGTCGACGCAGTGTAGATTGCGTTGTAAAGAGCGCTTTAGCCATATCGTCGACACTCCATTTGCGTTGAGGATCTTGGGTGATTAAACGCGCAATAGTTCGCTCTTTAGGTTCATCATAGTTGAAGCGGTAAACGTTGAAGACATCAATGCCTGCTTCATTTAATGCCATTAAAATAAATACTAAACACTGGCTTAACAGCGTTTTTTCCATGGAAGAGCCACATATCGAAGGCAGTAATTTATTAAACAGAACGAAGTTTTGATCCACAATTGCAGGTGTTGGAATCGTGTAGACAGGAGAACAACTCGCCGTTGGGAAAGTCGGTTGTTTTAACGCACTGATATATTTGAACGCTTCAGTGATAGATTCTTCATCAATCATCAACAATTGTAATTCAATATTTTCTTGGCTATTAAGCTGATTAATAGAGCAAGAGATATGACTGAATTTAGGAACGACAAAAGTACTATTATTTTTTAATTCAATAGCATGACCGTTGATGTGAACATCACCTTGAACATTTGATAATTTTACAATCAAGTGGTGGTCGACATAAAACTCTTTTAGAACTACGTGGCTCTGAGAGAGGATACGCTTATATTTCATACCAGTACTGCTTCTCTAAAAGTGGAAATAAATCCTTCATTACACACCATAATTAGGCGACCGTTCTATATGTACCGGTATTCTATGTTGGAATATGCTGATACCAAGGTACATGCGCATGAGTATAGGACTAAAAGAAACGGTTGAATAGATGAAATCTACTCAACTTTTGTTATTGATCATATTGAGTATGTTTATCTATATAAAATGGATACATATTGATATGTGATTATGAGTAATTTAGGTCTTATGCTCTATATACGGGATATTATGCTATTTATCATGCCGTCGTTATAAATGAAAGGTATAAAAAAAGCTGCTTTAAAAGCAGCTTTTCTAATCAGTTAACGCTTAAAGATTAGCAAATAACCTTAATCGCTAGACCACCTTGAGATGTCTCACGGTATTTAGCATTCATGTCTTTACCTGTTTCAAGCATTGTCTCTATGACTTTATCAAGTGAAACACGTGGATCAGATGAGCGGCGAAGTGCCATACGTGTAGCATTAATTGCTTTAACTGCCGCAATGCCGTTACGCTCGATACATGGAACCTGAACTTGACCAGCAACAGGATCACACGTTAAGCCAAGGTTGTGTTCCATTGCAATTTCTGCAGCCATACAAACTTGTTCAGGGCTACCACCCATAAGCTCTGCAAGACCAGCAGCTGCCATAGAACATGCCACGCCAACTTCGCCCTGACAGCCTACTTCAGCGCCAGAGATAGAAGCATTACGCTTGTAAAGACCACCAACAGCACCAGAAGCTGCAAAGTAGCGAGTGTATTCTTTTGGGCCAACTGACTGAACAAACTTATCGTAGTAAGCAAGTACAGCTGGAATAATGCCACATGCGCCGTTTGTCGGTGCTGTTACAACACGACCACCAGCGGCATTTTCTTCGTTCACAGCAAAAGCAAACATGTTAACCCAGTCAACAACCGTCATTGGGTCGTTGCTTAGTTTTTCAGATGTCATTAGCTGTTGACGAAGTGCTGCTGCACGACGAGGAACACGTAGAGGACCCGGTAGGATACCTTCTTCGTTCATACCACGTTCCATACAATCACGCATTGTTTTCCAGATGTTAGCAAAGTAATTACTAATTTCATCTTCAGCGTTCATTGCACGTTCGTTAGCCATAACTAAAGAGCTGATTGATAAACCATGCTCTTTACATTGCTCAACCAGTTCAGAGGCATAGTTGAATGGGTAAGGCGCAACAACACTTGATTCTTGCGTTTTACCAAAGTTTTCTTCATCAACAATAAAACCACCACCGATAGAGTAGTAAGTTTTAGAGAAAACGTTCTCATCACCAATCCAAGCATGAATAGACATGCCGTTTTCGTGCAGTGAAAGGTTAGTCGTATGGAAATTCATACCACCATCACGTGGGAAGTCTACCGTGTGGCAATGCATACCAACAGGAAGACGTTCGGTTTCTTCAACACGGGCAATAAAGCCTGGAATACTATCGATATCAACATGTTCAGGGCTGTTACCAGCAAGACCCATAATAATAGCAATATCAGTATGGTGTCCTTTACCTGTAAGAGAAAGAGAGCCGTATACGTCAACAGTAATTTTAGTTATGTCACGTAATTTACCCATAGCACGTAAATCATCGATGAACTCTTTACCTGCTTTCATTGGGCCAACAGTATGTGAGCTGGAAGGGCCCACACCGATTTTGTAAATATCAAAAACACTGATCATGTTTATTACCTCAGTCGGGGGAAGCGATTCTTGCCTCCGGCCAAGACTGTATGCGTTTTATGACTCGCCCCTTCCTTGGCGAGCGTACTTAAAAAAGCAAGAGCAGGGCGTTTAGCATCCTGCTCTTAATTATCGTATAGATTGTGTTTATTGTACCAGAACGCTATACCTTTTCTTACACTTTATGCTTCAAAAAAGAAGTATTTTTGTGTTTGTATCGCGTCTGGTTACAGCGCTATTAAAAAGCGCCGTAAATTACTGAAGTAATCGCAGCCACACCACATAGAGCAGTGAAAACACGTGCTGCAACAGAGGTTTTGTATTTCGCCATTGCTGGTACTTTTTGCATCGCAACAACTGGCATTAGGAAAAGAATTGCCGCAATCATTGGTGCGCCCATTGTTTCAATCATACCTAGGATGCTTGGGTTGATGATTGCTACAATCCATGTAGTTACAACGATGAATGCTAGAGATAGTTTTTCAATTTTACCAATAGGCATTTTGCTACGAGATTTCGCTAGACCAACAAGACCTTCATGTGCACCTAGGAAGTGGCCGAAGTAGCTTGAAGTGATAGCAGCAAATGCAACCAGTGGACCTAAGTAAGAAATTGCTGGTGACTCTTTAATGTTTGCTAAGTATGAAAGAACAGAGATGTTTTGCTCTTTAGCCATGTTTAGTTGCTCTGGTGACATAGACAGTACAACAGAGAATACGAAGAACATTACAAAGCCCATTAGCATCATTGCTGCGCCGCCAGTGATCATGTCAGTTTTCTTTGCTGCATTTTCACCGTATACATGACGTTGCTCTTTTGCAAACTGGCTGATAATTGGGCTGTGGTTGAAAGAGAACACGATGATTGGAATTGCTAGCCAAATAACAGTAGGCATTGATGACCAATCAGGTGCAACAGACACCATTGACATGTTCCAGTCAGGAATTAGGTAAATAGACAGTGCAAGCAAAATGATAACCAGAGGGTAAACCATTGCTGATGTTGCCTTAAGCATTAGCTCTTTACCAAATACAACACCTGCTGTCATTAATGAAATAAGGACACCCGATAGTAGCCAGCGAGGAACAGAATCCATACCTAACTGGTTAACCATGAATGAATCAACAGTGTTTGTAATACCTACGCCATAGATAAGAACGATAGGGTAGATAGCAAAGAAGTAAGCGAATGTAATAAGGTTTGCACCTGTTTTACCGTAGTGCTCTTCAACGGTATCAGTAATGTCAGCATTTGGGTTTTTAGCTGAAAGAACAAAACGTGCTAAGCCTTTATGTGCAAGCCAAGTCATTGGTGCAGCAATCAGTGCTAAAATAACTAACGGCCAAAAACCGCCCGCACCTGCTTTAATTGGAAGGAATAGAACACCTGCACCTACAGCTGTGCCGAATAGTGATAATGCCCATGTGAAATCTTTGTATGTCCAACGAGTTTTTTCTACACCAGTTTTAACTGCGGTCGATGTATTTTGCATTTTTTGTAATCCAAAAAAAGGGAACGGAACGGAACGTTGTTTTAGGAACACGTGCATTCTCGCTATTTACGGCTGGAATACAATGATAAAGATCCCGTTATGTAAGTCGTCTTTATTTGTTGTACAAATAAAGACGACTTAGCTCACAATTTTAAATTTGGTAGAAGCTAAAAAAACAGCTAAGAGGCTATAAATCATCATGCCAAATTTGATCTGAAAGTAGCTTTATCATTTGAGCGGTAGCACCCCATATAGAATAATCCTCAAAGGGGATGTTATATACACTGTGATTATTGCCATTAAGTAAGAATTTATATTGGCGAATATTGTTTGGGTTAAGTAAATGGTTCAGAGGTGCCTCAAAAATGCAATCGACTTCATTGGGATCTGCGATAGGGGTGTAATCGGAACCTATTGTGGCGATAAAAGGCGTGACCATATAACCACTCATGGTCGGCAAGGTAGAAAGGCAACCATGCACATCATTGCGATAACAAGTAATATTCGTTTCTTCAAATGTTTCACGAATAGCGGTTGCGATTAAATCTTCGTCTGTTGGTTCAAATCGCCCGCCAGGAAAAGCAATTTGCCCTGGGTGGTGTTTAAGATGTTTTGCTCTACGCGTTAATACAACATTCAAACCATTTTCGCGATGAACGAGAGGGATCAAAACAGCAGCTTGCTTAAATCGGTATGTGTCTTCCCAATGTTGTCGGATTCGATCTTGATGGTTTTGATCATATTGCTGACTAGGTGCAAGAAGAAATCGACTTAAAATTTGCTGCTGTCCAACCATAAAACCTCGTTAGTAAAATGAAGGTGTTTTCATCTTAAATGCTTTTTATTTTAAATATCATTGTGATGCATTTATCAATACCTATTGTAAGGTTGGCAGAATCTTACTCAATTTGTCGAGTGTTTCTTGATATTCGCTATCTGGATCACTATCAGCAACAATCCCGCCTCCAGCCCACGCATGAATTTTCTGTTCATTAGCCACCAATGTACGAATCGTAATACTGGTATCCATTGTGCCACAACGACTGACATAACCTATGCTGCCACAATAAATACTGCGGCGGTGCGGTTCTAACTCTTCAATAATTTCCATCGCTCGTACTTTCGGGGCGCCTGTTATCGAACCTCCAGGGAAGCATGCTTTTAATAGATCTGTCGCACTATGATCTGCTGGTAATTCGCCTGAGACTGTACTCACTAAGTGATGTACGGCTGGAAAACTTTCAATCTTAAAAAGATGTGGTACTCGAACTGTACCGGGGGTGGCAACACGACCAATATCATTACGCAGTAAATCTACAATCATTAAGTTTTCTGCACGATCTTTTTCAGCATTTTGAAGAGCTACGGCATTGGCATTATCTTGAACGGTATTCTTGCTACGAGGTCGAGTCCCTTTAATCGGCTTAGTTTCAATCAGTCCATCACGAAGTTGTAAAAAACGCTCTGGAGATACCGATAAAATCGCACCTTGTTTTAAGCGAATAAAACCAGAGAATGGCGCTCCATTTTCTGCTTCAAGAGTTAGATATGCTTGCCATTCATCGCCTGTGTAATTAGCAGAAAAGCGCTGCGCCAAGTTGATTTGATAACAATCGCCAGACAACAAATAATCTTGGATTTTGTTAAATTTGTTACAGTAATCCTCTTTGGTCATATTGGATGACCAAGCAGATGTTAAAGAAAAGCTATCAGCAGGGTTTGGATCTGTTGCTGAATGTTGTTGTGAGAATGCCCTAAGGTGTTGTTCAAGCCATGTTTGACGTTCGGCACTTTGCGGCTCTACTAGCGATACCGTTTGTTCTTGATGATCAACAATTAATGCCCAGTCATAGATCCCTAATGCTAAATCAGGTAGCGGAATGTCATGTTCAGCAATTGTTGAGATATTTTCAACCTGACGACCTAAATCGTAACTAAAGTAGCCTAATGCCCCACCAATAAATGGCAGTGTCATCATTGGGCTAACTGCAGGTAATAATTGCGCTTGTAATGATTGTACTAATGCAAATGGATCATCGGTATACGTTTCTTCTGTACCATTTGCATAACACACCTTGCTTATCCCATTTTCTGATTCAATAGTGGCTAAAGGATCAGCAACGATAATGTCAAAACGGTTATCTGGATGATTTTCTGCCGCCGAGCGTAATAGCATTGCCCATGGCAAACCAGAGAGTGGTGCAAACCATGTTAATGCTGCATCTTTTGAGTAGGCGAGCGATGTAATGCTTAATTCTGGATGTGATTTACAAATCATTTTCTTTTTTGTGACAAAAGTTTGATTGGCGCGTAGCGCAATAATAAGTGCAAGAGTATCATATTCAGAGAACGACGCCCAAAGATGTGCATGCACTTAACGTGAACATCTTCCCTACAAAAATTGAAAGTAAATTTCGGGCGCTATGGAATGATATAACTCAACGAGGGGAACTATGACTGTCATCCGCAAAGAAGACGTAATTAGTAGTGTGGCAGATGCATTACAATATATTTCTTATTACCACCCACTGGATTTTGTGCAAGCTTTAGAAAAAGCCTATAACAAAGAGCAAAGCCAAGCCGCAAAAGATGCGATTGCACAAATTTTAATAAACTCTCGTATGTCTGCCGAAGGGCATCGTCCAATCTGTCAAGACACAGGGATTGTTACCTGTTTCGTGAAGATTGGTATGAACGTACAGTGGGATAGCGATCTTACTGTACAACAAATGATTGATGAAGGTGTGCGTCAAGGTTATACCAATCAAGATAACCCGTTACGTGCATCGGTTGTTGCGGATCCTGCAGGTCGTCGTATTAATACGAAAGATAATGCGCCTGCTGTTGTTCATATCGATATGGTACCAGGTGATAAGGTTGAAATTCAGTTAGCAGCTAAAGGTGGCGGCTCTGAAAATAAAACTAAAATGGTGATGTTGAACCCATCTGATGATATTGCTGAGTGGGTTGAAAAAACAGTACCGCTGATGGGAGCTGGCTGGTGTCCTCCTGGTATGTTGGGTATTGGTATCGGCGGAACCGCAGAAAAAGCGGCTGTGCTTGCGAAAGAATCATTGATGGAATCGATTGATATTCATGAATTGAAAGAGCGCGGAGCACAAACAACAGAAGAAGCATTACGCTTAGATATCTTCGATCGTGTCAACAAGCTTGGTATTGGTGCGCAAGGTTTAGGTGGTTTAACAACAGTTCTTGATATAAAAATTAAATCCGCACCAACACATGCGGCATCGAAGCCTGTTTGTATGATCCCTAACTGTGCCGCAACACGTCACGTGCACTTTACTTTAGATGGTACTGGCCCTGCAGAATTAACACCGCCTAAGTTAGAAGATTGGCCTGAAGTGACATGGGAAGTGGGTGATAGCGTTCGTCGCGTAAATTTAGATACGGTTACGAAAGCAGATGTTCAAGAGTGGAAATCAGGTGAGACTGTTTTACTGTCTGGTAAGATTTTAACCGGTCGTGATGCTGCGCATAAACGTATTCAAGAAATGTTAGCCAAAGGTGAAGGTTTACCTGAAGGCGTTGATTTCAATAATCGTTTTATTTACTACGTTGGTCCTGTTGATGCAGTGGGTGATGAAGTCGTGGGTCCTGCGGGTCCTACAACATCAACGCGTATGGATAAATTTACCGACATGATGTTAGGTGAAACGGGTCTAACCGGAATGATTGGTAAGGCTGAGCGTGGTCCCGCGGCGATCGAGTCAATCAAGCAGCATAAAGCTGTTTACTTAATGGCTGTGGGTGGCGCTGCTTATTTAGTTGCCAAAGCTATTAAAAAATCACGTGTAGTGGCGTTTGAAGATCTTGGTATGGAAGCGATTTATGAGTTTGAAGTCGAAGATATGCCAGTAACAGTAGCTGTTGATTCTAATGGTACTAATGCTCATCAAACAGGCCCTGATACATGGCGTGTAAATATCGCTGAAATGGAAAAGTAAGCTATATAAGCATATCTAAGAAAAGGAGCCTTGTGCTCCTTTTTTTATTGTCTCTTTTATCTTAAAAGGATTGTGATATTGACTCTATTTTCATATATGAAACAAGATTGTCAACTTAAAAGCCTCTACTATTCATAGATATATATTTTTTCATACATTTTTTTAACAATAGTAAGATTTAGTATGAAACATCATGGAGAGTAGTATGAGATATCGCTTTTTTGCGGCATTGTTTACATGCTTAGCATTAATTGGCTGCAAGGATGATAAATCAGCGATTGCTGAGCCTGAGTCTCGACCGGTTAAATTACAATCAGTTTCAGTAGGTAATAATGAATCACAACGGGCGTTTCCAGCGATTGTTGAGGCGGGAGATAAAGCCGTTTTAGCTTTTCGCGTTTCAGGTCAACTTGCTAGCGTAGATGTTCACCCTGGTCAATTTGTGACGAAAGGACAGATACTTGCAACATTAAATAGCGATGAATTTTCACTGCTAGTGAAGCAGGCACAAGCGCAATATGATTTAGCGAATGTGCAATTTAAGCGCGATAAAGAATTACGGAAAAAAAATGTAGTATCAGAGTTAGATTACGATACCTCTAAAGCTAACTTAAAACAGGCAAAAGCTTCATTAGATAAAGCAATATCGAATTTAAGTTATGCCAAGCTTATCGCACCTTATGACGGGCACCTTTCTTTATCTATGGTTGAAAACTATGAATATATCAGTGCTAAACAGCCTGTAATGCATATTCAAAGTGCTAAATTGATCAATATGACATTTCAGCTTCCTGATTATCTTTTAGCACGCTTTCAAGGTCATGCCGAAAATATTAATCCTACCGTAGCTTTCGATACCTTAACTAATCAAACCTTTCCCGCACAATTTAAAGAAATTGATACAGAGCCAGATAGCAAAACATCCAGTTATAAAGTAACACTCTCAATGGCACGTCCGGAAGGAAGTAATATCATGCCGGGAATGTCTGGTAGCGTGACAATTGTTCTGCCACAAGGAAATGCAGGCGCAATACCAATGCGTGCGATCATTACTGAAGACAATAAAGATTATGTATGGCGTGTTGATGATAATCAGCAAGTTGTAAGAACTGAAGTCATATTAGATAACAATAATCGTGTGATATCAGGTTTAGAAGATGGTGATGTTATAGCGACATCAGGCGTATCTGAATTGCAATCAGGTCAGAAGGTCCGCTCATGGATCAAGGAGCGTGGACTATGATCAAACGTTATCGTTTATTGACATTGGTTATCTGTACAACATGGTTACTCCAAGGTTGTGAGAAACCAAGTGTTGAGCCGCGCGAAGCGCAACCGCGAGTCAAGGTACAGCAGGTACAGTCAGGTAAACAATCACCGAAATTAACGTTTCCAGCAGTGGCTTCAGCAGCTGATAAATCTATTTTATCATTTCGTATTGCTGGAGAGATTACGCAAATATTAGTGCGTTCAGGAGACACCGTTAAAAAAGGGCAGGTATTAGCGCGATTAGATCCACGTGATTACACATTAGAGGTGGATGATGCTCAAGCTAAATACAATGTTATTGATAGCCAATACCGCCGTTCAGCAACATTATTAAAAAATGGCTATTTACCTCAGTCTCAATTTGATGAATTAAAAGCTAAGCGAAGTATTGCGAAAGCAAATCTTGATTTAGCTAAATTAAAATTAAGTTTTACTTCGCTTAAAGCCCCATTTAGTGGTGTGATTTCGACTATTCCAGTTGAGCAATTTGAAAATATCAAAGTAGGTCAGCAGATTATGAATATTCATAGCATTGACTCTGTTGATATCGAGATCCAAGCGCCAGATATGATTTATTCCAAACAAAGTATTTTGGATGTTAATAAAGCACAGGGGTCTTCTTCGAAAGTCATTTTACCGAATAACCAAAAATATGTGGTGACATTAAAAGAGTTTACCACTGAACCTGATCCTGAATCGGGTTCATTTCTCGTAACCTTAACGATGCCGATGCCTAAAGATCAGTTTATTTTGGAAGGCATGCCAGTTGAAGTTGAGGCCGATGCTCAGAAGTTACAAGTTTATCAAGTTGGGCAGCAAATCGTACCACTTGAAGCCTTATTTAATTTAGACGGTGATGATATCGCCTCTAATCAGAAATATGTTTGGATACTGACACCTGACAATACGGTGTCGAAACGCCTTGTGGTAACAGATAAAGTTGTGCCTGAAGGGGTACGATTAAAATCTGGTGTTAAACAAGGGGAACAAGTTGTTGTTACAGGCGTTAACCGCTTACGAGAGGGACAAAAAGTGGTGGTATTGGCTAAGGAGGGACAACAATAATGAAGCAAGATATCGCGACTTATTTCATTAAGAATAAAGTGATCAGCTGGATGCTGACGCTAATATTTCTTGTCGGTGGCACCTTTTCTTTCTTTGGTTTAGGCCAATTAGAAGATCCGGCATTTACTATTAAAGACGCTATGGTTGTTACCTCTTATCCAGGGGCGACACCACAGCAAGTTGAAGAAGAAGTGACCTATCCTATAGAAAAAGCGATTCAGCAGTTAACTTATGTTGATGAAGTGAATTCTATTTCGAGTCGAGGATTGTCACAAATCACAGTGACCATGAAAAACAATTATGGCCCTGACGATTTACCACAAATTTGGGATGAATTACGCCGTAAGGTTAATGATATATCCTCTAACTTACCTCCAGGAGTCGCAAAGCCTAAAGTCATTGATGATTTCGGTGATGTTTACGGCATTTTGTTAGCAATAACGGGTGAAGGTTATAGCTATAAAGAACTCAGTGATTATGTTGATTACTTACGCCGAGAAATTGAACTTGTTGATGGCGTGGGAAAAGTGGGTGTTACTGGCAATCAGCAAGAGCAAGTATTCATTGAAATCTCAATGCAGCGACTCAGTAGCCTCGGCATTTCTTTAGATACAATTTACAACATTTTAGCGACACAAAATTTAGTTACGAGTGCGGGCGCAGTTCGTATTGGCGATGAATATGTTCGCGTTCATCCTACTGGTGAATTCAAAAATGTTGATGAACTGGGCGATTTAATCATTACCGATAAAGGCGCTAATGGGCTGATTTACCTTCGAGATGTCGCAGAGATCAAAAAAGGTTTTAAGGAGATTCCAGATAACTTAGTTAGCTTTAACGGCAAAGAAGCGCTGAACGTTGGTATTTCTTTTGTCGCTGGCGTTAATGTTGTTGAAGTAGGCCAACGGGTTATGCAAAGGCTGGCTGAACTGAAAGAACAACAACCAGTGGGTATTGATATTGATGCAGTATATAGCCAGCCGATTGAAGTAGATAAGTCAGTAAGTGGTTTTGTTGTTAGCTTAGGTCAGGCAGTAGCTATTGTTATTGTGGTGCTGCTGTTCTTTATGGGGCTTCGTTCAGGCTTACTGATTGGTTTAATCTTGCTCCTGACTGTTTTAGGCACCTTTGTGTTTATGAAGTGGTTAGCGATCGATTTACAGCGTATCTCTTTAGGCGCCTTAGTTATTGCACTGGGTATGCTGGTGGATAATGCCATAGTCGTGGTCGAAGGAATATTGATAGGCATGCAGAAGGGGCGAACGCGAATGCAAGCGGCTTCTGACATTGTGACTCAAACCAAGTGGCCACTGCTAGGGGCAACAGTCATTGCAGTAATGGCATTTGCGCCAATTGGTTTATCGCAAGATTCAACGGGTGAATATTGTCGAACACTATTTACGGTGCTTCTGATCTCACTGATGTTGAGTTGGTTTACAGCGATATCGTTAACGCCATTCTTTGCGGATCTGTTCTTTAAAAACGTCAAGGTGGATCAAGATAGCGATCAAAAAGATCCGTATGGAGGTATTTTCTTCACCGTATACCGTAAGTCATTAGAGTTTTGCATGCGTCGTGCATGGCTAACAGTGATCACCTTGATCCTGATGCTAGGTGGGAGTTTGTATGGCTTTACATTATTGAAACAATCGTTCTTTCCTGCATCAACAACGCCAATGTTTATGGTGGATGTATGGCTTCCTGAAGGGACCGATATCCGTGCTACCAATAATACGCTAAAACAGCTTGAGAAAGTGGTCGCAGCGGAAAAGGGCGTAGAATATGTCAGTTCAAGTGCGGGTAAAGGTTCGCAACGTTTCATGTTGACGTATGCACCAGAGAAAAGCTATGCCGCTTATGGTGAGTTAATTGTGCGTGTTGACTCATTTGATAGTGTTGTTCCTGTGATGAAAAATTTCCGAGAACAATTAGATAAACAATTTCCCGAAATTGAATACAAAGCCAAACTAGTCATGTTAGGGCCTTCATCCGGCGCTAAAATTGAAGCGAGAATTGTTGGATCAGATCCAACCATACTACGTGGAATTGCGTCGCAAGTGGTGGATGTGATGAATGCAGATCCTGGCGCATTCAATATTCGTCATGACTGGCGAGAGCGCACCAAAGTAATTGAGCCGATATTTAATGAAAGCCAAGCAAGACGCTATGGCATTACTAAAAAAGATGTTGATGAGTTACTGCAAATGGCATTTTCAGGGATCAACATTGGTCTCTATCGTGAGGGCACAAACTTAATGCCAATCGTGGCACGTTTGCCTGAAGATGAGCGAGTCGACATTAGCACCATAGAAGGCATGAAGATCTGGAGCCCTGCCATTCAAGGTTATATTCCACTTCAACAAGTGGTGCTAGGTGTCAATGTACGTTGGGAAGATCCATTAGTGGTGCGTAAAAATCGTAAACGTGTGTTAACGGTAATGGCTGATCCAGATCCTATTGGTGAAGAAACGGCAGCGACAGTACAAAAACGTATTATGCCAGCAATCGCAGATATTGAACTGCCAGAGGGGTACACCTTGGAATGGGGGGGCGAGTATGAATCATCAGCAGACGCGCAAGCCTCGTTATTCCAAACGATGCCGATGGGTTATTTGGCGATGTTCTTAATTACTGTATTGCTTTTCAATAAGGTAAAAGAAGCATTGATCGTTTGGGCAACCGTGCCATTGGCAATTATTGGTGTGACATTAGGTTTGTTGTTACTTAATACGCCATTTGGTTTCATGGCACTGCTTGGTTTCTTAAGTCTATCCGGTATGTTGGTGAAAAACGGTATCGTATTGTTAGACCAAATTGAGATTGAGATAGCCAGTGGTAAAGATAAATATTTAGCTGTGTTAGATGCGGCTGTCAGTCGTGTACGTCCTGTGTGTATGGCTGCTATCACCACTGTTTTAGGTATGTTACCGCTATTACCAGATGTGTTCTTTAAGCCAATGGCAGTGACCATTATGTTTGGTTTAAGTTTCGCTACCGTATTAACGTTAATCGTTGTTCCGGTGCTATATCGTTTATTCCATAAGCTAAAAATACCGACAAAAGAAACTGCTTAATGCTGAATTAAATTAACTGCAATTAAAAAGGCTTCCGATTCGGAAGCCTTTATTTTTATAAAGCTGTTTAGCGTTTGGTTTACTTCAGTGGTTAAGCGTTCACTTTCCAGCTAATGGTCTCACCCGCTTTAATCGGTACTACCGTGTTGCTACCAAATTGCATTTCTTCTGCTACTGTCCACGACTCTTTTACAAGCGTAATCGTATCTGTATTACGTGGTAGGCCGTAAAAATCAGGGCCATTGAAGCTAGCAAAACCTTCTAACTTATCTAGTGCGCCAGCTTGTTCAAAGACTTCGGCATATAGCTCGATAGCTGCGTGAGCAGTGTAAGAGCCAGCACAACCACATGCTGCTTCTTTCATGCCTTTTGCATGCGGTGCGGTATCGGTACCTAAGAAAAACTTCTTGCTACCACTGGTTGCTGCATCCACTAATGCTTGCTGGTGAGTGTTACGTTTTAAGATAGGCAAGCAGTAGAAGTGTGGGCGAATACCACCTGCTAGCATATGGTTACGGTTAAACATTAAGTGGTGAGCTGTAATGGTTGCAGCGACATTGTCACCTGCATTTTGAACAAACTTTACAGCATCTGCTGTCGTAATGTGTTCAAGTACAATTTTGAGTGATGAAAATTCTTCAACAATAGGACCAAGTACAGTATCAAGGAATGCTTTTTCACGGTCGAAAATATCAACATGATTATGTGTTACTTCACCATGAATAAGAAGCGGCATACCGACTTCTTGCATCGCTTCTAATGCAGGGCGAATTTTATCAATTGAAGTGACGCCAGAGTCTGAGTTAGTCGTTGCGCCAGCAGGATAGAGTTTAGCGGCATATACATGACCCGATGCTTTGGCTTTCTTAATTTCTTCTGGTGATGTGTTATCTGTTAGGTAGATAACCATAAGTGGTGAAAAAGTTGGGCTTGGTTGAGCGTCAAGAATGCGGTCACGGTAAGCTAAAGCAGATTCTGTATCAGTAACAGGAGGGATTAAATTAGGCATGATGATCGCGCGCCCCATGTAACGGCTAATATCCCTTACTGTATCTTTTAATACATCGCCATCACGTAAATGTGTGTGCCAATCATCAGGACGAGTAATCGTTAATGTTGTCATTTTGTTTCCCTTCCAAAAAATTTGCCCGATTCTAAAAGTATCGTTGCGCTAAGTAAAGGTCATTAATTCAACAATCGGTTTGATTGTTGAATTAAAAGGCAATCGTTTGCCAAAAGAGAATATGATCACAGCACTTTAGTTAGAATCTGTGTATCATTGTCCTCTTCTCTTCATGCTTATTACTGAATAAACCACAAAGAGCATGCCTATAGCATGATAAAAAGTAAAAGGTTCATTAAGTAATGTGATAGCAAAAACTGCGGTAATAGCAGGGCCAACGTTGCTGGTTAAACTTAGCTGTGATGGATTTAATTTTTGCATAGCGGCAGCAACAAAAAACGATGGCAACACAGTACAAAAGATACCTAGCGCGATCCCAAGCAGGATAAGCATTGGATCCAGAACGATCACATTGACGCCTTGCCACTGACTTTGAATCAAAATAATGATCCCTGCGGATCCCATTCCGATGCAGGTAAATAATTGGCTGCCCATTTTGGTAATTAACTTTTTGCTCATGATTAAGTAACAAGCGAAAACGAATGCGGATGCAATGGCCAATCCACTTCCTATCAAGACATTATTCCCCATACTTCCTAGATCATGAAAAACAATAAAAGCGACACCAATATAGCCAAGTGCAATAGCTTTAAATGTACCTTGTGCTGGCTTTTGTTTTAGGACAGTCCAACTAATTAAAACGACGAAGCTTGGAAATAGAAAAATTAGTAGTCGTTCTAGCTGCGCACTGATATGCGCCATGGCTGCAATATCAAGGTATGACGCAACATAGTAGCCTAAGACGCCAATAGCGCTTGCCGCTAAACCATATTGTTTCAGATTATCTCTATGCTCTGTTTTTCGTAATAGCCATAGCATCATAATGATATAAATCGGCACAGAACTTATCGCTCGTAACGACATAATCGACACCGCATCTCCACCATATTGATAAGCAAGTTTGATAAAAACGGGCTTGATAGAAAATAAAGCAGTACCGATAAGAGCATAAACAATGCCTTTATTGAGTTCAGCATGAGGGGAGCTGACGTTTTCGTTAATTGGGTTGTTGCTTGAATTTGATGATGTCATGTGATTTCTCGCTTAAAGATGAAAATAATGCTGCGAGAAATGCGGAGGTCACTGGCTGAGCATAACTCACAGCCAGATAGCAAAACTCTACCGGCCGGATGGCAGTAGGGAATTGAGGAGCCAAATGTAACAAGTAAAAATAGATGAATAAATCATAGTGTTGCCTATTTATTGAACGCTAAGTTCAACTTACAAGAGATAAAAAACACTTACAAGCAATTAATTGCAGTTGCTAAGCTTTTTTCTTAAATCAGACGAAAATCTTTCGGTAATAAAATCGATAAACACGCGTTGGCGATAAGGCATATTGATATTAGGCAGGTATTGCATGAACACAGTACCTTGGTAATTATCAAGAAGTGTCCAATCGTTAAGGACTGCAGTAAGGGCTTTTGATTGCAAAGCTTTTTGAGCGACGAATGCAGGCAATACTGCAATACCAAAGTGATTTAGTGCGGCATCTAAACGCATCTCTGTATGATTAACAATATAGCGACCATTCACCGTTACTTTCAGCTCTTCATCTTCAGATTTAAATCGCCATTGATTGTCAGTATTTGTTTCACCTAGATAGATACAATCATGCTGGGCTAATTGCTTAGGATGCGTTGGTGTACCTTTCTTTTCGAGGTAATAGGGGCTTGCACATAATACCAGATCGTTAGTGGCTAACTGTTTGGCCACTAGGTTATTTTGAGGCTCGTTGGTTAACCTAAAAACGACATCTACGTCGTGATAGAGCGGGTCTATCGGTTTGTCTGTAACTTGGATTTTTAGTTGTAGCTTTGGATAAGTGTCAACAAATTCTAGTAATAGAGGTTGAAGTACCTGACGACAAAACGCTTTCGGTGAAGCAATGGTGAGTACCCCTTCAATATCTTGCTTTTGTTTACTGGCTATATTTACTACGTCTTGGGCTTGCTGAAGGATATTTTTACCATATTGGTAAGCTTCTTGCCCTGCAATGGTGAGTGATTGGCTTCGAGTACTGCGTTTTATTAGTTGTACTTGAAGCTCTTTTTCTAGGCGGCTGATTTGCCGACTAACACCTGATGGTGTCATTCCCAATTTTTTAGCTGCATGACTGAAGCTTTCTGACTCTACAACAGTGACAAAGGCTGCAATATCAGGAAGAAGTTGAATAATTTTATTTTTGTCCATCAGTCACAAATCCTTTGCTTATTAGCGGTATTATCAATATCAAGTCAAACATATACCATTCAATCTTACAAGAACAGTGACTAAAACCGTGTAAGAAAGGATGTGTGTGAATGGAACAGGTCGAGCAGAATAAAAGTGTATTTTTGAATACATCGTTAATAGCAACAATAGGTGTGCTAGCTGCCGCTGTATTTTGGGGTACCAGTTTTGGTGTGGCAAAAGAATCCATGCTTTATACTGGTGTGTTGATGTTTTTGGTAATTCGTTTTTGTTGCACACTTTTAGTGATATTCCCCTTAGTCAGCAAGAAACTAAATAAACAGGTTTGGCTGCAATTAGCACCAACGGGAGGAATATTAAGTATTATTTATTTGGCCGAAACTTATGGTCTTAAACACACAACAGCTTCAAATGCTGCTTTTCTTATTAGCCTTTTTATTATCTTTACTCCTGCTGTTGATGCATTGTTTAATCGTCATAAACTTGCGGTTACAGATTTATTTGCCGGATGCATTGCGATTGCCGGTGTGTGGTTATTAGTAGGAGATAGCCTGAATACGGTAACGTTCAATATCGGTAATATTCTCATTTTGATCGCAGCACTGGGGCGTGCAGCTTTTGTGGTGACAACTAAAAAGAAAATGAATCAACAACATTGCGATCCTATGGTGGCAACATTTATCCAATTATCAGTGGTAACCGTTGTTTGTATTAGCCTATTGGTTTTCACTGTCCCTGTAGAACAATTCATCATCCCTAGCGCGCCAGAGTTTTGGTTGTATATTGGTTACCTAGTGATTTTTTGTACCTTGTTTGCTTTTTACTTTCAAAACTATGGGGTGAAGCATACAAGTCCAACCCAAGTTTCTTTTTTATTAGGATTAGAGCCTGTATTTGGTGGTTTGTTTGCACATTGGTGGTTAGGAGAACGATTTGAACAGCTTCAATGGGTGGGGGCGGGACTGATTGTACTGGCCGCCATGTTCATCTCAGTGAAACCTAAATTTTTCGCTAGAACAAAAAAGCCGATCTGATGATCGGCTTCATTTATTTGCTTAGCTTAAATTACAGTTTAAATTTATGAACCAGTTTATTTTGTTCAGTGGCTAAGCTATCTAACATTGTACTGGCTTCTGCCATTTCTTCCATTGCATTGTAGTTAGTATCAGCAATATGACTAATATCCTCTAAACTACGGGCAATGTCGGCAGTCGTCGTACGTTGCTCTTCCGCTGATTGTGCAATTTGACTACTCATTTGACTAATTTCAATGATAATCGCTTGGATCTCTTCCATTGCACTATTGGCATCTGATGCTTGATTAATACTGTTATCCATTTCTGTTACACAGCTTTGCATCATTTCCATCGCTTGACCTGAGCTACCTTGAAGGTTTTGGATCATCGCTTCAATCTCAGAGGTAGAGTCGGTGGTACGTTTAGCGAGAACACGTACTTCATCTGCAACAACGGCAAAGCCTCGTCCTTGATCGCCAGCACGAGCCGCTTCAATGGCAGCATTGAGTGCAAGTAGGTTAGTTTGGTCGGCAATATTACGAATAACATCCAAAATAGAGCCAATATTACTGCTCATTTGTTGAAGATCAGCAACGGCAGTTACAGAGTCATCTAAGCGAGTTGAAAGCTGATGCGCAATATTGATGTTTTTACTCATCACTTCACGACCTGTTGCTGATGCACGTTCTACCTCATGAACACGTTCCATTGTGTTCTGCGCACTTTGCGATACGTCAGTAACTGAGTGTTCCATTTCTGTCATTGCTGTTGCTACAGAAACGGTTTGCTCTCGTTGTTCATTGAGTCGCTGTTTTGCCTGTGCTGTTGTACTTTGGTTTTCTGCTGCAACTTGAGTGAGATCTTCAGATGCTTTGCTTAATTGACTTAAAATTTGTTGAAGGTTACCAGCTAACGTATTGATGTGATGACTTAATTTATTAAACTCAATGAATTGACTGCTTTCTGTACGCTGTGTCATATCACCATCAGTTAATGATTCAAGCGTTTTAAGCATAGATACAAGTGGACGGCGTACACTTCGCGCTAAATACCAACCGATAGAAATGGCTAATAAAATAACCACAATCGCAATACCCACAGCTTTGGTGACGCCTTGATTGTAAGTGTTATCAGCTGTTGCAATCGCTTGATCCATTTGATTGGTCGCTTGCTGATTAAATTGCTCAAGGATTGATAGCGCTTGGTTAACTTCTTTAGTTAGCGTGGCAATGTTGTCGTAAAGGCGCGTTTTCGCTTCAATATATTCATAGTGTTGATCAAGCACGCCGCCTTTTTTACCGATATCTAACGTGTATTGAGTAACAGATTTACCGAATGTTTCTTTTAAGCCTGAAAGTAGGGTTGTTAAGCTACGAAATGCGTTGGCAAGATGGTTTACACTGCGTTTATTCGCCTTCATTGCTGCTTTAATCTTACTGATATCGTCAGTAGCAAGGGCGTCAGAAGTAATGGTTTCTGTTTCTTTTAACTTCACAAAGAAATTTTTAGCCATCATTTTAACAGCCATATTATCTTGCTCATTAATGTATTCTTTCATACCAATGCTAAGCTCAGCTTGCAAACGCTGGAAGCGTCGTGCTGATTGTTGGCGCTCATCACCGGCTAACATTTGTGCGCGATAGTTACCCATCGCGGTTTGAGCTTCGCTAAAGTAACGTTGTTCTAATTCGGTTAGCGCTTTAATGTAAGATGTTAATTCAGGATTACTTTCAGCAATGTCTACAAGCTCTTTACGTGCAGAAGCGAAGTCTCTTGTTGCATTACGAAAGTCGGCCTCATAGGTTTTCATTGCGGCTAGATCTTGACTGGTTAAAAAGTCTTTAAAAGTTTTGTCTGCGGCAAGAAGTTTAACACTGACTTTATTTGATATAGAGACTAAAGGAAGTGCGTCTGTTGTCACTGTTGTTAACTGGTTATGGATACGGTTTGTTCCATCAAGCATTAGCACGATGGTTAAAACAAACAATGCAACCATAACCACAAAACCTGAGTACATGCGACGTATGACCGAAGTTTGGCTAGATTTCTTCATAATATCCCTATATTTAGCAAAGGGTCAGTGTCATCATAATGCTGACCTATTAGTCATAAATGTAATTTGATAATGGCTTAATCCTTTATTTCGCAATCAATGCTAAATTTGCGAATCGAATTATCAAATTAGCTCTAACCTATACTATCGTCAGTTTTGCTTGAGTCTTGATAGATAAATTTGTTTAGGGTTCAATTGTTTGATCGCTGCATCAAAAAAACACGAAAACGTGAAATTTTTTCTCTATTAAATCTTTAAAACAATGTTCAATATTGCGCAATAGAGTTGACTGACGCATACTCACTAACTAAACAAATAACAATGAGTTGATGGAGTCAGAAATGGCGGAAGAAACTATCTTCAGTAAAATTATTCGTAAAGAAATTCCAACTGATATTTTGTATCAAGATGACTTAGTCACGGCATTTCGTGATATCAATCCTCGTGCGCCAAGCCATATCCTAATTATTCCAAATAAATTGATCCCAACAGTCAATGATGTGGAAGCCGATGATGAGTTGATGATGGGGCGTATGTTTACCGTTGCTCGTAAATTAGCAGAAAAGGAAGGCGTGGCAGAAGATGGCTACCGTTTGATCGTTAATTGTAACCCTTATGGTGGTCAAGAAGTTTACCATATCCACATGCACCTATTAGGTGGACGTCCTTTAGGACCAATGCTAGTTGGCTAGTCATGGCGTGCTGATAACGTTATGTAATGGATAATAATTATCCTTAGATAGACACAAAGCTTGAGTATCTTTAATCTTCTCGCCGTATATGCGGTAAAGAGTGCGATATTCAGGCTTTTTTATTGCGGTGTATTGATTATATCTACGGCTTATCAATAACTTCATTGGTAATCGTTGTTGACTAACATTAAAATTTAACGCGTTGTTATTTGACGGTAAATACTGATATTTAGATTCGTTAGTAAGAACTTGTGGGTAATAGCACTACGCACGATCATTGGTGACTTTCTTATAATGTTACTAAGAAATTTGATTGTCACGCTAATAAGAGGCATGTAATGAAGTATGTAATGACATTATTTTTAGCATTAATTCTCACAGGGTGTAGCAGTGAACATGCTGGTATTAGTATCGAAAACAGTAATCAAAATGTCGTTATTGGTAACGCTGTTCTAGCACGTAGCTTAGTTTTTAAAGACGCCCATATAACGAAAGTTAATGGTTTAATGCAGGCTTCTGTAGAGGCAATAAATAAAGTTAACACAGATCTGAACTTGCAATACCGTTTTTATTGGTATGATGGCCAAGGTTTAGAGATCAGTGGTAGTGCTGCACCATGGCATTCCTTTGCTTTGGCTGGCAACGGTAAAGTAATATTACAAGGTGTTGCTGATAAAGCTGAAGCTACCCAATATCGTATTTACGTTCGTCGAGCAGTATACTGATTTAATATAAAATATTGTTAAGGTAAAACAATGAAAAAAAGCGTTCTTACATTATTAGCGGCATCTTCATTATTAGGTGGTTGTGCCCAAACTGTCGATTATGTGAATTCGCATTTACCTGAAACTCCATCGGTAAATTTTGGCTCTAATGATCTTGATAATACGGCATCGGACTTAACAACAAAGATGTTGTCATCACCGGCTGTCTCTTCAATTACAGCAGGCGGTAAGCATCCGATTGTGATTGTTGATAATATTCAAAACAATGCCAGTGGACATGTTGATACTAAGTCGCTTACTAACACGATTAAGTCTAAAATTTCACGTTCGGGTAAATTCAACTTAGTCGATAAGTCTCGCGTTGATGCAGTGCGTAAACAAATGAACTTTAGTGAAAATGATCGTTTTGTTAATCAAGGTACTGCGATTCAATTTGCTAAAATGACAGGTGCGCAATACATGCTGTATGGTCATGTAAGCAATACTAGCAAGTCTGAAGATGGTAAAAATGTACCTTTTTATAAAATGACCATGCGTTTGATGGATACAAACTCAGGTTCAATTGAGTGGGCTGATTCAGGTTTAGCACCTAAGAGTGAATCAGACTCTCAAGGTTGGTAATTTAGCTTAAATATCTGGTAGCAATGTTGAAATTATAATGAAAGATAACGAGAGTTTTGATCCCACATTATTGTCTCTGCTACCAGATACACAATTTCTAACAGCGAGCCCATTAGCGGGCGGTTTAACCAATCGCTGTTGGAAATTATTCCTGTATCACCCTTCGAATAATCAATCTTCCCATTACGTGTGGCGACCACTAACGAGCACAGCTCAAGCTTTTGGTATTAATCGAACGCATGAATATCAGTTATTACGTTTAATTGAACATTTTGAATTAGCGCCAAAACCCTATGCATTGTTAGACACTAATCCAAATAATAATGAACAAGTATTAATTGTAGATTGGCTTGAAGGCGAACAAGCAGATCAACGATTTACCAATCAGCAACTGTGCCAACTACAAGCGCGTATTCATGCTTTACCGCTTCCCATCCATCGATTAGATATTAAGCAACGTATTGAGCATTACTGGCAAACAATTCCTGTTGATTTAAAATCAAAACAATTAATGTCTATTTATCATTATTTTGATAACCAGAAGATTCATCATTACTTTCCTGATACCTGCTGTCATTTTGATTTAGGGCGTTACAATATTATTGTCCCTAATGACTGTGACCAATTAGTTGATGGGATGAGCGCTAAAGTTATCGATTGGGAATATGCCTGTGCAGGTGATCCTTCTCTTGATTTAACCATGACTATATTAGCTAATGCACTTAGCCCTGAAAAAGCAGTGAAAGATTATTGTTTGGCTAGAGAAGAGAAGATCACTTCGGAATCTACTGAGACATTAAAGTGGTTAGAGGCTGTTAATTACTGGCAGCCTTGGTGTGAGTACCTAGCATTACTGTGGTATTTGGTTGGTTACCAAGTTTGGCATGATGATGAATATTTACAACAAGCCAAACAGCTAGAGCTCAAGTTAAAAAGCATGGGTATATAGAGACGTTATATAAAGTGTGAAACGTTTGTACAAGGAGACGTACTGATGTTGAAAAGAATGATAAGCATAATCTTTATTTGTGTGATGTTATCTGGTTGCACATTTAAATTGGTATACAATTCATTGGATTTCTGGATTGATTATTACTTATCAGATTATCTTGATTTGGACTCTCAACAGCAGGATGCGTTAGAGCAAGGCCTTGAATCGGCACTTGTAAAGCATCGACGGCAGCAACTAGTTGTCTTTCACAAATTGATTTCTGCCTTACAAACCGATCTTAAAAAGCCTTTAACTGCGGCACAAATTGCTAATTACCATCAGCGTTTTACACAAGCAGGGGAAGCATCAGCTCTGGTTTTTGTTTCACCGATCATTGATGTTGTAAAAACAATGAGTACGTCACAAGTTACAGCCAGTGTCCAAGCGATTGAAAAAGAGATAGCAGAGCGACGTGAAGAGCGTTTATCTAAAAATCCACAGCAACGCCTTGAAGATCGCTATGATGAACTTGAAGATAAAGCCCAAGAGTGGATTGGACGTCTAACTAAGCAACAAAAACAGCTGATTTTAAACTTAGCGCAACTGCAATTACAGCAATCCACAATGTTTCAAAACATAGCAACAGATAACTTGTCACAATTAAAGACGATACTAAAACAACGTACTAATCCGAATTTTTCATCGAGTATCGAGCAACAAGTGAAAAATATTCTTTCTCTTAAAAATGCGCTTTATCAAACTCAACTCGATGAGTATTTAATCCAGCGTTTTGTCATCATGAGACAGTTAAACGAGAGTTTAAGCCCACAGCAGTTAAGTCATTTACAAGGTGAACTCACGTCACTTAGAAAAGATATCGCGACGTTAATTCAAAAGAAGTAGCACTGAACGTTTTTTATCAATGTACGTAGTTTGCAAAGAAGATCATAGTTTTCATTATTATCCTGTTAAACCATATAGAAAGTGGTAGATTTATAACGTCCTATACAAGGGCACGGATGATTTTAAACTTTAGCGAGAGGGAATTGATATGATTATTTATCTACATGGCTTTGATTCAACAAGCCCTGGTAATCATGAAAAGGTATTACAGTTACAGTTTATCGATTCTGATATCCGCTTTGTAAATTACAGTACCCTGCATCCAAAGCATGATATGCAGCATTTACTAAAAGAAGTTCATAAGTTAGTAGACGAGAATAAAGATACAACGCCACTGATCTGTGGGGTTGGGTTAGGGGGCTATTGGGCCGAAAGAATTGGTTTCTTATGTGGTATTAAACAAGTCATTTTTAACCCAAACCTTCATCCGGAAAAAAATATGGAAGGACGCATTGATCGTCCAGAAGAATATACTGACATTATGACGAAATGCGTTGAAGATTTTCGTAAAAAAAATGCAGGTAATTGTCTTTGCATACTTTCAACTAATGACGAAGTATTAGATAATCAAGCTACAAAAGATGAGCTAGATCAATTTTATGATATAGTGTGGGACGAAAATGAAACACATAAGTTTAAAAAGATCTCGCAACATCTACAAAAAATAAAAGCGTTTAAAGCGCAATAATAACGAAACATACTACCTCCTACACTTTAGACGGATCATAGATCCGTCTACCTACACATATGTGGCTTTACTGGCTTCAGATCCCTTTTTGCCTAGCAGTTTGCGTGCAAAACAGACCACAAAAAACAGTCTGCTATGCAATGAGGTATTTGTCGTTTTAAAAAATTTATAAGATTAGAGAGGAAGTGATTTTGACTCGAATTATTGTTGTTGGAGGCGGTGCTGGTGGTTTAGAGCTTGCGACAAAGCTTGGACGTACCCTTGGTCGTAAAGGCCGCGCAGAAGTTACTTTAGTGGATCGACGTGCAAGCCACTTATGGAAACCATTACTACACGAAGTAGCAACAGGTTCATTAGATGCAGGTGTTGACGCTATTAGCTATCGAGCACATGCGAAAAACCACCACTTTGATTTTCAAATGGGCTCGTTAGAAACGATAGATCGTGAAAATAAAACGATCACACTTGCTGCATTATTTGATAAGCAAAACGAGCTGTTAGTACCTGAGCGTACATTGGAATACGATATTCTTGTGTTAGCGATTGGTTCTACATCGAATGACTTTAATACTCCGGGTGTGCGTGACCACTGTATTTTCCTTGATAGCCCAGAGCAAGCACACCGTTTCCGTACTGAAATGAACAACCAATTCATGAAGTTACATGGAAACAAAGATCAAAAGACAGTTGATATCGCAATTGTTGGTGCTGGCGCTACTGGTGTTGAATTATCAGCAGAGCTTCACAATGCAGTACAAGAGTTACATAACTATGGTTTTGGTGACTTAGATAGCTCTCGTCTAAACGTAAACCTAGTTGAAGCTGGCGATCGTATTCTTCCTGCACTACCTCCGCGTATTTCTCAAGCGGCGCATAACGAGTTAACTAAGCTGGGTGTAACCGTACGTACTGGTACTATGGTAACTAAGGCTGATGAAACAGGCTTAACCACAAAAGATGGCGATCATATTCCAGCACAAATCATGGTATGGGCTGCCGGTATCAAAGCACCTGATTTCATGAAAGATATTGCAGGGCTTGAAACGAACCGTATTAATCAGTTAGTAGTTAAACCAACGCTACAAACGACCCGTGATGATAATATTTATGTGATTGGTGATTTGGCATCTTGTGTGCAGGAAGATGGTTCATTTGTTCCACCTCGTGCGCAAGCGGCACACCAAATGGCAAGTCGCTGTTTCTCAAACATTGTTGCGAAAATCACAGATCGTGAACAGAAACCGTATGTGTATAGCGATCATGGCTCATTAGTATCACTAAGCCGTTTCTCAACTGTTGGCAGCCTAATGGGTAACTTATCAAAAGGTTCAATGATGGTAGAAGGGCGCATAGCACGTATGGTGTATATCTCACTATACCGTATGCACCAAATGGCGCTACATGGCATGTTTAAAACAGGACTTATTATGTTAGTAAGCCGTATAAACCGTGTACTTCGCCCAAGTTTAAAGCTGCACTAAGTTAGTGATAGTGGTTTAAATAGTGACATAAAAAACGCCAGCATTTTTGCTGGCGTTTTTGTTTATATCTGTTTTCTATTAGTTGATTTTAAATAACTCAACATCAAAAATGAGCACTGAGCCAGGTGGAATGCTACCTGCACCGTTATTACCATAAGCTAGATTAGCTGGAATGAAGAAACGCATTTTTTCACCAACAACCATATGTTGTAAGCCTTCCGTCCAACCTTTGATCACACGGTTAAGTGGAAATGAAATTTTTTCACCACGATCGACTGAGCTATCAAACACAGTGCCATTAATTAAAGTACCGTGGTAATGCACTGTTACGCTATCTGTCGCTTTAGGGTGTTCAGTCCCTGTTCCTTTTTGTAAAACAAGGTATTGCAGACCAGAAGGCGTCGTTTGTACGCCTTCTTTTAATTTATTTTCCGCAAGAAAAGCTTCACCTTGTTTGATGTTTTCAGCAGCAACTTGCTTATTGTTGTATGAACGATAAAGGAAGAAAGCGAGTAATACGGCAACAATAACGGCAATAACAATTTTGGACACAATAGTTTCCTTACAAATGAATTTCTTGCATCTTACCACTGTGTCGTTTTTCTAACAGCATGAAACTGTAAAGAATGTTGTGCTTAATCGTTTAATGGTGACACATATTGGCAATGTTAGTCGTAACGATGCCATCTGTAATTGTCACTTTGTTCTTAGCAACAAAAAATTCTAACAATTGTTCAATCGTTAAATCTTTTAACTTACAGGTGTAAAACGTCGCATCAGCGCCGTAGCTATTCGCAATTTTTACTTTCAATGTTTCTATTGTGTACGGCTGTTGAGATTCGATCAGTAAATTAAGGATATCGTGAGCGTGATATGTATTCATCGGGGAGTTGTCCTTCAAGATTGTTTACGAATACAGCATAAGTGAAGGACATAAAGGAAATGTTGATGTGTGATAATAAAGTGTATCTTAAATGCAGCTTTTTAATTTAAGTGAATAAATCGCTTGGTACTAGCGAATAAACAAGACCATCAAGCGGTTTATTATGATAATAAATGCGATTACGCGCTTCACATTCAAATTTAGCATTGCACGCTTTTGCTGTTTTTTGGCTTGCATAATTATCGATATGCGTAATGATTTCTAAGCGCGTTAAACCCAACATTTGAAAAGCAAATTGTACGGCTGCAATATTCGCTTCAGTCGCAAACCCTTGTCGATGACAACCTGTTTTTATCCAATAGCCTAAGTTTGCACTATTGGTCATAGGAATAATCGCACTAAGAGAAACTGTCCCAATAAACGCATCATCAAAGCGACTAAAGATGGCAAATTCATAGCTAAAATCGGTTTGCCAGCTGAGTCGACTTGCACTGATCCATTCATGGGCATCATGTTGATCAAAGCTATTATCACACCATTCAAGCCATGGACTGAGTTCATTAACTGAGTCATGTACGGCTGCGAGAAAATCATTGAGATCAGCATTTTTAAATGGGCGAAGAATGAGCCGAGGAGTAGAGATTTCGAAATCAAGTTTCATAGCTATCCTGCCGAAATTGGGGAAGTATGTAAATATAAAGTACTGACCTTGCTCGGTCAGTACTTTAGAGGATGGTTTACTTACACCATGTGCTGACGAAATTGTTCAAGAAGATCTTCAAGGAACTTAATTCGCTTTTTACGATCACTTTGCTCAGCAATTATTTTCAGTTTTGTTGGGCCTTCCATTCTGAAAATATTTGGCTGGGTTTGCAGTAAACCAACAAGGAAGGTTGGATTGATTGCTGCATTTTGATCAAATTCGAAATAGCCGCCTTTTTCACCGTTCTCGATTTTCTTAATACCAAGCGTTGCTGCTTTAAGTTTGACACTGTTTACTGTCAGTAAGTTCGATGCCGCTTCTGGTAATAAGCCAAATCGGTCAATTAGCTCGACTTTAATTTCGTTTATCTCGTTGTCATCACTAGTACTTGCGATGCGCTTGTAAAGTGATAAACGGGTATTAATATCAGGGATGTAGTCATCAGGTAGTAATGCTGGAATACGTAACTCAACTTCTGTTTGCTGTTTAAGTAGATCATCTAACGAAGGCTCTTTACCTTCTTTTAGGGCTTCAACGGCTTGTTCTAACATTTCCATAAAGAGGCTAAAGCCAACCGACTGAATTTGACCACTCTGTTCGTCACCAAGTAATTCACCAGCACCACGAATCTCTAAATCATGGGTTGCTAACGTAAAGCCTGCACCAAGATCTTCAAGAGAAGAAATGGCTTCAAGGCGTTTCACCGCATCTTTCGTCATACGCTTTGGATGTGGTGTTAATAGATAAGCATAAGCTTGGTGGTGAGAACGACCAACACGACCACGTAATTGGTGTAACTGAGCCAAGCCAAGATTATCTGCACGATCCATAATAATGGTATTAGCAGTAGGGACATCGATACCAGTTTCAATAATAGTGGTACACACTAGTACATTAAAACGCTGGTGGTAAAAATCGCCCATGATCTTTTCGAGTTCACGCTCGCGCATTTGCCCGTGAGCAAAGGTAATACGGGCTTCAGGGATCAATTTTGCTAAATCTTCGGTCGTTTTTTCAATGCTATCGACTTCGTTATGCAGGAAGTAAACCTGACCACCACGGCTGATTTCACGTAGCACTGCTTCACGAATAACGGCATCATCGGATTGGCGAACAAATGTTTTGATCGCTAAACGACGAGCCGGTGGCGTGGCGATAATCGAAAGATCGCGCATCCCACTCATTGCCATGTTTAATGTACGAGGAATCGGTGTTGCCGTTAAGGTTAAGATATCGACATTGGCACGAATCGCTTTGATTTTCTCTTTCTGACGAACACCAAAACGGTGCTCTTCATCGACAATCAATAAGCCTAAATCATGGTAGTTCACACTGCTGTTTAGTAGCTTATGAGTACCAATTAAGATGTCGATTTTACCTTCTTCGACATCCGCTAAAATTTGTTTTTGCTCTTTTGCTGTTTTAAATCGAGATAATACCTCGACACGCACTGGCGTATTTGCAAAACGGTCACGGAAGTTTTCAAAGTGTTGTTGTGCCAATAGGGTAGTTGGCACTAACACTGTAACCTGTTTGTTATTATCAACGGCCACAAATGCAGCACGCATGGCGACTTCCGTTTTACCAAAGCCCACATCACCACAAACAAGGCGATCCATAACCTTGGTTTGACACATATCAGACAGAACTGCGTTAATTGCTAAGGCTTGATCGTAGGTTTCTTCATATGGGAAACCTGCGCTGAATTCAGCGTACGCCTCACGATCTAGGGTAAATTTAACGCCTGGTTTTAATTCACGTTTAGCGTAAACATCCAGTAATTCAGCCGCCACATCACGTACTTTCTCTGCAGCTTTTCGGCGAGCTTTAGACCATGTTTCACCACCTAATTTATGAATAGGTGCGGTATCTTCAGCGCCACCAGAGTAACTGCTAATTAAATGTAGTGATGCAACAGGAACATAGAGTTTAGCGCCACCTTGATATTCAAGTGTCACATACTCGGTTTTAATACCGCCCGCTTCAAGGGTTTGTAAACCTTGGTAACGTCCTATGCCGTGATCAATGTGAACGACAGGTTGCCCCACTTGCAGTTCAGCAAGGTTACGGATGATCGTATCGGCATTGACCGTGGTTTTTTTATCGTCGCGGCGACGACGTTGAACAATACGTTCACCAAGTAAGTCACTTTCACACAAGAACGCAACAGCAGGATCATCAAGAATAAAGCCATTTTCAGCCGAGCCGATAACAAGGCTATGTTTAGTCGGGTTATCAAGGGCTTCATCTAAGGTTTTACAAACCAATGGACGAACTTTGATCCGTGCTAATAGATCTAGCAGTGCTTCTCGACGGCCTTCAGAGGCAACAGAGAAAATGACTTTGCCTTGGAATTGCTCATCAAAGCGTCTTAGTTCAGCAAACGGCTCTTTAAGTTGATGATTAATTGTGATGTTTGGTACGGGTTTTAATTCAGGATTAAAACGGCCAGCTTTTTGGCTATCGACAGGCTCAGACTGAATACGAACGCGAGGCAGGTTCTTAAAGCCTGTGAACATTTCATCTTTTGTTAGCCATAGTTCTTTAGGTTCAAGTAAAGGACGTAATGGATCAACACGACGTTGATCGTAACGGTATTCAGCATCGGCTAAAAAGCTATCAACGGCAGGCTCTAAATCACCTAACGTGATAAGTAAAGACGTGTCAGGTAAGTAATCAAATAAGGTTTCTGTTTTATCAAAAAACAGTGGTTGCCAGTATTCAATACCTGCAGGCCATGTGCGTTTGCTGACTTGTTGATAAATAGATTCTGGTTCACGACGAGCTTCAAAACGTTCACGCCAGCGCATGCGGAAGTTTTCTACTGCGATATCATCAGTTGGGAACTCATGCGCAGGTAATAAATCGATACTATCAATTTCACCGGTAGAACGTTGGTTATCTGGATCAAATTGACGAATAGAGTCGACTTCATCGTCAAAAAAATCGATACGATAAGGAGATTGACTACCCATTGGGAACAAATCAAGCAGCGAGCCTCGGCTGGCATACTCGCCATGCTCCATCACTTGATCGACATGGCGATAACCAGATACTTCAAGCTGTAAGCGCAGTTTTTCAAGTGACATTCGATCGCCAGCTTTTACGATTAAAGCATGCTGGTGGATGAATTCTCTTGGGGTTTGACGCTGAAGTAAGGTACTGATCGGAACCAGAATAATGCCAGATTTTTGGCTTGGCATTTTGTATAAACGCGCTAAACGTTCAGAAATAATATCTTGGTGTGGAGAGAAATTATCATAAGGCAGGGTTTCCCAATCTGGAAAAACGTTCACCTCAACATCGCAAAATTGCGTGATTTCTGGCTGAAGTTTTAAGGCTGTTTGGGTATCAGGAACCACTGCAAGAACAGGGCCTTTGTGTGATGCTGCAACTTCTGCAAAAGACAGTGCAAGGGCTGCACCCTTGATATTACCGATATAACGGTTATCCCCAGCCTTACTAGGTAAGGGTATAGAAAGTAAGTGTTTATTATTCATCGTTATTATTTAATTGTCGTTGTTGAGCACGTTGGCGTAAAAGTTTTTGCTGGCTATATAAAGCGGCGCGGATCAGCAAATCTCGATCATCTTCAAGCAAACGGGTATAACGCAATTTAATGATAAATTGCTCATCGCTAGCAATACTTTCGGTGACTTCAGCGTAGCAAAAAATAGCAGCGGCTGGGTAATCTAAAAACAGTTTCACTCTAACATTAGTGCCAACCTGATAGGAAGATGAACTGGTAAAACTAAGGTTACTTGCGCCAAAAGTTAAGGTAGTAAAACGATAGGTAGGATCATCTTGCTGCGATAAGACATAAGACAGTAATAGATTAATTTTACTGTTTTGTGCTGCAAGGTAATCCGTTAATGCTTGTGTTTCATTTTTATTGAAACTGGCGAATAAACGATCGGCATTATCTTCTAACGTCGAACACTCGCTGGCAATACGAAATAAAGGCGGAATTTCGGCATTGAAATCTTGTTCGTCAGGTACGCTTTCATTAGATGATAAACGTTCAACGTTAATAGTAAGCCCTAGCTGGACTGAAAAATACTCATCTTGTTGTGTCATAACGCACTCACTGTGAATAAATCCTATTTCAAACTAATAATAGGAGCGGATGTCATAACTTACAGCCACAGCATATAAAGCTTGATTTAATTGAACTGATTATTACTTAGCAATCATACTAGAGCAAGAAAAGCGGCGTAAGTGTTTATCATTTAGTCACTGAATTTACATTACATTTACCATGTCGGATGGTAATTGATGATGTGAACGAGTATTCTTTACCAACCTAATAAAGGAGTGGTTTCTCAATCCTATGTTTCATCCAGTTTCTTTTTTTATTGGCTTACGTTATTTACGTGGTCGATCAGGCGATCGTTTTAGTCGCTTTGTCTCTTATATGTCTACAGCCGGTATTACTATTGGTGTAATAGCGTTAATTACCGTTATGTCTGTGATGAACGGCTTTGAAGATCAGCTAAAAGGTCGAATTTTAGGTGTTCTACCGCAAGCCGTCGTATCGAGCGCAGATGGACGAGTACCGTTATCAGAAAACGCACCTGAAGTGTTAAAAAAATTGCCACATGTGACAGATGTAACGGCGATCACACGCGGTGAAGCGATTATTCAAAGCGCAAACTCAATTTCCGCTGGCACGATGATTGGTATTGAACCTAATCAATATGATCCCATCTCACGTCATATGATGGTGGGGCGCTTAAGTGATCTTACTCCTGGAAGTTTTAAAGTTGTTATTGGCCAAGCGTTGGCCGTTGAACTAGGTGTTCAACCTGGCGATAAAATTCGTTTAATGGTGACCAGTGCAAGTCAATTTACGCCAATTGGTCGTATGCCGAGCCAACGAAAGTTTGAAGTTTCAGGTATTTATGACACTGGCTCTGATGTTGATAAACAATTGGTATACACCAATATTTCAGATGCAGGACGTTTGTTACGCTATAAGCAGGATCAAATGACAGGTTGGCGTTTATACCTTGATGATCCATTCGTTGTTCCTGAATTAGCTAAATTGAAATTACCTAATGATTGGACGTGGTCTGATTGGCGCGAGCAGCGCGGTGAACTTTTCCAAGCTGTAAAAATGGAAAAGAATATGATGGGCTTGATGCTTGGTTTGATCATTGGTGTGGCGGCTTTTAACATCATTTCTGCTTTAGTGATGGTGGTGATGGAGAAACAATCAGAAGTTGCAATATTAAAAACCCAAGGTATGACTCACCGCCAAGTCTTGACGATTTTTATTGTTCAAGGTGCAAGTAGTGGTGTTATCGGTGCATTATTAGGTGGTTTGCTCGGCGCGTTAGTCGCGCATTATCTCAATACCATTATCTCTGTGTTGGGTGTTGATTTAGCATCGATCGGTGGCACATTACCAACCTTGATTGAACCGATGCAAATTATGTTTGTTATTTTAGGCGCTATAAGCTTGAGTTTATTAGCGACTGTTTTTCCTTCTTATCGTGCGGCCGCTGTCCGTCCTGCTGAGGCTCTTCGTTATGAATAATGCGTTGTTATCTTGTCACCAACTTTGTAAAACCTATAAAGAAGGGCAGTTTGAGACTGAAGTTTTAAAGCAAGTTGATTTAGAAATTGCTGACAATGAGTTGGTTGCTATCGTAGGATCATCTGGCTCAGGAAAAAGTACACTGTTGCACATTTTAGGGGCATTAGATGAACCTACTGATGGGGAAGTGTTCTTTAAAGGGCAGCGCTTAGATATTTTAAGTGCGAACAAACAAGCGAAAATTCGTAATCAAGAAATTGGCTTTGTATACCAGTTTCACCACTTACTTGCAGACTTCACTGCCGTTGAAAATGTCGCTATGCCGTTGTTAATTGGTGGTAAAAGTGTAAGTCAAGCGCGGACATGTGCACAAGATATGCTGTCTTTAGTGGGTCTTAGTCATCGTTATGAGCACCGCCCTTCAGAATTGAGTGGTGGTGAACGCCAACGTGTCGCCATTGCGCGTGCTTTGGTAAACAATCCTTCTATTGTTTTAGCTGATGAACCTACGGGTAATCTTGATCATAAAACAGCATTAGAAATTTATGACTTGATGCGTAAATTAAATGCAGAATCAGGTACCGCATTTTTAGTCGTTACCCATGATAGTGCATTAGCGGCAAAGCTCGACCGTTGTATGCATATGCAAGATGGCGTGTTATCTCAAGTCGTTGTGGAGGCTTAATGTTTCGCCCTCTTTCTCTATATATAGGTAGTCGTTTTAATCGTTCGAAAAAACGTAACCGAATGGTGTCATTTATTTCAATGTCATCCATGTTAGGTATTGCCGTCGGTGTTGCGGTGATCATTGTTGGCTTGTCAGCAATGAATGGTTTTGAACGTGAACTACAAAGCCGTGTGTTATCTGTGATCCCACAAGGTGAATTACAGGCGGTAGAGCCTCCTTTAAATAATTGGCAACCGTTAGTTAAACAAATAGAAAAACATCCAGATGTGACAGCGGCTGCGCCTTATGTTGAATTTACAGCATTACTTGAAAAAGGCACAAAGCTAAAAGCTGTCGGTGTTCGAGGTGTTAATCCTCAAGAGCAACTTAAAGTAAGTGAATTACCGCGCTATGTTTTAAATGATGCGTGGAGCAAATTTACCGCAGGTAAAAAAGAAGTCATTTTAGGTCAAGGTGTTGCGAAAAGTCTTAACGTGAAAGTGGGGGATTGGTTAACCGCAATGATCCCTAATGCTGACCCCGAAATGACCCAGCTTCGGGCTCCTCATCGAATTCGATTACAAGTGTCAGGTATTTTAGCGCTTGGGGGAGAAATTGATCATAAACTGGCGATAGTGCCATTGGCTGATGCACAAAAGTACATGGATATGGGGCAAGGTGTCTCTGGTATTCAAATTAATGTAGACAAAGTCCTAGAAGCGCAGCGTATTGTTAAAGAGGTGGGTAATACGCTTCCCGTCTATGTTTATCTGAAAAGTTGGACACAACAATACGGCTACATGTACCGTGATATTCAGTTAGTTCGTACGATTATGTATTTAGTCATGGTATTGGTTATCGGGGTTGCGTGTTTCAACATCGTTTCAACTTTGATGATGGCTGTGAAAGATCGAGCTTCTGATATCGCGATATTAAGAACCATGGGTGCAAGTGATCGCTTAGTGAAATCCATCTTTATTTGGCATGGCGTATTATCTGGTGTGTTAGGTAGCGTGATGGGGTCAATATTTGGTTGTTTATTAGCTGTTAACTTAACTCATATAGTTCGAGTAATAGAAAAGATAATTGGTCACCGGTTCTTATCGGGAGATATTTATTTTATTGATTTCCTACCAACTCAGTTAGCTTATAAAGACGTGTTAATTGTATCTATAACAGCAATTATACTCAGCCTTGTAGCTACTTGGTATCCAGCTCGTCGGGCAAGTAGTTTGCAACCTGCCAGAGTGCTAAGTGCTAAATAGGCTTATTGCACTATCTTTATTAAACGGAGCCACATTGGCTCCGTTTTTGTATCTATAGATTAAGCTACACATATTCTTCTAGTGTTAACATTTCGCTTTTCAATGAAGTGTATTTGCGACTGTTGAATCATAATAACTGGAAGTATTGTCATTATTGATATGTGTTTAAGCGATCTTGTTATCTTATTAATAGAGAAAAGTTGCTGTCAGTATTCGATTTAACTTAGCGGGTTGGTTAATGAAAAATAGATGAAGTGTCCTACGTGATAAAGATAAAGAACAAAAAACATACTGATAAAATGTTCTTACTTGAGTTTTAGTGGTGATTATTTGGACGATAAATAAATAATATTCACAATGTTTTGTTTTTTGTGAATTTTATTTTTATTTTATTTTTCATAATGCTTTTTTATTTACCGTTTTGTTGTTTTTTTATTCGCTTTTTTTGTCATCTACTGAAAAATTAAACCTTTTTACTTATAAATTGTGAATGGTGTTCATTTGAAAATTAATTAAGTTGTTTCATTTAACATGCATGAAACTGCGTGCTAATTTTGTCGCCACTGATTTATGGATACAAGTTGTCGTATACGGATTGTTACTTCTCTATTTAAATAACGTAACGTTGTAAATGGATTTCATTTAAGTAGGTAACTTGTTTAAAAAGTAAAAACATTTAGGAAAAACAATGAAAAAGAATGCACTAAGCCTTCTAGTGGCACTATCTGTATTAGCTCCTGTAGCAGCACAAGCAGCCGTTCAACTACCAGCTGGTACTCAAGAAATCGGTGTACAAGGTAACGCTAAACTAGGTAGTGGTTGGCACGCTGATATTAACGGTACTTACGGTACTTTCGTTAAAGATAACTGGGAAGTAGGTGGTACTGCGACTGTTCGTGCTCAAGACGCTAATGACGAACTTAGCGGTCAGCTAGGTGTATTCACAGAGTACAACTTCGTGAACTCTACTAACTGGGTTCCTTACGTAGGTGCTGCTGCTGAAGTTGGCGGTCTATCTCTAAGCAACGAAGGTTCTGACAGCAACTGGGGCGCAAATGCTAAGTTCTCTGCTGGTGTTAAATACTTTATTAACCCTAACGTTGCTATCACTTCTGAAGTTAACTACAGCATCGCAACTGATAAGATCTTCTCTGGTGATTCTTACTCAAGCGAGCAAGCTAAGAACAGCCTAACTAATATCGTATTCGGTACTCGTTTCTACTTCTAAGTTTAAACACAATTACGATGTAATAAAAACCCGCTTTGAGCGGGTTTTTTTGTAGTTAAAATTCAGTGAATAAGTCGAACAAAGGCTCCATTAATCCAATAAAGTTGAAGCGTGTAAGGATGATATATATAACGTTGTAGAAGGTAGAAGGTAGAAGGTAGAAGGAGAAGATAAATGGTATGCCGCATTAAAAGCAAGTCTGCTTAACGTATCGCATTAAGCGTGATCTATAAGCAGACTTTTCAGTTATTAAGGTAGTGCTTTAGACTTTTTAAATCGTTTTAAAAGCCAAGTACTTGATAAGCTGACAATAGCAATAGCGAGAGTAACAAATGGTGCAACCATCAATACCATTGTTGCTACTTTGGCTATTTTTTCTGGAAGAAGTGTTAATAAATAACCTAACCCTGTTAATAGTAATACCCAAGCTGTGGCACTTAACCAAGCAAAACGGAAAAAGTGAGCCTGATTTTTAATCCTAAATCCCATCATTAAAGGTAATAAAGGGCGGACAACAGGAATAAATCGTGCGGTAAACAATGCAACAATACCATGACGAATAAGTAAATTATCCACCGTCTTCATTCGATGAGGTGGCACCATATTCACCCAGCCTTTTACTTTTGGCAAATGATCCAGCCAGCGACCTTGCAAATAAGCCAGCCAACTACCGATGGCAGATGCCACTATTAGTAAGAAGACAATCAATTTAAAATCGATGATCCCCATCGCACCTAATGTACCTGCAAGTATCACGATGCTATCACAAGGTAGGGGGGCTGCCGGTAAAAATGCACTTTCTAACCAAATGACAAATGTTACACAAACATAAATCATCACCATGCTTTCTGGGTTTTGTAATGCCACAAAATCTTGATGCCAGAGCGCAGAAAAAATAGATACAAATGAATCAAGCATCTATGTGTCCTTGTAATAAAAGTAGAAAATAAAAAGTCGGTTGATGTTAGTGAAACAGCGGCTCCCGACTATGTGTAAAACGAAATTGAAAATTGGCTAGAGGTAAAAGTTTTTTCCGTTTTAAACAAAATTTTTCTATAGGTATCAATATGTAAGATAGTAAAACATTACTCTTTTGTTGTAACAAAGCAAGCAAATGATCACGTTGATGAGACAACGAAGAGATCACCAGTTTAGGTAATGAAAGTAAAACACGATGGCGCTGTGTTGAAGATATAAAAGTAGGGTCAACAGACGTTATTGGTGCCGTTTGTATAAGGTATTGGTTTGTATTTATGGCACTTGCTGTTGCAGATGCACAGTGATGAAAGAAAGCGCAACTAAGCAATAATGAGAAAACGTATAATCGTTGAATACACGGCATTGCTATATCTTAATTAAAGTAATCTGCGGCGTTATTAGTACTGAAATTACAACTAAAAAGCAAACGCTTAGTTGTATACAAATATTGCAAATACTTTACGGTAACTGAATTTAAAAAAGCCTCAATATCAAAAATATTGAGGCTTTTTATCTAGGTTCTATTTTTATGTTATTTATTTTGAATCACTTTTTTCATTTGGGTACCAATGAAAATGAAGCTGAAACCTTCAAATAGTAGCGATACACCAACAAAAATACCCAGTAATGACATAGAGAATTCTGGATTATTCATCAGAGTAAAGAAATAGACACCAATAGCGGTCGAAACCAAACCGCTAATTACAATCCAGCGCCAACCTGCAAGGTGTTTACGACTATTAAAGCCAAACAGCATACGAGTAACACCGTTGAAAATCATTGTAGCAATCATTAATACGGTAATAGTGACTAAGCCAACAAAAGGCTGACTTAGAATAAATAAGCCACCAATTAAATAGAATAGTGCGCTAATAACGTACCAAATTTTAGTTTTCCAATCATGAATACTAAAGGTGTGATAGACCTGTACTAGACCAATCACAAGGAAAATAGTCCCTACTATTGTTGTGATTGTCATGCCCGCTGCAATAGGTAAGCTAATTGCAAACACGCCAGCTAATGCGACAATAACACCAACAATAATAAACCATTTCCAGCCTTTGCTAAGCATTGAACTCACTGGGTTATCCATAATAAGCACCTTAAAAGTAAAAATGTGTGATTTAAATGTTTTTCCTAATACTAGACGTAATTATTTGATTAGCTAGTAAAATATCTACTGATAAACAGTAATTTAAGTTTTTGAATACAACATGTAATGAAAAGGGATAGTGAGTATTAACGAAAATTGAACTGGCAGTGAAAATTTTGAGAAATGAAACAGGTGGGTAATTAAATGTGCTTTTTTGATCTAAAAAAATAGAGATGAAAGAAGAAAGCCTCTCGTCATAGAGGCTTTTGATTCTTTATATTTGAAGGGTATTGAAATCAGTGAGCCTTACCAATTCGGAATTTACGTTTATTCCAGCTTCTAACAACAGAATAACGCCATAAGCTACGGATGCCAAAATAGCCAATAAGTGCTGATACTACGCTACAAATAAAGCAGCCAAGTAAAAATGGGGGACCAATTTGGCTCATTTGGTTGAGTAAAAAATCCCATGAAAGCTCAAAATGGAACGCGACATTAGGGCTATTCAATACCCAAGCGCCTAACTTGTAAGCACCATAGAATAAAACAGGCATAGTCACAGGGTTACTTACCCAAACGAGAGCAACTGAAAGAGGTAAATTTACACCAAATAAAATAGCTAACCCAGCCGCCATAATCATTTGACTAGGAAGTGGGACGAAAGCCATGAATAAGCCAACGGCAAATGCACCTGACGCAGAACGACGGTTTAAGCACCATAAGTTCGGGTTATAAAGTACATTACCAAAGATCTTAAGTGCTTTTTGGCGCTTAATTACTTCATGGCTTGGTAAGAACTTTTTAATAAGATGTCTAGGCATAATTAATATTTATTAAAATGGCGATAACAGCATGTTACAAATAGCATTAGGTATCGCAATAGGTTTTCATTCACTGCATTGGTTATCATTTTTACCACCGTACTGGTGGTATATGACAGCAATAATAGTCAGTCTTGTTATTTTTTATTATTGTAAAAACCATTTTATTTTCTGGTTTTCAATAAGTGCTTTTTTAGCGGTGTTATGTGCCGAACAATATCTTAAAAAAGTTGAAGACATTCCGCTAAATCGCACAAATCTTATCATAAATGTTCGTATTAGTGCTGTAATAAATAAAAATATACCAATTTCAAATATTGAGGTGGAGGTTGTTGATAATTATTTTCATTCTTCGCCTGATAATCCTGTTTTAGATGCATCTCATAAGTTATTGCTGATCTGGCGAGATGCGCCATCATTAAAACAAGGTCAAATTTGGCGCTTACCTGTTAAGTTAAGTCGAATTGTTGGGCGTGTAAATCAAGCTGGATTTGATGCTGAACAATATGCAATGAGTCGAAATGTTCATGGTAAAGCTGTGGTGCGTCATCGATTATCATCGTTGCCATTATTACTCCCATCAAGAATAACTTGGCGACAGCGACTTTATGATAAAGCGTTAAGTTATGTCGAAAATATGCCGAATAAAGCTTATCTATTAGCATTAGCGTTTGGTGACCGAAGTGGGTTAACTAAAGAAGATTGGCTTCATTTAAGAGACAGTGGTACTGCTCATTTGTTAGCTATTTCAGGGCTACACATAGCACTTGCCATGTTATTGGGGTGGCAAATAGGCCTAAAATCTAAACTCTTCTTGCCTCAGAAGCGTTACTTTATTTGGTTACCGATGCTGACAGGATTATGTATCGCATTTTCCTATGCATGGTTAAGTGGTTTCACTACGCCGACTATACGTGCATTAATTATGTGTATATTTCTCGGAATATTGACAACAACTGGGGTGTATTGGCGGCATTGGCAACTATTATTAACTGCGTTAGCACTAAGTTTATTTATTGATCCATTCTCCATTTATAGTGCTTCTTTCTGGCTATCGTTTTATGCCGTTGGCGTTTTAATACTATATAGCTTAAGTCAGCGGTACTTTGTTGGAAGAGTCGTATTTGATAACTCGATATCGAATAATCACTTCAAAGTGTTTTTACTTCAATTAGCAAAAATTCAGCTTTGGTTATTGGTGCTGATGTTACCAATACAATGGTTATGGTTCGGTGGGTTATCGTTGGCAGCCCCAATTGCTAATATAGTTGCTGTACCTTTGGTTAGTACCATCACTGTTCCTTTAGTGTTATTAGCACTGCTCACGTTATGGTTTCCAGCTATTTCTTCATTGTTTTGGCAATGTGCTGACTGGTCTTTAATTCCTATCGTTGAAGGGATCCAATGGTTAGAAGGTGCGTGGTATCCATTGTCTGTGCATCTAACACCTTTACTTTGGGGGATAATCATCGTTTTTGTGGCATGGATGTTATTGCCTTTATCTTCATTTAAGTGGCTATATAGCTCAGTGGTGGTAATTACATTGTGTTGGTTTATTAAAGAGCCGGTAAAGTCGCATTGGAAAATGTTGGTAATCGATGTTGGACACGGGTTAGCGGTACTAATTATCAAAAATAACAAGGCTGTATTATATGATACAGGCAATCGATGGGAGGATAGAGCGGTTGCTGAAACCACTATTTTACCGATTTTGGCACAGCTAGGTATAAAGCAATTAGATTATTTAATTATCAGTCATGATGATAGTGATCATGCAGGTGGAAAAACACTCATAACTGAAAAGTTATCACCGCAATATAAGTACAGCAGTAACTTTGAAAAGGGATATTTGCCATGTCAGAAGGGTCAAGCATGGCATTGGCAAGGTTTAACGTTCACTGTCCAATGGCCTTTACAGCGCGTGTTTCATGCTCGAAATCCTCATTCATGTGTTATCCATATTCAAAACAGTGATCTTCAAGGCCCATCTATGTTATTAACCGGTGATATCGATGCAATTGCCGAGTTGATGATGTTAAAAAGTGCACCGACACTGGATGCTGATATTTTGTTAGTTCCTCATCATGGTAGTAAAACCTCATCAACTCATACCTTAATTGACACGATAGAGCCCTCTTTAGCGATTGCTTCAACCAGTTATTATAATGCGTGGAATTTGCCAGCAAAAAGTATTCAAGCAAGGTATCAGGACCGGGGGATTGAATGGCTATCAACAGGAAACTCTGGGCAAATAACCGTGACGATTAGCGATCATAACTACCAAGTTATTACTGAGCGACAACACTCAGCCACACAGTGGTACCGCCCTAACTGGTTATGAATGTTGTGTTTTTAACCAGCATGTTAATAACTGAAGTAAAACTCTTCTTGTCACTGTTGTTTTTTTGCGCAAAAAATAAATTTTTCAAAAGGATGAGGTACAAATTTGGTAGAGAGGGAAGTTAAGGGTAGAATATATAGACTGTATTAGAAATAAATTGGTTTTCATGACTCAATTAACAGAAAAATCATCAAGCGAAACGTACAAGCGTTTATGGCCCTATATTAGCATTTATAAAGCTGGCCTTGCTGTTGCAATTATCGCGCTTATCATCAATGCGGTTGGTGATACTTTAATGCTTTCAATGATCAAGCCACTGCTTGATGAAAGCTTTGGCGGGCTCGATAAAATCGATTCTGATTTCCTTGCGATGATGCCAATATATTTAATTGGCTTAATGATCCTACGTGGTGTGAGTGGTTTTGTGTCCACTTATTGCCTATCTTGGGTTTCTGGTAACGTTGTAATGAGTTTACGTCGTCAGTTATTCCAGCACTTCATGAAAATGCCTGTCGCTTTTTTTGACAAAGAATCTTCAGGGGCATTGTTATCTCGTATTACCTACGATTCAGAGCAAGTTGCGTCAGCTACCAGTAGTGCATTAGTGAGTATTGTTCGTGAAGGTGCATCTATTATTGGCCTAATGGCATTGATGTTCTGGAATAGTTGGCAATTATCCGCAATTTTGATTGTGATTGCTCCTGTTGTTGCTATCAGTATTCGTATTGTATCAAAACGTTTTCGTAAAATTTCACGTGATATGCAAGATGCGATGGGATCAGTAACATCATCTGCTGAGCAAATGCTTAAAGGTCATAAAGTCGTATTAAGCTACGGTGGTCAACAAGTAGAAAAAGAACGCTTTGATAATGTGAGTAATCAAATGCGTCGCCAGACCATGAAGCTTGTTTCTGCTCAAGCGATTGCTAACCCCGTTATTCAGATTATTGCATCTGTTGCTTTAGTTGTGGTGCTTATTTTAGCCAACACGCCATCACTGCGTGCGGAATTAACCCCTGGTACATTTGCTGTTGTGTTTGGTGCTATGTTTGGTTTAATGCGTCCACTAAAAGCATTAACTAACGTAACATCCCAATTTCAACGCGGTATGGCTGCCTGTCACACCTTGTTTGAATTAATGGATTTAGAAACAGAAAACGATAACGGTAAAGTTGAAGTTAAGCGTGTGAAGGGTGATGTAGAAGTTAAGAATGTAACCTTTACTTACCCAACCAAAGATACCCCAGCATTGCGTAATGTTAGCTTTACTCTACCTGCAGGGAAAACGCTGGCCTTAGTTGGACGTTCAGGCTCGGGTAAAAGTACCATTGCGAACTTGCTGACGCGTTTCTACGATATTGAGTCAGGTGAAATTAATCTTGATGGGGCTGAGATCCGCGATTACAAACTATCGAACCTTCGTGCTCAAGTTGCGGTCGTTTCTCAAAACGTTCACCTGTTTAATGACACTATTGCTAACAACATAGCTTATGCCAGCGATGATGCTTATAGCCGTGAAGATATTGAACGCGCCGCAGAACTTGCTTATGCGATGGACTTTATCAAAGGCATGGATAATGGTTTAGATACGATTATTGGCGAAAACGGTGTTAGTTTATCGGGCGGTCAACGTCAACGTCTTGCGATTGCTCGTGCATTGTTACGTGATGCACCTGTGTTAATTCTTGATGAAGCAACATCAGCACTTGATACTGAATCTGAGCGCGCAATTCAAAGTGCTTTGGATGAGCTTCAAAAAGACAGAACAGTACTGGTTATTGCTCACCGTTTATCAACGATTGAAAATGCCGATCAAATCCTAGTAGTAGATGATGGTGAAATTGTTGAACGCGGTACTCACGCAGAGCTAATTAGCCATGACGGTGCGTATGCACAACTTCACCGAATTCAGTTTGGTGACTAATGGCTTCAATTATTGAAAAAATGTGGTTTCAGCATCCGCCGAAAGGAAGGATGCTGTTTCTTTACATTCTGCTTTGGCCTGTATTTAAACCCCTTAGTTTTTTATTTGGTGTGATTAGCCAGCATAAAAGACGACAATATACAGCGGGGGAAAAACAAGCGTATAGCGCGCCTGTACCTGTTGTTGTGGTTGGTAATATCACCGCTGGTGGCAATGGTAAAACGCCTGTTGTAGTGTGGTTGGTGGAACAACTACAAGCGCAAGGGTTAAAACCCGGTGTTGTTTCTCGAGGTTATGGTGGCAAAGCGCCGTATTATCCATACTACGTTGAAGCAACAACTAGCACAGATATTGCAGGGGATGAGCCTGTACTCATTCAGCGTAGAACGAACGCCCCTGTTGCTGTTGCGCCTAAACGCAGTGAAGCTGTGAAGATGCTATTAGATCATAACGTAGATGTGATCATCACTGATGATGGTCTTCAACATTATGCATTGGATCGTGATATTGAAATTGTTGTGATTGATGGTCAACGTCGTTTTGGTAATGAGCATTTATTGCCTCTGGGACCATTACGAGAAACGTGTGAGCGTTTAAATAACGTTGATTTTCTTATTTGTAATGGTGGTTCAGCGCAAGCAAATGAAGCAGCAATGACATTAGTCCCAACCGATTTAATTAATGTGAAAACAGGTGAGCGTTGCTTGATTGGTGACTTAAAAGATATCGTAGCTATTGCGGGTATTGGTCATCCTCCTCGTTTTTTTTCTACCCTAAATCAATTAGGCGTAACCCCTGTTTTATGTCAGCCTTTTGCTGATCATCAAGCATTTGAAAAACAAACATTGTTAGAGTTAGCCCATCAAGGGCAGCATTTAGTAATGACTGAAAAAGATGCCGTGAAGTGCTACGCGTTTGCTGAAGATAACTGGTGGTATTTACCTGTTAATGCAGATATTGCTCAGCCTCAGGCAACAGACATTATTAATAAGATCATTGAGGTAAAGGAAACGTATGGATCACCGTCTGCTTGAAATCGTTGCTTGTCCTGTATGTAAAGGCAAGTTGAGTTACGATAAAAAAAATAATGAGCTGGTATGTAAATTTGATCGTTTAGCTTATCCTATTAAAGATGGCATTCCAGTTTTACTTGAGCCAGAAGCACGTACGTTAAGCTCTGACGAGGTTAAATAATGACATTTACCGTTATTATACCTGCGCGCTATCAATCTACACGTTTACCGGGTAAACCGTTGGCAGATATTGCAGGTAAGCCAATGGTGCAGTGGGTTTACGAGAAAGCGATAAAATCTGGTGCCGATCAAGTGATTGTTGCAACCGATGATCAACGCATTGTTGATGTGGTAAAAGGTTTTGGTGGTGAGGTGTGTTTAACACGCACAGATCACGAATCTGGTACTGAGCGTTTAGCCGAAGTGGTTGAAAAATATCAATTATCGGATGATCATATTGTTGTTAATGTGCAAGGGGATGAGCCACTTATTCCTGAAACTATTATCCGTCAAGTTGCTGATAATATTGCGCATAAAGACGCACCTATGGCGACATTAGCGGTAGAAATTGATCACCATGATGAAGTGTTTAATCCAAATGCTGTAAAGGTTGTTACGGATAAAGATGGTTATGCATTGTATTTTAGTCGTGCATCCATTCCATGGGATCGTGATAACTTTGCGAAACAGCCACGAATTGTGCACCATAATTTACTACGTCATATTGGTATTTATGCGTACCGCGCAGGTTTTATCAAAACCTATATTAATTGGGAACCAAGTGCACTCGAGCAGATTGAGTCTCTAGAGCAATTACGCGTGCTTTGGTACGGTGAGAAAATCCATGTTGATGTGGCGATTGATGCGCCTCCTGCTGGGGTAGATACGCCAGAGGATCTGGAGAAAGTTCGTCAGATCGTGGGTTAAAAACGCAACAACAGTAAAGCCTAAACAATGTTTAGGCTTTTTTATTTGTCTTGATAATGGAATAGAGATCAGGCTTTATATCGGTTAAATACAAAGTAGTAAGTAATAAGTGTTACAGTGCTGACGTCACTTGGTTAACGGTTTTAATGAAAGAAGAAGGAAGGAATCCATGGCATTTATTAAGAAGTTATTATTAAGCCAATGGAGCATTGACTTTCGCTATGTTAAACCCGCAATCAAAAACCAAAATGATCATGTAAAAGAAGTCTGGAATGATGAAAAAGAAAATACATTTGGCATAGAAAGATTATTCAAACTTTTTCTAGTTCTATCCTCATACATTTTTCCTGGACTGTATATTCGACATATCTCTGGTAAGTTTGGTTTATTAGCAAGGAAAATATGTTCAGAAATTTATGTTATTCTTAAATTAATAACACCGATCTTAATCTTTAATTTCAATCTTGAATCATCCCCATTTGCAATTGTATTTATATCTTATTTACTCTTAGAAACGTTGCTTTATTTATTAAGTATCATTTTTCTTTCAGATATCTATAGTCCACCAATATCTAAAAAACGATCATTTTTGATGTTAGTTATTAATTATATCGAAGTCTGCTTTGGTTTTGCTGTTTTATATAAAGCAACAGGTGGAGTGAGTAATCTAGTGTCAAATTTTGATGCGATATATTTTAGTTTTATTACGGCGACAACAATAGGGTATGGGCACATGGCACCAATAGCACATGATGCGAAAGCCTTAGTGATATTACATGCGATGTATAATTTTATATTTATAGGTTTAATTTTAAGTAATTTCGCTTTTAATATTACTTATAAAGATAATAGCTACAGAGTAAAGGATAAAAATAGTCAGCATAAAGTTGACTAACAGGGCAATGTTGCTGCCCTGTTAGATAGACTGATTACTGTGCTGTTTTTACTCGAATACGACTGTTATCTATCATCGTTTCATTTAAAGCTTTCATCGCACGAGCTGCTTGTTCCTCATCGTCCATTTCTACAAAAGCAAAGCCTTTTGACTTACCTGTAATTGCATCTAAAACAAGGTTACAGTTTCCTACTTTGCCAAACTCTTCAAACATTTTACGAAGTTGGATTTCAGTGGTGCTTCGAGAAAGGTTACGAACTAGAATTTTCATTTAGAGATCTTTTGATTAGGGATGTTTTACTATTTTAACACGAAAAATATTCAAGATAGGCATATAACGGAGTAAGAAATGAGGAATATAGATATTTCTATTACCTATATTGAAAAGCAGTCACTGAAATAGTGGGTGAGAATTCAGTGACTGCTCTTAATACTAAAGACAAATTATAGATTTGCTAGTGTTTCGTCTTCTTCTTTAATTAAGTGAGCTTTTTCTTTTTGTGCTTTTTCACTTAGGTGAGCTTGTGGTTTTTCTTTATGTTTAATGATTTGACGCTCTAAACGATCAAATGCTTCGTTAAATGCATCAATAAGCTCATTTGCTTCACCTGAGGCATCGATTTTGCCTAAGTTAGATTTAGTTGCAATCTCAACAGTAAAGTTACGACCTTCTTCAAGTTTCATGAATACATCTTTGCTTTGAAAGGCAATTTTGAATTTATCAAACTTAAAGAATGCTTCTTTAATATGTTGTTCTAGGTAGTCAGGAAGTTCAAAACCGCGTGCTGTAATTTTAATGCTCATAATAAGTTACTCATAATTTGTTGGAGTTCATGCTTAATAAGATGAACCTAAAAATGATTATGGAATGTGATTTGTGTCACATTAATTATTATGAAAGCATTTGTTAAAACGAAGAGATTATTGATTGCTTTATAAGCAAATAATTGTGATGCTAATAGTTAATAATAAATTTCTTATCGAATAAGAATAAAAAAAACACTATTTATTAAAATTAAATAATAAATAGTGTTATTAAAATGTGAGGTTGGTGTTTATCACTAAAAAAGTAATCTTTGATTGAATAGTGAAAAATTAAAACAACCCGTGATTTTTATTTGTAAACACAAGAATGATCATCGCTAAATTGTGTTTAAGCATGTGTATCAATAACGTCTGGTTGTTTCCCTTTATCTATCTCAGAAGTTTTATTTAAGCCTAAAATACGAGAAGTAATAGTTCCTGCCGTCATTGAGCCACTAACATTTACTGCAGTTCTTCCCATATCAATTAAAGGTTCGATAGAAATTAATAAGCCTGCAAGTGCAACTGGCATACCTAATGTTGAAAGAACGATAAGAGCGGCAAATGTCGCACCACCACCAATACCTGCAATACCGAATGAGCTGACAGTTACAATGGCAATAAGAGAAATCATAAAGCTTGGATCTAATGGGTTAATGCCCACTGTAGGCGCAATCATTACTGCAAGCATTGCTGGATATAAACCCGCACAACCATTTTGACCCATCGTAGCGCCAAAGGAAGCTGAGAAGTTAGCAACCGCATCGCCATTGCCTAGTGACTTTACTTGAGCATCAATGTTTAACGGAATTGTGCCGGCACTTGAACGCGAGGTAAAAGCAAACGTCAGTACTGGTAAAATCTTCTTGAAAAAGCGCAGAGGATTGACCCCAACAAAGCTAACGAGTACGAGATGCAATACCAGAATTAGCCCAAGGCCAATATAAGATGCGATAACAAAATTCAGTAAACTTAAAATATCGTCGTAGTTCGAACCAGCAACCACTTTCGTCATTAATGCCATCACACCGTAAGGTGTTAAGCTCAAAACCATACGTACTAATGTACGAACAATTTCTTGGGCAACATTAACAAACTTTTCGAAGCTAGCGCCTAACTCTGGGTTTGTTTTAATTACGGTTAAGCCAGCCATGCCAACAAATGCAGAAAAAATTACCACTGCAATAGTCGAAGTAGGACGAGTACCCGCTAAATCAGCAAAAGGATTAGAAGGGAAAAATGAAATTATCATGTCTGCAAACGACACATTCGCAATACTACCCAAGCGTGTTTGTAATGCTTCGCCACGGGCTATTTCTCGCGCACCTTCTACAATACCATCAGCAGTTAAACCAAATAGGTTAGTGATCATTATGCCGATTAAAGCAGAGACTGCTGTTGTTGCTAATAAAATACCTATGGTGAGAAATGATATTTTGCCCAGCGAACTTGAATCCTTCACCTTAATAATTGCACCAATGATAGAAACCATAATGAGTGGCATAACAATCATTTTTAAAAGGCTGATATAGCCTGCCCCTACAATATTAATGTACTCAAGGGTGTCACTAACGACAGGAGTTTGTGGGTGATATAACCATTGTAGGGAGGCGCCAAATAAGACACCAAGAATTAATCCGGTAAAAACGCGTTTTGACAGGGTACTATCTGTACGCTGTTGCTTAATCAACAAGGCGATCAGTAGCGTAAATACGGCTAAATTTATAATTTGATACATACTGCTAACCTTTAATTTATCAATATAATAAAAATAAGAAAGCAATAATTTGCAGTTAAATAAACTGATGCTTGTGAAATTTAGGAATTAAAATGTTAAGCAATCATTGTTTCTCATTGGAGGAGAATCATAGTGGCTAACGCTTTTTTCAGATACATTTTTTATGACTTTTTTTAGCTCAATTGTTTTATATATATATCTTTTAGTTATATGTGGTTTTTAGCTATTTATAGTTGTGTGGCAATATATCGAAGACTAATCAGAGAGATAAAAGAAAGGCGAGTGGCGTTGGCAAAATAAAGCCCAGTAATGATTTACTGGGCGATAAGAGAGTTTGTTAAGCTTTAGCCTGCAACTGTTAATGCATCTGCACTATCTTGATTGTTTTCATTAGTGCTAGGTTCTTTATGGTTTGCAAGAAAGGTACGTAATTGTTGCCATAAACTTCCTAGTTTTTCATGCCAATAACGTTCAGTTTGGTTTAAAAACTGTGAGCTTGGGGCGTAGCGCATCCAAGGCTGTTTAATTTTGTTCGTCGCTAAAAAGTTAGTCGGCGCTGGAATTGGATTCAGTCCCGCTTGATGAAATTCATACATAGCCCTTGGCATATGGCTGGCAGAAGTGACAAGCACTAGGCTTTTACTACCAACAACAGAAGCAGCTTGATGGGCTTCTTCCCATGTGTCTTTAGCTGTTTCTAATAACAGAATATCCGACTTATTCACACCCAATGCTAGGGCAACTTTAGCCATCATACGAGCATGACTGATATTGGTTCCACCACCGTAACCGGAGAGGATTATTTTAGACCCTGGGTACATTCGAGCAATACGTATGCCTTCAACTAAACGCATTAATGCAGTTCGTGAAATTTCAGAGGTGATGGGAAACGTTTTATCGATCACATGGCTATTTCCGAGCACCATAACAAAATCGACAGGTTTAGATGAGCCGACAAAAGCGGGGTATTGTTGCTCTAATGGTCGCAGTAAACTTGTAGAAACAGGCTGAAAAGAGACGGCAAAAATACCTAAAAAAGAGAATGCAATAATTCCCGAAGCCAGTTTTTTCTTACGTGTAAACCATAGAACCAGTAATCCAATAACCCCAATGATCAGCAGTGCTGGGAGGGGCATAAGGAGTGTTGCGATTAATTTTTTTAATTCAAACATGAAATGTAGTCCGAAATTTCAGCAGTTGAGCTTGAAAAAGCATCACAAGCCTTTATTCCTTTACTGCTTGTGAGAAAATGAGTCACTTTTTAGATTCGCTATCATAACGTAAAGCAGCCGTGATCAAAGACCGAAATTTTGATGATTTAGCGCAAAAGTTCGCTGAAAACATATATGGCACAGCAAAAGGGCAAATTCGACAAACTGTCGTTTGGCAAGATATTGAACAAATTCTTACCTCGCTTAGCAGTGTATCACCTCTTACTGTATTAGATGCAGGGGGAGGTATTGGGCAATTGTCACAAAAAATTGCATCACTTGGACATCAAGTAACGTTATGTGATCTTTCTAGCGAAATGTTGACATTAGCTCAACAAGAAATTGCTAAAAACGGTTTGCTTGAGCAATATCGTTTAGTGCATTGTCCTGTACAGGAAATTGGCGAGTTCATACCTGAACCTGTCGATTTAATTTTATTTCATGCAGTAATGGAATGGTTAGCTGAACCAATCGAGGTACTTACTGGTCTATTACACAATGTGAAACCTGGCGGTGCAATTTCCGTGATGTTTTATAACTACAACGGTCTACTGTTTAAAAACTTAATTTGTGGCAACTTGACTCATATTGAGCAAGGAATGCCGCATCGTAAGCGCTTTAAATTACAGCCGCAGCAAGGGATAAAACCAGAAGATGTTTATCAGTGCCTAACCGATGCAGGATTTGAAATCATGGGTAAAACAGGTGTTCGCACCTTCCATGATTATATTCAGACTCATATGGTAGGTGACTACAGTTTTGAACAGGTTCTTGAGATGGAGCAGAAGCTTTGCCGTCAAGAGCCGTTTTTGTCGTTGGGGCGTTATATTCATGTGTATGCCCGTAAGCCTTTTGCGAAAGAAACGCACATCACAACGACAAACTCTAATAACAGCAATAAGGACAAGGGATGAGTGAAGTTACCCAGACGGTTCCTGAGTTGGTTAGCTGGGTAAAGCAAAACGACTTTGCTTTAAACCTACCAACGGAACGGCTGGCGTTCTTGTTAGCCATTGCCGTTTTAAGCGGTGATCGCTTTGATGAAGAATTAGGGGAAGGAGAACTGGTTGACGCATTTCGCATAGTAAGTGATATGTTTGGCCAATCCAAAGAAACCCTGGCATTTCGCGCCAACAACGCCATTAATGAATTGGTAAGACAGCGATTAATTTCACGCTTTACTAGTGAAGTAACTGATGGCGCTAGTATTTATCGTTTAAGCCCATTAGCGTTAGGCATTACTGATTATTACGTTCGCCAACGAGAGTTTTCAACGCTCAAGCTATCTATCCAGTTAGCAATGGTGGCAGACGAAATCAATAAAGCAGCAACAGCGGCACAAGAAGACGGTGATGAAAAACACTGGCGTCAAAATGTCCATGCCGTATTGAAATACTCAGTAGCTGAAATATTCGATCGCATTGATTTAAACCAGCGCACCATGGATGAGCAACAGCAGCAAGTTAAAGTCGATATTGCTGAATTGCTAAACCAAGACTGGCGCGCAGCAATCAGTAGTTGTGAACAGTTACTTGATGAAACGTCAGCGACGTTAAAAGAGCTTCAAGACACACTACAAGCGGCAGGCGATCAGCTACAAACGCAGTTACTGACGATTCAAGAATCCACACAAGGTCGTGATGATTTAGATTATGTTGATGGGATGGTTTATATCCTTCAAGCAAAACTGGATCGCATTATCAGTTGGGGTCAGCAAGCGATTGATTTATGGATTGGCTACGATCGCCATGTCCATAAGTTTATTCGTACCGCGATAGACATGGACAAGAACCGTGCATTTAGTCAGCGTTTACGCCAGTCGGTTACTGATTATTTTGATGCGCCATGGTTATTGACCTATGCAGACGCTGAACGTTTATTAGACATGCGTGATGAAGCATTAGTGCTTCGTGACGATGAAGTAACAGGTATTGTTCCTGCTGAGATGGAATTTGAAGAGCTCGACTTAGTTAATGATATATTGGCTGAAAAAGTTGCAGCAATGCTAAAAGCGCATAAAGCTACAGGCGCACCCATCAACCTAAGCTCACTGCTCAAAGATTATTTGGCTCAACACCCATTTGCCCAGCATTTTGATTTGGCAAGAATCGTGATTGATCAAGCAGTAAGAATGGGATACTCAGAGGCTGACTTCAATGCAATTCAGCCGGATTGGGAAGCAATTAACGAATACGGAGCCAAGGTACAAGCTCATGTCATTGACAAATATTGAAGAATTCATGCCGGAAAATTTAGCAAAAGCGATTGCTAATCCACTTTTCCCCGCACTGGATAACGCGCTCCGTTCAGGTCGCCATATTTCTAGTGAAGATTTAGATAACCATGCCTTTTTGATCGAATTTGAACAAGAACTCGGCATGTTTTACAAGCGTTATAATGCGGAATTAGTCCGTGCGCCAGAAGGCTTTTTATACCTTCGCCCACGTTCAACCTCATTGATTGGTCGTTCTGTATTATCAGAAATCGACATGCTGGTAGGTAAAGTGTTGTGTTTCCTTTACCTAAGCCCAGAGCGTTTAGCGCACGAAGGTATTTTTACCAACCAAGAGTTATTTGACGAATTAGTAACATTAGCTGATGAACAAAAGCTAATGAAATTAGTCACTAACCGCGCAACAGGTTCAGATCTTGATCGTGAAAAACTGTTCGATAAAGTGAAAACATCATTGCGTCGTTTACGACGTATTGGGATGTTAATTCCAATTGGTGATCACGGTAAATTCCGTATTAGTGAAGCGGTATTCCGTTTTGGTGCTGATGTACGAACGGGTGATGATATGCGTGAAGCGCAGTTACGCTTGATCCGTGACGGTGAAGCAGTCGTGCATCATCAAGAACCAAGCCAATCAAGTTTGCTCGACGATATCGAACAAGACAGTCAAGAATCACTTGAAAATGCAGATGCACAACAAGTGGAACAGGAGAGTAGTATTTAATGGAACGCGGTAAGTATCAATCGCTCACCATGGTCAACTGGAACGGCTTCTTTGCACGTACCTTTGATATTGATAATTTGGTGACAACGCTTTCAGGTGGTAACGGTGCAGGTAAGTCAACAACCATGGCTGCTTTCATTACCACACTCATTCCTGATCAAAGCCTACTTCACTTCCGAAATACAACGGAAGCGGGAAGCTCAAATGCCTCACGCGATAAAGGTCTTCACGGTAAATTGAAGCCGGGTGCCTGTTATGCTGCGCTTGATGTGGTTAACTCGAAGAAGCAACGCATTATCTTTGCTGTAAAATTACAGCAAGTCGCGGGTCGTGATAAGAAAGTCGATATTAAACCTTTCTTAATTCAAGGCTTGCCTTCAAACATCAAACCAACTGATGTGTTAATTGAAACACTATCAGAAAATCAAGCGCGTGTTCGCCAGCTTAATGATGTTAAAGACATTGTTTCACAATATGAAGGCGTGCAATTTAAAGCATTTAACTCGGTAACTGATTACCACGTTCAAATGTTTGAAATGGGCGTGTTACCGAAGAAATTACGTAACAGCCAAGATCGTTCTAAGTTCTACCGCTTAATTGAAGCATCGCTATACGGTGGTATTTCTAGTGCGATCACACGTTCATTACGTGATTACCTATTACCGCACAACACCGGTGTTAAAAAAGCCTTCCAAGATATGGAAGCAGCACTGCGTGAAAACCGTTCGACATTAGAAGCGATCAAGCTGACTCAGCGTGACCGTGATTTGTTTAAGCATTTGATCTCAGAAGCAACGAACTATGTTGCTGCCGATTATATGCGTCATGCTAACGAGCGTCAGAAGAAGCTAGAGCAAACATTAAGCTTACGTGGTGAGCTAATGGGCTCACGCCAAACCTTAATCGATCAGCAGTCTACGTTTAATAACATGACCGCAGAGCTGGATGAATTGACTGAGCAAGAAGGCGCGTTAGAGCAAGATCATCAAGCAGCATCGGATCACCTACAGCTAGTACAAACCGCTGTTCGTCAAGCTGAGAAAATCGAGCGTTACAAAGAAGATCTTGAAGAGCTAACTGAGCGTCTTGAAGAGCAGGTCATGGTGGTTGAAGAAGCGGCAGAGCAACTTGCGATTGCCGAAGAACAATCACAGCTAACGGAAGAAGAAGTTGATAGCTTAAAAACCCAGTTAGCCGATTACCAGCAAGCATTAGATATGCAGCAAACCCGTGCATTGCAGTACCAACAAGCGGTACAGGCATTAGAAAAAGCACGTGATTTGTCTGGCGATCATCAAATGCTACCTGATCAAGCGCCACCGTATCTTGCGCAACTTAAACAGCAGCAAGATACCCAAACAACAGCGTTATTAGCCCTTAAACACAAACTGGATATGTCGTCAGCGGCGGCGCAACAGTTTGATAAAGGCTTAGCGATCATTACCACTATTGCAGGTGCTGTAGATCGCGCAAACGCAAGTAACAAAGCCCGTGAATTGATTGATCATGGTCGTCAACTACGTGCGATTTCAGATCGTGGTGAGCAGCTAAAAGCGCAATACCGTGACTTAGAGCGCAGTGTTCGTAGCCAACGCCAAGCGCTTGAACTAGCTGAAACGTATACAAAGAAATTCGCTACTACATTAGATAGCGAATTAGCGTTAGTTGAAGAGCAAGCGCGCCATGAAGCAACGCTTGAAAGCCTAGAGCAAGATCAAGCAACACTGGTTGAGCAACGTAACGACATGCGCCATGACGAGCAACGCCTAGTTTCTCGTATCGCGACATTAGAATCGCAAGCACCAACATGGATTGCAGCTTCTGATGCGCTTGAAAAATTAGCAGAGCAAGCCAACGCTGAGCTTTCAAGCAGCCAAGCGGTAATGGATGCAATGCAACTAACGTTGGATAACGAGCGTGAAGCTTCGCGTCAACGTGATGAATTAGCGGCACGTAAGAAGCAACTTGATGCTGATATTGAACGTTTAGCACAGCCAGGTGGTAGTGATGATTCACGTTTACGTGGCTTAGCCGATACCCTTGGCGGTACGCTGTTATCTGAAGTTTATGACGATATCACTATTGATGATGCGCCATATTTCAGTGCGATGTACGGCCCTGCACGACACGCGATTATTGTTCCTGATCTTAGCGGTATTAAAGAAAAATTAGTCTCGCTAGATGATTGCCCAGATGATCTTTACATCATCGAAGGTGATGCGGATTCATTCGATGACAGTGGCTTTGATGTTGATGAACTAGAAGATGCGGTTTGTGTTCACTTAAACGATCGTCAACTACGTTATTCACGTTTCCCAGAAATGCCATTATTTGGTCGTGCAGCACGTGAACAACGTTTAGAGTTCTTACGTGATGAGAAAGATCAAGTTGTAGAAGATCACGCAAAAGCATCGTTTGATTCGCAAAAACTTCAGCGTTTGTACCAAAGCTTCAATAGCTTTGTAGCTACGCACATGTCTGTGGCATTTAACCCAGATCCAGAAGTAGAATTAAAACAAGCACGTGATCAACGTAACCAAATTGCACGTCAGCTATCTGAATCACAAGCGCAAGAACAACAACAGCGTAGCCAGTTAGCGGCAGCACGTGAAGGTCTTGCATTACTGGGTAAATTAAACCCAGTAGTAACACTGCTTGAAGATGACACGCTAATCGCACGTTTTGAAGAAGTTGAACAACAACTTTCACAAATGGATGAAGCGCGTAACTACCTTGACCGTCATGGCAAAGCGTTAGCCGAGCTTGAAACATTAGTGTCTGCACTGGATGCTGATCCAGAGCAATTTGATGCGCTACAAGCTGATTACGAAGCGGCAGATAAGAAGCTACAAGAGCTGAAAACGCTGATTTTCGCCGTCGCTGATTTGGCAGAACGTCGTCACTACTTTAGCTATGCCGATGCGGTAGAGCTACTGAGTAAGAGTTCAGAGCTAAACGAGCAGCTTAAAGCGAAACTCGCAACCGCAGAACAAGCTCGTGGTCGCAGCCGTGAAAGCTTAAAACAAGCGCGCGCACAAGCGAACCAGTACAACCAGTTAATGGCGTCACTGAAGAGCTCGCACCAAGCGAAAATGGAAACCGTTCAAGAGTTTGAACGTGAACTACAAGAGCTAGGTGTTCGTGCGGATGTTGAAGCAGAAGAGCGCGCGCGTATTCGTCGTGATGAACTCAATGAGCGTTTACACAGTTCGCGTAGTCGCCGTAGCCAGTTAGAAAAATCAACCACCTCTATCGAACTTGAAATGAAGTCGTTAGTGAAGCGTTTACGTAAAGTGGGTAAAGATTACCAAGACTTCCGTAAGTTAGTGGTTAACGCGAAAGCGGGCTGGTGTGCGGTATTACGTTTAGCACGTGAAAGCGATGTTGAACGTCGTTTACACCGTCGTGAAATGGCGTATATGTCAGCAGATGAACTACGTTCACTATCGGATAAAGCGCTCGGTTCACTACGTCTTGCGGTTGCGGATAACGAAGATTTACGTGATGCATTACGTGCGTCAGAAGATGTGACGCGTCCTGAACGTAAAGTTCTGTTCTACATCGTGGTATACCAGCATCTACGTGAGCGTATTCGACACGATATTATTCGTACCGACGATCCGGTTGAAGCTATCGAAGAAATGGAAGCAGAACTTGGTCGTTTAACTGAAGAACTAACGGCTCGTGAACAACGTTTAGCGATCAGTTCAGATTCTGTTGCGAATATTATTCGTAAAACAATCCAGCGTGAGCAAAACCGTATTCGTATGCTAAACCAAGGCTTACAAAGTATTGGTTTTGGTCAGGTAAATGGTGTGCGTCTAAACGTTAAAGTACGTGATACGCACGAATCATTACTTGCAGGACTTGTTGAGAATAAAGATCAACATAACGATCTATTTGGTAATAACCGTTTATCATTCTCTGAAGCGATTGCGAAGTTGTTCCAACGTTTGAATCCACATATCGATATGGGTCAACGTTCACCGCAGATCTTGGGTGAAGAACTGTTAGATTACCGTAATTACCTAGAGTTAAGCATTGAAGTTAACCGTGGTACAGACGGTTGGCTACAAGCGGAATCTGGCGCGCTATCTACGGGTGAAGCGATTGGTACAGGTCAGGCAATTCTATTAATGGTTGTTCAGAGTTGGGAAGAAGAATCTCGCCGCTTACGTGGTAAAGATATTATTCCTTGTCGACTATTGTTCTTGGATGAAGCGGCACGACTTGATGGTAAATCAATCGCAACATTGTTTGAGTTATGTGAACGCTTAGACATGCAGTTACTGATTGCTGCACCTGAAAATATCAGTCCGGAAAAAGGTACAACCTACAAACTAGTACGTAAGATTTTCAAAGATCGTGAACACGTACACGTGGTGGGTTTACGTGGCTTTGGAAATACACCAAAGATTGCAGATCCAATCCAAACGGTATTAGATATCGACACGGTAGAATAATTCTCCGTTAAATATTGTAAAAAAGGCCAGCAGAGATGCTGGCCTTTTTTTATACCTAAAATAAGTGCTTAGAGAAAAAATCAGGATTTATAAGGTAAGCGAAAATGTGATCCTAGTGGCTTTTTAATAACCTTATTAATGCAAGGTATAACTATTGTCTATAATTCATTTTAAGCACTGGAAAAAGCCTATTAAGAATAATAAGGCTTACTAATAAGTGAGAGAGCAATAATGTTAAGTGAAGAAATGGATGATAAAGAAAAAGGTCGTTATGAATGGCGAACATTTCTATTCATCATTGTTTTACTGTTTCCTATTTTATCTGTGATGTTTGTTAGCGGATATGGTTTTTTTATTTGGGCGCTGCAAGTGTTTTTCCTCGGCCCTCCGGGTCATGGTTAAGCACTCGTCAACATTAAATAAAAAACGGGTAGGTAAATAATGAAGTCGTCCTTAAAAAAAGTTTGGATAACGCTGTGGCGTCCAGCAACCAAAATAAGCCTTGGTGTTCTCGCGTTAGGTGGTTTTGTTGCTGGGGTTATATTTTGGGGGGGATTTAATACCGCTCTTGAAATGACCAACACAGAAAAATTTTGTATCAGTTGCCACTCCATGAGTGACACTGTGTATCCTGAGCTGCAAGAAACCGTTCACTGGTCAAATCACTCAGGTGTCCGTGCTACTTGTCCTGATTGTCATGTTCCCCATAATTGGACGGATAAAATTGCTCGAAAAATGCAGGCGAGTAAAGAAGTCTTTGGCGCGATTGCTGGCACCATTGATACGCCTGCAAAATTTGAGGCAAAAAGACTGGAATTAGCCCAGCATGAGTGGAAACGCTTTGCAGCGAATGGATCGTTGGAATGTAAAAGTTGCCACAATTATGACAGCATGAAATGGGATGAAATGTCACCACGTGCACAGGCACAAATGAAACAAGCAGCAGCGAAAGACCAAAGCTGTCTTGATTGCCACAAAGGTATTGCCCACCATTTACCTGCTAATATGGCCTCGTCGGGCGGGATTGTGTCTGAATTATCCGCCGCATCGCAAAGCACCGATTATTCAAAAGGTGACACATATTACAGCGTACAGTTTTTACCCCTTTATGAAGATGAAGCTAAAACGAAAGACGGGGGGTCTTTAGAGCCTGCATCTGCGGTGAAAGTGGTAGCGATTAAAGACGACATGCTGCAAATTGAACTAAGCGGTTGGCGTAAAGAAAAAGGCTTTGGTCGGGTTATTAATCAAGATTTCGGGATGAATATACCGACAGCTGCATTAAGTAAAAATGCCGCGCAAAGTGCTGATATTGTAAAAGGTTTCGAGCAAAAAGAAGATGACACCACAGGGCTAAAATGGCAACAAGTAACCGCAACATTATGGGTTGAGAAAAAGAACTTTGTTAGTGATATTAGTACTGTTTGGACTGCCGCTAAATCGGCATACAACACCAACTGTAGCGTATGTCATACCCAGCCAGCAGAAAACCATTTTGACGCAAATACTTGGCCTGGCATGTTTAACGGTATGCTTGCATTTGTGAATTTTGATACTGATAGTGAAGCTATTGTTTTGAAATATTTACAAAACCATTCGTCAGACTTTTCTAAAGCTGAACATTAATCAAACTAAAGGTTGCTAGACATACATCATGTTCAGCAACCTTTTTACGTTTTAATCGTGAGGAATTTTTTTATGTCACTGAGTAGACGTAAATTTTTGCAAGGCTTAGCAACTACGAGTGCTGCTTCTGTTATTGGTCCCGGATTACTGATGCAAGCGGCTAAGGCTGCTGAAGAAGTCACAAAATCAACAGAGCCACCGGGTATTTGGAAAGTGTCAGGTTCACACTGGGGAGCATTTAGAGCGCGTATTTATAATGGTCAAGTCGCAGAAATTAAGCCCTTTGAATTAGATAAGCATCCAACCGATATGTTAAACGGAATTAAAGGGATAATTTATAGCCCTTCAAGAATTCGTTATCCCATGGTGCGGTTAGACTGGCTTAAGAAAAACAAATACAGCGGCGAAACACGAGGTAACAATCGCTTTGTTCGAGTAACGTGGGATGAAGCGTTAGATCTCTTCTATCAAGAATTACAACGTATCCAAAAAGATTATGGTCCTTGGGCTCTTCATGCGGGGCAAACAGGCTGGCGTGAAACAGGGCAGTTCCAAAGTTGTACCTCACACATGCAACGTGCGGTGGGTATGCATGGTAATTTTATTAAAAAAGTGGGGGATTACTCAACGGGAGCTGGGCAAACCATTTTACCTTATGTATTAGGTTCTACCGAGGTATATGCTCAAGCAACGACATGGTCAACAATCTTAAAAGAGACCAAAACCTTAATCTGGTGGTCTAACGATCCGATTAAAAACAGCCAAGTTGGTTGGCAGTGTGAAACGCACGGCTCTTATGGCTATTACGCCCAATTAAAAGACAAAGTTGCAAAGGGCGAGCTCACCATGATATCGGTCGATCCGGTGGTGTCGAAAAGCCAAAAATATTTCGACTGTGAGCACCAATACGTGAATCCCCAAACCGACGTTCCTTTCATGCTAGGTATTGCCCATACCTTATACAAAGAAAATCTTTACGATAAACAATTCTTAGAAACGTATACCTTAGGGTTTGACGAATTTTTACCGTATTTACTCGGTACAGGTAAAGATAAAGTCGAGAAAACCCCAGAATGGGCAGAAAAAATTTGTGGCGTTAAAGCTGACGATATTCGTAAATTTGCTCGTCGCTTAGTAAAAGATCGCACCATGATAATGTTTGGCTGGGCAGTACAACGCCAGCAACATGGTGAACAGCCGTATTGGATGGGAGCAGTGTTGGCATCTATGCTCGGGCAAATTGGCTTACCCGGAGGTGGGGTTTCATATTCTCATTTCTATAGTGGCGTTGGGTTACCATTTAGTACCGCAGCAGGGCCGGGTGGTTTTCCACGAAATGTCGATGAAGGGCAAGAGCCAGTTTGGAATAATAATGACTTCAAAGGTTATAGTGCAGTTATTCCTGTTGCTCGGTGGATTGATGCGATTATGGAGCCGGGGAAAAAGATCAAATATAACGGCGGTAATGTCGTGTTACCCGATATTAAAATGATGGTGTTTAGCGGCTGTAACCCATGGAATCACCATCAACAACGTAATCGAATGAAAGAAGCGTTTAGAAAGTTACAAACCGTCGTCAATATTGATTATACATGGACGCCAACTTGTCGTTTCTCCGATATCGTATTACCAGCATGTACGCAGTTTGAACGTAATGATCTCGACCAATACGGCACGTATTCCACCTCTGGTGTGTTGGCAATGCATAAATTGGTTGACCCTCTATACCAATCAAAAACAGATTTTCAGATCTTCACTGAACTGACCGAACGGTTTGGCAAAAGTAAGCAATATACTCGCGGCATGACAGAAATGCAGTGGATACAAGATCTGTATAAAAGTTGTCGTGATGCAAACAAAGATAAAAACCCGATGCCAGAATTTAACGAGTTTTGGAAAAATGGCATCGTCGAATTCAAAACCGATCAAACCTTCGTTAGCCATGAAGCGTTCCGAAATGATCCTGAAATCAACTCACTGGGTACGCCGTCAGGGTTTATAGAAATTTATAGCCGAAAAATAGCGCGTTATAACTATGAACATTGCCAAGGCCACCCAATGTGGTTTGAAAAAGAAGAGCGTTCTCATGGTGGGCCGAAATCGGAGCAATTTCCATTCTGGCTGCAATCTTGCCATCCCAATAAACGCCTACACTCGCAAATGTGTGATTCGGAAGAGTACCGTAATACCTATGCAGTGAAAGATCATGAGCCCGTTTATATCAACCCCGATGATGCTAAGAAAAAAGGCATTAAAGACGGTGATATTGTTCGAGTTTTTAATGATCGCGGCCAGTTATTAGCAGGAGCGGTATTATCGGAAGATTACCCGACAGGTGTAATAAGAATTTACGAAGGGGCATGGTTTGGGCCGTTGAATAACGACATTGGTGCGATTGATACTTACGGCGATCCTAATACCGTCACCATTGATATTCCAACCTCAGAGCTAGCGCAAGCAACCAGTGCCAATACCGTTGTTGTCGATATTGAAAAATTCACTGGAGAAGTGCCACCTGTAACCTCATTCAGTGGGCCAATTTATGTGAGTTAAACCGCTATAACAGCAGCAGTAAATCAACAATTGCTGTGACATCAAGCAAACAATAAAGAGTCAGTAACATGGCTCTTTATTATTTTTGGATATAATAAAATAAACAAAAGCAGTAAAAGACAGTGAGTCGAGATTGGATAGTTCAGAATACCCAGAGCAAGATGAGTTTTCAGGTGTTAAGAAAGCCAAAGCGCCCGTATATGGGGTGGGAGACAGCACCTTACAAGCGGCGGGTGGTGAGCAAGGGGTAAAACAATTAGTGGATGCCTTTTATCACTACATGGATACCTTACCCGTTGCTGCCAAAGTACGTGCTATGCATAGCCCTGATTTAACGGAATCTAAAGCCAAACTCACCACATTTTTAGTGGGCTGGATGGGTGGCCCTTCTCGTTACGCAGAAATGTATGGCTCAATCAATATACCGGGCGCGCACCGTCATTTAGATATTGGTTTAGCAGAAAAAGATGCATGGCTATTGTGTATGCAAAAAGCGTTAGACGATCAGCCTTATGAAGAAACCTTCAAACGCTACGTTATGGTACAGCTTTCCTTCCCCGCAGAAATGTGTCGTAACAGAAAGTAATCGCTAAGCAATCATTTTCTATATCGACAACCTATTCCAAGTTGGAATAGGTTGTCGTCTTGTTTTTCGCTATTGCATTTTTATTCATAACGTTAATATCACGATATTAAAGAATAACTTACAATGTGAGTCGCAATGGAATTAACGTTAGAGATCTTTGTACTACTGTTTTTTGTCGCAGGATTAGCCGGCTTTATTGATGCCATTGCTGGTGGCGGCGGGTTATTAACGGTTCCTGCTTTATTGTCGGTGGGCATTCCACCAGCACAAGTGCTTGCCACCAATAAATTACAAAGCTCATTTGGTAGTTTTTCAGCATCTCTGTACTTTGTCCGCAATGGATTAGTGAAACTTAAAGACATGCGCTTAGCCATTGCCTGTACCTTTACAGGCTCAGCGATTGGCGCGTTGTTAGTTCAACATATTGATGCAGGTATATTAACCAGTCTTATTCCTCTCTTATTAATATTTGTATCACTGTATTTTCTTTTTAGCCCTAATATCGGTAAACCGCAGGGCGATCCAAAACTATCAGAAGCGATGTTTGCTTTTGCCGTGGGTACATCGATTGGTTTTTATGATGGTTTCTTTGGCCCAGGAACCGGCTCTTTATTTACTATTTGTTTTGTTGCTATTGCTAAGTTCGGCCTAGTTGAGGCAACAGCGAGAACCAAAATATTAAACTTCACTTCTAATATCGCTGCGCTTACCTTCTTTATTATCGCAGGGCTACCTCTTTGGAAACTGGGTTTAATTATGGCAGCAGGTGGCTTTATTGGTGCGCGTTTAGGGGCGCACATTGTGATTAATAAAGGGCAGAAGTTTATTCGTCCAATGGTTATTATTATGTCGATGATCATGGCGATTAAACTGCTTTGGGATCAACACCCGCAATGGTTTCAATTTCTTAGTTTTTAAATTCAATAAATAAAACGAATGCCACGCTATACATCTATTTAGCGTGGCATACAAAATAAAAAGAAAGAGACAAGAGGAGTGATAGGCGTAACAAATAAAAAAATAGTAAATCATAATAATTAAATATTTTTACTCTTCGATATTCTAAATAAACTCTAGCAGTGTAAGAAAATGCTTCATTTTTTGCACATAAGATATTAATTTCATTCAAAATGAAGTATATTTGCGCAATTAAGCGATTGATATTTTCAACTCTAATGCTGGCAGTGATTTATTTATGGATAACAAATTTAAAGTAAGGATAACGCATTCTGGCTTTGCAATATTACTTGCCTTGTTTTTATTTTTAATTGTTATTGAATTGTTGTTTTTTAATAACAAAAATAAACATAATATATTAATTGATAAAGATACTGCTAATATCAGTCAGACCATCACAACAAAAATTAATGAACAAATTAATAGTATGGTTGTTAGCCTTAAAGCATTAAGTTATTCATTAAATATTCAAAATAGTAAAAATACGAAAGCATTTGATGAAATAGCTAAAAAAGTAATGGCTGATAACGATGTAATTTCAGAACTTCAATATGCGCCTAGGGGGATTATTACAGATATTTACCCCAACCAGACAAAGCATAGCGCGATAGGGCACGATCTCACCCATATTGAAGAGCGTAAAAAAGGCGTATTACTTTCCATTGAAAACCGAAGTGTTAGCCTAATTGGTCCCGTAAAGCTCATTCAAAACGGTAAACTGGCGTTTATTTTACGCTTACCCTTATTTAATGAAAAAAATGAGTTTACAGGGTTTGTTAATGCGATCAGTTACCTTGATACATTTCGAGAAAAACTAGCGCTAGATAAAAGCTATTATAAAATCCTTGGCTTTAACCCAGATGGTCATCGATTAACTATTTTTAATAACCTAGAAAAGACCTGCGAAAAAACCGATAACTCATTTACAGTAAAAGTGCCGAATGGTGAGTGGTTGTTCGTTATTCAAAACCAACAAAAAATCCACCAAGACAACAGTATCTATTTAAGGTGCTTGCTTTACATTTTCTCTTGCTTGATCTGCGTTTATGTCTATAAGCGCGAGATGTACCTTAAACAGAGCCAGAACTCGATTCTTGATATGAATATGATGCTGCAAAAAGCGTCATATACTGATGAGTTAACACATCTACCCAACAGGCGGTTGTTAAATGAAAAGCTAGACGCTATTTCAACGTTAACCAACAACCAAACCTATAGTATTGCGATATTCGATATCGATAACTTTAAACAGGTTAATGATACTTATGGGCATGATGTTGGTGATGATGTACTGGTTGCGTTTGCCAACATTTGTTTATCGAGCATACGTTCGACCGACATCATTGCGCGTTGGGGCGGTGAAGAGTTTGTGTTGTTAATGGAAAATACCGACAGTCATTATGGCCAAGAAATTTGTACGCGTATTCTTCACACCTTGTCACAGCACCGTATTACCTCTGGTGATAGTCACTTTTCAGTGACATCATCGGTTGGGTTATGTGAATTTACCACCCCAGATTTTACGATAACAGGTGTGATGAAGTGTATTGATGAAGCACTATATGTATCTAAAAAAACGGGTAAAAACAAAGTCACACTAGGGCATTTAAACGCGAATAAATAGCGTTTCTGCTCGGGGGGGAGTGATCATTTATATTGTTTTAGGGATCACAACATCAGCGATAGTCTTAACCAGTTTTTTCACCCTAGGTAGCTTGTAACTATTTTGACGATAAATCAGGTTAATAGGGCGAGTTAAGCCAGATAACTCTTCAAAATCAAAACAGAACGTATCTTCAATCTGTAGTGTGTTCACAATAGACAAAGGCACAAGTGCTGGTGCCATACCTGCCAAGGCTAACTGTGCTGCGGCAGTGTAAGAATCCATCTCCATTAATGGTGTAATTCCGACTTTTTGCAAAATCGCAGCTTGAGAATAATTGGATGGGTTTTTCAAATCATTAACCACTAACGCTTTCGGTAGTGCCTTCAAAGGCTGGTTAAATACCACCTTAAAAGGCTCATCGATTAAATGTTCGGCAATAAAACTATAATTTGCAGGTAGATGCCCTGCACAAAAGCCAATTGAAGCCTTACCAGATTGCACGTTTTCGACAATCACTGGGGTATGGTGAGTGGTAATTGAAATGTATTTATCGTGCTGGAAATATTGCCCCATCGCTTGAGATAAATAACCCGCGACTAAGGTTTCAGAGCAATCAATCGTAATAATGCTTTGATCGTCTAAATTCTGATGTTCAAAAATCAGCCCTCGAATTTCATTAAAACTCGGCCCTACATTGTTAATCAGCGCATGGGCGTCAGGGGTTAGCTTAATTAATCGTCCCGCAGGAATGATCAGCTTAGTGCCTAATGTCGCCTCTAGCTTGGCTATCCGTTTGCTCACTGCGGATTGGCTGATATACAAACGGCTACCCGTACGGCTCATGGTGCCTTCTTCCGCTAACACTAATAAGGTTTCAATACCTTCGAGTAACATAGTTCATTCCATTGATGAAAGAGAGGAATTAATCATACGTGATTATGGGAGAGGAGGCGAGGTGCTTACTTGTTGCTGCTAACTTACATAGCTAACTAATAATTGCTCCCAAAACTATTTAGATCAAATAATCATTCACATTCGGTTCATGTACTTTGCTCTACTAAAAAATATCCATTCTTATAATACTGTTAACAGAGAGACCCCGTGACGTATCATGGGGTAAATTCACCGTAATTATGGACTTTTGGTCAATCTGTTTTTATAATCTCTCTCCCTTTTTTATGATTAGATCTTTATAAAACAGTGGGTTAACTATCATGTTTTATTTATTTTTGCTATTAATTGGACAGTAAAGGGTGTACGCTTAATTGGACAGTAAAGAGTGTATGCTTGGTTTCTATTTATTTCTTAGACAACCATGTGCATTCCGCCAAGTTTAATACGGTAGCAACTATATGGATTTCGAAATACTAATTGATAGTTCTTTTTCTGAACATTGCAGTAGCCAAAACATTTCTCCTATACACAACAAACATGTCCTTAGCCTCGTCAATGATTTCGAAGATGGTAAATGGAGGTTCAAACATTTCCAAAATTTCATTTGGGATAACATTGCAGAAACCTCTCTTTCAATTACCGAACGGCAAGCACTAGTCGACCAATCTCATTCTCTTTTAACAGCTGCCGCTGAGAACTTACGATTGGTAGACAAAGATAAGAGTAAAGACATTAGCAAGGGAAGCGAATTAGCAGAAATACTGCTATACGGTATTATGAAGCACCATTACGGGGCTTTACCCGTAGTACCAAAGATATTTTATAAGCAAAATGCCCAAGATAATGCGAAAGGTGCAGATAGTGTGCATTTAGTCATCAAAGACAATGACTTTACTGTATGGTTTGGTGAAGCTAAATTCTACAATAAAATCGAAGATACTAGACTAGCTTCCATCGTCAGTTCTGTAGCTAATTCTTTAGATACTAAAAAACTAAAAAAAGAAAACAGCATTATCACTAATGTCAGTGATATAGATTTTCTGATTGAAGACGAAACACTTCGAAAGTCAATTAGAGATGCGCTTTCTAGCCGTATTTCGATAGATTCTTTGAAACCCAAAATACATGTGCCTATTTTTATACTACACGAATGCGAAATAACAAGTTCGTGTACCAGCATGGATAGCGATTATATAAAGAATATCAAGGATTATCATTTAGACAGAGCTAACGCCTTTTTCAAAAAGCAAATAAATGGCTTAAAAGGTGTCCATTTATACGATCAAGTAACATTCCATATAATTCTATTTCCTGTTCCAGATAAGCAAAGAATCGTTGATAGATTTGTAAGAAAAGTAGAACAATACAAGGAAGATGATTGATGGACGTTTTTGATAAATGTATTGAAATAAACGACTTTATTAATGATCATGATGAACTTTCTGCCAGAAATGAATTAATTAAGTTGCTGGCATTTTTGGAGGAAAATAATAAGCCGTATAACCCACTAATTAATAACTTGATTAGGCAAGTTGGGCTTTATCCATATTTAGATTTGAATACATCGTCGTGGCAAGACCGTTTTGCTCACGAATCATTTAAGGTTGATGTCGGTGAAGAAAAGCCGTTAACACTTCATCGTGAGCAATCATCTATATTAAAAAAGCTGATCAACGGTAAGCATCTTGCGGTAAGCGCCCCTACTAGTTTCGGAAAAAGCTTCATTATCGATTCATTTATTGCAATCAAAAAGCCGACTAATGTTGTCATAATCGTACCTACAATTGCCTTAACTGATGAAACACGCCGTCGCTTACACAAAAAATTTAGCCGCGAATATAAGGTGATTACGACTTCAGAAGTCTCCTTAGCAGACAAGAACATCTTTATTTTCCCTCAGGAACGAGCAATCCATTATGTTAATAAACTGGATTCAATAGATATGCTTGTTATCGATGAGTTTTATAAAGCCAGTGCTGATTTCGATAAGGAACGTTCTCCGGCACTAATAAATGCGATTTTGAAACTTGGCAATAAAGCTAAACAACGTTACTTCTTAGCACCCAACATTAAGTCGGTGAATGAAAGTATATTCACTAAGGGTATGGAGTTTGTGCCTGTAGACTTTAATACGGTGTTTTTAGAGATGCATGAGTTATATAGAGATATTGGTAAAGATGACAATCTAAAAAGTGACGTTTTATTGGAAATCCTTTCTAACACTAAAGGAAAGTCTCTAATTTATGCGGGTACATACTCCAACATTACTAATATTTCTAATTTGTTGATAGACAAGCACAAACCTACTGAACGTCGATTGTTGAGAGACTTTGAGTCATGGTTAACTGAAAATTATGATAGAAATTGGAAGTTGACGAATTTGATTAAAAGAGGAACCGGTATTCACAATGGGCAGTTGCATCGCTCGTTAACTCAGATTCAAGTTAGGTTATTTGAAGAACCAGAAGGATTGACCAATTTAGTTTCAACTTCTTCCATCATTGAAGGCGTAAACACATCAGCGGAAAACGTTATTATTTGGAAGAACAAAAATGGCAGGTCTAAATTAAATGATTTCACTTATAAAAACATAATCGGCCGTGGCGGTAGAATGTTTAAGCATTTTATTGGTCAAATATACATATTAGACAAACCACCACTGGCAAGTGATACACAGTTAAATCTGGATTTACCCGAAGAGCTAGCTGGTGATGTTGATCTCGACGAACTTAAGAACGAACTTACTCCTGAGCAGATTGCCCATATTATCGCTTACAAGCAGGAAATGGACGAGATACTTGGTTACGGCAAGTTCAACGAATTACAAGAATCCGGTCAGTTTGAATCTAGCAACTCAATGGCGCTTCGTAATATAGCTAAGGAACTTGTCGCTAATAAGCAGACTTGGGCAGGGTTAAATTACCTTAACTCAACAAATGTTAATGATTGGGATCGTTTACTATATTTGGTGCTAAAAATGGCACCAGGACAATGGGGAATCCAATACGGAAGTTTTGTAGGCTTTATAAAAGTGCTATCAAACAACTGGAAGTTGACAATACCTGAATTACTAGACGAGTTAGACAACTACGATATTGATGTTGATAAGTTTTTTGAATTAGAAAGACACGTTACCTTTAAATTAACGTCACTTTTGAATGACATAAATGTAATTCAAAAAAATATCATTGACAAATCAGTTGACATATCACCGTTCATAGCTAGGACATCAAACGCTTTTTTACCTCCTCTTGTTTATCAATTAGAAGAGTATGGCTTACCGCGAATGTTGTCGAAAAAAATACATGGGCACGGTGTTATCGACTTAGAAAGGACTGAAATTGAGTTACACGACGTATTTAAAGAGTTTATAAACATGACAATAGAGAACAAAAGTATGTTATTACGTATTTTTAGTCCTTTTGATAGATATATTTATGACTACTTCTTAGAAGGCATAACCACAGATTAAAATTTTTCGGCTCCTAGATTATAGGAGCCAACAATTAACTCCTAATCTTATAAATGGTGTAACGCGAACTTTGTAGTACTTTTGCTGTAGTTGTTAATTTTAACTTGGATTGAATTTCCAATTATGCTGTACCTAAAAAACTTCATTTTTGTACGGTCCGTGACAACCTGACTTTTGACCATAGTACTTTCTAATAAAGAAGTGATAAATATAGTTTAATATTATATTCTTGAGCAATTTTTATTATGATTTCTTGATCTAAAACCCCCAATAATAGATTATTAGCACAATTATGCATTCAGGGTGAAAGCTAGGTTAGGAACGTAATGATTAATGAAATTGAGATGGCAGAAGGTGCCTACTTTTATAAAAAGAATGATAGTAAAACCATATCCGATAAAGCAATAAAAAATATTTTTTTCGAGATATCAAAGAACAGGATGACAAGGTCGCATACTGTTAAAGTGGAAAGAGATTATATAACTATTAATGGCAATGATGCACGATATTCTATTTGTGTTTTTAAGCAAAAGTTCAAACCTTCAATTTTGAAGAGCTATAATATTAAGGAGTATGAGATTAAATTTTGCCACATTCTCATACTAGAATATCTTGATTATATTATAATTAGTAAGAAGAATGTAAAAAATAAAAATGAATTAGATAAGTATCTAGATAATATTGATTACTCTATTCTATCTAAACTATATGCTGACGAGCAATCAAAGTTTCACAAGTTACAACTTGATAATTTGGACGTTTCTTCATTGGCTTTAAGAAGTAAAGTGATAGAAGCGTTAGAGTTAAAAAACTCTTTTTCAACATTTGGCGCTAACAATTATGCAATCAGGAATATGCGAGTTACATCAAATGGTCAGTTATATAGTTTGTCTTTAGGCACATCTAGGATTAATAAACATAGTGGAAAAGTAGATGTCGTTAGCTTCTTAAATTGGATTGGTAGTGTCTGCGACGACATATCAAAATATAAAGCTTCAAGTAGCTTTGTGGATAGCTTTGCAGTTCCTATCTCATTTAGTAGTAAAATAGGCTCTCTAACACCAAAAGGTGTTTTATTTAAGCTTGGGGATGTTATTGAACAAATAGAACAAGGAGTAATAACAAAGGTTACATATAATTACAATTCATCAACTAGTAACTTGAAGCTTGAAAAGTACATTTCAAAATATGATAGTGCATTAGAGGTATTCCAAAGTAAGGGAAGGCTTTTTTTGTCTTCGCCAACTAAAAAACTACTTTTTAAAGCTATTAATATTGAAATAAAAATACTAAAACAAAGTATAAAAATTAGGTCTGACACTTTTAAAAATATTAATTTACACTATTCAACAGGGGAGGTGCTCACTCTTGAAGAGTATATTAATAAAAATAGTAATTATGTCATTACATTTGATAAGCCACATATCGCGTATCATTCGAAGAAACTATTTGAAAATAGTTATTTACTATCAAATATTAGTGCGTTTATGAGTATCTTCGAACCTTGCTCTCGATTGAGTGATGTTAAAAGTGAAAAAGGTGATTTTCGATCAAATAGCACTCAATTTTCGAATGACTCAATTTTCAATAAAGTTGAAACGGTAGTTAACACAATATCACCATATATGTTTCTTGATGACTTGGGTAATGAATGGGCAGACCATATCGCAGTTTCTGATGGTGTCATTGAGTTTTATCACTCAAAATATGGTAAAAATGGTTTATCTGCCTCTAAGTTCCAAGATGTCGTTGGACAAGCTCAGAAGAATTTGGGAAATTTGGTTCCACATCCTAACCGATTGATTGAAAAAGAAAAAAAGTGGGGCGGAAAATTTAAAATAAAAGACTCAAATAATCAAAGTGTTCAAACATCTATTAAGCGGATTAGGAAAATACCAAACGGTGAAGGTATAAAGGATGCGATTGAATACTATAATAAGCAATTACAAAACCCTAACTTGAGAAAAGTCGTTTATTTAGTTGTTAATTTTATTTCTAAGAGTAATTTACAGAATAGCTTAGTGGCTCTTAAACAAAAGGCGCCATTACAAAGAAAGAATGAAGTAGTACAAATTTTATGGTTTATCTCATCTCTGATTTGCTCATGTAAAGAGCAAGGGGTTGAAATAAAAATCCTATGCCTACCATAAGTAAAAGCTAGCAAATAATCTAAAGTTCAACATATATCCCTTAATTTGACAGAGACGTTTTAGAGCATCGGACCTAACACGTCATTGTCAAAAAAAGCTCATTCTAGCTTCAATAAAAACCGATCATTCGATCGGTTTTTTATTAATCAGGCGCAACTAAACAGCGTAGCAATAAGTATATTTGCTTATTTACTGTATCGCTCGCAGGTGATTTTGATTATCTCGGTTACAACAGAGCTGGCCGCTTGTAGCGATTTAACCGGCAGATATTCATAAATAGAATGGAAGTTATGTGCCCCAGTGAAAAGGTTAGGGCAAGGTAAGCCTTTTTGTGACAACACCGCGCCATCATAGCCGCCTCGCATTGGGATCGCGTTCATCTCTATGTTATTACGTGTGTAGGCTTCTTTGGCAATATCGATAGGGAATCTTGCTTCACCTTCTAAGCTATTTGCGACATTCTCGTAGCGGTTATCTAATTGAATCGATATGGTAGATTCACCCCACAATGTTTCACAGTTATCGGCAAGGTTTTGTAAAAATGCCATGCGATCACGATAGCCCTGTTGGCTGAAATCACGAATATCAAGCTTAAGCACTGTTTTAGCACTGTTGCCTGCCATTTCTTTTAACCAGTAATAACCTTCGCGCCCTTCGGTATATTGTGGTGCTTCACCTGCTGGCAACATGCTGATGAATTGATGTGCCATTAATAATGAATTTAGATATTCGTCGAATAACATTGTGTATCTCGTTTCATAGCAAGGTATTACGTTGCGAGTAAAAAAAGACATATATAGTATTTTCACCATTATTTGATCGGATGATTAGCTGACAACTTTAGGAGTTTTACATGTCAGAGATGCAAGAAGAAGTGGTGGTTAATCCAGCCATGACAGCAAAAGATGAAGCCGCAAAAACGAACGCATTGATTGCGTATGGCTTGATGATTCTTGGCTTGTTTACAGGGGTTTTCTGGTTCGTTGGTGCAATTTGGGCAATGGTGAAAAAGGGTGATGCGCAAGGGACTATCTTTGCTGATCACTACAGCAATATCACAACAACGTTCTGGTGGGGGTTAGGCTTATCGATTATTTGCGGCGTACTAACTTTAGTTGTTGTTGGCTATTTCTTAGCGATTGCAGTTTGGATTTGGTCTATCTTCCGCGTGGTGAAAGGTTTAGCGAAACTGACTTCAAACAAAGGGTATAACGGCTAACGTTAATACTTCCTTGTATGGCGAATAATAAAAAACCGATCTGATGATCGGTTTTTTATGGTCTTTTTTTACCCTCATAGATAACAAATGCCTGTTTACTCATATTTTAACTAGCGTTTTATTGCTTGGTGTCAGATACAAAAATAGATTAATGCCAAATGTAAAAATCTGCTATTAGGTTCGTGTTAATTATGTACTATCTTGAGTAACATTTAATCAGTAACAAGGTTGTTTATTTATTTTTGTCATGGATTTGTTGGTGGAAAGGTTTTATGAAATATAAATTATTAATTAGTGCGGCACTTCTAGGTTTATCAGGTTGTGCATCTGTTCCTACTGTTGATACCGCGGTGTCTAATGAAGCGAAGAAGTTTACTGCGCCAGAAGAAGGTAAAGCGGGTATCTATATTTATCGTGAGGACTCTATTGTAGGCGGGGCATTAAAAAAATATGTTTATGTAGATAAAGAATGTGTCGGTGAAACAGCACCTGGTGTCTTTTTCTACCATGAAGTAAAAGCAGGTGAAGAACACGTAGTCAGTACTGAATCTGAATTTTCTGAAAACCATATAACGTTATTTACTGAAGCGGGTAGAAACTATTTCATTAATCAATTTATTAAAATTGGCGCGTTTGTCGGCGGTGCAGGTATTGAATTAGTTGATGAAGAGGCCGGTAAAGCGGAAGTAATGAAAGTGAAAATGGCGAAAACTGCGGATTGTCCAGATCTCACTTAAAGCACGTTCTGATATTCTAGATACAAAAAACCGATCTGATGATCGGTTTTTATCTTCAGTGCAAAAAAATGCCCTGTACTTGAATAATCAAGAAACAGGGCATTGATATTGATTGTGGCTATAGTTAGTTACTAATCACTTGTCGCGTCGTTACTAAGCAAAAGTTTGAGAACTGCTCTGTAAGAAACGCTTGTTTACCAATAACCTTTTTGCTCTTAAGCACATAGGTATGTTCATTCAGTTTCCCTTCGAAATCCCATTTGCTAAAAGCTTCATGGCGGGCATCAGCACAAGAAGTTTGCAAAATATAGCTTTCAGTAACTGAAGTATCACATCCACCTTCGATGTTTTTCACGCCATGAAAAGTCACATGGCTTTGACGATCACGATAAGTGGTTACAGCCAGCGCATTGAAAAGGTGCACATCATCAGATTTACTAACGTAGGGCAGCATTCTATGAGGATTCTCTTTCAACGTGACTGTTGCCAAATCCCTCAGTTCAGAAGAGCAGGGGATAGCTTGGCTCTCAAGAATACTGTCCATTGATGTTTTCGCTTGAGCGATATTAAACAAGCTTGGTAACGCGATCAGCGAACCTAGCACACAAGCAAATAACTTCATATTTATACTCCGAATCAATACTTGGTCATCGGCATAACAGTTAATTGCACGTCAAACTTTTCACCGTTGTCAGCAACTAAAGTCACTTTGATTTCTTGGCCTGGCTTTAAAGCTTCTTTAACACCCATAAACATTAGGTGGTAATCTTTTGGTTTTAGCTCAATAGAACCATTTGCAGGGATCTCTAGAGCATCAACTTTACGCATTGCCATCTGACTATCACGCATAAACATACGATGGAACTCTGTATGTTTTGCGATAGATGAGTTTGCCTCAACAAGGCGAATAGGCTCATCGGTATCGTTGGTTATCTTCATATAACCAGCGCTAACCTTTACCCCTGGGATGGTTGCTTTAGCACGAGCATTTTCAACCGTAAGTACGTCATTAATGCTTTGTACTTCATGGTATGTTTTCGTGTCAGCGGCAGTAGCATCATGCCCACTGTGATCGTGTGTACTATGGTCATGTGCAGAAGCTTGGAATGCAGCGAGTGCTAATGCGATCGATAATACTGTCTTTTTCATAATATTCCCTATAAATTTTTAGTTATTAGCAAGGGCGTTGCTATGAGCGCGGTCAATACCTGCCGCTAGTTCGATAGGTGTTGTTGTATGGCTCATTGCATCAACCAGCTTTCCTTCTGGGTTTATGATATAGAAACGAGATGCGTGGTCAACGGTGTAGCTAAGTTCAGAAGACTCCATATCAACTAAGTCAAAGTAAACACCATACTGTTCTGTTAAGGCGTCTATTTCTTCTTTTGTTCCTGTTAGTCCCTTAATGCGTTTATCAAAATACTTAGCAAACTTGTCAAGAGAATCAAGATCATCGCGACCTGGATCGACACTAATAAAGATACCTTGTACGTTTGCATATTCTTCTGGTGGCAACATGGAAAAAGCTGTCGCCATCACGCCCATTGAAGAAGGGCAGACTTCTGCACAGTTAAGGAATCCAAAGTAGAGAACGACTGTTTGTCCTTTAAATTGGTTAAGGTTAACGGTGCCATCAAGGCTATTTAACTGAAACTCACCGCCAAGATCTTTAAGTGCTTTCTGTTTTTCTCCAATCGGGGTTGTACTGTTACTTATGTAAAGCGCGAAAATGCCAGCGAGGGCAAGTGCTCCAAGAAGGAGCACAATTTTTACAGGGTTTTTCGTCATTAACTTCGCTCCAGCAGAGTAGACACTACTGTATTACTAGCTTGATAATTTTCTGATAGGTCTCCCGCCGAAAAGTCGAGAGAAATAAGTAAACAAAACACCATGATGTTAGCGATTGAGCAAAGTAACATCTGTTTGCCCCATTGCGCATCTGGCACTTTTTGGTAGCCCACTTTGGCAATATATAACCAGTGAAGACTGACTAAACCAACACCCAGTGCATACCAGCTACCCGCATAACCTAGGTAGTTAAGTGCTAAAGCAGCAACAGCAAAGGCAATAATGTAAGCGATGATGTGTAAACGAGCACGTGCGATACCCACTTCTACAGGTAGAACTGGAATAGATGCTGCTTTGTAATCATCAAATCGGTAAATGGCAATGGCATAGGAATGCGGAAGTTGCCAGATACAGAAAGTAATGAATAAGATTGCAGCGCCTGCATCAAAGTGACCTGTTACTGCGCAATAACCGATAACCGGAGGACATGCACCTGAAAGTCCGCCAATCAGTGTGCCGTAAACAGATTTACGTTTGTAATAAAGGCTATATAAACCGACATAAACAACGAACCCGAGCACACCAAATTGCAATGCAACCGTTGTTGTAAATTGGCTTAGTATATAAAAGCCAGACAAACCTAATACCGTAGCCCAGATAAGCGCGTGAGATACAGGTATAACATTTTTAACGAGCTCTCTTTCACAGGTGCGTTTCATTAAGCGATCGATATCTTTATCGATCACGTTGTTGAAAACACAGCCAGACGCAACGATTAGGCTAGTACCCATACAAACAGCAAGCAGTAATAGCCAATCGATATTGCCTTGAGAGGCGAGAAGCACACCACCGATGGCGGCAACTAAGTTGCCGCCGATAATACCGGGTTTGGTGATTTTTAGATAAGGTCTATACATCCTGTAACCCTATTAGTGACCCATCAGCATGTTGTGATTTAGGTGTTCCATAATCCACAAAGAACCGATGAGGATAATTGCGACAATTACCACAACAAAAACGGCGGAAGAGGTATTCCACATTTGCTTTGATGAGGTGTTCATATGTAAAAAGTAAACAAGTTGAACAAAAATTTGCGCGACTGCGAAAACCATGATTACGCCAATAATTAGCGGCTTAGAGCCGATTCCAGCCATCACCATAACAAAAGGTACTACTGTTAGAATGATGGATAGAATCAAGCCATTCAAATACTCTTTTACGCTACCGTGAGCCTGTCCACCTTGGCCGTGCTCAGATGAATTAGCCATTACAATACCCCCATCAAGTAAACAACGCTGAATACACAGATCCAAATAACATCTAGGAAGTGCCAGAATAAGCTCAGACAAGCTAGACGCGTTTTATTATCTTCAGAAAAACCATCACGTTTGAAGTGGACGAATAGAACCGTCATCCAAATCAGGCCTGCAAATACGTGAAGACCGTGCGTTGCAACAAGTGCATAAAAAGATGACCAGTATGCACTGCTGTGGAAAGTGGCACCTTCATTACTGAAATGCCAGAACTCATAAAGTTCCATTACTAAGAAAGACAGACCGAGCGCAAAGGTAATGCCCAACCATTTGAGCATTCCTTTCATATCTTCTTTATTCGCCTTAAGCATCGCCATGCCAAAAGTGAAACTACTTAGAAGAAGTAGGGCAGTTTCACCAGCAACGAAGGTTAAGTTGAACAGTTCAGTTGGCTCAATTTGTCCAGCAAAGCTGTTTGAGAAAACGGCAAACACTGCGAAAAGTGTACCGAATAATAAACAGTCACTAAGGATATAAATCCAGAAACCAAAGATCGTATCGCCTGCGTAATCATGATGGTCATGATCATCGTGATCATGACCGCCATGTGACTGAGCAGCGACGTTTGGTTCAAATGTATGTTTAACTTCTGTAGTCATAATTGCTGTCAGTCCCTATGCCGTAACAGGTTTTAGGTCAGACGAATCATCTTCATCCTGATCTTCGTCTTTGTTTTCTTCGCTAGTCGAACCTTGTTCGCCATAAACACGTGCTAGATGTGCACGCTCAATTGCTTCAACTTCTGCAACTTCAACGTAGTAGTCTTTGTTGCGCTCAAAGCTGTATGCAATCCATGACGCCAAAATACCAACACCACTAGCGATTACCATCCACCAGATGTGCCATACAAAAGCAAAACCAAGAGTTAATGCAAATGCGCTGATTACAACACCTGCCCAAGTATTCTTCGGCATATGGATGCGCTTGTAACGTTCAGGTGCTTTGTACGCTAAACCGTTCTCTTTTGCATAGTGGTGCTCATCACGGTCGTGAATTTTAGGTAGCGTCGCGAAGTTGTAGAACGCTGGTGGCGAAGATGTTGCCCACTCAAGCGTACGTCCATCCCAAGGGTCACCGGTAAGATCAAGGTTCTTCTTACGGTCACGAATACTTACGTAAACTTGGTAGAACTGAGTCGCAATACCCGATGCAATGATAAATACGCCAAATGCAGAGATCCAAAGTAGTGGTGCCCACTCAGGGTTATCAGCAACATTCAGACGACGTGTCATACCACTGAAACCTAGAACGTAAATTGGCATGAAGGTTACGAAGAAGCCGACAGTCCAAAGAACACAAGAAAGCTTGCCTAGTTTTTCGTCTAGCTTGAAACCTGTCGCTTTCGGGAACCAGTAAGTGAAACCTGCAAAGTAACCGAATAGCGCACCACCGATAATTACGTTATGGAAGTGAGCAATAACGAATAAGCTGTTGTGAAGTACGAAGTTCGCAGCTGGAACTGCAAGCATTACACCTGTCATACCACCAATTGTGAAGGTAATTAGGAATGCAATTGTCCACCACATGCTCGCTGAAAACTCAACGCGGCCTTTGTACATAGTAAATAGCCAGTTGAATATCTTAACCCCGGTTGGGATAGAGATAATCATCGTAGCAATACCGAAGAAAGCGTTAACACTTGCCCCTGCACCCATGGTGAAGAAGTGGTGTAGCCATACCACGAATGACAGAATCATGATAACGGCTGTTGCCCATACAAGTGAGACATAGCCGAATAGACGCTTACGTGAGAATGTCGCTGTGATTTCTGAGAAGATACCGAAAGCAGGTAAAATCAGAATGTATACTTCAGGGTGACCCCATGCCCAGATAAGGTTAACGTACATCATTACGTTACCGCCCATATCTGTTGTGAAGAAATGGGTGCCAATGTAACGGTCAAGTGTTAGTAGCGTTAACGTTACTGTCAGAATTGGGAAAGCCAAAACAATCAGTGCGTTTGCACATAGTGATGTCCATGTAAACACAGGCATTTGCATCAGTTTCATACCTGGTGCACGCATGCGAATAATGGTCACAACGAAGTTAACACCGGTCAGTAGGGTACCGATACCAGAGATCTGTAGCGCCCAAAGCCAGTAGTCGACACCTACCCAAGGGCTGTATTCCATACCAGATAATGGTGGGTAAGCAAGCCAACCAGTTGCAGCAAATTCACCGATAAACAGTGACATGTTAATCAGAATTGCACCAACAACAAATAGCCAGAAGCTCAAGGAGTTCAAGAATGGGAAGGCTACGTCACGTGCACCAATTTGAAGTGGAACGATGATATTCATTAAACCAACCACGAATGGCATGGCAACGAAGAAAATCATGATTACACCATGGGCACTAAAGATTTGGTCGTAGTGCTCAGGAGGTAGATAACCCGTTCCATTAATGGTTGCTGCAGCTTGCTGGGTTCGCATCATGAAGGCATCAGCGAAACCACGGAAAAGCATCACTGCCGCAACAATGATGTACATGATACCGATTTTTTTATGGTCGACGGAGGTAAACCATTGTTCCCACAAATGCTTCCACTTACCGTAGTAAGTGATTGCAGCTACAAGTGCTAGTCCACCCAAAAGAGCGCCTAGCATAACAGGTAATATAACTGGGTCTGTAAATGGAATTACATCCCAATTTAGTTTGCCGAAGATAGGATCCGGATCGGCGTAGACATCGCCTTTATAAGCCATTTTGGACTCCCGCATGTTTTTCAATGATATCTTTGAATCGAAGAGGATCGACAGAAGCAAAATAAGTCACAGGGTGAGCTGTTTTAATTTGCTCTTTAGCATTTGCTGTCAACACGTCGTAACTACTGTCGTTCAATACTTTGTCGGACGCTTTTACTTTTTGAACCCATTGGTCAAAGTCGGCATTGTCTACTGCATGTGCTTTGAACTTCATGTTGGTAAAACCAAAGCCGCTATAGTTCGCAGAAATGCCACGGTAAACGCCTTTCTCTTCTGCCATAAGGTGAAGTCTATTTTCCATCCCAGCCATTGCGTAAACTTGGCTACCTAGTTGTGGGATGAAGAATGAATTCATCGTGGTGTCAGATGTAACAAGGAATCTAACTGGACGGTTAACAGGTAATGCAATCTCATTAACTGTTGCTATTTGCTGTTCAGGGTAGATAAACAGCCACTTCCAGTTCATTGCAACAACTTGGATAGTCAACGGTTTTTCTTCAGATGCAATCTCTTTACGCGGGTCGAGAGAATATGAGGTTTGATAGGTGATCCAACCAAGCGCAAGAATGATTAAGCAAGGAACTGCCCACACAATCACTTCGATTTTTGTGGAGTGCTCCCAGTTTGGTTTGTATTCCGCATCTTTATTGCTGTGGCGGTATTTGTAAGGGAAATACACGGACATCAGCAAAACAGGGACTATAATTATTGCCATCAAAAGTACTGATGTAATGATCAGTGATGACTGGGCTTGACCAATCGAACCTTTTGAATCGAATAGAACCATGTTACTGCTAGTAAATAGGAACGTTAAAAGTGCTACTGATAATATTGCAAGGATCGTTATCCCAACTTTCCTGCTACGTGTTATCTTCATTTTTCCTCCCTGACCTTGTACTACTTTCATTTAATCCAGTAATGAAAATCAGAAGACTGCTTTAAAAGAATTGTCAAATATTTATTGTTGATTTGTAATTATTTAACGTTGAAAACAAAATTTAGAAATTTGTTATTCGTTATTGATATTAACCGTGTCTGATTTCCTTCTTTTGTTCATAAGGTTTATGAGTGCAATTTAATGGCAAAAGTAAGCAATGTAAAACACATGTTTCGTTTTGTTGCAAAATGATGATGTACGTTGCAAATATTGATGAACTTGTACGTCACATTGATTAATTTTTCCTATTTTATAACGTAATCCTCCTAGCTTTCATCCTTGTTGATCACTAATTTTTACATTGCTTAAAGATTTGAGTTACTTATATAAGTACTTTTGTGTAACTCAAGCATTTATCTCACATTCTCTTTAGTTATGATTTTCTTAATAATTTATGTTTTAAAGCACGATATGGATCATTTTTTTGAGGCACTTTAGCCCCGATGCTTTATGATTTTCTAATACAAAATACCCACGTGATTTAGATCACGTTTATTCGTGGCTATATTATTTTTTGTTACCTAATTGCAACATTGAATATGGCATGGGTTTGTCTTGACGTTCTGCTTTCGTCACTCTCTTTTATCATTCTTAACTCATTGCATTGTTTGGCTAAAAATGGGGGATGACTGTTAAAGGCAATAGAATTGTGAGTACATGTAGAATCCATCAAGTACATTCATGGTGATTGAGAATTAGCAAAAAGACGTGGTATCAATAGTAAAGATTTAGGACGTTGACTCTGATTGGACAGCAACCAACGATCAGAATGAATCGAAATACACTTTATATGATGCTTTTTATGTGGTGTTTTTTTGAGGTGAGTGCTGGGGTAAATTTCGATATCAGAAATAGGCGGCGGTATGTTTCGCTAATGACGATTAATGAACAAGCTTATACCAGATTTATTAAAACGGGAGCTGGAAAGTTTTGGCTAAACAGAGAAAATGTAGTTAGTGCTTATACTGGGTTCATTGTGCGGATGTATCAACTTAGCTAAGAGATTATAGATGGTGTGTGGACGTTTCCAAACCTGTAAAGACACCCAAATATCCAAAAGTAAAAAACCGATCATTCGATCGGTTTTTTATTATCTCAATATTTGCGAACGTGTGATGCTTATTCTTCTAATTCGCTTTTGGTTTTTTCTTGCTGAGTAATGCTACCTACTTCAAGCAGGGGAGCTACATCAAGGTGCTCGGCATTCATCATGGTTGAAATTCGCTGTACTGATGACAGCAGCAGTGATTGCTCCCAATCGTCCAACTCTTGGTATTGAGATATAAAGCTGTCTTGTAGCGGCAATGGCGCTTTTTCAAGGAGTGCTAAGCCATCTTCGGTAAGGTGAGCATGCACTTTACGCTTATCTAATTGGCTACGTTGACGTACCACTAAACCGCGTTTTTCTAGTCGATCAAGAATGGTAGTAGCCGTTGCTTGGCTCATATTAGTGTTATTAGAAAGCTGACGAATAGTCACTTCTTCACCTGATGCTTTAATCGCTCGCATCAAAACTAATTGAGGGCCTGTCAATCCTGCGTTTTTGTTCAATTTTCTTGAATGCAGATCGATAGCGCGAATAATTTGTCGAAGAGCGATCAGAACTTCTTCGTGCTTGTCCATGTAAATCTCCAAATCTTACAGCGGCATATTACGTATTGAGATTTATCACTGCGGTAATAAATCTCAGTGGTGCAATATGTATCATTACGCTAGCTATAGCAAAGATTATACGTGAATTACATCGAGATAATCGTTATATCTGTTCGACTTATAGCTTTTTTTTAAAATTAAATGCAAATTATTATCATTAAATGTGGTTGATGTGTTTCAAAATGTTACCAATCTGATATATTGCCTTAATAATAACAATTATCACTTAGATTTATATTCTGGGTTGTATCAAGAAACGCTCAACAAGGAAGAACCTTTAATGAATAATACATTTACTCACACTTTGATTGCGGCTGCGATATTCACGTTGCCGACAGTGGCACAAGCGGCAACTAAACAAGAAGTGGTGACGCATTATGCTGATCTTGCTCATAGTGTTTATAGTGATGCATTAACGACCGCGAAAGATTTAGATAAAGCGATTGCTGCACTTGTTGCTAATCCTTCTGAAAAAACACTTTCAGCAGCACGTACCGCATGGAAAGCTTCTCGCGTTCCTTATCAACAATCTGAAGTATTCCGTTTTGGTAACGGTATTGTTGATGATTGGGAAGGGCAACTAAATGCGTGGCCGTTAGATGAAGGTTTAATTGATTACGTAGCGAATGATTACCAACACGAGCTTGGTAATGAAGGCGCAAAAGCGAATATCGTAGCAAGCAAAACCCTGAATGTGGGTAATAAAGAGATTGATGTAACTAAGATCACGCCTGAATTGATCGCTGATTTAAATGAGTTAGGCGGTTCTGAAGCAAACGTAGCTTCTGGTTATCACGCAATTGAGTTCCTATTGTGGGGACAAGATCTTAACGGTACTAAGAGTGGCGCTGGCGATCGTAAATTTACAGATTTTGTAAAAGGCGAAGCGTGTACTAATGGTAACTGTGATCGTCGAGCTGAGTATTTAACGGCTTCTTCTCAACTGTTGATTAACGATCTGCAATGGATGGAAAAGCAGTGGTCAGCAACCGAAGCGAAGAACTACCGTAGTGAACTACTAGCAGAATCAGCAGATAACGGTTTGCGTAAAATGCTATTTGGTATGGGCTCTCTTTCATTAGGTGAGCTTGCTGGTGAGCGTATGAAGGTGGCATTAGAAGCCAATTCAACGGAAGACGAGCACGATTGTTTTTCAGATAACACCCATAACTCGCATTACTACAATGAGCAAGGTATCTATAACGTTTACACTGGTACTTACACCCGTACTAATGGTGAAGTGTTAACAGGCCCAAGTATTAATGATTTAGTAGCAGCGAAAGATAAGAAAGCCGCTGCTGAAATTAAAGCTGAATTTGATAAAACTCGTGCTCAACTACAAACACTTGTTGATTCAGCTGAAAAAGATAACCAACACTTTGATCAGCTTATTGCTACAGATAATAAAGCCGGCCATGCGTTGGTGAATAAATCTATTATGGCGTTAGTGCAGCAAACGGCTGAGATTGAAAAAGCGGCAAGTATTATTGGTGTTAGTAATCTTAATCCTGATACAGCAGATCATCAGTTCTAAACGACTTACTGCTCTACAAAAATATAAAGAATAAGTCGCCAGCAGTTAGGGCGACTTTATTCGTATTTTAATAATAAGAATCTATGAGTGTGAGTATGAAGTATTTAGCAACGATGTTGATGTCGTTAGGGGGACTGCCTGTTATTGCGTTGGCAGAATCCACTATTCCTGAAAAACAAAAACCAAAATATACCCAAGAGCAACTGGCAAAAATCAAATCTGGCGGTGATACCACCACGCCAAAAACAGGTGCCAATGCCTTTTCTTTGCCTTCAAGTAATTTGCCAATGTCTAAGCGATTAGATTTCAGTGTTGGTAACAGTTTTTTTCGTAACCCTTGGGTCCAAGCGCCAGCAACAACCGATGCCCGTGATGGTTTAGGGCCGTTATTTAATACTAATGGTTGTCAGAACTGCCACATTAAAGATGGGCGTGGTCATCCACCTGAGAAAGGCGATATTAATGCTGTTTCTATGCTGGTACGTTTAAGTATTCCTGCACTAACAGATGAGCAGAAAAAACAGTTAATTAAAAGTGGCACTATTCCTGAGCCGACTTATGGCGGCCAATTACAAGATTTTGCCTTGCCTGAAGCTAAACCAGAAGGGCAAATATCATTAACCTACACTGATGTACCTGTGACGTTTGCTGACGGTGAGGTGATAACCCTACGTAAGCCTAATTTAACTATTACGGATCTCAATTATGGCCCAATGGTGGAAGATGTAATGTTATCTGCACGTATTGCGCCACCCATGATCGGATTGGGTTTGTTGGAGCATATCCCAGAGGCGACATTGCAGTCTTTTGTTACTGCACAAGCCGATGAAGGAAGAGGCGTAAGCGGAAAATTAAACCTAGTGTGGGATGTGCAAGCGAATAAAACGGTGATTGGACGCTTTGGTTGGAAAGCGGGGCAACCGACTTTAATGCAACAAAATGCTGCTGCGTTTAATGGTGATTTAGGCTTAACCAGTGCGTTATTTGAACAAGAAAACTGTAGCGATAAACAGTCAATTTGCCAAGATCTGCCTAATGGTGGCAAACATGAAGTGACGGAAAAAGTACTTAATTTTGTTGAATTTTATTCGCAGCATTTAGCGGTTCCTGCGCGTCGAAATATTACAGATCCTCAAGTCATGAAAGGTGAAAAGCTGTTTGCTGATATTGGCTGTGAAAGTTGTCACCGCACGAATATTAAGACAACCAACGTACCTAATCGTCCAGCGTTATCTGAACAAACTATCAACCCTTATACCGATTTGTTATTACACGATATGGGTGAAGGGTTAGCTGATAATCGCCCTGAGTTTTTAGCTAATGGGCAAGAATGGCGAACACCGCCGTTATGGGGTTTAGGTTATACCGAGGAAGTGAACGGACACACTAACTTTTTACATGATGGGCGTGCTCGAACGGTTATGGAAGCGGTGTTATGGCATGGCGGTGAAGCACAAATGAGCCGCGATAAAGTGTTGCAACTGCCTTTATCTGATCGCCAAGCATTAGTCGCGTTTTTAAATTCACTGTAAAGGAGAGGTATTGTAATGAAGAAGTATGCAAGCCAATCTCAGATTACTCTTACTGTTTGTACATTGGCGTTAAGTATCATTACCACAGGTTGTAGTGACGATAGCACTGACGTTTCACAATCAGAGCCCAAACCAACGCCACCGATTGAAAGTGTAAAACCTACGGAGGCGTTAGGTTTTAATCTTACGCCTGTTTATGATCTGTCACTGGATGCCGCAACAAAGTATCAGCAATCGACCCGTTTACTGCATGATAGCGTTAATCATATTTGTACTCAGTACAGTGATGCATCTATAAAAGCGGCGCAAGATGCATGGTTAACAACAATGCAAAGCTGGATGGCATTACAAGGCCGAGAAAAAGGCAGTGAAGAAGCTTTAGCGTTAAGCTGGCAAGTGCAATTTTGGCCTGACAAAAAGAACACCACAGGTAGAAAGCTTAAAGAGTTATTACAGTCAGAAAAAACATTTAGTAGCCAAGACATTGCTGATCAAAGTGTGGTTGTGCAAGGTTTAGGTGCTGCTGAGTGGTTTTTATATCAAGAGCAAAAGCAGTTATCTCAGGCTAATTATTGTCAGTTAGCCGATGCAATAACAGGGCATATGGTACAAACCGCTTCAGCTTTAGTCTCAGAGTGGAAACATAACCCATGGCAAACATTACCACCGCCATTAGCTTTGGGTGAATATTTAGGCGCACTCAATAACCAGCTTGATTACACTCTTAAAAAACTGACTCGTCCAATGGGTAAACCGGGTAAGCCAAAACCATATCAAGCGGAAGCATGGCGTTCACAAACATCAATGGTGAGTTTAAAAGCGAGTGTTGATGCATTACACCAGTTATATTTAGCAAATGGTAAAGGTCTAAATGCTTTATTGATTAATGAAGGACATGAGATCACCGCAAATCGTATTAATCAGCGCTTTGAACTGTTGTTAGCCGATTGGCCTCAAGAAAAGAGCATGGGAGCGTTACTAAAAACAAAAGCTGGATACCGCGAATTAATTAATGTGTTTAATGGGCTGGAATATATTCAGTTAGCGTTACACGATGATGTTGCGGCAGAGCTAGGTATTGTGATGGGGTTTAATGCAACCGATGGCGACTAATTTATTGAGGCGTAAATTATTACGTTATGCACTTTCATCAGCCAGCGCTTTACCGTTTATGTCGTTAACTGGCTGTGATGCTAGCGCGAGACATGGTGTTTCAGCACATTCACACAGTCAGCCCAAATTGATTGGTTGTAGTCGAACCGCAGCGGGGAAATTTGCAGCTATTGTGGCTGATTTATCAGGAAATCCACTGCTGAAAATTATGCTACCTGCACGAGGTCATGGTATTGCGTTGCAACGTAATGGCTCATTAACAGCGGTGTTTTCTCGCCGTCCTGGGCAATATGTTCAAGTGTTTGATCATAAATCAGGTACAGAGTGGGGCTTACGAGCAGCAGATCCTAATCGTTACTTTTACGGCCATGGTGTTTTTTCTGATGATGGTCAGTATTTGTATACAACGGAGGGAGAGTCAGCAACCAGTCGCGGTATTATTGGGGTCTATGAGGTCAGGCAAGGTTTACCAAAAGTGGCTGAGTTTAGCGATTTTGGTATTGGTCCTCATGAGGTGATTTGGGCTGATAATAATACCTTAGCTGTGGGGGTTGGTGGGGTGCATACCCAAGGACGTACACCGTTAAACCTTGATTCAATGCAGCCTGCATTAGTGTATTTAGATAAAAGCCGAGGTGAGATTGTTGATCAAGCCGAACTTGCTGATAAGCGACTAAGTATTCGCCACCTTAGCTTAATGGATAATGGTGGTGTTGCTTGCGGTCAACAGTATCGTGGTGAGCCTGAACATGCCGCACCGCTGGTGGCAACGCATCAACGGGGGCAAGCATTACACTCTTTATTGGCTGAAGATGAACAATGGTTGAGGTTTAATCATTACATTGCCAGTATTGGTTCGATTGATGGCTATTTATTAGCAACCTCACCAAGAGGGAATTGTTACGGTATTTGGGATCAGTCAACGCGAGAGTTAGTTGAGGTGAAGCCTTTGGTTGATGCTTCTGGTGTTGCAATGCTTGATAACCATTGGATTGTTGGCTCAGGCGCTGGGAAAATACTCAGTATTGATACCCATTTTAAAAAGACGTCAAAACAAAGTGCGATTATGTGGGATAACCATTGGGCATTGTCTTCTGTCTAATTAGGTTATTTCCTACTGCGAAATTATAAATGCTGTTTCTTCTTAGTATTAAGAAACAGCACTGTTTTTTGTAATCTGCGAACGTTATTGCCAATAACAACCCGTTTCTTTTCTATTCTTATAGATATATTTCACTTTAACCAAATTGCGTCTACATTTAATGCTCTAAATACTATTATTAGTAATAGCGGAGTAGTGCTTGGGGACTTCTATGACTATTTGTAAGTATTGGTATTTCACCTCTGTATTATGCTTATTTTCTATTAATCTTACAGCTTCATCTGATTTACCATCTCATTCTGAAATTGAAAATAAAACGATAGTGATAAAAGATAAGCAAATTATCACGTCTGAATTAATGAATTCATCGGATGAAGAAATATTTAGCAATAATCATACCGTTAGTCAGCAATATCAAATCGCGAAAGGCTGGGTTAAAGATATTGCGAATAATGTACAAGGTATTCAATATATTGATAAGTTAGCTGAATTGTATTTAACCATTGGCTATGGTCAAGTTTGGCAAGATCAAATTGCCATGGCTGAGTTTGAAGAGCAACTTTACTTATTATCGCTAACTAGAATCTCGCCTGATTTAACCCGTCGCTATCATAATTTAAAACGTTATAGAAATAATAATGATTGGCGTGATTATGATGTGTTAGCAACTGATACATTATTTGCATATATGGGATTTATTGAAGGAATACAAAAAAAAGGAAATTTATGGTTATTTGGTGATATACCTCCCACAATACTGCCATTACCTTCTGATGGGTTTATAGAAGAATTATTAACAAGCCATGAACAACAACGGTTACGTTACTTTATTGCTAGGTTAAAACCATTAGATAATGAATATACAGAGCTTGTTACTGCGTTAAATAAACTTAATGAAATAAAAGATACACGATGGCCAGTCTTTTTATTTAAAGGCAATATTCGTCCTGGACAGTATGTTAAAAATATTGAGGGTGTTGTGACTGTCCTTGAAACATTAGGAGATATGACGGCATTAGAAGCGAAGAAAGTACGCACTCAAAAAAGAAAACATTTATCAGGGGCTGTTGTGATAGCAGTAAAGCGTTTTCAAGAGCGACATGGTTTAAAGAGTGACGGTGTAATAGGCCCGCAAACTCAGCAATGGCTAGCATTAAATATCAAAGAGCGTATTCGGCTATTGGCGCTAAATGCACAACGTATGCGATTATGGTCTGTGAAACCTGACACTGGGATTGTGGTAAATATTCCCAGTTATTATATGAATTTATGGCTTGACGGTGAAAGGGTACTGGGAAGTAAAGTGATTGTTGGACGCCCTTCAAGGCAAACGCCTATGATTGATTCTGATATTCAATCAGTTGTCTTTAACCCTTATTGGAATGTCCCTAATTCTATTATGAAAAGAGATATTATGCCGAAGGTGAGAAGAAATCGAAATTATTTGGCAAACCATAATTATGAAGTGATAAAAGGATGGGGAAGTGCGCAAAAAATAGCTATTAATTCAATTCCATATCATTTGTTATCACCGAATCGTTTTCCTTATCGTTTAAGACAAAAACCAGGAAAACGAAATGCATTAGGATTATTTAAATTTAATTTCCCGAATAACCAAGCTATTTATTTACATGATACAGCTTCACGATCTTTATTTAAAAAGCATGAACGTGCATTAAGTTCTGGTTGTATTCGAGTTGAACGAGCAAAAAGTTTAGCAAGGGTACTATTGGAATATTCAGGAAGTAGTGAAAAGCGTTTTAATAATTTATCTAGAAGTAGAAAAACGCGCACAATAGTATTGGGTGACAGTAAAAATGTACCTGTAGATCTAATTTATCAGACAGCATGGGTCGATGATTTAGGTTTGCTGAATTACCGTAGTGATATATATAAGTATGACCGCGATCAAGGAAAAAATAGTTCGTTAATTTCTGCTTACAATTACTGAGTTAGATAACCCCATGAAAATAAATAGTAGTTTTTTTGCTATTAAAAATATGTGACGTGAGTCTTTGACTACTTTATCAGTGATGGATATCGTGCAGGAAAAGCGGGTGGTATACGCTTTGCATTATTACAATAAATAGCACTTTTTTATCATGAGTTGGTATGTCAGAAATTAATATTAATCGCCGTAAATTCCTTGCTCTCGGCGGAGCGGTTGTCGGTTCTTGTTTATTACCTAATATAGCAATTGCCAGCCCATTTAAAGCATCAGATCCTCGTAGTCTATTGATTCGTAATCTTCATACAGGTGAAGAGTTAGAAACTAAATATTTTAATGGAAAAACCTATGTCGGCTCTGCGGTAAGACAAATTGATCATCTGTGCCGTGATTTTAGACAAAATGAAGTCGCGCGTATTGATCGCCGTTTATATGATGCAATATCGCAAATTCAGACATATTTAGGACATGAAGGTTATGCTCAACTTATTTCTGGTTATCGCTCGCCAAAAACTAACAAAATGTTAGCAAAACGCAGCGGTGGAGTAGCGAAAAAGAGTTATCACATGAAGGCACAAGCTATCGATTTTAACCTTGAAGGTGTTCCATTAGCAAAAATTCGCCAAGCGGCAATGGATCTGAAAATTGGTGGTGTGGGTTATTACCCAGGGAGCCAATTTGTGCATATTGATACAGGCCCTGTGCGTAACTGGCGTGGTTAATGAGATAGCATAAATCGTCGCTATATTTTTATAAATAATCGTGGCATTCTTTCGGCTTATGTTTATGGCTAGGATGTTAAGCGAGTATGAGTCTTAAGTATCAAATTGTTCCTGTTACACCGTTTCAGCAAAATTGCTCAATTATTTGGTGTGATGAAACAAACCAAGCGGCGATTGTTGATCCTGGTGGTGACATTGAACAATTAACCAAAGTGGTTGACGAGTTAGGGTTAACCGTTACTCAACTTATTTTAACCCATGGTCACCTTGACCATGTTGGAGGTACAGCGCCGTTATCTCAGTCTTTAAATGTACCGGTTATTGGTCCACATAAAGATGATGAGTTTTGGTTACAAGGCCTACCGCGTCAAAGCGAAATGTTTGGCTTTCCGATGACGGAAGCATTTGAGCCTACGCAATGGCTAAACGATGGCGATGAAATTAATGTCGGTAATCAAACATTGCAAGTTCTCCATACCCCAGGACATACCCCAGGACATGTGATTTTATTTAGCAATGACGCTAATGTTGCATTTGTTGGCGATGTGCTATTTAAAGGGGGAATCGGTCGAACTGATTTTCCTCGTGGTGATCATCCAACGTTGATCAACGCGATTAAAACTAAGCTATGGCCGTTAGGTGATGCTGTGACTTTTGTACCGGGTCATGGTCCATTATCGACATTTGGTCATGAGCGAGCAACAAACCCATTTGTTGCTGATGAAATGCCATTATATTAATGCGATTTTCTATTCTATAAAGTGAGGTTCTATCCTCACTTTATTCTATTTGCTACATATCATCAGTTTGCGCTGTGTCACACTTTTACTCCGATTTCACGTAAACTAGGAATTATTCCTAGTCATGTTAGGTCGGCTTCTCATGCCCTAACGGTTGGGTATCGATAAAATCCTCGGCAATGATCATCTATCCATTTTGATTGGTTTATCCCAATTTAATCACACGTTTTGAATGATGGTGATCCCTGCACTGTGAATGTTAATGGTAATAACAGTACTCCGATTGGGCGTATTGATCATAAAACATCCATAGCATCGATTTTTCAGTGACTATCTGAGGATTTCACATGTTAAAACTGCTTACACAGGTAAGAAAACCAACGCTTGATTTACCTTTAGCTGTTCGTAAGAAAATGTGGCTTGCGCCATTCTTACGTTCATACCTCGTAGTATTTGTTAGCTACATGGTAATGTATTTCATCCGTAAGAATTTCAATATTGCGCAAAACGACCTGATCTCTGATTACGGTATGAGTATGACGCAACTAGGTACCATTGGTCTTGGTTTCTCTATTACTTATGGCATCGGTAAAACAGCATTAAATTACTGGTGTGATGGTAAGAACTCGAAAAATATTTTGCCATTGGGCTTATTATTGTCTGGTTTATGTATGCTGGGCTTTGGTTTAGTCATGGGGCCATCAATGGGCTCGTTTTACATGATGATTGGCCTGTATGCATTATCGGGTTTATTCCAAAGTGTGGGTGGTTCTAACTCGTACTCCACTATTTCAAAGTGGACCAGTAAAAAGAACCGCGGTACGTTCCTTGGTATGTGGAATATTTCGCACAACATCGGTGGTGCGGGTGCCGCAGGTGTTGCACTATTTGGTGCAAACTACTTCTTTAATGGTAATGTTGCGGGTATGTTTATCGTGCCTTCTATCATTGCAATTGTTGTTGCGCTAATTGGTTTTAGCATGGGTAACGATAGCCCAGAGTCTTATGGTTTAGGTACTGCAGAAGAGCTATTTGAAGAGCCAATTTCTGAAGAAGACAAAGCGGTTAACGAAAACCAGATGAGCAAGCTGGAAATCTTCAAAACCTATGTGCTGTACAACAAGGTTATTTGGCTTCTATGTTTTGCTAACGTATTTCTTTACGTTGTGCGTATTGGTATCGACCAATGGTCAACGGTATATGGTTACGAAATACTTGGCTTTGATAAAGAAACGGCTATTTCTGGTTTCACCATGTTCGAAACGGGCGCATTAATCGGCACATGTTTATGGGGTTTCTTCTCTGACTTAATCAATGGTCGTCGTGGCTTAGTTGCGTGTATTGCGCTTATTGGTGTGATTGCAACATTAGGTTTCTACCAACATGCGGATACAATTTTTGCTTACAGAGCATCATTATTTGCACTTGGTTTCTTAGTCTTTGGTCCACAGCTTCTTATTGGTGTTGCAGCAGTTGGCTTTGTGCCTAAACAGGGCATCGCGGTTGCCGATGGTATTAAAGGTACGTTTGCTTACCTAATCGGTGATAGCTTTGCGAAACTAGGTTTAGGTATGATTGCTGATGGTACGCCTATTTTCGGTCAAACGGGTTGGGCAGGAACATTCGTTGCGCTAGATACGGCTGCAGTTATTTGTTGTGTGATCATGGCAATTGTTGCTGTTCTTGAAGAGCGTAAGATTTACCGTGAGAAGAAAGAAAAACAGCAATTAGCAACTAACTAATTAGCATATAACGTTTTAGAAAAGCGCTTTGATTACCAAAGCGCTTTTTTTGTATCTATGCATTTAGGTATATCAATAGGGAATAAAACTAAAGTAAAGCACTTGCTCACAGTAATACTAAGGGGTAGTTTATGGGGTTTTTCTCTATAGGTATTCAGGTAATGATTAAAATTGCTTTGGTTGATGACCACGTAATCGTGCGTTCTGGCTTTGCTCAGCTATTAGCGTTAGAGCCTGATATGGAGGTTGTTGGACAATTCAGTTCTGCTGAAGATGCTCGATTAGGTTTACCTGGTTTAGATGTTACGGTATGTATTTTAGATATTTCGATGCCTAATGAAAGTGGCTTAACGTTACTTGAAGATCTTCCATCAGGTATTACAAGTATTATGCTGAGTGTCCATGACTCTGCAACGGTAGTAGAAAAAGCATTGAGCTTAGGTGCAAAAGGCTTTTTAAGTAAACGTTGTAGTCCTGAGGAATTAGTTCAAGCGGTAAGAACAGCGTCGCAAGGTGGTTGTTATTTGACCCCTGATATCGCGATTAATTTAGTTTCACCTAATTGTAATAAGCAAGCGTTAGGAAAATTGACGAAACGTGAGCATCAAATTAGTGAATTATTGGCAACAGGGCTCGATGTTAAAGCGGTCGCGGTAAAATTGGGTTTAAGCCATAAAACAGTACATGTTCATCGTGCGAATGCGATGGATAAATTGGACGTAAAAAATAACGTTGAGCTTGCTAAGTTCTTTAGCGGGGATGTTATCTAGTGCGTAGCTTTAGCCTAACATCACTTTGTGTTTGGTTATTTGTTTGCTGTAGTTGGTTCTGCTTATGGGGTATTTCATATTACTTCATTATGGATCCTATTCTCGCAACGGTGTTTTTTCCTTTTGCACTTAGGCTTGGTTTAACTCTTCATAGCTCTAAAAAGTATTGGCTTGCTATCTATAGTGCAGAATGGAGCGGGTTACTATTACTGGCATTATCTTTGCCGCAATATAGTTGGCTGGCTTTATTTATTGCCAGTATGTTATCGATACCTGTCACCTTACTTGCGCGGCGTTATTATAAAGGTGTGCAGTGGCGTTTACTTACTGTTATGGCGATTGCGATAACAACGTTAGCATTGATCAATATGCTGGTATTGAATGGGGTGCACTTCTTTGATCTTTTCAATACTCGCCGACTCGGTTTTATTTTTCTTATTAGTATGACAAGCGGCTTAATGTTGGTACCGAGCTGTTATTTGATTTGGAATTATTTGTTTCAAAAGGAGTGGATACCATTAACAGTCGATGTGGTTTCTCGTCCGGTTGAATTTCGTAGCCAGCATCTTTTTTTCTTCTGCCTATTATTCATTGCCAACATCTTATTGCAGGTGCATTTACCTGAGCAATTGAGTTTGTTTGCGCCATTTTGTTTGGCAATTCCGATTATAGTATTAGCGTTTCGTTATGGTTGGGAAGGGGCATTACTGGGCACCTTACTTAACAGTATTGCTTTAATTGCTGTTCGTAGTGAAGTGAGCTCAATTGAAACCGTTGATTTGTTGCTGTCGTTATCAGCACAAAGTATTACGGGGATTTTGTTGGGGATTGGGATCCAACATCAGCGTGATTTAAATAAAAAACTGTCGAAACAATTAAAACGCAATTATTCCTTATCACGTCAGTTGGTTACGGCAGAAGAGTCTGTAAGACAAAATATCGCTCGAGAATTACATGACGAAATTGGACAAAATATTACCGCAATACGCACTCAAGCCAGTATTTTAAAACGTGTTGAAACATCACAGGTTGGCGAATCTTGTGCCTCTTCGATAGAGCAATTATCGCTAAATATTTATGACACAACAAAAGGCTTATTGTCGCAATTACGGCCAAAGACACTGGATGATTTAGGCTTAAAAGCAGCGATCGAACAAGTGATCAGAGATTTAAACTTTGAAGCACAAGATATTGATGTCGCAATGTCTTATCCGAAAAATATTGATGATGTGATGTCAGATATGCTGCAAATCACGCTGTTTCGTGTCGCACAGGAAGCGCTAAATAACATCGCAAAATACGCAAAGGCAACGGAAGTGCTGATCACACTGTCGGTTGATGACAATATCACAATGGAAATAGAAGATAACGGCGTGGGTTTTAAAACCAGTGATACATTGAAAGGCTTTGGTTTGCGTGGGATGAAAGAGCGTATCGAAGCGTTAGGTGGTCAGTGTGTTATTACCAGCCATATTCAGCCTAAAGCTGAATTACAGATGTACTATGACCATCCGCCTTTAGCTGGGACTAACATTCGTGTTGTACTGCCACAGCTTAGCTCGCTCTCGTAGGTTTAGAACCTTTAGACGATAATAGAGATTATGAATATAGACGCTACTCAAGAAACGGCACAACGCTATCGTTATTGGCGTATTCACATTATGGTGAGTATGTATATTGGTTACGCTGCCTTCTATTTAACCCGTAAAAACTTCAGTTATGCCATGCCTGCAATCATTACTGATTTGGGGTGGGATAAAGCAGATATTGGCCTAATGGGCACATTATTTTATATCACTTACGGCTGCTCTAAATTCATTTCTGGTATTGTCAGTGATCGTTCTAATCCTCGTTATTTTATGGGGGTTGGGCTGATTGCAACCGGTATAATTAATATTCTATTTGGCTTATCTAGTTCCATTGTCGCGCTCAGCATATTATGGATATTAAATGCATGGTTTCAGGGCTGGGGATGGCCTGCCTGTTCTAAATTACTAACAACATGGTATTCACGCTCTGAGCGTGGCAGATGGTGGTCTATTTGGAATACTGCACACAATGTGGGGGGCGCAATGATCCCCATTATTGTTGGTTTCACTGTGCTCCATTTTGGCTGGCGTTACAGTTTCTATATTCCTGGCATCATTGCTGTGGTTATCGGTTTATTTCTTTGTTGGCGTTTACGCGATAAACCGACGTCAATGGGATTACCGAGTATCGGACACTGGCGCAAAGATCACTTAGAAATTGCCCATGAAAATACAGGCAAGGGCTTATCGCAAAAGCAGATCCTATTTCGTTATGTACTCAATAATAAATACATTTGGTTATTAAGCTTTAGCTATATTCTGGTCTATATCGTTCGGACAGCGATTAATGACTGGGGTAATTTATACCTTACCGAACAATACGGTTATAGCTTGATCACGGCTAATAGCGCATTGTCATTGTTTGAAATTGGCGGATTTTTCGGTTCGCTGGTGGCTGGGTGGGGATCGGATAAAATATTCTCAGGTAATCGCGGGCCGATGATCTTATTGTTTTCAATCGGTATCTTTTTATCTGTTGCCGCGCTGTGGTTAATTCCAATCTCGAGCTTTGTGTTGCAGGCGGTGTGTTTATTTACGATTGGCTTTTTTGTGTTTGGCCCTCAAATGCTTATAGGTATGGCGGCTGCTGAGTGCTCACATAAAGACTCCGTTGGCGCAGCAACCGGATTTGTGGGGCTATTTGCCTATATGGGCGCAGCGCTTGCAGGTTACCCTCTAGCGATAATTATGCAGCATTACCATTGGATGGGATTCTTTGTTGTTATTTCTGTAGCAGCTGCTGCGATAGGGTTATTGCTATTACCATTTTTAAAAGCGCAACACGGCGACGCTATTAGTGTATAGCGGCTGCTTTATAACGTCTTAGTAGGCCAATAAAATCATTAATTGGCCTATCTAACGTATCTTCAGATATGAAAAAATCAAAGCCTAAGAACTCACGATTATATTTCATACGGTGTGCTAGCATCGCTCTTAGGCCTTTAAAGACATTACCATTTGGTGATTGGTAAGGTTCATCATCAAATAACACATCTTCTATCGTGTAATTATCAACGTCGCTGTTTTTAATCGCCATGACTAATAAAATGCGTTGCTCAATAATAATGCGAGCAGCCAAACGGGGGCTTATATTTTTAATAAAATCATCATAATCGTTGAGTCTAATTCCAATCCACGGCAGAGGTTGTTGCCAGCCTTGGTGGCTTATTTCGGCTTTACCTAATTGCGATATATTATACCAAGGCGTTGACCAACCACCGTAATGACTATGATATTGGCAATGCATGAATGTAAGCGTGAACAGATATTTTGAATCACAGATGTAACGAATAACAATAACGGCACTAACCCCAATAATAATAGTGGTCAGAATAGTTGCTAGAAGTGTCATATCAGGAATAAAAAAGGTAAGGCAGCTAGCACTAATCGACGCTGTAAAACAAAAAACAAACAGCATTACATAAGGGGTAATAGGGGCTGACTTTACATGGTACGTTTCCATTGTTTTACTCCAAATCAAATCATCTATTTATCCTACGTTATGGACATGCGTAGCGATCGTATTGGCTACTCAAAATATTGCACATCAACGGCATGTTCATGATAGATGCCTACATCTTTTGTACTTATTAAGTATATATGAAGAATATAGAAGGAATTTTTTGCTTAAAATCATATTTATCGGTTGATATGTCGCCGTTTGCTGGCATTTCTCTGACATACTTGATATAAAACGCGCTTACTTTTTCCCGCTGGCATAGTGGTGACTGAAAGTAGTGCAACGGAGTAGGAAATTTAATGAGAATCTCTCACAAACGTAAAGTACAGCTAAAACTTCAAAAACAGACGCCTGTTTTTGCTGAGTTAGCGACAAAAGCAGCGCCTAAAAAAGCAGCTGAAAAAGCATCAAATGTTGAAACAGTGAAAGCTGCACCAGCAGCAAAAGCTGTAGAAGCAAAAAAAGAAGTTAAAGCGACACCTGCGAAAGCAACAACGGCAGTGTCATTAACTCCTAAGCAGCAACAAGTGTTAGATATTGTTGTTAAAAATGCTGAAGGTTTAAACCCTAAAGGCATTGGCTTAGAAGCTGGTCAGGAAGATGCGAAAGCGGCTTCTTGGGCTACAGGTGCGTTAAAAAAACTGACTGAAGAAGGGTTAGTTGAACGCATTCAATTGGCTGGCAACAAAGTTTTATACAAAGCACTTTAATCAGCCAATCCCGCTTCTTCTTAAGAAGCGGGGGTTTTTATTCTCATTTATATTCCTTCTAAATTATTTTCTTCTGCTAATATTAAGTTCTACTTTATTATTTATGCATCGTTCCGATTATTTTTAATAATAACTATTTTAATGCTATAAATATAATAATGAATTAATATCCATGATTTTATTAGATTACATTTAAACATTTATTAGTTTACGTTTTATATGGCGATTATTTGGATGTTAATTTCAAGGAGCTCGAAGCATTTGGAGTTAATGATCTATGACAATGATAAGTGCGAGAGAATTTTCAGATTGGTTGATTGATCGTTTTGCTGAAGATAATCAAGGCGTTTCTTTAACGCGGGAAGATATAAATATATTAACGGGTAGGCAAAGTTTCTCGTTAGGATTTGTTCATGATATTCACTACGAAGTGATGCGCCATGATATGGCTTTTGTAACAGATACTACACGTGAAATGTTCTATCTTGTTCCTATTGCAAAAAGACCTTGGAAGGAACAGCTAAAAAGAAATTACGAGCGCGATTTATATTGCAATGTATTACCATTAAATAAATCAGGCTGATTTTATCTTGTTTTAATTAGTCAAATTCGCAGAAAAAAGACATTTAGTTGTTATGCTCAGAAATAAAAAAGAGGACATTACGTCCTCTTTTATTGTTTATCTTTTATATTATAAGACTGCAGCAATACCTTTACATAAAGGCATCATATTATCTTTTGTCATGCCCGCAACACTAATACGGCCTGAACCAACAATATAAATAGCAAAGTCATTTTTAAGTTGTGTAACTTGGTCTTTTGATAAACCAGAGAACGAGAACATACCGTTTTGGCGTTCAATGAAGCTAAAGTCGTTAGTTACACCTAACTCTTTTAATGTCGTTACAAATAGCGTACGCATTTCTTGGATACGATCACGCATATCAGCAACTTCTTGTTCCCATTCTGCACGAAGTTCAGCGTTGTTTAGGATTGTTGTTACAATCGCAGCACCGTGAGCTGGTGGGTTAGAATAAATAACACGTGCGATAGATTTCACTTGGCTAAATGCTGTGGCTGCTTGCTCTGCAGTTTTACCAACAAGTGTAAATGCACCTACACGTTCATTGTATAAACCAAAGTTCTTAGAGAATGAACTTGCTACCAGTAATTCTGGCAGTTGATCTGCAAAGATGCGTAAACCTTGCGCATCTTCTTCTACACCGCGTGCGAAGCCTTGATAAGCAAAATCAAACATTGGTAGTAGTTTTTTCTCAATGCAGAGTTTTGCTAGTACTTGCCACTGCTCTGTTGTTGGGTCAATACCTGTTGGGTTGTGACAGCAACCATGCAGAAGAACAATATCACCTTCGCTAGCTTGGCTTAAATCAGCAACAGCAGCGTCAAAGTCAATATCACTTGTTTCAGCGTTATAGTAAGAGTATTGCTGTGTTTCAAGACCAGCAGCACCAAATACGCCGTGGTGGTTTGCCCAAGTAGGATTACTGATCCATACTTTCACATCGCCTAATTGACGCTTAATAAATTCAGCGGCAACACGTAGTGCACCAGTACCACCAGGTGCTTGAGCTGTTTGTGCGCGTTTTTCAGTGATGATTGTTGCATCGTTACCAAAAAGTAGCTCTTGTACGGCTAGGCCGTATTCTGGCGTACCTGGGATGCTTAAGTATGATTTTGTTTTTTCTTTTTCAAGCAAAATTGCTTCTGCTTTTTTTACGGTGGCAAGAACAGGTGTATTACCTGTTTCATCTTTATAAATACCAACGCCTAGATTAATCTTTGTTGCGCGTGTATCTGCTTTGAATTCTTCTGTTAAACCTAAAATTGGATCAGCAGGAGCTGCCGTAATTTTCTCAAACATATTTGGTCATCCGTGGCGTTAATAAATGGTAATGTCTATTTATACCCTTTGTCATAGAACCTTTACAAGATAATGCAACAAATTAGTCATAATTTTTATTCATGAATTAAGTATGACTTTTTTTTCCCTTAAATCGAGATAATGCACTGGTTGCTTCTGAACGTTTAATCAGCTTAAAAATAAGGTCATTCTCTTTGTAAATACAATCAATAAGCTGTTGGCGCGTACTGTCTGATAGTAGTTTTTTAGAGTGTTGTAATGCTTCTTTAGGTAAAGCGGCAAGTGTATTAGCACAGTGCGCAGCACGTTGCTCAGGTTGAACGGTTATTTGATTGATAAAACCAAGAGATAACGCTTCCTCTACTGTCATTTCCTCGCCAAGCAGTAACATTGCTTTAGCTTTTCGTTCACCGATCAATTGCGGTAATAACAAACTTGAACCAAATTCAGGGCATAATCCGAGCTTTACAAAAGGGAGAGTGAAGTGTGTATTAGGAGTGGCAAAAATGAAATCACAGTGTTGTAACAGTGTCATCCCTATCCCAATGGCTGCACCAGACACCGCGGCAATAATAGGCACAGGGCAATCAATCATTGCGAGCATAAAGCGTTCAATAATCTCTCGGTTTATTTGTGCTTGAGTGTTATCTGCCTGCGCTAATTGAATAAAGTCTTCAATATCATTACCACTGCAAAAAATATCCGAATTACCGGTAATAATAACGACGTATATATCATCATTTTTTGCTCGCTCTAACTGTTGAGCAAGATCTTGGTACATATCAAGGTTAAGTGCATTTTTCGCGGTAGGGCGGTCAATAGTGAGCGTAAGAATATGATTTGATAAAGATGAAGTGATCATGTTGCCATCCTTGAACGATAAGTGATTTATCAAGGATGGCATATAACAGTAATTATTTACTAATTTAGTATCAAAAGTAAGTTGTCATCAGCAATAACGTTATCAAATAATCGTCGATTGATTACGGCCGTTATGTTTTGATTGGTATAACGCATCATCACTGACTTTATATGCTTCAGTAAATGACAATGTGTCCGACACAGTCCCCCCAATTGAAATTGTGACATCAATCCCATGGATAGGGTACACCTGAATAATATGTCGGATTTCTTCTGCCTTCAGCTCTAATTGCTCTCTTGTCATTACTGGGAAGCTTAAAATAAACTCTTCTCCTCCCCAACGTATCGCGATATCACTTTGGCGGATACATTGGTTTACTCTTTCCGCGACAGTACGAATTACTTCGTCGCCGACTTCATGACCATAAGTGTCATTGATAGACTTAAAGTTATCAATATCAATGATTAATAAACAAAAACTCTTTTGAGAAAGTAGCTTTTTCTCATAATAATCACGTCGATAGAAATGCGTCATGAGATCGCGTTGTAACGAAAACTTTCTTCTTTTTAATCTCGAACTTAAGAGTTGAATAAAGAAGGTTAAAAGTAATGCAGGTGTAAGCGATACTTTTAAAATAGCCAATAAGTTTACACCAACATAAAAAGGATCTTGGCTAGCGCAAGGTAATAGCTTTTCTATGTAATAGCCATGCTTTGATGGGTTAGCAAAAAGCACCGTCTTGAATTCATTATTGTAACTTTTAAGAGATTCATTAAGTAAGTTACTTTTGATATCAATGACCAGTAACGCATCTAACTTACGATTATTGTAAATAGGGTAATATAAAGACCTGATCTTTTGGTTAGAACTTTCTTCTACATACCTTTCCGTCAGTTTTAAATTACAGCCATAAAAATATCGGTAGGTTTCACCGAGACCCTCACGTTTGATAATTCGCTTTATTATATCGTTGTCTTTATTATTTTTATAAAGTTCTAAATAGAGTGGTCTAGCGGGATCAAAATGGACATAGTCGGCAGGATTTTCAAAAACCGCAATAGTCCATATATTATTATCGGTAAGTTCATCTAGTTGAGAACGAAGGCGTTTTATCCCTGTTGATAATAATTTTACATCTGAAGGTTTTTTTACCCAAACGTCAACGCCATTGTAATCATGCATACCTTTTGGGATAAAGGTGGTGCCAGTATTGTTGTAATATGAACTAAAACGTCGACTAACAGAGTAAATCGAATTCATTTTTTCAAAAAATTGATCATGAAATTCGTCTAAATGATAGGCGTTATAAGCAAAATATCCACCTGATATTGCTGTGAATAACAGAGAGAAAAGTTTAAAGCTAGTGATTAAACTTTTGTTTTTACTTGTTAACTTACCAAACATTTGCAATATCAATACAAGAGATGAAGGATGGGATTTTATATCTTGAAGATATAAATTCAATCATATTTGTCATATCTTTGATGAGAATATTTTATCAACACGATATATGAAATTCATTGAATTTTTTTTATTCATTTTAAGTATAATTAAAGCACATCTGTGGTTTATTGGTAAGGTAATAGCGGTGTTTTTGAATCCTATTGTAAAAATAGCAAGACAACTGACTGTTATTCTTATTCTTATTTTCATGAGTTATGGATTCGCAAAGATTTCTGCATCTTGGCTATCTTACCTTATTGCCTATTCAACAATTGCTTCTGATATAAAAGATTATGGTAAAAAATTAGATACAGATTATTGGTTTGAAAGACAAAAAATCGAAAAATTAAAAAAAGTATCAGATTGTAGTCAGTTAGATCAAATGCAATTAAGAGAGTTAGAATATGATAGTCATGACATTCGTTATATTGGTGTAAAATTAGGATCTGATAAATTATGCACTTCGAACGGACTCATTGATTTTCCAATTATTGAAGCACAACAGCCGCCTTATATTCGCTACATATCTCCAATTAGTAAGAAAAAAGAAACAGCGGTTTTAATGAGTGTTAATCAGCAAACGTTTCTTGTTGATATTACTGTATCTGATTTTTCAAAGTTTTTTTTCTATTTTTGTAATAAGTGTTTATCTTTTCATTATGAACATGATTTAGATAATATTAGTTTTAAGCCCACAACCTGGTTCGTAATGCGTTCTGATTTAGGTCATCTCAATGGGGTTGTTGTTGTTGATAAATACTTACAAGAAAAGTTAAATCAGAGAAATATTTATTATTACTGGTTAATTTATTTCTTATTATTATGCTTAATCTCAGCTGGTATTATTTACTATTATCATTCTCGGCATGACTTAAAAAAGTTATTAGTAGTTGGCTGTAAAAAGAATGAATTTATTCCTTACTATCAACCTATTATGTCTCTTGATGATACACTTCAAGGGGTAGAAGTTCTCGTTCGATGGAAATTAAGTAATGGTAGTTTATTACTGCCAGCATATTTTATTGATGTCGCTGAGAAAATAGAAGTAATTAACCAAATCACATTAACCTTAGTGAAAAAAGTACAAAAAGACTTTTCACGATACCGTTATCAATATGAACGGAAGGTATTCTGCGCCTTTAACTTAACGGCGCAACAAATAGAGAATAAAGCATTTATTGATCAGCTTATTGATATGTTGAAATCTGAAACGAATTTTATTGCCTCGTTCGAGATTACCGAGCGCCAGCATTTTAAAAACCTAGCGATGGCAAAAGCGAATATCCGCAGTCTACAAGGGCAGGGGTATCAAATTAAATTGGATGATGCTGGAACGGGTTATGGTGGTTTTAGTTATTTTATGGACTTTAACTTAGATGGCGTGAAGATCGATAAAATGTTTATTGATGTTATTGGGGTTGACGATGTGAAAGTGGAAGTACTCAACTCTATTATTATGATGGCAAAACGATTAGGTATTGATATTGTGGCTGAGGGAGTTGAAACCCAACAGCAAGTTGATTTCTTGCGTGCCCATAAAATCGATTATATTCAAGGCTATTATTACTCAAAGCCTGTGCCGTTTAGTGAGTTAGACTTTAATGATTAACGTCGTTTAATTTCATTGTTAAGTAAATTTCTTGAAAAATAGATGATAAAAGAAAGGCTGCCAATAGGGCAGCCTTTTTGCGTTTTGAAATTCTAAACTAAATACGATTAGAAGTTTGCAGAGCGAGGAGTACGTGGGAATGGGATCACGTCACGTACGTTACCCATACCTGTTACGTAAGATACTAGACGCTCGAAACCTAGACCGAAACCTGCATGAGGAACGCTACCGTAACGACGTAAATCGCGGTACCAACCCATGTGCTCAGGATCTAGACCCATCTCAATCATACGTGCATCTAGAATGTCTAGGCGCTCTTCACGTTGAGAACCACCGATGATTTCACCGATGCCAGGTGCTAGTACGTCCATTGCTGCAACTGTTTTACCATCATCGTTCATACGCATGTAGAATGCTTTGATGTCTTTCGGGTAGTTCTTAACAATTACAGGTGCTTTGAAGTGCTCTTCTGCAAGGAAACGCTCGTGCTCAGAAGACATATCAATGCCCCACTCAACATCAAACTCAAACTTACGACCAGAATCTTGTAGGATCTTAATTGCATCAGTGTAATCAACTTGTGCAAAATCAGACGTTACAAATTGCTCTAGACGAGTAATTGCTTCTTTGTCGATGCGAGATGCAAAGAACTCAAGATCGTCACGACGCTCTTCAAGTACAGCTTTGAACACGTACTTAAGCATGTCTTCAGCAAGTTTTGCTACATCATCAAGTTCAGCGAAAGCAACTTCAGGCTCTACCATCCAGAATTCAGCTAGGTGGCGGCTTGTGTTTGAGTTTTCAGCACGGAATGTTGGGCCGAAAGTGTAAACTTTGCTTAGTGCACAAGCATATGCTTCTGCGTTTAGCTGACCAGATACCGTTAGGAATGTCTCTTTACCAAAGAAATCTTTGTCAAAGTCAACATTGCCTTCATCTGTCATAGGAACATTAGCAAGATCTAATGTTGATACACGGAACATTTCACCCGCACCTTCACAGTCAGATGCTGTGATAAGTGGTGCTGACATCCAAATGAAGCCTTGCTCGTGGTAGAAACGGTGAATAGCTTGAGATAGGCAGTTACGAACACGTGCAACCGCACCAATTACATTAGTACGTGGACGAAGGTGAGCTACTTCACGTAAGTATTCGATTGAGTGACGAGTTTTAGCCATTGGGTAAGAATCAGCATCTTCAACCCAACCAACCACTTTCACATTTGTTGCCGCAAGTTCGAAATCTTGACCTTTAGCAGGTGAAGCAACAACTGTACCGGTAACCTCAACAGAGCAACCAGTTGTTAGCTTAAGCACTTCTTCCTGGTAATTATTTAACTCATTAGGGACCACGGCCTGAATCGGGTCGAAACAAGAGCCGTCATAAATGGCAAGGAAAGAGATCCCAGCTTTGGAATCACGACGTGAGCGAACCCAACCGCGAACAGTAACTTCACTGTCTACCGCTAGTTTACCGCTTAATACGTCTGTTACAGGCGCGTAAGTCATGTTTAAATCATTCTCCGTTTAGGCACTGACTTTGGAATTAAAGTATCTCGTGCTTAAAGATATTTATGTATTAGCAATATTACCTTTCTTACGACAAGCATCAAGTATTGATATCAATCAAATGATAAATTGATGAAGGAAATAGGCAATTTGAGGTGATAGTTGGTTAATTATCGGTCATTTGCAAGAAACCACTTCGCTTTAGCGTTGTAAAACATTACTGCGAAGCGGTTTTTTTGATAAGTGTTTTATAAATCAAGCAAAGTACAGAGCAATTAAGCGATGGCTAGATATTTGTGTGTTTGGATCGATAAACGCCAGTTACGTTGAATACAAGTTTCAATACATAGCTCTGTTGCACGTGGCTTTTGACTGATAGGTTGAAGCGCAATCGTGACATCAGGTTTTAGCGTAACGCCATCAATGAGCGCATCAAGTTGTTCAATGTCTTTGCTAGTGCCGACAGGGTGCTTGATCTCGTTAGCGCGCGCGAGGGAAGAAGCTAAAACGGGCAGCTTTGCTTTCATGTTGATTTTTGGTGATACCGTTACCCAAGTATTATCACTAGTTTGGATATCAGACGTACCACTGGTTTCTATTTGACAGTTAAAGCCTGCATCTTCTAGTGCATGAGTTAAAGGTCGAAGATCGTAAATACAAGGTTCACCGCCTGTAATAACAACATGTTTAGCCGTATATTTCTGATCTTGTAATAATTGCACTACACCATTAGCGTCAAGATTAGTCCAAAGTGGTGAATCCCCAGTTTTAGCCATGATCTGGTCTAAGCTAACTAAATCTTGTGGCTCTGCCGTCCAAGTTTGTTTGGTGTCACACCATGAGCAGCCAACAGGGCAGACTTGTAATCGAACAAAAATTGCAGGTACGCCAGTAAATACACCTTCACCCTGAATTGTTTCGAATACTTCGTTAATTTTGTACACGTTGAACCTCTTATTCTCACGACTATCACCATTCTATTTTCAATGAAACATGGTCATTATTAGAAAAGTTACTGCGTGAAATAAATCCGCTAATTAAAAAAAATAGTAGGCAAAAAAGCCTTTTTTTCATTATCGCAGAAGCGAAACTCAATGTCTTTAGTCATTGATAGTGATACTTGTCACGTACTGACGATAAGAGGCTTCACAATTACTTCGCAAAGTAAAAAAATTAACTTCCGAAGGTTTTTCAGCTGATTTTTCTCAGGAGTATCGACATGTACGTCGCTCAGCCAGGCCATATCGATCATATAAAAAGAAATAATGCCGGCAGCGTATATAAACTAATTGATTTGTATGGGCCGATCTCACGCATTGAATTGTCTAAACGCAGTCAACTTGCCCCCGCAAGTATTACTAAGATCACCCGTGAATTAATTGATGCGCATTTAATTAAAGAAACGCAATTTCAAGAACCTAGTAGCCGTGGACGACCTGCTATTGGGCTAGTTCCTGCTAATGAAGGGTGGCAATTTTTATCTATTCGTTTAGGTCGTGGTTACCTTACGATTGCTTTACATGCACTTGGCGGTGAAATTTTAGTGGAAGAACGTCAAGATATTGAAGAACTTCATCAAGAAGATGTGGTTAAAAAGTTATTAGCTGAAATAAACATTTTCTTTGCCAATCATGTCAGCGAACTAGATAGAATGACTGCGATTGCTGTGTCATTACCGGGGTTAGTCAATTCCAGTGAAGGCATGGTATTGCAGATGCCACATTATAATGTGTCTAATTTACCCTTGGGTGAAATTATTCACAACGAAACCGGACTGCCTGTTTTTATCGGCAACGACACGCGTTCATGGGCTTTAGCTGAAAAGTTATTTGGTAATTCTCGTGGTATTTCAAACTCTATTTTGATTTCGATTCATCATGGCGTAGGAGCGGGGATCGTCCTTGATGATAATGTGCTGCAAGGCAAAACCGGTAATGTGGGTGAGCTTGGGCATATTCAAATTAAGCCGTTTGGTAAACGTTGTTTTTGCGGTAATCACGGCTGCTTAGAAACCGTTGCGAGTTTACAGGCTATTTTGGAACAAGTGAAAACGCAGCTTGAAGCTGGGCATGAATCTATGCTGAGTCATATGCCTTTAACGATTGAGTCAGTTTGTGATGCGGCAGTAGAAGGTGACAGTTTAGCGAGACAAATTATTGTGGAGTTAGGTCATAATTTAGGGCAAGCCATTGCGATAATGGTTAACCTATTTAACCCTCAGCGTATTTTGATTGGAGGGGAGTTTAATCGTGCTAAATCGGTACTTTACCCTGCGATTATGGAGTGTATTAGCTCGCAAACCTTACCTGTTTATTTCGATGGCTTAGAAATAGAAGAAAGCTGTTTTTATACTCAAGCAACGATGCCGGGAGCAGCGCTGGTTAAACAAGCGTTATACGATGGACATCTACTGATGAAACTCGTAGATGGTTAATTGTATTTGATGTAACCGATTGATATTACATGGGGGTTAGAATTTTTCTTTAATTTCCATGTAGCTTTCTCGAATATGTTCAATCAGTGCTTGAATTCGTTTAGCGGGCTTTCTGGTATAAGGATAGACAGCATAAATTCCCACCACCTTACCTGCATGTGTCGAGAGCAATTCAACTAACTCACCGCGCTCTAATTCATCATGAACTAAGCAATTTGGTAGATAAGCGATACCATTACCTGCGAGTACATTTTTTTTCAACGCGATCGCATTGTCGGATGAAAAGTTTCCGCTGACTTTTTGAGTGTAAATTTTATTTTGTTTAATAAATTGCCAGTCAAAAGGGCCGGTACTTTGAGGGTTATAACCAAGACAGTTATGACAATTGAGATCTTTAGGTTTTTCTGGCTTGCCATAATGTTCAATATAAGCGGGTGAGGCACATATTACCCAGCGCGAATTAAAAATATGACGAGCGATTAAGCTTGAATCTTCGAGATAACCGGTACGGATCACCAGATCGTAGTTGTCAGCAACGAGATCGACAAAGTGATTGTTTAGCGACATATCAACCGAAAGACCTGGATGTTTCTGGCAAAAATCAGACACGGCTTTTGCTAACACCAATTCGCCTGAAATCGTCGGTACTGACATCCGAATTTTACCAGAGAGTGCTTCGCTGTAACCCTTTACAGAGTCAAAAGCAGCTTGAGCAACATGGTTGATACTTTTAGCACGATGGTAAAGCACTTCACCGGGTTCAGTGAGTGTAAGCTTTCGTGTGGTGCGGTAAATGAGTTGTAAGCCTAATTCGGTTTCAAGTTTACTAATACGCTTGCTAACAACGGATTTAGTCACATTATTGAGTTCAGCAACCTTACTGAATGAGCCATGTTCAATAACTTGAGTGAATAAAACGAGATCATCGATAGCTGGCATTATTTATCCCACTTAAAGCCTAATAGGCGAAGGATTATATACTTAAAAAGATTAAATTCTAGTTAAAAAAACGCAGCCCGAAGACTGCGTTATTCATATTCCCGTAATGTGCTTAACCACTAGTATCCTACTAGTTTGCTATCACTATTGGTGATAAGTAAGCTTACATATCATCAATAATGATGTAGGTGGCAAAGACGGGCCCATGCACACCAACAACTTTGATCAGCTCGATATCTGCTGTCGAACTCGGACCTGAAATAAAGTTTACGCATGAAGGTACACGTTCACCGTTCATGGCTTTTTGATGCAGAATCTCAGTTGCTTGTGTTAAACGAGCAACGATTGAGCTTTTAGGTACAACGAATACAGAAGCTTCTGGTAATAGGCTTACTGCGCGACCCTGTGCTGGGTTGCTGTAAAGTACCATTGTGCCTGATTCTGCTAACGCTTGTTCAGCGAAGACAACACCGACTTTTGCACGTTCTGCTACTGTGATGTTTGCTTCGTAACCCGCCGAGTGATCCCAAATGTAAACACCATGCTTATCGGCGCTCAAATCTTTCGGGTCAATAATGTTAAGTAGACGAGTATCTGCGGTAAAAATGGTTTCACCAACAGGATCAATGTTTGTTTCGTCTTCGCTGCAGTATTTGAAACAAACATTACGTAGTGCTTCAGTTAACTGTGCTTTTGTTGTCACAACGGCTTGAGCGCCTAAAGAAGACTGCGTGTATTCTACCAAGATATCTTTTAATTCATCTTGTGATTTATCAGCAAATACTTCTTTGTGACAGTTATATTTTAGGTTTGGGCGCTCTACGGGTGTAGTAATGCGCTCACGACCAAGTTGTTTAGCGATGTTGTTAAGGAAACTATCGCGATTATAAATGCGTTGCTCATTTTGAGATGACATACGGAAAGCTCCTTAATTATTTATTCTTGTTTTTAAACCAACTGCGGAATGACTCACCCGATGGGTTTGGTAAATCACGCGTTTGAGTCCATGCGTTTAATAGACCAACTTTAAATGGTAATTGACCATTTTTAATCAGTTTACCTGCAACGATAGCACCAATCTTAACGGTTTTATCCCATAGTGCAGGATGAGCATTCACAAAGCTAAATCCACTGACTGAAGCTCGCTCCATGGAATCTGTGATTTTTTCTTCACCCATGATTTGACGGTGTTTAAGCAGCAAATCAGACAGTGGGATCTTAACAGGACATACATCATGACAAGCACGACATAAGCTACAAGCGTTTGGTAGGTCTTTAAAATCTTCATAGCCGCCAAGTAGTGGTGAAAGTACCGCACCAATAGGGCCAGAGTAGATTGAACCGTAAGATTGACCACCAATATGACGGTATGCAGGACATGTGTTAACACACGCCGCACAACGGATACAACGTAGGATAGAACGGAATTGAGAACCAATAATTTTAGAACGACCGTTATCAACAACCACTAAGTGGAACTCTTCAGGGCCATCACAGTTACCGTCTTCACGAGGGCCTGTAAGTGCTGTTACATAACCTGTTAGAGGCAGACCAACAGCACTACGACATAGCAAGCTTGCTAGGATATCGAATTCTTCAAAAGTAGGAACGATACGCTCCATACCCATTACTGCGATATGTGTTTTCGGTAGGCTGGTTGCAAGACGCGCGTTACCTTCATTGGTCACAAGGGTGACGGTGCCTGATTCTGCAATAGCAAAGTTACAGCCCGTGATACCGATCTCTGCTTCAAGGAAATCATGACGAATATGTTTACGAACAAAACGTGTCATTTCTTCTGGATCAGAAGAGCCTTCGTAACCGAGTTTTTTATTGAAAACGTCACGAATTTGAGTACGGTTTTTATGTAGTGCAGGTACAACGATGTGCGATGGCGCATCACAATCATCGACTTGAAGAATGTATTCGCCAAGGTCAGTTTCAATTACTTCACAGTTATTACGCTGAATCACTTGGTTCATACCGATTTCTTCGGTCACCATGGATTTAGACTTAACAACTTTTTTCGCATTCTTTTGCTGGATAATCTTTTCGATGTAGTTAGTTGCATCTTCAGCTGTTGCTGCAAAGAATACATGACCACCGTTCTTTTCAACATTATCGCTAAGTTGTTGTAGGTAGTAGTCTAGGTTTTCAAGCACATGGTTACGGATATCCATACCCATTTCGCGCCACTCTTCCCAGTTACCGAGTTTTTCCGCAGCAACAGCGCGGTTTTTGAACATACGTTCTTGTGCATTAGCAACAGCGGCACGCATAGACTCGTCTTTCATTTTTACATGAATACGATCTTTAAATTTTTGGTTGCTTGTTTTCATTGACATAATAATGACCTCTTAACGACTCATCAGCACATCAACAATGTGCATCACTTTGATTGGTTGACCTTCACGGCTAATACGACCACCAATATTTAATAAGCAGCTAATATCAGCGCCGATTAAGAAATCAGGCTCTGCTGCTTTAATGTGACGCACTTTTTCTGTCACCATCTCACCGGAGATTTCAGACATTTTCACAGAGAATGTACCGCCAAAACCACAACATGTTTCTTGGTTTTCGATAGGTAAAAGCTCAAGGCCTTCAACGTTGCTAAGAAGAAGTAGAGGTTCTTCACGTACGCCAAGTTTACGGATCAAGCTACAAGAAGGGTGGTAAACACCTTTACCTTCAAGACGAGCACCGACGTTTTCAACACCTAGCTGACGTACAACAAATTGTGTTAATTCGAACAGACGATCAGCGACTTTTTTCGCGCGTTCTGCCCATTCTGGCTCATCTGCTAAATACTCAGGGTACTTTTTAACCGCAGCCGCACAAGAACCGGCTGGTGTTACGATAGGGAAGTCATTGATCTCAAAAGCTTGGATCATGCTTTTCATTGCCGGCTTACTTTTTTCAATGTAGCCACTATTTAATGCAGGCTGACCACAACAACCTTGACGTTCTGGGAAGATCACTTCGCAGCCAAGTTGTTCTAGTAAACCTACTGTTTTTTTGGCAACTTCAGCTTTTACTGTATCGCCTAGGCAGGTGACAAAAAAGTTTACCTTCATTTTATTGCTCCAGTGGCGGTTTACCGCCTGATTGTTCATATTTGAGATTGGCTTACCCGAAAGTAAGCCAATCATTTATCTAATGTTATGTAAGGACAATTAGATAAAAATGCTGACACATGCTGCAATCACACCGTACAAAATCATAGGGATCACTGTACGCTTAATGATGTAGCCTTCTTTATTTGCAATACCAAGAATGGTCGATACCGCAATAATATTGTTAATACACACCATATTACCCATCGCACCACCAACAGATTGCATGGCCAATATAGTGGCTTCAGGTAACCCAACATTGTGGGCAATACTTTGCTGAATTGCCCCAAAGGTTAGGTTTGAAACGGTTGCGGAGCCTGAGAAAAAAGCACCAAGCGCACCTAAATAGGCAGCGCAGTATTGCCAGTTTTTACCCATTAGATCAGCAAAGGCATTACCCGTAGTCATAATTGGTGAGTGCTCTCCACCAATCATCATAAACTTCACCATAATTAACGCGCCTACTAGGGCGATAAACGGTGTTTTAATACGTGATGCGGTATCACTAAATACTTGTTTTGTTTGCTGCTTATTCATTTTTAGGAAAGGAATCGAAATAAGCACTACAACAAAAAACGGAATTAATGCAGGAACATAGAGTGTTTTATATGCCCAAGATGTATCTGTACCTAAAATATTACTAAGCTGAATGATTAACGCTTGGCTAAGGTGTAAATCAGCAAAACCTAAATTTAGATGTAGCATCGGCGTTGCGTCATTTAATAGGCCTTTGAGACCAAGTTGTTTAATACGGGTTACGATTAAAATAACAATAAGTAATAGTGTTGGCGCCATTGCTTTAAAAACAGTACCAAATGGTAATCTTGCTAATTTTTCATCGTTTTCAGCATTTGTCTGCTTTTCTAAACCAATATTGTAACGGGCAAAAATAATCGACAGCGTTAAGCCAATTGCGCCACCGATCAATGCTGGGAACTCGTAGTTCCACTGGGCTAGACATACATAAGGTATAGTACATGACCAAATGCTTAGTTGGATAAACACAAAGTTGCGTTTTATTTGTTGCCAGTTAACAACAAACTTAAGCGCAATTACGGGAATAACCACAGCTGCCGCTGTATGCATAATTGCTGATAGGCGACCTACATCAAGCAATTCTGCATCGGGAAGTCCTAAGTTGCCTAAACCAAACCATGTAGGTGTACCCACTGCACCAAAAGAGACTGGAACAGAATTCATAACCAGTGCTAGCATGGCTACACGTAATGGATTAAAACCAAGACCGACTAATATCGGCGCTGCAATTGCAGCTGGGGTACCAAACCCTGATGCGCCTTCAATCATAAAAGCGAATGCCCAACCAATAATCATCAACTGACCGACTTGGTTTTTACTGATGCCTTCTAACCATTGGCGAATCACATCTTCAGCACCAGATACGTTTAACGTACGGTTTAATAAAATAGCACCTGCAATAATTGATATTGGCGTTATCGCGGATAATGCACCAGAAATGACGTTTGCGGCTAAAAGTTGGCTTTCTGTACCAAAATAGACAAGTTGTAAAAAACCAACGATGAGTGCCGTCACTGGTAATGCGATATGTGATGGTAACGCATTCTTTTTTGTCATCATCCAAATTAAAAGCAAAATAGGGATAACCGATATTGCAAGATTTAACATATTTCCCACCTAAGTTATTTCGTTGTTTCACGAAATTGTTTTGTTGTTATTTTTAATTATTTACTGAGTGACACGTAATAACTGAACGTATAACCACAGTGGGAAGAGTATTTTAGGTTGGAAATAGATGATGACTATCTATTTTTTAATCCCAAAGGTGATGAAAAATAAAAGAAATGTGATGCTAGTTGACAATTATGTATCATTGGTTGTTTTTGTTTTTATTTATAATCAATGGGTTGTGTGTTTTTTGAGGGTGTGTTTAATAATTGATTAGGTGAGTATTGGAAACAAACATTTTGCGATTCCAACCTAATAAAGATGCTATTTATTTTGAATAATAGGTAAGTTTAGTAAAAAATAAAATAAGACTTATTTTCAAATGAAATCGTATTTGTAGTAATTAAACTACAAATACGATTTTATGTTTAAATAAGAATTAAAATATAAAACGATGTTATTTTGTTTATATTATAAATAAGGTTGCTTTTATATTTGATTTTGTAAATGAATGGTAGGGTGAAATATAGATTATCGAAATAAAGTAAAAAATTGTAAATACATTAAATCAATAAATGAATGGGGTTTTAGAGCCTCTCAACTGTTTTTCTAGCCATCAGGCATTTTAGTTAAGAGGCTCTAAATAAGTATTAGTAGATGACTTTACCTATGCTGTTAAATAACTGACTCACACCTTGGGTAAAATGAAGTGGGGCATTTGACACGGTGTAGCAAAGGCATCCTTCGGAGGTTTTTGGGCTGTGTCCTGAATGTGACTCATCAAGTAAGATAAAATCACCAGCGACATAGTGCCCGTTTTCATCTTCAAAATCTCCAGCAAGCAACAGCGTAAGTTCGTAGCCTTTATGAGTATGAGTTGGGATCGTACCGCCTTTGCCTATGTGTAATAAGCTGGATCTTACTTCAGCTTCTTCAAAGGGTAACCGAGCACGACTAATTTTCCCTAAATTGCGCCAGTTTAACTGATGAAATTTAGTGAATGCTCTCGGTAAGGTATATGTCATTCCTTTGCATTCAATAGCAAGAGGCTCTGACTCATGGTATGACGTATTGTCATCACTACTCTCTGTAATATCACTCAGCATGGCAGAAAAACATGCGTCAACGTTTATGTCTTGCTCTAAATCACGTTGTGCGACTTTTGACTGTGCCCAAGAAGCATTGGCAATTTGAGGCGTTAATTGTGCCTCTAATTGTTGGCAATGAGGGCAAAGTTCAATATGTGCCGCTACAGCCAGTGCCATAGAAAGAGGTAATTTGCCTTCTATATGTTGCTCGAGTAATTGTTTACTGGGGTGATGTTTGATAAACGATATATTATTAGTAGGCATCGTCATTCTCCAAATGCAAACGCAGCTTTTGCAAGCCTAAGCGTAACCTCGATTTTACGGTACCCACTGGGAGTCCTAGCTGATCAGCAAGTTCTTGATGTGAACGCTGATTGAGATAAATTTCTTTCACTACAACTTGTTGATTTTTCGGTAATGTTGCTATTAATGTAACGAGCTCACCATTGAGTTGTTCGTTACTTGGGTCTTCTGATGTTGTGACGAGTTTCTGCTCAAAAATAGGCCAAATATCATCACTGTAATTATCTTCTTTTGTTGCTTGGCGCTTACGTAAAATATCAAAGCATTGATTACGCATTATTGTGTAAACCCATGTTGATACCGCACCTTTCTCTGGGTGAAAAAGATGTGCTTTACGCCAAACAGTAAGCATTGTTTCTTGAACGAGCTCCATCGCATTCGCTTCTTGCTTGAGGTGTTTTAAACCATAGGAGCGGATCTTAGGCGCAAAATGAGAAAATATAGCGGCAAAGGCCGTCTTGTCACGGTCTGTTGCTACACTAACGAGTAATTGTTTTTGTTGCTCAATACTGATCTCATTCATTGTTGGTGTTCTCAACCTATAATGATGACTAGATTGAGAATTAGGGTATGTAATAATAGACATAATCTCAATGTGTATTGATATAAATAGTGAATGGTTACATAGTGATACGTCATTAATTTAGTTATGGATCATTTTTTTGCAAATTATCATCAATTACAGTGTGTAAAAAAGATAAGGCGGCAGTATGGTCGTTTCGGCTCATGAACCACTGCTTTTGGTTGACTTCTAAGGGTAAAATTTCGAGCCAGCGCTGACATACCCAAGTCATGTCTTCAAAATTAGGGGTAGGGTAATAGCTTGCATGATCTGGATGCTCTTGGAAAAGCACTTTAAGGCTGTTAGCTATCTCAACATCGGTATAGTTAATATCAGTACTTTGCCAATTAGGAACAGAAGATATTCTGCCCAAATAAAGGCCATCTTCATCACGCCAATGATCATCAATAAGAAATAACTCAACGGCTTGAATTGTGATACTCAAGACACCGTCTGGCAATGAATCAAAATCAGTGATAACTACGCGTGTGCCAAAGTGGCAGATCGTATTATCTATTGACATGCACAAACCGAATCCATATTTGTTTGTTGCTGCAATTTTTACCAGTTTGATATAACGAGGTTCAAAGATCCTTAATTTGCTGACCCCGCCTGGTAATAGATAAACATCTAGTGGAAACAGAGGTATTTGCATAATCTTAGCCCTAGCTGACGTACTCTCTTCGATACAGTACTTAAATTATTATTATTTTTTAGTACTGGCATCATGACCTAAAGTATAAGCAGACATAAATAAGATTTTTGTCTGCTTTTTGATAAATCATGCGATATTTTCGCTAGAATTAATGACCGTTATATTGAGCTTATAACCTTTTTAATAGCCGTTGTTAGTAGGGTTAACTGTGAAGAGCTAATAATGAATGGCGGCATAATATAGACAAGTTTGCCAAATGGGCGAACCCATACGCCTTGTTGGACAAACTTCTCTTGAATACTTTTCATTTCAACTGGGTGATGTAATTCAACCACACCAATAGCACCTAACCAACGGACAGAGTTTACATTTTCAAGTTCTGCAATTAACGGAAGTTCCAGCGATAATTGCTGCTCTATATTTTTGACTTGTTGTTGCCATTTATTTTCTGCTAACAAATCTAAACTGGCGTTTGCGACGGCACAAGCAAGGGGATTCCCCATAAATGTTGGTCCATGCATAAAGCATTGCGCTTCACCGCTGCAAACGGTATCGGCGACATGCTTGGTGGTCAGCGTGGCTGACAAGGTCATATACCCACCCGTTAATGCTTTACCCAAACACATAATATCAGGGCTTATTTCTGCGTGTTCACAGGCGAATAATTTACCTGTTCGACCAAATCCGACAGCAATCTCATCAGCAATAAGTAAAACATTGTATTTATCACAAAGTTCACGAATACGTTTTAAATACGTTGGATGGTAAAAACGCATGCCACCTGCACCTTGAACAATAGGTTCAATAATCACAGCAGCAAGATCTTGATGATGAGTACGAATCTTTTCTTCAAAGTCAGCAATGTCAGTTTCATCCCAATCATCCCCAAACCCACATTCTGGCGATTTGGCAAAAATATGCTCAGGTAAAAAACCTTTATAAATGCTGTGCATGGAATTTGTAGGATCAGTCACAGACATCGCTGCAAAAGTATCACCGTGATAGCCATGGCTAACCGTTAAAAATTTTGCACGAGATTCATTTTGTGCGTGCCAATATTGCAATGCCATTTTAAGAGCAACTTCAACGGCAACAGAGCCAGAATCGGCAAGAAACACTTTGTCTAAAGGATCTGGCGTGATGGAAATGAGTTTTTTACACAAATCAACGGCTGGCTGGTGGGTGATACCACCAAACATCACATGTGACATTTTATCAAGCTGCGCTTTTGCCGCTTCAGTTAAAACTGGGTGATTATAACCATGAATAGTCGACCACCATGATGACATACCATCGATTAGCTGCGTACCATCTTCAAGGGTGAGATAAACGCCTTGGGCTGATGTAACAGGGTAGCAAGGTAGGGGAGTAACTGTTGATGTATAGGGATGCCAAACGTGTTCTTTATCAAAACCAATATCTACATTGTTTGTTTTTTGCACAGATGTAAACCTCTGTTATTATCCATAGTTGACAGTCTACGTGCTGTTAGTAGACTAGCCAAGTAGTAATAGTTCATAGAGTTATCATTTAATAGCTTTTTACTTAGTAAAAGTGAAACAAGACGTTAACAACTAGAGCTGTGAAACATAGGAAAACATGAAGGATCGAGCAAGTCCTTGTGAGTCGTAAGATAACTATAATTGAGGTCAGACTGTGGAAGTACGTAATAATTGGACAGTAGAGGAAGTCCAAGCTTTATTCGATAAACCATTTATGGATTTAGTCTTTGAAGCACAGCAAGTACATCGTCAATATCATCAGCCGAATCAAGTACAAGTCAGTACTTTGCTTTCGATTAAAACAGGCGCATGTCCTGAAGATTGTAAGTATTGCCCACAGAGTGCTCATTATCGTACAGATGTAGATAAGGAACGCTTATTGGAAGTTGAGCGTGTCCTAGACGCTGCAAATAAAGCAAAGCAATCAGGCGCAACCCGTTTCTGTATGGGAGCGGCTTGGAAGAACCCGAAAGAGCGCGACATGCCGTATCTACTCGATATGGTTAAAGGCGTAAAAGAAATGGGTTTAGAAACGTGTATGACGCTGGGTATGATCACCAGTGATCAAGCCGATACGCTTGCCGATGCTGGTTTAGATTATTACAACCATAACCTTGATACATCCCCTGAATACTACGGCAATATTATCACCACACGTACTTATCAAGATCGACTTGATACGTTATCTCATGTTCGTGATGCTGGGATGAAAATTTGTTCAGGTGGGATCATTGGAATGGGTGAAAGCTCGCGTGATCGCGCTGGATTATTGGTTGAGCTAGCGAACCTGCCTGTTCACCCTGAAAGTGTACCAATTAATATGTTGGTAAAAGTGAAAGGGACACCGTTAGAAAGTGTTGATGATGTCGATCCTTTTGACTTTATTCGTATTATTGCGGTTGCCCGTATTATTATGCCGATGTCAGCAGTACGTTTATCAGCCGGTCGTGAAGACATGAATGAGCAGATGCAAGCGCTTTGTTTCATGGCGGGTGCTAATTCTGTGTTCTATGGTTGCAAATTACTGACAACACCAAACCCTGGTGAAGATAAAGACATGCAGTTGTTTGCTAAGTTAGGGATTAACAGTGAGCAACAAGCAGCGAAACCTGATGAAGTTCAAGAGCATGAATTATTAGGCAAAGTGGCACACCGTGTGGCATCTCGCCCGACTAAAGATGACATCTTTTACGATGCCTCTGTTTAGTCAACGCTTTCGCCATGCGTTAGCAGAACGAGATAAACAAAGGCTTTATCGTAGCCGTACTTGTTTATCTCGTAAGCAGGGTAATGATTCAGGGCACATTTCTGCGGTTCAACAATCATTTGTTAACTTTTCAAGTAATGATTATTTGGGATTAGCACAGTCACCTGAAATCATCGAAGCATGGCAGCTAGGGTTGAGTCTATATGGTGCTGGCAGTGGCGCATCACCATTAGTGACAGGTTACCACTCTCCCCATGCAAATTTAGAAGCGCAATTATCTGAATGGCTCGGCTATGACAGGGCATTACTTTTCAATAGCGGATTTAGCGCAAATCAAGCTTTGCTTTTTACGCTATTACAAAAGCACGACAGTGTTTACCAAGATAAGTTGAATCATGCTTCATTGATGGAAGCGGGAATGTTATCACCAGCAATGATGAAGCGTTTTCCACATAATGATATTGATGCTCTAGATAGATTACTTGATAAACAAGTCCTCGAACCTAACCAAGCACGAATGGTGATTACAGAAGGCGTATTTAGCATGGATGGTGATTGTTCACCGCTTAAAGCAATACGTCATGTTTGTGATAAACAAAAAAGTTGGTTAGTGGTTGATGATGCACATGGGTGTGGTGTACTTGGCGATGAAGGAAGAGGGAGTTGTGCTGCGAGCGGAATAAAAGCAGATATTTTAGTGATCACATTCGGGAAAGCGTTTGGGCTCCAAGGCGCTGCAATATTATGTGATAACGACACTGCTGAATATTTGATTCAGTTTGCACGACACTTTATTTACTCAACAGCGATGCCGCCAGCTCAAGCCTATACATTAAGTAAAGCATGTGAAGTGATACAGCAACAGCCTTGGCGACGAGAAAAATTAACAGCGTTAAGTGATTTGTTCACCCAGCAACTCGATTCTGCAATACCGTTGCAGCACACCATTACCCCTATAAAACCGATAGTTATTGGTAGTAGTGAACAAACTATCGCGATATCTGAGCAGTTAAAACAGCGTGGATTATGGGTAGGTGCTATTCGTCCTCCGACGGTTCCTCAAAATACAGCTCGTCTTCGCGTCACATTAACAGCAACACATAACGATAAAGATATTCGTCTGCTTGCTGCATCATTAAATGAGGTGATTAATGAGCAATATAATGGATAAATTTAATACGGCGTTAAATACCGAGCCAGCGATGCTAATAGATAAACAAGCGGTTGCATCGGCTTTTGGTAAAGCGGCGAAAAATTACGATAACGCAGCGGCATTTCAACGTAAAGTTGGGCATTTATTATTAGAGGAATTACCTCATCTTCATGCCGTAGGAAGCCATAAAAAAGCGATCGATATAGGTTGTGGAACAGGCTATTTTAGTGCGGAGCTGGTAAAGCTTGGCTTTAATGTGACGGCTGCAGATCTGTCTTCAGAAATGTTGGCGCAAGCTAAACAACGCTGTAATAGCGACTGTGATTATCTATTGGCTGATGCTGAAAATTTGCCATTGGCAGACAATAGCTATGATATTGCTTTTAGTAGCTTGGCGTTACAGTGGTGTGATGATTTAGCTGTACCACTTAAAGAATTAAAACGTATTGTTCGACCGGGCGGTATGATCTTTTTCACAACGCTGGTTGATGGCTCATTATATGAGTTAAAAGATGCATGGGCACAAGTTGATCAGCATCAACATGTTAATGATTTTAAAACAGAAAATGAAATAAAAGTTGCGCTGGCGCAAACAGGAACACAGGTTGATAAATTAGTATTCTCACCCATAGTCGTTCATTACCCATCAGCACTAGGGTTAATGAAAGATCTAAAAGGTATTGGCGCTACACATTTGCAACAAAAAAGGAAAAATGTGTTATTAGGGCGTCAAACATTGAACGCGTTAGAGCATGCCTATGATGCCTATCGTGATGAAAGCAATTTATTACCCGCCACTTATCAAGTTTGTTTTGGAGTTTTAATTAATGACTAATGCTTTTTTCCTTACTGGGACGGATACCGAAGTCGGTAAAACAGTCAGTAGTCGCGCTATTTTACAAGCGGCCAGTCAGCGCAATATTCAAATGGCAGGTTATAAGCCTATCGCTTCAGGCAGTGAAGAATCAGCCGAAGGACTTCGCAATTCAGATGCTTTATTTATACAAGAAGCCTCACCGGTTGAGCTTACTTATCAAGAAGTGAATCCTTATACGTTTAAAGAGCCTGTCTCTCCGCATTTGGCTGCAGAAAGAGAAGGTAAAACCATTGATTTTGATGTGCTTTCACAGGGATTAGCGCACCTTAAAGCTAAATCTGATGTGGTATTAGTGGAAGGGGCGGGTGGTTGGCGTGTGCCCGTAACACGCACCGATTTCTTATCTACATGGGTTAAACGAGAAAAGTTGCCTGTAATTTTAGTGGTAGGTATTAAATTAGGTTGTTTAAGCCACGCGATGCTAACGGCTGAAGCTATTGAAGCTGACGGTTTAGAACTGGTTGGCTGGGTTGCTAATCGTGTTAACCCTGGGGTTGAAAATTACGCTGAAATGATAAAAATGCTTGAGCTTAATTTACCTGGTGTGAAATTAGGTGAGATCCCCTATATGCCAGGTATTAATAAGCGTGATTTATCATCGTATATTCAATTAGAAAAGCTTGGGTTATAGGATTTAATCATCGTATTTTTAATACAAAGAATAAGAAAAAGGCACTCATTGAGTGCCTTTTTCTGTATAACTGAGCATACACAAATTAATTATCTTGGTTAAGACCCATGAGTAATTCTTGTGTTTCTGTTGCTGACGTTTTTGCTACCTGATCAATGCCAAGCTCTTTATGAGCTTCTTCTAAAGACATGCCAAGGTGACAACGTAAAATATCAACGGCAACTTGGTAATTCTCTTTACTAGCCATGAATCCTCCCTGGTTCAATGTTTTGTCTAATTTTAAAACACAATCACAATAGTCGAGAATGTTATCTTAAGCAATAAGACTAAAGTCTAATAAGTATTATATTGCATATGCGTAAGTCGTAACTTTTTGATAATGTTGGTTTTTTATTCGTAATTAATATGAAATTAATTTTATATTGGTAGTTAAAAAGAGGATAAAACAGCAGCGTAGATTGACTATATTAAATTAATAAAGGAAAACCTTTGTCAATGTTCGCTATTGATAAATTGCCTCTTTGAACATATATAAAGAATTAGTAACAATTAAACTCTTTAAATCATACGTATATTCATTGAATATAATGTTAAGTTACAGGCTTTGTTTAGTATAGAGTCAGTATTAAGAGATAGCATCGATTCTACTGATAACGGTAGGAATTGAAATAATTTCTAAGTGGAGAATATTAGAAATATGAAGCGTATTGCATTGTTTTTATTAACAAACTTAGCAGTAATGCTGGTGTTCAGTGTTGTATTGAACATTGTTTATGCTGTAACAGGGATGCAACCCGGTAGCCTTTCTGGTTTGCTAGTTATGGCTGCACTATTTGGTTTTGGTGGTTCATTGGTTTCTTTGATGATGTCAAAGTCAATGGCCCTTCGTTCTGTTGGTGGTGTGGTTATCGAAAGCCCACGTAACGAAACAGAACACTGGTTGATGGAAACAGTATCTCGCCAAGCACAACAGGCGGGTATTGGTATGCCAACAGTCGCTATTTATGATTCACCAGATATTAACGCATTTGCAACAGGTGCGAAGCGTGATGATTCACTTGTAGCTGTTTCTACAGGTTTATTACACAGTATGACACGTGATGAAGCTGAAGCTGTGCTTGCTCACGAAGTGAGTCACGTGGCTAATGGTGACATGGTAACAATGACGTTAATGCAAGGTGTTGTGAATACCTTTGTTATTTTCGTTTCACGTTTAGTGGCTGGCGCAATCAGTGGTGTGAATAATAGCGATGAAGAAGGCGGAAGTGGCGGTAGCTACATGACATACTTTATCGTATCAACCATCATGGAAATTCTATTCGGCTTCTTAGCAAGCATTCTAACAATGTGGTACAGCCGTCATCGTGAATTCTATGCTGATGCTGGCTCTGCAAAGCTTGTTGGTCGTGAGAAAATGATCGCAGCGCTTGAGCGTCTAAAAGTGAGCCACGAGCCACAATTAGAAGGCTCAATGATGGCGTTTGGTATTAATGGTAAGAAGTCATTATCTGAATTATTTATGACTCACCCGCCACTAGAAAAACGTATTGAAGCACTTCGTCAAGGCGAGTACTTAAACAAGTAATCGACGGAGACACTTTCAATTAGAAAGAGCTGAATAAAGCCCTATTAATGAAAATTAGTAGGGCTTTTTTTTTGCGTTTAACTTGCGTGGTGAGCAAGTAAACGAGGAAGAGGCTTATCGTTAATAGGTAAGTGCACTAGCGCAGCAATAAATGCCATAACAACAGTTAGCCACCAGATAGGTGTGTATGAATGGTAATAGTCGTAAATACGCCCACCGACCCAAGCACCTAAAAAACTCCCCACTTGGTGAGTAAAGAAAACCAGACCGTACAAAGTAGATAAGTATCTCGCACCGAATATTTGTCGAACTAGACCAGAAGTTAATGGCACAGTCCCTAACCAGCAAAAACCGATAGCCCCACCAAAAATAACTGCTGTGTTTTCAGTTACAGGTAGTGTAACGAACGCTGCAATAACAACTGTTCTTACAAGGTAGAGTGATGTCATTACATAGCGCTTGTCGAATCGGTCCCCCATAATTCCCCAGAAATAAGATCCGAAGATATTAAAGATACCGACATAGGCCAGCGCCATAGCGGCTGTTTGTGCAGGTAAACCTTTATCTGCTAAATAGCTTGGTAAGTGCGTCGCGATAAACATAACGTGAAAACCGCAGACAAAGAAACCTAAGTGAATTAACCAATAGCTTTTATTTTGAAATGCTTCCTTTAAAGCTTCTGATAATGTTTGGCTATCGTCAACCACAGGTGTATTGCTAGAGCTATCTTCATTAGCCGTTTTCATAAAGGCAGCAAAAGCGATCATCATGCAACAAAGTAGAGCGAATATCTGCATTGCTGTTTGCCAATCAAATTGATTAAGTAACGCTTGAGCACCCGGGATCACAGCAAACATACCAAATGATCCTGCTGATGTGGTTAAGCCAAATGCCTTTGCTGTGTGCTCTGCGGGAACAACACGCGCAATAGAACCTAAGATGATCACGTAGCTTGTTGCACTTAAGCCCAAGCCAATTAAAGCACCAATACTCAAATACAGCATGCTTGGCTCGGTTGCGATAGAGGTAAGATATAAACCTAACCCATACGCAATGGCACCACCGATGATGATTTTCTTTGAGCCAAAACGATCAGATGCCATGCCGATAAAAGGTTGGAAAAAGCCAAATAATAGGTTTTGTAAGGCGATAGCAAAACTGAAAAACTCACGTCCTGTGCCAAAAGTGTCAGATATGGGCATCATAAAAATACCGAAAGACTGCCTGATCCCTAGGCTAAAAATTAAAATGCCAATACCTAACCAAACTAGGAGAGGAAAGCGAAAAATACTCATTAAGGGTACTCGTATAAGTGAATTATATTTATAGGGAAGTGTTGATAACTAATGCATGTGGTGGTGAGACATAGGTTGCTCATCATCCATCATGTTTTGTTGGTGGCAGCCGCCATTTGTCGCATGTTTAGCAAGGGCATCTAATAATGGTTGGCAATGATGAACAGCAACCAAAGTGATAACAAGGAGCGCAAGCATGCGAATAAGTTGTGCAGGTGTTGATTGTGAAAACATGATTGTCTCTAAATTTTAGTGTGCAGCGTGCGTTAAAATGCGAGCGGCGGATAATATAGAGATAAATTTTTTAAACAAATGAATAAAATACATTTAAGCCATGCGTTTTATACATAGCTTAATAGGGGAATTAAATCAGAAATAAAAGAAGTCGTGTTTGGGTCTGCCATTAAAACTATTTTAACTGGTGCCAAGGGCTCAAATTAAAACGTTTAGCACTGTAGTAATAATAAGTAGCCATTGAAATTCCTGCAGTTAGACCTGCAAATAAAGAGGTAAAAATAGCCGAAATGAGAGCAATAGGTGTGTCACTGATTATTTCTGCAAGAATGAAAATGATCGCAAAAATAAGGCTATACCATGCAGAAAAAATGGAAAAGTTGGTTTTGAAGTGACCATAATGAGGGAGAGGCGCTTGTAAACCTGACCAGTGCAATAATTGAAAACTTATAGGATGACTATTCGATGCCTGAATACCATAGCGAGTTAATTCTTGATGCGCTAAGGCTAATTGCTGTTCGAAATGCATTATTTTATCCCTAAACATAGTGTGTATGAAAAAGACAGCGTTATTAATTGAGATTATTTTGTAGTAAAAAATGAGTTTAAACAATCAAATTAAAATGAAAATCTAATAATTTAAACAAGAAATTTTTATGGTTATAATTTGTATTTTTTATCGATAAATATCTTTATTGTTTTACATTAATTATTGTTGTAAGGTTGCCGTCTGATATATAAAACATCATTTAATTAATGTTTTTCACTGAATCATTATTTATTATTGAGTAGCTATAAGTGTATAATTTATTGTATATATTTTTAATTATCTCTTTTCCTTCATTTTCATTAAGTATGAATGGCTCTTCAGAGAAAATGCAGTTGTTAAAAGTTAAGCAAGAATATGAGAATCAAATTCATCAATGTCAATTACTTGAAAATAGAAAATTAAAACCTATTAATGATCCATGGTTAAGCAGTCTACCTTTAGAAAGAAAAAAGATAATACTTAATGAATTGAATAATACGGCTCTTCAGCGGTGTGTTATAAATAAAGAAAAAGATTTTACATATAAGTTATTGGATTATACAGCCAAAACAGGAGATAAATTATTTCTTAATAGTTGGCTTATATTTCAATCTGCTTTATACGGTGAAAGAGATAATTTAGTATTAACAGAAAAAGAACAAAAAAATATTAACCGGCTTTCTGAAATGCCAAAATATTATTATCCATTCAATATGAACTCTGTAAGTTAATGTTTAGTAAGAAGTAAATGGGGAGAAGAAACTCCCCATTTAAATTAAATGTTAATAAATGGAGATAGTATAACAACACCAAGTACAGCCATAAGTAAGCTGATCCCTGTGGGTATAATCCATTGATTTTTTGTGTCTTTATTATTTTCCATTTCGATTGAACCTCCTAATCCATTTAAGAGCAATGCTTATCTTACATCCTGTAAGCATTCAATTTGTGATTTTTAAGAATAGCTATTAAAAATATAAAGTATGTAATTAAGTTGTTAACTTGTGATCTTGAGTCAATTAAATTGGTAGAGAGGTTATATTTATAAAATATATGATCTCGCTAACGTTATTATTTATAGAATAAAAGCTCAAACCGCAACACAAAATTCCATTTTTATAGGTATTAATTTATTTATATTAGGAATATTTTGTCGTGTACCTCTTTTATGGAGTTTCACAATGACTAACTTTAAATATTATAGCGAAGATTTACCTTGCTTTATCTGTCATAAACGAATGGCGAAAACTGAACTTGGATGGTTTACACCAAGTATGAAAGATGATGTTCTCGAACAGATAAAAAACGTACTATCTCAATCAGATACAGACTACGAAGAGTATTTTTCAGTCAGTATCATATGTTCAGAAGATGAAGCTCGTGATTATTTGTTACTGAACTATTATGGTTATTCTGAACATGAAATTAACCATGGCCAAGTTAATTCAGAAGATTCAACCGAAGTTAATGATCTCACTTCAGAGCATATGACATCAGAAGGTGTTGCAATGTTTAAACACGAGATTGCTTTACAAAGTTGCGAAGAATGTACCCCCGAGATTGATGAAGACTACTAAATAAGTAGTAAAGGAAAGAATATGCTGTGGGATATCGGTTATGAAAAGTCAAACAAGGGATTAGCGTCTGGTGAGTTACTACCGTTAATAACAAACGATCTTATCATTGAGCAAAATGGGATAGAGTTCATTGTTAATGTAGAAACAGAGAATATGAAAGTTAAACATTCTCCATCTGTAGCAACTCATGATCCGTTTGTATCACCTTATAATCCCTCAGCATATATCAACACGATTGGAGAACAACACGTTTGTTTATTAAATAAATTTCCTATTGTTGTTCCGCATCTACTTATCTGTGCGAAAAATTATATTCCTCAAACGTCGCCATTAGTTTTAAAAGATTTTGAAGCTTGGGTACAAGGAATAACGGATGATAGCGTCTTAGGTTTTTTTAATTCAGGTGCGATAGCAGGTTCTAGTCAAATGCATAGGCATATGCAGCTAATTAGAACATCACTGCCATTAGAAAAGACAATTCTTCAGGGTCTATTACCCTTTAAACATGACTTGATAATATTCGAATATTTGAATGCAGCAGAACTCTACCAGCATTACTTGTCGGTTATGGAATCAATGCAGCTGTATATGACATCGAGTATCAATGGTTTAACAGAATGTCACCCGTATAATATATTATTAACGCAACGCTGGATGTTGCTTATTCCTCGTACAAAGAATCAAGTTGGCGAAATAAAAGGGCATGGGGTTAATTTTATTGGTCGCTTCTTAGTGAGTTCCACTGAACAATTGGAATGGCTAGAAAAATACGGTTTTGAACGTTTTTTAACAGATTGCGGTGTTCCAAAATAATAATCCGTTAAATTCGATTAAAGACTGTCCAGATAACACTTACTACTATTTACACTCGGTATTCACTTCGCTACTATTCGCGCCATGGAGAGATGGCTGAGTGGTTGAAAGCACCGGTCTTGAAAACCGGCATACGTTTATAGCGTATCTAGGGTTCAAATCCCTATCTCTCCGCCATATTTAAAACGAAAAAGCCGCTGATTAATCAGCGGCTTTTTTGTATCTAGAGTATTGAAACTACTCATGCCAATGGAGTGATACAAAGAGTTCAAAACAAACTACTTTCCTGTATTTATTACATACCTTCTTTATCTAGAGCAATGTCTGTAATAAGTGCTACTGCTACCTTTACTTTTCCTAAGACGATTAGTTTTAATTGTGGCAACTGCATAACCGCTTATGTCTGAAAATTCATTACTGCCATTTCTATTAAATAAGCATCCCAAGCGAGCTTGTAAGGTCGCAGTACGCTGACTTTGGAAATAAAAAAGGCATGCTAACGTTGGTGTTCTATTAACTAAAGTTAGAGGTTTGCTATGAAGAAAGCATTCTGGGAAATATTTTTTTTATTAATGTCGTTTGGTAGTGTAGCCGCAGTTATTGCTCCAAATGTACCGAAAATTTTTTACTGGCTTGGATGGATCTACATTTTCTTATTGCTAGGTCTTGGTATTCTGACTCTCTATGCTGAAAAAATTATAGCTTGGTGCGATAAAATATTGGGTATCAATAAAGATGAGTGAATGGGAGATAGTATTTATCCTGAAATTTACTAAAACACTAGTGCGTATTGTACGGTTTGTACTCTACGCACTTATGTTTACAAATGAGTGAGTTATTCGGCTCACTCATATTTTCCCTTTTATTATCTCGAACAGATACTCATTCCTATCGTATTAACGTGATTTTGCACTAATTTTATTTAATGTGTATAAACAGTGGTAATGAAACGTGGTGGTTTTCTCGTTTGAGTTCCGTTTTGTATTTAATAAGACAGATTAAATACACCTCTTATTTTTCAGATACTTCCATAAAGTATTGGTGTTAAATAATGCTACCAACCTCATGATATGTAGAGATTATATTGAGTACGATGAAGATATTTTATGAGTTTTTTACGTGAAAGTAAGAATACTTATTAATACACTGTTAGCTTATATTAGATTTAGAGATGAAAGTAGATGAGTAAAGAAAATTTAGAAGCTTGGCAAAAAGCGCCCGTAAAAATCGTGAGTGAGGCTATCAACCATGCAAGAAAAAAGAGTGAAGAAGATAACTTAATTGCTTTCCTGTTATTAGATGTTGGAGCAGAAATGTTACTAAAGACCTATTTAGGTCTTCCTAAGAAAATTACAGGATCAACAACGTCGGAAGACGAACGTTACACCATAATTCGCAAGGGTTTCCATGACGTTGTTGAGGGCGTCAAAAGTAGTAGACAAGGAATCAGCTTAAAAGATTTAGCCCGAGTTGAATTTTTCCATGGAATTAGAAATAAGCTATACCATCAAGGAAATGGTCTCACAGTTCAACGAATTCATTTAGAAGAGTACATCTCGGTCATAAAGGTGTTATTTAAACAATTACTAAAAGTGGATCTGGACAAGCAACTTTCAAATACAAGTTTAACAAAAGAGCAAGCAGAGCGAATCTCTCAAATAAAGGAAGAGATCAACAACTATTTGTCCCTAGCAAAAACAAAGATTAAAGAGTTAGAACTGGCCTGTGAGTTAATAATCGAAGAAGTTGCTCCAAATTTTCTTTTTCCTTCGTTTGTTAAAAAGTTTAATAGCTTGCTAGAACAAGCTTGTAGTGAAGAAGGTTATACATATGAGGGGGACATCGTTATAACTTACAAAAGGCTTCCTTACTGCACAGAAAAGCGAATGGAAATTGTAAGTAGGTTTGAAGAACTTATCACTCCATTGGTAAACAAATCTCCTTATTTTGATATGCTTTATCGTCAGGTTGAAGTTGGAAACAAGCATCAAATAGATGCAATAAGTAGTCAGCTTGGTATTAAAAGCATAGATGTCGAAAGACAAAAAGTACCTCATATACTTAGTGTAATCTTTAATGATTTCTTTGACTTAGATGTGTTTTATAAAAATATTGTTGAGATGGTAGTGTTCAATGATCTCTACTTCATATCTCGACTAAATTATATGTTCTTTGAGTGCAAAGACATCTATCCTCAGCGTCACGATGAATCTGACTTAGAGTATTGGGAGTCAACCTTAGTTCTATTTACCTCGCAAAATGCAGAGCTTGATAACTATATTGCACGGATGAATTCATGGTTGGAGAGTACAACTAAAAGCTAACAAAGCATTTAAGAGTGTTTTCCAACGCTTGGCATTTTTGATTCTATCGTTGGGTTTAGCTGTTGTAGCTACTAAAGCCGTCGAGAAAAAATAAGTATAACTAGGGGTTTCAGGCTGACGAAAAACGCTCCGCTATTTTTGTTAAATTAATTTATGGCATTTAATGTGGTATTTTCGCGTGAAGCTATCGTTTTTCGCCCCTTAAAACGATGAGGATAAAAATGGTTAGTTCAGGTGTTCATATTCGTGATGAAAGCCTTTTGTCGTATAGGTCACTTCTTTTAAGCTGGATTGAGTGCATACAAGATTATATATCAGTATGGGATGGAGATGATCTTCCTTATTGGTATAACGAAAGGGCAAATGTAGGCATATTGGCTGGGGCTGCTTGGAGAAGTGGCATGATAGCTCTTGAAGAGTTTCAGACCATAAAAGTCGCAGATGACGGTGAAGACTCTAAAGGTAGGAATGACCTTTATTTAGCAGATAAATCAATCGGTGCTTTTATTGAAGCCAAAGTCTCTTTTCCAAATATTCTAAATAAAAAACAATATACAAATTTGGTTAAATCGCAGTTGTTTGGTGCACTTTCTGATGTCCGAAAGATTAAAGATGAAGGTGAAAAGATAGGAGTAGTATTTGTAGCACCATACTCTCAGTCAGATAGAGCTAATGATGAAGACGTGAGTAAATTTATTGAAGCCTTACCGTCATTTAACGTAGGTGCTATAGCCTGGTGCTGTCCAAATATGTCCCAAAAACATTCAAGTCATGACGGCAAGTACTACCCTGTTGTTGCTCTACTATTTTGCCGGGCATAGCAAAGCAATTAAGATGATTCGTTACAACTTGGTAGTTGTTGGGTATAGAGTTCAGTGTGCTTGGTTAGTTCAGCGGGGCACACCTTATTGCAGTCGTTATGTCAATGGAGTAAAAAATGGAAGTTGTTGAAGTAAAAGGTTTTGAAATCCAAGGTTTAGTTCTAAGAACCCGCAATGAAATTGAGATGAATCCTGAAACGGCGAATATACCAAAACATGTTGAATACGTTGATGCGAACTTAGTCATCAATTATCAATCGGGGGCAAGGGCTTATAGTGTCTACTGCAATTACGAGTCTGATGTTGATGGCTACTTTGATGTTTTGATGGGGGCGGATGAAATATCCTCTTCAAATGTTGCGCTGTCATCGGTATCTGTTCTATCTGGCTCTTACCTTAAGTTTGAATCCGAAGGTGAGTTTCCTGCTGCCGTTATCGCCGCGTGGCAGTCTGTTTGGTCGTACTTTGCTTCTTCTAATTGTGCGCATGAAAGGGCTTATACAACAGATTTTGAGCATTACGAAAGTGCTAGTAAAGTTAGCGTCTACATTGCGCTGAAATAATTTACATAACAAATAGCTAAAGCGTGATTTGCACGCGTGGCATTTTTACTATGCGTAACGTTTGGTGGTTACTATTGTTTTATCGCGTATCGAGAATTCATAGCCTATCTCTTCGCCAAGTTTTAAAAGAAAAAGCCACTGATTAATCAGCGGCTTTTTTATAGTTAATAGATAATAAACCATCAACTGGTTGAATAATGTTATTAGTGTGTTGGCTTATTATTTAAGGTTCACCTATCACTTTATCATTCCACATGCTGTTAGATTTTATGAACAACAGTTTCTAATGGCATACGAGATTTAGGTAAACGAGCATTAAAATCAGATTCATCATGGTAGCCAATCGCTAGTGCGACAGGGCATGAGAAGCCATCTAACTCTTGGCTGAATTCTTTCTCAACACGTTTTACGTCAATACCTTCAAGTGGTGTTGAGTCTATTTTTAATCGTGCAAGAACATGCAGAATATTACCGAAAGCAAGATACAGTTGTGCTTTTGTCCAATTAGCATTGTAACCACTCGGCTCGGTGTATAAATCCGCAAAGCTAAACTTGCTCACTGCATCGTCTTTTTTCTCTGGTTTAATTCGGCCATCAAGAATATTTTTATCTATCACAGCTTCAAAATCTTCAATCGAATAATGAGGGTTGTGAGTAAATAAAATGATATGGCTGGCGTTAGTTGCGTGAGGTTTATTGGCTAAAAACTTAGTCTCAAAGGTATTGCTAAATCGTTGTTTAGCATCATCTGATTCTAAAATAATAAAGCGCCATGGCTGCGAGTTGATTGATGATGCTGATAAGCGTAGTGCTTCTGAAATAATGGCAATATTTTCTGCTGAGATGGTTTTATTAGGATCGTAACTCTTGGTGGTATAACGCCAATTTAAGTCATCTAAAATAGGGCTGTTCATCTTATTTTTGCTCTTATTATTAATTGTCGTATTAATAAAATGGGGCTAGTCAGCGTAATTTCAAGTCTTAAGGCGGTATGGTTGAGGCGAGAGGGGGAATATGACTATGGCGCACATAGCGTACACCATAGTAAATAGTATGGAATTATGCGTCAGGGCAGCAAGTAGTACAGCCTTGTAGCGCAATGTCATGTTCAAGCTCAATCATGCCATCAGCATTCTTGTTTGCTTTGATTTCTTTTTCAATTTCAACAAGGTCGTCTGGATCTACGCCTGTTGTTTGCATTTCTTCTTCTGAATAAGCAAATGCATTTAACAATAGGTAATACTTAGCTTCATCAACAGAACAAGTGATAGTGGTAACAAGATCATCAGGGTAATCATTGCTCGCTGTAATGATGGTATTAACTTGCGCAAGAACCGCTTCATGCATAGCAGGGGTTAGCCAACCTAAGCTTGCTTCTGCTTTTTGTTGACGGCAATCGAAACAAGGTAAAAGGGCGGTATAAAGATTAAAATTGCTCATGGTGAATCCTAAAAATAGCTCTAGCGATGAAGGTTACATTAGCAACGATCATAAACGTATTTGAACCATGCGTATATTAGGAAATTATCCTATTAACGTCTAATCAATAATGAGGCTTTGAATCAGTATCATGTTTATACTAAAACATAAGTAAGAGATGATGTGATATTGTATGTCAAATCATTGAGATAAAGTTGAAACAAAGGATTTTTGATGAAAAAGCAGGTGTTATTTTCACTGATTGCATTCGGGCTAGTGGGGTGTGCTGGAACGCCATCAAATAGCTATACATTAAAAAATGCAGCGGGTGTATCGTCATGGGAGCTATGTAAAAATATTGGCTATCATGAATTTTTTAATCGCACAGAGAAAGCGGCGGAGCTTAAGCAATATGTGACTGAGCGTGGTGATATTGCACCAGAGTCTTGTGCGGCGGCGGCACAAAAAGGCAAAGAATTTGCTGAGCAAGAATACCACCGCAACACAGGTTTATAAGTTTGAAACAATAAGCCTAAGCAAAGATTGCTCAGGCTTGTTTCTACTTATCTGTTGTGGTGATTTGTACTTTCACTAACTGGTTTGGCTTACCTGTGAGTTTCAGAGTATAGCTTCCCCATTCGTGGGTGTTTAAGTGGGTAAGGTATTGTGATTGCTCGGCACATTGCAAGTTAACAATATCTGCGCCTTGAATATCAGCACCCGCCATCGATACTTGGGTTTTCGGTGTAACACCGACGATAAACTTCTCATTCCACTCTTTGATCGCCAGTTGAATATAAGCTTCACCTTGGGAATTTAGCTGGGTGGATAAGCCTAATTCTTTATTTAAAATAAATTCTTGCTGGCTGGCCTCTTCAAGTGTTGAAGCTGTAGCAATAGTCTTTGTTGGCAAGTTACATAATGGCTGATAACTTTTGGCAAAATAATCATTACGTCCTTTGTGTTCAGGGTTAATGTCGGTGTTCGCGCTTACGGCCATTGATTGGCTTAGCAAGGTGCTTATTGTTATTAGCTGAATCGTCTTTTTCATGGTCTTGTTTATGGTGTTCATGACTTCACTTTAAAAGGTGGAAGACAGTTCGGGCTGTCTTTTTTATTTTTTAATGGGACTAACTGGCAAAAGGGATCTTGGTGTTGCTGTGCTGGTAGTCGATTTATGGTTAAGCTGTTGAGAAAAGCAACGAGCGCTTTTTTCTCTTTATTCGATAAACTAAAGCCTGAGATCTTGTTGTCTTTATTGAGATGATAACGACCATCTCCTGCATTTTTTCCTATCGTCAGCATTCGTCCACCGGCAGCATAATGTTCAATATACTGCTCGAGTGATTGTACGCTGCCATCATGCCCCCAAGGTGCTGTTTCGCTCACATTGATCAATGAAGGTATACGGTATTTTCCGTCGTCACTTTCTTTATGGCTAAAACTGGCTTTGCCACGTTCATTTTCAGGGTATAAGTATTTACCATCTTTATTTTTTATACCGTACAACCCTGTGCTGACATAAAGTGGATCGGTGTTGTTTTTAGGGGTATTTAATAGCTCGCCACCATGGCACTGTGAGCACTTTAGGCGATCACTATTGAACAGTGCTAATCCTAGCTTTTGCTCTTTATTTAGCGCATCAGTATCACCAGATAAATAACGGTGATAGGGCGTATCAACACTTTGAATTGTTTCTACATACTTCGCTAATGCGTCAATGACTTTCTGGGTTGTGATATCTGCTGATTGATAACTGGCTTCAAATAGTGGGGTATAGATATCAGACGCTTGTTGTAAACGTTGTAATAATAACGGCTCTGTCATCCCCATTTCTGTTGGGGTTGTGCCAAATAAAGGCAACAAAATAGCTTGTTCTAGTGTCTGTAATCCTTCGCGACTTTGCATGAATTGGTCATATTGGGCAACATTAAGTAATGCTGGCGTGTTTAGCGTTGTTGGGTTGCCATTGATATCAGGAACTTTGCTAAATCGATTTGTCCAACCAAGATCGACAGCATGGCAAAGGCCACAGCTGCGATTGCCGAGCTTTGATAAGCGAACATCATTAAATAAATAGCGGCCTAAGGTGATCTGAGCTTGTTGCTCACTTGTTTTTGCCAATGCAGAACAAGGGATAAAGACAAGAACAATAAGGCTAAGAAAGGTGAGTAGTATTCGCATTGTCGAGAGTGCTCATAACAGAATGAGCAAATGATATAAGATGCGGAAAAAGAATAGGTATAAATATTGTTTCAAAGTGCGACATTGAAAAGATAAAACGAGAAATAACCCTTAATTTTATAACCTTTGGTTATCTCTCGATTATTGCTAGTGATTATGTTTTATCAACTTATGCGCCTTCAAAGTGATACAGCATATCGGTGTTATGGGTCATTTTTGTTAATAAGGTATTGGTTAATTCATTGGTTAATGCCAATGCGTTATCAACTGTTTTTTGTTCGAATTGATTGATTAATGCTTGTGCTTGTTTAGGTTGTTTTTTGTATATCGCAAGGTACTGCTTTTCAAGCTCTTGTTGCTTAACGGCCGTTTGCTGCTCAAATTGTTGATAGGCTTTTTGAACAATTGGCGAGAACTCATTCCAGTTGGTCATGGCAATGGTTTGTAACTTACGGAATTGCCAGTTAGCAGATAGGTTGTCTGCTTTATCTGTGCCAATGGTTAATGCTTTAGGCACCTCTGTCATACCTTGATAGTAAGGAATATAAACGCTGAGTGCTGTCATCCCGTATGCCATGTATTCGGTTTCACCGATAGCGATAGGCAGATTAGGACGAACTTGCAATATGTGTGATTCTTGAGTTCTAAATACAGATATTGGTCGGTATGCTTCTTTAGGATTGCTATTCGCGTATGGGTCGTGTGACGTACCTTGATAGTGGTTTCGTAGCCCTTGTTCAACATCTGCAACAGATAATTTATGGCTTGGTTTTAAAAAGACAGGGAAACTCTCACCTTGCGTTATCTTGGTATTTAAGCCTTTTGTATACATATGTTGTAACGTCCAAACGCGAGGGTAATTGTACGTTTGATCATTCTTGGTATCTTGCGAGTAAGCTTTGTGGAAGTTGAAAGCCTCTCCTGTAACAGGAGTGTATAAAGCATGTTGTTCGGCAAAGCTAACTAGTGTTGGAGAAGCTAAATAATCTGGGTTATGCGGTTTATAGGTAGTTAATCGACCTTGGTTCGCAGAAACGAAATATTTATCGGCTGGGATCTTTTGTGCCATCCATTGGTGACCACTGCCAGTTTCTAAATACCAAATACCGGTTTTATCGACGAAGGCAACACCAAAGCCTTCAGATGCGCCTTGTTTCTCAATGATCTTACCTAACAGTTCAACGCCTTCTTTAGCTGTTTTTACACGTGGCAAAATGACATTTTCAATCGCATCTTCACCAATACCTGTTTTGGTTACGTACGGATCAACCGCGAGTGCTTGAGTACCGTTATAAATGGTTTCGGTTGCAGACATACCAATCCCAGCAGAGTTAAATCCAGCTTCACCCATACTGGTACCATGGGTGTCAAAATCTGACAATGAAGTGTATTCCAGTGCATTTTCTGCGGCAGGATAAGTAAAGTCATTGGCGTTAGATTTGAAATCAGCTTTTTGTTTAGCTTCAGCGGGATGGTAGATAAACTGTTTTGCATTAGTGGCTTGATAGTCTTCATTACGTGCGACAATAAAAGACCCATCAGTTGTTGCTTGGTTACCTACTAAGATGGTCGTGCAGGCAAAAGCTGGTACAGTAATAGCTGAAGTAATAAGTGCGGAAAGTAACGTTATCTTTTTCATTAATTATCGTTAAGTTATATGTATTGAGCGAATATTCTTGCAGTTGAATGAAATATAAAACGTGATGTTCGTCATATAAATTTTTTAGCTTGATGCACACTAATATTGCATGGATTGCGGGAGTAAAAATGCGTAATTATTTTGTATAGCGTGACTATGATTTAATTAAACATGACGAATAAAAATAAAAAGGAGAAAATAATTAAATACTTTCTCCTTTTTATATGAATTGAACATAGAAAATTACTGTGGGTATTTTTCTTCGTATTCACGATGAATATAACCACCTATTTCTTCATCATGATGATTAATCGACATATTGCTTGCGCGAGTTTGCTGGTTAATTTCATGAATTTGAGAAGTGTTCATCAAATCACGTTGGCTTGTTATGGCCGCTATCGATTCTCTGTCTTTTAAGAAACTGACTAAATCACCTCGGATACTCTCTAGCTCACGATCATTTTTGTGCATTTCTAAAATAAATCGAGGGTGCTCAAGGTTATTTGTCCCAGATGAAGCAAATGAGCTACTAATAATGCGGCTAACAATAATCCAGGGTGTAAGGCTTGAACGGACTAAAATATTCTCAGAACGAGTCGAGTCGTGAATACTATTACCTGTCGAGATTTTTGATTCAGTAAACGTACCCTCTACTTTTAAATAGATAATATTGCTTTCAAATAGCATTTCAGCAAAAAACAAATGGCTAGCATTAGATAAAATGCTACCTAGTGCTTTTAAAATACAAGCAACAAAGAAAAGTTGTGTCACCTTAGTTGCAGTGTGGCTACCTGTAACAATGCCTGTTATTGATAGTGCGGCAAACAAAACGGTAATAGCGGAGCCAATAAGAAGAAGGTTGCCAGTTATTAAGCTAAACATTCGAGTGTTATCTAATGCTTGATCGACTTCAATCGCTTTATACTTTGGTTGTACTTCTTGAAGTGTTTCTCCTGCAAAACTGCCTTTGGCTTGTACTTGTTCTTCTAATGTTGGCTTTAGCTCTTTATAAACGCGGTTAGGCACCTCTTTATAACGGCGATTTGCCATAACAAGATTATCAAGGTTGATGAATACTTCGTTTGGGTGGACGGACTCTTGCCAGTTCTCACGTAGTTCGGAAACTTCCACGTTTGGGTTGGATAGCGATAAACGCTTATTAAGCATGAGTGCCACAATAATGGTGACAATCGCTGCACCTATGATAATCGCACAGATAAACATCGTATTATGTAGGTTGGCGAAGTAACTAATAAAATGGCTAACACGAGTTGTCCCAACAACAAGCATCGCCAGTTTCAGTGCTAACCCTATTGCAATGGGTAATACAACAGCAGCAATCAGAGTACGAATAAATTCAATGTTAGATAAACGAGGTACACGTGTTTGCGACATACGGTTAAGTCGTAAACTGGTTAAAATCCACATGCATAATAACCCCAATGTCAGTACCACGGAATAAACAGGAAATACTTGTTTACCAAGTGAGCCAATAAAGCCAGTTAGGGAAATAAAAGCGATAAAGCCATAACACAATAAAGCGACAATCGTATTAGTCCAAGCGGCACATAAACGTTGAGCTAAATTGCGGATAGGGTAGGGCATGTAGATTAGGCTAGGGAAAATACTGTGCAATGCATGTGCAATAAACCCAGTTGGTTCGGCAAAAGTCGTATTTTTACGACCAATGAGCATATCGGTAATTGTTTCTTCAGAGTAGGCGACATAAGCATTTTCTTGGAAAGCGTGCTCTGATGTGTTGCTATGATTATGCGCTAAAGATGTTGGATGATTACGGCCAACAAAATACTTAAGTGTTGCTGAAATACCACGGTAGGCAGTTGTTAATCCGCTGATAAGTAAAGCTAAAGCAAATAGGATCATTATCCAACCCGCTACCGTACTATGCGTTACCGTTTTTGCTGCTGAAAATAATCCATAAGCACCAAGACAAATAACAATAATGCCACGTGCCGCTGTTATTTTTCCTTCAGTTTTAAAAGGATTTTTAAGCCCTAAATCAATTGACCCATAGTCAAATGCCATCAACAAACTCCCTGATCAGATCATAAATGCAACCTGATACATCATTCAAAATTCTGCTTGATGATATGGATATGGCTTGTGTGAATGTCAGCGTCAGTTGAATTTCTAGAGAATTCATTGTCAATAATGATGCTTATTGGCATGAACTAATATTACTTACATTAATTAAATCAGTTTCTTAGGCTTAATATTACTCAAGGGGAGGAAGTAATAAAAACCTTGCTGAAAGCTAAATTATCAGCAAGGAGATTTTTGTCTGTACGATATTTATCAATATAAACTCAGCTGTTAAGCATAACCACGATCGCGATAATTGAAATGAGAGCAATAACATTGAGTACGCTATATAAGATAGTTTTAGGCATACTAAAAGTCAGGTGGTTAAAGTCATATTTCGTCCCAATAGAGGTAACAGCAAGAGGGAGCATAACCAGTAAGCCGTACAGCCAACGAATATTGTTAGTAATTAAATAACCAACCTGAACTTCTGCAATAATAAAACCAATTACGGCTAATACTAATGTCGTGATAGATACGGCGAACGTACGATTGTATGAGTCCATTAATTCCGCGAATGCTTTATATTCTTCATCAGTAAAATTAGGTTGATTAGCCATATTGTCGCTACACCTGTAGGTAATATCTTTAAATAAGTGATAGTGATTATAACGGATAATGTCACCAAGATAAAAAGGACAATTTCCTGTATATACAGCCAGCCACGAAGTCATGGCGAAATATATTATTAATTTTATTAGAAAATTTAGAACATTTTAGAAAACATATAGCGATGTTCGGATGAATATATCTGCTTTTCTGTATAGAATTACACCGTATGCAGTGCATAGATTTGAGTAGTTCTTAAAGGGGAAAGTTATGCGAATAATGGGATCAGAACGATCGGTAGCTGGATTATATTTAATAGCGTTATTTTTTAGTTTTATGTTATCTGGTACCGCTTACGCTAATCAAGATAAAGATCCTATTCGTCAGCCACCGATGGTGGAAGTGATTGGTAATGGCCCTTTAGTTCCTCAATCTCAACACCAATCAATTCCAATTAACTTTATGAATCTTGATAAAGTTGATGTTGAAATTTTACATATTACCGATCCCGACACCTTTTTAAATGACAGTTACCTGTTAGATAACCTAGGCCCTTATGGATTAGAGCGTTTACAACACGCTTATGAAAGTGTTTATGCTGATCGTTTTACACTGCCACCAAGCAAGTTAAATCAACAAACTGCAGCACGTATCCCTCTTTCAGATCATTTACCTTCAGGTTGGTATGTTGTGGTGTTAAAGGCACCTGGCGCGTTTGATGAGCTGAAAGTTAAACATGTGTTACTAACCGATATTGGTATTCAAGCAAGGTTAAATACCCACCAAGCGAGTTTTTCTGTGTCACGTTTATCAACGGGTGAAGCTGTTACTTCAGGTAACGTCGATATTTATCGCGACCATAAACTGTTTAGAACAGCACCCATTGACCATAAAGGTGAAGCTAATTTTGATATTGTGGCGAAAAACACCGATATCGTTATTGCTCGTACCAATAAAACAAAAGCAGAACGCCAACTCGCTCCTTCATTACAACATAAGTCACAACAAGAGATCGGTATTTTACCTCTGCGTGAAGCGCCCTTAGATTTATCGGATAGCAAAGTAGGAGGGCGAGCTTATCAACCTTATGAAGCGTTTATTTACAGCAACCGTGATTTGGTTAAGCCGGGTGAATCATTACCGTTAAATATTTTGCTGCGTGATCAAGACGGTCTGGCGATTAAAGAGCAGCCGATCACATTAACGGTATTAGATCCACGTAATGATGTTGTGTTATCCGAGCAACTCTCTCCGCAAGCGGCTAGTTTTTATTCCAAGCAGTTGAACACTACATCTAGTTGGCGTACGGGGCGCTATACCGTTGAAGTAAGGCTCGATCCTGAAGCTCAAAAGCCGATCAGCCAATATTTTTTCGAACTAGAAGAGTTTGTTCCTGAGCGAATGGATTTAACTTTTACCGATCCTGCGAAATTTGTTATAGCGGGAAGTCAAACCAAGGTTGGACTGAGTGGACGCTATTTATTTGGTAGCCCAGCGGCAGGTAATAAAGTTACTGCTGAAGTAATGTATAGCCCAACGTCTAGCTTTAGCGGTAAATACAGTGATTATCGAGTCGGTAAGCGATTTTCATTGGTAAGCAGTTATCAGCAATTAGATAAGCAAATATTATCAGCTGAAGGGAAAGCAGAGATTGTCTTGCCGACACCTTCAGCAGCTAAAATTCAATCCCCAGTTAATGCGGTCGTTAATTTCAGTTTATTAGAAACGGGTGGGGCTGCTGTACAACGGGATTTACGTTACACGGTGTGGAAAGATAGCCCAATTGCTGGTGTTAAGCCGCTGCAAAAAAGTGTCGGTTATGATGCTAAACCTCAATTTGATATCGCGCTATTAAGCCATGATGGTCAACATCGTCTTGCTGGTAATTTGACCGTAAAAGTGGATTACGATCAGGGGCCTTATTATTGGTTATATGAGGAAGGTGTTGGTTGGCAGCGTAAGAAACAGGCGCGTTGGAAATCGATCTCTTCGCAAACTATTCATGTTGAAGCAGGAAAAAGTCATCGATTGTCTTTTGCGACTAAATGGGGTCAGTACCGTATTACAGTGACAGATCAAGCGAGTAAAACAGTCACTGAATATCAATTCTATGCAGGCTGGTATGATGGCTATCAGCAAATAAAAGCCAAGCCAGAACATCTTGATATTGCATTTGATCAATCACGTTATTACGCAGGAGAGAATATCCGTTCAGCGATCACCGCACCAATTGCAGGTAGCTTATTGGTGACGTTAGAAACAGATAAAGTGATCTGGTCGCAACGCACTAATGTAACGAAAGGCGAACAAGATATTGAGATCCCACTGCCACAGGGGTTAAATCGTCACGATATTTATTTAACCGCTACGTTAACAGGTAATGTTGATAATGCGCCAAAACGTTATTTTGGAATTAAGCCTGTTAAGCTTAATCGTGATGCGAGAAAGCTCTCAATAAAAGCGACAGTGCCGCCAATTATTCGCCCGTTAACGACCTTAGATATCCCAATTACTGTTGCTGGTATTGCTAGTGAACAGCAAAACAATACTTGGGTAACGGTTTCGCTGGTGGATAAAGGCATTATTAACCTCAGCCGTTTTAAACCACAAGATCCATTTAATTACTTCTTTGCACAGCGTCGTTATAGCGCGGATGTGGTTGATCTATATTCACGTCTCTATGATTTGCGTCCAAATCCCTTTGCTCAATCTCGTTTCGGTAGCGATAGCGTTACGCGTACTGATAATAAAAATGACAATTTAGTTGAAAGTAAAACCGTAATTTTAATGTCCAAGCCGATAATGGTTAAAAACGGCAAGGCGAATGCGAAATTAGCTATCCCTGATTACAATGGTGAAGGTCAGTTAATCATTACGACATTTAACGATTCACAAGTGGGTCGAAGTGTATCAAGTAATAAAATTGCAGCGCCTGTTGTCGCTGAATTAAGTATTCCTCGTTTTCTCGTAGCGGGAGATAAATCGAGCGTAACGGTAGATATTCACAATATTAGTGGAACAGCGCAGACGTTATCAATGGCATTGAGCGCCAACAAAGGCGTGAACTTAGCGATAGCACTTCTGCCTGCCAAGGTAACATTACAAGATGGCGAGCATATAAGTTACAACGTCCCGTTTACGGTTGACTCACCAATAGTTGTTAACCGTGCAGAGTTCAAACTGCAGGCGGACTCGCTTTCACAAAATAGCAACAACAGGATCCATATTGATCGTTCGTGGACAACGCCGATCAAATCAGTAATGCCGTGGGTTTATAAGATGCATTCGGATCTGTTAGAGCCGCAACAAAAGCTGACAGTGACACCTTCGTTGTGGCAAGGGCTTGATACGATTCCAGATCAATTAGGCTTTGCTTATATCAGTCAAACACCGATGTTAAGTGTGATAGAGCAAGCAAGAGATCTTTATCAATATCCGTATGGTTGTGCAGAGCAAACAACCAGTAAAGCATTACCGTATTTATATGATTTACCAGAATTAACCCGCTTTAAAAAAGCAGCGTTTGAACAGCGATTGAAAGCGCAAGGAAAAGCACCTAATGCTGAAGCGATGCCATCTGATAGAGATATGGTTTATCAAGCGATAATGAATTTGAAACCTATGCAAACATCACAAGGTGGTTTTTCGTTGTGGCCAAGTGATGGCTATAGCAGTCGTGTTAACGATCAGCCTTGGTTAACCGTTTATGTGACGGACTTTTTGCTACGTGCTGATAAAAAATTTCCAAATATAGTACCGAAAGCCATGCTGAAACGAGCGCAAGACGAGATCCTCGAATATGTGAAGAACCCAACACGAATGAAGCAATGGGCGTATAACCAACAAAATGCGGATAGTGCATTAACGTATGCGGCATATGTGTTGTCTCAACAAGGACTGATCCAGTGGAGCGATATTGATAATTTAGGTCTTAAACTCTTTCCATCTGTACTAAGTGAATTACAGCTTGCGGCAAGTTATGCCAATGTGGGAGATAGTGATAAGGCATTAGCACTGTTAAATAATTACCATGCGGTTAAACGTTACAGCAGCTATTTTCAAGATTATGGATCTAACCTGCGTGATAGCGCCTTGTCTGTATTGATTTTGCAGCAACTAAAATCGAATAGTATTTTGGCTCAAAAAGCGGCGGAAATTCAAAAGCAGTTATTAGAACAACTTGTTGCAGAGTCGGGCGATAAATTGTGGTTGAGCACCCAAGAGCGTGGTGCATTGTTACAAGCTGCGATATTAACCCAAACATTGAATAAAGATCAGCAGTTTGATGTGACAATTAATGGTCATGATCAGCAACATACGGGTCCATTTTCAGTACCATTAACGGAAGGATTAACAATTACCAATCATAATACCAAGCCGCTGTACGTTAAATTACAGGGTGAGGGGTACCAGCAACGAAATAAATCGGAATCAAATAGTGATAATCCGTTGAATACATTAAAAGTGAATACGCTTTCACGCTCTGTCTTTCAATTAGACGGCAAGCCATTTACTGGAAATACGGTAAAAGTCGGTCAGCGATTATTGGTTGTATTGAATGTTAGTCTCAACCAACGAGTAAATGAAGGGTTACTGTCAAAGATGATCCCAGCAGGCTTTGTGTTAGAAAACCCTGCACTTAATCAAGGGCTTGATGTAGCAGCATTAGCGCCTAACGATGTGACATTAAGTTCACCAGAACATAGTGAATATCGTAATGACCGTTATGTAATTTCTCAGTCATTTGATAAGGATAAAACCTATTCATTTGCGTATTTACTTCGTGCTGAAGTACCGGGAACCTTTACTATTCCGCCAATTTACATGGAGTCGATGTACCAGCCATCACAACATGCTGTGTACTGGCCTAAGCAAGACATGGTAACCATTGAAAAGTAATCACTCTATTCAACAGCCTGCATCACGTTATAAAACGTGGATGCGGGCTTGTTGTATAACCATTGTGTTATTAGCTACTTGTGGTGTGGTGCTTAATTACGTATTTCCGTTACCGCCACTTTATCCGAACGGCTCTGCGGTTGTTATTAAAAGCCAAGAGGGAGAGGTACTGCGAGCATTTGCAGATATGCAAGGGGTTCGTCGAACGCAACTAACATCACCGGGTCAAGTTGATCCTTTTTATCGACAAGCGTTATTAACCTATGAAGATCGTTGGTTCTATTTCCATCCCGGTTTTAACCCTTTTTCGATCTTTCGTGCTGCATGGCAATGGGGTGTTAATGGGCATGTCGTCTCTGGTGGCTCAACATTAACCATGCAAGTTGCACGTTTAATATCACCGCATTCACGTTCATTATCAGGCAAACTAACCCAGTTATTTCGAGCACTTCAATTAGAGTGGTTTTTTAGTAAAGATCAGATCTTAACCTTGTATTTAAATCTCGCCCCGTTTGGTGGCAATATCGAAGGGGTTGAGGCTGCTGCGCAACGTTACTTTGGAAAGTCAGCTCAATTGCTAACAAAGTCAGAAGCGGCATTACTGGTGGTATTACCGCAAAAACCATCGTTATATCGCCCAGACCGTTTCCCTGAACTTGCAAAAGCGATGCGTAATAAAGTGCTTGAACGATTAGTGCGTTATAACAAGCTCGATCAATACAGTGCGAACTTTATGCAACAGGAACCCGTCGTTGTTGCCCCTTATTTTCAACCACTGCAAGCACCGTTATTGAGCCGAATGCTACAGCAAAGCTATCCACACCAAGCGGTGATGAAAACCACTATTCGAACGGATATTCAAAAGCGAATTCATCGTCTGCTCACGACTGTTTCTCAACGCTTACCTGCAAAAAGCTCTGCGGCTATCGTTGTGGTTGATAATGCTTCTGCCAATGTTATTGCCTATCAAGGCTCAGCTGATTTTAATGATGTTAGCCGTTTTTCTTATGTTGATATGGTGCAAGCGATTCGATCGCCAGGTTCAACCTTAAAGCCATTCATTTATGGTACGGCCCTTGATCTTGGGATCATTCATTCTCAAAGTTTGCTCAGTGATATTCCGTCATCGTTTTCAGGTTATAAGCCACAAAACTTAAATGGCAAATTTCAAGGCGCAGTGAGTATGAGTGAGGCATTAAAACAATCACTGAACATTCCTTTAATACAAGTTTTTAATAAAGAAACACCAGAGGTTTTTGATCAAAAACTGCAACACGCTGGGATTCAATTACAGCATAAAAAGCCAAATTTAGCGGTAGGGTTAGGTGGGACAGGAACCAATTTAATCACACTGGCAGCTATGTACCGAACACTGGCAACGAATGGGCAATATCAGCCTTTACAACTGCTACAAAATGCCAAGCCCGTTGTGAGTAAACCACTACTTTCACCGGCTTCAAGTTGGATTATTTTTAAAACACTGAGTGAAATAAGCGCACCAGATAGAGTAGTACCATCGATAAGACGTCAAATTGCTTGGAAAACAGGAACCAGCTATGGTTATCGTGATTTTTGGTCGATAGGTGTTAGCCCTGATTTTACCGTTGGCGTGTGGATAGGACGCCCAGACTCTAGCCCTGTTGTGGGTTATTTAGGAGCGACACAAGCCGCACCTATTATGTTTGACGCCTTTGATCAGTTACCCCGCGATCAACACCAACGAATAAAACCTAAAGACGTTGTGACAAAGACCATTTGTTGGCCGAGTGGGCGTGATAAGCAAATTACGCCTCTTGCACAATGTATTTCGCAAAGAAAAGCCTATACCGTAAGAGGAATTACGCCACCTACGTTGGAAACCGATGGGCGTTTTTTACGTCCAAGTTTGGATACGGCTCAAACAACGTGGCCGAAACTTCTAGCAAATTGGCAACAGCAACGTGGAGGTATTTCAACGTCTAAAGGGAAAGATGATTCACATAAGGATAACGGAAATGTTGCGCCATATATCAAGCAAATAGTAACAGGGCAGCATTACTATAAAGATCAATTAGACGTATTACCGCTACAAACGCTAGATGAAAACGTAAAGGTTGATTGGTATGTAAATAACCAACCATTTACTGGTAATGAAATTAAATTAGTGAATTACTCGGGTAAGGTGCGCATCACTGCTTGTATTAACGGAGTATGTGATAAACGTGAAATCGTTGTTCATTAATTATACAAAACATCATTCCTTAATAATATTATTGCAAATCATCATCTTATCTATTTCAAATTACTATTGAATAATGTTTTATATTTTACGAGTTTGATTTGAGTGTAAATTGTTGTTATCAAAGGAATAAATGGCATTTATGTTCTGACATAACGTTAACGAAAGAAAAATTCAGAGTGATATTGTGTGATCTTCCTTCACAAGTGAAACAGAGTATTGCAATGAATAGCAAGAGCCGAGTTTTGTCTAGTATGTTGTTAGTTTCTTTCTTTTTAACAACATTATCTTCTCTGGCTGAAGAGCCTGCCAAGAAAGCACCAACTCCCATTAAAATTCAAGATGTTAAAAATCGACAGTTCAACCAAGACATGCAAGAAGTCGGAAAAATTACGGCTGTTGATTCGACGGCTCTAACGTTTAGTGCTTCAGAAATACTGCAAAAGAAATACTTCAAAGATGGGGCTTACGTTAAGAAAGGGGAGCTTATTGCTGCATTAGATAATACGCAAGCAAAAGACGAACTGAGAAAATCTCAAACACAGTACAAGATAGAACAATCAAAATTGCAACGAATGCAGGCACTGGTTAAAAAGCAACCTGACTCTATTTCAAAGCAGGATTTAGAGAATCAGCAATTACAAACGCACTTAGCAAAAGTGGATGAACAACAAAAACAAGATTCGCTGTCTAACTATGAGTTGATTGCACCCTTTGATGGACAATTGACCAACTTTAAATACTCGATAGGGAGTCGAGTTAGTGATAGCGATACAATTGTCTCTATCATTCAAAATACCCCAGTCGAAGTCGATTACTCTATAAGCCAAGAGGAACTGGCAGATGCCAAAGTTGGTCAGAAGGTCACTATCACTGTTGATGCGTACAAGAATAAAAGTTTTACTGGCGATGTGAAATATATTGCGCCACTTGTTGATCAATCATCAGGTCGTATTGATGTTCATGCAGAGGTTGAAAATAGCGATAAGCTGTTAGTCCCTGGCATGTTTGCTAAAGTGACTGAACGTTCACATGATAGCCATACCTTCCCAATTGTGCCGCAAACGGTGATCGTCGTTGATGGTGAACAGCGTTATGTTTGGCTTTACGATGGTAAAGGTGTCACAAAGCAAGCTGTGACATTAGGAGAGAATACTAATGATGGTTTTGTAGCAATTACCAAAGGGCTTAAAGTTGGTGATCATGTTGTTGTATCTGGTCAGCAAAACTTAAACACGAACTCTATTGTTGAAGTTGAAAATCTAGATAAACCAAAGTTAACTGCTCAACCTCAACCTCAACCTCAACCTCAACCCACTCAAGATAAAGCCACACTAAAATCATCTCCTTCAAAGCAAGTCAAAGGGGATGCAACCAATGAAACTGCCTGAAATCTGTATAAAACACCCAGTTCTTGCTTGTGTGATGTCAATTGCGATTGTCTTGATTGGTTTAGTATCACTTCAAAGCCTACCAATTCAGTATTTTCCAGATCATCGTTCTCCTAATGCGACAGTGAGTGCCAGCATTCCTGGTGCCAGTGCTGATTTTATGTCTAATAATGTGGCAGATAAACTTATCTCTGCAGCCACAGGGTTAGAGTCTGTAAAAACCATGAATACTGACTGTCAGGAGGGAAGCTGTAAGTTACAAATATTCTTCAAAGACAACGTATCTGAAGTGAAATATGCAAGTTTAATGAATAACTTGCGTAGTAAAGTGGAAGCCATTGATAACTTCCCACCGAGTATGATTGATAAGCCCGTTGTGACTGATGACTCATCGGAAAATGCATTACCAAGTAATATTATTACCTTTGAAGCGACAGGTAATATTACAAAAAGGCAAATGTATAATTTGATCAGTGATCAATTGATCCCTCAGTTTAGACACATATCAGGAGTTGGTGGTGTTTGGGGGCCTTATGGTGGTAGTAGCCAAGCTATTCACGTATGGCTAAACCCTGAAAAAATGATGGCATTAGGAATCACTGCAAATGATGTCGTCAGCACATTGAGTAAATACAATGCAACATTTACGGCTGGTACTATTAAAGGCCAAGCTCGTGACTTTTCTATAAACCCTGTCAACTCTGTTAGCTCTGTTGCAGATGTTCGCAACCTAGTGCTTCGATACGATAACGGCAATATTGTCCGTGTTGGTGACGTTGCTAATGTTGTGATGGACGATGCAACTGATACGCCTTCTATTTTGCATATAAATGGCAAACTTGGCATGTCGATTCAGACCTTACCGTTAAAAAGTGAAAATCCCGTTGTTGTCGCAAAACGTGTAAAGGCCGCCATGGCAAACATGAAATTGCCAGATACCGTTAAAATGAAAATGGTTTATAACCAAGCGGATTTTATTCAGGCCTCGATTGATGAAGGATTTAAAACGCTAGTTGAAGCTATCGTGTTAGTCGGTATTGTCGTTGTTATTTTCCTTGGTTCCGTCCGTTTTGCGCTTATTCCATTAATTACCATCCCTGTATGTGTTATTGGGGTGTTTGCTGTGATGGCAGCTCTTGGATTTACGATCAATGTGCTAACAATATTGGCGATCATACTGGCGATTGGGTTGGTGGTTGATGATGCGATTGTCGTCGTTGAAAACTGTTATCGTCATATTGAACAGGGGAAGCCACCACTTAAAGCCGCATTAGAGAGTAGTCGAGAAATCATTGCGCCAGTTATTGCAATGACATTAACGTTGGCAGCAGTATTTTTCCCCATTGGTTTAATGTCAGGGCTAACTGCAGATTTATTTCATCAATTTGCATTTACGTTAGCTTCCTCTGTGTTGATTTCTGGATTTGTCGCATTAACACTTTCACCAATGATGAGTGCATTTATCTTAAAACCTGCTTCACACACGTCTAAGTGGTTTAAGTGGGTTGATGATAAGCTCGATAAAACAACGCATTACTACTTAGCATTATTAAAAAAGGCCTTCACTAAGAAAGCAGGTTTAATGGTGGTGGCCGTTATATTAATAGCAGCGGCATCAGCAGCGACATGGTTTATGCCAAAAACATTATTACCCGTTGAAGATACAGGATTTATCAGTGTCAGTGCTAAAGCATCAAATAGCGTTGGGCGGAATTACCATCTACAAAATAACGCACAATTAAATAGTATTTTTAAAGGTGATCCTGACATTGCTGCCAATATGTCTTACATAGAAAGTGAGCCTGAAAATCACTTACTCCTTACGCCTTGGAATGAACGTAAAGACTCAATTGAGGAAATCATTTCTCGTTTAATGGCGAAAGCAAAACAGCAAGTATTAGCCTACAAAGTGTCTATGTCTGTTCGCGCTGCTGATAACTTGAATTTGCCGACAGGGCTGGTTCTAGAACTGACAACAGTAAATAAAGATATCAAGGCGCTGGGTGTATCCGCAGCAAAAGTTAAAGAGGCATTAGAAAATTATCCTGGTGTTGCGAATGTGAATAACTCGATGCAACGAGATCAACTTCGTTTTGATTTGAAAATCGATCAAAATGCCGCCGTTTTATCAAACGTGGATTATTCCGACATAACCAGTGCACTATCAACATTTTTAGGTTCAGTGAAAGCCGCTGATTTAAAAATGAAAGATGGTTATACCTACCCAATACAAGTACAGGTTAACCGTAAGTCATTAAGTGACTTTAAAGTGTTAGATAAACTCTATGTTATGTCTAAAGCGGGTCAGCAACTGCCGTTGTCGCAGTTTGTTTCAATTAAGCAAGTGACTTCTGAATCGCATATCAAAACCTTTATGGGGCTAGATAATGCGGAAATTACTGCAGATATTATGCCAGGCTACAGTGCAAGTGATGTTGAAACGTATGTTAATCAACACGTGCCTGAGTTGTTGCAATCAGGACAAAGCTATCAATTCAATGGTGTGATAGAAAACTTACATGAATCATCCCATGGAATGACATTATTGTTTGGTATGGCATTGATCTTTATTTTCTTGATCCTCGCGGCGCAATTTGAAAGCTTTATTGAGCCGTTGATCATTTTGCTTACCGTTCCATTATGTTTAGTTGGGGCGTTATTAACGCTTAAAGTCTTCGGTCAAAGCTTAAATATCTACTCAAAAATTGGCTTGCTAACGTTAGTTGGTTTAGTCACTAAACACGGTATTTTGTTGGTTGAGTTCGCCAATAAGCAGCAAAAAGAGAAAGGGGTGAGTGCTTATGATGCAGCAATTGAAAGTGCCAAGTCACGCTTAAGACCGATATTGATGACATCATTAACCATGATTATTGGTTCACTACCCTTAGCATTTGCGGTAGGGCCCGGCTCAGTGGGTCGAATTAACATAGGTTTAGTGTTGGTCGGAGGGCTAATTCTCGGTACTGTATTCTCTTTATTCTTAGTACCGATTGCTTATGTGGCGATGGCTAAACTAAGAGAGCAAGATATTATTAAACGTTTGAAACAGTTACGAACCTCTAAAGCATAAGCCAAACAAGGTAAAGCCACTCATATTAGGAGTGGCTTTTTTATTTATCCTGAATCTATTTCGATAATAAAACCTCAATTTTTAAAGTAGTGAGCTATTTTGGCTGGAAGTATATAAATGATTGTATTAACGGAGTATGTGATAAACGTGAAATAGATGTTCATCAGTAATCCTAAGCGTCAAGAAAATAGTGTTTATAAAGTGGTTTTTTTGACGTTTAATTTAAAAATAAATTGTTACAAATCAAGAAGATAAAACCATTCTAAATCATGTTTTTATTGTTTATATTTCGCCGATTACATACTATTAACATCGTGCGAAAATAATGAAAAAGAAGTATTTAGTCAGCCTGATACCAGTATTGCTTATGGCGCAATATGGACAGGCAGAAACAATTGTATCAACAGTACCAGAAACACTTTATTTTAATAAAAAAGCGTTGCCATCAGACACTCAAGGTACGCTGCAGGGTAGTGTTAGTGTCGCTCAAAGCGTGATCATGCAAACGAGCAATAAGATTGAAAATGATCGCCAACCACATCTTGTTTCTCTTCGTCGTACATTGGTGCTGTTTGAGCCTCACGCAGATATGTTAGAGCAAGACGAAGTTGTTACTGTTATTGCTAAAAATAAGCAAAACGAAGTGGTTTATCAAACGGTGATGCGTCAACCACAACAGTTGCCGCAAGTAGCGGGTAAGCTTGATAAGTATGTTGAGATAACGAAGCCATCGCAGTTCTCTCTAACTATTACTAGCAATAACGATCTTCATGACATCTCTGGCGAAGCGGGTACAACACATTTTAAAGTACTACTTGATCAGCACGATACCGTTTTAGTTAAAACTGGAGATGGTCATTGGGCGGGGCATTTTATTTTGCCTGATGATAAAAGCTTTAGTAATAAGAAGATCACCTTTATTTCAGATGCTGGCTACAACTCTCAAATTGAATATGCACAAGGCAGAGATACGATCAGCCGTGGTAACCAATTTACCTACCAGAATATTGAAGGCGTTTGGTATGGTGAGTCGGATATGGCAATCAGCCGAATTTCATATAGCGATAAAGCTTATTCTGCCGTACTTCCAGCAGAAGCCGTTAAATCGGGTTTACGCTTAACTTTCACCAGTAGAAATAAGAAAGAAGGGACGGTTTCAGATATTAAGATCGGTGCTAATACCAGTATGATCTTAAATGCAATCGATATTGGTTTATTAACAGAGCCAAGAGATCAATTTATCTTTATCGATGATCCAGAATTACACCGTCAGTATTTCCAAAGTCTTCAGATCAGTAAATTGATCGTTAACCCTTATGAATCAGTACATCTTAAAGAGATCATGTTGCCAGATGGTCGCTTACTTGAAGGTGTTGATCCTAGTGATGCAGACGGTTACGGCAGTGATTCACATTACCGTATTGCACGTGAACTGATCTCTTCAGGTATTAACAGTGCTAACTATGGTGTGAATTCATCAAAAGTACGTCCTGCAAGTCAGTGGAATATTGAAGCGCCATACCATGCAGCACAAGTAACAGTGAATAACTCAATTGGTAATTATACTGATGGTTTAATTACACACGGTATGTTGGGTTCTTACGCAGGTGTTGCTTCTGTCGTGAGCTCAACGGGTAACGAATTTAGCCATGAAGTAGGTCATGAACTAGGGGTCGGTGCACATTATCCTGGTGGCTTTATGGGATCGATTCACAAAAGTTCTACCGAAGCGAACTCTACATGGGGGTGGGATGTTTATAAAAATATCTTTATTCCTAACTTTACTAAAGGCGTAACGAATCAAGATTCATGTTATGAAGGTGAATGTGTTGCACCTTTTGAAGGACATAGTTTTGGTTTTGGTACCATGTCTGGTGGTCAACCGCTTTACCCTAAATACAATGCATACACATTACATGCACCGTATGAGCTGAGTGTGTTTCAAGATTTCGTAGAAAATAAAGCGAATTTTGATTCAGCGTCACCAACAGGTTATAGCAAGTGGGATCAAATAGAAAAAGTGATGAAGCCATGGACGCATTCAGTGGCTGATGATTTAGCATTCTCGGTTGCTAAGGTCAGTGGTAACGGCCCACTTAGTGAGTTCGGTGAAAATAGCGATAAATTTCAACAGTTATTTGCTAAACATCAAGTGGTTCACTTAACAACGGCTAATGCCGCTTGGGCTCGTGACTTTTATTTACCGACTGATGCTGAATTAGAAGGAAAAGTGGCGCTATTTGAATCGTGGGCAGGTTGGAATTCAACTATTCATTATAACGACCAACAAATGACATTAAGTCATGGTCAAAAACATGCATTTAGATTTACAAATGGTGTTTGGCAGTTAACAGATAATACTCTATTGGAGCGCAAAGTTGATTTGATCCCATACAAGCAAGGCGTACAGGTAACAACGTTAGTGGGGTATTACGATCCACAGAAAATACTACCAAGCTATATCTACCCAGCTTTGCATGGTGCATATGGTAATGTTTATGTTGATAACTTCACTGCTTCAACATGTCAATTAGATGTGTTGACGCAAAATGGTGGTACCAAAACGTTTAACCTGTATAACCGTCGTTTGCAAGATGGTCATATGAACCGTTTCCACATCAATGTTGAAAGTGTACTGAAACCATACCGTGCAGAAGTTAGCTGTGGTGGTGAAGTACTTAATACAATGGATATAGTACCTGCAAAAGCGACGTTAAAAGCAAGTATTGTGACAACGGAAGCAGGAAAAGCACCAGTTATCACTGGTATTGACGATATTGTTGTTACACATGGTGATTTATTTGCACCACTTGCAGGTGTTACAGCGACAGATGATTACGATGGTGATGTCACTGCCTCTATCGTGGTTGAAGGTACTGTAGATACGAATAAAGTGGGTCATTACACGCTAACTTACAAAGCCTATGACAGTGCTTTAAGTGAATCTGTTGTTGTGCGTAATGTTGAAGTGTTTAGTGCAAAACCTGTGTTAGAAGGTATTGGTGATACGACCATTCAACTTGGTGATACATTTGATGAAAAAACAGGCATCACAGCAAAAGATGCTGAAGATGGTGATATAACGGCCAATATTATTATCGAAGGTGAAGTAAATACTAATCTAGCAGGTAACTACACCTTAAATTACCGTATTACTGACAGCGCACAACAAACAACACAGGCACAACGTGTTGTGACGGTTGAAGGTAGCGCTGTGTGTGAAAACACATGGAGTGCACAAAGTATTTATGTGGCAGGTGATGAAGTCAGCCACAACGGTGTGGTATGGCAAGCTGGTTGGTGGACACAAGGCGAAGAGCCGGGAACAACAGGTGAGTGGGGCGTTTGGAAACAAATTGCAACGGAAGGTTGTACGTCAGTAAAACCAGAAGTGACGCCACCTGCGCCGGGAGAATATCCAACGTATCAAGCGGGTACAGTTTACCAAGAAGGGGATATTGTTCGTGCTAGCGATGAGCAGTTATACCAATGTAAACCTTGGCCTAATTCAGGTTGGTGCTCAAGTGCTTCTTATGCCCCAGCAAGCAGTGTTTATTGGCAAGATGCTTGGACAAAACTGTAATCACATAATATTTTATTTATAAATCAAAGCGGTGAGTTCAATCACCGCTTTTTTATATCATGTTGCGTGATGTTTCATGCCTTGTTAGCTATTTTAATCCTGAGTAAAAAAATGATTAACAGGACCATGACCACTACCGATATTGAGTAGATCAGCCGCTGAAATGGCAGAGGTAATATATTCTTTGCCACGTTGTGTTGCTTGTTCGATTGGATAACCTTGAGCAAGGTAAGAAGCAATGGCTGAAGAGAGGGTACAGCCTGTACCATGCGTATTTTGTGTCTCAATACGTTTTGTTTTTAGCTCTATGATATTGTCATTTAAGATCAATAAATCATTACTTTCTGAATCGTTTTCTAGGTGTCCACCTTTAAGAAGTATTGCTTTAGTTTGTATATCACGCAGTTTGCTGACTAACCCCAACATATCTGTAAGATTTTGTGGGATCTCGCTGTTTGTCAGTGCAGCGGCTTCAGGTAAATTAGGTGTAATGAGATCAGCAAGTGGAAGTAGTTTTTGCTTTAGCGTACTAATGGCTGACTCTTGTAATAATAAGTCACCGCTGGTGGCAACCATTACGGGATCAATCACAAGATAGCGTGGCTTGTACTCTTTTATTTTATTTGCAACCAGCGTGATGATATCACTATCAGCAAGCATGCCTATTTTAACTGCCTGAATGTTGAGATCAGTAAAAACAGCATCTAATTGTTGTTCTATCATCGTAAGGGGAATAGGAAGAATACCACTAACACCTTGGGTGTTTTGCGCCGTAATTGCAGTGATCACCGAACAAGCATAGCCACCTGTTGCTGAAATAGCTTTGATATCGGCTTGAATCCCCGCGCCACCACTACTGTCAGAGCCTGCAATAGTTAAAACTATAGGGGGTGTAACATGGGATTTATTTCTTGTTTTTGATGACATAACAGATTCCTAATTGAGCGTTAGGAACTGGTGCCAAGTAATGAAAGGATCGATTAATGTGAAATGATGAGATCCATTGATAACTTGCCTAAACAATACTGATATTGTTTATTTAGTTCCCTCCGCCAGTGCTAACTGGTTCAGGTTCAACGGGTCCCACTTAATTGTGATCTCAGCGTAATGCCCCCCGACTAATTCTCAAATCCTAATAGATAAACCGTTTGTTGTCACGTACTTATAAAATGAGGTGTTAATCAGCTCATAACCGAAAATGGGCTCGTATGAATTATCATGTTTATAATAAATTATAATGTGCGGTGTGCTTTACTAATGAGGTAGGGAATAGCGAGATAACTAGAAATTATTTTTAGTGGTTTAATACCTAACTAGGCACAAGGTTAGACTTAATATTTGGGCACAAAAAAACCTGCTATAAGCAGGCTTTTTGTTTGAATCTGGTGCTCGCTACTGGACTCGAACCAGTGACACCTTGCATGTCATGCAAGTACTCTAACCAACTGAGCTAAGCGAGCAAATTGTACTGCGATAAACCACTTAAAGAAGCCGTTTATTTAAAAATGGTGCTCGCTACTGGACTCGAACCAGTGACACCTTGCATGTCATGCAAGTACTCTAACCAACTGAGCTAAGCGAGCAAATTGTACTGCGATAAACCGCTTAAAGAAGCCATTTATTTAATAACTGGTGCTCGCTACTGGACTCGAACCAGTGACACCTTGCATGTCATGCAAGTACTCTAACCAACTGAGCTAAGCGAGCAATCTAACTGAATAACAATGTAATCGTCATTAGCGAATGACAAGCATATTAGCGAGTCACTTTCGTCTAGGCAAGTGTTTAAACAGAGTTTTTTAGTAATTTCAGTGCGTTTGCTTGAACAATAGCCAGTTATCTTAAAATCTTGATGATGAAATAGTCGAAGTCATTTTTTAAGCAGGGCATTGCCAAGTAAATGTAATGTGTAGCGCAACAGAACGTGCGCTACACAGGAAGATAATTTAGTTTAAAAGTTCGTGATCAGGTGGGAGTAAGCGGCTTATCCATAAAACCAGCTTATGTTTCATATGAACGCCGTCCTCTTGATCCACGGCAAGAGGGGTGATTTGTTTACAATCAACCAGTAAGCGATAAATACACTCAACACGGTCGGTAGAGCCAACACTGCGGTCTAAATCGCCAAATCCTTGTTTTTTCGCGAATGCAAAGCCTATTTCTAATGCTTTTTTGAGAAGTTTTGCTTCATTCTTGGTTTTCTTCATGCGTATCTCCTATATCCCTTAGCGAAAATATATACAAATTTATTGTCTTCGCGACTGTAGAAGCTGAGTTTAAATTTTAGTTTAAAGCTCAAATTTTTGAAGCAAAGTTATTCTATCAAATTAGAATAAAGTTATTGTCCAACTTTGAATTTACATTGTTTAAACAGACGTTGCCAGAATTTAACGTGCGCTAATGTGGCTTCATGAAATTGCTGATACAGATCGCCATCAACATAGAATGCTATATAGGTTTGCATTGGTGAGGAGAGGTGAATATTCGGTTGATTCAATTGTTGAAGTATCTGCTGTAAAACGGGCTGTATTTGTCGATATTGTGAATCAAGTGTTGATAAATAAGGCTGAATAGTTGGAACATAAAACTTATAGAAAACATTACGAAGATATTGTGCTTTTTGCTGATTCATATTTTTGCCACACAAAATTGAATCTTGTGACTGAGTAAGTTGTTCTGTAATCGTGTTCAGCAATGTCGTGGTGCGTTGCATTGAATAGAAAAGATCACCTATATATCGGCTATTATAAATTTGTTGTTGATGCTCAAAAAGATCCTGATATTTATCTTTGTTAGAATAAGGTGCAGTGATGTTATTTGTGCGTTTGATGCTATTTGAAAGTAAATTATTGATATAGCTAAATGCGCTTAGGCTAGCGTTAAATTGAGTGGTTTGATTACTTTCAAGTAGTTGATGGCCTAGCGTTAATTGTTTACGCCATTCTTCTCCAGTAAAAAGCGTATTCCAAAAAACGAGTGGCAGTTGCTGTTTCTTTTGCTGATAAATAGGTGCTAACTCGGTTAATAAATCAGAGTCTTTAGGCAGTGCTTCTAAACAATACTGTAACCCATCTAATAGTAAAAGTTCATAGTGAAGACTGCGGGTTTTATCTTGAACTTTACCCAAAATCGAATTTCGCTCAGCAATCAGTTGGAATAGGCCACATTGCCGTAATTCATAGGCATCAAGTAGACCAATTCTAATATCAGCTAAAGGCTGAGTAAGCTCTCGTTTAGCGGGTAAAAGTAGTAATGGCGTTTCAGGAAAGTGGGCTTTATCTATATCGAGTACATTAGCCAGACGCTGATGATACGTATCAAAGGCTTTTTCATTGTCATTTTGCTTACAGCCTATCAGCAGTATTGAAATGAAAAGAATCAGAGACAATCTATGTGGGAAAATAGAGATAGATACAGGCATAGGCGTCTCTTAAAGCATTAAGTGAATATTCATCATACTGATTATTATCAATATTAGATCAAAAAAGGCGATCTGATGATCGCCTTTTTGTCTTATCGGTATGACATTTCAAGTTGCTTTTCAGCATCAAGTTTATGCACATGGTGTATTCGCCAGCCAAGCATGACGGCTGCCGCACTCAAGCCGAGAATAAAACCAATCCAAAAACCTTGCGGGCCCATTGCTGGCACAATCCAGTTTGTTAGGCCTAGGACATAACCAGATGGCAGTCCAATCAGCCAGTAAGCAATGAATGTACAAACAAAAATGGCACGCATATCTTTATAACCACGTAACGCACCAGCAGCAACGACTTGAACAGCATCACTACATTGATAGATCGCTGCGAGTAGTAATAATTGGCCAGCAAGTACGATAACTTCTGGGTTATGAGTATAGAGTTCGGCAATGTCTTCGCGGAAAATAACCGTCATTATAGCGGTACAAATAGCTAAAGCCGTACCGACAATTAAACCGCAATGGCTTGCAATACGCGCACCATCAATATCTTGTTGCCCCATTTTGTGGCCGACACGAATACTCACCGCTGCACCAATACTCATTGGCAGCATATACACCAGTGATGAGAAATTCATTGCTATCTGGTGCGATGCCACTTTATTTGGACCTAATGGTGAAATCAGTAATGCAATAACAGCAAATAGTGAAACTTCAAAGAAAAGCGAAGCTGCAACGGGAAAGCCTAGTTTAAATAAACGTGAAAGCGCTTTTAGTTGAGGGCGATAAAATGTGCTAAATACTCCAACACTCTTTAGCCGTTTATTAATTAATACATAGGCAAGTAACGCAAAAAACATGAACCAATAGACGATGGCAGTTGCTACACCACAACCGATACCGCCTAATTCAGGGGCTCCAAACTTTCCGTATACGAAAATCCAGTTTAGTGGAATATTGGCAAGTAAGCCTAAAAAGCCGATCACCATGCCTGGAATGGTAAAAGATAACCCCTCAGAAAAACTTTTTAGTGTTTGGAAAAACAAAAAAGCAGGTACAGCAAAAAGTACGGCATATAAGTAACCGACCGTTTTTTCCGCTAATACAGGCTCTACATTCATGTAATGGATTAAAGAACCCGCGTTATACAATATCAACATGGTTGGAATGGATATTAAGATCGCCAGATAGAAACCATGTTGAACTTCAAACGGAATACGTTCTTTTTTACCAGAGCCGCTAAGCTGCGCCACAACGGGCACAAGCGCCATAAGTAAACCAACACCAAATAAGATAGAAGGTAACCAAATACTTGCAGCAACAGCGACTGCTGCCATGTCAGTCGCACTGACACTACCTGCCATCACTGTGTCAACAAAGCCCATTGATGTTTGTGCAACAGAGGCAATGAGAACAGGCACGGCAAGCTTTATAAGCTGCGCTGTTTCTTTTTTATAGTTATGCACTATTTTTGGCTCCAAAAAGAGGTAAATAAAGGGGAGGAGTCAAGTATTAAAATGCTTCTGTGGCATTCTATTTTGTACTGCCAATGATTTTTCAGGATTATATAAACAAAAAGCTCATAACCAAAATAGAATATTGGCAAATTGCATAATTATTATTCAAAGGAAGGAATAACAGCAGCTTAGTAAATAGTGTTTTACTCATTAAGCTGCTGTTTTATTTAGAAAGTTAAACCGTAAACATCATATGGCTGTAGAAGCCAATTGCGATAAAGGTACTTGCTGCACTAAAAACACATAGCATCGGTGTTTTAATATGCGGATAACGTTCAATAAGTAAAAGTAAGCCAAGGAAGGTTGGATATAACCCAAATGCATAACGAGGCATCGCATTTAAATTTGATGACAATGGTAATACCAAACAAATGAACATAAATATGGCTTCAGCGTAGTATTTACGCACGACCAAATAGATATTTAGTATAAACGCGAGTATCGCCATAATGGCTAAGTAAAGCTTAGGACCGCCTGTTTCAAAACCATAGAGGATCCAGTGAAACGGATTAGTTAATTGACGTCCCCATGCGATCTGAATGTGTCCAAAAGCCAGCGCATCACCTACATGAAAATAGAGATAAGCCATATAGGTGAAAAAGCCGAAAGGGATCACCCATATGGCTGAAATTGCTTTTAGCGCAGGGGTTTTTAAGCGAACAAAGCTATTTATACCGTAGTGCTGAATCGCAATAATGAGTACAGGAAAAACCAAGAAAACGCCAAGGTTACGGGTAATAGCGGCTAATAGACCTAAAATAGCGACCCATCCCCATTGTTGGCGATAACTAAATAGGAATACACCAGTAACAAAAACAATGAAGAGCGGTTCGGTATAGCCTGCGGTTGAATACACAGTATAAGGTGAAAAACACAATAGCCAGATAGCAGCAGACTGCGTTGCCTTGCTGAAATTAAGCTGCTTTAACGCCATTAAAATAATAGGTAAGCTGAATAAAAACGCTAAGTTTGACGCTATAACTAAACCTAACCGGGCATTGTTAATTGGATTTTCAAAAAAGAAAAATTTCGAAAAGATCCAACCAAGAAAGGGCTGTAGAGGCATAAATGCCCAGTTAGCCGCATTTTTCTGACTTAGCCATTGTGGCACTAAATCATAACCATTTTCGATGATCCGATAAAACCAGACACAGTCAAAGCGACAGATAGTTTGTAATAAAGGTTGCTCAGCATAATGCCCAGAAGCAAACTCAGTTACTCCCCATAAACCTAAACAGTAGATAACGGTGCGACTAACAATAACGGCAAAAATAATGGTTAGCCATTCTCGTTGACTAATTTTGATTGAAGGTAAGCTTAACGAACTCATTTAAACACCCAAAATTTAGCCAAGATAAAGGTAATTACGGGTACACAAAGGGTTGATATTGTTACCGCGAGCCAACCTGAGAACATTGCAGACTTCAATAATGAAGCAAGGATCAAATTGTTAATAAAAAAGCCCATAAGTGATACGGCCAAGAATTTTAAAAATGAGCCTTTCTGTCCAAACGTAAAGTGGCGATGTCCAAAATAAGACACTAAAAAAGCAATACTAAAACCGATCACGTTGGCACTGTATTCTGATGGATCTTGGATTTGGAAAAAATATAGTCTAACAACGGACAAGTGCACTGCAGTCGCAAGTAAGCCAATAATTGCAAATCGATTTAATTGCCAAAAGTGCTTTAAAAATGACTCATTCATTTGTGGTTTCTAACTCTTTTTCTGTCTCTGTAACAAGAGGTTGTGTGTTTTTTTCACTATATTTACCGTAGACACCTTCAACAAGGTAAATAGGGCGCTGTTTTAGTTCGGTATAAATGCGGCTGATATAGCCACCAATTACGCCTAATGAGATTAATTGAATCCCTCCAAGGAACAGAACAACAGAAATAGTTGATGCGTATCCTGGTGTATGAACACCGAAGAAAACAGTACTGATTAATACATACATTAAAAAGATAAAAGATAAGAACGAGATACCAAAACCAACAAACCCCCATACGCGTAAAGGCCAAGCGGTAAAACTCGTAATACCATCCATTGCGAAGTTCCATAACTTCCAATAGTTGAACTTAGTATCACCGACATTTCGTTCTGGGCGCTGAAAATCGACGCCGATAGAGCGGAATGAAGACCAAGCCAATAAACCTTTCATAAAGCGGTTACGTTCAGGTAATTGTTTTACCGCTTCAATAACACATCGGTCAATTAAGCGAAAATCACCGACATTTTCAGGCAAGATTGTTTCTGCAGATAAAAAGTTGAAGAAACGATAGAAACCGCCTGCAGTCACACGCTTTAAAAACGTATCTTGTGAACGGTCAACACGAACACCATAGACCGTATCGTATTCACCTGTTTGCCATAATTTGACAAATTCAAGAATGAGCTCTGGTGGATCTTGTAAATCAACATCTAAAATAACAGCAGCATCACCTTTTACATAGTTAAGACCTGCGGTCATAGCTGCTTCCTTGCCAAAATTACGTGCAAAGTTAATTAAGCTAATAGAATCATCTTTAGCTATTTGAGCTTCAATTACAGACTGTGTCTTATCTTTACTACCATCATTAATGAAAACAATATCAATATGTGAACGAATAGAGGAAAGCTTATTATTGATTTCGTTAACAAATGGCTCAATAGCAACTTCTTCGTTATATACAGGAACGATAAGTGACAATGTATAGTCTGTTTTTTTAAGGTTATTATTCATATTATTTACCTTAGTTATGGGTCATTGAAGATGACGCGTATGTTGGTGTTGCTTGATGACTATCGTTTTTAGATAAAGATAGAAATGAGAAATCCACTAACTTAAATGCTAACGGTGTTAACGTATTTATCTGCAATGTTTGTAATGTATCGCCAGACTTAAATGCAGATGCTGGGATGATGGCATCAAACACATTAGATTGTTTTGTCGATGCAAAAACGCCATCCCACTGATTCACAGTAAAGTGCAATGGTGAGGCTAGTGAAGATGCTAGTGTGATACTGACTTTTACATCTTGCTTTACCTTATGCGGCAGCGTGAAATAAAGCCCACCACTATTTGTTAATAATCGAGCACCGTTATCAGCATCTTTATTCCAGCCTTTGCGTGATAAATATGGAACTTTTGTTGAAAGTTCTAACGATGATGGAATCTTTAGAGCAAGATCTGGCTCTTTAGGCTGCCAAAAAAGAGTCTGAGTTTTAATGTAATAAGCCTTGTACGCAATACTTACGTTTGGAGTCACTGCTTTATATAAAACCCAAAGGTAATAACACGATAAGATCGTAATTAACGTTATTAGCGTAATACGTAGTGTTGTAGATGAATGGCTTTTTTTAGTTTTTATTTGCATGGCATCATTAGCGACGTCAACAGTCATAACATACCTATATGATTTTGTATTCGTTATCTTATTGCTGTAAAAATACACTTTATATCTTTATTCCAAAAAGGGATATAGATTTCATTGCCAAGTTGTTTTTTTGACAATTAATTGTCATTGGCAAATAACATAGAAAAGGTTAATCAATGCTGTATAAGAAAAGTAAAGCTAAGACATTGGATGCTTACTTTTAAGTATTGGCTTATTTGAAAAGTTTGCTATAAAAAAGAGCAATAAAATCAATATATTTATTAACGGTTAAGTTAATTATTAACACAGTTAGGAGCATTATGTTTACGGGAATCGTACAAGGAACAGCAGAAATCATTTCGATTACTAAGAAACAAGATTTTCAAACTCACGTGATACGTATGCCTGCTAATTTATTAAGTCATGTAGAGTTAGGGGCTTCGGTTGCTCATAATGGTTGTTGTCTGACAGTAACGGATATTAATAATGATTTGTGGTCATTTGATTTGATGCAAGAGACGCTTAATGTCACTAACCTTGGTTTACTCAAAGAAGGTGATGTCGTTAATGTTGAGCGTGCAGCAAAGTTTGGCGATGAAATCGGTGGTCACTCTATGTCTGGACATATTATGTGTACAGCAGAAGTATCAAATGTTGTTACATCAGAAAATAATCATCAGATCTGGTTTACCTTACCGCAAAAACAGATGAAGTATGTCTTTACTAAAGGGTATATAGGGATTGATGGTATAAGCCTCACCATAGGTGATGTGGTCGAAAATCGTTTCAATGTGAATTTAATCCCTGAAACATTACAGCGTACAAATTTAAAAAGTCGCGTTATTGGTGATGTGATTAATATTGAAATAGATCCTCAAACCCAAGCTATAGTTGATACTGTTGAGCGTGTAATGGCAGCAAAATCATAAACGAGAAATTAACTAGACCGCTTAGCACAATTGGTCTAGTTAATTGTTTATGGAACTCGCACTAAAAAATTTGTTCATCATCAGCATCTATAAATAAATTAATGGTTTTGTGGAGTTCATCAACCTGCATATTGATATGAATCGGATTACAGCATGCAGAGCAATCATCATAAAACTCTTGGCTTCCAGCGCTTGCATCTAATTCTATGCGTATGATGTGTCCGCAATGGGGACAGCTAACGTTTTGTTCTGAATAGTTTCTCATTGTTGTACTCCTTCACCCGCAGTCAGTTACCATCAGCAAATTTAATTTAGGTTATGTTGATAACTTTCGCTATAACCAAAAACACTATTGATAGCCTAGTCGCTGCTAATAGCATTTGCAGGTAAACTTATTTTACTGTGGTGATAATAGTCATCAATGAAAGCCAATCTACGACGTAAGATATGCAAAGGTTAATGCATATCTTACGTCGACTCATAAACAGAAGTCGGCTTAGACTAATTATTCATCTAAGAGATTAAGCTTGGCAATGATGTATTCAGCTTGACCCATATACTCCCCACCAAAGAGTATGCAGTGGTTAAGAATATGGTAAAGGTTATAAAGCTCTTTGCGCTCTTGATACTCAGGGGGGAGTGGATAGACAGAATTGTACCCCTCATAAAAACTGTTGGGGAAACCACCGAACAGTTCTGTCATCGCTATATCACACTCGCGATCACCCCAGTAAGTGGCAGGATCAAAAATAATTGGACCCGATACGGTTAGAGCAGTATTACCATGCCATAAATCGCCATGTAATAAGGAAGGTTTAGGCTGGTGGTTAACTAAGCGTTTAATGACATTGCTCGTAATAGTGTCAATATTCCCAAATAGAATGCCTTTTTCTTCACACAGTTGTAATTGCCATGCAATACGTTGCTCTGCAAAAAAACGACACCATCGGCGATGCCAACGGTTAGGTTGTGGTGTTAAACCAACATAGTTATCAAAATCAAAGCCGTATTCAGCTTGTTCACCCCATAGATGCAGTTTTGCTAATTGCTGCCCTAATTGATAACCAGCATTATCATCGACTTTTTTTGTTGGTAAATAATTAAGTGTGAGGAAGGATTTATCGCGGCATGTACCAACATGGATATACTGAGGTACTTGAACACAATTTGCTTCATTAAGAATGCGTAGACTTTCTGATTCAGTTTCAAAGACAACTAATTGCTCTTTATCATTGAGTTTGAGAAAGAAACGTTGATCACCATCGCTAACGCAATAGCATTCATTGACATCGCCGCCTTCAAGCGTTTGTCGTTCAACAATCTTAAATGGTCGACCTAGTACATCTGACAGTTGGTGAGAAATGGCTTGCCACATAATCATCCTCCGCACTGAAACGTCTGTATACAACTTGTCTATCAACATCTTAGACTATATATCGTGTGAAGAAATGTGAACTCAGTGTGATTTTAGTTACTGTTTTTAAAAACTTAGAATTCAGGCTATAGAAAGAACAACAAAAACAAAGTATTAAAAAAAACTAACGCATAAAATATATGTTCTTCTTTTTTAAATAAAAAATAATCCCACCGTAAAAATATGCGTAAATGTTAGATAGTGGCTCACTGAAAGGTAATTAAACATTATTTGATAAAGATACTTACAAAACAAAATGTATTCACGATGCAAATGCAGGTAATCTACAAGCACACTATTTTTATGAAAAGAATAAAATATGAGCCAGAAAATCACACCAACAGAAATGACGTTTTTTGAACGTTTTGAAACTGATATTCTTTCAGGAAAAAAGACAATCACTATTCGTGATGAATCTGAAAGTCATTATGTTCCAGGTTCACAAGTAAAAGTGTCCACATTTGAAGATTGCCGTGAATTTTGTACATTACAAATCGATAAGGTTGAGCCTATCTTATTTTCTGAATTAAATGATTTTCATGCTAAACAAGAAAATATGACACTCGATGTGCTTAAAAGCGTTATTCAAGATATCTATCCTGGTATAGAAAAACTGTACGTGGTTAGTTACACACTCGTTGACTAAATTATTGTTATTAATTTAAGAGGATTCTTTGCAATCCTTTTAATCCGTTTGCTATAGTACAGCCTCGCTTTTCTTTTAGTGTGCCGCTCAGTATTGCGGTATCGAAAGTAAAGCGTTTTTTATTCGTAAAAGCTTCTGAAAGCTTTATAAATTCAACATGTGCTACTTGGTGTGTGGCACCACTGTTAAAGGACATTATTCATGCCTGTAATTACTCTTCCTGACGGTAGTCAACGTCAATTCGACGCGCCTGTATCAACTATGGACGTGGCACTTTCAATCGGTCCTGGTCTTGCTAAAGCAACGATCGCAGGGCGTGTTGATGGTGTACGCGTAGATGCATGTGATCTAATTGAAAACGACGCAAGCCTTGAAATCATCACTGCAAAAGATGAAGTCGATGGTTTAGAGATTGTACGTCACTCATGTGCTCACCTATTAGGCCATGCAATTAAGCAGCTTTACCCAGATGCGAAAATGGCTATTGGTCCTACAATCGATAACGGTTTCTACTACGATATCGACTTAGAGCAATCACTAACTCAAGAAGATCTTGAAGTGATTGAAAAGCGCATGGTTGAGCTTGCTAAAACCAAATATCAGGTTGTTAAGAAAAAAGTAAGCTGGCAAGAAGCACGTGATGCATTTGATGCACGCGGCGAAACTTACAAAATAGAAATTCTTGATGAGAACGTAGCGCGTGATGATCGTCCAGGTCTTTACCACCACGAAGAATACATTGATATGTGTCGTGGTCCACACGTACCTCACATGGGCTTCTGTCAAAACTTCAAGCTATTAAGCGTTGCTGGTGCATACTGGCGTGGTAATAGCGATAATAAGATGCTTCAACGTATCTACGGTACTGCATTCCACGATAAGAAAGCATTAAAAGCTCACCTTACTCGTTTAGAAGAAGCGGCTAAGCGTGATCACCGTAAGATCGGTAAGCAACTTGACTTGTTCCATATGCAGCAAGAAGCACCGGGCATGGTGTTCTGGCATCACAACGGTTGGACTATCTTCCGTGAGCTAGAAGTATTCATTCGTGAAAAACTAAATGAATACGATTACCAAGAAGTAAAAGGTCCTCTAATGATGGATCGTGTACTTTGGGAACGTTCTGGTCACTGGGATAAGTACGCTGATGCGATGTTCACAACTAGTTCTGAGAACCGTGAATACGCTATCAAGCCAATGAACTGCCCAGGTCACGTACAGATCTTTAATCAAGGTCTGAAATCATACCGTGATCTTCCATTGCGTATGGCTGAGTTTGGCTCATGTCACCGTAACGAACCATCAGGTTCACTTCACGGCATTATGCGTGTACGTGGCTTCACTCAAGATGATGCGCATATTTTCTGTACAGAAGCTCAAGTACAACAAGAAGTTACATCTTGCATCGAAATGGTGTATGATACGTACAAGACATTCGGCTTCGACAACATTGTTGTTAAATTATCTACGCGTCCTGAAAAACGTGTAGGTTCTGATGCAATGTGGGATAAAGCAGAATCAGACTTAATTACCGCGCTTGAATCAATGGAAATTCCATTTGAAATTCAAGAAGGTGAGGGTGCGTTCTACGGTCCTAAGATCGAGTTCACTCTTCACGACTGCCTTGATCGCGCATGGCAGTGTGGCACAGTTCAGCTAGACTTTGCTTTACCAGAGCGTTTAGGCGCTACTTACGTAGGTGAAGATAATGAACGTCACACACCGGTTATGATTCACCGTGCAATTCTTGGCTCACTAGAGCGTTTCATCGGTATTCTTATCGAAGATTATGCAGGCTTCTTCCCTACATGGTTAGCGCCTCAACAAGCTGTAGTGATGAATATTACTGACGCTCAGTCAGAATATGTGCAAGAAATTGTAGAAAAATTGAAAAAATGTGGAATTAGAGTCAATGCGGACTTGAGAAATGAGAAGATTGGCTTTAAAATCCGCGAACATACTTTGAAGCGAGTGCCTTTCATGCTCGTTTGTGGCGACAAAGAAGTCGAAGCAGGCGTTGTAGCAGTTCGTACTCGCAAGGGTAAAGATTTGGGTAAATTTAAGATTGATGAACTTGTTGCATTTATGCAAGAAGAAATTAGCAGTCGTAAGCTCAATATTGTGGAGGAATAAGGTATTAAAGGCGGAAAAAGAACCCAAGCACCAGTTAAGCAAAACGCGCATCGTCTAAATGAAGAAATTCGTGGCGTACGTGAAGTTCGCCTGACTGGCCTTGATGGCGAATCAGTTGGTGTTGTTTCACTTGATGAAGCAATGGAAGTTGCTCTAGACGCTGGTGTGGATCTAGTTGAAATTAGCCCTAATGCCGAGCCACCAGTTTGTCGCGTGATGGACTATGGCAAGTACCTGTTCGAGAAGAGCAAGGCTGCTAAAGAGCAAAAGAAAAACCAGAAACAAATCCAGATCAAGGAAGTTAAATTCCGACCTGGTACAGACGAAGGCGACTATCAGGTAAAACTACGCAACCTGACTCGCTTTTTAGAAGAGGGCAACAAAGGCAAAGTAACACTACGTTTTCGTGGTCGTGAAATGGCTCACCAAGGTCTTGGTATTGAACTTCTTAACCGTATTAAGGGTGAACTTGAAGACATCGCTGTCTGTGAGAGCTTCCCTAATCGTGTAGAAGGTCGCCAAATGACCATGATGCTTGCCCCAAAGAAGAAGTAATAACGGCATTCAAGTAGCTAAAAAGCGCTGCTTTTAAGTAGCGCTTTTTGTTCGCCCTATTACTGTGATTATTAACTATCAACAATGCGGAGTTATCATCTCATGCCAAAGATGAAAACAAATCGTGGCGCAGCTAAGCGCTTCAAAAAAACAGCTGGTGGCTTTAAGTTTAAGCACGCTACTAAGCGTCACATCCTGACTAAACGTACTACTAAGAACAAACGTCAGCTTCGTCCAAATGCAATCCTTCCTAAGTGTGAAGTGGCTGCAGTTGCTCGTATGCTTCCGTTCGCTTAATCGTTTTTAGTTTTATATTTTATTATTTTAGTTAGGAGTCTCCTATGCCTCGCGTAAAACGTGGTGTACAAGCGCGTGCACGTCACAAGAAAGTTCTTAAACAAGCTAAAGGCTATTACGGTGCACGTTCACGTGTTTACCGCGTAGCTTTCCAAGCTGTTACTAAAGCTGGTCAATACGCTTACCGTGACCGTCGTCAGAAGAAACGTACTTTCCGTCAACTTTGGATTGCACGTATCAACGCTGCTGCACGTCAAAATGGTATGTCTTACAGCCGTCTAATCAACGGTCTGAAGAAAGCGTCTATCGAAATCGATCGTAAGATCCTTGCAGATATCGCTGTATTCGACAAAGCTACTTTCACTGTTCTTGTGGAAAAGGCAAAAGCTGCACTGTAATTTATCAGTTTAGTTTTTAAGTTAAAAGGAGAGCCTCGGCTCTCCTTTTTTCGTTGTATATCATATCTATTTCTTTTAAATATTCAGTTCTCTATTACTTTATAGATAGCTTGCAAGTACTAGCTCTAACTGCAAACTTAATTGCTCTATTTGTAGTCTATATTCCACATCTAAGTAAGCTTCATTACATATCGCTTTTTTAAAAAGAATTAAAAGATGTTTTGTCTTATCCTGATATTTTTGTAGCTTAATGAGATCTTTATTTAATTGTTGTTGCTGTTTATTTAATGTAAATAAAGTGCGGTGAATAGACTTTGTACATTTAGGGGTTAATTGAGGTTTATCTTTTAGTCTTCGTGGTTGAGAAGGGTGGGGATCCGGTAGTGAATTATCAATAAGCATTAAGAAATGTTGATCAGCATCGAGAAGTTGCTGCTTGAGGCATTTTTCATCCTCAAGCAACTGCCCCTGTTTTACTTCCAACGTCGTTATGATTTTCTTCATTTTCAAATATTGAAAATAGAGATATTTGAACGATAAATTCGTCATAGCTAAAATCTATCTTATTCATCAAGCTCGTTAAGTAATTTAGCTGTTTTCGCTTCTTCTATTCGATTGATTAAACGGTTCGACTCAGCTTCATCACGAATAGCTTTACTTAAAGTGATCGTTGCACTGACAAGAAACAAGCTACAAATACTGTAATAGCCTTTCACGATTAAATCGCCCGGTAATTTGACGATACTGATGATCATTGCAATTGTCGCAATAATAAAAGTCGCCTTAGCGTACGTTAACCAATAGTTATCTTGTTTTTTCATTTGATACTCCAATACAATAAAACACTGTTCAATTATATTATTTGATATTGCCTTATAATGCAACGGTGTATTTTATTTTTATTGGATATAAAAAAACCAGCACTCTAGAAGTAGAGGGCTGGTTTTAAAATTAAAGAAAATAAAACTTATGCTTTAATCATACGACGCTGTTTGTTTGCGCGAGCACGAGTTTTAAATAGAAACGCAAGGAACGGTACTAAAAGAGCGTTAAGACCAATGAAGAATACAAGGTTAACAATGTTAAATCCTGCAGCTGAGTTAATAGGCATTGAATGCGCTAGGCCGTAGTTACCAAGAGCAAGTAATGCAGTGCAAAGGATCATTGCAAGTGTTGAGATTTTTAATAGTGCAGCTAGATCTTTATTGTTCATCAGAAACTTCCTAACTTTGATTTTGATCATAATTTACACTGAAAAATGTAATTTTAAAACAGGTTTGATGATTTATTTCATTATTTATCGTCATAAGTATAAGAAAAACGACAATAATGATTGCATATCTATATTGTCATTTTGTTATCAAATTTGATTGTTTTGTAACAAGTAAGGGGGTGTTAATGTTGCTCAATATAGTAACTAGTTTTAATGTGTTTAAAACTAGTTACTAAGGAGATCAGTAATTTTAAAAATAAACCATTAAAAACAGAGTAATACAACGCATGTATATAGTCGGTTTGAGGCTGGGTTTTTACTGATTTTGTACCATAATAGGTATGCTGAGAAGCTCTCCATATTACCCATAATAATGAGCGTAATACAAAGCAATTATGCGACTATAAAGATATTAATAGTGCTGTGAAATCTTTAATGTCGACTGTGATCTCCTTAAAAAAGATGTAATAAAATTACTCTCAGTAGTAAAGATTTGCGATGTGGAAAAATGAGAAAAAGGAATGCTCCTACCATGCTGTGATCTTCTTATTGTTAGATGCTAATTGATTGAAATCCTCAATTTTTGCTGTTCAACTGATAAAGACGTTTTTTTTTCGTCCAAACTTGCGCTTTTATTACGATTCAATTTGGATTTAGACGCTGCTTTCTTTAGTATGTATCGATACGCGATTTTATATCTCCCTTAAGGACGCCACCTGTGGGTGGATGAGGATACGATGCAACATCTAGACGAGATTATTGCCAACGCAACGGCAGCTATTGAGCAGGCTGATTCATTAGTCGCTCTGGACGAAGTCCGAGTTCAATTCCTAGGTAAGAAGGGTCACTTAACTCTTCAACTTCAAGCCTTAGGTAAATTACCACCAGAAGAACGTCGTACTGCTGGTCAAGAGATCAACAAAGCAAAGCAAGCAGTGCAAACACTACTTGTAGAGCGCAAAGATGGCCTACAACGTGCAGAGCTTGAAGCTAAGCTTGCGGCTGAGACTATCGATGTTTCTCTTCCTGGTCGTCGTATTGAAAATGGTGGTTTACACCCAGTAACACGTACCATTGAGCGTATTGAAAGTTTCTTTGGTGAGCTTGGTTTTACAACTGAAGCTGGCCCTGAAATCGAAGATGCTTTCCACAACTTCGATGCGCTAAATATTGCTGAAGATCACCCAGCACGTACCGACCACGATACGTTCTTCTTTAACCCAGATCTAATGCTACGTACGCACACATCAGGCGTTCAAATTCGTACAATGGAAAATGGTCAACCGCCATTCCGTTTCATTGCACCTGGTCGTGTTTACCGTAATGACTACGATCAAACTCACACACCAATGTTCCACCAAGTGGAAGGTATGTTAGTTGATGAAAACGTAAACTTTGCGCAACTAAAAGGCATTCTTCACGATTTCCTTTGTAATTTCTTTGAAGAAGAAGTTGAAGTACGTTTCCGTCCTTCTTTCTTCCCATTTACAGAGCCTTCAGCTGAAGTTGATGTAAAAGGTAAGAATGGTAAGTGGTTAGAAGTACTAGGCTGCGGCATGGTACACCCTAATGTTCTACGTTCAGTTAACATCGATCCTGAGAAGTACTCAGGTTTTGCATTTGGTATGGGCGTTGAGCGTCTAACTATGCTTCGTTACGGCGTTAACGATTTACGTGCGTTCTTCGAGAACGACTTACGTTTCCTAAAACAGTTTAAGTAAGCACTAGGGGCTAGAAATCTATGAAATTCTCTGAATCTTGGCTACGCGAGTGGGTTAATCCTGCAGTAAACAGCGAAGAACTAGCTCACCAGATCACAATGGCTGGTCTGGAAGTTGACGGTATTGAAGCAGTAGCTGGTGAATTCACTGGCGTTAAAGTTGGTCAAGTGGTTGAGTGTGCACAACACCCAGACGCTGACAAACTTCGTGTTACAAAAGTGGATGTTGGTGCTGAAGAGCTTCTAGACATCGTTTGTGGCGCATCTAACTGTCGTCAAGGTATCAAGGTTGCGGTTGCAACAGTTGGTGCTGTGCTACCTGGTGATTTTAAAATCAAGAAAGCAAAATTACGTGGTCAACCTTCTCACGGTATGCTGTGTTCATTCACTGAGCTAGGTATCGATGTTGAGTCTGACGGCATCATGGAACTTGCAGAAGATGCAGTATTAGGTACTGACTTCCGTGAATTCCTAGGTCTTGACGATGTTACTATCGACGTTGATCTAACAGCTAACCGTGCTGACTGTCTAAGTATTGCAGGTCTTGCTCGTGAAGTTGGCGTACTTAACCGTGCTGAAGTAACTGAGCCTCAATTTGAGATCGTTGCACCTACAGCTGCTGACACTATTTCTATTGATGTTAAAGCACCTGCTGCATGTCCACGTTACCTTGGCCGTATTGTTCGTAATGTTAATGTTCAAGCTGAAACACCATTATGGATGCAAGAAAAACTACGTCGTTGTGGTACACGCTCAATTGATCCAATTGTAGACATCACTAACTACGTATTACTTGAAATGGGTCAACCAATGCACGCATTCGATCTTGCTAAGATCGACGGTGGCATTGTTGTTCGTATGGCAGAGCAAGGCGAAAAGCTGACTCTTCTTGATGGTAACGAAGCTGAACTAAATGACAACACTCTAGTAATTGCTGATAACAAGCAAGCACTAGCGATTGCTGGTATCTTCGGTGGTGAGTTCTCTGGTGTTAACACTGAGACGAAAGACGTACTACTTGAGTGTGCGTTCTTCGCACCAGATGCAATCCGTGGTCGTGCTCGTAGCTACGGTCTACACACTGATTCTTCACACCGCTTTGAGCGTGGTGTTGATGCAACACTACAAATGAAGGCGATGGAGCGTGCAACAGCACTTATCGTTGAAATTTGTGGTGGTGAAGTTGCACCAATCGTTGAAGCTGAATCAGAAGCTGATTTACCAAAAGCAGCAACGATTGAACTTCGTCGTACTAAACTAGATCGCCTATTAGGCCACTCAATTGCTTCTGAGGAAGTGGTTGAAATCCTAACACGCCTAGGCTGTGACGTTGAAACAACTGATGCTGGCTGGAAAGCAACAGCACCAGCATGGCGTTTCGACATGGCAATTGAAGAAGATTTAGTGGAAGAAGTGGGTCGTATCTTCGGCTACAACAATATTCCAAATCAATCGCCAGTTGCTGCGCTAAGCATGAATCTACACAAAGAAGCGAACCTTCCGCTTAAGCGTGTACGTGATCTGCTTGTTGATCGTGGTTACCAAGAAGCGATTACTTACAGCTTCGTTGAGCCTGAGCAACAAAAACTTATCGTGCCTGAAATTGAACCATTGATTCTGCCTTTCCCAATTTCTGCGGATATGTCAGCAATGCGTTTAAGCTTGTGGACTGGCCTACTAAATACAGTTGTATTTAACCAGAAGCGTCAGCAACCACGTGTTCGTTTATTTGAAGCGGGCTTACGTTTTGTTCCTGAGCAATCAGCAGAAAACGGTATGCGTCAAGAAATGATGCTTGCTGGTGTTATTGCCGGTAACCGTAGTGATGAGCACTGGGATATTGCAACTAACACTGTAGATTTCTTCGATCTTAAAGGTGATTTAGAAGCAGTGCTTGAGTTAACAGCTAATGAAGCCGCATTTAGCTTCAAAGCAGCTAAGCACCCAGCACTTCACCCAGGTCAATCAGCAGCAATCGTTTTTGATGGCAAAGAAGTTGGTTTCATTGGTACCGTACACCCAGAGCTAGAACGTAAGTTTGGCTTGAATGGTCGTACTATCATGTTTGAAATCGAGTGGGCTGCAATTAACTCTCGTATGCTTCCTGAAGCCGTTGTTGTATCTAAGTTCCCTGCAAACCGTCGTGATATCGCCGTTGTGGTAAACGAAGATGTATTAGCTGGTGATGTTGTTGCTGCTTGTCGTGAAAACGGTGGTGAGCTACTGACAGATGTTAACCTATTTGACGTTTACACGGGTAAAGGCGTTGAAGAAGGTAACAAGAGTCTTGCAATCGCATTGACGCTACAATCAGCAGAGCGCACATTAGAAGAAGCAGATATTGCATCAGCAGTAGAAGCTATTGTTGCTGCATTAGCTGAAAAGTTCGGTGCATCACTACGTGACTAAGACGAGTTAATAAAGGTTAATAACGTTAATTACAAAAATATTGACGCATTTAACTCTTTGTTTTTTAAAAGCAGCCAATCATGGCTGCTTTTTTTTTGATCTTTCTCCAAAAAATAATAAGACTCTGATTAATAGATATTTTTTACTTTTTTTATGTTTTATAAAATAAATAAAATGTTAAATGTATGTTTTTAAAAGGTTTTGTTGATGTTTTGTTTTGCTATTATTTCAACTGATTGCACAATAGAGTGCGCGTAAAGCAAAAAATAAATTAGAAATTAACGTGAAGTTTACGTAAAAAAGTTGGCGGAAATCAGCAAGTTGGCTTAGACTTGACTCTAGTTGATAGGGAAGTAGAGATGTTAATCTTTTCAAGCACCAATTATAGGTGTTGTTAACCTTATCAACGTAACCTTATTCACAGTAACGAATTGGAATGATGCCAGTATTGTTACTATACATTCAACATAGTCTTGAGGGAGTTATCTATGGCGCTCACAAAAGCCGATTTGGCTGAGAACCTGTTTGAGAATGTTGGATTAAGCAAACGGGACGCCAAGGATACGGTGGAAGTCTTCTTTGAAGAAGTTAGGAAGGCTCTAGAAAATGGCGAACAAGTAAAACTGTCTGGTTTTGGTAATTTTGACTTACGAGACAAAAACGAGAGACCAGGGCGTAACCCGAAAACTGGCGAAGATATTCCAATTTCTGCGCGTCGTGTAGTTACTTTCCGCCCAGGTCAGAAACTAAAAGCACGAGTAGAAACATTAGAAGTACCTAAATAAGCCCGTTTAACGCTTAGTCAAATCGAAACCCAAGTGAATTTATTCTCTTGGGTTTTTTATTACCTCTTGCCGAGAGAAGTGAACCTTCATGAGGCTGTAGGTTGTCATTATGTTGCTATTGTGTTTAAAGTTTGGTGTTTTATACTGGAGGTTAAAGCTATTTGGCGATTGTATTTCATAACGTTTATGTACATGGAGGTAATATGACGTTTGTTGATGAAGTGAAAAAAGGCCGTTTTTTATCGGCAACTTGTGATTTATCATTACCATTCACGGTCGGCGAATGGATCTTGGAATCTGGTATTCATTGTAAATTGTTGCAACGTGGTGTACTGCAAATCACGCCGATAGAGCAAATGAGTACAGCAAAAGATATTGTTTTATCTTCTGGCGTACATGGCAATGAAACGGCGCCAATTGAATTAATACAGCAATTAGCGGAAGGTATTTTACTTGGGCATATTGAACCTGTTCATCGGTTACTGTTAATTATTGCTCACCCTGAAGCTATTAATAACAAAACACGCTTCATTGATGAAAACATGAATCGTTTATTCAAAGTTCGGAATCAAGAAAGGAATATTGATTGTAAGGTTGCAAATCAACTGCAAGAGGCTGTAAACAGTTTTTATGGCTCCTCTACAGCGATTCAGCCAGAAAAGTGGCATCTTGACCTTCACTGTGCAATTCGACGCTCAGAGCACTATACCTTTGCAATTAGCCCATATAGCCATAAGTTATCACGTAGTAATAGTCTGTTTAGTTTTATTCAATATGCAAAAATTGAAGCGGTACTGTTAGCGAATGATCCATCCTCTACCTTTAGTTGGTTTAGTGCTGAATATCATGGTGCGCAATCATTAACGATTGAGTTAGGTAAAGTAGCGGATTTTGGAGAAAATGATTTAACACTATTGTCGTATTTTAGTCATTCTTTAATGAAGTTAATAACGGAAAGTACATTACCCATTAGTTGGAATAATGATGTTGAAGTCTATCGTGTAAATAGGACATTACTGAAACAATCAGAATCATTCACTTTTTCTTTTCCTAATGACTTGCCAAACTTTACATTTTTCGAAGAAGGTACTTATTTAGGTAGCGATAAAGAACAAGAGTTTATTGCGGATGAAAAAGGAGAGGCTGTTGTTTTTCCTAATGCGAATGTGGCGTTAGGTCAACGAGCAGCATTAATGGTAAAAAAAGCACATATCATCTTTGATGAGCAGGTACGGTTATGTGGCTAATTTTTTTTAATTTATGTTTTTCATAACTACAATCTCTTACTTTTGTTCTGTTACGAGAGGTTGTAAGGTAAGGCTCTTTTACCACTTTAACGATGGATCGTATGTCTCTTAATGTATTACTAGCCCGTCAGCAATCACGCTGGCGGTTCAGTTTTTGGCTAATCGTTTCATTACTTATTGTTGTTTGTTTTTTTTCCTTATCCGTTGGTGAGTTGTGGATCAAACCATGGGCTCCTGAAGGGGACTTAGAGCAACAATTACTCCTACAGTTACGTTTACCTCGGTTATTAGCTGCACTGGCTATAGGAGCGTCTTTAGCCAGTTCTGGTGCTGTGCTGCAAGTTTTACTTGGTAATCCATTAGCTGAGCCGGGCGTATTGGGTATCTCCGGTGGTGCAAGTTTAGCCTTAGTTGCAGTATTATTTTTCTTGCCATTTGCACCATCTCCTATGCTTACCATGTTTACAGCGATGGGAGGCGCATTATTATTTACAATGATCCTTGTTGGTCTCTCACGTCGACGTAGTGTTTCAATGACTCGATTATTACTGATTGGTGTCGCGTTGGGTATTTTGTCTAGTGCTGTTATTACTTGGGCATTTTATTTCAGTGATGATCTTAGTATGCGACAGTTAATGTACTGGCTTATGGGAAGTCTTGGCGGGGTTAATTGGCAGCAACTATCTTTGCTGTTTTTTATTGTTCCTGTGTTAGCTGTTTTATGTTGTCAGGGTGAAAAACTCGATATTTTAATGTTGGGGGAGCTTCATGCGAGACAACTTGGCTTGAATGTAACAACGCTGCGCTGGAAACTGATCTTAATGGTATCGTTATTAGTCGGTAGTGCCGTCGCGTTAGCGGGGATTATTGGTTTTATTGGGCTTGTTGTGCCGCATTTAATACGTTTAATGTTAGGCACAGAAAATCGTTTTTTATTGCCGCTATCTGCTTTAGCTGGAGGGGGATTATTAGTTGTCGCTGATACGTTATCACGTATTTTACTGCCTTCAGCCGATCTTCCTGTTGGTGTTGTGACTACATCGCTTGGTGCGCCAGTGTTTATTTGGATGCTTATGCGAGCTGAGTTGGATTAATAATATGCCAATGTTAATGATTAATCGTATTGCTGCTGATAATCGATTAAAGCCTTTGTCCTTTTCAGTTGATAGTGGTGAAATCGTGCATTTTATTGGTCCTAATGGTAGTGGTAAAAGTACCGCAATAGGACTTATTTCTGGGTTATTTTCTTCGGGTGGCAATATTACTTTGGAAGGTATTGAGCTAGCAGATTATGATCTTGCTTCATTAGCTCGTGTGCGGAGTTATATGTCTCAGCAAGATAAGCCAAATTTTGCCATTCCAGTGTACCAGTATCTTTTAATGTCTTTTACGGCGCTAGGAGAAGTAAAAGACGTGAGTAAACAAGCTGCTATTGATGAAGTGTGTGTATATTTAGGTATTGTTGATAAATTATCGCGAAGTATTCAAAAGCTCTCTGGTGGTGAGTGGCAGCGAGTGAGATTAGCTTCCGCTTGTTTACAAGTTTGGCCTTCATTAAATCCCGACGCTAAATATCTATTACTTGATGAACCGGCGGCATCTTTAGATATTGGTCAAGAAGCGTCTATGTATAAATTGATACGAAAGATTGCGTCACAAGGGGTTGCTGTGATTATGGCTAACCATGATTTGAATCGAACATTACGTGAAGCCGACAAAGTGATATTGCTTGAAGCGGGCCATTGTATTGCTGTTGGTAGGGCTCAGGAGGTAATGATTGTTTCGCAGTTAGAAAAGGTATTTGATACTGGGATTGTGAAAGTGAACTATCAAGGCATCGAAAATTTAGTATTTGTTGATTAGGTAAATACTATTGGTTTATTGATGATATAAAAGCAACAAAGCGCGCTATTACAGTCAGCGATAAAAAATTTTAATCTTTATGATTTATAACCTAAATAGTCATTTTTATTTCGCAGGTTAGACTAACATTTTTTCCTGTAAACGTTTGAACTATGCAGTGTCCATTCTCACTTCAAGGGGTATGCCAATCATGCCCTTTAGCTTCGCTTTCATATCCGCAGCAGATTAAACAAAAAGATGATGTGTTACGTGGTTTGTTTTCAGAACATCATCCACAGCAATGGTTAGCAACAGTAGAAAGTGCCATTTCTGGTTATCGTAATAAAGCAAAAATGGTGGTGCTAGGCGCAGCTCATGAGCCATGTTTAGGTATTCAAAAACAGACTGAGGATTTATCAACGTCAGGATCTAAACCGATTAGTTTGTGTACTTGTCCTTTATATCCCGCTGATATGCAAGCGTTGTTGATCTATATTGAGCGTTGGATTCGTTGTGCAGGTATTCCACCTTATAACGTAAAGAAAAAGAAAGGTGAGTTGAAATTTGTGTTATTAACACGCAGTAATAGCCGAGGTGAGTTTATGCTTCGATTTGTATTAAGAAGCCATGATGCTATCGCGCGTATCGTTAATAATTTACCGGAACTGATGGCGGCATTTCCTTCGGTAAAAGTCGTTTCGGTGAATATTCAACCTGTACACATGGCACGCTTAGAAGGGGAAGAAGAAATTTTCTTAACCTCTGATCATTATTTATTAGAACAATTTAATCATGTTCCTTTGGTTGTAAGACCTAAAAGCTTCTTTCAAACCAATCCAAAAGTGGCAGAGAGCCTTTATGCAACAGCAAAACGTTGGGTCAGTGAGATAAAGCCAACTTCTATGTGGGATTTATTCTGTGGTGTTGGTGGTTTTGCGTTACATTGCGCTGAAGAGGTAGAGCATGTTACGGGTATCGAAATAGAGCCAGAAGCCATTGAGAGTGCTAAGCATTCTGCTGAAATTATGGGAGTGACGAATTTACGTTTTGCGGCTTTAGATTCAACCAGTTTTTCACAATCAAATGAAAGTGCGCCAGAGTTAGTATTGGTTAATCCACCGAGGCGGGGGATTGGTGAACAACTGTGTCAACAACTTAATGATTTTGCACCAAAACATATTATTTATTCAAGTTGTAACCCTTATACGCTAGAGCAAGACTTAGCGAGGTTAACGGGATATAAGGTAATAAAGTTGCAGTGGTTTGATATGTTCCCGCACACAGAGCATGTTGAAGTTATGGTGCTACTTGAACATAGTAACGTTTAGAAGATAAAAGGGCATAAAGTTATGCCCTTATTATTATTTGTTATTCAAGTGAGAGTAGTATTCACTTAATAAATGAGTGAGCTGTGAAAATTGGCGAGCTATCTCACGGTTAAGCCATAAATAACCATAATAACTAATATTACTGGTATCACTTTGCTCATGGTTATCCGTAGGAGGTAAAAGTGAGAGCATTTTTATTTCTTCTTGTTTAACAGGTAAAATATGTTGGTTTTCTATTTGAATAGCAAGACGTGAGAATCGATCTGCTAATTGTTCTTTGGCCTCCATTAGACCTAGCATATCGTTAATTTTATTCTGCCCTAACTGTTTATCCCACCGCGTGTGCAGCATTGAACCCATCATGGTAAATATTTGTTCTTCTGTCAGCATGATCTCAGTTAAGAGCTGTTTACTGGCAATATTCTCATTTTTAGTATGTGGCTGAAGGCTAGTTTGTTTATCAAGGATGTTTGATAGGGGATTGATATCTATAAGTTGAAAGTTTTCTGCCGCTATTTGCTGGTTATGCTGATGATAATAGTTACAACAGAGCTTGATGAACTGATGAGTGTAATTAAGATAATGATCCGTTGCACGAGCAGGAAAAATATATAAGCTACAACAAATAGCAACGATAGCGGCCCAAAACACATTGATTGTGCGCCACATTGCAGCATGTAAATCCTCTGGGCCACCGCCAGCAACCACAACAACAGTAATAGCAACAACAAGTGCCGCATAAGAATACTTACCTTGTGTATAGTAAATTGCTGTAACCACCGTAGTGATTAAAATAATGTGGTGGAGCCAACTGTATGAAGTGGGTATTAAATAGAGAGATAAACCTATAATCGCCCCTAATATAGTTCCTGTTATTCGTTGATTAGCTTTGGATAAAACACCACCAAGAAAGTGAATACTGCCCATGATTGTTACTGTAGTAATCAGCGCCCATGAGCCATAAGGTAAGCTAAATATTTGAATAATAGAGACAATAATACTAAGTGCAACAAACACGCGAAACACAAGTAGTTGGCGGAAATATTTGATTGCAAAGCGAGAATAATTCTTCATACAAAACATTCGTTAAAATTTTCTAAATCATACAAAGAATGTGATGAAAGTCACTATTTAATTGTGTGAGCTGAACTGGTCAGTTATCTGAAATATGTACAACGTTGGTGAGTTTTAGATAAAAATAAAGGCACAAGAGAGTGCCTTTATTCGGTTTTATAATTAGCTTGAATGGCAATTATTGTGTTTTAAATTGTCCAACCAGTTGCTGTAATTTATGACCCGCGTCATCCAGTTGGCTAACGATAAGTTCAGAGTTTTTATTTTCGCGAATCAAGTCGGTCACAATACTTTGGATAGAGCCCATATTGCCGCTTATCTCACCAGTGACTGCATTTTGCTCGGTAGAGGCAGCTGCAATTTGATTAATCTTGCCATTTATTTCGGTTACGGCTTCTGTGACAGAAATGAGGTTATTCGAGATTTGATTTGTCGAACTTACCGCATCATTACAAGATGTCTGACTTTTATCCATCGCTTGAACGGCTTGTGTAACCAAGTTATGTAATTGATCTAGCATTTCATTAATTTCTAATGTGCTGCTTTGAGTACGACTCGCAAGCCCACGAACCTCATCAGCAACAACGGCAAAACCGCGACCTTGTTCACCAGCACGTGCGGCTTCAATAGCGGCATTTAATGCTAGTAGGTTTGTTTGCTCAGCAATATCACCAATCACTTTTAGTACATTGTTAATATTATGCGATTGCTGATTTAGTGCATCAATGTAGCCAGAGGCTTGGGTTACTTCATCTACTAACGTATTTATTGATACTAATGATGTATCCACTTGTTGTTGAGCGATAAGCGCAACATCACTCATTTTTTCAGTACCAGAAGCAACATCGTTGGTGTTTTCTGCTATCTCATTAGCAGCTAGGCTCATTTGCTCAACGGCAGCAACGACTTGTTCAGTCTCGCAATTATGCTCGTTCAGTTTAGCAGTTAAGGCATTAGTTTGATTGTGTACATTATGCGCCGTTGTTGTCAGGCTATCTGTAGTCGCTGAAACTTGGGAAATAATGCTTTGTAGTTTATTAGCAAAACGGTTAAATGCTTTTCCAAGTTGTGCAATTTCGTCATTACCTTCAACCACCAGACGTTTGGTTAGATCACCTTCACCATCAGCAATATCATTAAGTGTTTTAACCATACGCTCAACTGGCTTAATGATACGGCTTGTGATCAATAAAATAATCATGGCAGAAATTACGGCTAAAATGATCGAAATAAAAGCGACGGTATTGATACGATCTTTCATATCAGCATGAATCTGTGCTGTGTATTGTTCAACACTGTTATCTATGTCATCTAGATATAAGCCTGTACCAATAAACCATTTATTGTTATTAAGTGTAATCGCATAACTTTCTTTTGGTTGGGCTGGCTGGTTCGCTTTTTTAGGAAAGCTGTATTTAACAAACTGTCCATTATTTTTAGCCGCATTAATTAATACTTTGATGTACGCAACGCCGTTAGCATCCGTCGCGCCAATTTGATCAGTACCTTGAATTGAAGGCTTAAGAGGGTGAGCAACATTTACTCCCTCCATTGTGTAGATAAAAAAGTAACCAGCATCATTGGCTGCAAATCGAATAGGCGTAATAAGTTGGCGGATTTCTTCAAGCTGCGTTGCTTCATCACTGTTTTTAGAAATGATATTTTCGATGGCGTGCTTGGTAATAATAACCGCGTCTTTGAGTTCTTGTTGTCTTTCTGAAATAAGCTCTTGCTTATAATGTGCCACATTTTTTGTTAGAGATTGGTTCTCTAAATAGATGACGATACACATCGCTATACCGAGAATAGCGATCATAGGCAATAAGCTTAGTAGTAATAATTTGTGCTTAAGTGTGTTGATCATAATTCCATTTGCCTTATCCATTATTAATCACTGATATGCATACGAGAGCGTTTGCTGTGTAGTATGCACATATAAGTTTATGTAATGATAAGAGAAAAATATTACTGATAGATGTATCTTTGATATTTATTCAATTAATAGTGTGGTTGTTGCAGACTTTTACATTGGGGGGAATAAAAATGAGGGTTGCATCGATAAAAAAATACCTACCAATGAGGTAGGTATTTTTTAAGAGCATGTATTTATTTTTTGTTTTTAAGGTATGTAATTGTGTTTGCCATATCTTGTAAGCTATCGTGAGCGCTTGTATTAACAAGGTATTTGCCATTGATCAGGAATGCTGGCACTGATTGTAATGCAGCATTGCGAACGATATCTTCAGATTGCTGGAATAGCTTAAAGATTTCAGCTTGCTGTTCTTTTGTTAACTCATAAGGGCTTTTTAAGCCGTTATCATGGAAGATTTTCGCTAATGCTACTTTACGTTGAGCATCTGTCATATCTTTTGGTGAGTCTTGTACAAATGTAAATAACGCTTCTACTAGTTTATGGCTAGGTTCGTTATTCGTTTGAATCATTGCTGCGTAGAAAATAAAAGCAGCTTTTTGAGCGCTTTCATTGAAAATAACGTGTACTTGATTAATGTCTTTGGTGTCTGTTAATTTTTGAATCTCTGGCAGCATACCCTCCATATTACGACAGTGCCCACAAGACAGTGAAAAGATCTCTGTGACAGCAGGCATGCTAGGCATAGGGGTTGGAATTACGGAATACTTATCACCTTCTTGGGGTGTTTTAGAATCAGAACATGCTGTTAATGTCAGTGCTGCTAATAGTACAACGAAGAAAGATTGGTAAATACGTTTCATTGTGGTCTTCTTTATAGAATTAAATAAAGAGTATTATGGCGATAATTAAATAATATTGCATCGTAAAGTTACAAAATGACACTATTTTGTCGAATGTTAGCGCTATTTTGCTGATGGATATAGGTAAAGATATAGCGTGAATAACTCAGTGAAAAGCATATATTGATGGGGTATTATTGCTGGCTTTATTATTGCTTTGAGTGCTTCAAATGTTTATTGGATTTGATTATGGGACTGCGAATTGTTCAGTCGCAAGAATGGTAAATGGTAACCCCGAACTGTTACCGCTAGAACACAATAATCATTTTATTCCATCGACATTGTGTGCCCCTACACGAGAGGCGGTATCAGAGTATCTATACCGTTTTATGGGCATATCCCCAACAGACAGTGTCGGGGAGCAAGTATTACGCCGCGCAATGGCTGTAAACCGTGAAGAAGATATTGAAATTTTCCGTGGTGATTTACAGTTTGGTGAAGCCGCACTGAATACGTATTTGTCTGATCCTGAAGAAGTCTATTACGTTAAATCTCCTAAATCTTTTCTTGGTGCGAATGGCTTACGTGACGCACAGATCAGTTTTTTTGAAGATCTTGTATGCGCTATGATGGCGAATATTAAACGTAATGCAGAGCAGCATCTTCAATCAGATATTACGCAAACAGTGATTGGTCGACCGATCAATTTTCAAGGGACGGGGGGGGAAGCTGCAAATATTCAGGCTGAAAAAATTCTCTCTCAAGCAGCAAAACGTGCTGGCTTTAAAGATGTTTCGTTCCAGTTCGAACCCGTTGCAGCAGGTTTAGAATTTGAATCAACATTAACTGAGAATAAGACAGTACTTGTGGTTGATATTGGCGGCGGTACTACAGACTGCTCACTCATAGAAATGGGGCCTAAATGGATTAATAAGCAAGATAGAACACAGTCTCTACTGGCACATAGCGGACAGCGTGTGGGTGGGAATGATTTAGACATTCATCTTGCTTTTAAACAATTGATGCCAGAATTTGGCTTAGGGAGCAAAACTGCACGAGGCATTGATATGCCGTTTAATCAATTTTGGAATCCTATCGCGATTAATAATGTCGCGGCACAAACTGAGTTTTATTCTGAGGCTAATTTACGTGCGTTGGAAAAGTTACGTTATGACGCTGCAGATCCTGCAAAACTAAGCCGTTTGATACATGTTTATCATGAAACCTTGGGCTACCAAATTGTACGACGTGCTGAAGAAGCTAAAATAGCGTTATCTGATCAAGATAAATATCGTGTTGATATGGCAATAATCAACGACTTATTTGCAGTAAATATTACTGCTAAGCAATTTGCAGAAGCTATCGCAACCCCAACAGATAAGATGCGTGATCTTGTCGTGGAAGTGTTGGCGCAGAGTAATAAAAAACCAGATGTGGTGTTTATGACAGGAGGAACCGCGCGTTCTCCAATTTTGAGGCAGTGTATTGAGCAGCAGTTGCCAGATATTCCTATTGTGAGTGGTAATTTCTTTGGTTCAGTTACAGCTGGATTAGCACGTTGGGCTGAACGTTGTTACCGTTAATTCTAATAAAGTGATAAAAAGGCCTTTGATATGGCCTTTTTATTTGAAAAGAGTTAGGCAGGTTTAGGGGCGTAAGCAGAACACCATCCTTTAGCATTCACAAGCTTACCAGGGAATATTTTACATGGGCGCCATACCGCGCTTGCATCACCTTCAATAAGCATACAGCTATTACAATTATTCTCGCCTTTAGTAGACTCGTTAACATAACTTAGAGCTTTTGCCTGTGGATCATCGATAGACAAATGTGGAAGCTCAGCCGCTTGAGCCGGTTTTACTAATAGCTTGCTTCCAATACTCAGGCCAATAATTCCACCAACAGTTAATTGTAAAAAGCGCCGACGTGAAGATTGATTTTTCATCGCAATGTCCTTTTTTAAGCATATGAGTTTCAACTCATTTAACTTATCAATTATTAAAGTAGGGGATAATTAATAAGTAACCGTCGCATTATCTACCAATATAGACCAGCGATGGATAAAGCCGTTGATTTAATCTACTTATAGATTAAATCAATATTACACGAGTAATGTCAAAACAGATGGCTTTTGCTGTATTAAAAGTAAGGGGAAGAGAGAAGTATGAGCCTCACAGTCGTAAGGCTCATAGATATTCTATTTTATAGTGCAGAAATAGGTTGGCTATTTTCTTGCTTTAATTTTGCGAAAAAAGCCTGTGTTTCAGCAATGACTACGTGGCGTAATACAACGAGACCAATAAGGTTAGGGATCGCCATTAAGCCATTAACAATATCCGCAATTACCCAAATCATATCTAGCTGCATGAAGGCGCCGCCAGCGATAAGTACAAGGAAAAATAACTTGTAAGGTAAAATTGCTTTCACACCGAAAAGGTAAGTAATACAACGTTCGCCATAGTAATTCCAACCTAATATAGTGGTAAATGCAAAGAACATTAAGCCAATAGAGACCATTAATGGGCCGTAATAGCTTGAATGTAAACCTTCTGCAAAAGCATGCGTTGTCATTGCAGCACCTGCAAAATCAGAAGACCAAGCGCCAGTAACAATCAATGTTAGACCTGTCATCGTACAGATAATGACAGTATCAAAGAAAGTACCTGTCATAGAGATAAGACCTTGACGTACACAGGATTCAGTTTGTGCCGCAGCCGCTGCAATAGGTGCACTACCTAAGCCTGATTCATTCGAGAATACCCCGCGCGCAATACCAGACTGAATAGCAAGCATGATTCCAGCACCTACAAAACCACCTGTAGCGGCGTGTCCTGTGAATGCAGATTCAATAACTAAGCTAATAGCACTTGGGATGGCGTCAAAATTACTCGCTAATACACTGATACAAGCAATGATATAAAAACCAGCCATGAGGGGAACAACAGTACTTGCAACACTTGAAATGGATTTAATACCACCCAGCGTCACTGTCGCAACCAAGACTGTTAAAATAACAACGGTGATTTCTTTCGGTACATTGAAAGAAAGCTGTGCGGCTTCAACAATGGCGTTTGCTTGTGGGAAAGTACCAATACCAAAACATGCAACACCAACAGCAAAAAGTGCGAACAGTTTCGCGAGCCACTTGCTACCAACACCTTTTTCGATGTAGTACATTGGGCCGCCTAAAATTTGGCCGTTACTGTCAACTTCGCGGTATTTTACAGCTAATAAACATTCTGCATATTTAGTTGCCATACCTAATACAGCAGCAAGCCACATCCAGAAAAGTGCACCAGGGCCACCAAGTTTAATTGCTGTGGCTACACCAACAATATTACCTGTACCAATTGTTGCAGAAAGGGCAGTACATAGTGCGGCAAAGCTAGAAACATCACCTTCACCTTTACTATCAGCATCTTTTTTGCCACCAAATACATAGCGTAATGCCAGTGGTAGGTAACGGACTTGGATAAAACCAAGACGGATGGTTAAGTACAAACCTGTACCGACTAGTAAGATCAGTAATGGCGGTCCCCAAACAAGACTGTCAAAGGTTTTAAGAAAATTAAAAATTGTATCGTGTAGTGGATTCATTATTCCTCCTTTAAACTTCAAAGGAAGAGATATAGAACAACATAAATGTTGGATGCAGATAATATCTGGTTGCTGCTCTTATCTCCTCTGTCCTTTTGCCTGAGAGTTTCACCCATATAGGGTTTGCTCCTTCGGCGCTCGATTTAACGAGTCTCTCCAGAGGCTCCTCCAACAACAGTCCATACCTATCGTAAAATACGACATGGTGCCTGAAAGATTTACGATTTAACCAGTTGAGGGGCTCAATAGATTAAAACGCTTACTTCTTCGGCGGGCGCAAGAGATACCATCATGGTAATTTCTTTTGCCGCTCTCCTGCTGTCTTCATCGGAACTCATATTTCGGACTGCAATGTTAGGGTAATGAAATGTGATTGTCAGCAAAAAAATTGTGCAAACAGTGAAAAAATGTCTAAAAGTAAAAAAATTAAGCGGGTGATGGGAACAGAAATTTTTTAATGGATAAAAAATAAGCTTACTTATTAGGAAAGTAAGCTTATGAGTATGTGGGATCAGTTTATATAAACAAGACGTCGTTATTGTTTGAAGTTTTTGCTGAGTAATTTTATTAACTCATGGTTGTGATCTGACGTAGCTTCCCAGCCAAAAACGCCACCGAGTTGATGTTTCTTTACATAATCAGCTTTAGCTTGTAACGAACGCTTATCTTCAAAACTAATGTATTCATTTTTCTTTGTGCTAAATAAGACGGCAGCTTCAGCTTTTTCGTCGTAATAGTACTGGTAACCCAATTTTTTATTATTTATTAGATATTTCATAATATCTGAGTAGTTAAAATAACCAGGGTCAGCAATATCTGAACCTTTCTCCATTGTTCCTTTACTACTTAGCCCTTCGAGTCTTTCAGCAGAAACTTTGTCGACACCTTTCCATCCACGACCATAAAAGGGGCTGCCAATAATGATCTTTTGTCTGTCAACTCCTTGTTTTAATAAAGCGTTTACTTGGTTGTCAACTGACATGTCATCAGGCGTTAAAGGGGTACTATATAAATTACTATGGTGACCAACCGTAGGACCCCAACTGCCTAAAAAGTCAAAGCTCATTAAAAATATTTGATCGAGATCTTGTGATACTTTTTTCCAATCAATACCGGGTAATGTTTTAGGTGCACCATTTACTGCCGCTGAAAGTTGGTAGGTGCGATTATTTTTTATAGCTAACGTATTTAATTGGGTACGAAGTTCATGAATTAACTTTGTGTATGCAAGACGTTCACTTTCCACATTATCATTGCCTAAGCCTGATAAACCATGTCCACCGGGGTATTCCCAATCGATTTGAATGCCGTCGAAGAAATCATATTTTTGGATTAATTTTATAGCACTATCAACAAATGTTTTTCTGTATTCATCGTTTAACGCCACAGTATGGAAAGGCTCTGATAATGTCCAGCCGCCAAAACTAGGAAGAATAGATAAATTTGGATTTTCGTCTGAAAGTAACTTTAGTTGACCGAAGTTACCACGGTAACTGACTTTACTTGATGTCTTACCTTTTAGGTTCATTTGAAGTGCGGCATAGTCATCTAAGACGATAGCTGTACCTATTGGTTTATTTTTACATTGGGTTTTCATTATTTTTTTTATGTTGTCGGGAGAGGCATCAACAGGTCCGCAAACAGCAAGAAAGGCATAAATAACATGCGTTAAATCATTAACAGGAAGCATGTTGGCACTGTAGGGCGTTTTAGGGGTATACACTTTCCAATCTGGATAATAGGCTGCAATAACAGGTGATGAATGCGTTATTGGCTGAGCTGCAGCTTGATTGGAAAAAAAACAACTAACAAGAGTTGCGGTAATAACGGAAAGATAATAATTCCGTGAGAAATAACGCATTGATAGATCCCTAATCGCGAAACATAAATTAATATAAAACAAGTATACTATCGTTGTTTGTTTTTATTGAGTTATGTGAATTGTTATACATTATGACAATGATCACAAAGATACACTAAAACGCAAATTTTATATGTAAAAATTTGTATTAGAAATACGGTATTTGTTTTTTTTTTGCTACAAACTATTTCCGTTTTTTTTATACTTAATTGTTATTTTAAATAATATCTAGAGATTCATTATGTTATAAAAGAGTTGTCATTGTTGATGAATATACCAATGTGGCTATCAATTAATTAGGGGTAGACTAAAATAATTGTCTCGTTGTTAATAATTAAGAACATATAATGTGACTGGATAAATTAGTGTTTGTAACCATTATTAGCCATATTAATAAGTATATAATAATTAATGTTTGAACAAATTAGGAACTATATTATTTTGTGATAAAGGATGATCATCAAAGAAACCTATCAAGAGAATAACCAACAGGTGATGATGTGATTTGGGTTAATTGTTGTCATAAAGAAAAACATACTAGTACCAAAGATATTCTATTGCAGTATCATAATCTCGTTGATGTATCGCCATTTGAAATACTATCAACAATGACTGGCTTTGAATTAATTTTCATTGAAATACAAGATTCACAATCAAATGGTTTTAAATTATTACGTACCATAAAACAGCGCTTTCCTGATGTGAAAATTGTTATTGTTTATCATGACTTAGATGCCGAATTGGCGGTGTCTGCTTTGCGAGCGGGTGCTGAAGATATTTTGTCGAGTAACGCAGTTCGTCAAAAAGTTGATGCCTGTTTAACACGTTTACATACTCATGACGATAATATGATAAATGTGGAAGATATTTCTCAGCGTGAACTTTCGATCCTTCCTGCTTTAACAATTATCGACAAAGACATCAGTGCTCCTCTGCGGGAAGAAGAATTAGCGAGTGCTTGTCAATTTTCATCAACATATTTCTCTCGTTTATTTCACAATATAATGGGAGTGACATTAAAGCAGTACATTATAAAAAAGCGGTTAGATTTAGCTTGTGGACTCCTAAGTTCAGATCAAGAAAAAATATCAGCCGTTGCCTCATCTGCCGGATTTAAAGATGTGTCTTATTTTTCGAGAGTATTTAAAAAGCATATTGGTTGTTCCCCTGGTGAATTTCGTGCCAGTCGTCAAAAAAAATGAAATTTTTTGTAGTATGTTTAATTAATAGTTGCTAATTGAACATCTTCATTGCAGAGTATTTTAACGTCACCGTTACTAATATTTACAATGACAACATACCATGAACTTCTGGGAACAACAGAATACTCAACAACCACTGATATCAAAAAACGTTATAAATTGTTATCTCATCGGCTGCATCCTGATAAATCAGGTTCTGTTATTCTAATGCAATTAATTTCGCATGCATATAATGAAATATTATGCGGTAATGGTAATAATCTTTGCAAATTAACCAATGTTAACCATGAAAAAATATTATTAACAAAGAAATATGCACAAAAATTAAAGTAAGAGTTAGAGCTTCAACAAATAAATAATGTCGAATTAGAAAAACAAGTCTTAGAACTAAGAAAAAAATTAGATTATCAATCGAGTGAGAATAAACGATTAACGGAAACGTTAGAAAGGGAACAAAGAAAAAATATTGTTAGTACGGTTCTTCCTTATGAAAATAAGATGAGAAAAAACAGATATCGAATAATTAAATATGGATTATTTATATCTTCTGTTGCATTTAATATTGGATTAGCTGTCGCTGCAATAACACTTTTAAATTCTAATGATACTGAAAGTGTAATATCAAAGAGAGAAAATAGGTTGATAGAGCCACCTGTAGTTGCTCAAAAAGTTGTTTCTGAAGAGCTCATTCCTCCTATGCAAGAATTAACGACACATCGACCAATAGAGCTAACGCGAGTAGTCGGAGAATGGACTTTATTCCAACCAACAGATCAACCACCTTACATTGCAATACGTAATCAAGTAGGTTCTTACATTGTGCAGCGCTGTGATCGTCATTTTTATTATTATGTCAATATGACTCAGCAACGAACGGCATTGCCCGCTAATTTACGTTTTATGTACCAGCAGCAGAATTTTTTGGTTTATAACATTGCATATGGGATAGGTTCAGAACGGGATCACTGGGTAAATAGTCAAAGTATTAAAATTAATAGAGAGTATTTTTCTAATACCTCTTTTTTAAATACTAATAAAATACTGCAACAGCGTTGTGATAACGGCTTATAAATAAAGCCCAATGCCTCACTTGAAGTGATAAGCATTGGGCTTTGTTTTTATTAGGCTGTTTGTAATGGCATTACATGTTGCTGTTTACGCTTCATTAATAGTGTAAAAGCAGCAGGTACAAAGTAGAAAGAAAGTAATGTTGTTAATACTGTACCGCCTGCAATGGTAACGGCAAACGGAGGCCAAAAACCACCACCTTCTAACATCAGAGGAATAAATCCACCAACGGTTGTAATCGTTGTTGATGTTATATGTCGCGTACAACTCATTACGGCAATATGAATAGCCTGTTTATCACCATTTAATGCGTTAGGGTCTGCTTTTAGCTCGGAAAGAATGACAATAGCTGCATTGATCGCCAAACCAATTAAACCGAGTAAGCCAATAATGACCGTAAAGCCAAACGGATAATTAAACAGCCATACTGAGAGCAGTCCTAGCCCTGATGCCATAAAGCCAACAGTAAAAATGATCAAACTTAATCTAAAGGAATTAAATGAGATCACAACCACCATGATCATCAGTGTAAACACCATGGATAGATTGGCGATGAGGTTACCAACAGACTTATCTCGCTCCGCAGATTCACCCCCAATTTCAACGGTATATCCGGCGGGTAATGTCGTCATGTATTGATTGAGCTTTACTTTAAATGCATTCAATGCTGTTTGCGGCAAAACACCTGCTTCTAAATAACCTTCAATAACATTAATTCGTTGACCATTTCGATGCGGTATTGCGCCACGTGTTGGGGTCAGTGATAGATCAGCTATGGATGAAATAGCAATACCTGAAAACTGATCGCTTGCATGGTTATTAACTACAGGAATATGAAGGTTTGCTAAGTTCGTCATATTTTCGCGGGAGAGGTTATCCACTCGAACACGAATAGGGATTGCTTCTGCACCTTCGATAATATTGCCGTTAGTGATCCCAATCAGTGATGCTTGCAAGAGATCCGCGATTTCAGTGAGGTTTAAACCACTTAATTGGCTAGCTTGTTCATTTACATCCACACTAACTTTCGGTAAACCTGATAATAATGTCTCACGGGTATGCGTGACATTTGGCGTACTCGCCATCAATAAACGGATATCTTCACCAATGGTTTTTAGTTTATCAAGGTTATTGCCGTATAAACGTACTTCAAGTGGCGCATTAAACGGTGGGCCTTGTTCTAACTTACGTATTAAAATTTGTGCCTCTGGGATCGCTTTATCTAATTGCTTTTGCAGTTTAGGGATCAGCGTATTAGCAACTTTAAAGTTATTGGTTTTGATCATCGCCTGAGCAAAGTTAGGTGTGCCTTGTTGGTTAGCGACCATGTTGTAGTAAAACGAGGGAAAATTAGTTCCAATTAACCAATTAACTTGTTCGATATCCTGATATTCATTAAGCAAGCGATCGATTTTTTTCGTGGTTGCTTCCGTTGCATTAATACTCGCTTGTGGCGGTAAGAAAACTTGGATCTCGAACATATCGCGATCAGAAGGTGGGAAAAATTGTTCGGTTAACTGAGATGCACTCCAGATACCAACAAAAGGTAATACTGACATTGTAATGAGCGCTAATAACGGACGCTTAATTGCCATTTTTACGGTATTGCCAAATACATTCGCAAGCCAAGGTAGGGTTAAGCCTGTTTGGTACCATGCATTATGTTGGGTTTGTTTAGGAAGCCAACGCGCTGCGAATCCTGCAACCAGAGTATGAGCAATAAGATAAGAACCGATTAGAGAAAAAGATACGGTGATAGCAATAGCACCTACAAATTCACCGGCAGGACCTGGCATTAGGAAAATAGGGGCAAAGGCAAGAATGGTTGTTAGTGTTGAACCGAGTAATGGTATCCATAAATGCTGAATAGCTTTTAAGGCTGCATCGATTCGTTCAAGACCTTTCTTACGATAATGTTGAATAGTATCTACCATTACAATCGCATTATCGACCATGATCCCAAGCGCAACAATTAACCCCGTTACCGACATTTGGTTCATCGGTAACCCCGTAAAATGCATTAAAGCGAGGGTGAATAAGCAAGTAAGTGGCAATGATAGTGCCACAATAAACGCAGAACGGATCCCAAGCGTAATAAATAATACGATTAAAATAAGCGAGAAGCCGAGCAATAAATTTTGGGCTAAATCAGTAAGACGAACTTGGGTATAACCTTGTTGCTCAAAGATACGATTGAGTTTTATATTACTCGGAAGCTCTTGTTCAAATTGAGTCAGAAAGTGATTAACGCTCTTTGTCCATTGATCAACGCGTAGATGAGGCTGCATACGCGCAGCAACAATAACTGCGAGCTTTCCATCGATAACAGCTATCTCAGCTGCTGGATTTGTTTGCTGACGTTGAATGGTGGCAATATTTTCTAACCGCACAAGATGACCGTTACTATCAATAGTGATAGGTACTTGTCTTATACGGTCGAGTGAGTCTAAAGAATCGGCAATTTCTAAACTAAATCGGCTTTGTCCATTTACCAGTTCACCTGCAGCATTTTTTGCATCTGCACCTTGTATGGCAGAAGAAATAGAAATAGCTGAGCGTCCTAATGCACTAACAGCAACAGGATCAATTTTTACCACCACTTCTTCTTCGGGTAAGCCATATTCATCAACAAACTCTGTACCATTAAGTGCACGTAGGCGGTTACCTAGTTCAATGGCATAACGGCGTAGAGTGAGTAAATCTGTGGGAGAGCGACCTTGCCAAGTAAGCGCGGTAATGACGGTAAAGGCATAAGAATGATCGCTGTCTAAATTAGGAACAGAAGCACCTTCTGGTAGGTTCGGTGTGATATCAGAGAGTTTATCTCTTGCATCAGACCATACTGGTTCTGAATCGGTAACGCTGTCTTTTAGTTCTATACTGACAAGCGAAATACCCGGACGAGAAACCGATGTAATGTTATTAATATCATCTATTTGTCGTAGTTTATTTTCAATTTTTTCGGTAACGAGCGCTTCAACACGTTCAGCAGTTGCCCCCGGATAATGGGTTATAATTGAAGCGTTACGATTATTAATAATTGGGTCTTCAGCTCTTGGCAACGAAGATAAAGCAGAAAGACCACTCACGATCAATAAAGCGACAGCCAAAACCAGTAGGCGGGTATTAGAAAGAATACGTTTCATTTTAAGCCCCATTATCATCAGTTAATGCTGGCTTGGTGGCTGTTTTTTGTTTCGGTGTTACGCTTGGGGTTATGGTTACGATTTGACCTGGTACTAAACGATGTAATCCCGTTGCGATAATCTGTTCGCCTTCATCAACGGCACCTTGAATGTAGGCTTTGTCATTTGCAGCATAGAGGAGTTGTACTGAGCGTCGTTCAACTTCCGGCCCCGCACCATTTTCAACAACCGCAAAAATATTCCATGTACCGCGAATACCATCAGTTAACGCAGATAAGGGAACCCAAAACCCTGCTTGCTGTTGTGTATCGTTGTAATTGAGATACGCCAGTTCACCATTAATAACATTGGCATTCGTTGGTAATGAAAAACGGAAATTTATTGCACGACTATTAAGGTTCACGGTAGCACCCGGATTGAGCAAGGTGACAGGGTATGTGTCTTTGCCCACTCTTACTGTCCATGCTTTTTGTTGGGTCACGCTTTGTACCTTGTCGATAGGAATACCGATATGTACTTCTTTGTTTTTATTCGCCAGCAGGGTAACAGTAGGAGAGCCAGCGTTTACAACATCACCGTGGGAAACATGGCGTGCGCTGATGACCCCACTGTAGGGTGCGATAATAGTGGATTTAACTAACCGTAGTTGGTTTGCAGCAAGGGTCGCTGAGAGTTGACGATAATTCGCTTGCAGCTCTTTGCGTTGGCTTGTCAGGCTATCTATATCCGATGCCGCGCTAAAGCCTTTGGATTTAAGTGATTTTTGTCGTTTTAAATTAGCATTAACTAATTCAAGTTGCGCTGATATTTGAGCTTGTTGGGCTTTTAATTGGTCGGCTTCAGTAGCAAGTAATAAAGTATCAAGTGCTAAAAGAGGATCACCTTGCTTAACCGTGTCACCCACATTGACATAAATACTGTCAATTTTACCGCTAAGCTCAAAGCCAAGGTTGGCCTGTTGACCTGCTTGAACAAAGCCGACGTATTCACGCTCAATCGAAAAATCTTGTTGTTGCTTGAGTTGATGAGTGTCTACATTAAGCAATTGTAATGATGCTTTATTTTCCTCTTTTGCTGGTGCATCACATCCAGTTAGCGTAGCTGTACTCATTATTACATATAACGCTAAAGAAGATTTGGTTATCCGTTGCATTACTGGCTATCCTAATATTAAACTAGACTGACAAGTCCATATGATTAAAAAGTATACCATTCAAACTGGACTGTCTAGTTTGATTGTGTGTATTTATGTAAATAATTAGCATTTATGTGCTCGTAGGTGGAAAGTTGCTAACAGCAAGAAGTCAATTAAAGAAACAACAAATATTAGATGCTGCTACTGAGCTCTTTACTCAACATGGTTATGCGATTTCTATGGATAGCATTGCATTAGCTGCGAATGTTTCTAAACAAACGGTTTATGCGCATTTCAAAACTAAAGATGATCTGTTTGAAACTTGTATCCGTGCTAAATGTATGGAAAGCCAGATGGATAATTTACCATTGGATGATGGAAGAAGGCCGCGAGATGTATTGTGTGATTTTGCCAAACGTTTTCAATCGATTTTACGAACAGAAGAAGCTATCCTGACCTACAGAACGGCGATTCGTCAGTTAGAATCGCATCCTGATCTGGCTAAAGTGTTTGTCTCAGCCGGACCTGAAACTACCATCGAAATGTTGGCTCAATACTTATCTTTTCAACAACAACAAGGTGTGTTGAGTTTTCCAATTTCAGCCTCTGATGCAGCGATGCAGCTATTATTAATGCTACATGGCCGGATGGTATTTCTAGCGCAACTAGGTCAACCTTGTGATATGACAGAGCAAGAAAATGATGCTTATATTGAAAGCTGTGTTGATTTGTTTATGACAGGTTACGCTGCAACAAAGTAATGATAGAGAAGGGATTTGTAACTCATGGATATTAGTAAATACAAAGCAGTCATTTTTGATATGGACGGAACCTTAGTGGATTCTATGCCAGCACATATTTATGCTTGGCAACTCACGTGTGAAGTACACAATATTCCTTTTGATCACGATTGGTTTTATACCATGGGCGGATCACCAACCTTAAATACGGCAAAAGCCCTCATTGAAAAGTATCAGTTAGATGTAGATCCTGTTTATCTTGCTGAATCAAAACTCCATCACTTTGATGATATTACACATAAAGGTGAGGTGATAACGGGAACTTTCGAAGTATTAAAACATGCAAAATCTAAAGGTATTCCAACCGCGATAGGTACAGGATGTCAGCGTCGCCACACAGAAGAAATTTTAACCAGCGCAGGCTTAATGCCGTATCTAGATGTTATTGTCACTGCCAATGATGTTACACAGCATAAACCGCTTCCTGAAACGTTCTTATTAGCGGCACAAAAGTTAGGTATTGCGGCACAAGATTGCGTGGTGTTTGAAGATACTGAATTAGGTTGCCAAGCAGCTAAAGCAGCAGGCATGGACTGCTATCTAGTGGCTGGTGGAGAAATGAAAGAATTCCGCTCTGTAAATATGTAGTGTTAACTGAAGATCAGTTATGCTTGCGCGCCTACTAGTTTAATACCGACGATTATGACTGATAAAAAATCAACGCATCAACGCGGAACACATAAACCGCACCCAAATAAAGGCCAGCCTTATACTATTTCTGAAACGCGATTTTGGTGCCAGCGGTTAGCAAAAACAGCGATTAGAGCACTGCATATTTTAGGAGTTGCAGTGTCTAGTGCTGGCTTTATGTTTGATGTTGATAAATCGATTTGGCTCAATTGGTGGCTATTAGCCATGATGAGCGGTGTTACTATGATGTCGCTAGAAATTTATCGTTCAAAACTATGGCTCATTCAGCTTAAGGGTATTTTAACATTTGTTAAATTATTCATGCTGTTATCTATTATTTGGCTTCCTGCACATCAAGCACATATTTATATTACAGTGATTTTACTTTCAGTCTTTATTGCCCATGGTCCAGCAGGATTACGTCATTATTCTATCTGGCACCGTAAACGTATTGATGAGAAAAAACAGTTGAATGGATAGATTATTGCAACTGTGCATATAGCAATAAAAGCAAGGATGCTGAATTAGACTTACACTAATAGGAGCGAGTGTGTTGTTATCAATAGGAAGGCATTATGGGACACCGCCACATTGTATTTTATTCTATTGTCATCACTGTAATTGCTCTTGTTGTGTTTGGGGTAAGAGAACAGGAAGTACATGAACAAAGTATTGACGAGAAGTTAGCGTCCGCGATAAAAAAACAGATCTTACCCTCAGATAAAACCTTACCTAATACTGATCAGAAATTACCTTATTACCTCTACGGGCGAGCGGATTTAAATAATAACGGTAAAGAAGAAACCTTTGTGCTTATGCAGAGCGAAAGCTATTGTGAGAATAATGAGTGTAAAGCGTATTTGTTTGATGACCAATATAAAATAATGGCAAAGTGGGAAAAAATTCAACAACCTGTGTTGGTAGGTGATGATACGAATAACGGTTGGAAAGATATTTTATTAACATCTGATAATCAAACGTATCTCATTAAATATGTAGATAAAACCTATAATGAAAAGATAACGACAGCACCTAAATATACGGATAAAGCACAAGCATTAGAAGCCGTAGGATTAGCAATAGATAGTGAATATTATCAAGCTAACGGGACTAATTTAGAGCTTGATTACAAC